>JAJVIN010000032.1 GCA_022071945.1 Thermoanaerobaculia bacterium | reverse complement strand
CACAATGGCGACAGCGCACGCATGCTGCAAAATGCCGGTTGCCAGACTGTTGCGACCATCCTACGCCTTCTCGCTGGGTCGCCAACACGCACCGGCCGAGACGGTCGGGCAACGCGCTTGTTTTAGGGCTAGGGGCCCGAGGGATCGACGTGTCGACCACGTTCTCCTGCAACAGCCTTGTACGTGGACGCTTCGTCACCCGAATGGTCCCCTCCATCACGTGGAAGATGAAGTTCGTCTGCGAGGGGGCGTCGTGGAAGGTCTCCGGGAGTGACGACGACGCGGAGGGGGCGTCCGTCCTGACCGGGTAGTGCGACGACTCGAAGTGTGACTTCAGGCAGGTTTACAAGAGCGGCTCGTCCAAAGGTGCCACGTTCGACTGGACAGGTACGTACGTCGACAAGGAACTCAGCCAGACCAAGGTGGAGAACACGTTCGACGGAACGTGGAAGTCGAAAGACGGGTCCAAGGGGAAGTGGAACGCCAAGGGGATGTGCGACGTCAAATGACCGTGCTCTTGCGGTGACGTGAGCGTCGGTGTTCGACCCGCAGAATGGCTCGAGCATCGGGGCGGCGGTAGCCGGAGGGACGTCCGGCTGGCAGGGAGAGACAGCGACTACGAACCGGACGGACCAGCCGGGCTTTGCGAGGCTCGGCTGGAATCCGGCGGCAGGGAAAAGGCGCGCCTCCCGATGGCGCCTTCCAACGGCGCTCACCATTCAGTGATCCGAGAGAGGCGGTGGTCCGCACTCCCCTGAAGGAACTCGCCACCCGTCTCGACCCTTCGCGTTTCGTGCAGGTTCACCGTTCCGCCGTCGTCAGCCTGCACGCAATCCGGCATGTCAAGAGGCCCGACAACGAGACGGCCGTGATTCACCTCGAGGGACGAACCGAGACCCTTGCGGTCAGCCGGCCCTTCTTGCACCTCTTCCGGCAGATGTAGCCTCCCCGTCCGTCGATAGAGGTTGACCTGGCTCGACCACGCCACGACTCCGAGGAGCAGGACGATGGCGCCGAGAGCGGTGACGGCGAGGCCAGGACGGAGACCTGCGCCGTGGGTGGCGGCCGCCACCGTTTCCGGCGATGGGGTCTAGCCCGCCGCGATGGCGGCACCGAACGGATCCCCTCCCGGCAGGGCAAGCGCCCCTCGGGCTGCCGATCGCGGACGTCTGGCCGGGTCTTTCTCGAGTCTGACGTGGCCCTGGATGGTGTCCGGACCTTGGGCCAGCCACAGTGTCGCCTGATCGCCTCGCGCAGCGCGTGCGCCTGTCGATCCGGGCCACGGCCATTCGACTAGAAGGCGGAACCGCGGGAGGATCCCGCCAGGAGGAGCGAATGAAATACCTGCTGATGATCTATGACGAAGAAAGCCGCTGGCAGCAGCTCTCGGAGGCCGAACGTGAGGCGACGCTCGGCGAGTACTTCCAACTCTCACGCGATCTCGCCGCCGCGGGCAAACTCCGCGGCGGGGAGGAACTGGAGCCGGTCTCCAGCGCCTCGACTCTGCGGGTACGCGGCGGGCGCACGCTGGTCAGCGACGGGCCCTTCGCCGAGGCGCGCGAGCAACTTGGCGGCTTCTACCTCGTCGACGCCGTCGACCTCGACGACGCGATCGCGGTCGCCGCCCGCATCCCGGCTGCTCGGACCGGAGCGGTCGAGGTGCGGCCCGTGGTGACGCACGAGATGCCGGCGGGCCCGGAATGACACGCGCCGCGACGCTGGCCGGGCTGGCCTGGCTGACAGCGGGCACGTGCGTTCCCGTCGCCGCGAGCCCACCGCCGACGCGGCCCCCGGCCACCGCTGAGGCAGCGCCCCGGGCCTCGATGGCCGATTTCGCCTGGCTCGCCGGCCGCTGGGTCGGCGAGGGCCTGGGCGGGATCGCCGAGGAGGTCTGGCTGCCGGAGAAGGGCGGCGCCATGCTAGGCACCTTCCGCTCGATCAAGGGGGGCCAGGTCGCGTTCTACGAGATCCTGACCCTGGCTTCGAACACGTCCGGCCAGCTCGAGTTGCGCCTCAAGCACTTCCACGCCGACCTCAAGGGATGGGAGGAGCGGGACCAGGTGCAGGCCTGGGCGTTGACCAGGGTCGAGGGCGATGCGTTCGCGTTCGGCCCGATCGTGTTCCGCCGTGAGGGAGCCGAGATCCTCGTGGTGACGGTCGCAATGAAGCTCGAGGACGGCAGCCGGAAAAACGAGGTCTTCCGCTTCCGTCGCGCTGGATGATCGAGAACGGGGTGAGCGAGAGCGCGGTCGAGCGGATCTACCGCGCGGAAGGCGGCCGGGCCCTGGCGACGTTGATCGGGCTTCTGGGTGACTTCGACCTCGCCGAGGAGGCGCTGCAGGAGGCGCTCGCGGTCGCCGTCGAGCGCTGGCCGGTCGAGGGCCTGCCCGCGCAGCCACGCGCCTGGCTCGTCTCGACGGCACGCTTCAAGGCGATCGACCGCCTGCGGCGAGTGGCGCTCGACCGGCGCAAGCTTCAGGAGCTGGCGAGTGAGTGGACGGAAGGGGCAACCGAGCCGCCGATGACGCTCGGGGAGATCGAAACCGGCTTTCCCGACGAGCGGCTGCGCCTCATCTTCACCTGTTGCCACCCGGCGCTCGCGCCTGAAGCGCAGGTGGCGCTGAGCCTGCGCACCCTCTGCGGTCTCGCGAGCGATGAGATCGCGCGCGCTCCGCTGGTGCCCGTGGCGACCCTGCAGCAGCGCCTGGTGCGCGCCAAGGCGAAGATCCGCGCCGCCCGGATTCCCTACCGAGTGCCTGCGGAAGAAGAGTTGCCGGCGCGGCTGGAAGCCGTGTTGCGCACCATCTACCTGGTCTTCAACGAGGGCTACGCCCCAACCGCCGGCGACCGCGGGGTTCGCGCCGACCTCTGTGCCGAGGCCATTCGCCTTGCGCGACTGGTGGTGGCGCTCCTGCCCGGGAGGAGCGAAGCGATCGCCCTTCTGGCCCTCATGCTGGTGACCGACGCCCGCCGCCCGGCGCGTTTCGACGAGGCAGGAGAACTCGTGCTCCTCGAGGAGCAGGACCGCTCGCGCTGGGAACGGGCGAAGCTTCGCGACGGCCTGACGCTGGTCGAACAGGCGTTGCGCGCCCGCCGGCCCCCGGGGCCGTTCGCCCTGCAGGCGGCGATCGCCGGCGTCCACGCGCGGGCCGCCAGCGCCTCGGAAACCGACTGGCGCGAGATCGCGGCGCTGTATCGCCTCCTCGAAGAGGTCGAACCGTCGCCGGTCGTCTCGCTGAATCGGGCGGTCGCCGTGGCGATGACCGAGGGGCCGGCCGCGGGACTTTCCCTGCTCGACGAACTCGCCGAACGGCGCCTGCTCGCCGGCTATCACCTGCTGCCCGCCGCCCGTGCCGACCTGCTGAGGCGGCTTGGGCGCCACGAAGAGGCAGCCGCCGCCTACCACGAGGCGCTCGCCCTCGCCCGAACCGAGCCGGAACGCCGCTTCCTCGCCCGCCGCCTCGCCGGCGGTGGCAGCTACGGGCCGACCACCACCGAGTGACGATGATCTCGGACGGTTGTCCCGCCGCTATCGTCGAGAAATCGAAAGAACTCTCTGAAGTCTTGGTTCAGCACCGTACTTCCACCGATGGAATTCCTGCCGAATCTCCTCCAGTGCCTCCAAGCGTTCCCCGAAGGGCCGCGACCGCCAGTAGAGCGAGTCCAACTTGGGCGCGCCGATGGTGGTCCGGCTAAGCACGCGGCTGATCTGACTGGAAGCTGCTCCACCGGGTTGCGTGGCCGAAACCTGTGGAAGCGCACCTCGGTTCACGCTCACGCTCATCCTCGTCATCTTACGCGCCCTGCCCGCGCCAGAAGGCTCACCTCCAAGAGGAACAGAAGAATTGGACAGATCCGCCTTCCCGCCGATCTCGCCGACTTTGCGAAGCTGACGCCACTGCCGGAGTCTTACGAGACCTTCGAGGAGCTAACCCACTCGAACTCAAGAACATAGCGACGACTCGAGAGCCTTACGACGCGGCCCAGGTGCTGGCGGCCCGAAAGCGGGTTTCCACGAGCGAGGCGAACGAGGTTTTCGGCGCCCCAAAGATCCGGCCGGAGGTCCCACCACGAGCCCCACCAGCCCATAGACACCCCCGAGAACGGGCACATCCGACCCGGAGCCCCAAAACAAGAAAGCCCGCTAACTACGGGCTTTTGAGTGAATTAAATGGTGGCGGTGAGTGGGATCGAACCACCGACCCGGCGCTTATGAGACGCCTGCTCTAACCAATCTGAGCTACACCGCCATGGCTTCCCGGACGTGCCGCCGGGCGAGGGAGGATAGCAGATGTTCTTCCGGTACACTAGTTCCATGGCGTCTTTCGATGAAACCCGGACCCGGACCTCGAAGGAAGAAAACGACGGAACCCCGTGCGACATCTGCGGCCGGCTCTGCGAGCCCCTGGAAGTCGACATCTGCCCGATCTGCAAGAAGCACTTCTGCATCTACTGCGTCTACCGGGTCGGGTCCCGGAACTACTGCAGCCGCGCCTGCGGCGACGCCTTCTTCTTCGGGACCGACGACGACGAGCCGATCGAGGACTGAAGGCCTACGGCCGTGAGGACTCACGGCCGTGAGTACTCGTCGATCACCCTCGTGATCGCCCGCTGGCAGACCCGGCAGAAGCCCACCTCGTCCCGGGTGAACATGATGCAGTCCGCCATGGGCCGATAGAGCCCCTTCGCCTCATAGGACGCCCCCTCGAACGCACCCACCTTGCCGGCATGGGGACCGGTGCCGAGCCGCTTCGTCTCTTCCACCTGCTGGCGCCGGAACATCTCGTCGATCTTCGCCGGAGGAGCCCCCTCGGCCAGGAGCTTCTTCCTCTCGGCCTGGAACTCCCGGCTGCGCTTCTCGAACTCCTCCTTCGGCCACGGAGTGGGAAGCGGCGTCTCCTTCTCTACCAGGTCTCCCCACTTCAGCCGCTTCGGGTCCTTCATCGCCGTGATGTTCATCGCCCAGGGCTCCGGCAGATCCGGCTGTCCCGTCTCGTAGGACACGTCCGATGTGTAGTACTCGTCCCCGAGCCCAGCGAAGTGGTGCCCGAACTCGTGGACAAAGACATAGGAAGCGAACGCCGTGTCCACCGAAACGGTCGCCTGGAAGTTGTAAATCCCGCCGCCCCCGTACTGGGCGTCGTTCACCAGGATCTCGAGGAAGTCGTAGGGCGCCAGGGAGGCGATGTCCCTCAGAGAGCGGTTGTCGTAGGTCAGAAGGTAGCGCTCGAGTCCCAGTGCCCCGTACTGGGTCGAAAGGGCCGTCCGCCTGTGGACCTTGCCGTGCGGGCGAAAGACGCCGGGCTCCGGCGCCGGCAGCTCGATCGCCCGGACATTGAAATCGGTCTTGCGGCTCTTGAAGGGCTCCTGGGTGAACAGGAGATCGACGAGCCTTCTGGCATCCGCGCGGAACTTGGCCGTCTCCTGTGCCCCATATCCGTCCCCGAGGATCAGGAGATCGACCTTCTGGGCCGGCGAGCCGTTCTCCAGAATCGGGATGACGGTCCCTGGTCCGCGATACCGTGCGCGGTTCACCTCGATCGATTCGGGCGAGACCTCGAGCGCGTGGAGGAGGCGCCAGGCATTCTGCTTGTCTCTCGAGAAGATTCGGATCTCCACATCCTGCTTCGGCCACGGAAAGCGGAGCGACTCGTGAAACGTCCGGTGCCGCGTTCGTGGCTCGGAGGTCGTCGCCCATTCGGCGTAGAGACTCGAGTACCCGCGCGAGTAGAGGGTCTTGCCCGCCGTCCGATCCCTGACCTCGAAACGGTAGTCGCCCAGGTCGAGCGAATCGACGAGCCGGGTGGTGCTGCCGGCCCACGGACCGTCGTTCACCACCCGGTCGAGCGCGAAGATCTCCTGACCCATGCCCCCGGTGTGGAAGAGGTCGACCCGCATGGTGTCGGGCGTGAAGGCCTCGGAGTAAAGAGCCGGTGCCACGGGCGAGGAGGTCTGGGCAAGCAGGGGAAAGGCAAGTCCGAGAAGGGCAAGCGACAGCGTCCGCGTCATCGATCTCTCCCGTCAGTCCTGGAGCGTATCGTAGACCGTGGAGGAGAACGTGACCCGTCCATCGCTCATCCGCTGTTTTCTCGCCGCGTCCGTTTCCTCACGCGAGGTCATCGAGGCCCTGACGGAGGCCATTCAGCCCCTCCGCCGCTTTCGGGGCGTCAAGTGGGTTCCCCCGCACCAGTTTCATTACACGCTCAAGTTCCTGGGCGAGGTCGACCCAGGCCGAGTCAAGACGGTTTCCGCCGTCCTCGACGCCGTGGCGGGCACCCACTCTGCCTTCGACCTCACCCTGGCCGGTCTCGGGGCTTTTCCGCCGCGAGGGGACGCGAGGATTGTCTGGGCGGGGGCCTCCCTGGGAGCGCAGATCCTCGAGCTCATCGCCCGAGAGCTCGATCAGGGACTGGGCGCGGAGGGATTCGACGCCGAGACGCGGCCTTTCGCCGCGCACCTGACGATCGGCCGCGTGAAGGACCCGAGAGAGGCTCGTGGGATCCGCGAGGCCCTCGTGCCTCTCTCGAAGACCTTCGGGAACCAGCACCTCTCGGAGATCGTCCTCTACAAGAGCGAGCTGGCGCCCGCCGGTCCGATCTACACACCGCTCCACAAAGCTCCCCTTGTAGCCGCCTGAAGCCAGCACGGGGACACATCGGGGACATCCAGCCGCCCCCGGCTCCGGCGACACTCCGAGCAAGCCAGACTCGAACCACCAGGCCGGCCCTCCACGCGTTGAACGTCCTGCGCGGGACCGGCCGGTTCCGGCTACTCGAGAACGACGATCACGACGCGGCGGTTTTTCGCCCGGCCCTTCGCGTTCTTGTTCGACTCGACGGGGGCCGTGTCGCCGTAGGAAATCGTCGACATCCGGCCGAGAGGAACCTTGTGCTCGCGGGAGAGGTAGCGACGGACGGCCTCGGCCCTCTGCTGCCCGAGCATGTCGTTGCTCTGACTGCTGCCGGTGTCATCGGTGTGGCCCTGGATCTCCAGATAGATGCTCTTGTCGAGGCCCTTCAGCTTCGCGCCGAACTCGTCCAGGGCCGCCTTGGAGTCCTTGACGAGCTCGTACGAACCCGTCTTGAACCGGATCCTGTCCTCGGAGAAGGACTCCTGCATGACGACCTTGCCCTTGGCGATGACCCCGGCCTCCTGCGCCCTCTTGAGCGCGTCCTGGGCCGTCTGGGAGAGCTTCTCGATCTCCTGGCCCTGAGTCTGGACCGCCGTCTCGGTCTTCTTCTGGCGCTCCTGCAGATCCTCGACCTGCTGCTCGACGGACTCGATCTTCTTGTCGCTGGCCGCCTGGGCGGCGGCGATCTTCTGATCGACCGAGGAGGTGGTCGCGCAGCCCCAGGTGGCTGCCGCGAACAGGATTCCCAGGGGCATCACCAGGGTATTTCTGTGTCTCGTCTTCATGTCTGCGCTTCCCCCTTCGTTTCGTAGTGTCTGGAGTTCACTTCCCGGCCCTGGCCTCGGGCAGGAGAGGTGGTTCGGTGCCGCGGTACCCCGCCCGCATCCGCACGGGCTTGTTTCCGGAATCCAACCGCAAGGTCAACTTGCGGAATTTTACTGGACCCTTGCCCGTCGGGGTGAACCCGATCAGGTACTGGGAGCGCAGATCCCTGAGGAGGGAGGCCACCGCAGCCTCCAGGGTCGCGGTGTCGGTTCCCACCGAGAGCCGGCCTCCGGAAGCCCGCGCCACCTCCCCGAGAACCTCGAGGTTCAGGACCGTTTCCGCGCTCTGTCCCTTCTCTGCCTTCAACGGGATGGCGGAGGAACGGAGGCCGAGGGGGTAGACAGGGACGTCGATCCCTTCCAGGTACGCCGACAGTTCCTGCCGCGTGAGCTTGGAGGCGTTGTCCAGGCCATCGGTCAGAAGGATGATTGCCCTCGATCCGTTCTTCCCTTGCAGGCTCTCGCCCGGCATCTTCGCGAGCGCGTCGTAAAACGCCGTCTTTCCCCAGGGCTTGATGGCAAGAACGGCCTGCCAGATCGCCCCTGCGTCAGTCGTGAAGGGCACGACCTGGCGCATCGATCCCTCCGAAAAGACGTGGAGGCAAAAGTCGTCTCCCGGCTTCCGGTTGTAGAGGAGCGTCCGGATCGCGGCCCGGGCGGCGTCCATCTTCCCCACGAGTCCCATCGATCCCGAGCCATCCAGAAGGAGCGTGAAGGAAACGGGCGCGTCCTCGCTTCTCTCGAAGAAATCTAAGGCCACGGGAAGACCGTCCGAAAGGAGCGTGACCTGCTTCTGCTTGAGGCCGGCGACCGTCCGGCCCTTCCGGTCGGTGATCACCGCGGGAACCAGGACGTACCCAACGGCCACCTCTGCCTGCTGGCGTTGCGGCTCGGTGACCGCGGACGGAGCCGGACGAGCCGGAGTGGTCCTCGGGGCCAGCTGAGGCGTCGGAGTCGCGGGTACGCGACCCAGCTGCGGAACGGGCGCGGGTCGCTGCGGAGGAGCAGGAGCCGGGGTGGCGGTCCGGCCGAAGCCGCCCCCCAGGCTCTGCGCAGAGACACGAAGGGCCGCGAGGCTCATCAGCGTCACGAGGACGGCAATGGCTCGCGGCCCGGTCATGCGGCGTGCCCGGAGCCCCGGCCCCCTAGGGGCTCAGAGGATCTCCGCCTGAGAGAAGAAGAACGTCACTTCGCGTGCCGCGTCCGCCGGGTTGGCGGAGCCGTGGACGGCATTACGCTCGATCGACTGGCCGAATTCCTTGCGGATCGTCCCCGCATCTGCGTTCGCGGGGTTGGTGGCCCCCATGACCGCCCGCCAGTGCGCCACGGCGTTCTCACGCTCGAGAACCGCGACGAAGACCGGCCCGGAAGTCATGTAGGCGACGAGCGAACCGAAGAACCCCTTCTCCTTGTGCTCCGCGTAAAAGCCCTCGGCCTCGGCCTTGGAGATATCGTGGCGCTTCATCGCGACGACGCGGAAGCCTTCCGCTTCGATCCGGGCGAGGATCTTCCCGGCGTTCTTCGCCTCGACGGCGTCGGGCTTGATGATGGCGAACGTCTTTTCCACTTCGGGTTTCCTTTCTTATCCTTCGAGAGCTTCCTTCAGAGTCGCACCGAGAAGAGCCGGTGAATCCGCGACGCGCACTCCGGCAGCCCTCAAGGCCGCGACCTTCTCGGTGGCGGTTCCCTTGCCCCCCGAGATGATGGCTCCGGCGTGCCCCATGCGTCGTCCCGGAGGAGCGGTCCGGCCCGCGATGAAGGACACGACGGGCTTCTTCAGGTTGGCCCTGATCCACTCCGCGGCCTCTTCCTCCGCGCTCCCACCGATCTCGCCGATCAGGATGACGGCCTCGGTCTCGGGGTCGTCCGCAAACAAGGTCAGGGCATCGATGAAGTTGGTTCCGTTCACCGGGTCGCCGCCAATGCCGATGCACGTCGACTGGCCGAGGCCCAGGGCGGTCGTCTGTCCGACGGCCTCGTAGGTGAGCGTTCCCGAGCGGGAGACGATCCCGACCTTGCCCGCTCGATGAATGCGGCCCGGCATGATCCCGATCTTCACCTTCGCCGACGGGCGGATGATGCCGGGGCAGTTCGGTCCGATGAGGCGGCTCCCGGGCTTCGTGGCGAGAAACGCCTTGGCCCGGATCATGTCGTTCACGGGGATCCCCTCCGTGATGGCGACGATGAGGCCGATCCCGGCGTCCGCCGCTTCCATGATGGCGTCGGCACAGGCCGGGGGCGGAACGAACACCATCGCCGTGTTGGCTCCCGCTTGCTGGACAGCCTCGGCCACGGTGTTGAAGACCGGGATTCCCTCCACGGTCGTTCCCCCCTTGCCCGGCGTCACTCCCGCGACAACCTTCGTGCCGTAGTCACGGCAGGCGAGGGCGTGAAACTTGCCCTCGCGGCCCGTCAGTCCCTGGACGACGACTCTCGTTTCCGTACTGATCCACGCTGACATCTCAAGCCGCCTTTCCCACAGCCGCGATGACCTTCTCCGCGGCGTCCTTCATCCCGTCGGCCGGGATGACCGCGAGTCCCGAGTGCCTCAGGATCTCCTTGCCCTCCTCGACGTTCGTCCCCTCGAGCCGGACGACGACGGGGACCGTGATCCCGATCTCCTTGACGGCGTTGACGACACCGTTGGCGATGATGTCGCACCTCATGATGCCGCCGAAGATGTTGATGAGCACCGCCTTGACGTTCTTGTCGGAGAGGATGATGCGCATCGCGTTCTTGACCTGCTCCTCGTTGGCCCCGCCCCCGACATCCAGGAAGTTGGCGGGCTGCCCGCCGACGTACTGGATGATGTCCATGGTAGCCATCGCCAGGCCCGCGCCGTTCACCATGCAGCCGACGTTACCGTCGAGCTTGATGTAGTTCAGACCGAACTTGGAAGCCTCCACCTCGAGCGGGTCTTCCTCGTCGAGGTCTCGGTAGGCCTGAATCGCCGGGTGGCGGAAGAGGCCGTTGTCGTCGAAGTTCATCTTCGCGTCCAGAGCGAGGACGTCCCCCTGGCCCGTGATGAGAAGCGGGTTGATCTCGGCCAGCGAGGCATCCGTCTCCACGTAGGCCTTCGCGAGGGCCTGAAGGAACTTCACGGCTTTCTTGTGCGTGTCGCCCGAAAGATCGAGCGCGTAAGCGAGCTTGCGCGCCTGGAACCCCTCGAGTCCCCAGGCGGGGTCAAACGGTTCCTTGACGATCGCGGAGGGATCGTTGGCCGCGACGACCTCGATCTCCATGCCCCCTTGCTTGGAGACCATCATGACGGGCTTTCCGATCGCGCGGTCGAGCACCACCCCGATGTACAGCTCGCGAGCGATGTCGAGAGCCTCCTCGATGAGGATCTTCTTGACGATCCGCCCTTCGGGCCCCGTCTGGTGCGTCACGAGGTTCATTCCGAGGATCTTCCTCGCGTGCTCCACCGCCTCGTCGGGAGTCTTGGCGAGCTTCACGCCGCCGCCCTTGCCGCGGCCTCCGGCATGAATCTGCGCCTTGACGACGGCACGGCCCCCGAGCTCCTGCGCGATGGCGCGCGCTTCCTCGGGATCACTGGTGACTTTTCCGCGTGGAGTCGTCACACCGAATTGACGGAGGACCTCCTTCGCCTGGTACTCATGGACTTTCATCGGAAGGACACCTCTTCGGCTCTCGGGTGAGAGTGATTTCGCGAGAGTCCCGGCCGAGGAGGCCGGGGCAGACGTAGCCGGGAGGTTACCAGGATTTGTCGTATAAACGGCCGCGATGAAACTCGTCACGTTCCGACACCTCCCGTCCGGGACCGAGAGAGCGGGGGCCGTTCTCCCCGGCGGTCGCATCCTCGACTTCGCGAAGGCCGAACCCCGCTACGAGGGGACATCCGTCCTCGAAATCCTCCGGGGCGGCCCCGCCCGCATGGCCGCCCTCCGCGGCCTCGTCTCGGCCGCCGAAGATCTCCCAGAGAGCGTGTTTGCGGACGAGGCCGGCCTGGAGCTCCTCGCTCCCCTCCCGCGCCCGGTCTCGGTCCGGGACGGCTACGCCTTTCGCCAGCACGTCGAGACCGCACGCAGGAACCGGGGCCTCGGAATGATCCCCGAGTTCGACCAGTTCCCCGTCTTCTACTTCACCAACCACATGGCCATCATCGGACCGGGAGACCTTCGAGTCGGCAGCCGCCGCCTCGAGAAGCTCGACTTCGAACTCGAGCTCTTCGCCGTCATCGGCAGGAGGATCACCAACCCCACCCTCGAGGAGGCCGACGCCGCCATTGCCGGGTACGGCATCATGAACGACTTCTCGGCCCGCGCGCTCCAGATGGAGGAGATGAAACTGAACCTCGGTCCCGCCAAGGGCAAGGACTTCGCGACCGCCCTGGGCCCCTGGCTCGTCACCCGGGACGAGCTCGCCCCCCGCCTCATGCCGTCGCCGAAGGGGAACGTCCTCACCGCGAAGATGACGGCTCACGTCAACGGCACGAAGGTCAGCGAGGGCGACGCCAGCCAGATGGACTGGACTTTCGCCGAGATCATCCAGCGGGCAGCGGATGGCGTGGTTCTCGAACCCGGCGAAGTCATCGGCTCGGGAACCGTGGGAACCGGCTGCTTTCTCGAGCTCAATGGCTCCAAGATCACCGACAACCAGTGGCTCCGGCCGGGCGACACCATCACCCTCGAAATCGACGGCCTCGGAACCCTCACTCACCGGATCGTGGAGGACCCAACGAAATGAAGGACGAGATCATCTCTCTCTACGCGTACAACCGCTGGGCCAACGAACGGGTGCTGAACGCCCTGCGCCCCCTCTCCGAGGATGACTACACGAAGGAGATGGGCGGAGGCTGGCCTTCCTTGAGGGCCACACTCGTCCACCTGGCGGGAGCCTCGGAGGCCTGGGCCGTCCGGTTCTCCAGACAAGACGCCACCCGCCTCCCGACGGTTGCGGAGCTCCCCACCTTCGCCAGCGCAGAGGCTCTCCTCCGAGACTCCCAGGACCGCCTGGAAGCGGCCGTCGCGCGCTTCACCCCGGAGGAGCTGAGCGCTCCGTTCACCTGGAAGAACCTCAAGCTCGAGGAGAAGTCCGCTCCGCTCTGGGTCGTCGTCCGCCATGTCGTCAACCACGGCAGCTACCACCGGGGCCAGATCTCGTCGATGCTCCGGCGTCTCGGGGGCCAACCGCTGCAGACGGACATGGTTCTGTGGGGAATCGAGCTTCTCGCCGCGAAGTGAGGGGGCCTGATTGATGATGACGGAGGCAGCTTCGGCTTCACCCGAACCCCTCATGACCGGTTCCGAGCGGTTCCTGAGGAGGAACCTCATCCGGTTCGTCGGCTACGGGCTGACGTTCCCGTACTTCCGCGTCCTGAACACGGTCGAGATCAAGAACCAGGAACTCCTTCTCGCGCTCCCCCGGAAGAACGTCATCTTCCTCTCGAACCACCAGACCTACTTCACCGAGGCGATCGCGCTCTATGACCTCGTCTACATGAGGATGGGGTTGCCGCTCGAGGACCCCTTCATCCGGTTTTCGGCCGCCACGGAGACGATGAAGAAGAACCTGGTCACCGAGATCCTGACTCTCGCGGGGGGTGTCACGTTCCGCCGCAGCTTCAGGGAGGGCGGAGTCGACATCAAGCGGCCCGTCGACCTCGAGGGCGTCTCGAAGGTCGAGCAGGCCATCAAGGAAGGCTGGCTCCTCCACTTCCCGACCGGCACGACGAAAGTCGATGCACCGATCCGGCCCGGCATCGCCCAGCTCCTTCATCGCGCCCAGGCCACGGTCGTCCCCATGCGGATTCGCGGGTTCCGGGACCTCCTCTTGAAGGGACAGATTCCCGGCCGCGTCGGCAAGACGGCGACGATGGAGTTCCTGCCGCCCCTCGACCTCGCGAGGTTCTATGACGAGCCGTTCAACAAGGAAGAGGGGAGAAAACTCATCGAACTCATCGGCGGCCTCATCCTCGAGAAACCCTGAGCGTCTCGACGCGGGGAAGGAGGAGCGAGCTTTGGAGGCAGCGGGAGGCCAGGCGCCCGGGAAGGTCCCCGGCAAGTCCACCGCGAGAGTCTTCGAGACGATCGTCCTGCCGGCGGTCGCCTCTTGTCTCTTGCTGATGGCTCTCGGGGACCGCTTCATCGACGACGCCTACATCACCTTTCGCTATGTGAACAGCCTCCTGGAGGCGGGAACGTGGGGCTTTTACCCGGAGCTGACGACGAACACGGCCACCTCGCCCCTCAACGTCATGCTCCTGACGGCCCTCTCGTTCATCGTCCCGGGGCCGGAGAATGCGGCGCTCCTCCTGGCAGCCCTCCTCCTCATGGCCGTCTCCAGGATCCTCTGGCGAATGAGCCAGAGCTTTCCGGCCCCCGGCGTCTTCGCCCTGACGGCCTTCGTTTCGCTTGCCGCGTCTCCCCTCCTCCTTTCCACGATTGGCCTTGAATCTCTCCTCTTCGTCACGCTCCTCTTCTCCTCGATCCTCCTGGTCTTCGAACGGCGCTGGAGACTGGCAGGCGTGGCTATGGCCCTTCTGACCCTGGCCCGTCCGGACGGTGTCTTGCTCACCGGCCTGGTTCTCCTCTTTCTTCTCACGGGGTTTCTCGGCGTCGACCGCCGGGTGCGAACGGCGGGGACCGTGGGGGGGATTTACGCGGCGACACTCATCCCCTGGCTCTGGTTCTCGTGGCTCGAGCTCGGTTCCCTCGTCCCTCTCACCTTTGTCATAAAAAAGGACGCTCCCTGGGGGAGATCGGACTACCTCTGGGGCCTCGCCGACTACTTCTCCCGGTACCCGTGGTCCTTCACGGCGGCGCTCCTCGTTCCGGCGCTGGCGATCGGTCTTCCCCTCACCTGGCGTACTCAGCCGAGGCAGCTGGTCCTCCTCCTGCTTTCATTCAGCACGGCGCACGCGGCCGCCTATACGGCGCTGAAGGTCGCCCCCTACCACTGGTACTACGTGCCGGCGGTGGCGGGACTGACTCTTTGTGGCGCGGCCGTCCTCTCATCGCTCGCACACAGGCTGGAGGGTGGAGGCGGTCCGCTCCCTCTGGCTCTTCCCCTGCTGCTCCAGCTCGCTCTTTTCGCGCCGTACTTCCTCAGGGGCGGAGCTCTTCTCTTGCCGCCCCTCCACTCGAACTGGACGGACGCAAGGGAGTACAGGCGGATCGGCCACTGGCTCGACTCGCACCTCCCGCCCGGCGCCGTCATCGGAATGGAAGGAGAGGTCGGAGCTCTGGCTCACTGTACCCGGCACCGGCTCTCCGACGTCTTCAGCGACCCCTACCTGGGCGCGGCCCGCGTCTACGAGCTCGTCAAGCAAAAGAACGTCAGGGGCCAGATCGCGTGGCTCAACTTCTACTGGCTCCCCGTGCCGCCCGCTCCGGACATCCAGTTCTGGCTCTCGGCGAGGGATCCCGGATACGGGATCATCAAGAGCTGGCCCCTGTCGTCTGGCTGGACTTCGGAGACGCTCTATCTCACTCGGGCCGAGGCCCCTTCGCCGGCACCCTCTCCTCCCACACAACCGCGCCCATGAACATCCTGCTCCCTCCGAGCCCCCGCCAGGGAAAGATCCCGATGAAGCGCCTTGCGTTCCTGCTCCTTGCCTCCCTTTGGTTGCCCGGGATTCTCCACGCCGAGGGAGCGGCCGAGCTCGAGGTGACCGACCGCCTCGGGCGGACGGTGAAGGCCTCGGTATGCGCCGTCACGGAGGGTGGCTGTACGCCCCTCACCGCACGCCCCATCCCGATTTCGGGGACAGACATTCTCGTTCGGATCACGGCGCCCGGGTTCGCCACTCTGGAAACGCGCATCGTCGCTGGAGAACAGACGGTCAAGCTGAAGGCCCTGGGCTCCGTCTCCGCGGCCCTCGTCTCGTCGGAAAAGAACCAGGAGTGGCTGGCCGAGATTTCGCTTTCCCGGGACGAGGGCGGCCGCAGGGGGAAGAGCCTCGAGACCAAGAAGGCTTTGCTGCCAAAGGCACCGGAGGCAAAGGCGGTGACCTTCGAGGACGTCCCGGTGGGCGATTACTGGCTCGGCTGGGAAGGGCCGCAGATCGCCTCCGAGGCCGTGAGGGTCACGGTGAAGGAGCCCACGTCGCACCATGTGGGAACCCATGAAGTCCGTGGGGGCCTGATCGTTCGCGGCTTCGTCAGGGACACCGCCGGCGCGCCGATCCAAGGGGCCCAAGTCCGGCTCTCCGATCCGTCTCGCGTCAGCGTTCAGCAGTCAGGCTGGAAGGCCGAGACCTCGAGTTCGGGAGAGTTCACATTCGTAGGCCTGCCGATCGCAACGCTTAGATTCACGGCGTCGGCAAAGGGGTTCGTCACGACGACCGGTACCTGGTCAGGCGAAGGCGGGTTCGACATCACTCTCGAGAGAGCCCAGTTGATTCGGGGCAAGGTGGTCAACGAGAAGAACGACCCGATTCCGGGTGTTCAGATCTGGGCCCGGTATCGGGACAACCGGTCCAACTCCTCGGCGACCGTTCAACCCCCGGGAACCGATGGAGCTTTCGAGCTGTTTCGCAGTTCACCGGGAGATCTGACACTTCGCTTCTCCTCACAGGGTTACTTGATCCGGCAGGTCGCTGTCCCTGTGTCCCCGGACAAGGAGATCCTCGATCTGGGTGACGTCGTGCTCGCCAGGGGCCGGACCATCACCGGTGTCGTCCTGGACGCGAAAACAGGGCAAGCTCTTCATGGAGCGTCGGTATCGGTTCCCGAGACCACGGCTTCTACCCTGACGGGCGAGGACGGCCGCTTCAGCTTGGGCTCGGTCCCTAACGCCGACGTCACTCTTCTGGCGTCCAACCCCGGATACGCGAGGCAGAGGGTTCCTGTGTCGAAGGAATCGTCCGAGGCCCGCGTCCTCCTGACTCACGGCGGAACGTTGAAGATCCGAGTCTGCGGCAACCCGGCCGAGCTCGCGGAACTAGGCATCCGGGTCCAGCCCGTGGGTGCCCCGACTCTCCAGACGCAGCTCGACCCCAACGGAAAGGGGGAGTTCGAGCTCGGCAACGTATCACCCGGCGAGCACCACGTCGGAATCCAGTGGACCATCAAGGGAGGGTCGGGGTTCTTCGCCTTTGCCTCGGCCTCGCTGACCTCGAACACGCGGCTCTTGGTAGAGGACGGGCTGACGGCTTCTGTCGCCTTCCGTTGCGAGGGTTTCCCGGTCGCGGGCGACATCCGCCGGGACCCCGGATCGACATCCCCGATCTGGGGTGTCCTGGCGACAGAAGACGACCGCTGGATCTCGGAATTCCGCGTTGACGAGTCGGGTCGCTTTTCCACGCGGGTTCCGTCCGCCGGCCGGTACCTCTTCCACGTTTTCTTCCCTGACAGCTTCCAGGCCCGGCCAGGCGAGTTCTGCGCCGTCCCCGAGGGCGGAAAAGCCGACTGCACCTTCACGGTGACGCCCCGGTAGGAGAGCGTTTCGGAGATTTCAACGCTGGTTCCACGTATTCTCGTGCTACACTACAACTCGTGAAGCCGGACGCGGATGCCAACCAGAACATCACACTGGCCCTGTCCAAGAACCTTCTGCGGAAGGTGAAGGTCCTGGCAGCGGAGCGAGGCACATCGGTCTCCGCGCTCCTGACCTCCCTCATGGCGAAAGAGGTCGAGCGAGACGATGCGTATCGGAGGGCCATGGACGGGCTGGTTCTGAGCTTGGAGAGGGCGCGCGACCTGGGAACCGGGGGGACGATCGGCTGGAGCCGGGACGACCTGCATGCCCGGTGACGCCCACCGGCAGTTTCTGGATACGAACGTCCTGGTGTACGCGTTCGACGTCTCCGCCGGCGCGAAGCGGTCACGGGCAAAGGAGCTCATCGCCTCATTGGCAGAATCACGAGAGGCGTCGACGAGTCTCCAGGTTCTCCAGGAATTCTTCGTGACCATCACTCGCAAAGTGCCCGCACCGCTCCCCATAGAGGAGGCTCGCGTCCTCGTCGATCAGCTCTCACACTGGCACCTCCACTGTCCCGACCGCACGGATCTCCTCTCCGCGATCGACCTTTCCACCCGCTTCCGGCTCTCGTTCTGGGACTCCCTCGTGTTGCAGAGTGCCCGAAGGCTCCACTGCGAGACGCTCTGG
This sequence comes from Thermoanaerobaculia bacterium, assembly GCA_022071945.1. Classification (GTDB taxonomy): domain Bacteria; phylum Acidobacteriota; class Thermoanaerobaculia; order UBA5066; family UBA5066; genus JAJVIN01. Next base: position 45,396 of record JAJVIN010000032.1, on the reverse strand, counting down.
ACGGAGGACCTGCAGGACGGCCAGGTGCTGGAAAACGTGACCGTGCGAAACCCCTTCGCCGGTTCGTAGACCCCGACCCAGCGGACGGTCCCGGGCTCTCCCGAGACATCGCGGGCCCTTCTCCCGTATAACCTTCATGATGACTGGGCGGGCGGGCTCGCTCCTGATTACGGGGATTCTCTCGGCGTCTCTTCTGGCCGGGTGGGGATGCGGGAGGGCGGCCTCGGCACGCTCGGCCCTTCCGGCGGCTCCCGCCCCTGCCTTCCGTCCGGCGGGGATCCTCCTGACGGGAGAGATCACCGCGGCTCAGTCGATGATCCTGACGGTTCCCTTCACGCCGATGTGGTTGGTGAGGCTTCGTTTCATCGAAGCGGACGGCACGCCCGTCAAGGCCGGGCAGAAAGTCGCGGAGTTCGACTCCTCTTCTTTCACGAACACGCTCGAGCAGCTGAAAGCGGCCCTCAGCCAGGCCGAGACCGAGAGCATCCAGTTCGAGGACCAGACGAGCGCGGACGGAGACGAGAAGGCCCTCACGGTCGAGGTGCGCCGGATCGCGCGGGAGAAGGCGCGTCTGGAGGCGAACCTCCCGCTGGAGCTCCGGTCCAAGCGCGACTTCGAGGAAAAGCAGCTCGCGCTCAGGAAGGCGGAGAGCGAGCTCGCCAAGGCCGAAGAGGATCTCAGGGCGTTTCTTCTCGCTTCCTCGGAGGAGCGCTCGGTGAAGAAGATCTCGCTTCAGAAGGCACGCCGGGACCTCGAGCTGGCGGAGATGTCGATCGAGGCGCTGACCTTGAAGGCCCCTCGAGACGGCTTCTTCGTCATCGGCGATCACTTCCGCGAGGCCAGAAAGATCCAGACCGGGGACGACCTCTGGCCGGGCGTCACGGTCGCGAGAATCCCAGACCTTTCGCGTCTGGAGGTCCAGGCCTGGCTGCCGGATGTCGACGACGGACGTCTCCGCCCTGGCATGACGTCAACGGTGGTCCCGGATGCCTTTCCCTCGAGGGTTCTCTCGGCTACGGTTCGCGAGATCGCCCCGCTGGCTCAACCTCCGGCGCCAGATTCCCAAAGACGGGCATTCAAGGTCCGGCTGTCGCTCGACTCCGGAGATCTCGACGGTCTGCGGCCCGGTATGTCCGTGAGAGTCGAGGCCGGGCCGAACCGGCCCGCTCCCCAGGTTTCCGCGGCGAGCTCCGAGGCCGAGCATCGACGCGACCTGGGGGAACCAGAGGAATACAAGGTTCGCCGCGAGGACCTCGTCATCACGGTCGAGGCTCGTGGAACTCTCGCCGCGACGGAATCGGAGCAGATCGGCCCCCCGAACGTCCCGGATCAGTGGGAGAGCCGGATCTCCTTCATGGCCCCCGAAGGCTCGACAGTCACCAAGGGGACCAAGATCCTGGCTTTCGACACGACGGGCCTGGAGGATCGCCTGAGCGAACAGAGGGCGGAAGCCGCCACGGCGCGCAAGCAGATCGAGAGACGGACGAAGGACCTCGAACTCCAAGACCAAGACCTCGCCTTGCGTGTCGCCGAGGCGGAGGCCCGAAAGCGAAAGGCAGGACTGAAGGTCGAGGTCCCGAAGGAGCTGATCGGCGCCAACGAGCTCGCCACGGCAAAGCTCGACCTTTCGCTTTCGACCCTCGAGCTTTCCTCCCTGACGCGCCGGCGTCAGCTCCGCCAGAAAATCGCGGAAGGAGAACTCTCCATCTACCGGAGGCGTCTCTCCACGGCCGAGGCGAAGGTGGCACAGCTCGAGGAGGGAAAGCGGAAGATGGCGGTGTCCGCGCCGAGAGATGGCACCGTCATCTACCTGATGAACTGGCGCGACGAGAAGAAGAAGGTCGGGGACACCTGCTGGCTCGCCGAGAAGGTCATGGAGGTTCCGAGCCTTGCAAGCCTCGGGGTTCGCGCGGAAGTCGACGAGTCGGAATCGGGACTCGTGAGGGAAGGGCAACGGATCCGCCTCTCCCTGGAGGCGTACCCCGATACGCAGTTCACGGGTAAGGTCACCCTCGTCCGCCGGATGGTCGGCCGGCAGTCTCCCCGCCGCCCCCTGAAGGTCGTGCGGCTGGAGGCCTCGATCGACTCGATCGACACCCAAAAGATGCGGCCCGGGATGAGGATCAACGGCGACATCGAGGTCGTGAGGGCCCGGCAGGTACTCACCGTGCCCGTGGATGCCCTCTTCGTCACGGAGTCGGGACCCGTCGTGTACGGACCCGGTTTTGCGCCGATCGCCGTGACCGTGGGCCGGCGGAACAGCCAGAAGGCCGAGGTCGTCTCCGGACTGAATGAAGGGGACCGGATCCTGAGGCCCGCCGCCCCGAAGAAGGCGAAGACGTGAAGATCCGCCACCATCTCTCGCAGCTTTTCGCAAGGGCACGGCAGGCCGGTCCTCACCAGCGGCGGCCCAGAGGCCGTCGCGGTGTGCTGGCCCTCCTGTGCGTGGTGGCCTTCGGAACGGGACTTTCAACTCTCGGCTTCCTGAGGAGACCCGTGACCCCGGTCCAGGAAGTCCCGAGTCTTCTGCTCGCCAAAGGGCCCTTCGTGCACACCGTCTCGGTGGACGGAGTCCTCAAGGCGGTGAAGTCGACGCCCGTGAATGTCCCGGGCAACGACCTCTCTTTCAAGATCGGCTGGCTCGCCGACGACGGGTCCTTCGTCAAGAAGGGGGACGTCATCGCCCGCTTCGACCCGACCGAGATGAAAAAGCAGCTCGACGCGGGCGAGGCGGAAAAAGGGACGGTGTCGGGACGCATGGGGAAGAGGAAGGTCGAGACGGCGGCCCTGACCGCGAACCTGGGACGCGACGTGGAACAGGCTCGGGATGAACGGCACGTGGCCGAGAGCTTCCAGGGAAAGGACCCGGCTCTCTACTCGAGGCACGAGATCATCGAGTCCGAGATCGACGTCGGCCTCGCCTCTCAGAGGGAGGACCACGCCGAGTCCAGCCGCACCGTCCGTTCCGCCCTCTCCAGGGCCGAGCTCGAGCTCCTCGGGATCGACAGGGACAAGGCGGAGTTGAAGATTGGCAAGGCCCGTCGTGTCCTCGATTCTCTCGAGGTCGTCGCGCCTCACGACGGCCTGATGGTCTTTCAGAGGAATTGGCGCGGGGAGTTGCCAGAGGTCGGCCAGAACGTCTACAGCGGGCGCCCGCTCGCCGAGCTGCCGGACACCAGGGAGCTCCAGGCGGAGGTCTGGATCCTGGAGGCGGACGCGGGAGGTGTCGTGCCCGGAAAGGTGGCCGAGGTACAGGTCGAGGGGAAGCCCGATCTCGTCCTTTCGGCGAGAGTCACCCGGGTGGACTCCCTGGCCAACCCCCGCATCCGGGGAAACCCCGTTCAGTACTTCGGGGCCACGCTGTCGCTTTCGCGAAGCGACCCCGCGACGATGAAACCCGGCCAGAGAGTCTCAGGCGTCATCCATCTCGAGAAGCTCGAGAGTGTCGTCTCGGTTCCGCGGCAGGCCGTCTTCGACGTGGACGGCCGAAGGTCCGTCTACAAGAAGGGCCGCGACGGATTCTCCCCCGTGGCGGTCGAGCTGGGTGCCGCGGGCCTGGGGCGCGTCGTGATCACGAAGGGCGTGACCGAGGGCGATGTGATCGCCCTGGCGGACCCGACGGGCCGTTCACAGGAGCCGGGCAAGAAACGCGAGGAGACGAAGAAGCAAGCCTCCGCGCAGGGGCCGGGACAGCGATGAGTCCTGCCGAGGCCGCTCACAGCGCGCTCGCGAATCTCGCGGTTCACAAGCTCAGGTCGGCGCTGACGATGCTGGGGATGATCTTCGGCGTCGGCGCCGTGATCGCCATGCTCGCCATAGGCGCCGGAGCCGAGAAGCAGGCCCTGGAGATGATTCAGCGGATGGGGCTCTCCAACATCCTCGTCCGGGCAAAGACCTTCAGGCCCGAGGAGCTCTCCGAGATCAGAAAGAAGTCGCCCGGCCTGTCCCAGCGGGACCGGACAGCCATCGCGGAGGGCGTCCCCGGCGTGAGCGCGGTCGGGCCCAAGATCCTGATCACCCCCTACCGCGTCGCCTCGGGCACCCGGCGGACGGAAGCCACGGTCTATGGCGTTTCGGCCCTCCACGCGAGCCTCGTCAGCTTGCCCGTCAACGAAGGGCGCTTCCTCGAGGAGACCGACGAGAAGACCTTCGCCCAGGTCTGCGTCATCGGCCCCGCCATCAAGCGCGAGCTCTTCGGCTTCGAGCCCCCGATCGGAAAGGCCCTGAAGATCAACGACGTCTGGCTCACCGTCGTCGGAGTCCTGGCTCCGGTGGTCGAGGGGGCGTCGGTTTCGGGGAGTGGAGCGGAAGGAGCCTCGGCAGGCTCGTCCCTGGAGGTCTATCTCCCTTACACGACGGCCCTCCGCAAGTTCGACCGCGATCCGCTCGAGTCACCGCTTCACGAGCTCGTCGTGAAGCTGGAACCCTCGACATCTCCCCAGAAGGCCGTCCAGACCGTCTCACGCCTCCTCGACCGCCTCCATGGCGGGACGAGGGACTTCGAGCTCGTGGTGCCCGAGGCGCTCCTCGCGCAGCGCCGCAAGACCCAGCGCCTGTTCTCCATCGTGATGGGCTGCATCGCGGGCATCTCTCTTCTCGTGGGCGGAATCGGAATCATGAACATCATGCTCGCGAGCGTTCTGGAGCGGACCCGGGAGATCGGGATTCGGCGGGCGATCGGGGCCCGGCGCCGCGACATCCAGTTCCAGTTCATCGTCGAGGCCTTCGCCCTCAGCTTCTTCGGAGGGATCCTCGGGATCCTCTTCGGCGCCGGCATCGCGGGAATCGTGGCCTCCTCCGCGGGATGGCCGACCGTCGTCACGCTCTGGTCTCTTGCCATCTCGACCGGTGTCTCGGCGGCGGTGGGGCTCGTGGCCGGAAGCTACCCGGCCGCGCGCGCGGCGAGACTCGATCCGATAGAGGCCCTGCGCTACGAGTGATCGCGAGGCGGGGCCGATTATCATCGCCCCCCGATGACGACAGTCGCCGCGTTCAGGATCCTCGTCGTCGAGGATGAACCCTCGATCGCCGAGAACGTCGTCTACGCCCTCGAGACCGAGGGCCTGACGGCCGTCGCCGTGTCGACGGGAACAGAGGCTCGCGAGAGGCTCGTCTCCTCGGCTTTCGACCTGATCGTCCTCGACATCTCGCTCCCGGACGACAACGGGCTCGAGCTCTGCAGGTGGCTTCGGAGCCGTTCGTCCGTTCCCGTCATCTTCGTGACGGCCCGGTCCTCGGAGATCGACCGGATCGTCGGGCTGGAGATCGGCGGGGACGACTACGTTGTGAAACCCTTCAGCCCACGCGAGCTGGCAGCCCGGGTGAAGGCCGTCCTGCGCCGGACGTCCCCGCCACAGCCTCCGTCACGCCCCTCCCCTCCCTTCGAGATCGACGAGGCCCGGCTCAGAATCTCGTATTTCGGCGAGCCCCTCGACCTGACACGCTACGAGTTCCGGATCCTGGCGATCCTCGCGAGACGGCCCGGTCAGGTCTTTTCGCGAGAGAAGCTGATGGAGCTGGCGTGGGAGGAACCCGAAGCGAGCTTTGACCGGACGGTCGACGCGCACATCAAGAGCCTGAGGGGAAAACTGCGGGCGAGACGGCCCGGGGTCGATCCGATCGTGACGCACAGAGGCTCCGGGTACGCCCTGAAGGACGACTGGTGAGCATCCGCCGCCGGCTGGCGCTCGCCTATCTCCTCATCACGGCGGGCGGATTCCTCTATCTCGTCCGGTGGGTCGTTGCCGACATCCGGCCCTATTACCTCACCTCGATCGAGGAATCGCTCGTCGACACGTCGCGGGTCCTCGCCTCGCTCCTTGCGGGGAACGTGAGGGAGGACCGGATCGACGCGGGCGGCCTCCACGAACTTCTCGCCCGGGCCTACCAGACGCGCGTCTCGGCCCGGATCTACGAGAAGGTGAAGACCGAGCTCGACCTGAGAGCCTATGTCACAGACTCGCGGGGAATCGTCCTCTTCGACTCGCACGGAGGCAAGGAAGGAGCCGACTTCTCGCGCTGGAACGACGTGTATCTGACGCTTCGCGGAAAGTACGGGGCCCGGACCACGCGCGACGACCCCGCCGATCCGGCCTCCGCCGTCATCTGGGTCGCCTCGCCGATCGTTCACCAGGGAAAGACGATCGGAGTCCTCTCGCTCGGGCGGCCCATACGGAGCATCGACCGGATCGCCTCCACGACGATCGAGCGGATCGTGATCGGCGGCACCGTCGCCGCCTTCGTCGTGATCCTCCTCCTGTATCTCCTGACGGTCTGGTTCACGCGCCCGATCGGCCAGCTCATGGACTACGCGCGAAGGGTCCGGGACGGGCGGCCCGCCTCTCTACCCGTCCTCGGGGATACGGACCTGGGACGGCTGGGAACCGCCTTCGAGGAGATGCGGCAAGCCCTGGAGGGGCGGAAATACGTCGAACACTACGTCGAGACCCTGACCCACGCGCTCAAGAGCCCGCTCTCGGCCATCCGCGGAGCCGCCGAGCTCATGCGAGAAGAGATGCCCGCGGCACGGCGGGAGAAGTTCCTCGGCAACGTCCTTCTCGAGAGTGACCGGATGCAGAAGGTCATCGATCAGCTGCTCCGCCTCTCCGTTCTGGAGAACCAGGGCCGGCTGGGAACGGTGGCCGCCGTGGACTTGGCTTCCCTCGCCAGAGAGGTGAGCGAATCGTCCGCATCCCATCTCGAGAGGCGCTCGATCTCTCTCCGCCTCGCGCTCGAGGAGGCTCGGGTGGACGGCGATGCCTTCCTTCTCAAGCAGGCGATCGCGAATCTCCTGCAGAACGCCATCGAGTTTTCCGGGACGGGAACAGCGATCGAGCTCCGGACCGGGGTCGAAGGAGGACAGGCCCTCGTCGAGATCGCCGACGAGGGGCCCGGCATCCCCGCTTATGCGCGGGAGAAGGTGTTCGAGAAGTTCTATTCGCTCCCGAGGCCAGAAACGGGTGCGAAGAGCTCGGGACTCGGCCTTCCCATCGTCAGGCAGGTCGCGAGATTGCACCGGGGCGAAATCGAGCTCGAGAACAGACCTAAGAGAGGTCTGAAGGCCCGGCTGAGACTCCCGATTGCCTCGCCGGATCCCGGCAAACTAGTATCCTAGGAAAGATACGAAGCTAGGAGGACATGATGAGAATCTTCGCGGCCGCCCTCATGTTGCTTTTCACGGTCTCCATCAACGCCCAGGAGATCACCGTTGACACTGTGCTGGCGGCTCACAGCCTCGGTGCCCCCGTGGAAAAGATCATCGCGAGAATCAATGATCCAGCCACGACCGTCGCCGGGGTCGTCGGCGCCGCCGAAACGGGACGGCTGCGCGCGGCGGGCGTCCCCGAGGAGGTCATCTCGGCCCTCGTCGCAAAGGCCGCCGCCTCGCCCGCCAAGGCCGCGCCCGTCGCGACCACGCTCGAGGCCGCGTCCGCCGCGGTGCCGGCCATGCAGCCCGACAACCCCAACCTCGCGATCCTGGTCAGGGCCGTCAAGGCGGGGACGTCGGAGTCCCTCCTCGCCGACCAGATCAAGAGCACGGGAGTCCTCCAGAGGCCCTCGATGAACGACGTCCTCTACCTGAAGGAGAACAAGGTCTCCGAGGGCGTGATCAAGGCGCTCATGGAGGCTCCCCTTCTGACGCAGGCCGGTCTCGCTCTGAAGGCGGGCGGCGCGACCCCGAACACGGCCGAGGTCGACGGGCTCGTCATGAAGAAGGCTCTCTTCTCGAAGAACCTCACGGGCAAGCTCGTCTTCACCGCGGAAAAGATCCAGTGGATGGACGGCACGAACCAGGCCAACAATTTCGACATGTACCCGGCCGGCTTGAAAGCGGTCCAGACGACCTGCAGCGCACGGGCTGACGGGAAGTTCTGCCACGAGATCGAGTTCCAGATGACGAAAGGATCGGACTTCAAGTTCGTCGACGCGAAGATGGACGTCGGCGGCAACGAGGCCATCACGAACACGATCAAGGCGATCAAGGTCTTCTACCCCAAGCTCCCGGTCGTCGAGAAGATCAAGTAGCTCCTCCTCGACCCCGGTCGTCCTTCCGAGGCGCCAGCCGGAAACCGGCCTGGCGCCTCGCCGCTTTTCCGGGCGCGCTCGCCTCGAGACCCGTCGAGACGATGGCCCGTTTCGCTCGACGGCCCCCGAAAGTGCGACTTCATACGGGTTTCTTCCCCGGTTCGAAACCGCTTCACGGAAGCGCTCCATCTTGCCGGCATGAAGACGTCCATCCTGCTCAAGGTCATCGCGATCGGCTTTCTGATCTTCCTTCTCCTCATCCCGCTCTTCCTGATCGGCCTGATCGTGGAAGAGCGGTCCCGCCGCCGGGAGGGAGCCATCCACGAGGTCAGCTCCACGTGGGGCGGCACGCAGCTCCTCTGGGGTCCGGTTCTGACCGTTCCCTACCGCTCGTACTGGACCGACAAGGACGGGACCGTCCGCTGTCAGATCCGCAATGCCCACTTCCTGCCCTCCGAGCTCGCGATCGAAGGAAAGATGACGCCCGAGAAGCGCCGGCGGGGCATCTTCGACATCGCCGTCTACACGGGTGACTTCCGAGTCTCTGGAGCCTTCACGGTTCCCGACCCGGAGAACGGCCTCTCCATTCCGGAGGCGAACGTCATCTGGGAGGACGCGGTGCTCTCGATGGGGATCGCAGACACCCGGGGGATCAAGACCGACGTGGCCCTGACGTGGGGCGAGAAGAAGATCTCGTTTCGGCCCGGCCCTGGCCGGGCGGCGTTCCTGACGACCGGAATCCACGCCCTCATTCCCGGCCTGCAGCCCGGCTCCCCTCCCCAGACCTTCTCGTTTCACGTCTCGCTTCAGGGCACGGACTCGGTGAAGGTGGTCCCGGCCGGCATGGAGACCACCGTGAAGCTCGAGAGCTCGTGGCCCGACCCGAGCTTCGATGGGGCTTTCCTTCCCGAAGTGAGGAACGTGACTCCCGCGGGATTCAACGCGAGCTGGAAGGTGTCCTATTTCGGCCGGAGCTACCCGCAACAGTGGACGACGGACACCTCCGACGGACCCGGGACGGTCGAGCAGCAGATGCGGGCCTCGGCATTCGGCGTCAGGCTCTTCGTTCCGGCGGACTTCTACGTCCAGGTCAACCGGAGCGTGAAGTACGCGGTTCTCTTCGTGTCGCTGACCTTCCTCGTGTTCTTCCTCTTCGAGATCCTGGCTTCCTTGAGGGTTCACCCTCTCCACTACCTGCTCATCGGCCTGTCGCTGGCGCTCTTCTACCTTCTCCTGCTCTCGCTTTCCGAGCACCTCGGGTTCGGGTGGGCGTATCTCGCCTCCTCGGTGGCAACGGCGGGCGCCATCACGCTCTACTGCGGATCGATCCTGTCCGGCTGGGGAAGGGCCGGGATCATCGCGACGGTCCTCGGCGCCCTCTACGGGTACCTCTACGTCCTCTTGCAGCTCGAGGACTACGCCCTGCTCCTCGGGGCGCTGGCGCTCTTCTCCATCCTGTCCACGGTGATGTACCTGACCCGCAAGATCGACTGGTACGAAGTTGGGGCTCCAAAGGCCCCTCCGATGCCGCCTCGTCCGCTCTTCGAGACGTGATCCCTTCAGAGGCGGGGGCCTCGGGGCCCCCGCCTTCGTTCCGTGGCACACTCGGCACGTCCCCCGCGACAGAGACCCCGACACGAGGTTCGAGATGCCGTTCGACTTGCAACCGACCCTGGAAGGCTCGCTCCTCACGCTGCGCCCGCTCCGGGAGAGTGACTGGGAAGAGCTCTTTTCAGTTGCCTCCGACCCCTTCATCTGGGAACAGCACCCGCAGAGTGACCGGTATCGAGAGGACGTCTTCCGCGACTTCTTCAAGACGGCGCTGGATTCGCAGTCGGCCCTCGCCGCCATCGACAGAAGAGACGGGCGCATCATCGGCTCCTCGCGGTATCACGGCTTCGAGGAGGAAAGAAGCGAGATCGAGATCGGCTGGTCCTTTCTCGCCCGGTCTCACTGGGGTGGCCTCTACAACGGCGAGATGAAGCGCCTCATGCTCGATCACGCCTTTCGGTACGTCGAGAGCGTCATCTTCCTCATCGGTCCTGGCAACATCCGGTCGCAGAAGGCGATCCTGAAGCTCGGAGCCGTGCCCGAGGGCCCTCGATTTGCCCGCGGGCACGAGAGTCTGGTGTTTCGGATCCGCAGGCCTGGAACGGGCTGAGCTCAAAGATCGCCGCACCTGTGGCGGGACCCTTCCTCTCCTTCACCGCCACGGACCCATCTGGGAGAATCGGCCCGGAATGAACGAGATCCTGACCATACTCGGCGCGCTCGAAGCGGCCGGCGTGAGATTCGTCGTTGCCGGAGGCGTTGCGGTGGTTCTGCATGGCTACCCCCGCTTGACGGCGGATCTCGACATCGTGCTCGACCTCGAAAGGGACAACGTCCTGCGGGCAATAGGGGCTCTCGAGGAACTCGGATACCACCCTCGAGCCCCTGTTGCCGCGAAGGAACTGGCAAGCCAGGAGATCAGGGAACGGTGGATCCGGGAGAAGGGCATGAAGGTCTTTTCCCTTTGGAGCACCCGGCTGAAGGGCACGGAGATCGATATCTTCGCCGAGGAGCCCTTCCCATTCGCCGAAGGCTACGATCGAGCGCAGGTCATCCAGCTCGAAGGCATCACGTTCCGTATCGTCTCGCTCGAGGATCTCATCGAGATGAAGGCGGTGGCGGGACGAGACAAGGACGTGCTCGACCTCAAGATGCTGAGACGTCTTCAACAATCGAGAGATGCGCGTGGGCCCTGCTGAGGGAGGCTGGGGATCGTGGGAGTCCCAAGAAGAAGAGCAGCTGGCCCGCTGGGCGTCGCTCTCCTACGGCGAAAGACTGGCTTGGCTCGAACAGGCGAAGGCGTTCGCCACCCTCGCCAGGGGGGCGGGCCGCGTCAGAAACGCCGCTTCGGACCCAGATCCGGCTTCTCCCAACGACAGTGAGGTCGGGGGTCCGGATCCCGCCCGCGGCGACGGGTGATCCTCGATCCCGAAGGAGAACCTCGGAAGACTCGCGGACTGCTTCCTCCGCAGTCGCTCGCGGACACATCATCAGCCGAGAGGCTCCCTCCCCGCGGAGCGCGCGGTGCGCGGGGGGGCTGGGACACCCCGCTCTCCAGTGATTCGAGTGCGGATTCCCGCTTCACCGCTTGACGCCGTACTGCTCCCTCAACGACTGCTCTTCTCTCTGGAGCGCTTCCGAGCGGGCGCGGAGAGCCTGGGCTCGCGAGCTGATGGCACCGAGCCCCGCGACGGGATCGGCCGATTGCATGGCGGTTTTCAGGCCCCGGAGCATCTCCAGGGCCTCGTCCAGGCTGGCGAGACTCTCGCGGTGGTGATTCGCGCACGCCTGGGGCGGCTCGAGAGCGGCCAGTCGAGTCCTGGCCGACTCGGAATCCCGGATGAGTCCATCGAGCCCCGACGTGTCTCCGTTCGCCAGCGCCGAGGCCAGTTCCAGCCCCACGCCCTCCGCGCTCCCCGCCATCTTCTCCGGCTGAATGCGGTCGAGCGCCTCGAAGTAGGCCGCGACCGCGGCTCTGTTCGAGTCTCCCCTTTCGACGGCTCTCGGGCTCGAGACCTCGGCGGCAGGACCGGACGGGCTCGCAGGCAGCGGAATCATGGCCGGCGAAGACCGCGGGGCGAGACCCGGCAGGGCTTCCGTCAGAGACGCCGATGGACTCAGGGCCGGGCGAGGAGATGCCTGGACCGGCGCCTGGACCGGCGGCTGGACCGGTGCCTGGACCGGAGCCGGCAGACCGTCCGGCCGCGGGGCCCCGGGTTCAGAGGGCGGGACGGGCCGGAGCGAGTTGCCGGAAACGGTGCGCAGGGCCGAGGCGCGGCCCAGCATGAAGACGAGTCCGAGCAACGAGACCGCGGCCAGGGCGACGATCCCGATCAGGACACGCTTGTCGACACTGACCTTCTCCATCGATCCTCCCGCGCGAGTGAGCCCCGCCTCGATGATACGCAGCGCCAGCCCCTCAGGGCTTTGGACCCGGGACTCCCGAGAGGATCCTCGTCATCAGATGCCGCCCGTACGACCGGAAGCCCGAACGCGCATAGAGATCCGCGGCGCCCGTGTTCGTCTCCTCGGTCTCGAGGTGGAGCGCGTTGACCCCGAGCGAGCGGCAAGTGGAAGCGACGTGCGCAATCGCGGCTGAGCCAATTCCCAATCCTCGACAGGAGCGAGAGATGAAGAGCTCGTCGAGAAAGGCCGTTTTCCCCTCGTACTCGAGGCTGAAAGAGAACGCCACGACGGCATAACCAACGGTCCTCCCTTCAACCTCGATCAAGGTGAGAAAACCGAGGGATGGGTCGGAGATCAACTCCTTCACGGTCCGCTTCTTGACGGCCTCGTCGAACGGATAGCCGAAATGCTCGTAGAAGCTCCGGAGCAGCGGGAGGAGGGTGTCGAGATCGGCCACAGCCGTCGGCCTGAAGGAGGGACGTTGCATCCTGACCTCAGTTGCGAGGGACAAGGGTCACAGGACCATCGTCTCGTGAATGAGCTCACCCGAGGCGAAACGATCGATCGACAGGGCCGAGATGTCGGCGCTTTCGGACCGGCCCTTCAGGATCAGCTCCGCCACGCACCGGCCAGCGGCCGGGGCATGCATGACCCCGTGTCCGGAGAAGCCGTTGACGAAGAAGAGCCCGGGGCGGCCCGCCACGGTTCCGATGATCGAGTGGTGGTCGGGCGTCACCTCGTAAAGCCCGGCCCAGCTCCGCCTCATGTCGATTCCGGCTGCCGCGATCGACGGGAACCGCGAGTCGAGAGCCTCCGCGAACCGGGTGACGAAATCGGGGTCGAAGGCCGTGTTGAATCCCGCCGGTTCGTCCGGATTGGAGTAGGCGATCAGGACTCGGTCCCCTTCTCGGCGGACGAGGACCCCGCTATCCGCGTCGATCGTCATCGGAATCAGGGGAGGCAGACTCGCGATCGGCCCGGTCAGGAACAAGTGGCGCCTGACGGGCTCGACCGGCAGATCGACACCCGCCATCGCGGCGATCGCTTTCGCCCAGGCCCCGGCGGCGTTGACGAAGACGGGGGCAAGAATGGCCTCCCCGTTCGAGGTCCGGATGTCCCACTCTCCGGAGCTCGTCGCCTCGACGGCCGAAACCTCACGCTGGTATCGAAACGAGACGCCCAGGCGAGCCGCCTCGGAGACGAAGAAGTTACACAGACGCCCTGGATCGATGAAGCCGTCGCGGGCCCCGAACGTGCCGCCCGCGAGGTTCTCTCCCGCGACAAAGGGAACGCGGTTCAGAACGCCGGCTGGGTCGAGCACCTCGACGCTGACGCCTCGCTCTCGCTGATACTCCGCGGCCTTCTGCATCGCGGCGAACTTCTCCGGGCTGTCGGTCAGAAAGAGGTAGCCCGCCTTGCGGTAGGCAGGCGGCTCCCCGATTTCTTGCTCGAGGCCGTCGAGGATTTCCATGGAGAGAAGGGACATCCGGAGGTTCACTTCGGTCGTGAACTGAGCGCGGATGCCTCCGTTCGCCTTCGACGTCGATCCGGCTCCAGGCACGGGTTCCCGCTCGAGGACGACGACGTTGCGGGCCCCCATGCGGGCGAGCTGAAAGGCCACCGAGGCACCGATGACGCCCGCCCCGGCGATGACGATGGACGCCCTCTCTTCCATCTCTCCTCCCTAGCGCCCCTCGAACTCCCGGCGCATGTAGCTGCCGAGCCCTCGCAGCGCTTCCTGCCGGATCGCCGTGTGCACGGCCGGAAGCCAGCCAAAGAGCTTGCCCTTCAGTCCGAGCGCCATCCTCGCCCATCGGGTCAGGTCGAAGGAATCGACGTGCCGGTAGATCTTCCCGTCCTTGAACTCGAAGGTCGCGTCGATGACGTTGTGGACCTTCTGCCCCGTCTTCGAGAAGGTGTACCAGGCTTCCCAGTGCGCCCGGCCCGACACGTCGTCGGCGGAAATCCCGGTCGCCTCGACGCGCAGGTCCGTGCCTCTCTCGCACAGCATCTTCCACATCGCCCGGACCTGCGGCGCCGAGAGGTTCTGGAAGACGGGATCGGAGAACGTACCTTCGTCGTGATAGCGGCGGCCCATGGCCACACCGTCACGGCTCTTCAACGAGTCGTAGAAGTCGTGAATCAGCTTTTCGTTCGGGTGCATCGGCACCCCGGAGTCTACGCGAGGGCCTCGTTCGCGAGGGCCTCGTTCGCGAGGGCCTCGTTCTGTCCGAGAGACGCGGTGACGCGTGCACAGATCGGCGAGTTCCTGGCGAGGACGCTGGGCCTGGTGCCTATGCCGTGAGGGTGCCCCCAACCCAACCCTCCCCCGCTCGTGCGGGGGAGGGAGCTCCCGCCGGGACGCAGTCCGACAGATCCCCCCGCAGCTTCTTCAGGCCGTGGGGCAACGCCGGGAGAACCGCCGATAGATTCTCGACCGCTGCGGCCTTCGAGCCTGGAACCGAGAGGATCAGGGTCCCCTGCCGGATGCCCGAGACCGCGCGGGAGAGGATCGCGTGGACGTTCTTCTCTCTCGACGTGGACCGCATCACCTCGTCCAGCCCCGGAGTCGCGCGCTCAATGACCGAGGCGACCGCCTCGGGTGTGACGTCTCGCGGCGAAAACCCCGTTCCTCCCACGGTCACGATCAGATCGATCGAGTGCCCGTCGCTGTAGTGCTTCAACCTCTTCGCGATCTGGTCCTTTTCGTCGGGGAGGACTTCCACGGCGTAGACGCTGGCTGAGAGCTCCTGTCTCAAGAGCTCCGCAACGGCCGGCCCGGCCGTGTCCACGGTCTCTTTCCGGGAGCACCGGTCGCTGATCGTCAGAACGACCGCCTGCAGAGCGCCGCGCGGCACGGCCGCCTCGATCCCGACCGGATCGCCAGCATCGACCTTCCCCCCCCGGACGACACGCGCGAAGAGCCCGAGACGGGGCATGATGCAGTCGCCAGCCAGGTAGAAGATCGCGCAGCGCGTGTGGCACGTCTTTCCGATCTGCGTGATCGAGAGAATCGCCTCGTCTCCCAGGCGGATCCGGGTCCCGAGCCCGAGATCGCCGAGGGGAACTCCGGAGACGACCACGTTCTCCGCAAAGTCGCCGGACGCCAGATCCGAGAGTCCCTTCTGCCGCATCGACTCGACGTCCTCGAGGGCCAAGAGGCTCACCTGGCGGTGCCAGTCCCCCGCGTGCGCATCGCCTTCGATTCCGTGGTTCGTCACGAACCGCACGGAGTCGACGGGCGTCTTCTGAACGCCCTTTCTTTCACTGACACAGAGGGCTTCGACTCGACCGAACGTCATCGGGAACTCCTATGTGGACTCGTCATGCGGGTGAGCTCGCCAGGGACCGGCCTCGGCGATACCGCCGTCAAGAACCTTCCTTCCCTCTCCCGCACGCCGCGGAAGAGGGCGGAAAGAGGGCGGGTGAGAGCTGCTCTTGCACCCCTCATCCTCCGATCACCGCCATCGAGGCCTCGCCCCTGAATTCCTCGTGGCGCCTCTTCGTGGAGAGCGCCGTGTCGACGATCTCCTGCAGCTCCTGGAACCGGTCCCTTCGAAGAAACGGCCGGACGGGAAAGCGGCTGTCCTTGCCCAGGCAGCCGATCAGATCGCCGGACGCGGTGAGCCGCAGCCGGCGGCACGTGGCACAGAAGGGCTCGGAAATCGGCGATATGAAGCCCACGATCCCGGCGCGTCCGTCACGGTCCTTCACAGCGAAGTTGCGGGCGGTCCCCGTCGGCGAGGCGGGATGAAGTTCGTGGTGGGCGGCGATCCGTCTCATCGTTTCCGCGGAAGAGACGAAGTGCTTCTCGAACGACTCGCGCATCGCCCCGATCGGCATGACCTCGAGAAACCGGATCTCGAACCCGTTTCTCAGGGCGAAATCGAGGAGGTGCTCGACCTCGGTCTCGTTCTCTCCTCGCATCACGACCGTGTTCAACCGGATCGGCAGGAGCCCCGCGTCCCGCGCGGCCGCGAGGCCCGCAAGCGTCTTCTCGAGCACTCCGTGGCCTGTGAGCCGGCGGAACACCGCCGGATCGAGAGAATCGAGACTGACATTGATCCGGCGAACCCCTGCCTGGCGCAGGGTCACGGCCCGCGAGGCCAGCTGCTGCCCGTTCGTCGTCAGCGCGACGTCCGGGACCCCCAGCGCGCTCAGGCATGCCGCCAGCTGCTCGATGTCAGGACGGATCAGGGGTTCTCCCCCCGTTATCCGGACCTTCCTCAGGCCGTATGTCTCCTGCAAGAACTCGACAAACGCCGTCATTTCGGAAAGGGAAAGACTATTTTCGCCTTCGAATCGATAGCCCGAGGCCGGCACGCAGTATTGACAGCGAAGGGGGCAGCGTCCCGTCACCGACAGCCGGAGAGAGACGCTTCTCTGTCCGCAGGAGGCGTTCACGCGACCTCCCCGAACGGGCGAAAGGTGACGATCCCGCCTGCTGGCACGTCCTCGCCAGAGGGTGGTGCCAGGATCAACCCCGTCGCCGCGCTCGCGGAGACGAGGTCCCCGGAGCTGTGGCTCCTCAGGACCTCGACGCAGGCTCGTCCATCCGTCGTGACGACCCGGCCGAGAAGGACCCGTTGCCTGGGCCCTCCCTTCTTCAGCGGGCGCAACAGCGGCAGCCGCAGATCGGGCTGGCAGCGATCCGGGGGCAGTCCCGCGAGACGCTTCAGGGCGGGCAGGACGAACTCGGTCATCCCCGTGAGCGCGCTCAGCGGGTTACCGGGGAGCCCGAAGGCGTACCGGTTGCCGCCGAACCTCGAGAAGAGCTGCGGCTTGCCCGGCTTGAGCGAGACGCCGTGGTAGACGATTGTTCCGCCACAGCGCCGAATCGCCTCCGGGACGAAGTCGTACTTCCCCACCGAGACCCCGCCCGAGAGGACGACGACATCGCTCTGGCGGAGAGCCACCTCGATTCTCTGGACTGTCGTCTCCAGGTCGTCGGGGACACGCCTCATGGCCACGACAGCAAACCCGCGCGCCGTCACGAGCGACCAGATCATGGGCCCGTTGGAGTCGTGGATCTTGTAGTCGGGGAGCGGCTTCTCCGAGCCTTCGAGCTCCTGCCCGGTCACGAGGACCGTTACCCGGGGACGCCGGTATACGGAAAGGCTGGAGGCTCCGGCGGAGGCAGCGATGGCGATTTGCACCGGGCCCAGACGATCCCCCGGGGTCAACAGCACCGTGCCCGCGCGGCAGTCCTCTCCCTTCTCGAGGATGTTCTCGCCCTTGCGAACGGGCTTCTCGATCTGGATCGAACCGTCTGCCGTCTCCGTGACGTCCTCGAGCATTACCGCCGCATCCGCTCCGGCCGGCAGACAGGCCCCGGTGAAGATCCGGACGCACGTCCCGCTCGAGACGGGGGCAGCGGGCGGCGATCCGGCGGCGACTTCTCCCGCGATGCGAAGGACCGCGCCCGTGGGCCCGGTTTCCTCCGCGCGGACGGCGAAGCCATCGACGGAAGACCTGTCGCAAGGGGGAAAGTCCCTCTCCGCCAGAACGGGTTCCGCCAGGACGAAACCGAGCGCCTGTTCGAGACCGACCTGGAGAGTGTCCAGGGGTCTCGTCTCCTCGACGATCAGGTTCCAGGCAGTATCCGCGGCGATCAAGGCATCTCCTTTCCAAGCACGGGAGGCGTGGGGGTTTCCCCCCAGGCCCTATCGGCCACCGTCTCGTGGGATCGACTCCTTTAGAGAGGGCAGCTCGGAGACCTCGGCGATCTTACTCGTTCTCTTCCGGATTACGGAAGGATCTCCTCCAGGGTCATCTCTTGTTGCGACTCCCCTTCCTCGCACGAGAACATCGGGCATTCGACATCGCAGAGTCCTCTCGGGCTCCAGTAGCCCTCGAGGTCCGAGGGCCTCGGCCCCGTCCTGGCCAGCAGGGCTTTCCCGGCAAGCTCGAGGTATGCAACCGTCGTCTCTCCCATCGCCGTCGCCACTGGCTCCGCAAGGGCCGCGAGGTGGTTCTCGAGGAACTTCGAGGCTGCTTCCCGGGTCACCTCCGCCGCCTCGAGGTCTCCGCGCGAAAGAGCGAACGCCTCCTTGAGCGCCAGAAACCCCAGGAACCCGGCCTCGACCGAGACGTGATCGGCGGGTTCCTCCGTCTCGGGCCGAAACCCGAAGGCCTCGTAGTACGACTCGATCTCGGAGAGGATGTGCCCCGGGTCTCCCGCGACGCGGTGCCCAGCCTCCCGGGGCGAGGTGAACCCGCCGGGACCGAGAGCATCGAGATAGAGGCCCTCGTTCGCCCCGGCTGCCCGATCGGCTGCCTGAATCAAGTCCTCTCCGACGCCGGTTGCTGCCAAGCTCTTCACCTCGTCGAGCCAGCCCGCGCGCGGCCGCTCGAAGAGAAGCGAGAGGAGCCGCCACTCCGCGGCTTTCGAAAGAAGCATCGCGGCGTCGGGTTCAGCGACTCGGATCGCGGGAGACTCGAGCGGCGTCACGATTTCTTCTCCAGGACAACGGGAACCCAGCCGGTTCTCATCTTGCGGGCCCCTGCCTCCTCGTGGCTTCCCTCCCAGACCGCGAACGCCACCTGGGAGCGGCCCGAGGAGTTCAGGCCCGCCGGCATGGCTCGGGACAGAACGACGACCCAGCCCTTCTCGGTCCGCAGTCCCTTTCCGTCGGAGGTTCCCGCGGGAGCGGGAGTCAGGCTTCCGGGACCCTCGGCGATGAGGTCTTCAACGGGTTTCTTTCTCGGTCCGGCCATCGTGTTGCCAAGGGCGCGTGCCGGGGAGTAGCGAAGAGCCATCTCCTTCTGGGCGTCCGAGTCCGTTGGCAGCGAAGCCGCCTCGAAGGGATAGTGATCGACGGCCGCTCCCGGATAGACCTCCTTGATCGTGTCCTTGCGTCCGTCGACGCTGGCCTGCCAGGAGGCCTTCCAGTAGGTGATCTCCACGGTCTTGCCCGCCTCGCCCATCTGAGGGGCCGGAACGTCCGTCTGGACCTTGGCGGGGAGCTGGACGGCGCAAGCGTCACTGAAGTGGGCGGGCCGCACCGAGTCGTCCTTCGTGCCGTCGGCCCAGCTGAGCCGAAACACCACTCTCGACCCGTCGGAGATGGCCCGGACCTCCACTTGCGCGGTGGACGCCTGGATCAAGCGCGGCTCCACCATGTCTTGCAGGACGAGGGGCGCCACGTGGACGGGCACCGTCGACCACGCCGGGTCGTTCGGATCCGCCGGAAGCGAGGTGCGAGAGACGACTCGCACGTCGGGACTCGGGGCATGGGTCGACTTCTGGCAGGCCGCAACGAGCACGACGGCGGCAAGAAGAACTGGGAGAAGCGAGCTCTTCTTCATGTTGGCCTCCTACGGGCAGTTGGTTCTCGTCACGCCGTGGCGGATGTCGAAGGCGGGGCGAATGTGGACGGGCTCGCGCATGGGGACCCGCAGCATCTCGGACCCGTTCTCCTCCATCGCGATCACCATGTCCCCCTGTCTCTTCCAGCGCGGCATGACCTTCTCGGTGCATCCGAAGAGGGCGAGGAGTCCCGCGAGGTCGTCGTCCGCGTTGCGGTAGGCCTTGATCGCGGCCTCGGTTCCGGGACCGAACATCTGGTTGAGGAATGATGACGGCGCGTGGATAGGGGGAATGTAGTAGACGTTTGGCTCGAGCCCGAACTGAGGGAAGAGCGGCTTGGCGATCTTCTTGATGTGAACGAGGTAGTCGATTGGATTGTCGGGGCGCGCCTTGTCGGGCGGAGAGATCCAGCCGGCCATCCGGATCTTCCCGATGCAGTTCACGAAGCACTGGGGCTGCAGCCCCTGCTCGAACTTCGGGAAGCAGGCGATGCACTTCTCCGACGTGCCCGTCATCGGGTTGAAGAAGACCTTCTTGTAGGGGCAGGCCTTGACGCACTCCTGGTACCCGCGGCAGCGGCCCTGATCCACGAGGACGATGCCGTCCTCGGGCCTCTTGTAGATCGAGCCCCGGGGGCAGGACGCAAGGCAGGCGGGGTACGTGCAGTGGTTGCAGATCCGCGCGAGATAGAAAAACCAGTTGAGATGCGGCACCTCGAGTCCGGCGCCGTTCTCGACCTGGCCGACGCAGTCGTCCTCGCCCACGTTGGGGTTGGCGTAGTCGATGTCATCCGGCCGCCAGCCGAGAGCTCGTTCCCCGGGCCTGGCGGCCTCGAAGATCGTCCGTCCCTCGTAGGTTCCCTCCTTCCACTCCTGAGGTCCGAGCTCCTTCAGGAGCTTCAGGTCCCAGGCGAGCGGATAAAAGCCGTAGGGCTTGGACTCGACGTTGTTCCAGAGCATGTACTCCTGGCCGCGCCCGGAGGTCCAGGTCGTCTTGCAGGCGAGGGTACAGGTCTGACAGGCGATGCACTTGTTGATGTCGAAGATCGCCGCGAATTGACGGCTGGGCCGGGATTCCGGGTACCAGTAGGACATTTCCCGCCCGATCTGCCAGTTGTGAACGCGCGCCATGGCCTCAGCCCTCCTTCTTCGGCTCTGTGCTCAGAAAGCCGCCGGCGAGGTATTTCTTCATCGCCTCGTTTTCATACCGGGGACGCAGGCCGAGGGCGGCCGGGCGCCAGAGGCCCTGCGCACCGATACCGCCCGGCTCTGCCTTCGTGATCTTCACGATCGATTCTCGGGGCGCGCCCGTGGGACAGTGGACGTCGGGGAGGAACCCCTTGCCGATCTCCTGGCCGAAGAGCCCCTTTCGGACGAGCGAATCCGTCATGAGGGTCGGCTTCAGCCAGCCGCGCGTCGCGGACTGGTGCGAGCCCGACCGGAACATCGCCTGGTAGGCCGTCCTGGGGTTCTTGGCGAGTCTGTCCTTTCTGGTCGCCTGTCCCTCGCGGGAGCCCGGGGTGGCTCCGTACATGTTGAACCACATCCGGGTGACCCCGCGAGGCGTGCCCGGGTAGTAGCGGGCCCGGCAGAGGAGCCGGGCGAAGTCGTAGTCGCGCCGGTTTTCCTGCCAGCCGCGGAACGGGCGGTCGGAGGGGTCCGAGTCGATCCAGACATAGTCGCCGTCCTCGATTCCGAGGGGCCGCGCATCGTCGGGATTGATGTCGACATAACCCTCGGCGACGAACGGACTCCGCTGATCCCGGCGATACACGTCCCCGAACGGCCCGAAGAGAACGGCCACCATGTCGGTGTCGATGGGCATCGTGTGAGCCCCGTGCCGGTACTTGGGAGTGTGAAAGATGAACTTGTAGCCGTCCTTGGCGAGCGGGTGCGCCGAGGCCTTCGTCTCGGCCCAGGTCTTCACCACGTTTCTCCCCTGCCTCACCTCGCAGGAGAGATCCTTCTCGTCGACGCCATAGGCCTTCGGGCCCGCCGGACGGAAGGCCTCGTGCTTCGGGCCGACAATGACGTTGGGCTCGTAGAACGTCGAGTCGATCGGTTCGCGGTGGACCGGCAGGTTCTCACCCGCCTCGATGAACTCGTCCTCTTCCCGGTAGAACTCCATCCGGCCCGACTTCGTGTACCAGGGGCGCGAGTCGGTCACCTGCTCGTACCCGACGGTCTTCGGAGAGGTCCGGCTCATGAGGAGCGCGGGAATCCCGAGCTTCGCCTTCTCCTCGAGCTCCTCGATCCGGTACCCTCTCGCGTTCGACGAGAAGTCGAGGATTCGCTGCAGGTAGACGGCCGTCTTGTCCTCCTTCACGAACTTCCAGCAATCCGAGAATCTCTGGTCTCCCGTCAGCTTGGCCATCTGGTCCCCGACCTTGGCCAGGACGTCGATGTCGCCAACGGTGCCGAAGATCCTGTCGAGCGGTGTCCTGGGAAAGACGGTCAGGAACGGGTTCGTCACGGAGGCCGTCATGTCCGGATGCTTCAGCTCGGCCCAGGAGTCGACGGCGAAGACGATGTCGGCCCACTCGCAAGACGTCGACCACCACCACTCGTTGACGGCGATCATCTCGATGCGCGGCAGGACGTTGACGACGGTGTTGTAGTGCCACTTCACGTTCCCCAGAATCGAGTTCGCGTTGGCGAACCACATCGACTTCGTGGGCGTCGGGATGTGGGTCGACCCCGTCAGGAGCTTTTTCCCTACCCGCAGCGGGTGGTCTTCGTGGTTGTAATAGTGGGCGGACTCCGCCTTCCAGTACTGCTTCGGCCGGGCGGGCTTGGCCGGATCGAGCTCGAGATCGAATGGGTTCTCGTTGATGTACTGCGGAGCCCCGTTGAGGAGCGCGACGCGGTAGTTCCCCGCGTAGGACCCGACGTTCCCGGCGACCTTGCCGACGTTCCCCGTCAGAGCAGCGAGCAGGAAGATGTCGCGGTCCTTGTTGTCGTTGTTGAAGAACTGGTTCGGACCCATGCCGATGGCAAAGAGCGTCGTGCCCGGGCTCTTCGCGATGTGGCGCGCCAGGCCCTCGATCGAGGCCGCCGGTGCCCAGGTCAGTTCCTCCGTGGTCTTCGGGTCGAAGTGGGCGGCGTACTCCTTGACGAGATCGAAGACCGGCCGGCAGCGGACTTTCTTGCCGTCGGCCAGGGTCACCTCGACTTCACCCTCGAGCATCGGGTCGACAACCTTCGAGTTCTTCCCGACGTCGTCACGCGTGATCACCCTGGGGGCGTTGGCCTTCTGGTCCCAGAAGACGAGATCTCCCCAGGCGTTCCGGAGCTTCTCCGGGATCAGGAGGTCGCCCTGCATGCCCGGGGCCGGAGCCTTCTCTCCTTCCTTGAGGACCTTGGTCTGGTTCTTCAGCTCGGCGACCGCGGCTCCACTCAGCTCGGAGGCCCTCAGGTACTTGAGGGAATCCATGCGGACGAGGAGCGGGAGGTCGGTCCACTGCTTGACGTACTCCGCGTCGTAGAGCTTCTCCTTCATGATGACGTGAGCGAGGCCGAGGGCCAGGGCCGGCGTCGTCCCGGGGCGGACGATGATGGCTTCATCCGCCTTCGTCGAGGTGGCCGAGTACTCGCATGCGATGACGACGATCTTCGTCCCTTTCACGCGGGCCTCGGTCAGCCAGTGGGAGTCCGGCATCTTCGTCGTGATCCAGTTCATGCCCCAGACGACGACCGTCTTGGCGTGTTCCGTGGCGTTGAGGTCGAACTCGACCGTCTGCTGGCCCGTCACCATCGGGTGTCCGGGGGGGAGGTCGGTGTGCCAGGAGTAGTTGTCGAATCCTCGGGCGCCCATGGCTTTGTCGGGGCCGACCTTCCGGATGTGGGCGTCCAGAAGGGCCATGGAGTTCGCGAGGCGGTACATGCCGAAGACGCGCGTCATCCCCAGAAGCGGCATCCCTCCCCGGAACTTCAGGACCTGGGTTCCGACGCCCTGTGTGGCCTTGATGCACTCCTCGTCGTAGTGCTGTTCTTTCAGCTTCCGCTGACCTTCCTCGCCGGTGTAGGTCTCGGCGATGTTCTTCAGGGCCCTGGCGACGATGGCGGCGGCCTCATCGTGGGTGAGCCTCTGCCACTCGTCGCGCGCGCGCTGGAAGTACTCGGCCGGGGGTTTTCCGTCCTTGCCCCGAGGGAAGCCAGCATCAACCCACTTCTTGAAGCCGGCGCGGACCATGCAGTGCGAGAGTCGCCTGTCGCCGTAGAAACGGCGGGTGAGGGCGAGCCCCTTCTGGCAGACGCGCGGATCCCAGCGGTGGGTGACCTTGTTCCCGAGCTGGTCCGATGCCTCGCCGTAGCGCATCGAGGGCCCGATTCTGGTGATGACACCCGAGCGCACGTAGGCCGTGAGAAGGCAGTTGTGCGTGTCGTTGGGGGCACAGAGGAAGTGGAAGGTGGAGTCGTATTTCCAGAGGTCGCGGTAGACCTTCTCCCAGTCGCGCTTCGGATAGGTTGCGAGCGGGTTCGTCGGGGCGTCGAGCCCCCAGGCGCTCCCCGCGGAGGCCACCAGAGCGCCGAAGCCCGCGGCGGCCGCTCTCTCGAGGAACTCGCGCCTCGAGGGCTGTGACGGGGCGCCGGAGTCCTGCTTCTCGGACCCGTGAAGCTCGGATGGTCTTGGATCGGAAGGACTCATTTCTTCTCTCCCTTTTCGAAGCCGCGCACGAAGGCGACGACCGATTCGATCTCTGAGTCGGAAAGGGCGGGCCGGGTCGTCGACGGACGCGAGAACGCTTCCATCGACGTGCCGCGACGCCCGCGACGAATGGTCTCGAAAAGGTAAGTGTCGCTGGCCGAGCCCAGAAGGACCTTGTTGGCGAGGGCCGGTCCCTCGCCCCCCTGTCCCTTGTCCCCGTGGCAAGAGGCGCAGGCGCGGGCATAGACGCTCGGCCCGTGCGCAGCATCGGGCCTCGCCCAGACTCTCGGCTTCCCGTCAGGCTGGGGTCTCACCGGAGACAGGGAGCGAACGTGAGCGACGACGGCCGCGACCTCCTCGGGCCGAAGGCCGCCCGCCTTCTCGCCCCACGCTGGCATCCGCCGTCCGGGGCGGCCGCTCTTGACCGTCGCCGCGATCATCTCGTCCGTGGCCAGCTCGAGGAAGTCCGGGTTGCCGATGGCGGGAAAGACGGGCAGTCCCGCGTACCGCATCCCCTCTCCGGCCGGTCCGTGGCAGGCCGCGCAGAACGTCGTGTAGAGCGTCGCCCCGTCCGTGGCGAACTCCCTTTCGCCAAACCGCTCGGCCCGGATCCGGTCCCTGGGCCAGAACGCTTCCGGGAACTTCCCGCGTCTGAGGGAAAGGACATAGTGGGTCAGGAGCTGGATGTCCTCTTCCGACTCGACCATGGCCGGCATCTGGGAACCCGGGACGACTCCCGACGGATTGCGAAAGTGCTCGGCCCACCAGTTCGAGAGAGTCCGCTCGCCCGGAACGTGCGTGAAATCCGAGAGCGCCGGGTCCCGCTGGCCGGCCGCCGTCAACTCCGGGCCGTCGTCCCCGCCGACGCCGCCGATCTTGTGACAACCGCGGCAGCCGAGCGAGTGGAAGAGAGCCTTGGCCAAAACGAGCTTCGGGGCTCCGACGCGCGTTCGCAGGAAGGTCTCGAGGTCTCCCCTCTCGACATCGGGGATCGTTCCAAACGTCGAGGTCCAGGGCCCGCCCGCCGTACGGGACTTCTCGAGGTGCTTCTCGTACCAGTCCGCCTTGTAGCCCGCCGCTCCGATCCTGGAGAGGTCAGGACCTTCCATCCCGCCACCGCCCGGGCGGAGCGTGCCGCCGCGCCCATCCACCTTGTGGCAGCTGAGACAGTCGTACCGCTCGAAGACCGCCTGGCCGCTCCGCAGGGCTTTTGTGTTCGGGACCTCGATGTGGGAGTGGCACGTCCCGCAGCCGGCGTCGGCATTGACCTTCGGGATCATCGGTTCCGGCCAGTGAGGCACGGTTCCGTGCGCGTCGGCCTTCTCGGTTGCCCGGCCCTGCCCGGAGTGGCAGGTCGTGCAGCCGTAGCTCGCCGGATCGTGCGGAATCGGAGGGTGAGCCGCGAGCGCGGGATTGCCAGGGACGTTCGGTTCGCCCGCCGACATGCCAACGTGACACGTCACGCAGCGGTCCGTGACGCCGAGAGCGGGGACGACGACCTGCCTGAGCCGCTTCTCGACGGGACCACCCGGCGCCTTCGCGGTGGACTGCACGCGCCGCCACTCCCTGAAGACGTTCTCCTGCGCCGCCGCCACGACGAGGAGCGCGAGAGACAAGAAGCTTCCGAATAGGAGAAGGAGCTTGTTGTTTCGCATGGCGCCTCAGTGGGCCGGCCAGTCGGCCGGGGACCAGTAGAAGTTCCAGTTCGGGCCCCGGAAGTAGGTGCCGATGAGGGTCAACAGCGCGAATCCGCAGAGGAAGCAGGTGAAGAGCCCCAGGGCTCCCGCCCGCGTCGAGTCGTGCTTCTTCACGAGCCAGACGGAATAGAGCGCGTACACGAGAGTCAGCACCGTGCCGGGATTGATGAGCGTGATCAGGAGCTGGGGTGCTTTCGGGAACCACTCGCGTATCCAGCCGAACTGGATGGCAACCGCCTCGATCGCGATCGCCGAGCCGAGACCGACGACGATCGCTTGCAAGACGAGCGGCTTTCCTCCGGGCCCGCCGAACCACTCTCCCGTACCCGCCGTCTCTCGATCCAGGAACGGGATGAGGCCAAGCCCGATCAGGACGATCGAGGGGATGCCGATGCCGCCCATGAAGGCCGAGTGAGCCACGAGCTCCTGCAGGCCGAGGAAGTACCAGGGGGCCTTCGCCGGATTCTCGGGCACGGCCGGGTTTGCGAGTTCCTTCAGCGGAGCGTCCGAGACCATCGCGAGAGCGAGACAGATGCCGGCTGTCAGCATCAGGATTCCGAGCTCGGCATAGAAGAGGTGAGGCATGGACGGGAGGGTGTTCTCGGGCCCCTTCCCGACCGCGGCCGTCTTTCCCTTGACGATGGCCGCGAGCTGATAGGTCTTCTTCGGCGCCTCGGTGAAGACCGGGTAGGCCTCGGTCCGCGGGCCCAGGATCTCGTCCGCGTTCGCGGGCCTCACCAGGCCGCCGTCCTTTCGGATCCGCCAGAAGTGAACGGCGGCCAGCCCGAAGAGAACGAGAGGCAGGAGCATCACGTGCAGAAGAAAGAAGCGGATGAGGGCCTCCTCCCCCACCTCGCTCGACCCCAGGAGCAGGAGCTTCTGGAGCCCGCCCGGATCGAAGGACTCCGTGAGGTTCAAGGCGTCCGTCACTTCGCGAGGCGACTGGGCGATGTTCGCCCCGATCGTGATGGCCCAGTACGCGAGCTGGTCCCACGGAAGGAGGTAGCCCGTGAACGACAGTCCGAGCGTGGTCACGAGCAGCCCCATGCCGATGAGCCAGTTGAACTCACGCGGCTTCCTGTAGGCACCTGTGTAGAAGGCGCGCGCCATGTGCAGGAGAACCGCGACGACCATGACATTGGCCGCCCACCTGTGGATGTTGCGGATGAAGCGTCCGGTTGGAACGACGAAGTGGATGTCCTTGATCGATATGTATGCCGCGTCCGGGTACGGCTTGTAATAGAACATGAGGAGAACGCCGGTCACGAGCGTGATGAGGAAGGCCGCGGTCGCCATGATCCCGAGCCCGAACGTCGTCGTCCACCTGAGCGACCAGCGGTGGACGCGGACCGGGTGGAGGTGGAGAAAGACGTTTCCAAAGACGAAGGAAGACCGCGAGCGGTCCGTGTTCGGGGTCCCGCCGCGGAGGGTAGCCGCGCGGAGGTTGTTCGGAATGGCCTTGAGGTTTGCGACAAACCTCTCGATGGCTGTGTGGGGGAGCGCGGCGCTCATGCTTGCACCTTCGTCCCCGCCGGGACGGATGACTCCTCGTCGACAGTGACCGAGGAGCCGCTGACGGCGACCTTGTGCCACTTCAACGGAGCCGGAGCGGGACCCTTGATCACGGTGCCATCGAGAGCGAAGCGGGATCCGTGGCAAGGACAGTCGAAGCCGGTCTGCGTCTGTTTGACGATGCACCCGAGGTGAGTGCAGATCAACGAGACCGCATAGACGCCCTCCTTGTCCTTGAAGACGGCGACCGAGCGGCCCGGCGGGACGAATCCTTCCCCTTGAGGGAGCGACTCCGGCAGATTGACCTTGAACTTCTTCGAGGGAGATGCAAGGACGGCAGCCTTCGGGAGGCGGAGCATCCCTATGGCCGCGAAGACCATCGTCGACGCCGCCGCCCACAGGGAGGCGAGTCCCAGAAAGTCACGGCGGGGCATCGGCTCGGGGTCCAGTCGGGACCGCGCGGGGGTCGGAGTCACAGTCATGGATTCCTCCACGTCGTCTGGAAAGTGACGCGTTCCATCGTGATGGCATCCACCGGGCAGCGCTGCGCGCAGAGAGCACAGCGGATGCAGCGTTCCTCGTCTTTCAAGATCGCGGAGTGCTCCGAGAGCTCAGCCTGGTTGCCCAGGGAGTCAGAGATCAGGGAGTTCAACTCCGGGCTCGGGTCGAGGTCCGAGAGGGCGACGAGCTTCAGGCACAGGGTCGGGCAGACGTCGGCGCAGCCGCCGCACAGGACGCAGCGCGTCCCGTCGAACACGGGAGTGACGCCGCAGTCCAGGCAGCGAGACGCCTCGCGGATCGCATCGGCCGCCGGAAGGACCTTCTCCACCACGTTGTCCGGATGCTCGAGCCGGGCCTCGGGGGAGAGTGTTGGCAGGTGGGCGCGGCCGATCGATTCGTACCCCTGTTCCCGCCGGTAGCCCGGGAGATTCAGATGGGACGTCAGGGCTTCGGCCGCGAGCTCTCGGCCGGTCAGATAGGTGTAGACGGACCGCGCGGCGGACTTGCCGGAAGCAACGGCATCGATCAGGAGCCGCGTTCCGTGAGCGAGGTCCCCCGCGACGAAGACACCGGGGGCCGTCGTCGAAAGGGAGCGCGGATCCACTTTCGGCCAGCCGGGGCGGAACTGTTCGACATCCCCCCCGCCAGCCGAGAGGAACCCCAGGTCGGGTGACTGACCGACCGCGAGAAGCACCGTGTCGCAGGGGACCGTCTTCGTCTGGCTCTCGTCGAAGACGGGGGAGAAGCGCCGGTTCTCGTCGTAGACCCTGAGGCATCTCTTGAAGACGACGCCCGTGACATCTCCCGAGAGCCCTCTCTTGATCTCGACGGGTCCCCATCCATTGAGCCTCTGCACGCCCTCCTCGTCGCCCTCCACGATCTCGACGGTGTCGGCCGGCATCTCCTCGAGAGTCTCGAGAGACACGAGCTTGACCGCCGACGTGCCGGGCAGCCGGGCCGCGAGACGGGCCGTGTCGTAGGCGATCTGGCGAAGAACCGTCCGGGCGACGTCGTAGGCAACGTTGCCGCCGCCGATGACGACGATCTCGCGTCCGAGGTCCATCGAGGAGCCCAGCGAGACGTTCCGCAACAGGTCGACGCCGCCATAGACGCGAGGGCCGCGCTCCCCGGGAAGGCCCAGGGAGCGGGAGCTCTTCGCGCCCACGGAGATGACGACGGCGGAGAACTCCTTGCGGAGGGTTTCAAAGGAGATGTCCTTCCCCACGGTGACGCCGCAGCGGATCTCCACCCCCAGGGCTTCGATCACGGCCACCTCGCGCCGGATGAGCTCCCTTGGAAGCCGGTAGGCCGGCACGCCCACCGCGAGCATTCCCGCCGCGACGGGCTCGGTCTCGAAAACAACGGGAGAGAAACCCAGCAGAGCGAGATCGTGAGCGGCCGACAGGCCGGCGGGACCGGCACCGATGATGGCGACCCGTTCCTTCTTTCCTGGAACGAAACCGCCGGCGACTCGTGCCTTCAGGAGGGCCGCCATCTCGTCGATGTCCGCCGTGACCTCGGGAACGTAGGAGCGGACGGCCGCGAGCACTTCGTTCGCCGGCCTGATATCCGGCCCGGCGATCTCGCACGCGAATCTTTTCAGGGCCCGGATGGAGATCGGGCGGTCGCTCGCCACGAAGCACCCGTCGTCATCGACCCTGGGGACCTTGCCCCGCCGGCACGCGGCCTCACAGGGCGCCCCGCAGATCCGGCCACAGATCGACGCGAACGGGTTCGGTCCCCGGGCGATGAGGTAGGCCTCCTCGAAATCGCCCGCCGCGATGGCCCTGACATAGCCTCGGGCATCGGTGTGGACAGGACACGCGACCTGACAGGAGATGAGGTTTCTGTGGTAATCGTCGCCGGGGATTTCCACACGAAGGCGCTGCATAGTTGGAATTCGGCCCTGACCGCCTCCCTTGGCAAGGTCTCCTCGCTGGTGAGATCTGCAGCGTCAAGGTACGCGCCCCCCAGGTCGCCGCGTATGACGCCCGTCATACCGAACCGCAAATGACCACCGCGGGCGCAGGAAGAGCGTCAGTCTGGCCGCAGTCATCCGCAATTCGGCCTGATCCACGTCATATGGAGGGCCAAGAGGGTCTGCTAGGCTGAGGGTCTATGGACTGTTACGAACTCGACCGGGGCCCGATCTATGGACACGAACTCCTGAGCATTCTGGCCGAAAAGGGCGGGAGCGCTCACATTGATGATCTGCGCGGAGCGTCGGTCGCCGCATTCGGACCCGAAGCGGTCTTCGCGAACTGCTCCGGACAGTACTTCACATTCGAGGGCGTCCTGGAGTTCCTGGAGTCTCGCGGGAAGCTCTCGCGGCACGGAGACCTCGTCTCCCTGGGCCACGTTCCCGCCTGTTCCGGCCACTGACCAGAGTCTCTTCGGGCAAGAGCGGGCAACGTCCGAGGAGACAATCGCGCCTCTCTATGACGCACGTCATACCGCCCGCCCGGGCGGGAAGCGATCCTCCGCCACAAAGGCGGCAGTCATGAGAAACGACAGACAGAGGCGCACCTCTGGAGTGACGACATCCAGGAACGGCTCTCCTCCCGCGGAGCTGGCTCCGCGAGGCCGGCTCCTCGCGCGCCGGCACGTCGCGCGGATCTTCGGGGTTTCCGTCTCGACGGTCACGCGGTGGGCGCAGCTCGGGCTCCTCCCCTCCGTCCGGACTCCCGGGGGGCATTACAGGTTTCCGGAAGCCTCGGTGGCCCGAACGGCCGGTGACTGAGTCCGGCCCCGTCTAGTGGTGGACGCCCGGCGCCTCGTGGCCGGAGCGCGCGACATACTCCTCGTAGGTGCCGGGATAGAGGTGCGGTCCGCCCTCTTCTTTCGGCAGGAGCTCGAGAACACGATTCGCCAGTCCCCGCAGAAAGAGGCGGTCGTGGGACACGAAGAGCATCGTCCCCTCGAAGGTCGACAGGGCCGACACGAGCATTTCCTTCGTGGCCAAGTCCAGGTGGTTCGTCGGCTCGTCGAGGACGAGGAAATTCGGCGGGTCGAAGAGCATCCGCGCAAGGACGAGCCGGGACTTCTCCCCTCCTGACAGGAACCGGATGGTCTTGAAAACGTCGTCGCCCGAGAATTGGAAGGCCCCCAGAAGATTGCGGAGCACGCCTTCGCCCTCGAGCGGGAAGTCCTGCTTGACCTGCTCGAGCACGCTGAGAGCGGGATCGAGGAGATCGAGGGACTGCTGGGCGAAGTAACCCATCTTCATGCTCGCGCCCAGCCGGACCGAGCCCTGATCGGGAGTGAGGCCACCCGCCACCATCTTCAAGAGCGTCGACTTGCCTGCCCCGTTCCGGCCCATGACGCACCAGCGCTCCCCTCGACGGACGAGGAAATCGAAGCCCTCGTAGATCTTCCGGGCGCCGAAGCTCTTGGACACGCCGCAGATCTCCGCAACGTCGTCGCCCGAGCGCGGCGGCTTGCGGAACTCGAACTCGACGATCTTTCTCCGGCGAGGCAACTCGACCGTCTCGATCTTCTCGAGCTTCTTGATCCGGCTCTGGACCTGCGCCGCCTTGGCGGCGTGCGCCGAGAACCGTTCGATGAAGCGCTGCTCCTTGGCGAGCATCGCTTGCTGCCGCGCGAAGGCGGCTTCGCGCTGGGCCTCGCGCAGAGCCCGTTCGCGCGCATAGAACTCGTAGTTGCCCGAGTAGGTGAAGAGTTCTCCACCATCCACCTCGACGATCTTGTCGACGACGCGATTCATGAAGTCACGGTCGTGACACGTCATCAGGAGAGAGCCCTGATACGCCTTCAGGAAGTCCTCGAGCCAGATGATCGACTCGATGTCGAGATGGTTGGTCGGCTCGTCCATCAACAGGACGTCCGGCTTGCCGAGCAGGACCTTCGCCATCGACACGCGCATCTTCCAGCCACCGGAAAGAGCGCCGACGTCCCCGTCGATGGCGGAATCCTCGAACCCGAGACCGTGCAGGATCTCCCGCGCGCGGGCCTCGATCTCGTAGCCGCCCTTTCGCTGGTACTCGTCCTGGACCTCGCCGAACCGCTCGAGGATGCGGTCCAGTTCGTCCGCCTTCTCCGGGTCGCTCATCTCCCGCTCGAGGTCCGCCAGTTCGTGGTGCAGGTCGCCGAGGCGGCCGCTGCCGGCGATCGCCTCCTCGAGAACGGTCCGGCCGGACATCTCGTCGATCTCCTGCCGGAAGTAGCCGATCGTCGTCTTCTTCGGGACCGAAACGTCGCCATCTTCCGGATGCTCTTCCCCGGTGATCATCCGGAAGATGGTGGTCTTTCCAGCTCCGTTCGGACCGACGAGCCCGGCCTTTTCGCCCGGGTTGAGCTGGAACGAGGCGTCGACGAACAGGATCTGCCGCCCGTACTGCTTGGAAACGCGAGAGAAGGAGATCATGCGGGACGAGCCCCCGAGACAGGGGCCGGGAGTGCAATGGAGTACTTCAAGCGGCGTGGATTCTAAACGCCGCGGCGGGGGACCCCTGGAGCCCCCCGCGGCGGCCGGAGACGCCGGGTGGCCCGGCTCAGCCCTGATGACTCGCCAGAAGCGCGCTGTGAATGGTGCTGAAGAGGCGGTTGCGCCAGTAGGGAACCGGAGCAAAGAGAAGAGTCCCTGAACCCTGGAAGATCCGGACGTATCCCTCTCCGGACGTCATCGAGCCGATGAGGGACTTCGTCGCCCGCTCGACGGAGTACGAGATCCCCGAGGCCGGGCGAGCCACGACAAACTTGCCGTCGACCACGAGTCGCTCGTTTTGGAGGCGAAGCTCCTGGATGGGACCGGGGACGTTGATGACGACCTTTCCCTTCCCCTTGACCTTCGTCTGGAAGTTCACCAGCCCCTCGCCGCCCTTGAAGGCGTTCATGGCCGAGTCACGGAAGACATCGACCTCGACTCCCGCCTCCGAGGCCCAGTAGGCCCCGTCCTCGAGGATCCACTCCTGCCCGCCGAGGTCGAAGATGTGGAAGCCGCCGAAGGAGGGCTCGAGAACGAGTTCTCCGGTGCCGGTATAGGTGGGGCGGAAGATCGACTCGCCCGAAGCCATCGATTTCAGAAAACCGAGCGCCGACGGAGCCTTCGACTCCATCGTGATGTTGCCCCGCATGTAGTAGAGAGCCCCCGATTCCGTCCGGACCGTCTCCTTGTCGAGCACGGCCCTGACGAGACGGACACCCTCGTTCTCGATGATCTCGAAATTCGCCATCTGGATCCTCCTGCGATTCCGGCCGGGAATCGCCGCGTGCGGCCGGCCTCCGCCAGGCGCCCCGCGCTTCTCCACCCTTGTGGAG
This sequence comes from Thermoanaerobaculia bacterium, assembly GCA_022071945.1. Lineage (GTDB taxonomy): Bacteria > Acidobacteriota > Thermoanaerobaculia > UBA5066 > UBA5066 > JAJVIN01. Next base: position 12,471 of record JAJVIN010000032.1, on the reverse strand, counting down.
ATCCCGCCACTGAGGGGACGACCTCTGCATGGCGCTTCGGCGCACCTTCACACCCTACGCAAGAGGCCGGACCTCGGATTCGCGGGACCCTAGCGCGCCCGGCCCTTGCGAGGAGCGGCGGCCGCCTTCCCAACGATGCCCTCGAGCTCCTCGATCTCCTTGGGACAGTCGCGGGTGAGGACCTCGTTTCCGTCCTCCGTGACGAGGACATCGTCCTCGATGCGGATGCCGATGCCGAGGAACAGAGGAGAAGCCTTCTTCTCGTCCAGCCGGACATAGAGACCCGGCTCGACCGTCAAAACCATCCCTGGGGCAAGAACCAGAGGCTCTCCCTTGGCGGCGTGGTAGCGCCCCCGGTCGTGGACGTCGAGGCCCAGCCAGTGGGAAGTCCGGTGGAGGGTGAACCGCTGTTGCAGGTTCTTCTTCTTGATCGCGGCGGCCTTTCCCTTCAACAGGCCCGCGGACAGGAGCCCCTCGATCAGGATGTCGTGGGCGGTCTCCTGGATGGTGTCGAAGCGGGCTCCCGGCTTCACGGCGGCGATCGCGGCCTTCTGGGCCAGGAGAACGACCTGGTACAGGAGCCTCTGTGGTTCCGAGAAGCGTCCCGACACCGGGAACGTCCGGGTGATGTCGGCGGCATAGCCCTGAAACTCGCTCCCGGCGTCGATCAAGAGCAGCTCGCCGTCTCTCATCTCCCGGCGATTCTCGATGTAGTGGAGGATGGTGGAGTTCGCCCCGCTCGCCACGATCGGAGGGTAGGAGTACCCGCTCGCGCCCTCGGAGAGGAATCGCCTCATCAGGACGGCCTCGAGCTCGAACTCCTTCATTCCGGGGCGAGCCGCCCGCATGGCGTCGACGTGGGCCGCCGCCGTGATGGCGGCCGAGCGCCGCATCAGCTCGACCTCCTCCGCAGTCTTGAAGAGGCGCATCTCGGAGACAACGGATGAAAGGTCGAGGACCTCGAGAGGGCCCCTGTCCGGATTCCGCGCCTCTCGCCGGAAGCGGGCCAGGCAGTCGATCACGAACGTGTCTCCCTCGGGGTAGAGGCCGAACGAGTAATACAGGCGCGACGTCTTGCGGAGGAGCTCGGGCAGCTTTCTCTCGAGGTCTCCCCTCTCGTGGGCATGGTCAGCGGCAAACGAACGGATCGCGCCCTTGGGGCCCGCCCGGTACCCCTCCCAGGTCTCGCGATCCCGGTTTCTCGGCCGGACGAACATCGTCAGCTCGCGCTTCTTCCCGTCGAAGACGGCCACGGTCTCGGGCTCGGAGAACCCGGTCAGGTAGAAGAGGTCGGGATCGGGGCGGTAACGATAGTGGACATCGTGGCCAAACGATGCCTCGGGCGCCGAAAAGAGGAGGGCCAGGCCGTCGCCAATCCGGTCAAAGAGGCGGTTTCGGCGTTCCAGAAGGGAGCTGGGAAGTGTCGAGGCCTCGTTTTTCATCCCGTCAAGTCTAAGGCGCCTGCCGGGAGGGTGTGGTTTCACCCTGACGGCTAACCAGTTAGGATTGAGCAGATGTTCAGCGGCCGGGCCCTCTACAAGATCGCGGAGCTCGATTCGTCTCTCGTTCTGGCGAGCGAGGTCGGGCAGCCGCGGCCTCAGAGTGGGATGGTCTGGAAGCAGGGAGAGGCCGCCGATGGGCTTCTCCTCATCCCCGACGGCCGGTTTCAGATGGGGGTGGAGACACCGTACGGCGACCACGAGATCGCCCATCTCGAGGGCCCCTTCATCGCCGGTCTCGCCGAGTTCGGTGTGACGGAGGCTCGCGCCACGAACCTCGCCATCCAGTGCGGGCAGCCGGCCCGGTTCATTCCGGAAGCGGATGCGCACAACCTCCTCCTGGACGACTCCAGGCTCGGCGTTTCCTTCCGCAGGCTCTGCCTCTTCTCGCTCGACCGGGCGCTGCGCCACTGCAATGACCAGGTCTTTTCCTTCTTCCGGGAGGCGAGCGAGCAGCAGGACCCCCGTGTGATCTCGGGTGTCTTCGAGGCCATCCGGGTGGAGAAACCGGCCGATCCCGCCGAGGTCCGGGCCTTTTTCGATCTGCCCGAGGGAGGATCGGATGCCCTCGTTCAGCTCGGGTTCTGGAAGAGGAGCTACAGCGCGGGCTCAAAGCTGGCCCGCAGAGGGGCCAGGGGTGACGAGGCCTTCTTCATCCGTTCGGGACAGGTTCGCGTGTCGCTGAAGATCCCCGGCGTGGGCGAGGAAGCTCTTTCCGTCCTGGGCCCCGGACAGATCGCGGGAGAGCTGGCCCTGATCGAGGATGGAGTCCGGTCAGCGGATCTGATCGCCCACGGCGGGCCCGTGAAGGTCTACGTCTTGAACCGGGCCGGCTTCAGGCGTCTGATGTCTGGCAGCATCGACAACTCTCACTGGCTCGGGGCCCGGATCGTCTCCGCCCTCTGCTACCGGCTGGCCGAGGCCGTTGGACGCTCGATCTCGTTTCACATGCTCTCCGCCGGCAACCGAGTCTCGGAGGACCGCGGAAAACTTCCGGCCGAGCTCCCCCTCATCGATTTCGACTTTCGAAAGGGGGGCGATTGAAGTCTCCAGAAAAGACTCCGGACGCCGGGGGACGGGTCCGGATCGTGCGGTGGCTTTCGAGCCTCTATCCCGATGTGTCCCCGTCACGGCTGAAACGCGCGGTGCTCTCGGGCCAGGTGACCGTCAACGGAGCGGTGACGACGAACGCGGGGGCTCTCGTCTCCGAGGGAGACGAGGTCGTCTGGGAAGAGGGCCGGCCCACGATCCGCCGCGCGGGAAACCGGCTCGTCGTCTTCTACGAGGACGATGACGCCATCATCGTCTTCAAGCCCGCCGGGATGCTGACGCAGCCCACCTACGAGAAGGAGCGCGACACCCTCCTGTCGCGCGTGTCCAACTACCTTGCTTCGCGCGGCGAGAAGCGACCCTACGTCGCCGTCGTTCACAGGCTCGACAAGGACACATCGGGTCTTCTCGCCTTCGCGAAATCGCGCCGGGGGCTCCACTCGTTGCAGACCCAGCTGAAAACCCGTGCCCTCGAAAGGTCCTACCTGGCGGTCGTGGAGGGAAACCTCGCCGCCAACAGCGGCCGCTATGAGGAGGCCCTCGTCGAGGATCGGGGGGACGGGCGCAGAGGAGTGGCTCGGCCCGGCCAGGAAGGCCTCCCTGCTCTGACCGCCTGGAAGGTCGTGGAGCGGTTCGGGGTCGCGACCCTGGTGGAGGTAGAGCTCGAGACGGGCCGGACCCACCAGATCCGGATTCACTTCGCGGAAGCGGGCCACCCCGTCGTGGGTGATCCGGTCTACCGCGACAGGAGGCTCCCGCCCTTTCCCGTCCGGTTTCCTCGCCAGGCTCTCCACGCGGCCCTCCTCGGCTTCGACTCGGTCGAGGGAGGCCACATCGTGCGCCGGGCCGAGCCTCCCAGAGACTTCGAAGCCCTCGTGACCGAGCTCCGCGACCGGCGGGCGAAAACCCCGGATCGCAAGAAAGAAAAACCCGCAGCAAAAGGCTCGACCGAATCGAGGAGAGCGAAATGACAGACAGGGCAGACATCGGACTGGTCGGGCTGGCCGTCATGGGCGAGAACCTCGTCCTGAACATGGAGAGCCGGGGATTCACCGTTGCGGTCTTCAACAGGACTGTAGAGCGAGTGGACCACTTCGTCTCAGGCCGGGGCGCGGGTAAGCGCATCATCGGCACGCGCTCGATACCGGAGTTCGTCGCGGCTCTGAAGAGCCCCCGGAAGATCATGTTGATGGTGAAGGCGGGCAAGCCGGTGGACGATTTCATCGCGCAACTCTCGCCGCACCTGGCTCCGGGCGACATCATCATCGACGGCGGAAACTCGCACTTTCCCGATTCGATCCGCCGGACGAAGGAGCTTTCCGCCCGCGGGCTTCTGTTCATCGGAACCGGAGTTTCGGGCGGAGAGGAGGGGGCTCTGACGGGCCCTTCCATCATGCCGGGCGGAGCCGAGGAGGCCTGGCCTGCCGTCAAGCCGGTCTTTCAGGCCGTCGCCGCGAGAGTCGAGGATGGAACGCCGTGCTGCGACTGGGTCGGCAGCGACGGGGCGGGGCACTTCGTCAAGATGGTCCACAACGGCATCGAATACGGGGACATGCAGCTGATCTCCGAGGCCTACGAGATCATGAGGCGGCTTCTCGGAATGAAGCCCGCGGAGATGCACGAGGTGTTCAAGAGGTGGAACGAAGGGGACCTCGACAGCTACCTGATCGAGATCACGCGCGACATCCTCGCCTACACCGACACGGACGGCGAACCCCTCATCGACAAGATCCTCGACACCGCCGGCCAGAAGGGGACGGGGAAGTGGACGAGCGTGACGGCACTCGACCTGGGGATTCCCTTGACGCTGATCAGCGAGGCCGTCTTTGCGCGGTGCCTGTCGGCGATCAAGGACGAGCGAGTGGCCGCGTCCCGCGTCCTCTCAGGCCCCACAGTCGTCTTCGACGGTGACCGCGAGGCGTTCCTGGCCGACCTCGAGAAGGCCCTGTACGCATCGAAGCTCGTCTCCTACGCCCAGGGCTTCGCTCTCATGAGGGCCGCGGCGGGCGAGTTCGGGTGGAAGCTCGACTACGGGAGCATCGCTCTCCTCTGGAGGGGCGGCTGCATCATCCGCTCGGCCTTCCTCGGGAAGATCAAGGCGGCTTTCGACACCGATCCGGCTCTCCCCAACCTCCTCCTCGACCCGTACTTCGCGGCGAAGGTCCAGGCCTCGCAGGCCGCGTGGCGCCGCGTCCTCGCCGCGGCCGTGATGAACGGCGTCTTTGCGCCGGCCTTCGCGACAGCCCTCCACTACTTCGATGGATACCGCAGCTCCCGTCTCCCCGCGAATCTGCTCCAGGCGCAGAGGGACTACTTCGGGGCTCACCAGTACGAGCGCCTCGACCGGCCGCGCGGCGAGTTCTTCCACACCAACTGGACGGGACGCGGCGGGGAGACCGCATCGACGGCCTACGGAGTCTAGAGGCCCCTTCCGTGCTTCACATGCAGCAGAACGCGGAGAGCGCTCTGGAGGCTCTGTCGATCTTCCGATAGACCGGAATCCCGAAGCGTTGCAGGACCATGACGAACTCGTCGTAGAGGCGTCCCGAGTCGACGTTGACGACGAGAGGTTTCTGGCTCGCGCGGAAGACCCTGGCGAGTTCCTGCGGGAGAGAACCCGGCGAGTAGATGTTCTCGCTGTGCCCGCCGAGAAGGCTCGGGGCGAGGTCGTCCAGCGCCGGGGTCACAGGTATGGGGGAGACGAGAACGGCATCGACGCCGTCGTCGTCGAGCAAGGCCTGTGTCGCGGCGATGAACTGCGCGGTCGTCGCCATCGGGGTGGCGTCGATCGGGTTGTCGGCGTGCGCGATCCCCGGCAGGCACTCCCTGAGCCGGTCGAGAGTGCCGGGAGCAAGGCGCGCGAGCTCGAGGGAATAGAGCCGGTCGAGGACCGATGAGCACTCGAAGCCGGCATTGGAGATGACCGCGAGGCGGCGGCCCCGTGCGGGACGTCCCCCGAGCATCGTGGCGATCTTGGTGAGGTCCTCGAACATGTCGAGGGTCTCGGCGACGACGGCGCCCGCCTCGGTCATCAAGGCCTTGGCGACCGCGTAATCGCCCGCGAGGGATGCGGTGTGACTCTGGGCGGCCTTGGCTCCCAGCGCCGTCTTTCCGGCCTTGAAGACAATGACGCGGATGCCCTTCTTCCTCAATCTCCGGGTGATCGCGCAGAAGCGCGCGCCGTCCCCGGGCTGAAAGCCCTCGATGTAGCAGGCGATGACCCGGATCCCGGATTCGGTCTCGAAGTGCTCCAGGAAATCCGAGACGGTCAGGTCGACCTGGTTGCCGTAAGAGATCGATGCCCGGGGGAAGATGATGCCGTCGAGGTTCGAGGTGAGCGAGACGAGGTACGCGCCGCTCTGGCTCACCGCCGCCAGGCTTTCACCCGGAGCATCGCTGAAGGGGAGCTTGTACTGGGGGAGGAAGAAGGTGTTGTACTGGTGCTTGGAGACGATCCCGAGGCAGTTCCCGCCGACCAGGACGGGCCCGAGGTCCTCGCGATCTCTGGCGCCGTCGAGAGCGGCCCGAATTCTCTCCTCGAGGTCCCGGCGTCCGACCTCGGCGAAGCCTCCGGGAATGAGGATGAGCGAGGCCGCCCTTCCCGAGCGGCAAAAACCCTCGATCGTCCGGACGGCCCCCTCGGCCGGAATCGCGACGACCGCCAGGTCGACCGGTTCCGGCAAATCCTCCGCGGAAGGGAAGCAGGGGATGCCGTCGATCCGCTCCTCGGTCGGATGAAGGGCATAGAGGTGTCCGTAAGAGATTCCATCAGAGAGCTTCAGGTTTCGCAGAATGATCCGGCCCGGATTCATGCCGGTGGCGGAGGCTCCGGCGACTGCGGCGCTCGTGGGCCGCAGGAGGTTCTTGATCTTCTCGACGGGTCTGGGAAGGCGGACCGAGGGCTTCGGCTCGAAGCGGGCCTTGCCATCGAGGGCCACGAAGTGTTCTCCATTCCAGACGACCGGGTTGACCTCGAGCTCCGCGAGGAGATCGACGGTCTGGCCACCCGGGCTGGACCTCGTGACTTTCGAGCACGTCTCGGCCAGGGTCTCGAGCATCCGGGATGTCGTCTCGAGATCGAGCGGAGCGAGAGGAAAGCGGCGAGAGGGGCGAAACAGGAGGGAGAAGGCTGGAAGCGAGGCCGCGGCCTCCTCGAGGTCACAGAGCACCCGGCCCGGTGCCAGAACGATCGTGGAGCGGCCTCCGGAGAGAGCGCCGTACCACTCGGTCATCAGTCCGCCGAGTCCCAGCACGAGAACGGGGCCGAACGCCGGATCGTTGCGGAAAGAGGCGATCAGCTCGGGACGTTCGCGGGAAAGCTCGAGCGCCTCGACGAGCAGGACGCCGATCCTTTCGTACTCCGGGGCCTTGCGAGAAGTCTCCTCCCAGACTCCGCGAATCGCCTCCGCGAGACCCTTCTCGTCCGAGGGTGTGAAGCGGACCCCTCCGGCCTCCGTCTTGTGAAGGAGTCCCGGTGCCACGATCTTGACCACGCTCCGGCGTCCAGAGACGCGGGTGAGAAAGTCCTGGGGCGGCCGGAATCCCGAGGCCTCGATTTCGCTTGCCGATACGAAGCGATGGAGCGGAGCCCGGATTCCGGCGCTCTGTATGAGCGCGTAAACCTCGTGCTCGAGGAGGCTCTCTGTGCGGGAAACCGACGCTGCCAGGCCGGACATTCTTCACCTCGCACCGGGACGGCGGGCCCGGTTGGGATCCGTGGCGGTCGGAGTCTATAGTTCCCCCGCGTCTCTTTGAAGGGGAGCCGGCCAGACAGCATGGGAACCATCGTGATCGGAGATGTTCAGGGGTGCCTCCTGACGCTGGAGAGGCTTCTGGCGGTGTCCGGGTTCGACGAGGCGAAGGACCGTCTCTGGTTCACGGGGGACCTCGTGAACCGGGGCCCGGACTCACTCGGGGTTCTGCGCCGGGTCAGATCGCTGGGCGATTCGGCTGTCGTGGTCCTGGGGAATCACGACCTGCACCTTCTCGCCCGGGCGGCTGGCGTCGTTTCGGCCAAGGACTCCGACAGCCTGGACGCGGTCCTGGCTGCGCCGGACCGGGACGAGCTTCTCGACTGGCTCAGGCGGCGTCCGCTCGTGCACCACGAATCTCCCCACCTCCTCGTTCACGCGGGGCTTCATCCGCGCTGGACGGTGGAGACGGCCGTTTCGCTGGGAGACGAGCTCCGTGAGGCGCTGTCGAGTCCGCTGGCCGCTCCCCTTCTTCGGGCGCAGGCCCTCAAGAGCGACGCCCCTTTGATGAACCCTCCGGGCCGGACAGGGGTCCTCGCCGTGGCGCTGAGGGTCCTGACGCGAATGCGGACGTGCACGGTTCGAGGGGAGATGTGTCACGGGTTCAGCGGACCGCCCGAGAAGGCTCCATTCCCGTGCCGGCCGTGGTTCGAGATTCCGTCGAGGCGCGGGCCGGATGTAACGGTGGTTTTTGGCCACTGGTCGGCACTCGGGTTCCGGCGGGGGCCGGGCTTTGTCAGTCTGGACACCGGCTGCGTCTGGGGAGGCCCGCTGTCGGCCATCCGGCTCGAGGACGGCGCTCTCTTCCAGGTCGAGTCCGCGGAACTCCCCACGGGACGGGTCGAAGAACAGGCTAAACTGAAATCCTGATGACCGCGGGGAACCGCTCTTCCTTACGGCGTGTGGCGGCGGGCCCGCTTCTCGTGCCGTTTTCTCTCGCGGTCGTTTCCCTCACGCTCCTTCTCGTTCTCACTGGTTGCCGCCGGGTCCCGAAGGGCGTTGGGTCAACCTCGGTTTCCCGTCAGCTTCCGGCGCTCTCGTCGCTGGAGATCTTTCCCGAGATCTCGCCGGATGGGTCACGCGTCGCCTTCTGTTCGCTCGTCAACGGAACGCTGGAGATCTTCGTTCGGCAGCTCTCGGATCCCTCTCAGGTGATGCGGCTGACCGAGGACGGCAAGCAGAACGTCCACCCCTCGTGGTCTCCGGATGGCCGGTACATCGCATTTCACTCGAAGGACCGCGGGGGGATCTGGAAGGTCGGGTCGGAGGGCGGGACGCCTCAAATCCTGGCGGACTTCGGTTCGAACCCGGCGTGGTCGCCCGATGGCAAGGAGATCGTCTTCCAGTCCCTGCCGATCGGAGACATCCTCGCGACGAGCCCTCCGGCCGTGCCCCCTTCGACCATCTGGCTCGTCCCGGCGAGCGGCGGGCCGGCGCGGGGTGTCACGAAGGAAGGAGAGCCTTCTGGTGGCCACGGGGCGCCGTTCTGGTCGCGGGACGGGAAGCGGATCTTCTTCGTGGCCTCCGACGCCCGGGCGGTTTCGCAGGAACTCTGGGCGGTCCGGCCGGACGGCTCGGAGCTCGAAAAGCGGCATTCCGCCCCGCGGATACTCGACCCCGCTCTCTGCCGGAAAACGGAATTGCTTTACTACGGAGGGATTTCAGCCTCGGGACAGAACGCCATCCTGCGCTTGCCCCTCCCCGGAAAAGAGGGCATGGCCGCAGCGCCAGAGGTCCTGACGGCCCCTTCGGTCGTTGTGGCCCGGTACCCCTCCGTCAGCCACGACGGAGAGAGGCTGGTTTGGTCCAGCCTCTCGACGAACGGCAACCTCTGGAGCCTGGAGATCGACCCCGCGACGCTCGAGCCGCAGGGCGAGGCCCGGCAGCTGACGGACACCCGGGGCCGCAACACGTGGCCCGTGTACTCCCCAGATGGAAACCGGATCGCTTTCGGCTCCACGTCCCCGGGCAAGAATGCCGACATCTGGATGATGGGATCGGACGGCAGCGGGCTTTCGCAGTTGACGACCGATCCGGCCGTCGACCAGATCCAGGACTGGTTCCCGGACGGCCGCACGGTGCTCTTCGGTTCGGTCCGCGGCGGGTCGTACGGCCTCTGGACCTTCGACACGGTGACCAGACAGGAGACGCGCCTCCCCTTCTCGCTTCGCGACGCGGAGGTTCCTCGCCTGTCGCCTGACGGGACCCGGATCGCCTACCACTCTCGCAAGGGAGGCGTGACCATCAACACCTGGGTCTACGACCTCAGGACGGGAAACGACGTCCAGATCACCTTCGACCGCGAGTTCCTCGGATACCCGGTCTGGTCGCCAGACAGCAAGCAGCTCGCGCTTCAGGTCAGGCGAGGCGAGGACGTCCACATCGTTCTCGTCGACCCACAGAAGGGGGAGCCCCGGCAGCTCACCTTCGACAGAGGCCTTCAGTGGTCGTCGAGCTTTTCTCCGGACGGCTCGAGGATCGTCTACTCGGGACTCTCGCGGGACTCTTGGAACCTCTACGTGGTGTGGGTGGCGACGAAGGGGGTCGTCCCCTTGACGAAGAACACGCGGCGCCTCGACATGTACGTCCGGTATCCGGCGTGGTCTCCAGGCGGACGGCAAATCGTGTACGAGATGGCGGAGACGAAAAGCTCGGTCTGGCTGATGGAAGGGCTCGACTGAGATGGAGGCTTCTTCCGTTCTCGAGCAGGGGGAGAAGAGGAGGGAGCTTCCATGAAGTTCGAGCTCTTCAAAAAGCGCTTCTTCGAAGGCGCTCCGCGGTACAAGTGGCTCGAGACGCTCGGACGGGGGGGAGCCGGAGTCGTCTTCAAGGCCTTTGACCAGGAGCTGGAAGAGGCCGTTGCCATCAAGGTGCTCTCGCCCAGCATCGACCGGGACGAGGCGGCGCTTCTGGCTCGTTTCAAGCGCGAGATCCAGCTGAATCGGAAGATCAAGCATCCGAACGTGGCGCGGATGTTCGACTACGGCGTCAGCGGCGACTTCCCCTACATCACGATGGAGTTCATCCCGGGCAAGGACCTCTGGACGCTCGTGACGGAGAAGGGGCGCCTGACGCCAAAGAGAGCCGTGCCCATCCTTCGTCAGATCGTGATGGGGGTCGCCGCCATCCACAGGCTCGAGATCATCCACCGCGATCTGAAATCCCAGAACGTCATCGTCGACTCGGACGGGGGGGTGGCGATCGTGGACTTCGGGCTAGCCCGGGGAAGCGCCGAGGACAGCGTCTCGCTGCATCAGGGCTTCCTGGGAACGCCGCAGTACATGTCTCCCGAACAGGCGCTCGGGCGTCCCCTCGACGCCAGGAGCGACATCTACTCGATTGGCGTCATCGCGTTCGAGATCCTGACGGGAGAGGTGCCATTCACGGGTGATTCTCCTGTCTCGATCGCGATGCGCCACGTCACCGACGAGGTTCCCGACCTCTTGTCTCCGATTCCCGAGGTGAGCCCCGAGCTGCGCCGGATCGTCTTGACGGCGCTCGACAAGGAACCGGAGAGGAGGTTCGGCTCGGCCGAGGAGATGGAGACCGCGCTGGCCCTCCTCGACCAGAAGGGGCTTTCCAACGTCGCGCCGTCGGATCTCGAGGCTGGGGCCAACCCGTTCCAGGATCAGGAGAAGCTCGCCTCGGACCTGGATACGGCGATCAACGCCATTCTCGTGCCGGCGCGAGTCGACCCGGCGGCGGTACCGCTCCGGGAGATGCTGAAGGCCCCGCCCGTGCCACGGCCGACGCGGGCCCCCCAGGCGCTCCCGCCTCCCGGGCAGCCGGTCCCGCTCGTGATGGTCGTCGAAGAGGAAGTCGGAGATCTCCTCCGGCTCGCAATGTCGGTCTGTCAGGCGGGGTGCAAGACGCTCGAGGTGAGGTCAGGCCGCGAGGCGCTGGAGGCCGTCCTCGTCGAGAAGGTCGATCTCGTCCTGATGGCGGCCAAGCTGCCGGACATCGATGGCTTCGACGTCTCGCGGATCCTGAAGTCCCGGCCCGAGCTGGCGCGGATCCCCGTCTTGCTCTTCACGGAAAGGCCGGACCGCACCGCGCTGGTTTTCGCCATCCAGACGGGTGCCGCGGGACTCTTGCCGAAGCCGGTCCCGCAGCAGATGCTGACACAGCGGATCTGGCAGATCCTGCAGTACCAGGACTTCACTCCTCCTCCGGGAGTTCAGATCTCGTCGGGCGCTTTCAATCGTCTGCGCGGGAAGAAGTGAGAGCTCCCGGATAATCGAGGGATGGTGGCGCCAACGCGATCCCAGCTCCGTCCCTTCCGCGTCGAGATCCCTGTTCGATTCCCGGAGGTGGATTCCTACCAGATCGTCTGGCACGGACACTACTTGCAGTACCTGGAGGTCGCGAGGGACAGGCTTTGCCAGGCTGGAGGCTTGACGCCGCGGCGGGCGCTCGAGCACGGCTACACGGTCCCGATCACTCGATATGAGCTGGTACTCAAGAGGCCTGCGCGGCTGGACGAGGTCTTGGAGGTGACGGCGATCTTGCGGCCTCCGCACGTGGCGCGAATCGTCATCGATTACGAGGTTCGGCGGCTCCCAGAGCGCCAGCTGCTGGTGTCGGGACTGACGGAGCAGGTGGTTTTGAACCCGGCGGGAGAACTTCTCCTGGGCTTCCCTGCCCCCGTCCGCACTCTCGTGGATCGGATTCTCGAATTCCACCGCGGGGAGCGAGATCTGACGGGGGACGAGATTCCTCTCGTGCGGGGGCGGGCTGGCAGCGAGAGGTGAGCCGGACCCTTCCCCGGTTTCCAGCCTGCCGGGCGGAGGGAACCTCCGGATGGGCCCCCCGGCTCGCTTCGCTGCTTACGGCGAAGGGGGATGAGTGGAAATGGTCCGTGAACAGAACTCAACCCGGTACGGCCGGTAGGATTCCGAGGCTGGATAGGTCTGACTGCCGCCGGTCTGAACCCCTTCCGGAGGCTCGGTACCCGAATCGCCATCGGTTCCTGTCGAGCCACCGGTCGATGAAGGCACGGCTCCCCAGGATCACGCCTTCAGAGAGGTATCGAATCCGGTGCCGAAGGGCGGCTCCCGCGGGCAGATGTCCCTCTTTCGCCTCGACTTCGGCCGCTTCCTGCCGGGTGAACCCCTTCCGGATCGAGCTCTCCTCTCCCGTCGAGTAGAGAAGCCGCCGGTACTCCGCCTGGA
>JAJVIN010000050.1 GCA_022071945.1 Thermoanaerobaculia bacterium | reverse complement strand
GCAGGCTCTCGCCCTTCCTTCTGCGGAGGGCGACCGTCCCGCTCTCTTCCGCCCTCAAATCTACCCGACCACGACTCAGCCCGAGACCGCTTCACCCCGCGGTCACGAATCCAAGCGGGACCCTACAACAGACTTCCAGAAAAGCGTGAAGGAAGGCGTTGAAAAGATGAAGCCGGACCTGGAGAAGAGATTTACGAGATACATGGAAGGGGACCAGTTCTTCGATGACTTGAACGAACTTTACGAAAACGACGAGGACTTCGTGGCCGAGGCTGACCGGATTGCGGCCCTTGCCTGAGGCCTGGACAGGAAAGTCGTAACCGTCTCGTGCTTCTGGCCTGCGGAGCCGATTCGTTCATGGAGAAGCACGTGCCGGGCGCGAAACAGCCGTCCGCGGCCTGAGGACTCATCCCGGCCGCCGTCTGGCCCCTCTCGACCACAGTCCTGAACGGCAACAACCGGCCGCCGGAGCGGATTTCTCGCTCCGGCGGCCGAACTTCTTGATTTACGGCATGGGAACCAGACCCAGGATTCTTCCCAGGAACTCCGCGATCTGGGCTCGCGTCACGAGATCGCTGGGACAGAACTTCAGCCCGTTGCCTGGCGTCCCGGCGCACCCGGCGGTGATCCGGTCGGCGAACGCCAGGTTCGCTTCACGTCGCGGCCACCCCGCCACGTCCATCACTCCGCCCGCGTCCGTCCACCCCTTGCAGCCCGGGTAGGCGGCCGCGCAACCAGGATCCGTCTCCCCCACTGTCGACAGCAGAGTGTTCAGGACTCCCGTCTGCCGCAGCCGCTCCAGGAACGTCACCATCTCCGCGCGGGTCACCGTCCCGTCCGGGCTGTAGCACGTCCCCTCCGCGCACGGCACGCCGTTCGTCACACCCCAGGCCTTGATCCAGTGGATAGCGAGCCAGTCCGGATGGTTGCACGCGACGTCTGGGAAGTCCGTCGACCCACTGCCTGAAGGAACGCAGACCGCCGCTGGCAGCCCTGTCGTCCGGTACCGCCAGTATTGATAGCTCTTCGCCAGGTAGTCCGCCATCCGCGCTCGCGACACGTTCGACACGGGCGAAAACTGTGGCCCCGGCGTTCCGCCGTCAAAGTCAGGCTCCATGATCCCCGCGTCCACGATCCGCCCCGACGACAGATAGTAGTAGTCGTTCTCCGTCACGTCCGTGAAGGCCCGAAGCGCCATCGCCTGCAAGAGACGGCCTTCCTCGATGCCGGACAGAGTCACTCCCACGTCGTACCGCCCCGCTCCAGCAGCCGGGTTCCCGATCAGCGTTGCCTGAAGCTGATTCGGATTCGAGCTGGAATTCGTGAACACCGCCGGAATCAACGTCCCGGCGCTCGCTCCGCCGAAGTCCGTGAACAGTTCCATCCCGGAAGTGAACCCACTGCCGGAAAGCGTCACCGTTCCCGTCTCCCACCGGTTGAAGAAACCCGGAGCGAACCCGCTTGCCCCGAATGGACTTCCCGCCGCCGTGAAGGTGTTCGTCTCCGACGTCACCGCCATTGCCGACCCGCAGACCGGCACCGCCGTCACGTGCCAGTAATACGTCACTCCTGGCGACACGGTGAACGCAAACGAAGTCTGCGGCGCGGGCGCAACGCCGTGGCGCAGCAGGCTCGCCATGCTCGTCCCGACGTAGATGTCGTAGTGAGCGGTCCCCGGCACCTCGTCCCACGTCAGATTCGCAGTCGTTCCGACTCCCGTTACGCCGTTGACCGGGTTCGTCAGGACCGGAGCCGCTCCCGTCCAGAGGCAGCTCCCCGCCACGAACGAGTGGACCGGGCCGCTCGCCGTCCCGCATCCATTACGCGCCACGACCTGCCAGTAGTACGTCACCCCCGTCACCCACGACGGGATCATCGCCTCGAAGTTCGACGTCTCCCCGGAGAAGATCAGCTTCTCGGGCGGATACACCGTATCCAGATAGACGTCGTAATACGTCCCTCCCGCGTGCGCCCACGACACGAACGCTCCGCTGTAGACCAACCCGTCCGCCGGAATCAGCGGCGCCGGGGCCTGAGGAAGCGTCTGGATGGGAATCGTCTTCGTCCCCACGTTCGGACACCCGTCCTTCGTCACCGTGACGGTGAGGACCACGTTCCCCGACGCGTTCGCCGTGTACGTGACGTCCTTCGTGTTCGTTGCCGACGTGATCGTTCCGCCCGTGATTCCCCAGGCGTAGGTCGTGCCGATTCCGCCGTCAGGAACCGAGGCCGAGTTGCCCGTTGACGAGAAGCAGATGCCGTTGGCCGCAGTGATCACCGCCGAGGGAACCGGCTTCACCACGAAGGCCGCCACTCCCGTCGAGGTTCCACCGGCGCATTTTGCGTCCGAAAGAGACAGCACGGCGAACGTCTGGTTGAAGGTCGGGCTCACCTGTCTCGTCGCCGGGCTGGCCACCACGATCTGCACAAGGCCGTCGTTCCACGTGACCGTCCAGGGAGCAGTTCCAGTGAGGGCCGCGGTAACCGTGGACACCGTCCCGGCGCAGATCGTCCCGCCTCCCGTTACCGTTGCCGCGGGGCGTGGGTTGACCGTCACGAGGGCCGACCCCGAGGCGGTGCCCGAGCACCCGGTGGCATCGGTCACCAGGGTGATCGTGTAGGTGGTGGTCACCGCGGGGCTGACGGCCCGTGAGGCCGGCGATACCAAGATGCCGCTCTGAACGAAACCGTCGGACCACGTCAGGCTCCACGGGCTCGTTCCCGTGAGTGCCACCGACAGCGTGGCGCCATCACCCGCGCAGAGGGTTGCCCCTCCCGTGAGCGTGGAAGTGGGACGCGGGTTGACCGTCACGAGGGCCGACCCCGAAGCCGTTCCCCCGCATGCATTCGCGCCCGACACCGCCGAGATCGTGTAGGTCGTCGTCACCGCGGGGCTGACGACCCGGGTCGCCGGTGAGACCAAGATGCCACTCTGAACGAATCCATCGGACCACGTCAGGCTCCACGGCGCGACTCCCGTCAGCGCGACGGAGAGAGTCGTGGTGTCACCCAGGCAGAGGGTCGCCCCACCCGTGAGGGTGGCGGTCGCGGAGGCGTCCGTCGTGTTGAGGGTGAAGGACCCGGTCACGGGAGCCGCGATGCCATCGGTAGCCTCGAGGTTCACCGTTCCCGTCGCCGCGGCGTTGCAGGCCGCGATGATGTCGGCCGTGACGTTGTAGGTCCCGGGCCCCGTGGGCGTCAGGACGAAGTTCGCCACGATGATCC
This sequence comes from Thermoanaerobaculia bacterium, assembly GCA_022071945.1. Taxonomy (GTDB): domain Bacteria; phylum Acidobacteriota; class Thermoanaerobaculia; order UBA5066; family UBA5066; genus JAJVIN01. The sequence goes on along the minus strand of JAJVIN010000050.1, from coordinate 62,733 downwards.
CGGCCGGGGCACCCGCGGCCGAGACGGCGAGGGCTGGTGGCGCTGTATCGGGGTCCGTCACGGTCGCGATGAGGGCGTTGGTCGTCGCCCCTCGGGGGACGGTGAGAGAGGCAACGGGTGTGAGCACCGGGGCGGCATTGGCGATGAACCGCGTCACGAAGCCGGAGTTCATGCTGGAGGGAGCGCTGTTCTGGAAGGCGCCGGGTGTCGCCGGGAAGTCCTGGCTCCCCGTTTCGCCCGCCAGCCAGACGCTGCCGCCGGCGCCGAGCGCGATCGCGTGAGCAGTGTCGTTGAGAGTGCCACCGAGGAACGTGGAATAGAGGAGGCCCGCGCCCGCCGCGTTCAGCTGCACGAAGAAGGCGTCGCCGTTACCGTTGTAGCCCGTGTCGAACGCCCCGGCGGTGACGGGGAAGCCCGTGCTGGTGGTCGAGCCCGTGACATGGGCGTTCCCCGGGCCGTCCAAGGCGATGCCCCGCCCTATGTCATCGGTCGAGCCACCCGCGAACGTGGAATAGATGAGGGCGCTGCCCGCCGCGTTCAGCTTCGTCACGAACACGTCGAAGCCCCCGTTGTGGCTCGTGTCGTAAGCGCCGGCCGTGGTCGGGAACCCCAGACCAAGCGTCCAGCCCGTGATGTAGGCCCTCCAGAAGGCATCGACCGCGACGGCCTTGCCGTAATCGACGTCGCCGCCTCCCAGGAACGTGGAGTAATCGAGCCCGCTCCCCGCGGCGTTCAGCTTCGTGACGAAAGCGTCCCCGCCACCGTTGTAGCTCGTGTCGTAGGCACCGGCCGTCGTGGGAAAGAGCGAAGAGTAGGTGAAGCCCGTCACGTAGGCGTTTCCCGCCGCATCGACCGCGATCGAACCCGCGTCGTCCTGGGCGGGGCTGCCGAGGAACGTGGAGTAGGTGAAGAAGTCGCCGGTGGGGGCGATCTTCGACACGAAGACGTCGACGCTGCCGTTGTGCGAGATGTCGTACGCCCCCGCGGTCACGGGGAATGACGCGCTCCACGTCTCGCCGGTCACAAAGACGTTCAGGGAGGCGTCCACGGCGATCCCGCGGCTCTGGTCCGAGTCGACGCCACCGAGGAACGAGGAGAAGACGAGCCCGGAGCCCGAGGGATTCAGCTTCGTCACGAAAGCATCCCAGTTCCCGTTGTGCGTCGTGTCGAGGGCACCGGCCGTCGTGGGGAAGCCGGCGCTCTCGGTCGAGCCGGCGACGTAGGCGTTTCCCGAGGCATCCACGGCGATGCCGTATGCTTCATCCCGGTCCGATCCTCCGAGGTACGTCGAGAAGACCACCCCGGTGCCCGCCGGGTTGAGCTTGGTGACGAAGGCGTCGACGCCCTGGCCGTACGCCGTGTCGTAGGCGCCCGCGGTCACGGGGAACCCCGCGCTGCCCGTCGAGCCCGTCACGTAGGCGTTCCCGGAGCCGTCCACCGCGATCGCTCGCGCGAACGAGGATTCGGACGAGGACCCGGGCCCGCCCAGGAACGTGGAGAAGGAGAAGAAGTCACCGGTTGGATTGATCTTCGACACGAAGACGTCGAGGTTCCCCCCGATCGCCGTCTGGTAGGCTCCCCCGGTGACGGGGAACGTGTCGCTCTGCGTCTGCCCCGTCACGAAGACGTTGCCCGAGGTGTCAACTGCGATCCCGTACCCTCCCTCGTAGCCCCACCCGCCGAGGAACGTCGAGAAGGCAAGGGCCGCGCCCGCGGCGTCCAGCTTCGTGACGAAGACGTCGAAGTCTCCGTTGTGGACCGTGTCGAGGGCCCCGGCCGTGACGGGGAATCCGGTGCTCGCGGTGTAACCCGTCACGTGGGCACGCCCGGCGGAATCGACGGCGATCCCGTATGAGAAGTCCATCCCCGAATCACCGAGGAAGGTCGAGTAGACGAGGGCCGTGCCCGCCGCGTTCAGCTTCGTCACGAAAGCGTCGAAGTCTCCGTTTTGGGTCGTGTCAAACGCCCCCGCCGTAGTGGGATAGCTAGCGCTTCCCGTATAGCCCGTGACGTAGGCGTTCCCGGTCGCATCGAGGGCGATCGCCCGGCCGTAGTCTCCGCCGGCGTCCCCGATGAACGTCGAGTAGGTAAGGCTCGTGCCAGTCACGTTCAGCTTCGTCACGAAGACGTCGTAGTCCCCGTTGTGGGTGGTGTCGAACCCTCCCGCCACGATGGGAAAGCCGGGGCTCATCGTCTCGCCCGACACGTACGCGTTCCCGGAGGCGTCGAGGTCGATCCCTCTTCCGGACTCGAGGTCGATTCCGCCGAGGAAGGTCGAGTAGACGAGCCCCGTCCCCGTGGCATTCACCTTCGTGACGAAGGCGTCTCCGCCACCGTTGTAGGACGTGTCGAACGCCCCCGCCGTGGTGGGGAACGCCGCGCTCGTCGTGGTTCCCGTCACGTGGGCGTTGCCGGAGCCATCCAGGTCGATCGAGAAGCCGGAATCCCTGCCCGCATCACCGAGGAACGTGGAATAGACGAGTCCCGTGCCCGCCGCGTTGAGCTTCGTGACGAAGACGTCGTAGTCGCCGCCGTGGACGGTGTCGAAGGCGCCCGCGGTGACCGGGAAGTCCGGGCCTCCCGCTTCTCCCGTCACGTAGGCGCTGCCGGAGGCATCCACGGCGATGTCGATTCCGTGGTCGTTGACGGCCCCACCGAGGAAGGTCGAGTAGACGAGGGCCGTGCCCGCGGGGTTCAGTTTCGTGACGAAGACGTCGTAGCCGCCCCCGTGGACCGTGTCGAAGGCGCCCGCCGTCGTCGGAAAAACCGGGTTGTTCGCGAGCCCCGTCACGTAGGCGTTCCCCGAGCCGTCGATCGCGATTCCCCTGACGGCCTCCGGACCATAGCCTCCGAGGTAGGTCCCCCACGAGAAGGTCGGGTCGATCACCAGCTTCTCGCGCCGGTTCCACGCCGGCACGTCGAAGCCGATCCGGCCGTCGGGCGTCGCGAGAAACCTGGCTCGCGCGACGCTCTCCGCGCCCTGGGAAACGCGCAGGTCCCGCTGCTCGAGCTGGCCTCCCTTCATGTGATGGACCAGCCGTTCCCCGGAGAGTTCGGTCCTCCCGGCACCCTCGAGCCTCATCTGGATCTTCCCCGGGTCGGCGCCCGGATAGATCTCGAAGTCGTAGCGCAGGTTCGACCCGCTCGGCCTCAGCACGAGGTCGATCCCGGGATAGACCTCCTCGATACGGAGGGCGCCGTACTGCGGGATGTGCGTCAGCCACTTCGACGAGTCGTTCCCGATCAGGTAGTTGCTGATTCCCTCGAGCTTCTGCTCCGGTATGACACGGGCGTGCGGCATTCCCCCCTCGATTCGCAGGGTGGCGGTCTCCGTGGCGCACGGTGCCTCTTGCGCCGGCGTTTCCGGCCCGCTCGCACCGCCATCGCGGGAGAGTGGTCCCTTGCGCGCGGGCTCGCCGCAGCGGCCCGACATCAACCGAAGGGTGATCCCGTCGCGTTTCACGAGGGCCAGATACCCCTCGCCTCGAGCCAGGAACTCGAACCCCGGGGCCGTTTGCCCGAGGTTAGGCTCGAAGTAAAGGGGGACCTTCGAGGTCTGCGCGGCAGGTCCAGCCAGGGCGCGCTCCGCTCCGGCGGACAGCAACAGGGTTCCCGTAAAAAGCAAGATCCATCTCGAGACGGGCGGTTTCATGGTCAAGGGTTTGCTCCTTTCTGGGCAACAGGTGGGACTGAGATCAGCACGCCGCGACCTTGATGGGATGGAGGAAGAACCCTCGGCGGAGTGACGGTCGGGCTTGCGTTGAGAGGGATGGACCTCGTCAAGGGATGGCGGAGTCGGGGGGCGTCTGTGATCATCACCCGCCCCCCGCTGCGTAGAGGTTCCCGGCGGCGGGATCGCAGAACCCCTCGGCGTTCCACGGAGCGAGGCGCTCACGAAGATCCGTCAGGAAGCCTGCCGGACCCGGTCCTTCTCCCGCGAGAACGTGGTCGAGATCGTCCAGGGTCTTTCCGAGCACATGCAAGAACGCGGGCTCCCGCAGGCGGAGGAAGCCGGGATCCCAGCCGTTTCGCGTTTCCTGGCGCCGGGCGTTCTCGAGAGAGCTGGCGGAAACGAAGTAGGACATGACGAAGGCCGAGAAGACGTCGAAGCGGCCGAACGACTTGCGGCAACCGGCGATCAACCGGGTCAGGCCTCTCGTCTCTCCCAGCAGGTCCCCGCCATAGAGGGCGAGGTCTTCCGCAAGGGCGCTCCGGCGGATTCCCCGGCGGAAGACCCTGCCGAGTCTCTCGATTGCGAGTGCCGTGTGTGACAGCCCGCCCGAGAGAAGCGGATCGACAAAGGCCGCCGCATGGGGCAGGAGCACCCAGTTTGGTCCGGCGGCCCGGGCCAGCCGCCGCGCAAGCCTCGGGATGAGGCCGAAGGGCACCAGGGGCTTCGCGGACCCGTAGAACCGGCCCAGCAGCGGATGCCGGGCCACCCATTCCCGCCACAGATCGGCGGGCTCCAGGTCGCAGGGTCCAGGGGACACCCCGGAATCCAAGACGAAGCCGGCGCTCGTCCGGCCGTCGTCGAACCGGAGGTTCCAGCACCACCCTCCCTCGAACACGTGGTGGAGGGCCGCGTCATCGGCCGGGAAGGGGAACCGGCCGGTCCGATAACCGAGCGAGTCAAGCAGGGGCGTCGCCCTGGGCACTCCCTCGAGCTGTCCGTAGACGCACCAGGTACGGAGCTGAGGGCCCTCGACGTCTTCGGGAATCGACAGTTCGCGGGCCAGGAACCCTGAGGAACCGGTCGCGTCGGCGAGAACGCCGGCCTCGATCTGGAAACGCTCCCCGGGACAGTCCGCATCGAGTCTCACCGGCTCGTCGAGAGAGACCAGCCGGATGTCGCACTCCTCGCGAAAGATCCCGCCCGCCGCCTCGATCTCCCGGCGCGCGTGGTCCGAGAGCCAGGCGTCGAAGCTTGCTCTCTCCCAGTGGGTGTCGGCCATCTCGTCGCTCCCGCTGGCGGCAACCATCAGGATTCCGCCGGGTGCATCGGAGGGAAACCGGCCAGCCTCGTTTCCGATGAAGGTGAAGCCCCGCTTCACGCCCACCGGGAGATCGGGCCGGGCGCGTTTCCACGGTCCGTACTTCGTCCGGTCGATGAGAAACGGCAGGCGGTAGCGCGTGGCGAGCTGGCGCAGAACAAGGTTCAGGAGCGGTGTCGTCGACTCCCCGAGGGCGAAACGCGGGTGCCGGTCCCGTTCGAGGAGGGCCACGGAATAGCCGAGCCTCGAGGCGACGAGCGCCAGGAGCGCTCCCCCGAATCCCGAGCCCAGGATCGCGATGTCGACCCGCCTCAGGGTCATTCGGCCTCCGCGTCCCGTGTTTCGTTCAGTTTCCGGATCCGCCGGCTGATCGCGGAGAACGACGGCTCTTTCCCCCACAAGATGCGGGAATCCCAGAGGTCTACGAGGACCCGGCCCCGGTCCGCGGCGGTGTCCAGGCGCCCGCGGCGCGAAACTTCGACTTCCACGACAGGGTCGTGGATGGTGTTTCCACCGGGACGCGGGAGAGACGGACGGGCCCGCTCGACCCAGCGGGAAACACCGGCACCCCGCGGGAAACTCGGAAGGGTGTCCGCCGTCATGATTCTCGAGCGAGGACTTGGGCAGGACGCTGGCGAGCGCGCGGCCTTGCCCCTGCCCCGGCCATTCGACGGGAGGCTCCCTCCGCCGAGGACACCCCTTCCCGGGAACTCCCCGCTGAACTCGGACCAGCGGCTCGACAAAATGGCCTTTCCCCTTGCATCCGGACACTTCCTCCATGCGTGGCACTGATATCGGCCACGGCGATCGGCGACTGTGTGAGACGCGATCTCCGCAGCACAGCTCATGCCAGCGCGGCGGGGATGAGAGCTCGCTCACAGAACGTGACCCCCGGCGCGTTCCGGCCGACGGTGTATGCCCGGGCCACCTCTCAATCCTGACAGTCGCGGCGGCCCGTTTTTCTCACTTCACCGGGTGTCTTGGATGGCTCGTCACGGCGCCGCCAGCCCGCCCGGCATCGTCGAGGACGGGCCGCGTCGGCCTGGAACTTGCTAGCTCTCTTGGTTCTCAAGGCAAATCGGAAACCTCGATGGATCACAACAAACAAGGTGAAGATCCTTGATCCCATCGCCCGCATCGAGGCCAACGGGAACGACAACTCAGCCTTCTGGTCCCCGTCCGCGAACCCGCAGCGGCCTTCCGTGGTGAACCACGGCAGCCGAAACGAAATCGCGGCTCAAAGGGAGTGAGAAAGCGTTGACGTGACGGGCTCCGGAAGGCACGGCGAAGCCCCTCGGCGGGCGAGCGCACGGCTTGCGGCCGGCATTCAAGCCTGCCATCCTCCGAAAAAAAGCGCCTGGACCGGCCGGGCGGAAGGAGACGCTGATGTTCGAGTCACGGCACGGGGTTCTCCCGGTGGCGGTCTTTTTCTGCCTGGGGGCGAATCCGCTTTCGGCCCAGAGGACCTTCAAGGAGTCCGCCACGTTTTCGCTCGGCGCCAATGCCACGGCGGTCGCGATCGAGCGGCTGGACTCGGGACGGCACGTCCTCTGGGCGGGTCTCGCGGGCGGCGACATCGCGAGCGTGCCCCTCGAGCGGGGAGTCCCCGGCACGGCCGCCAGGACTCCCTCTGGCGTGCCGGGCATCGCGAACATCGCTCTCGGAGACCTCGACGGCGACGGCAAGAACGACGTGGTGGCCGTGAACTTCAATCCCGGAAATATCGTCGTCCTCCTCAACTCCGGGGGGAATCTCAAACGGCAGGCGGCCATTCAGAGCGTCACGTATTCCCTCGCGGGAGGCCCATCGGCGGCGGCGATCGTGGACTGGAACGGAGACGGGAAGAATGACGTGCTCGTCACCGTCTACACTCTCAACCGAATCGCGATCTTCCTGAACCAGGGAGGAGGAACACTCGGGCATCCGACGTTCGCCGACTGTGGGAAGGGTCCGAACTGGATCACCCCTGTCAACCTCGACGGAACCGGTCCACACGGCGTGGCCACCGCCAACTTCATGGACGGCACGGTCAGTGTTTTTCGCCGGGGAACATCGGCGGCGGCGCAGACGCTCACGGCAGGCGCGGGCACGGCCAAGATCGCGAACCACGACGTGAATGGAGACGGCTGGGAAGACTTGATCGCCATCAACCAAACCGCTGGCACGGTCTCTTCCTTCCTCGCGGGTGCCGGCGGCGGAGGGTTCGGAGGCGCCGTCTTCTCCCCGGCCGGATCGCTCCCGAAGGACTTCGCGTTCGGGCCCTGGGGTGGGACTCGAGGCCATGACTTGGCCGTCACCAACCACACCCAGTCGGGGCTCGGAGGAATCGCAGTCCACTCCGGCGACGGAACAGGAGCCTTCGGGCCAGGCCCGGTACTCTTTCCCGATTCTGGTCCTGGAGGGTTCGTCGCGTCTGGAGACGTGGACGGTGACGGGGATTCGGATCTCGTCCACATTCCCGGTTCGACCGGGCACGTGCTCACGGACGAGAGCCGAGGGTGTTCGGAGAACCTCCTGTTCTTCATTCCCTCGCCCGTCCCCCCGTACGAGTCGTCGGGGTATTTCGCTCCCCTTCCCGACGCTGGCACTTGCGGTCCTTTCGGCATCCAGTACGAGGCCAGTCAAGACCCTGGATTCGCAAACCCGTTTTCCAGACACTACACGACCTCTCCCGTCATGAGCCTGCCGCCCCCTCTGCCGCCCCCTCTCCCCGGAAAGGAACACATCATCTATCTGCGCGCCCGGCTGAAGTTCGGCGACGGCTCCACATCGGCATGGAGGGCATGGGCTGTCCGAGTCATCCTCAAGCCAGCCGCGTTCGTCGTGCTCCGCTTCGTCCTCAACTCGCTCACCTCGACCGTGCCGCCAGGGACGCCTATCGGGTCGGTCACCCTCAAGAACATCGGGGAACAACCAGGGGACGTCCGGTTCGAGCTGAACAGCGATGCCGTTTCGATCGATCCCGGGCCACTACGCTTCGAGCCCGGGGAGGCGAAGGAAGTCCCCATCAAGGCAACGGACAAGCTCGTTCCGGGAGTGTACCGAATCGATCTGCGGACCCTTCTGTCCGATGGGAGTTCGCTCGATTCGAGAGCCGTCTTCTCCCTTGCGATAGCGAGCGTCACTGGGGCTGACGCCACTGCCACGAACGTTGCATTGTTCGTTCCGAATTACCCATCAACGCCCTTGGACGTCAATGTCTTCGGTTTCACCCCGCTGGGCCAGAGGCGCGCCAACCGCGGCTGGGGCGCCGTCTCGACGGAGCCGCTCTGGGTTGCGCCGCGCCCTCTCAATCCTGCCCCGTGGATCTCGGCAGCCTCGCCGAAACCGGACTGGCGGGTGGATCCCTCCACGATGAGCACGACCTACGGGCTCGAGACGATCCCGTCGGAGTACGGACGATTCCAGGCTCCCCTCCAGGCTCACTATCGATGTACGTCCGAGCCTGAGAGCAACTGCTTCTTCAGCGTGACTCTCTTCCCGCGGCTGCCGGTGACGAGCAACGAAGGCACGGCGAAGCAGTCACTCCCGGTGCCTTCCGCCGTGCCGTCCGGAGGCACCTCCCTCATCGTGCCCAGCGCCGTCAACGCCACCGGGCTCGGGGGCCGCACCCTATTCGTCTCCGATGGATGGCTCACGAACAGCTGGCCGGAAGACGTCCCCGTCACCCTCATCTACACACCCGACTCCGAGAACGGCCTCACCGGGGCGGGGGTCCTCAGGACCGAGAGGGTCCTGCCGCCCTCGAGCACTACACGCCTCATTGACCTCGTCTACGGGTTCTTCCAGGCGACCGGATCGGGACTCGTCCAGATCCGCTCCACAGTTCCTCAGGTTCTCGGCCTGAGAACGGTCGTCGAGGCGGAGACGGATGGGGATCCGAAGACCCGTTTCGGAACCGAGATCCCCACGTCCGCCTTCGGATCGGGCATCGGGAAGGGCGAGGGAGACCTCGTCCTTCCCGGGATCGACGACGACACGGCCAGCCGCGCCAACATCATCCTGTCCGAGACCACGGGCGCGGAGGCCACCGCGACGATCACCGTCCTCGGACCCGACGGCGCCATCATCGGCTCCACGACGAAAACCGTTCCCCCGTACAGCAAGATCCAGATCAACGGAATCGGCAAGAGCGTGGCGCCCTCGGCCTCCATTTCCGGGGGCTCGGCCCGTGTCTCGGTTTCATCCGGGGACGGCCGGGTCTTTGCCCTTGCGACCGTCATCGACAACGCCTCCTCGAGCTTCGCGGCCATCCGTGGCCGAGTCCCGCGCCTCTTGCTTCCCTCGGTCCCCGTGCCCGCGACACTCATCATCCCGGGCGCCGCCCGGCTTCCCGGCGCCTTCAACAGCACCTTCACCACGAGTCTCGCAATCGCCAACGGCACTTCCACCGAAGCGAGCCTGAACCTGACGTACCACTACGTCGACGCGGACGACGCCAACGCACGCAAGAGCGTGACGAAAGAAGTGACCATCCCGGCCCGGGGCGCCCTGTCGAAAGAGATGGGGCTCGACGTCCTGTCGAGCTTCTTCGGCATCACCGCGCGCTCTTTCGGGTGGATCGAGATCAAGGGAGACGTGGGACGGGTGGTTGCCATGTCCGCCGTCTCGTCTCTCGTCGACCCGGCGGATCCATCGAGGGGACGCAAGTCGGCGCCCGTCGAGGGGATCCTGGCCGATTCCTCCGGCATCGCGGACAAGACCGGGCAAGAGCGGCGCTTCGCCGGGGCCGAGAAGTCACCGGTAAAGAGAACGAACCTCATCCTGGTGGAGACCTCCGGTCAGCCCTTGAAGGCCTCGGTCCGGGCCCTGGACGAGAAGGGCCGCACGCTCGCCTCGCGTGCCTTCGATGTCGACGGGCGGCAGTACTTCCAGATCAACGACATCTTCGGGTCGAACGGACTGGGCCTCGGGGATGGTCCCTTCCAGAACGTCGAGATCGCCGTGCGCGTCCTTTCGGGAGACGGCCGTCTCGTTTCCTTCGTCACGCGAAACGACAACCTGTCGGGAAACCCGGAGGTCTTCGTCTTGAAGGAACCGGGTCCGCCACATGAATCCCCGCAAGACTGAATAGGGCAAGGAGACGGCCGCCCGATTCAACACCTTCGGACCACGTCCTTCAGGCGGACGCCTGAGCGAGAAGCTCGCGGTACGCTGGCTCCCGCGACGGGACAAGCCACTCCGAGGCTGGGTCCGACCGCGCTGGTATGCTCGGGTCGTGTCGGGGACCTGGGGCTGTCCGCACGAGTTCGATGGGCTCTGCCAGAGGCTCAATGGGGCCTACTGCGACCCCGGCATGCGCGGGTGCGTGCTCGATGGCAAGGTGACCTTCGGGGACGGCCTTCCCCACGTTCCGCGCTGGCCCGCGAAGGAGTCCGTCCGCCCCGCGGGGAGCTCGCCCCTGCCTCGCCAGGCCCCACGGGACGAAAAAGGCTGAACAGCTCTCGGATTCGAGAGTCGCGGCGAGCCGGATTCCTCGAGACCGGCTTCCCGTGGGATCTCAGCCAGAACTGGTCTTCCTGCCTCGCTGCTGCTCCGTGGTACCCGTCCGCCGCCTCCTCTGGCCGCGAGCTCTTCCGGCTCCAGGCGTGGCGATCGGCCCCCGGACCCTCGTGAGTCTCGGGCTCTGAATCATTTGTTCCATAGCCCTCCCTCGGGAGGAACCGTATAGTCTTCGCGTCCCGGTTCTTTGGGGGAAAACGTGTATCAGATCGTCAAGCGCGAGCAGTTCTCCGACGTCACCTTTCTCTGGGACGTCCATGCACCGGACGTTGCCAAGGCCGCCCTGCCCGGACACTTCGTCATGGTCCGGTTGCGCGAGGGCGGCGAGCGGATCCCCTTGACCGTGGCGGACTACGACCGGGATTGGGGTACGGTCACGATCGTCGTCCAGGCCCTCGGAAAGACGACGCGGGAGATGATGCGGGACTTCAAGGAGGGGGACTCCTTCTCCGACTTCGTCGGCCCCCTCGGCCTCGAAAGCCATGTCGGCAAGATCGGCCATGTCGTCCTGGTGGGCGGAGGCCTGGGGGTCGCCCCAGTCTTCCCTCAGCTTCGCGCCTTCAAGGAGGCCGGAAACCGGACGACCGGCATCATCGGCTTCCGGTCGAAGGACCTCGTCTTCTGGGAGGACCGCTTCAAGAGGTACTGCGACGACCTGATTGTCTGCACGGACGACGGGACCTACGGAAAGCCCGGCTTCGTCACCCTCGCCCTGAAGGAACTCCTCGAGAAGGAGAAGCCAGACCTCGTCGTCGCCATCGGTCCCCTGCCGATGATGCGCGCCTGCTCGGAGGTCTCGCGTCCGTTCGGCGTGAAGACCATGGTCTCGCTCAACGCCATCATGGTGGACGGGACCGGTATGTGCGGCTCCTGCCGCGTGACGGTGGGCGGGCAGACGAAGTTCGCCTGCGTCGACGGCCCCGACTTCGACGGCCACCTGGTCGACTTTCCCGAACTCCAGCTCCGGCAGGAGCGCTTCAAGAGCCAGGAAACGACGGCAAAGGACGACTTCAACAAGGTCTGCTCGATCGAAGAGCAGCTCTTCGAGCTGAACAAGCGGAACTACAAGAAGTTCAAGGAGCTGCCCGAGCACGCGATGAAGATGCCCGAGCGCGACGCCAAGGAGCGCTCGAGGAATTTCGAGGAGGTCAACCTCGGCTACACGATGGCCGACGCCCTCGTCGAGGCCGAGCGCTGCATACAGTGCGCCCGGCCGACGTGCATCGCGGGATGCCCCGTGGCCATTGACATCCCGAGGTTCATCAGGCACCTCCTCGTGAGAGATCTCTCCGGGGCGCTCTCGGTCATCCAGGAAAGCAACCTCTTCCCATCCGTCTGCGGGCGCGTCTGTCCCCAAGAGTCGCAGTGCGAGATTCAGTGCATCCTCGAGAAGAAGATGGAGCCGGTCGCCATCGGGCGCCTCGAGCGCTTCGTGGGCGACAGCGCTCCCCTGCCCGAGGTCCACCCGCCTGAGAACGCTGGTACGCTCGGCAAGGTGGCGATCGTCGGTTCCGGACCCTCGGGACTTGCCTGCGCGGGTGACCTGGCCCGCAAGGGCGCGGACGTGACGATCTACGAGGCGCTCCACGTCATCGGAGGCGTCCTGCGCTATGGCATCCCGTCCTTCCGTCTCCCCCGGACGACGATCGACCGAGAGGTCAATGCCCTCCAGAAGCTCGGGGTGAAGTTCGAGACGAACAAGGTGATCGGCAAGACCTTCACGATCGAACAGCTGATGAAGGAGATGGGATACGACGCGGTCTTCATCGGCACGGGAGCGGGCTTCCCGATGTTCCTCGGAATCCCGGGTGAACAGGCGGGCCAGGTCTACAGCGCCAACGAGTTCCTCACCCGCATCAACCTGATGGGGGGTGACCGGTTCCCCTTCGAGGACACTCCGGTCGCGATGGGCAAGAGGGTCGTCGTCCTCGGAGCGGGCAACACGGCGATGGACTGCCTCCGCGTCGCGCGACGTCTCGGCGCCGAGGAGGTTCACTGCCTCTACCGCCGGACCGAGGCCGAGGCGCCCTGCCGTGTGGAGGAACTCCGCCATGCCAAGGAAGAGGGGATCCACTTCCACTGGCTCGTCGGTCCGACGGAGATCAAGGTCGACGAGAAGGGGAACGTGAAGGCCATCGTCGTCCAGAAGATGAAGCTCGGCGAGCCGGACAAGTCCGGAAGGCGCCGGCCCGTCCCGACGGACGAGTTCGAGACATTCGAGTGCGAGACCGTGATCTACGCGCTCGGGACCCGCGCCAACCCCGTCATCTCCCGCACGACACCGAATCTCTCGGTTCGCGGCGAGGGCTACATCAACGTCGACCCGAAGACACAGGCGGCGTCGATCCCCGGCGTCTTCGCCGGCGGGGACATCGTCACGGGCGGAGCGACAGTCATCCTCGCGCTCGGAGCGGGACGGCGCGCGGCGAGGGCCATCGAGAAGTACCTCACGACGAAGGAGTGGCCCGTCGTCCTGGAGGAAGAAGAGACCCCCAAGAGCGCCGCACCGGTTCCCACGGTGGCGGCCTGCGGCAAGTGCCACCGTCCCTTCGAGGCGGGTGACGAGGACCACATCTGCTGCGCCGGGGAGAAGCTCGTCTGGACGTGCGAGTCGTGCCTGAAGGTCTCCGAGGGCTTCGCCTTCCCGTACGGGCTCTGCCCGGCCTGCGGGGGCAAGCTCGCCGCGGGACACGACACGAAGATCGAGAGCGAGGCCGCCATCGAGGCCATCCGGCACGCGTTCGAGATCGAACTGGGAGGCGTCTCGTTCTATGCGCGCGGCGCCAAGGAGATCGAGGCGGAGGACCCCGACCTCGCGCACCTGTTCCGCGAACTCTCCGAGATGGAGAAGGGACACATGGTGACGCTCGCGAGCCGGTACCACATCGAGGCGCCGGGCGCGGCGGTCAACCCGGATCTCTCGCCCACTCAGGTCGCCATCTTCGCCGGAGCCGAGATGAAGGAGATGACCGGCGCGGCCCTCCTGCGGCTCGCCGTTCACCTCGAGAAGCGGGCCCGCGGCTTCTTCCTCGACGCCGGGCGGCAGTTCCCCACGGGCTCGACGGAGTGGAAGCTCTACCGGGAACTCGAGGCCGAGGAGAGAGAGCACATCGACATGCTGTCGACCGTGCTCGCCCGGGTCGTCGCGGAGAAACCGGCGGTCGTCTAGCCCGAGGTCGCAAGAACCAGCGAGCGGAGCGCCGGGGTGGGATCAGCCCGGCGCTCTTCTTGTTACCTTCGCTCGCCCAGCGGACGAGCCTCAGGTCAGGAGTTTCGGCTTTCTTCGCGGAGAAGCTGGACGCGGCGGCAAGGGGGAAACGGCCGCGCCGGACTGAGACGCTCGTACGTTCGGACGGAACGTATACTGATTCCGATCTCGTGCCGGCCGACGGACAACGCGGGCTCCTACGCCGCGCGACCTCTGGAGGCAGAGCCGTGAAACCAGCCCCCTTTTCCGTGCTCGTCGCCCTTCTGGTTGCATCCGTCTGCGGGGCGGCCACACCTCCGCCGGTCCCGGGTCGCTTCCGGGGGGCGATCCAGCTGCCGGCGGGCCAGCTTGCGATCGCCGTCGACCTCGCCCTCGCCGCGGACGGCGCCGTGACAGGCGAGATCTCGATCCCCGCGCTCGGAGCCAGGAGTGTCGCGCTGGCCGATGTCGCGCTCGGACCGGCCACAACGACGGAGCGCGGCGCGAGCGTCGCCTTCTGCGCCCCCAGCGTCCCCGGGAAGCCGTGCTTCGCGGGCACCTTCTCCGCCGACGGGAAGTCGGTCTCAGGCACCGTCACCACGGGTGGCGTCAGCGCGCCCTTCCGTCTCCGAATGGGCGAAGGGCCGCCGAGCCTCGCGCGGAAGCGCCTCGAGGGACTCGACGCCGTCCTCGAGAAGGCCGTCGTCGACTTCCAGGTCGCGGGCCTGGCCATCGGGGCGATCCAAGCCCAGGAGATCGTCCTCGCCAGGGGCCTCGGGTTCCGCGACTTCGCGAGGAAGCTACCGGTCACGGCCGACACACTCTTCGCCATCGGCTCGACGACCAAGGCGATGACCGCCACCCTCGTGGCGATGCTCGTCGATGAGGGGAAGCTGGGCTGGGACGATCCGGTCCGGACCTACCTGCCGTGGTTCGCCCTCAAGGACCCCTCGATCTCCGAGCGGCTCACCGTGCGTGACCTCCTGACGCACCGTTCGGGCCTGCCGAGGCACGACCTCGTCTGGTACAACAACAACGAGGGGACCCGCCGCCAACTCGTGGAGCGGCTTGCCCACCTCGACCTCACCGCCGACCTCAGGGCGACGTTCCAGTACAACAACCTCATGTACGCGGCAGCGGGTTACCTCGCCGGGGAGGTGGCCGGCACGACGTGGGAGGAGCTCATGAAGACGCGCCTCCTCGCACCGCTCGGAATGACGCGCACGACCCTCTCGGTCGTCGACTCGCGGAAGGACCCGGACTACGCTCTCCCATACGGGGCGAACGAGGACGGCACGCCGAGGCCGATCCCGTTCCGCCGGACCGACCTCGTCGGGCCGGCGGGCTCGGTCAGCTCGAGCGTGAACGAGATGCTCCTGTGGCTTCGGTTCAACCTCTCGCGCGGCAAGGCAGGGGACCGCCAGCTCGTCGACCCCACGACGCTCGCGGAGGTATGGAAGCCCCAGGTAGTCATCGGCGAAGGACCCACCGCCTACGCCCACGGGTGGTTCGTCGACGTGTACCAGGGCAAGAGCCGCCTTGACCACGGCGGCGGGATCGACGGGTTCTTCACGCAGGTCACGCTCTTCCCCCAGGCCGACCTCGCCATCGTCGTCTTCACCAACGGACGGCCCGGACTATCGAGGTGGGTGACCAACGTCGTCGCCGACCGGGTCCTCGACCTTCCCTCCCACGACTGGCTGGCCCAGGGCCTTGGGAGGCTGAAGGCTGGCAAGGTCGACGACGAGGAGGCGAGGCCGAAGAAGGTCGTGGCCCGCGTTGCGGGGACGAGGCCGTCCCATGCCGTCGGCGACTACGCGGGAGACTACGGCCACCCGGGCTACGGCGTCCTGAGAATCGAGGTCGCGGACACGCGCCGAGAATCGTTGACCCTCGTCTATAACGGCTTCGAGGTGCCTCTGGAGCGGTGGCACTACGACGTCTGGAACGCCGGAGCGACCGCCGGCGGCGACAAGACCTTCAACGACACAAAGCTCCTCTTCCGGACCGACGTGTCGGGCACGGTCGCGGCGCTCGAGGCCTCCTTCGACGCCGTCTCCCCACCCGTCGTCTTCGACAAGCGGCCCCCGGCAAAGCTGTTCGACCCGGCCTATCTCGGAAGGCTGGCAGGGAGGTACAAGCTCCCCGCCGGGACGGCCGAGGTGACACTGACCGGCAAGACGGTCCGGATGAGGATCGCCCTGGGGCCGACACGCACTCTGGTGCCGCAGGCCTCGGGCCTCTTCCGCCTGAAGGAGGTGCCGGTCGTGTCGATCGGGTTCGTCGAGGAAGGGGGAAGGGTCGTCAGGCTCGTCTTGCGCCAGCCTGGAGGTGATGTCGAGGGCCCGCGGATCGAGTAGCGGCGTAGGGCTGAGGGTCGCGTCCGGGGCCAGGGGCTGGCGCAGGATGTCCGCCCCCGTCGTGATCCGCAGAAAGGCGAGAGTCACCAGATCTCCTCGAGTAGCGGGCGCGCGGCTTCTTCCTCGACGCCGGGCGGGTGTTCCCGGCGGGCTCGACGGAGTGGAAGCTCTACCGGGAACTCGATGCCGAGGAGAGAGAGCACATCGACATGCTCTCGACCGTGCTCGCGAGGGTCGTCGCGGAGAAACCGGCAGTCGTTTGATCTGGCCCGAGAACCCCCTCTTTTGTAAAGAGGGGGCAGGGGGAGTTAGAGCGTGACGGAAGACGGCCGATGGCGGTCGAGTCAATCGTCCGACCGTCCAGAGGCCCCGTTTGTGGAGAGAAACCCACTCGGATTTACGCTCGTCCCCCGCCTTGGCACTCGGAAGGAGGCCTAGGCTCTCAACGGCCCGTTCTGCTCGAGAGCCCATGCCGCCTTGTCCACGGCCGGGGGAAGAAACGTCCGGAGCTTCGAGACAAGCTCCTCGCCGTTCCCGGCCATCAAGACGATCGCCCGGTGAGCTCGCTGGATAAAGCCTCGTTCCGTGGCGTGATCGAGAAACACCGCCAAGGAGTCGAAGTACCCGCAGACGTTCAGGAGCCCGCAGGGCTTCCGGTGAATCCCCAGCTGAACCCAGGTCACGGCCTCGAAGAACTCGTCGAGTGTCCCGAACCCGCCTGGCAATGCGATGAAACCGTCGGAGAGGTCCGCCATGAGGGCCTTCCGCTCGTGCATGGACCCGACGACGTGGAGCCTGGTGGCATCCGTGAAGGCCAGCTCCTTCTCGACCAGTGCCTCCGGGATCACACCGGTGACCTGTCCGCCGTGCTCGAGCATGGCCTGAGCGAGCGCTCCCATCAGACCGACGCGAGAACCGCCATAAACCAGCTCGATCCTCTGCGCTGCCAGGACCCGTGCCAGGTCCCGGGACGCCTCGAGATACTCCGGACGCAACCCCGGGCTTGAACCGCAGAAGACGCAAAGACGCTGCAAGGAGACCTCCTGGACGCCAGACAATAACGGACGGCGAGTCTCATCGGGGATCGATTCGAGCCGCGCGTGCGAGGAAAGCGGAAGACGGCCACGCCCCATCGGGTGGCCCCTCGTCGATGAGCCGGTTTGGGCGAGAACGCGACGCCCCTAGAGCCGAATCGAAGGATTTTCGCGCCCGCCCCCGTAACGGGCTTGCACGGCGCCAGTTCGCGCCTGGTTCCGGACCTCTCGCTGGTAATGACTTCAATGGCCTTCTGACGGACGAAAAGTACCGGCGAAATGCCTGGCAGCTCAGTGGGAGCGTCACCCTCGGGAACCACGAGGTCAAGCTGGGCGGCAGCTACGATCTCGAGAATCCGAACCGGACGAGCTGGTACAACCAGGGCGAGGCCATCTTCCCTTCCTATAGCCCGGACGGCGGGACTGTCCTCGGTGTCTGGCACCAGTATCTCGCTGCGTATCCTCTCAACTGCAAGCAGCTCTGGGATGGACGACAAGGTGACTTCGGTCCCGTTCCCTGGTACGACTGTGCGACCTTCCAGCCCGCCTCGGCCGTCCGCTCGGACTTCCGAACGAGAAACGCCTCGGCGTTCGTCCAGGATACCTGGCGCCCCCTGTCGAACCTCACGATCAAGGCTGGGCTGAGATACGACTTCCAGGAGTTCGTCCACACGAACGGAGACGTCGTCCTGGAGCTGACGGATCAGTGGTCGCCCCGCCTTTCCGTGGCCTGGGACTTCGGCGGCAAGGGACGAACGAAGCTCTTCGCCTCCTACGGGAGGTACTACCAGGCCATCCCCTTGCAGTTCCAGGCCCTCATGATGAGCAACGAGTACAGGATTTTCGCGTGGAACCTGTCGCCGGGACCGGATCTCGTCGGTCTCGGAGGCGCGGTCAACTTCGGAGTCTACGTTACCGAGGGGCTCAAGGGGAGCTACCAGGACGAGGTCTCGGCCGGAGCCGAGGCCCAGCTCGGGTCCAGCTGGTCGGTCGGTGTGAGGGGCACGTACCGGTCGCGGGGCCGCGCTCTGGAGGACCGTTGCGATCGATATTGGCCCAGTCAGGGGATCTATGATCTCTTTCCGCCGGACAACTACCAGACGTGCGCCCTCGTGAATCCGGGCGAGGGAGGGCGGTGGGGAGAGTTCCGTGATCCGGCGGACCCTCGCTGCTTCGCGGACTACCCGACGAACGAGGTGCCCATCCCGTGCGAGACGGTGAGGGCAAATCGCTACTACCGCGGCGTCGAGGTCGCCGTCCAGCATCGGCCCAGCAAGGACCTCTACCTCCAGGCGAGCTACGTCTATTCGAAGCTCGTCGGGAACTTCGAGGGAGCCGTCAGCAGCTATCCGTCGGGGACCTACCAGTAGAACCCGCAGCACAACCACGACACGGAGGAGGAGCGGGCGGCCCTGCTCGGCGGGGACCGTGCATCGAACATGTCGACGCTTCACGTCGGAGAAGGGCTAGGAGAGGCGAACTCCGTCAGCGTTCCTCACTTCGAGGCCGTCCAGCAACGGGGAAACTCCAGGCTGTGGATGACAGTCCTGGGCGTCCTTCTCGTCGCCGGCGGCGGAACGTTCGCCTATGTCCGGGGCATCCTCCCACCCCGGGCCAGACCGCCGGCCACAGGGGTATCACGCCCTGTCGACGCCGGACCGCCGCCGCTTTCGAGGCTCATGACGGCCAAGCGCGACATCCAGCGTCTCTCTGACGCCCTGCGTGACTACGCCATCGATCACGGCCGCTACCCGTCCGGCAACTGGCCCGAGGCATACCGGGCCATTGCCCCGGCTCTTGGAACCGAGAACCCGCCTTCATCCAAGGACCCATGGGGACAGTCGTACCGCTACGCAACGTCGGCGGACGGCAGGACGTTCGTGATCCTCAGTCCCGGAAACGACTCCATCTACCAGAATTCCGATGCCGTCATCTCGCTTCTCCTCTCGTCGGGATGCAAGGCGCGGAGGGGTGTCGTATCCGGTGACGAGACCACGACGGACATCGTCTTCTGCAACGGCAACTTCCTGACTATCCAGGACGTTCCGGCAACTGCCCCCTGACATCCCTGCCCGCCCTGGAGGATGGATCCGGGCACAGGCACTCTTGCGGCTCTTGAGTCCACGAGGGCATTGACCCAGGGAGTGCCTCTGGCCACGGCAACTCAGGCACCCCGCGGCGCCCGGTGCCGGTCGGCCCACCACGCCCAGACGGGAAGGAGCCACATCATGAGCCCGACGGCCCCGATCGCTCCGGCGCTCGGAGGGGGCGGCGAGAAGGGCCCCGAAACCCAGATTCCGCCGATGAGGATCAGAAGCGACCACAAGGCCAGGATCCCGGTCCGGTCCCTCGAGGGGGTGGACCGGACATAGATGAGGATTCCGGTCAGAAACAGTCCCCCTTCGACAATCAACGTGGCAGGAACGGAGTCCCAGAGACCGAGGCCAAGAAGCGCCGAACCTCCAGGGGCGAGCGGAAGATCTGGCCGGTGAGAGAGGAGGTCGAGAACCCAGTGGCTCGCGACGATGGAGGCGAGCAAGAGAAGGTCCCGTACAGGCTTCACGGCTCCCTTCATCGCCGCCAGGGAGAACAGGAGGCTCCAGGCGGCGACCGTCAGCAGGCTGTGGGTCCAGGGATAGTGGACGAAGGCCAGCGGAGTGAAGGCGGTATTCCCCGGCTCGATCTCGACCCGCTCCCACCCGAGAAGCAAGAAGACTGGCCAGATCAGGTCGATCAGGTACGTGGCGGCAAAGAGAACTCCCAGCGACCGGCGCGGGAGGAGGGGCTTGGCTGCCAGCGCGACGGCGGCGTGTCCGGCGAACATCGTGCGACCCTAGCACGGCCTCGTGCCGCGAACCCAGCGGGGGCTTCGGCGCCGCTTGCCAGAATCCCCCTCATGGCACGGCGTCTTCCCGCGGTCCGCGCAAGAGGCGCCGGCGTCCCTGCGCGAGCCCCCAGGGTGCAGGCGCCGGACTCCCGCCAGTTCTGATCCGATCCCCGAATCCTCGTGAGGCCGGGCTAGCTGTAGTCGAGCTCGACAGTGATTCCAGACAGTCCGCGCACGCGGAGTTCCTTGCGCAGGGCCTCGAGCCGGGCTTCGCTTTCCTGACCGCGAACACTCACGGGAACGATGACGTAGGTGAGGTGAGCGGCTGCTTCCGGGTCCTCGACGGCGCCCAGGCGGGGGGTGACTCCTGGGAAGTGGCGCGCGATCAATTCGGTGACTTCGGAGTCGACTGAGATTGAGGCGGCGTTCATGAAGTCATCCTATCGCACGGGGCCGCCTCCGGCTCCGTCTCCACGCTCCCCTCGCCTCCACTCGGGCGCCCCCGGAGTATCTCGTCGGATCTTCCGGGGAGACCTTCTCGAGCCCGCATCAGAGCATCGAACATGGCCTGGTCACCCCGCGCCAGCCTCTACTGGTCTTTCCCACCGCCCCAGAGACAGAACGCCGTCCAGGCGGCTCCCGCCAGATCGATGGTCCCGAAGACGATCAGGACGGGCTTCACGAATCCGAGGAGCACGAAGGCGATGAACGCCACGAAGACGAAGCTCCGGCCCGCGATCGTCGCGCGGTAGAAGGATGTGAGCCCCGCGCGAGCCGCCTCGAGGTAGTAGTAGCCCAGCACGGCCGCCAGGACCCCGATGACACGAAACCAGACCTCGGACGTCGGGGGTAGCCCGAACGGAGACAGAACGAGATTCGGCGATGCCATCGCCGCCAGGCCGAGCAAGACCAAGTAGACACCGAAGATCCGGATGCTCACGGTTGCCCTGTTCATGTGGGGTGCTCCTTGGCGGGAGGATAGCCCGTTGCCGGCCCCCGCGCTGGGCGATACTCGCCGCATGAGCCAGCAGAACCCCGATCACAGGTCCCGCCTTCGCGAAATCGCTCGGGATGCCATGCTCGAGAGAGGCTTTTCACCCGAATTCGAACCCGAGGTTCTCGCGGAGGTCGAGGCGCTCCGCGGCGAATTGCCGGCGGAGGGTGGAGCCGTTCGCGACCTGACGCACCTCCCGTGGTTCTCGATCGACAATGACGAGTCGAGGGACCTGGATCAGGTTTCGGTCGCCGAGCCTCTCGCCTCGGGGGCCGTCCGGAT
The DNA here is from genome assembly GCA_022071945.1 of Thermoanaerobaculia bacterium. Lineage (GTDB taxonomy): Bacteria > Acidobacteriota > Thermoanaerobaculia > UBA5066 > UBA5066 > JAJVIN01. The sequence continues at coordinate 41,556 of JAJVIN010000050.1, read as the reverse complement.
TCTCGTGGGCATCGCCGACGTCGACGCGCGAGCCCGGCGCGGTTCCGCGACCGACTCCCACGCGCGGACGAACACGACCTCCGTCTACACGCCCGGAGGCGTCTTTTCGATGCTCCCGGAGCGGCTTTCATACGATCTGACATCCCTGAACGAGGGAGAGGAACGGCTCGCCTGCGTCGTCGCGATGGAGATCAGCTCCGACGGCGCCATGCTCGGATTCGATGTCTACCGCGCCGTCGTCAAGAACCACGCAAGGCTGACGTACGGAGCCGTCGGAGACTGGCTCGACGGCTCGGGACAGGCGCCAGAGGCCATCGCTGCCCTGCCCGAGATCGCACAGCAGCTGCGTGCGCAGGACGAAGTCGCCCGGGATCTCAAACAGATCCGGTACGAGAACGGAGCCCTGTCGCTCCACTCCCTCGAGGCGCGGCCCGTCTTCTCCGGAGCGTCGCTCGTCGATCTGCGCCCCGAGCGGACCAATCGCGCCAAGGAGCTGATCGAGAACCTGATGATCGCCGCCAACGGCGCCACCGCCCGGTTCCTCGAATCTCGCGGCGTCCCCTCGATTCGACGAGTCGTCAGGGAACCGGCCCGCTGGAGGCGAATCGTCGAGCTCGCCGCCTCCCTGGGCGAGGAGCTCCCGGCCGAACCCGACAGCAAGGCTCTCGCCTCCTTCCTCGGCAGACGAAAAGCGGCGGATCCTCTTCGCTTCCCCGATCTCTCCCTTTCGATCGTCAAGCTGATGGGCCCCGGCGAGTACGCGGTGGAGGTCCCTGGACAGAACTCCCCCGGACACTTCGGGCTTGCCGCGAAGGACTACACCCACTCGACGGCTCCCAACCGGCGCTACCCCGACCTCATCACCCAGAGACTCCTGAAGGCCGCCCTTTCCGGGGCTCCGTGCCCCTACACCGCTGAGGAACTCGCCGCCCTCGCCCGGCACTGCACCCTGAAGGAAAACGACGCCAGCAAGGTCGAGCGCAGGTTGAAGAAGTCCGCCGCCGCTCTGGTCCTCTCGGGCCGCGTGGGCGACACCTTCGACGGGATCATCACGGGTGCGGCCGAAAAAGGGACGTGGGTAAGGATCCTCCACCCGCCCGTCGAGGGACGGGTCGTCCGTGGCGCGAACGGCCTCGACGTGGGCGACCGGGTGACCGTGAGGCTCGTCGACACCGACGTCGAGCGGGGCTTCATCGACTTCGCCCACCAGCGCGCTTGAACGCGCGCCGGAAGCCGTCCAGGGGCGGAGAGGTCAACCTCCGCCCCATCCAGGGTCTCCTTCCGGCTTCAGGCCGAGTGGAAGGGAGCCGCGGCGGCGAGGGCGGTCCCGGGAACGATGGATATCCCGGCCGCGCGGAGGCTCTCCTCGATGACGGTCAGGGCCCGGGCGACTTCGCCGGTTCCGATGTTCCCCATGTGCCCGAAGCGGAAGGCCTTGCCCGCGATCGGCCCCAGGCCGCCCGCGAAGACGACCCCTCGGCTTGCGGCCTCCTTCCGGAAGGCGAGGTCCACGACGCCTTCGGGATACCGGAGGACCGACAGCGTGTCGGCGCGCGAGGATTCCTCTGTCACGTACTCGAGACCGAGGGCCGTGAGGCCGGCGCGAACGGCCGACGCCAACCGCCGGTGACGCGCGAAACGAGCCGGCAGCCCCTCGCTGTGCAGGAGCCGGAGCGCCTCGGCCAGCGACACGATCTCGTTGACGGGGGGCGTGGCGAAGTAGCGCGACGGGTCCTCCATGATGGGGAGCCACCGGAGAATGTCAGCGTAATAGGCGGGAACGGAGGACCGGCTTTTGCGCTTCTCCATCGCCCGCGGCGAGAAGAGGCAGAGGGCGAGGCCCGGAGGGGCCGCGATCGCCTTCTGCGCACCCGTCAGCAGGATGTCGACGCCCCACGAATCACAGGGCTCGTCCACACCGCCCGTGGCGCAGACGCCATCCAGGATGAAGAGTTCCTCTCGCCCCTTCAGGAGCCCGGCATAGGCTTCCACCGGGGCGCACGTACCCGTGGAGGTGTCGACGTGCGTGACCGTCACCGCGGAGTAGGTCTTCGATGCCAGCCGGGCCGCGACCTCGCCGGCGGGCACGGCACGGCCCCACTCCGCCCGAAGAACGTCACACGGGATGCCGAACGCAGCCGCGAGATCGCCCCACCGGTCTCCGAAGTAGCCCTGAGAAACGACCAGGATTGGCTCTCCCGGGGCGACCGAGTTCACGAGGGCCATCTCCATGGCCAGAGTGCCGCTCCCGGCCACGATGAAGGGCTGCCCGAGGGAGCTCTGGCAGAGCTTCTTGAAATCGGCAAGGGCGCTCTTGAAGGCCTCCACGAACACGGGGGCCACGTGGGATACGGTCGGCCGGGCGAGAGCGTCGAGGATTCGAGGGTGGACGGGCGTGGGGCCCGGAATCATGGTCAGGGTCTCGTCGATCACGGTCTCTCCTTGCTGGCGTCTCCCGCCGGGAAACCCGCGGGAAAGGCCGCCAGATGGATCTGTGCTCCCGGAAGGGAGGGCCTCCTAGTTTATGCCCCTCCTTCCGGGTCGACGCGACCCAGGGCGCTTTGCCACGACCACTCAGAAAGCGATCAGGCTCTTCCCTGGATGTACTGCGTCAGGTACTCGACGGTCTGGTGATCCTCGGCGGCATTGAAGGCGTTCACATCGCCGATCGAGATCATGCCGATCAGCCCCTTCTCGCCCACCACCGGAACGTGCCGGACCCGCTCCTGGCGCATGATGGCCTCGACCTCGTCGACCCGCCTCTCGGGCCGCACGACGACGACCTTCCGGGTCATGACCTCCGAGACCCTCGTCGTTGCGGGGTCCCTCTCCTCGGCCACCACGAGGTTCATCACGTCACGCTCGGTGAAGATCCCCTCCAGTTCGTCCCCGTCGGAGACGAGGAGGGCTCCAATGCGGCGGTCCCTCATCAGCCTGCAGGCGTCGCGAACGCTGCAGTCCGGAAGGACGGTAATGACTCCGAGAGACTTCTTCGAGGCAAGGACGTCCTTCACTGTCGGCATGGGCGAATCAGACCCGAGAACGAGTATCGATGTCAACTCGTCTCTTCACGCTCCGTTCCCCCGGACGTGCTCTACTTGCCGAGGAATGCTGCCCCTCGAGGAGGACCTCCGATGCCCGCCGCCGCCAAACCCTCCCTGCGCTTCGTCTATTCGGCCGCCCTCAGGAAGAAGGCCCTCGATCTTCTCGACACCATCGAGGCCTCTGGAAACCCTTCCGAGCACCAGCAAAAGTTCGGGGACCTCGTCATGGAATTGACCGAGGCCGGATTCGACTACTTCTACCTGAAGCCTCTCGACCTCGCCGGGATGGGGTTCCTCGTGAGGCAGTCGGCCGGTCTCGCGATATCGGGCGCCCTCCGGATCATGTCTCCCGTCGTCCGGAACATCATCGATCGAATGGACAATGATCAACTGTTAAAGGTCTGTGGCTTCGTCCGGCTTCTGATGAAGTAGCGGATCCGTCCCGCTTCCCCCTCACAAACCTGGGAAAAGCACCCTCCGCGGTGCTATCGTTTCCATGGCCGGCCTCTGATCCCAAGTCCCCAGTGAGAAGGAGGGACTGATGTCGTTCTGTATCAAAGTCGATCCGGCAACCTGGGAGCAGTACATCTCGACGCCTCTCAAGGGAAAGGCCGTGCTCATGGACCCCTTCACGAACAAGGGGACCGCCTTCACGGCGCGAGAGAGGGACGAACTCGACCTGCACGGCCTGCTGCCGCCCGCGATCTGCTCTCTCGAACAACAACTCGAAAGGGTCTACGAGAACTTCCTCGCCAAGCCGACCCCCCTGGAGAAGTTCGTCTACCTCACGAGCCTCCATGACCGCAACGAAACCCTGTTCTTCAGGCTCGTTCACGAGCGCATCGACGAGATGCTTCCGATCGTCTACACGCCCGTAGTCGGCGAGGCGTGCCAGAAGTACTCGCACATCTACCGCCGGGGACGCGGCCTCTATGTCGGCTACGACCAGCGGCACAACATCGAGGGCGTCCTGAAGAACTATCACACGAGGAACCCTTCCGTCATCGTCGTCACGGACGGCGAGAGGATCCTCGGGCTCGGCGACCAGGGCGCCGGCGGGATGGGAATCCCGATCGGCAAGCTCTGTCTTTACACGATCTGCGCCGGCGTCTCTCCCTACAGTACCCTCCCGATCACTCTCGATGTCGGGACCGACAACGAGGAGCGACTGGCGGACCGCCTCTACCTGGGCCTCCGGCACAAGCGGATCCGGGGCGAGGACTACCAGCTCTTCATCGACAACTTCGTCGCCGCCGTCCAGAAGGTCTACCCGAACGTCCTCCTGCAGTGGGAGGACTTCCTGAAAGCCAATGCCATCAAGCAGCTCGAGCGCTTCAGGGACAAGGTCTTCTCGTTCAACGACGACATCCAGGGAACGGCCTCCGTCGTCCTGTCCGGCCTCTATGGGGGCCTCCGCATCACCGGTCAGCGCATGCGCGACCAGCGGCTCCTGTTCGCGGGTGCTGGCGCATCGGCTCACGGTATAGCCGACCTGTTCGTCTCGGCCCTCGTCGAGGAAGGCCTGCCCGCCGACGAAGCCCGGCGGCGGATCTGGACGGTCGACACCAAGGGCCTCGTCACGAGCGCCCGCACGGGCCTCGAGGACTTCAAGGCCATCTACGCCCGCGACCCCTCCGAGACCCAGAGCTGGGACGTGAAGGATCGCTCGAAGATCTCCCTCGAGGAGACGATCGCGCACGTCCAGCCGACGATCCTGATCGGGGTCTCGGCCACGCCAGGGACGTTCACGGAAAACGCCGTCCGCATGATGGCGAAGTTCAACGAGCGGCCGATGATCTTCCCGCTATCCAACCCCACGTCAAAGAGCGAGTGCACCGCCGAGCAGGCCATCCACTGGTCCGATGGACGGGCCATCGTCGCCACCGGGAGCCCGTTCGCCCCGGTCACGCACAACGGACGCCGGTATCGGATCGGACAGTGCAACAACGCCTTCATCTTCCCCGGAGTCGGCCTCGGAGCCTGCGTCGGGAAGGCGCGCCGCGTCACGGACGGGATGTTCCTCGATGCCGCCAAGGCCCTCGCCCACCAAGTCACGAACGAGGATCTCGCCGAATCCGCGGTCTACCCGCAGCTCCCCACGATCCGCGACTGCTCGCACGCCGTGGCCTGCGCCGTCGTCCGCCGGGCCGTGAGCGAAGGACACGCCGATCCGGACATTCTCCTGAACCTTGAAAAGACCATCCGGCGAGCCATGTGGTTCCCGGAGTACCTGCCCATCAGATACGAGCCCTGAGACAGCTCCCCTTCCGGACCCTGCGGCTTCCCCGTGACGATGAGGACGGGGCCGCCGCAGGGGGCTCTCCCCTCCCGGTTTCCCTGACAGCCAACGGCCGGGCCCCTCGCGGAGCCCGGCCGATTCTTTCGTCCATTCGGGGGAGGCACCTTCCCGGCGAGCCGGGCGCGGAGCCGCCCGCCACGGGTCAGTTCTGCCAGCTGTCGTTCCGGGTCACGGTCCCGGACGAGGGAGTCGTGAACGAACGGTTACCCCCGTTCTCCCAGACCACGTTCCCGTTTCCATCCTTCTTGATGTACTTGTACTGCACGGGCGTACTCGACGGGATCTGGACCGTGCCGGACCAGACCGGGTACGCCGCCGACGACAGGGGGATCGCATTGGCGACGTTCCACGCCCCGAGCTGCGGGATGTCGCCCACCACGAAGACGTTCTGTCCCCAGGAGGTCGTGGCGTTCCCATTGAACGTCACGGCGACGTTCGCCGGCGCCGTCGGAACACCAGAGGCGATCTTAGGATTCCTCAGGGCGTCGTAGTTCCACGTCCCGACGCCGAATGAGTAGTTCGCGCCGTTGTTGCTGTCCCACTGTCCGCTGCAGTTGTTGAAGGCGACCTGTATGGAGGTGGCCGTGCCGATCGTCACGGTGATCTCGAGGTAGCCGGAGACGTCCGATGCCGACATCTGGGGACCCGGCACCGTGGTCCACGACCCGCCAGCCGGGGCGTAGTGGAAGCAGGTGTTCGGGAAGCCCTTCTTGTAGTAGACGGTCACCTTGTTCTGGACGGCGCTCGAGGTCGTGACCGAGAGAGCCGCGCTGGCGGCGGATGTGTTCCCGGCCGCGTCGTAGGCTTTCAGGGTGTAGCTATAGGCCGTGGCGGCCGTGAGCCCCGAATCCGTGAAGCTCGTGGTGGTGGCCGTCCCGACCTGCGTGCCTCCACGGAAGACCTTGTAGCCGACGACCGTGCCCGAGTCGTCCGTCGAGGCCGTCCAGCGGATCATCACGCTCGTCGCGGTCACGTTGGCGGAATTCAGGCCCGTCGGGACCGTCGGGGGCGTGGTGTCCGGAACCTTCGGAGTCGTCACGGCAAGTGTGTTGCTCGCGGCCGAGTAGTTGCCGGCGGCGTCATAGGCCTTGACGTTGTAGGTGTAGGCCGTATTGGCCGCGACCGTCGTGTCCGTGAAGGAGAGCGACGCCGTCGTGGCGCGGACGGCTCCGTTCCTGAGAATCTGATAGCCCGTCACGCCCTTGTTGTCCGTGGCCGCCTGCCAGGACATCGGCACCGAGCTCGACGTCACGGTTCCGGCCGTCAGGTTTCCAGGAACAGTGGGAGGCTCGGTGTCGACCGAGGTGCTGCACGGGTTGGAGCCGGCCGTCACGACGCCATTCTTGACCAGGGAAATGCCCGTCCCGAGGGTGTAGTTCTGGCCGCCGTTGTTGTCCCAGGTTCCCGAGTTGTTGTTGAACACGGCCTGGAGGCCCGTGGCGCTCCCGAGGTTGATGACCTTCACCTTGTAGTTCGTACAGGCGGCGTCCATCGCGACGCCTGGGACGGAGGTCCAGCTCCCGCCCGTGGGACTGTAGTGGACGTTCACGGACGGCCAGTCGGTCCGGTAGTAGTAGACGGTCGCAACGTTTCCGGCGGCGGTGGTGACCGAGAGCGCCGCGCTCTGGGCGGAGGAGTTTCCGGCGGCATCCTTGGCCGAAACCCTGTAGCTGTACGTGGTCGAGGGGCTGACGGAGTTGTCCGTGTAGCACGTCGTCGCGCTCGAGCCGATCTTCGTTCCGTTCCTGAAGACGTCGTAGCTCGCGACGTCGTAGTTGTCGGTCGAAGCGGTCCAGCAGAAAGACACGGAGCCCGCGGTGACCGTTCCCTTCGTCAAGCCGGTGGGGATCGACGGGGGCGTCGTGTCAGGCGGCCGGGTCGTAACGCTCAGCGCCGCGCTGGCGCTCGAAACGTTGCCGGCGGCGTCGTGGGCCTTGACGGTGTAGGCGTAGCTGGTCGACGGGGAAAGGCCGGTGTCGGTGAAGTTCGCGGATGGCGAGGTAGCGACCTGCACGCCGTCGCGGAAGATCCGGTAGCCCGTCACGCCAACGTTGTCCGCCGACGGAGTCCAGTTGAGGGTCACGCTCCGGTCCGTCTGGGTGCCGGACGCGAGGTTGGCCGGCACCGTCGGGGACTGGGTGTCGACGACGAGGAACGGATAGGTTCCCTTGATGGCGCCGTTGTAGTCCTCGACGTATTTCCCGCCCACGAGGTTGTAGCGGCCGGCTCCCACGTAGACCGTCTGGATCTCGGACTTCGTGACGTTGCCTCTCCAGTCGGTCGCCTCGACGTAGTAGTCGAGGAGCTGGTCACGGTAGGCGCCGATGTAGGCGTAGTAGAGGTCGCCGATTTCCTGGGCCGGGAGGACCTGGAGCGTCGATTTCGTCGGCTGGACCCAGTCGACGCCGTTCATGACGGGCCGCAGGTCGCGGCGGGTCATCGTGTAGTCCTGCCACGCGCCCACCCGCGAGGGGTCGACGTTCGGCACGCCTGCTGCCTGGAGCGCCACCGGGTCATAGACCCGGAAGGTGTTGTCCGTCGCGTCGGCCCTCTTGTTCGTGTGCGTCCGGATCCTGACCCTGATCGTCTGGATGCCGCTCACGTCGAAGGCGTACGTGTAGACCGCGAAGTTGTGATCGAAGTGGTGGACCGTCCACCCCTCAGACTTGTCCGCGTTCACGCTTCCCGGGTTGTAGGGCCAGCGCTGCGGCCACCAGACCGACGGCCCCGTCTTGTCGCTCGCGATGTTCGCCTGGACGTAGGGCTTGGAGAAGTAGAGGGAGTTGTTGAACGCCAGGGTCGGTTTGACCGAGTCGTCCTTGTTCTCGTCGTAGTACCCGAAGCCGGAGTCCATCGCCGGCAAGAGGAAGTACCAGCCGAGTTCGGCCGGGTTCGCGCCGCCCGCGTAGTTGTTGTTGGCGTCGCCCTTCACCGGGTAGGAGATCATCCAGGGGTTGAGCTGGTTGCCGGGGTAGGTGATCTGGTTGTCGAGGGCGGTCGTGGGCTTCCAGTGGTTCGGGTTCTTCTCGAGCCAGATCTGCTCGGCGGTCTTGGCGAAGTTGAGGGCGGCCTGCAGGAGGGCGAAGTTCCGCTCCAGGTAGTGCCAGCCGTACTCGAGGGAGACCGTCATTCCTTCCTGGAGTCCGTCGAGGTTCGTCTTGGGCGCGAGGTTCATCCCCGTGACCCGGTTGAATTCGCTGAACTGCCCCTTCCAGATGCCGAACGGCAGGTGCCAGTGGAACCAGCTCGGGTCGGAGGAGGAGTCCCGCGTGTCGATCCAGGATCCATCCTGGACGTGCGCGACGTCCGACGCGGGAGGCGTGTTGGAGATGAGGTACTCGTCGATTCCCAGGCACTGGACCCCATTCGTGCAGGTCACGGAGCGGCCGTTGTACCATGTGCTCTCCGAGCCGGCGCGGCCAGACGAGTTGTCCCCGTCGTGGGCGATGACGAAGAACTGCTTCTGCGGGACGAGGCCCTGGAACGGCACGAGGTCCGAGGCCGTCGCCTGTCCTTCCCAGCCCTCGAGCCAGGATCCCGACTGGTCGACCGGGATCCCCACCACCCGGCTCTCCGCCCCGGTCGAGGGATCGACGTAGCGAACCCAGTGGGGAGTCGAGGCAAAGGGGTACTTGTTGACGATCTGCTGCTGCTCGTGAGCCATCTGCTGCGTCACCCAGCTCCCCACGCTGCTCACGTTCTGCAGGTCGGCGCGATTCGGAGGCGAAACGAGCGTGTCCTTGTTCGGGTAGTAGGTGTCGTACGGGTAGTCACGCAGCGTCCGGGAGTAGTGGTTGTTCCCGAGGACCGACCACTTGATCCCGAGCTTGGCGAGGGTCGGGATGAGTCTCTCGGAAAAGCCGAGCTCGGTCGGAAAGAACCCCTTCGAGGAGACGAAGTTCCCGCCCAGAAAATAGTTCTGGGCAAGGGTCGCGTTCTGGTAGATCAGGTCCTTCAGGAAGTACTCGCTCCCGACCAGCGGGCCCATGGAGTGGTGTCCCGTGAAGTGAATCAGGTCGAGGCTGCGGTTGCCGCCCGGCGTCCGGAGGCTACTGAAGGCGCCCGCCCAGGGCTGGCCCCAGCTCGGGTTGTTGTAGTTCCCGGATATCGTCCCGGTCTGGATGATGTTGTTGACATTGTTCACGACGGCGCCCGACATCGTGACGTGGACCTGGCCCGTGTTGGCATTGGCGTTCATATCCTGGGCCACTTGCCAGGGCCAGTACTGGTAGGCCCCGTACTTCGCATTGTGGCTGTAGTACGTGACCAGGTCGTCGTGCGGCATGATTCCGCCCCCGAGGGCGGGAGGGAGATAGTAGCTGTAACCGGCCGGAGGGCTGTTCTTCAACTGTATGACCGAGCCGTCGTACATGTAGCGGACGGGCGCTCCGATAGCCGTCGCGGCGTACGCCGACGTGTCGTAGTACGGCCAGAAGTTGGGCATGTGATTGTGATACACGTGCGCCGCCGCGATCTGCGCGGCGGCCTGGCCCGCATGCAGGAGCACCAGGATCAGTGCCGCCAGCCACCCCGTCTGTTTGCGCATCCACTCTCTCATCGTCATCCTCCCGCCCCGCTTTCGTGACCTTCCCGAGAGTTCCCCCCGGAAGGCACGCGCCTCCAGATGTGACGAAAAGCACAAGCCATGCCAGCGTTAACGCGTTTTCAATTTTGTCGTATATACCTGAAAACAAAGCTATTACAGGAATATCGCACCGGCAGCGCATGGGCTCCGTCCTGACCCGGCTTTCGAGTCGACCCACCCATAAGGATCAATTGTTGATCCACCGAAACTGATCGGGGATGCCGCCGCGCGGGCCCCGTACTGCGAAATGCAGGTCTTCTTGCGGGTGTCGTATCCTGTGACCGGCAATGGCTGTCGGATCTTCTCCGGGCGAGGCATCCGCTCCGAGGAGCGGCACTCAGGTGCTTTCCAACGTCTTTGCCGGATCCCTCGCCGCCCTCGTCACGCTGACCGATGCCCTCAGCTACGGCGCGCTGATCTTCAGCGGACCCGAGCTGGCCCCGCACCTGGCCGCGGGGCTCCGGACCACGCTGATCGCCGCCTGGGTCCTCGTTCTGGTCTCGGCTCTCGGGAGCTCGTTTCGATTCGGGATCGCCGGACCGAACTCCAACGCGGTGGCGATTCTCGCCCTCATGGCGGGTGGCGTGGGCGCCCAGCTCGTGAGGGATGGAGCGAGCGGAGCAGAGGTTCTCTCCACCGTCCTCGTCCTTCTGGCGGGGAGCGCCCTGGGCGTGGGGCTGATCGTCTTCGTCATCGGGGCCATGCGCTATGGCCATCTCGTGCGTTTCATCCCCTACCCTCTTGCCGCGGGATTCCTGGGAGGGACGGGCTTTCTGATCCTCACGGGCGGGCTGAGGGTCCTGACGGGACAGGCGAGCGGCCTGGCGTCTCTCGCCGCCCTGAAGGACCTTCCGCAGAGCAGCATCTTGACCGCGGCTCTCGTCTCCACGGTCCCGATCTTGCTCCGTCGCTACGAACGGCATCACATCGTCATGCCCGCGGTGATCGTCGCCGGGACAGGGGTTTTTCACCTGGCCTTCTGGAGGACGGGCGGCTCCTTCGAATCAGCCCGCGCGGGCGGGCTCGTCTTCGATCTGACCTCGGGCCGGGCGATCCCGTCGATCCCCGTCTTCACGGACGTCAAGTGGGAGGCGATCCTGCCCGAATGGCAACACCTCCTGGCGATGGCTCTCGTCGTCGTGATCGCGATCCTCCTCAACGCGACGGGTCTCGAGCTCGCGACCCAGCACGACGTGGACTTCGACCGGGAGCTGCGGATCAACGGCATCGGCAACGTCGTCTCGGGTGTCCTGGGCGGGACGGTCGGGTATCTCTCGATCGCCCGCAGTCTCCTGAACTACAAGGCCGGAGCGCTCTCGAGGATGGCCGGGATCTTCTCGGCCCTGGTGTGCGTGGCCGTCTCGATCTTCCTCTTGCCCCTTCTCGGTCTCGTGCCGCGCCCCGTCCTGGCCGGACTGCTGATCTTCTCGGGGCTGTCGCTTCTCGTGGAATGCGTCTACGAGACGTTCTTCCGGCTTCCTCTCCTCGAGTACGGGGTGATCGTGGCCATCCTCGGCCTCATCATCTTCCAGGGCCTCCTGACGGGGGTCGCCTTCGGGCTCGTGGCCGCGTCGGTCTTCTTCGTCTACAGCTACAGCAAGGCGGGCTGCGTCAAGCACACGTTCGCCGTCGGCACGCACTTCTCCAACAAGGACCGTGCCCTTCCCGAGGTGGCGCTTCTGAGGCAGCGAGGGGTGGCGGCCCGTGCTCTCGTCCTGCAGGGCTATCTCTTCTTCGGCACGGCCAGCGTCGTCGTCGAGACGTGCCGGAAGATCCTCTCCGGGGGAGGAGTGAAGTACCTCCTCCTCGATTTCCGGATGGTGCAGGGGCTCGATTCGTCGGCGGTCTGGAGTTTCCGGAAGCTCGAGCAGATCTGCGAGCGATTCGAGACTCGCCTCCTCTTCAGCGGCCTTCCCGACCCGGTTCAGAAGAGCCTGCAGGTCGCGCAGTTCCTGCCCCGCCCTTCCCTCGAGACGTTTCCGGACCTCGACCACGGCTTCGAGTGGCTGGAGGACCGGCTTCTCGCCGAGAACCGTCTGTCCGTCTCCCCTGACTCCGACAGGAGGACGGTCGAGGAGCTTCTGGCGGCCCACCTGACCCCTGAACAGTCGCGAATCCTGCTCCAGAGCTGCGAGATTCAGGAGTTCGGTCCCGGAGAACCCCTTTTTCGCAGGGGGGACCCGGGAGGCGCCCTCTACTTCGTCGAGCGCGGATCGCTCTCGGTCTTCATTCACGTGGGCGATGGACATCTGAAAAGGCTCCGGACCTGCACGAGAGGGACCGTGGTCGGCGAGATGGCGATCTACACACGCCAGCCCCGTTCGGCCGACGTGGTCTCCGACGGCGCCAGCCGCGTCCGCAAACTCACGACGGAGTCCCTCTCCCGGCTCGAGGCGGAGCACCCCGACGTCGCGCACAGCTTTCACCGGTTCGTCGTGAAGCTCCTGTCGGCCCGCCTGGTCTCGGCGAACGACGAGATTCGTTCCCTGCTCTGATCCTGTTCCGCCGGACCAGCGGCAGGATGGGGAGGGCCCTTCTTGAAAAACGGGAGCAGGGCGAGCATCGCTCCGCTGGTGTTCCCTCCCCCGCTCAGACCTCCTGAGCGGGGGAGGGTCAGAGAGGGGGCACCCCCGCCTTCGTTGCAAGCGGTCGAGGAGTGCCCCCAGCCCCGCCCACTCCCGCCGGTGCGTGTGAGGGAGACCAGAGAGGGCTTCCAGCACACGCGGCCTTCGCCCTGAACGGAAGAGGTGGTCACTTCCTGGCCAGACAGGCGTAGCATGATGGGCGGACGGTCCGGGAGGCAGGTAATGGCATCCAGCAGCACGGCTCGGGAAGGGAGTGGCCCCCAGTACAGGTCCCTGTTCGAAAACGCCGGGGACGGGATCATGATCGTCGATTCGGAGGGCCGGATCCTGAAGGCAAACCGCATCATCCGGGAGCGGCTCGGCTATGAGCCGCAAGAACTGGCTGCGCTCAGAGTTCAGGACATCGACTCGCCGGAAGCGGCCCGCATGTTCCAGGAGCGCATCGAAGCCGTCAGGGGAAACGGGCTGTCGGTCTTCGAGTCCGAGCACGTGACGCGCCAGGGCCTCCGGATCCCGGTCGAAATCAGCTGCCGGGCGATCGAGTATCGGGACCGTCCCGCGTTCCTGGCGGTCGTCAGGGACATCACTGACCGGAAGAACGCCGAGGCTCTGTTGTGCATCCAGAGAGATGTCGCGCTCGCGATGGCCTCAACGAGCGATCTGGGCGAGGCCATGAGCCGTCTTCTCGAGGGGGCCTGCCGGATCCCGGAGATCGACTGTGGAGGTCTGTACGTTCTAGACGAGACTGCGAAGACCCTGACGCTGATCTCTCACCGGGGGTGCTCGGAGGCCTTCATCCAGAGGGTCACCCAGCAGCCGGCTGATTCGGAACTGATGCAGAGAGCCCGCACCGGCGAGACGATCTGCGGTCTGTACAGCGATCTCAGACCCTTGGATACCATCAGGGAACGCGAGGGACTGCTGGCTCTCATCGTGGTTCCCATCCTCCACGACGGAGAGCTCGTCGCCACGATGCACCTCGGCTCACACCGAAAGGGGAGCTTCTCCGAATCAACGAAGAGGGGCGCCGAGGCAATCGCGGCCATGGCCGGCGGCACTCTCGCCCGGATTCGGGCGGAGATGGCGCTGCGCCAGTACGCCGAAACCCAGGCGACCCTCCTGAAAGAGGTCAACCACCGCGTCAAGAACAACCTCGTCGCCATCCTCGCCGTCGTCCACAAGGAAGAGGACCGCGCGGCCGCTCTGGGGCTGGAACCGATCCTGCCCATCCTGAGCGACCTCGCCGCCCGTCTGCGAGCGCTCTCGATGGTGCACCAGCTTCTGTCAGGCTCTGGCTGGAGGCCCCTCCCCTTGACCGTCCTGTGCGAGGGGATTCTCAGGAGCACGTTCAAGGGCGCGCCCCATCCGTGCCCAGCCGGGATCCACGTCCAGTCCGCGCCCGGAATGGTGAGCAGCAGCGAGGCGCATCACCTCGCTCTCGTGATCAACGAGCTGGCCATCAACAGCCTCAAGCACGGCTCCGAGCCCGGACGGCCCGTGCAGATCAAGGTCCGCATCGAGGCCGCCGGAAGACGGCGCACCCTGGCCTTCAAGGATGACGGTCCGGGGTTCCCGAAGGAGCTTTTGGCAAACCCTGCGTCACAATCGGGCACGGGACTCGATCTGATCCGCGGCATCGTGCGAAAGAGCCTGCGCGGGCTCTTCAGCCTGTCGAACGACGGAGGCGCCCTCACGACGATCTCGTTCGAGAGTGAGCTCGACGCCGCGGAACCGGAGCCCGCCTGACATGGCCTATTCGAAGAACATCAAGGTACTCGTCGCGGAGGACGACTACCTCGTCTCGGAGATGATCGTCCGCACGCTCTCGTCCCTCGGCATCCGCAACCTCGTCGAGGCATCGACGGGAAAGGAAGCAGTCGAAGTCACGCTGGCCGGGCGGCCGGACGTCGTGCTGATGGATATCGAAATGCCCGAGATGGACGGCATCGAGGCGACCCAGAAAATCCAGGAGCTCTGTCCGACACCTGTCGTGATCCTCTCCGCCCACGAGTCGGCGGACCTGGCCCGGCGAGCTTCCGAGGCGGGCGCGGCCGCGTACATGACGAAGCCTCCAGACGCCGCGACTCTCGACCGCTCCATCGCGATCGCGCTGGCCCGGCACGGGGACATCCTGGCCCTTCGCGTATCCGTCGCCGAGCTCAGGAAGAAGACGCTCGAGCTCGAGAGGGCCCTGTCCGAGATCCGCACCCTGCGCGGCATCATCCCCATGTGCATGTTCTGCAAGAAGATCCGCGACGATGAAGGGTTCTGGCACCGGGTCGAGGAGTACATCGCCGAGAACTCGGAGGCGACCGTCAGCCACGGGCTCTGCGAGGAGTGCCTGAAGCGGAACTACCCAGAGCTTTCCACGGACAGCTGAGCCCTAGGCCGCCTGGAGCCGCTCTTTCACCCGCCGGGCCGCGGAGTCCGGATCTTCCTGCATGAAGCAGTGTCCTCCCGGAACCATCGCGGCCGTCACGAGAGGGCTCACAGACTGCCATCGTCTCGCCGCCTGCCCGACGAACCTGAAGCTCCGCTCTCCGTACTCGATGTGGACGGGCGTCGCCACGCGGGCCAGCTCCCGCCACAGCCCCCGCGGAAACGACCCGAAGATGTCGGCCTCGCGGCTGGGCCGGCATTTCAGCTCCACTCCGCCCCCCTCGCTCTCTTTCAGGGCGAAATCCACGTACGCCTGCAGGGACTCCGGCGTCCAGCCCCGGAACATGCCCCGCTCGAAGAGGTACGCCCGGGCCGCCTCGCGATCCGGCCAGTGCCACCTGCGCTGCCGCGCCCTTCGGGCCTTCGTGTTCCGGTGCATGAGACCCACCACATCCGACACTTCCATGACGCCGATCATCACGGGTGTGAAGAGAACGGGATCGAGCAAGACTGCTCGCACGAACTCCTGCGGTCGCTGCGCGAGCATCAGACTCGTGATGACGCCTCCGAAGCTGTGAGCCACGGCATGGCGGGGGACGCCGCCGAACCGGGAAGACAGGCTCGACCAGGCTTCCAGCGCGAGTTCGGCGGTCCTGTTCCAGCCTCGGAACCGGCCCGCATGGTCCGTGTCCCCGTGCCCCTGCATGTCGCTGATGAAAATGTCGAAGTCAGCCTCCAGGCGCTTCAGAAAGGGCCAGTAGACCCGGCCGCAGTAGCCGTTGCCGTGCAGGAAGTGAATGACCGGTCTGCCGGAGGGGCGAGAGTGCTCGCCCCGGATCGTGAACCCGGCAGAGCACGGATGGGACCAGGCGATCATGACCCTTCGAACGCAAGTATGCCGCGAGACAGCCGAATCTGGCGGACTCTGATCGCGCCCGATTTCCGGGAGGGCGGTGGTATCTTGATCTCTCGGCCGCGCCCCTGGCGCGGCGGGAGGCCGCGTGGCGGGATCGATCGATTACAGGGAGGCCGGTCTCATCGCCGGCCTCGAAGTCCACCAGCAACTCCTCACGCCCAACAAGATGTTCTGCCGCTGTCCGGCGGGCCTCTACACCGAGACCCACGACGGAGAGGTCCTCAGGCACATGCGCCCGACCCTCTCGGAGCTCGGGGAGTATGACGGCACGGCGCTGATGGAGTTCAAGACCAAGAAGAACATCGTCTACCTCTTGCACGAGGACAACGTCTGCACGTACGAGATGGACGACACCCCTCCGTTCCTCGTGAACCAGCAGGCGGTCGACATCGCCATCGAGCAGTGCCTGATGCTCGGCTGCGACATCGTCGACGAGGTCCACATCGCCCGCAAGCAGTACCTCGACGGCTCCATTCCGACGGGCTTCCAGCGCACGGCCATCGTCGGCGTGAATGGCCGGCTCCCGTTTCGAGGGCGGACGATCTCGATCACCCAGGTGAGCGTTGAAGAAGACTCCTGCCGTGAAGTCTCCGACAAGGGCCATCTCGTGGTCTGGCGCACCGACCGTCTCGGCATGCCCCTCATCGAGACCGTGACGGGCCCCGACCTCTTGACTCCCGAGGAAGTGGAGGAGGCCATCCTTCTCGTCGGACGCGTTTGCCGCTCGACCGGACACGTGAGGGTCGGAATCGGGGCGAGCCGCCAGGACGTGAACGTTTCCGTCAGGGGCGGCCGGCGCGTCGAGATCAAGGGAGTCCCGAAGGCGAGCTGGGCCAGGCGCCTCGTGCACGGAGAAGCCATCCGGCAAGTCAATCTCCTCAAGCTGAAGGACGAGCTCATCCGCCGCGGATTCGTGGATGCGAGATCGATCGAGGTCGACAGCGCCGACGTGACCGCCCTGTTCACGGCGTCTCCCCTCTCGTTTCTCACCCGCGAGGGCTGGGACCGCTTCGTGGCCGGGGAGAAGCGCCGGCCGGGCTTCGAGCTCGGGAGCGGTCCCTTCTGCGTGAGGGCGGCTCGCTTGAAGGGCCTCGCCGGAACCCTCGCCTGGCCGACCCAGCCCGAGTTGACCTTCGCTCACGAGCTGGCCGGCCGCATCCGCGTCATCGCGGGCCTCGACCAGAGCCCGATCCTGCTTCACAGCGAGAAGTGGCCGGACTACTCCGGCTGGCTCGCCGAGCTGCGCAAGGTGCGCGGCCGCCTCCGCTGCGGGCCGGACGATGCCGTCGTCGTGGTCTGGGGACCCGATGAAGACACGAGAACCGCCGTGGCCGAGATCCGCCTCCGGTACATCGATGCCGTGGGCGGCGTTCCGAACGAGACGCGGCAGCCCTTCGAGGATGGCTCGACCGACTTCGAGCGGATCCTGCCCGGCCCCGACCGCATGTACCCCGATACCGACAGCCCGCCCACGCGGGTGACGCGAGAGAGAGTGGAGGGCCTTCGGGCCTCCTTGCCAGCACGTCCCTGGGATCGCGAGGCGCGGTGGGATGCGCTCGGAATCCCGAAAAACACGGCGCACTTCCTGATTCGCCGGGGGGGAGCCACCCTCGTCGAGAAGCTCGTCGCGGCCGGCGCGAACGAGCGCGACGCCGGCTTCTTCGTGGGCGAGAAACTCAAGTTCCTCAAACGGAAGGGCGTCCCCGTCGAGGCGGTCCCCCACGAACGCTGGGTCGAGATGTTCCGGTTCTTCTCACAGAAGCCCGTCCTGAAGGAGGCGTGGGAGCGCATCGCGCGCGAGACTGGCCGGCGCCCTCTCGACCCGCTCGAGGCGACCCTCTCGGATCTCGGACTCGGCGACCCGCCGCCCGCCTGGCGGGACAGCCTCCTCGGCGTCGTCGCCGGGGCTCACACCACGGGCCACGACTCCTCTCCCGGCCGGCTCCTGCGCCACGCCACCGGGCTCGCCATGCGTTCCTTACGCGGCAAGGTCCCCGCGCGCGACGTCATCGCCATTCTCGAAGTCCTGCTTTCGGCCACGGGAGGTGAAGCGTGAGTACCGTCGACCCGCTGAAGGGGTACAAGGGTCTCGCCCGAGAAACTCTCGCCCGGCTCGGAGTGAGGGTCTGGAGCGAGGTGGAGCTCACGAACGACGCGGGCAGCGTCTTTACGGGCGTCATCTTGCCCAGAAGCGAGACGTTCGACGACCTGCACGTCGTCCTGAAGCTGAAGAACGGCTACAACGTCGGCGTCCACGCGAGCCGCATCACGGGCGTCGTCGAGACCGGCTACAAGGAAGCGGTCTACAAGATCCCGGAAAAGGATTTCCCCGCACGGCCGAACCTCCCGAAGGTGACGCTCCTCGGGACCGGTGGGACCATCGCCTCTCGCCTCGACTACCGGACCGGCGCCGTCATCCCCGCGTTCAGCCCCGGCGAGCTCTACGGCGCCGTGCCCGAGCTCGCGGACATCTGTAATTTGACCACCAAGAAAATCTTCGGCGTCTTCTCCGAGAACATGGCCATGGAGAACTACGTCGTCCTGGCCCGGGCGATTGGCGACGAGATCGAGGCCGGAGCCGACGGGATCGTCATCGGCCACGGCACGGACACGATGGGACACACCGCCGCCATCCTCTCCTTCATGGTCCAGGACACTCCGGTGCCGATCGTCCTCGTCGGGTCGCAGCGTTCGAGCGACCGCCCCTCGTCCGACGCCGCCCTCAACCTCATCCACTCCGTCCGGGCGGCCGCGTACTGCGACATCGCGGAGGTGATGATCTGCATGTTCGGCCCGACCTCCGACCGGTACGGGCTTCTCCACCGAGGGACCCGCTGCCGCAAGATGCACAGCTCCTACCGGTCGACCTTCCGGACCATCGGAGACATCCCGATCGCGATGGTCGGCCGCGACGGGTTCACCTATCTCTCGCGGGACTTCCGGAAGCGGGACCGGTCGCGAAAGGTGCAGGTCGACGCTGTCTACGACGACCGGACGACGATCCTCTACTACTACCCGGGCATGCGTCCCGATCTGGTGGACGCGCTCGTGGAAAAGGGCTACCGCGGCATCGTCATCGCCGGCACGGGACTCGGGCACATCAACAAGCCCCTCTACCCCGCCATCAAGCGGGCGGTGGAGGCGGGGGTTCACGTCGTGATGACGGTCCAGACCCTCTGGGGCTTCGCCCAGATGTACGTCTACGACACCGGACGCGATCTCCTCGACATCGGCATCGTGCCTCTCGAAAACATGCTGCCCGAGACGGCCCTGATGAAACTCTCGTGGGTTCTCGCCCACACCGACGACCGGAACGAAGTGATGAGGATGATGCGGACCCCGGTCTCTCACGAGATCACGGCCCGCGAGCCGCACAACGGCTACCTCATCATGCAGGGCGGCCTTCCCGAAACCCAGGAGTGGATCCGGGGCCACTGGAAGTAGCTGGGCGTCATCCCCCGGCCGGCATCAGCTCGAAGAGCTTCGCGTCGGGAAACGGAGCGTCCGGGGCGGGCGGCATCTGCCAGACCTTGCGGAAACGGAGGAGCGCCGCCCGATCGGCGGGTGAGTCGAACTCGTACGGCCGTCCGTCCCGGACGAAGAGACGCACGGTGAGCGTTCGCTCGAGCGCGGAACCCGTCCCCGAAACCGGCAGGCCGTCCCCAATGGGCGGGACGGGCTCGAACGCCGCCTCGCTCAGCCCGAGAGACGTCACGGCGGAGGGCACGACGTTCCCCGGCCACGTCACCGCGATGTAGCGGAGCCTCAGCGCCTCCATCTCGGCCACGGCCCGGACCGGCGAACCCTCCAGGAGGATCCGCGCCTTTCGCGCGAAGCCGGGGTGCCAGTTGCCGAAGTTGTTGAGCGCGACCGCGCGTCCACTCCGGCCGAGGATCACGTGCCCGAAGTCCCACGGCGCCAGGATCCCCCAGGAAGGCTCCGCCGGTTGCAGCGGCGTCACCTCCGCGATCGCCCGGGCGACCGCCCGGGGTGTCGTCTCCCCTCCGAGCGCCTGTCCCAGCGTTCCCAGGACATAAGACGGTGTGTAGTCGGCCGTGGTCAGGAGGCACACGCCCGCCACACCGAGCAACGCGCGGCGCCGCACCGTCTCGAGCGCGAGGTCCTTCCAGGCCACCCCTGCCGTCAGGGCCCCGAACACCGCCGCGACGGGCACGAACCGCTTCTGCGCGATCGCGAGGACCGCGAGGAGTATCAAAACCGTCGCCGGCACGAGCCAGGCTCGAATCGAGGACCGTCTCTGCTTCCACGCCAGGATCAGAGTCAGGGCGGCGAGCCCGGCGGGCAGCGCGGGCGCCGTCGCGAAGAGGCTCAGCCGGGAGAAGACGAGCGGCTGGAACTCGTCGATTGTCGAGAGCCACGGATCGCGCGAGCCGACGAATCCGAGCCCTCGCAAGAGGCCCGTCCAGGCGCCAGATGGCGAGAGGGCGGCGCACGCCGCGCCAGTCAGGATGCCGAGCCCCGCGAGGGCGTGCCGCGCACGTCCGAGCACCCCGGCACGAAGGCCGAAGACGGCCGAAACCAGCCCGGACGCACCCGCCGCAAGGGCCAGAATCAGCGAGTAGACCGGACCCAGACGCCACGGATCGGCCGGATCGGGCTGGACGCGCAGGGCGGCCAGGAACGGGAGGCTCACCGCCGCCAGGGCATACCCGAACGACAGCCGAGAGAGCAAGAGCCCCCCGGACTCGCGGTCGCTGAACTCGAGAACCGCCACGCCCGCCGAGAGGACACCGGCAGCGAGGATGAGCCCAGCCTGGAACCCGAGCGCCAGAAGGACGGCTCCACCCCAGCTCGCCGCCAGCAGAAGATCCGTTCGCCAGGCCGGGGTCTTTCGACGTGACAGGCCGATGGCCAGAAGCAACAGCAGGACCCAGCCCAGGATCTCCGTCGCGTTGTGGTCGACTTCACCGAACGAACAGCGGCGGACGAAGGCCGGTGTCAGGGCAGCGAGCCACGCGGCCAGAGCGGCGCCGCTCTCGCTCCCCGCCTTCCCGACCAGGAGCGCCACCAAGGCGACGATGGCGGCCAGCTCCGCGACTGGAACGGCCGCGGTGAAAAGGAGTCCCTTCCGAGGTTCCGAGGGCGTCGATCCGCCGAGCCGGGCCGCAACCGCCAGGACCGCATCGTGGAGAGGAGGCCAGACGGCGCGCCCTCCCTCCGGGAAGTTCTCGAAGGCATCGAAGACGGGCGGAAGGAGGGTCCGGCTCTCGATGGTCCGCACCACCCGCCGGACGTGGAAGAGAGCATCGGGGTCGGTGAAGGACCCGCCGGGTTCCGAGGTGACGACCGGCCAGCGATGGAACCCGAGAAAGACCGCGAAGACGACCGCTGCCGCGATCAGGAGGCGGTATCGAAGTGGCGCTGAGGAGCCGGGCGCCTCTCGCGAGGCGGGCTCCTTACCGGCCAAGAGCCGGGCGGCCCTCCTCGCGTTCTGGGCAGGCATCGGGGCATTCTCGGCACGCCGCCGGCACGCGTCAAGAAACCGCGGGGCTGGGCCGGTTTCTCAGCCCTCTCCGAGCTCCCGGACGACCGCCGCGAGATCCCCCACGACGATGGGTCTCTTCACGTACGCGCGGGCGCCGAATTTCTTGACCCTCTCGTCGGCGGCATGGGAAGTCACGAGGACGACGGGTATGTGGCTGAGCTCGGAATCCGCGCGGCGGGCCTTCTCGAAACCGAAGCCCTCGAGGACGGGCATCGACAGATCCAGGACGACGACGATCGACGCGGGCCGATTCGGGTGCTTCAGGAGGTCCATCGCATGGATCCCGTCATTCGCGGGCTGGATGGCCCAGCCCGCTCCCAGAGCGGCCGTCAGCTCATCCCGGCAGCCGCTCTCGTCTCCGACGAAGAGGACGTGGGGAACCTCGCCCGCCGTCCAGATCGCGTCGCTCATGGCAGGTAGCTCTGACCGTACATCAAGTAGCGGTCGACTCCGCGAGCGGCCTTTCGCCCCTCGTGGATCGCCCAGACCACGAGCGACTGGCCGCGAACCATGTCTCCGGCGGCAAAGACTCCGGCAACGCTCGTCATCTTCTCGCCATCGGTCACGACGTTGCCGCGCTCGTCGAGCTTCAGCCCGAGCTCGTGGACGAGCCCCTTCTTCTCGGGTCCGACGAACCCGAGAGCGAGAAGGACGAGCTCGGCCGGAAAGACGCGCTCCGTGCCGGGGAGCTCGACGATGTGCATCCGGCCGTCCGGGCTCTTCTTCCACTCGATGTCGATCGTGTGGACCTCACGGACCTGGCCACTCTCGTCCCCCACGAATCGCTTCGTCTGGATGGAGTAGGCGCGCGGATCGGCTCCCTGCAGGGCAGCGGCCTCTTCCTGGCCGTAGTCGAGCTTGTAGACCTTGGGCCACTGGGGCCACGGATTGTCGGGAGCCCGGCTGGCGGGCGGCTTGGGGAGGATCTCGAGCTGGGTCACGTTCCTCGCGCGGTGTCTGAGGGCCGTTCCGACGCAGTCCGTGCCCGTGTCGCCCCCGCCGATGACGACCACGCTCTTGCCCGATGCGCTGATATAGGCACCATCCGCCAGCGACGAATCGAGCAGGCTCTTGGTATTGGCGTGGAGGAACTCCATCGCGAGGTGAATCCCCGAGAGGTTTCGCCCCTCGATGGCCAGGTCGCGAGCCTGTGCGGCGCCGCAGCACAGGACGACGGCGTCCCAGTCCGACAGGAGGCTCTTGGCGGTGATGTCGCGCCCCACCTCGACGCCCGTGACGAAGCGGATCCCCGCGTTGGCCATCAACCGGACGCGGCGCTCCACCATCGACTTGGGGAGCTTCATGTTCGGGATGCCGTACATCAGAAGTCCGCCCACCCTGTCCGCGCGCTCGAACACGGTCACCGTGTGCCCCGCGTGGTTCAACTGGGAGGCGGCGGCAAGGCCGGCGGGCCCGGACCCCACGACCGCGACCCGCTTGCCGGTCCTCGTTCCCGGCGTATCCGGCACGATCCAGCCTTCCTCGAAGGCGTGATCGGCAATCGAACACTCGATCGACTTGATCGTGACGGGATCGTCATTGAGGCCGAGCGTGCACGACCCCTCGCACGGGGCGGGACAGACGCGGCCCGTGAACTCCGGGAAGTTGTTGGTCTGGTGAAGGCGAACCGCCGCCTCTTTCCACTGTCCGCGGAAGATCAGGTCGTTCCAGTCAGGGATGAGGTTGTTGATGGGGCAGCCGGAGGCCATGCCGCCAATGAGCTTGCCCGTGTGGCAGTAGGGGGTGCCGCAGTCCATGCAGCGCGCGCCCTGGCGCTTCAGCGTATCGGTCGGAACGTGGACGTGGATCTCCTCCCAGTCGCTGACGCGCTCGGACGGTGTCCGGTTGGCCGGGAGCTCGCGATGAAACTCGAGGAATCCGGTCGGTTTACCCATCGTCAACTCCCGCTCACCCGGACCGGGCTCTGGGCGTTCTCCGCGAAGGCGGCCATGACGGCCTCATCCTCGGGAAGGCCCTTCGCCCGCATCCGTGCCTGGGCTTCGAGCACGCGCTTGTAGTCGTTGGGCATCACCCGCACGAACCTCGGCAAGGTGCTCTCCCACTCTTCGAGGATCTTCCTGGCCCTGGCGCTCTCGGTGTAGGACGCGTGCTTCCTGATCAGGTTTTTCAAATTCTCGGCCTCGTTCGGATCATCCACCGGGCCGAGGCTGACGAGCTCCTTGTTGCAGCGAGTCGGGAAGTCGCCCTTCTCGTCGAGGAGCCAGGCGACGCCTCCCGACATCCCGGCCGCGAAGTTCCGGCCCGCGGGGCCGAGAACGACGACCTGGCCGCCCGTCATGTACTCGCAGCCGTGGTCGCCGATGGCTTCCACGACCGCCGTGACGCCGCTGTTTCTGACGCAGAACCGTTCGCCCGCCACTCCGCGGACGTAGGCTTCACCGCTCGTGGCGCCGTAGAACGCCACGTTGCCGATGATGGTGTTCTCCTCGGGGACGAAGGTCGCCGTCGCCGGCGGGATGACGACGATCTTGCCGCCCGAAAGGCCCTTCCCCACATAGTCGTTGGCGTCCCCCTCGAGAACGAGGGTCATCCCCCTGGGAACGAACGCGCCGAAGCTCTGGCCGGCCGAGCCCTGGAACCTGAGCTTGATCGTGTCTTCTGGAAGTCCCTCGGCGCCCCACCTGCGTGTCAACTCGCTGCCGAGCATGGTCCCGACGACGCGGTTGCCGTTGTGGATCGGGAGCGTGGCGCAGATCGGCGTCCGGTTCTCGACCGCCGCGCGGCAGAGCGGGATGAGGGTCGTGTGGTCGAGTGACTCTTCCAGGCCGTGCTCCTGCGGGAACCTGAAGGTCCGCTTGACGTCCTTGGCCACCGTCGGCTTGTAGAGAATTCGCGAGTAGTCGAGGGTGCGGGCCTTCCAGTGATCGACCGCGCGGCGCATCTCGAGGCGCTCGCTGCGTCCGACCATCTTGTAGAACTGCCTGTAGCCGAGGTGCGCCATCAGCTCGCGGACTTCCATGGCGACGAAGCGCATGAAGTTGACGACGTGTTCCGGGTCACCGGTGAACTTCTGCCTCAGGCGCGGGTCCTGGGTTGCGACGCCCACCGGGCAGGTGTTGAGGTGGCAGACCCGCATCATGATGCAGCCGAGGACCATCAGCGGCGTCGTGGCGAAGCCGAACTCCTCGGCCCCGAGCAGGGCCGCGACGACGACGTCCCGGCCCGTCTTGAGCTGGCCGTCCGTCTCCAGGCTGATCCGGCTCCGGAGATTGTTGAGGACGAGCACCTGGTGAGCCTCCGCGAGCCCGAGCTCCCACGGGATCCCCGCGTGAGCGATGCTCGTGAGGGGCGCCGCCCCTGTCCCTCCGTCGTGGCCGCTGATGAGGATGACGTCCGCGTGAGCCTTGGCGACCCCCGCCGCGATCGTCCCCACACCCGCCTCCGACACGAGCTTCACGCTGATCCGCGCGTCGCGGTTCGCGTTCTTCAGGTCGTGGATGAGCTGCGCGAGGTCTTCGATCGAGTAGATGTCGTGGTGAGGCGGCGGAGAGATGAGGCCGACACCGGGAGTGGCGTGCCTGACCTTCGCGATCCAGGGATAAACCTTGGGCCCGGGGAGCTGACCGCCCTCTCCGGGCTTGGCGCCCTGGGCCATCTTGATCTGGATCTCGCGCGCCTTGACGAGGTACTGGCTGGTGACGCCGAAGCGGCCCGAGGCAACCTGTTTGATGGCGCTGATCTTCGAGTCTCCGTTGGGCAAGGGCTCGAAGCGCGCGGGGTCTTCCCCGCCCTCTCCGGTGTTGCTCTTGCCGCCGATCCGGTTCATGGCGATCGCCAGCGCCTCGTGCGCTTCCTGGCTGATCGAGCCGTACGACATCGCCCCCGTCTTGAACCGGGCCAGGATCGCCTCGACGGGCTCCACCTCTTCGAGAGGAACCGGCTGGGCGAGAGGTTTGAAGTCCATCAATCCGCGCAGGGTGATGGGGTGTTTCCCCTGGCGGTTGACGATCTCGCTGTAGCGCTTGAAGAGCTTGTAGTCACCCGTGCGGCAGGCCGTCTGGAGCAGGTGAATGGCCTCCGGCGAGTTGAGGTGGTCCTCTCCGTCCCGCCGGTACTGGTAGCGGCCGCCCGTTCCGAGCGTCGTGTGCTGGATGGGGCGGTTCGGGTAGGCCCACTCGTGTCGGAGCCGGACCTCCCGGGCAATGGCGTCGATGCCGATCCCGCCGATCCGGGTGGGAGTTCCGGAGAAGTACTCGTCGACGAAGTCCTGCGAGAGCCCGAGGGCCTCGAAGACCTGAGCGCCGTGATAGCTCTGGACCGTCGAGATCCCCATCTTGGAGATGACCTTGACGATCCCCTTGTTGACCGCCTTGACGTACCTTTTCTCGGCCTCTGCCGCCGTCCCCGAGATCATTCCCTGACGCACCTGGTCGTGGATGGTCTCGAAGGCGAGGTAGGGGTTGATGGCGCTCGCGCCGTACCCGATCAGGAGGCAGAAGTGGTGGACCTCGCGCGGCTCGCCCGTTTCCAGAACGAGGCCGACGCGCGTGCGGGAACCCTCGCGCAGGAGGTGATGCTGGACCGCCGAGAGGGCCAGAAGCGACGGGATGGGCGCCTCGGTCTCGTTGTGGCCGCGGTCGGAGAGGATGAGGATGTTGTGCCCCTCGGCGATCGCCTCGCTGCACTGGCGCCGGAGCTCCTCGATGGCGCGCCTCAGGCCGGCCCCGCCCTCGCTCACCTTGAAGAGCATCGGGAGCGTGATCGACTTGAAGTCCTTGGTTCCGGGACGGCCGTCGAGCGACCGGATCTTCTCGAGCTCGGAGTTGAGTAGGACGGGCGTCGGCAGCTCGAAATGAAGAGCGGCGCGCGGCGACGGCTCGAGGAGGTTCTCCTCGGGTCCGATTGCCGTGTCGACGGCCATGACGATCGTCTCGCGGTCAGCGTCGACGGGCGGGTTCGTCACCTGGGCAAAGAGCTGCTTGAAGTAGTCGTAGAGGAGCTGCGGGTGCTCGGAAAGAACGGCGAGGGGGATGTCGATACCCATCGACCCGACGGGCTCGGTCCCCTTCTCGGCCATCGGATCGATGAGCATCCGGACGTCCTCGAGCGTGTATCCGAAGGTCTCCTGCCGCCTCAGGACCGTCTCGTGGTCCGGCTCGATGACGGCCGGCGGCTCCGGCAGATCTCGCAGCCTCACGAGGTACTCGGCGAGCCACTCTCCGTACGGGTGCTCGCGAGAGAGCGTGTCCTTGATCTCGTCGTCGGGGATGATCCGGCCCTCCGAGAGGTCGACCAGAAAGAGCCGTCCAGGCTGCAGGCGTCCCTTCTGGAGGATCCGGTCCGCCGGTATGTCGAGAACGCCGGTCTCTGACGCCATGACGACGAGGCCATCCTTCGTGACCAGCCACCGGGAAGGCCGCAGGCCGTTGCGATCGAGGATCGCTCCGATTCGTCTCCCGTCGGTGAAGGCGATCGAGGCCGGTCCGTCCCACGGCTCCATGAAGCACGAGTGGAACTCGTAGAACGCCTTTCTTTCGGCGCTCATCGACTCGTGCCGGCTCCACGGCTCGGGGATCATCATCATCAGGGCGTGCGGGAGCGACCGCCCCGCCAGGACGAGAAGCTCGAGGACGTTGTCGAAAATGGCCGAGTCGGACCCGCCCATGTCGATGACGGGCAGGACCTTCTTCAGGTCGTCGCCAAAGACCGACGAGGAGAACATCCGCTGCCGGGCCTGCATCCAGTTCACGTTCCCGCGAAGCGTGTTGATCTCGCCGTTGTGAGAGATGTAGCGGTAGGGGTGAGCCCTCGACCAGCTCGGGAAGGTGTTGGTCGAAAAGCGGGAGTGAACCATCCCGAGGGCCGACTTCAGCCCCTCATCCCTCAGATCGGGGAAGAACGCGCCGAGCTGGGGGGCGTTGAGCATCCCCTTGTAGACGATGGTCCGGCAGGAGAGGCTCGCGACGTAGAAATCCCCCCGGCCCTGCGTGGCGGAGCGGCTCACGGCCTTCTCGACGAGCCGGCGGATGACGAAGAGCTTCCGCTCGAAGGCGTCGCCCGCCGGTGTGGTCTCGCCGCGCCCGATGAAGATCTGCCGGATCACGGGACGCGTCGCGCGGGCCGTCGGACCGAGGGTCGCGTCGTCCGTCGGGACGTCACGCCAGCCGAGGATCCGCTGCCCTTCCTCACGGGTGATTTCCTCGAACTTCCGTTCGAACGCCTGGCGGCTGGTCGCTTCCACCGGGAGAAAGACCATGCCGGCGCCGTAGTCGCCTGGCTCCGGAAGCTCGAATCCAAGTCCCTTGCAGCGAGTGGAGAGGAACGCGTGAGGGATCTGGGACAGAAGTCCCGCCCCGTCTCCGGTGTTCTTCTCGCTTCCAGTCGCGCCCCGGTGTTCGAGGTTGCACAGAACCTGGAGGGCCTTCTTGATGATGTCGTGCGAGGCTCGCGCCTTCAGGTCGGCGACGAAGCCGAAGCCACACGCATCGTGTTCGAACGACGGGTCGTAAAGACCCTGTCTCGGGGGGAGGTCGGGGCCGGTCATGTCACCCCTCTTGTACGTTAAGGATCCCCCGTGCGCGGCACACCGCCACAGGCCTCCGCTTTCGGAAGTCCTCGGCCAGATGTGCCCGGAAGATCGTCTCCACGGCGCGATCGTAACACCCGCGTCAAGTGTGTCAAAAAAAGGACACATCCCGACAGACCGCTAACGCGGGTGGGGTCAGTTCGTTACGCGGCCCCCTCTGTTCTCCCTCAGGGAGAGGCGAGACGTCGAGGCTCCCTCTCCCCCTTCTCCCTCAGGGAGAGGCGAGATGTCGAGGCTCCCTCTCCCCCTTCTCCCTCAGGGAGAAGGTGCCGCGGCTGCGGCGGATGAGGAACGTGCGAGGGCTTCGCCCGCGTGTGGCAGGGAGGAAACTGAGGCCCTCCCTGGTCTCCCTCCCCCGTGCGGGCGGGGGAGGGCGGGGGTGGGGGCGATCCTCGACCGCTTGCCGGGGAGACCGGGGCGCCCCCTCCCTGACCCTCCCCCGCGAGCGGGGGAGGGACTGCTTACGGAGCGATGCTCGCCCTGATCCAGTTTCTTAAGAGGGCCCCCCGGGTGCTGCGTCGCGCCGCAGGGCCCCGCCTCACCTGCCTTTGCCCCCGCCGCGCGAAAGAGGAGAGGGATGCAGGGAAGCGGGCCGTCGACCCTACTCGTACCTCAGGGCCTCGATGGGGTCGAGACGAGAGGCCTTCACGGCAGGGTAGGCCCCGAAGAAGATGCCGACGGTCATGGAGACCGCCAAACCCAGGACCGGTGACCAGAGGGGAATCGAGGTCGGGAGGGACGGCACCGCCGCCCGGACCGACACCGAGATGAGAATTCCCAGAAGCACCCCGATCACGCCTCCGATACTCGTGAGGGTCACCGCCTCCACGAGGAACTGGCTGACGATGTCGCGCTTCAGCGCGCCGACGGCCTTGCGGATCCCGATTTCTCGCGTCCTCTGCGTCACCGAGACCAGCATGATGTTCATGACTCCCACGCCTCCGACGACGAGTGAGATCAGGGCGATGAAGACCATCGCCCCCGTCACGCCCCCGGTGATGGCCCGAAACTGGGAGATGAGCTGGTCAGGCGTCACGATCGCGAAGTCGTTGGGCTTGTTGAAGGGGACCCGGCGCCTCACCCGCAAGGTCTCCACCGACTTCTCGATCACGTTCTGAAGGTCCTCGGTCTTTTTCGGGACGATGTTCAAGTTCACGCCGTGGAGTCTGACCCGGGCCGAGAACTGCTTCTCGAACGTCCCGTGAGGCAGGACGATCTTGTTGTCGGGCGAGTAACCGAACTGAGCTCCCTTCTTTGCCAGCACCCCGACGACCCGGTACCTCAGGCCGTTGACCGTCACGTCCTTGCCGATCGGGTCCTCGTTCGGGAAGATCGCGTCCTTCACCTCCGAGCCGAGGACGACGACGATGGCGTTCCTTTCCACCTCCGCGGCCGTGAAGAACCGTCCCCGGCCGATGCTGTATGCGGTTGCCGTCGGGTAGAACTGGTCCGTCGCCACGATGTAGGGGTGATTCGTGACGAGGTTCCCGTTCTTCACCTTGACCTCTTCGTCATCGTAGGAGCAGAGGGTGGAGACCGTCGCCTCCGGCATCGCCAGACGGAGAGCTTCCGCGTCCTCCACGGTCAGGTTCTTCCGTCTCTTTTCTTCATCCGTCAGGGGCTGGGGCCCGAAACGCTCCTCGTACTTCTGGATCTCGATCCGGTTGGCCCCGAAGGCCTGGAGGTTCCCGATCACGTTGTTGTTGAAGCCCGTCACGATCGCCACCATCGCGATGACGGTCGTGACACCCACGACGATCCCGAGGATCGTCAGTCCGGAGCGGAGCTTGTGTTCCCGGATGGAGGTGAAAGCGAAGACGACGTTGGAGACGAATCCGCGGCGAAGAAGGGCGAGGAGTGCGTTCATTCCGGATCCTCACTCGTGCCTGAGCGCCTCGATGGGGGTCAGTTTCGCCGCCGCGGAGGCCGGGGCCAGCCCGGCCAGGACCCCGGTCAGGGTCGAGGTTGCGAGACCGATCAGGATGAAGGAGAGCTTGACCTCGGCGGGAAAGACCTGGCTGACCGCCAGCGCCACCGCGGCGCCGGCCAGAACGCCGATCGCCCCTCCGAGCGAGGCGAGGACGGCCGACTCCAGGAGAAACTGGCGCTTGATGTCCGCCCGGCGCGCCCCGACCGCCATCCGGAGCCCGATCTCGCGCGTCCGCTCGACGACGGAGACGAACATGATGTTGGCGATCACGATCGCCCCGACGATGAGGGAGATCCCGGAGATCAGGACCATCAGCGCGAAGGCGCCCGCCGAGATCGACCGCCACAGCGCCTGGATGGCTTCCGAGCCGACGACGCCGAAGGGGTCGTCATCGCGGAAGGGAGTCCGGCGGAGCGACCGCAGGATCATCCGGACTTCTCCCTCGGTCTCGTCGAGCCCCTTCATGCCGGTCGCGGGACGCACCATGATCGCGATCCCGTCTCCCGAGGTCATCACCTTCTGGAGGAAGGAGAGGGGCACGAAGATGACCTTGTCGCGGTTCTCGCCGAGCACCTTGCCGAGCTTCTTCTGCAACCCGATCACCCTCAACGGGTAACCCTGGACGTAGACCGTTTTGCCGAGGGGGTCGACACCCGGGAAGAGCTCGTCTCTCACGTCGAAGCCGATGATGGCCACGGCCGCCGACCGCTGTTCTTCAGAAGGGGTGAAGAACCTCCCGGCGGAAAGGTCGATGTTCAGAAGCCCGATGGCGTTGGCCGTGTAGCCCGTGACGGGCACCGCGGAGAGCTTCCTTCGCCCGGACCGGGCGTTGGCGACCTGATTGCCCTGCGCCCCCACCGCGCCACACGAGCGGCATTCCGCCGCGACGATCTTCATGTCCCTAAGCGTGATCGGCTTGCGCTTACGCGCCACCATGAACTCCTGGCGGCTGCGGATGATGCCGTACTTGGTGAAGACCAGCACATCCGGATTGAGGTTGATGACCTTCTGCATCACGTAGTCGTTCAGCCCGGTGATCACCGCCAGGACCGAGACCACCGTCATCACGCCGATGATGACCCCCAGAAGCGTCAACCCCGAGCGCAGCTTGTTCAGCCGCAAGGCGTGGAGAACGACGGACAGAAGCTCGGAGACCGCCATGGCCGCTCCCTACGAGCCTTCGGCGCCTTCCTTCTCGGCGGCCTTCTTCTCTTTGTCGGTCATGGCCTTGACCGCGTCGCCATCCTTGATCTGGCGGAGCGCCTTGAACGGTCCCGCCACGATCTCGGAGCCCGCCTGGGGTCCCTCGAGGAGCTCGATCAGAAGCTCGCCCGAAAGGCCAGTCTTGACGGGAACGAATGAGGCCTTCCCGGACTTCAGCGCGTAGACCCCTTCCTCCGTCTTCAGGGTCCCGGCCTCGGTTCTCTCACCCTTCGGGGAGTCCCGGATGACGACGGAGGCCAAGGGAACGGTCGAGACGTTCTTCCTGGTTCCCGTGATGATGTCGGCCGTGACGGAGAAGCCTGGCCGGATCCTGGCCGGGGGCGACAGCAGGTTGACCTTGACCTTGAAGTTGATGGCGTCGGACGTCGTGGTCAGCGTCGACAGGTCGGGGTCGTCCCTGAGGATGGGCGAGTTCCCCACTTCCGTCACGCGGCCCTCGAAGGTCTGGCCGGGATAGGCGTCGATCGTCAACAGGGCCTTCTGGCCGACCTGCACCGCGGTCGTGTCCGTCTCGTCGACCATCAGGACGGCCTGGACAGTCGACATGTCGGAGATCGTCATGAGCTGGGTGCCCGGGTTGTTCATCGTGCCAATGACGGTCACCTCGCCCGCCTTGACGCGGAGAGTCGTGATGATGCCGTCGATGGGGGCGACGATCGTCGTCTTCTGGAGCGTGTCCCGGCTGGCGGCCAGGCTCGCCTTGGTTTGATCCACCCGGTGCTGTGCGGCCGCGAAGGCGTCCCGGGCTCCCTCCAGGACCGTCCGGGCCTTCTGGAACTCGGCCTCGGAGGAGATCTTCGCCTCGAAGTTGCTCCTGGATCGGACGAAGTCCCTCTCGGCCTGCTCCATCGTCGTTCGCGCCGAGTCGCGGTCCTTCTCGCTCGCCCTCAGGGCAGCCGCGGAGCCGGCCTCGTCAGCCGCCGCGCGGCCACGGTCGATCTGGAGAAGAAAGTCGCCTCTCTTGACGCGGTCGCCTTCCTTCACGACGAGATTCGTGATCTGGCCCATCACGAGCGCCGAAAGCTCCACTCGGTTTTCCGCCTGGATCTTTCCGTTCGCCGTGACCTTCGAGACGACGTCGCCGGTCTTGACCGTCCCGACGACTACGGGAATTCCCTTGTTCTTCCCGGCGATGTAGCTCTTGGCGCCGGCCGCGATGCCGGCGAGACCCAGGACGACGAGGAGGGAGATCCTGAGCTTTTTCGACATGGTTCCGAGAATGAGCTACGTGAGGAAGTTCGTCCAGGTTTCAGGATCCAAGGTTTCCTTCTGTTTCCCGAAAAAAGAAGAACCCCCGGGTTCGGAAACCCGGGGGCTTCAATTCCTGTTCTGGCCGTCGTGCCCGTTACTTCTTCTCGGCCGGGGCCGGGGCCGGAACCTCGACCTTCGTCCAGTCGATCTTC
This sequence comes from Thermoanaerobaculia bacterium, assembly GCA_022071945.1. Lineage (GTDB taxonomy): Bacteria > Acidobacteriota > Thermoanaerobaculia > UBA5066 > UBA5066 > JAJVIN01. The sequence goes on along the minus strand of JAJVIN010000050.1, from coordinate 9,138 downwards.
CCGTCCTTGCCCTTGGCGGCCACAACCTTCTTGCCGAAGTCGGCCAACTCGGTCGTGTTGTCCTTCTTGCTGGGCATCTTGGCCGTGTGGCAGGTCTGGCAGTTGGCCGTGGCGACCTTCTTTTCCTTCTTGTACTCGGTCTGAATCGGAGCGGTCGCGAACGCGGAGCCCGCGAACGCGAGAGCGGCGAGAGTGGCGACGACGGCGGTGGTGGTTTTCTTCATTGTTGGTCTCCCCCTTTTCCTCTTCTTTTGGATTCCGCACTCTAGCAATCAAACACCGTGCCGCGATAGAGACCCGTCCCAAGCCTCTACCGGAGCCCCGAGAGGACGCTTCTGGACGCCTCGTTCCCCTGGCGGTGTCTCGCCTCGGTTACGCGGAAATACGAAATGGTGCAGAGTGTTACTGAGACGGTTTCGCAAGAAGCCCGGCATCGGAACGAGCCCCGAGAGAACCGGGAGGATCCCAGCTCGTCACGAGGACTTGGGAGTCTCGGGCTCGACCTGGACGCTGATTCCGGAAAACGCCGCATTCCCCGTGAGGGCGTCGATGCAGAGGTCGTCCGTGAGGTCGTTGATGCTGACGCCCGGGGACCGGCTGGCGACGGAAAGCCGGACGCCTTCTCGACCATGTCCCCAGCCGTGAGGCAGGGAGACGACGCCCCGCATGATCCGGTCCGTCACCTCCGCGGGTGCCCGAACCTCACCGGTCCTCGACCGGATGACGACGGTGTCGCCGCTTGTGATTCCCCGTGTCTCGGCATCGAGCGGGTGGATGAGAAGCGTCACCCGCGGCGGGCCCTTCGCAAGCCTCGCGCTGTTGTGCATCCAGGAGTTGTTGGATCGCAGGTCCCTGCGGCCGATGAGAACGAGGCTGCCGGGCTTTCGGTCCCGGCCCCGCCGGAACCGGGACTCGAGTCTCCCCACGTCCTCGACGAAAAGCGGCGGGGCGAGGTGAATCCGGCGAGAGGAGGTGAAGAGCCGGCGCGGGAGGCCCGGCTCGAGGGGCCCGAGGTCGACTCCGTGGGGAGAGGCTTCTAGCTTCTTCAGACTGAGACCATCCGCCAGAGGAATGAACTTGTCCCCGTACGGGCCGAATCTGAGGCCGAGCTCGACGAGGCCGAGAGGACCGAACTGCGAAAGGAGGAGGGACTGAGCCCGGGACAGGAGTTCGTCGATCACTCCGCCGCCGCTCACGCGCCAGGTCAGTTCGTTGAGGATCTCCCAGTCGTGCCGGGCCGACGCCGGCTTTTCGAAGACGGCGCGGGAGAGCTTGGCCGTGTTGCGGACCGCCAGGGCAGGAAAGATAAGGTCGTAGTGGTCGCGTTCGAGAGCGGTCGTGGGCGGCAGGATGAGATGGGCGTGCCGCGTGGTCTCGTTGACGTAGATGTCGATCGACAGCATGAACTCGAGGGACGAGAGGGCCCGATCGAGACGGGTGCCGTTCGGCGTCGAGAGGACGGGATTCCCCGCAAAAGTGACGAGCGCCCGGATCTGACCCGGGCCGGGAGTCTCGATCTCCTCCGCCAGTGCGGCCGCCGGAAGCTCGCCCCCGAACTCGGGGAGTCCCCTCACTCTCGAGCGGAACTTCCCGTAGTGTCCCGGGCCTGGCAGGCCCGGGTGGCCCGAGAGGATGTCCACGGCTGGACGTGGAAACAGAGCGCCCCCGGGCACGTCGAGGTTCCCGGTGACGATGTTGAGGGCGTTGACGAGCCAGGCGCAGAGGCCGCCGAACTCCTGGGTCGAGATCCCGATCCGGCCGTGGCAAACGGCCGTCCTGGAAGAGGCGAACTCCCGGGCCAGCCGCTTGATGGTCGCGGCGGGAACGCCGGTCGGGGCGGCGACCCTCTCGGCTGGGAATCGCAAGACCAGGGCCGCCAGCTCCTCGAACCCGCTGGTGAAGGGCTCGCAGGTTCCGAGCCGGACGCGGTTCTCCGAGAAGAGCGTCTCGAGCATGGCAAGAAGGAGCAGGGCATCGGTGCCGGGGCGGATGAAGATATGCTCGTCCGCGAGCTCCGCCGTTTCCGTGCGGCGCGGATCGACGACGACGAGACGCCCGCCCCGCGCTTTCAGCTTCTCCAGCCGCCGCATGACACCGGGGGCCGTCATGAGACTCCCGTTGGAGGCTGCCGGGTTGGAACCGATGAGGAGAAGGTGGTCCGTCCGGTCCAGATCCGGGACCGGAAAGAGGAGCTGGTGCCCGAACATCTCGAGCGAGGCCAGCATGTGGGGGAGCTGATCGACGGATGTGGCCGAAAACCGGCTCCTCGAGCGAAGACCCCGCACGAAGAGCGGGGCAAAGAGGAGCGCGCCGAGGCTGTGGACCGTCGGGTTACCGAGGTAGACCGCCACGGACTGCGGGCCGAACTCGTTCCTAATCGCCACGAGCCGCCGGGCCGCCTCGCCAAGAGCCTCCTCCCAGGCGACCTCGTTCCACGTCTTGCCGGCGCGGCGGACCGGATTCCGCAGACGGTCGGGATCCTCGTGGATGTCCTTGAGCGCCACGGCTTTCGGACAGATGAAGCCCTGGCTGAAGGGGTCCTCCTTGTCTCCCCTGATCGAGACGATCTTCTCGCCGTCTGTCTCCACGTCGATGCCGCACATCGCCTCGCAGAGGGTGCACTGGCCGAAGTGGTGCTGGCTCATCGCCCCGGGCCCTAGGTGAGCTCGTGTGAGATGAAGTCCTTCAGCATCTGCCGGCGCCCTTCATCGAGCTCGAGAAACTCGACACCGAGGTGAGCGTCCGGCGAGTCGTCGGTGCCTCCGACCTTTTCGGCGTAAGCAATGCGGCCCGCGACCTCCAGGAGCTCGTCCCCGAGCTTCAGCTCCATCTCGAAGGCAGACTCGACCTCGGCCAGAAGGGCCGTTCGGACGAGCATCCCCGTCATCGAGAGCTTGAGCACCTCGAAGTCGTAGCGGGTGGTGACGGCGATCGGAGCGCCGGCCCTCACCCTGAATCGTCCGACGATCCGCTTTTCCAGCGCGAGGACGACGTGGTCCTGCATGAACGCGAGGAGCTGGTGAGACTTCTCCGTCAAGGTCCCGTCGAATGCCAACCCCGCGTTGTAGACAGTGACGAGCTCTCCGTTCTCCCCGCGGCGCGTCTTGGTCAGGTGGCACCACTTGACGGTGCCGTCCAGATCCATGCCGCCGTCCCCGCCGCCGATCCTTATGGTGTAGGCCTTGCCCGGCTTGAGCTGTCGTGTGGTTTCCACCGCCGCCCCGGCGAGGCTGAGGTTGAGGACGTTGACTTCGAGCCTGAACAAGAGGCTTCCGTGGAGGTCGTGGACCTCGTACCGTGGCGACCGTCGTCTCTGATCATCGTACATCGCGCACCTCCGGATCTCGCGTTCGAAAGCCCGTGGAACCGGGCTCGGAAGCCCGGAAGCCGGGCTCGGAAGCCCCCGGGGGACCGGCCTCGGAAGCCTGGGACCGGACCCGGCCGAGAGGGGGTACCGGAACTCGATCTCTGAGGTGAATTCTACGCCCCTGAACGGCCCCCGATCAGCCCCGCGGACGGCAAAGACCGGGCATTCCGCCTCGGTTGCCCCGCCTCGAAGGCGCGTCCCCCCCGCACCAAGACGAGGGGCTCAGCGGTTCGCGGGCTCGAGGGGGCGAAGGACACGCCGATGAAGCCGTGCCTGCAGGAGGAGGAACGAGAGCGTGGTGACGACCCCCGCGAGCATCACGAAGAGCTCGATCCCCGGCCCCGCGGAGCCGCGCGTGGAGAGGAGCAGGGCGACCACGACCGGGGCCGCGAACTGGTTGGCGAACAGGAACGCGAAGACGAGCCGGTTCGTCCAGCCCGAGGAAAGGAAGCGCCAGAGGAATAGACGCGGATTCGAGACGATCGCGCTCACGGCATAGAGGCCGAGGAGAACCATTTCCAGAAGAGAAATCCCGACCCTGGGATCCGCGTGGACGCTCAGATAGGTGGGGTTCCCCAGAAGGTAGCCGAGCAAGCTCAGACCGCCCGGAACGAGGGCGAGGTGAATGAGCATGTCATCCATGATGAAGGCGGATTCTGGCGTCTCTCTGAGCGCGATGACGAAGTCGTAGCAGCAGAAAAGGATGAGGCCGATCGATGTCATGGTCGAGGTCAGGACGAGGCCCGACACGCTCGCCCAGAGCTCTGGAGGCATGACCGCGAGCATCAGGATCGAGGAGGCGTTGCCGCCCAGGACCAATCCGCTCATGGCAAGGCTGAGGGCCATCGGCCAGGTCTCGACGTGGATCCTCGCTTGCCTCACGAGCACCATGATGAGCAGGGACAGGGCGGTGAAGAGCGACATCACCGGCTCCGACGGCGAGTCGAGGAGCGGGTGGCCCGTCAGCCAGCCCGCCATCACCGCGAGGTTGGCAATCACGAGCACGGCGTCGATGGCGGTCGTGACTTGCCGTCTGGGCGCCCCGATCGGCACGTGATCGCTGGCCACATCACCCTTTATCACTGATCCACACTCCTCGCTTTGGCGCTTCGCTCGGAGACCTCACCCTGTCCTTGTGACCGGAGAAGAAGGAGGCGGAGCGTTTCGCTGTTCATACAACGAAAGGGCTCCGAAAGACCAGAGCCTGGAGAGGAGTCCCGTCCGCGCGCCCCTCCCTTTACGCACGGTGTCTTCCGGCTAGCCATCCGCGTAAAGACTTGACGGGAAATGTCCTGCATAATCCGGCCATGCGTTCCAAGAAGAGCCCGGGGTCCCTTCTCTCTGCCGTAGTTCTATTCGTGGCGGTTTCTCTTCCGTTTTCCGCATGGAACGCGGAGGCGATCGCCCCCTCCAGGGGCCCAGCCGCCGCGGACGCGAAGATCACGATCCTGCAGACGACCGACGTCCATCACCGCTGCAACGGGGCGGGACACGTCGGGTTCGACGTCAACGCGACCACCGCGATGAGCGCGACCGGCGCTTACGCGCGCATCGCGTCTTACGTCGGCTACGTGCGGGCGACCGCCGACGGCCCCGTCGTCCTGGTCGACTCGGGGGACTTCACGATGGGGACCCTCTACGACCTCACCCTCGGCCAACAGCCCCTGGCGCTCTTCTTCCTCGACGCGATGCACTACAACTGCGTCACGCTCGGGAATCACGAGTTCGACTACACGACTCCGGGGCTCGCCCAGATCCTCCACGCCGCCCGGACCTCCTTCGGGTTCAGCACGCCCATCGTGGCGACCAACATGAATCTCAACGGAGACACCACACTCGCGCCCTTCGTGGGTGAGGGCCGGCTGATCCAGACCTCCCGGATCGAGGAGCTTCCCAACGGAGCGAAGGTCGGCTATCTCGGACTGATGGGCAGAGAGGCCGCCATCACCGCGCCCGCCTCGGGGCCAGTGACCTTCACGGACCCGGCAAGCCAGTACGGAACGCTTCAGGGTCTCGTGGACGACATGCGCAACAACAAGGACGTGGATGTCGTCATCGTGCTGTCCCACTCCGGCACGGACGCCTCGGGCACCTCGGGCGAGGACGTCGAGCTGGCTCGCCACGTGCGGGGCATCGACGTGATCGCCTCCGGACACACCCACACGCCCTTGCCCACCGCCCGGACGGTCGCCAACGGCACATGGAACACCCAGATCATCAACGCGGGCGCCTTCGGAACGCATGTCTTCAGGCTCGACCTCACCTACAACGCGGAAACGAGATCCACCTCGCTCTCCGCCTCCAGCAACGTGCCGATGACGGACGCGACGCTGACGAGCCTCGGCATCTCTCCCAGCCTGGCCGTCGCGGCGGCCGTCAAGATGGCCGACCAGGCCCTTAACGTGGGCCTCGGTCCCGTCTTCTCGCAGGTGTTCCCCGACTACAAGCCCTCTGACCTCGCGAAGGGCGTCTATCACCCGGTGGGCGTGGCCGCGCAGCCGATGATCTCCAACGAGGCGAATGCGGTCCTGGCCCCGAACGGACTGGGCAATCTCGCCGCGGACGCCGTCCGGACGGTCCCGAACGGCATCATCGCCCAGACACTGGCCGCGGCCGGAGGCGACCCCTCGAAGCTGCCGGGCTACGACTTCAATCCGTTTCAGATCGCGGTCGTCGCCACGGGCGTCTTGCGTGGGGACCTCCCGGCGGGCGTTCCCCTGACCTTCGCCGACATCTACAACGTCCTGCCACTCGGCATCTCGCCCGACACCTCGCAGCTCTTACCCGTCGGCTATCCGCTGATTTCCGCCTACCTCGAGCTCGAGGACGTCAAGAAGCTCTGCGCCCTCCAGCTCCTGGGACAGACGAATCTCGCGGCCTCTCAGTACTACCTCAACCTGTCCGGGATCCGCTACACGTTGAAGCCGACGGAAAGCTACGCCTTCTTCAAATTCGCGACGGCTGCCGCCGTCCTGTCGGTGACGAGCCAGAAGGCCACGGGAGGCTCGGTCCTCGCCCAGCAGGCCCTCGGGGCCATCGCGAAGCTCGACAAGGACTACGGGGCGAGCCTGTACGCAGCCTTCCTGGCCAACAACCCGTATGCGGTGGCGATGGTGACCCTGAACGACGGGCAGATGTTCAGTTCACATGCCCTGGAGAACTCGGCGGTCAGCTATTACGTGGCGGGGGCCGGCTCTCTCGGAATCCTGGAGCCCCTGCTCTTCTCCAGGGCCATTGCCGCCATCGACACCGTTTCTGGATTCGCCCCCACAGATGCCAACAACACGGGCGCGGCGACGGCCCTTTCGAGCACGAGCCGCGTCCGCGTGGCCGCTGACATGTATGCCGTCCTCCTGATCGGGGCCGTGGAGTCGGAGTTCGGAACGGCCATCACGGCCTACAAGTCCGCGACAGGCAAGGACTCGATCTCGGCATCCGACATGCCGGGCTTGTTGGGCAACCGGATCAATGCGACCCCGCAGGGTCCGGGTGTTCTGGAGCTGAAGGAGTGGATGGCGCTCCTGTCGTACGTCGGATCCAGCCTGAAGGGCACGATCTCCTCTGACTACGCTTCCACGACGAACTTCGCCGAGTTCGGCTCCTTCGGCGCGGCCGTGAAGAACCGCAACGCCTCGTACCCCCTCTCCGCGATCACGGGCGTCGTGTCAACGGCAGGGTCCCTCAGGGCAGCACACTGAATCAGGTCTGAGTCAGGGCCTTCATCCAGACGGGCGTGGAGAGGGGTTGCCGCGCGGGGTCCTTCCCCGAGGGAGGACCCATGCGCTTCCCCTCGACGCCAGGCCCGGCCGGGATTACCGTAGGGACAAACCACTTGGAAGGGGCAGCCATGGCGCGCGACATCTTTCACCAGGTCCTCGCGAAGCTTCTCGAGGCGGCCGGGGGCAATCCCCGGCAGATGGTCTCGATGCTCGATCTCCTCAGGCAGGAGAAGCTCTTCGGAAGCTACGAGATGATCGTCGACAAGCTCCAGGGTGAGGGGTGGATTGCCGACGCGCCCAAGAAGGACCACTTCTACGTGACGACCTGGGGGATCCAGGAAGTGAAGCGCACGGAACCGGGGGCGAAGAGTCCGGACTCCGAGTCGCAGAAGGAGGCCGCCGCGAAGGCGGCTGCGGCCTACAAGGATGCGGCCGCAAGGGCGCGCGAGCTCGCGGCCGTTCTCGACGAGCTCGCGGCCGGCGGCGGCGACGCCGAGAAGAAGGCAAAGGCGAAAAAGGCGCTGGCCGGACTCACGTCGGCGCTGGACTCCGTCCTCGGTTAGCCGATCGGGTCGATCACCCGTTCCCGGTCCCGGGAACCGCGTCTATTCCTGCTTCAGCGGGGGATTGAGGGCCAGGCGGAATCCCAGGTAGTTGATCCGCGTGGCCGGGCCGTAGCCGGCCCGGAATGCGGACCGGCAATACCCACTGACGACGTTCCAGCTCCCGCCCCGATTGACGCGATTGACGCCCGTGGGAGGTCCGGCCGGATCGACGGCGGGTTCCGGGCCGTAGTAGTCGAACCAGTCCTCGACCCATTCCCACACGTTTCCGATCATGTCGTGGAGGCCCCAGGCGTTGGGCCTCTTCTTGCCGACCGGATGGGTCTTGTTCCCGCTGTTGGGATAGCACCACGCGATGCTGTCGATGTCGCCGTGCCGCTCTCCCCTGCTTCCGGCGCGGGCCGCGTATTCCCACTCGGCCTCCGTCGGCAGGCGATAGAGCCGTCCGCGCTCCCTGGCGTTGAGCTTCCTGATGAACTCGTGGGCGTCGTGCCAGCTCACCCTCTCGACGGGGCAATCGGCGCCGCAGCTCGAGAAGCCGGAGGGGTTGTTGCCCATGAGGGCTTTCCACTGTCCCTGGGTGACCTCGTGCTTGCCCAGGTAGTAGCCCCTCGTCAGTCTGACCCGGTGCACGGGGCCTTCGTCCCTGTCGCGCTCGGTCTCGCCCGGGAGGGACCCCATCTCGAACTCGCCCGGCCCGATCCAGACGAATTCCATCCCGAGGCTGTTCGCGAGAGTCCTGGGGACAGGCTGGGGCGGGGTCACGGAAGCGCCCGTTTTCTGACCTTCGGCCGGAGCGAACACCCCGAGAAGGAGGGCGAGGACCGCGACGTTGACCTTCATGATCCCGAGAAGTATGCGGTGGGGAGATCTCGTGATCAACCGCGTCGCGCGATGGCGGCGGCTTCTTGGTTCTCGGACGGACCGCCGCGGTCAGACCAGCGGCGGTCCGTCGAGGCGCGGGGAAGGCTGTGACCTTCATCACACTTTCGAGGGAAAGAGACACGTATCCGTATACATGTGCAGTTCCGGGCCCCTTTTCGAGACAGAAGCAGATGCATCATCCGCTTTGAATCATTTGCTTCATTGCTCTCTCGGGCCGGCGGAAGTAGCTTCACCGCGACCTCCGACACCGCGTAAATCGCGCGAGCCGCGTAAGAACGGACCTGCCTCATGCACCTCTCTCACCTCCCAGCCGCCGGTTCCCGGCGGTCTTCTTTTCTGGCCGTCTTCTTCTCGATCGCCGCTCTGCTGGTTTTCTGGGCGCCACCGTGCCGTGCCCAGAGCCTGAGCTCGGTCTCGCTCAGCCCCGCAACGGTCGTGGGTGGCAATCCTGTGACCGGTACCGTGACCTTGTCCTCCAGCGCTCCGGCGGGAGGAAAGACGGTGACCCTCGCCAGCGCCGATACGAACAAGGCGACCGTGCCCGCCTCGGTGGTGGTCCCTCAGGGCGCCACGACGGCGACCTTCACCGTGACGACCAAGGGAG
>JAJVIN010000042.1 GCA_022071945.1 Thermoanaerobaculia bacterium | reverse complement strand
GACTTGTGCGGCCGGTACCAATCCCGGCACACCGTGCATCGCTGACGCTCTGGTTCGCTCGACCACCCCATCCGCCGAGCGTCACCCACCCGCGGGCTCAGCTCAGCCCGGTCACCCCTGGACCATTTCTCGCAAGCACACCCGGGTCATTTCTGACGAGCGGTCAAGAAAGCCGTCGAAGAAGTGGAGAAAGGGAACACGGGCGCGCAAGGTAGCGGCCTGGGCGATGGCCGCGAAATCGTGAGCCGCCTGGACGCTGTCTGATGCGAGCATCGCGAACCCCGTGTGCCGGCAGGCCATGACGTCCGAGTGATCTCCGAAGATCGAGATCCCATTGTGGCCAATGGCTCGAGCCGCGACGTGCATGGCGAAGGACGTCAACTCGCCCGCGATCTTCCCCATGTTCGGGATCATGAGCAGGAGGCCCTGCGAGGAGGTGAACGTCGTCGTCAGGCTTCCGCCCTGGAGAGCCCCGTGAACCGCACCGGCGGCCCCTCCCTCCGACTGCATTTCCGCCACGACCGGGACCGTGCCCCAAACATTCCTCCGGCCCTGGCTCGACCACTCGTCGCACCACTCGCCCATGTTCGACGAGGGAGTGATCGGGTAGATGGCGATGACTTCGTTAACGCGATAGGCCACCGAGGCCGCGGCCTCGTTTCCGTCTAGTGTGACTGTCGTGCTCATGCATGCGCCTTTCAGGCCCGGTCCAGAGCTTGCTCGAGGTCGGCCCAGAGATCCGTCGGATCCTCCAGGCCCACCGAAACGCGCAAGAGACTCTCTGAGATTCCGTTCTCCCGGCGCGCGCCCTCCTCGACGACCCGGTGCGTCAGCGCCGCCGGGTGCTGGATCAGCGTGTCGACGGACCCGAGCGACACGGCGGGCGTCATCAACTCCACGCAGGCCATGACCCGCGCCGCGGCCGCGAACCCTCCAGAGACATTGAAAGCCACAATCGCGCCCTTCCCCTTCATCTGCTTCTTCACGATCGCGGCCTCGAGCGAGGATCCCAAGCCCGGGTAGTGGACGGCCGTGACTCCTGGATGACGAAGGAGTCTCTCGGCCAGCTCCTCGGCGCCCTGCTGCGCATGGCGGACCCTCAGAGGCAGGGTCGGCAGCCCGCGGTGGAGCAGATAGGCCGCGAGGGGGTGGAGCACGTTGCCCGTGATGACGCGGATCCTGCGCAGTTCGCGCGCCCACTCCACATCCGTGGCGACGACGCCCGCCAGGACATCGCCGTGCCCGCCGATGAACTTCGTCGCGCTGTGCAGGACCACCGCGGCGCCGTGCCTGGCGGGATTCTGGAGAACCGGGGTCGCGAAAGTGTTGTCCACCATGACGGGGACCTTGCCAGCCTGTTCGACGGCCTGATCCAGGTCGACGAGCGACAGCGTCGGGTTGGCCGGGGTTTCCAGGATCACCAGGGCCGTCTCGGGCCGCAGCGCCCGCCGAATCCCATCTGGCCGGGCCCAGCTGACGTCGATACCGAGGAGGCCGGAGGCGAGCAGATGATCCGTGCCGCCATACAGGGGCCGAACGGCAACCACATGGCACGGCTTTCCGTTCCCGGTTCGCTGCCGGGCGGCTATGAGAACGGACGTGACCGCGGCCATGCCGCTCCCGAAGGCGACGGCCTCCTCGGTCCCCTCCAGACCCGCGAAGGCCTTCTCGAAACGCGCGACCGTCGGGTTGTGGAGACGCGAGTAGATGGGTGTCGTGGCGGGATGTCCGCCAGAGGCGAGGGTCTCGAGGTCGATGCCCGCGGCGGCCAGGTCCGGCACCCGGTAGGTGGAGGAGAGATCGATCGGAAGGGCATGGACCCCCATGTCATGAAGGTCCTCCCTGCCGCCGTGAACGGCGCGGGTCTCCAGGGACAGTTTCACGGGCTCCAGTTTCACGGGCTCCACGGTCTTGGGCATCGCGGTCTCGACGAACACGGCGTCTTCTCCTCCGCCGCAATGCTAGGATCACGGGTGATTCGATTCCATCGAATTGATTTCGGATTTCGCCCATGAACGACTCGCTCGACCGAACAGACTTCGAAATATTGGCTCTTCTACAGAAGAATGCTCGACTCTCCAACAAGGAACTCGCCGCCGCCGTCGGGCTGGCGCCATCCACGTGTCTCGTGCGCGTCCAGGCCCTGAGGGTGAAGGGAATACTGGGGGAAGCCCACATGGACGTCGCGCCTTCGGCCCTCGGGGTCGGGCTTCAGGCGCTCGTGGCCATCCGGCTGAAGCAGCACGGACGCGCGCAGCTGAAGGCCTTCTGGAAGCACCTTCGCTCGCTTCCCGAGGTCCGGACGGTCTTTCACGTCTCCGGGGACCACGATTTCCTCCTGCATCTGACGGTGCGAGACTCCGCCCACCTGAGGGACTTCGCTCTCGACGCGCTGACGTCACGCCCCGAGGTGGCGCACCTCGAAACCTCGCTGGTTTTCGACGTGGCGAGAAACCCCGTCGTTCCGAACTTTCGCAAGGAGGAACCCTCGAGGTAGGGCCGCCTCCTCACGGCCACATCACGGCTCCACCTGAATCGGGCGCGATGATTCGCGCCCCACGATCGGGGGTCCAAACTCCGGCCTCAGGCAGCCCGCTACGGCGCCTCGTCGACGAGGGACATCGGGACGTAGGCCCCATCCCCCGTCCGCTCTCCCGGAAGGCTCCCGTCGTTCACAACTCCGTAGACGATGAACGGGCTGAGGCCCTCCGTTCGCGTCACTCTCACATAGCCTGTCTTCGTTCCGGGCGCATACCGCGCCAGGATGGTCGTGAACTGCTTGAACCCGCGAGCGGGGACACCTTCACCCTCGAGGGTCGCGGCCAGCTGCCCGGTGCCACCGTCGTAGATGTCCAGTCGAAAGACGTCCGCCGCCGACCCCTCCGCGCCCGCGTGAACGATCGCGAGGTTGCTCCGGCTTTCGTCGTCTTGCCTGAGCCCAAAGATCCAGGCGGAGGACACGGCCGCCTGGCCCTCCGGCACGGCGGGATAGAAGAGCCCGTAGCGTCCGCCGCCCCCCTCGGAGGATGTTCGCGCCCCGAGGAAGACCTCCGATGTGTCTCCCCCGTCCACGGAGGCGAAAAGCGCTCCCGCGAAGCTGCCCGAGCCCACTCCGGCGACGCCTGTCTCCCTGAGGAATGCGACGAAGCCCGGGATCAACCGCTGCTCACGGGGAGCCAGCAAGACCGTCGTTGCCGCCGTCTTCCCGGGCGCCGTTACCGCGTCCGCGACGTAGGCGAGACGGAGCATCCTCGGCGACGAGCCGAAATTCGTCGCGACGAGTTCGCTCGAGAACGCGGAGGTCTCCACGATCACGGGCAAGACCGTGACCGCCGGCTTTGCCTTCGAATCCACCAGAAAAGGCGGGATGAACGAACCGTCCGAGTTCCGCTGGTCGTTGACGACGGCGTAGGTGTAGTAGGGGGCACTCCCGGCCACTCGCTCGACGCGCGCGTAACCTTGGACCACGTCGGGTCCCGCCTTGGTCAAGACGCCCGTGATCTGCTTGAACCCGCCCGGCGCGATCCAGTACTCCGGCAAAGTGACAGAGCGCGGAGCAGTCGGATCCCCGGAAAAGACCGTCACGCGCAAGGCGATGTCGCCCGAGCCCGGTTCTCCCGCGTGTATGAGGGCGAGATTCGAGCGGTCGGCGGCGTCCTGGCGAAGCCCGCACAGGAGGACGGGACCCGTCAAGCCCGCCTGTCCGGGGACATCCGTGTAAGCCAGCCCGGCTCGACCTTCCGCCACGATGGAGGTCGTGCGGGCCAAGGCAACCAGTGGAGACCGTCCCTCCTCGCCCGGAACGGTGATCCGCAGCGTTCCTCCACGATCGCCACTCGCCGGGATGTCGATGCCCGTGGACGCCAGGTACCGGAGGGCATCCCGGTGCGTGATCTGTCCACCGGGCGGCACGACATCGAAACCCGCGCCGCCGCCTCCTCCGAACGCGGAGGTGTACTCGAGTTGCGCCAGCAGCGATCCCTGCGTCGTGTTCGTCAGCGTCAGCTCGGATGTGAAGAAGGATTGGTTGGCGCCCGCGGAGGTGAGGAGGATGGGCACGAGACTGCTCGCGCGCGCATCGCCAGCCTCTTGCGTGATGCCGGCCTCAAACCCCGCGACGGTCACGGTGCCCGTCCGGGAGTCCGTCCGAGGGTTCTCCGTGGCCTGAAAGGCCACGGATCCCGAACCTGTCCCTGAAAGCGGCGACACCGTCAGCCAGTTGGCATCGGAACTGGCCGTCCAGGCGCAGCCAGCCGGGGCCGTGACCTCGATCGTGCCCGAGGAAGGACCAGGTCCCAGACGGGGATGTCCGTGCGACAGACCGATCCGGCACGGCGACGGGATCTCGGGCGTCAAGACCGCCCGGATCATCATGTTGACCGGAGTCTGCTGTCCGCCCTCGCTCTGGAAGACGAGGGGGCCCTGGAACACCGAACCTCCATCCGTGGAAAAGAACCCGCGCCGCTGCTGCTCGCCGCTGCTGTCGGCCGCGAAGACGACACCGCCCGAGAGCGTGGGCGAGGCGTAGCCCGCATAGATGTCGCCGGATGTGACGAGCGGACCGTTGGTGACGGCGAACTCGACGAACCCGCCGCCCGAGGGAACGGCGGGGAGCGTCACGAGCTGGTCCACGGCCAGGGAAGTCACGGTACGAGGCGAGGCGGGAACCCCCTCCCGGTCCACGAACGCCACGAGGCGCACGACGGCGCCGGCGGGGCTCGGTTGTCCCTGGAAGAGCGCGTGGAAGATCCGGATCGCGGTGAGCCTGACCGGGTACGCGGCCGGAGTGAACCGGTTCACCACGACGAGGCCTGGCTGGACGGCCCCCGTCTCCACGGTGCCGTCGTCCGTGGCCAGAATCACGGCCGTGCCCGGCGGCGCCACGCCCGTGCCTTTCAAGTCGAGGCGGAAGGTGGATTGCCCGGGAACGTTCGTCAGAAGCGACAGCGAGCCGGCTACCCCTCCCTCGGCGGCCGGCTGGAATCGGACCGTGAACCCTGCCTCCTGGCCGGCCTTTAGAACCACGGGGAGCGAGGGAGAAGCGAGGGCGAACGGTCCGGCCGCAACCGCCGACAGGACATCTAGAGATCCCGTTCCGTCGTTTCGGATTGAAATGACCGTGGTCGAGGACGTCCCTGCCGCCACGCTCCCGAAATCGAAGGCGTCAGGCGAGGCGGCAATGTGGGGGGCCACGGCCGGTGTTCCCGTCCCGGACAGGTCGATCGCGACCGTCCGTCGCGACGGGTCGTTCGTCTGGATGTGAAGACGGCCCGTCTCGAACGATCCACGGACCGGAGAGAAGGCAAGGGTCAGGACCCGGCTCCCGCCGGGCTCGATGACCAGGGGGAGGGAGGGGGCCTGGAGGCTGAATCGGCCGTTGGTCGCGGCCGCGGCACCCGCGATGAGAGGGGCGTCTCCCGCGTTCACGAGCGTGACGGTCCCCAGTCCCTGCTCTCCGGCCGCAACGGAACCAAACGAAAGGAAGTTCGCGCTCAGACGGGCCGATGGGGCGGTGATCGTGAAGGGAAGGCTCTGACCGCCCAGGCCGCGCACTCTCACACTCACCAGGGCCGGGCCAGGCGGGGCGCCAGCGGGCACCCGGACGACGAGCCTATCGGCCGAGGCCGAAACGATGTCCGACACGGCCTCGCCGAACAGAACCTGGTTCTCCGCCGGTTTCTCCGAGAAGTTCCGGCCCGAGAGCGTCACCGTCTCGCCGGCCTGCCCCGAGATGGGATCCAGGGACGTGAGCACGGGTAGGGAGGGGACGACGAACGTGTGCGACGTCAGCTCTCCCTCCGTTCCCGCCCTGGACCAGTAGGTTGTCCCCTCGATGACGAGGGGTGGCCCCGGGCTGTCTGGAACCTGGAAGGTGGCGCGGACGGGATAGGACGGAGGAGGGAACTGAAGATAGACCGAGCCCCCGGAAATCTCGACGGCCTCCGAGGAGTTCCAGCCCTCGAAACCCGGACCGAACTCGAAGCGCGCCTCGAGGTTGGCCGAGGGAACGGGTTCCCCCGCCTCGTCGACGAAGGCCAGCGCCGCCGTCGCGCCCTTCAATTGGGGCAAGTTCTCGCGGCCGGGCCGAGCGGGGATGACCCGGGTGACCTCCTGGTTCGACATGTCCTGAATGGTTCCTTGCCACGTGGCGCCATTCGCGGCCCTGCCCACCTGTTCCCCTGGCGAGTAAGACCAGTCGGCGGGGTTGTTGTCATGGAAGAACCCGTGCAGCACGAAGAGCTGATCGAGGGGCGAGAGTTCGAGACCCGGGGGAACGGCCAGGGAAGGAAACGCCTGCGCGAGGGCGCCATGCAGCTGGAGCAGGCTGCCAGGCTTACGGCTCGAGAAGACCGAAATGACATCCTTCAGCGAGAGGTCGATCGTGTCCGAGACCCCGGACGCCCCCGAGGGTGGGTCGATGGCGCCATCGATGAGGTCCCACAAGAGCCCGGCAACCGCCATCTCTTCATCGAAACGGGCGGAGGGTCCGGAGACGGGGCCGACCGCGAGGTAGTTGAGCTCCGGGTCGAGATGGCCCCCGTTCTCGGGGCTCGGAGTGTTCCAGCGGTAAACAGGACGCCGGAGCGTCTCGAACACCTGGCTCGAGGCCGTTCCCCAGAAGGTCGCGAACCCCTCGTCGAGAGATCCGCACGTGTAATCATTGGCAAAGCCGTTGTGGTTCCGGTCGAGGGCCGGGTCCGTGGAAGGGGCGGGGCGGGGGATCTCTCCCCCGTACAGCTCACGGAGCAGATGGTGCCCGAACTCGTGCCAGACGACACTCGGATTGGCGCCCGGCACGCTGTCTTTTGGCTCGAGGGAAATACTCGAGGGTGTCAAGCACCCGGCGGGGTCCGCTGTCGCGCAATAGAAGGAGATCCCGTTCGGACCATTCAGGTAGACCTCGAGGGGCAGATCTCTCGACAACGGGAGGCTCGTATTCACCGGCATCATCAGGTACACCTGCCGCCAGACGTGCCAGTAGGTTTCCGCCGCGGCGTAGGAGACGTCGCGGCGCGCCGCGTTGACCACGAGGGGAGCCCCGTCTCCAACCTCGAGGTCCCGAATGACGTCGCTCGTGCCAGAGGGAGAGAACGGCTCCCATCTCACCTCGTGGGCGGAGCCTCCGTCGCCCGATCCCGCCGAGACGAGAAATCTCGAGGAGTCATCCCGTTCGGCATCTCTCAGGAAAACACGGAGTTGGTACTTGCGAGACGTGTCGAGGCCAGGGGCGATCTTGAAACAGTAACGGGCGTCCGGGACCTCGAACGTCCCCTTCAGCTCGGCCTGGACGCGGCCGATCCTCTGGCCTGGCTCCTGCGTGACGTCCCAGAGTTCGACGGAGGCGTTTGGCAGCGGGTAGGTGCCGAGCCGCCCCTCGCGGAAGAGGCGTCCGGAAAGGGTGCACGGCTCCCCGACCGGATAAGAGAGAACCTGCGTTTGCGCCAGGACCTCGGACCCGGCATCGTCGGTGAGGACACCCTTCAGGTCCAGCCTGGTCACGCCGGGGTCGATGGTGAATTCCCTCACGGTCAGCGAAACGCCCTTGGCCGCGCCCTTCGTGACCTGCTCGTCCGGCGACGACGACGCCTGAAGGACCCCGCGCTGGTCGTAGAGGCGCAGTCCGGCCCGTCCGGCGGGACGCGAGAGCACTTGAGCAAGACCCGCCGCCGAGAACGAGGCGCGGGCCCCAGGTTGAAGGCGTGTTCCGGGGGCCGGGCTCACCGAGCGGGAATCGATCGAGATGGAGTCGACCGTGCTGAAGTTGTGATAGGTGCCGTAGATGCTCTGGCCGGAGGCCTCTTTCCCGTCGATCTCGAGCTTGATGGAAAGGACGGCGTCCGAGTAGTGGTTCTGGATTCCGTTGGCGAAGTTCCGGTTGTACGTGGAAAGCCCCGCCACGGGACAAGAAACAACGACGCGGAACGAGGCGGAACCGCCGGACATGAACCCCCGGGAGGGGCTCCGGACGGCACAGTCGAACGCGGGCACCGAACTGTTGTCCCGCATCCTGACCACGAGCACCGCCGTGTGAGGCGTTTCCGGAGCCTCCACGGGGTGTTTGTGCGTGTAGGACACCGTCGCGTCGAACTGCTGAGGGAAGTCCAGCAGCAGAACGCCGGAGCTACTCTCCCGGCCCGTGAAGCTCGCGGGCAGCGACAAGGAGGCGCTTCCCCAGATCTCGTCATTGCCGCCGAGCAGGGGGACGGAAGCCGAACTGCTCGTCGTGAGAATGGGCTCGCCCGGAAACCGGCGGTACGCCTCGAAGGCCGATCTGTACGTCCCCTGCGCCAGGAGCGGGGCGCCGTCCGGACAGCAGGCGATGGCGGCGAGGGCCATCTTCAGCGAGGCGAGAAGGATCGCCCGGGCAAGGCCGCGGAGCCGGCGATCCGCGCGGGGGCACGCACCGAGCGGCCCGCGAGTTCCGGTTTGCCCGGGCGTGAGCCCTTTCTCGGGCTGGTATTCCGGCTTCTTTCCGAGGGACCCAGCCGCATTCAACGGTTGGCCTTTTCGCCTTGCGTCCGCCATCTCGGGTCCCTCCTTCTGGGTCTTCGCGGGTCAGCGACTCTTCTTCTTGACGAGCACGACGCGCCGATTGGCGTGGCGGGCACCACCCGCACACTCCCGAGGCCCCCGGCACGCCGGCCAGCACGGATTTCGGACATTGGAGAATCGTGATTCTCGCCCGCCGCGGTCACGCGGGTCAATCGAGGCCCCGGCACGCCGGCGGCGACCCAGCGGCGAGGCGCGGTGGCCTTTCGCCCAGCCAGACGAAAAGCGGACAGGGTCGCGCCCCCGCGAGGGCCGAGTCTGGCCTCGATGGCCTCGGGACTGTCGCGGCACTTGGCCGCCGCCGCCTCTCCGGAGTACCATCTCTCCACCAACCCAAAGTCCCGAAATGGCAAGTGATGAGGGATCCGTGGAAACCACGGGAACCTCGTCCATCAGAGGAGGTACCCAAATGCCGCCAGGGGCTCGAGTTCAGGACAAGCACGTCTGCCCGATGGTCGACCCTCCCCCGCACGTGGGTGGTCCCATCATCAAGGGATGCGACAGTGTCCTCGTCGAGGGGATGCCGGCGGCCCGCAAGGGCGACCCCGCGCTCTGCGAGGGCTCCGGGGCGACGACCTTCATCATTCAGGGTTCGTCCACTGTCGACATAGGCGGCATGGCCGCGGCACGTATCGGGGACAAGCACGCTCACGGAGGCACAATCGCCGAGGGCGCCACGAGAACCATCATCGGCGACTCGAAGGGACAGTGCATGTGCGCCGCCTCGGGATCGGCTTCGGCGGGGATCTCGGGAGGCCCCTCCAGTGTCTGACCTCTCCCCGCGCGCGCTGGGAACCGTCCTGTCCTCGCTCGAGGCGGCGCCCGGCGGACTCTACGGCATCCTCGACGCGGCGCGGGATCCCGGGCTTTTCCCTTGGATCGAATCCTGCCGGGAAGAGAAGCAGTCGCTCTTCGACGGCACCGCGGCCATCGAGCTCGAGGAACAAGCGCCCTACCTCCTCCGGTTCTCCCCGGGCTCGAGCGCCCTGAGAGAACTGGTCTTTGAGTGCTGGGGGGCGAGCTGCGGGGTCTTTCTGTCCTCTCCCGCCGCCTTCCCGGAGGTCCGAAAGCACCTGCGGCGATTCCTGAAGGTCGAGTTCGAGGGCGAGGGAGAGGTCTACTTCCGCTTCTACGACCCTCGCATCCTCAGGGCCTTCCTGCCGTCCTGCACGAGCCAGCAAGCGTGCGAGATCTTCGGTCCCATCACGGCCTTTCACACGGAAGGGGAGGACGGCGAGAGCCTGCTCAGCCACGGCCTGAGGGGGGGCCTCGTGACGGCCGCGGTGAAGGAGCTGAGCCGCTGATGGGGCTCTTCAAGGTGACCCGGGAGCAGGTGGCGCTCTTTCGCGAGGTGGCGCTTTCGGACTTCGTCCAGCGCGTCGAGTCCGAACTGCGGGCAGGAGACCTGACCGGAGGCCGGGTGCGAGAGGTCTCGCGTGAAACGTTGCGGCGCCAGATCCGGAATGCGATGGAACGGGGCCGAAAGGCCGGATTCGAAACCGAGATGGAGCTTCTTCTGTACATCAAGGCCGAGACCCTTCTCGGAGTGGGCTTTCAGAACGACCGGCGGCAGCTGCCGGCCGCCGTCGTGATGAGGTCTCGCGCTCTGCCGGCCCGCGAGAAGGCGCAGGCGCTTTTTCATTTCGCCCGGATCATGACGGAGGCCCGGGATTGCGGGTCTGGACCCAGCGAGGGAAGCTGAGGAGGAGACGATGGGCACGGTTCTCAAGGGCGGCGTGACGTTCAACGACACGGCCCCTCCTGGCGGGGCGACGGCGAAGTGCGGAGGCGAGAAGCCGGGACTTCCTTTCGGACTGGCGGGAGCCTTGGCCGACATGGCGGACAAGCTCGGCGAGGCGGCCGAGGCGTCTGCCGGCGAGATCGAGGCGGGGATGCGGGCCGCGGGCCGGGGCGTGTCGAGAAGCGGCCTGGCGGGGCAGCTCGGGAAGCTGGCTCGCGGCGCCGGCGGGTTTCCCGGCCTCGGCATCATCAAGGGTCTGCCCGGGGGCGCGGCCCTGACCTTCATCGACCACATCATCGATCAGCTGATCAAGGGGAGGAACCCGTTCGACGAGGACGGTCTGCGTTCTCTCGCCGTCGCCCTCGGAGGAATGGTCCTTTCGAGCCTCCTCATCATGATCTTCGGTTTGACGGGCGGATGGGCGATCGCGGCCGGGATCCTCATCGGGATGGGCTTCACCGTTCTGTACGACCAGCTGGGACAGATGGCGGGCGCCTCCGGTTGAGAACAGGATGGCGATGACGGACGCCCGAACGGTCGCCGAGCTTCTCACTGACGCGAGGGAAGCGATTCGCGACGGGGATTTCCCTCTAGGCCGCAAGCTCCTCGAGTCCGCGCGCGAGAAGGGTGCCTCTTCCGAGGATGTCCACGCGGACCTCGCGGAGTGCTGTCTGAAGACGAAGGACTACGAAGGCGCGCGCGAGGCAGCCTCCAAGGGTGTGGAGAGGTTCCCCGAGGGCATTGCGTGCCGGCAAGTCCGGGCGCGGTCCAACCTCGGTCTCCTCGACCTCGATGCCGCCTCGAGGGACGCCTCTTTCGTTCTCGCCAAGGAGCCCCGCTCGACACGAGCGCTGATGACGATGGCGCATGTGGAACTCGCCCGAAACAACCCGGCCCGGGCGAGAGACTACGCGGCCGAGGCCCGCCGCCTCGACCCAGAGAGCGCGGAAGCCACGCTCGCCCTGGCCGCCTCCGCCAAGCTCGAGGGCAAGAGAGGACAGGCCGAGCGCCTGACGATCGAGGCGGCGGAGATGGCGCCCTTGGAACCGGGGATCTGGGCCTCGCTTTCTGGCATCGCACTCGAGAACGAAGACGCGGAAATGGCGCTCGTCTGCTCCGCGCTCGCGATCGTGCTCTCGGACGAGCCTCCGCCCGGAATGGTCCTGGTGCGCGCGTCGGCGCTCGAGCGCCTCGGCCGTCTCGACGAGGCCGAGGCGGCCTATGCCCAGTGCGCCGCCGCCCCGCCTCACAGTGCCTGGGCGTGGGTCTCGCTGGCGCGGCTGGAATCCAGGAACGAATCCCGCGCCGCCCTGGCGGTCTCTCACGCCCGAATCGCGGCCGGGCTCGCCCGCCACCAGCGAGACGCGAAGGCCCAGGCCGCCGCCGAAGCCCTACTTTCGCGCCTCGCGTCCGGGGCCTTCGGCGGCGGCTGAGTCCGCGACGCGCCGGCACGGCCCGGCTCAGCAGTTGATCTTGACGACTCCCCCCTTGATCTCGGTCTTGCCACCGGCCTCGATCTTGATCTTCTGACCGGAAATCTCGGTCGTCTGCCCGGAGATCTCGACCTTGGGCGCGGACTCCTCGATCTTGGCTTTCCCTTGCAGCTCGACCTGGATCCCGTTGATCTTGATCCCCGTCTTGTCGATGGTGATGCTGTTGGGGCCGACCGAGAGGGTGATCGAGTCTCCCGCGGTCACGGAGACCGAGCGGCCCGCGTGGACGCTCTCGCTCTGGCCGATGCTCGCGCTCCGGCTCTGCCCCACCGAAATCGACTGGCTGCCGCCGACCGAGATCGACTCGTCCTGGCCAACGCCATGGGTCCTGTTCGCGCCAATGGTGACTGCCTCGTTCTTCCCCACCCGGCGGGTCCGGTCGTTGCCGACGGAAAGTGTCTCGTCGTGCCCCACGGATTCCGTGCGGTCGTGGCCGATCTCGATCGTCTCGTCGTGCCCCACGAACTCGGTCTTGTCGTTCTCGACGACGATGTCCTCGTTCTTCTCGGCGTGCAGGTAGACCTGCTCGGAGCCCTTCTTGTCCTCGAACCGCAGCTCATTGAAGTTCGCCGGGCCTCCCCCCGGGCTGCTCCGGGACTTGAGGCCGCTCTGGGTCTTGTTCGCCGGGAGCGGGTACGGCGGCATCATGTCGCTGTTGTAAGTGGACCCCACGATGATGGGCTGGTCAGGATCCCCCTCGAGAAAGGCGACGATGACCTCCTGCCCGATCCGCGGGATGTGGACCATTCCCCACATCCGGCCCGCCCACATCGTTCCGGTCCGGATCCAGCAACTGCTGTCCTGATTGTGCTTTCCGTCGCGGTCCCAGTGAAACTGTACTTTCACGCGGCCGTACTTGTCCGTGAAGATCTCCTCTCCCGGCGGCCCCACGACAACGGCTGATTGCGGCCCAGAAATCCTCGGGAGAGGTGTCTTCCGCCGAGGGCGGTACGGAACAGCGGCGGGGAGGCATGTGAACCCGAGCTTGTAGGTGGGCGGCTCCGACCGCCCCGTCCGATAGTTCCCCGTTTCCTCGGCCTCGAAGGACGTGGCGGTGATGAAATAGGGGCCGTCGCCGTTGAAATGCCCCTTGAGGACGAATCTGTGGCCGGCCCTCAGATGCCGCGCGTTCGTCATGCCCTGGATGGTCAGGGCGGGCACGGTCTCCTCGTCCATCCGGATGGCGGCGGTTCGCGGCCCGTCCCTGAAGATCTTGGAAAGCTCCGCGGGGCGCGGGCCGCCGTTGCGGTCGATCCCGTCGAACCGCTGGGCGTAGCGGCCGGGCCAGTCATACGACTCCCGCGTCTCCACGCCGCCGGCCCTCAGGCGATGTGTCTCGGTTCCAGCCACGACACTGTCGAGAATGACCTCCTGCGACTCGAGGTTCTTGTGGGGGATCTCGAAACAGTGGTCCCAGAGCGTGATCTTGCCGGACCTCATGGACTGAGCCTTCTCCCACCGGTAGATCCGCTCCTTTTCCCTCAGCCCTCCTTCGATGTCCTCGAAGGTCAGCGTCGCGGGGCCGGGCACGGTAGGGTGGCGGGACGCGTTGTCCGAGAGGATCATCTTGTGCCCGGAGGCGGTGTGCTCGAAGTAGTACCGGATCCCCTCTTCTTCCATCAGCCGGGAGGCAAAGTCGAAATCGCTCTCGCGGTACTGGACGCAGAAGTCGCGCGGCTCGTAGGTCTCACCGAGCTCGAACGAGACGTTTTGGCCCTCGAGAACCTTCTTCAGGATGCCGGGGACGTTTTCCTCGACGAAGATCCGGCTCCGCCTCTTCTTGTCGAGGAGCTGGAACTCGGGGACCAGGACGAGCCGGTAGCGGGCGAAGGTCCAGGTCCGCATTCCCTGGTGCACCTCGGCGCAGACGCCGCTGAGGTAGCACGGCTCCTCGTCCTTTCCCATCTTCATCAGGATGCCGCACTCCCGGCCGAGGAGCTTGTCGAACGGGATCCGGGTAGCGCATTCCGCGATGGCCTGGACTTCGATCCGGAACGGCTCCGAGATGGCTTCCGTCCCCTTCAGGCTCTGGAAGAGCAGCACGTCCTTGCCGAGGGGAGTCGTGAGCGCGAACTTCCTGTTGTCCTGTGTGTATCCGCTCATGCCTGCCTCTCCTCCTCGCAACAGACGGCCCTCGGGACGCGATCACGATAACAGCGGCAACGAAAGCCGCGATTCAGGAGGCTTCTGACGGCCATCGCGCCGCCAGGCTTCCTTCAGGCGCCGTCCCACTCGCGTCCCGGGTGCTGTGATGTTCGCTGGATTGTCTCACGCGGGCGACGGGGCGGCCAAGGGCCTCATCCGGACTGTGCGTTCGCCCTCGCCGGCACCCGGCCCGATCGGGACCACCATTCCCCGCAGGTATCATCGCCAAAGATGAAGGTCGACATCCCCGGGCGGCGAAGCCCCTCACGAACCGGCAGGGAAGGCCGCGGGTCATGAAGGAGAGCGTCCGCCGCATCACGCTCATCAGACCGAACATGGGGGACTTCCGTGCGAGCGACGCGATGACGCCCCTCTCGCTGGGTGTTCTTTCGGCATGGACGCCGAAGGACATTGAGATCTCCCTCTATGACGAGCGGCTCGAGGCCCTGCCGGAAAGCGACAGTCCGGATCTCGTCGCCCTCACCGTGGAGACGTTCACGGCCCGCCGCGCCTACCAGATCGCGGATCAGTACCGCAAAAGGGGCGTTCCCGTGGTGCTGGGCGGCTACCACCCGACGTTTCTTCCACACGAGGCCGGCCAGCACTCGGATGCTGTCGTGACCGGCGACGCCGAGGGCGTCTGGGAGACGGTGCTCTCCGACGCGCGAGCGGGCCAGTTGCAGCCCCTCTACCGGGGGACGGGAGAGCGGCCTCTGGCGGATTACGCCATCGACCGCGGGATCTTCGCTGGCAAGCGCTACAACCCGATCCAGCTGATTCAAGCCACGCGCGGCTGCCGCTTTTCCTGTGATTTCTGCTCGATCCGCGCTTTTTACCCGGGCACGGTCCGGAGGCGTGAGCTGTCAGGGCTGGTCGAGGAGATCGAGAGCCTGAACCGGCGCCAGCTCTTTTTCTTCGTGGACGACAACCTCTATGCCGATCGAGAGCATCTCCTCGCGCTCCTCGCCGCGATCCGCCCGCTGGGCATGCGCTGGGCCTGCCAGGTCAGCATCGATGTGGCGCGCGACGAGACCCTTCTGGAGAAGATGGCGGAGGCGGGGTGCCTCCTGGCCCTCATCGGCTTCGAATCCATGAACGCCCAGAATCTGCGGCAGATGGGAAAGGCCTGGAATCGTGCTTCTGGCGGCTACCTCGAGGTCGTCGAGCGCTTTCACAAGCTCGGGATCGCCGTCTACGGCACCTTTGTCTTCGGCTACGACGAGGACACCACCGAGACCATCCGCGCGTGCCTCGATTTCGCCCTGGCGGCCCGGCTCGAACTGGCGAACTTCAACCCCCTCACCCCGACGCCCGGGTCCCGTCTCTACGAGCGCCTCCGGACCGAAGGAAGACTCCTCTTCTCAGAGTGGTGGCTCGACCCGGCCTACCGGTACGGTGACCCGATCTTCATCCCGCGAAAGATGACGCCCGAGAGCTTCGCGGAAGAGGCCTTTCGCCTGAAGGAGGCGTTCTACACATGGCCTTCGATGGTGCGACGGTTTCTGGGTTCCGCGGCCGGCCTGGACCTCTACCAGGCAGCTCTCGTGGCACTCGGAAACGTCATCTCGCGCCGTGAGGTCTTTCGCAAGCAGCGCCGCTCCCTCGGGGCCTGATGCGAATCACCTTCATCAAGCCGACCATCGGCCGCCGGGAGCACAGCCTCTACACCGACGAGGGCCGCATGGAACCCCTCATGCTGGCGGTGCTGGCCGGGCTGACCCCTCCCGATATCGACGTGCGGCTCTACGACGACCGGATGGAGACCATCCCGCTCGACGAACCCACCGATCTCGCCGCCATCACCGTCGAGACCTACACGGCTCGAAGGGCCTACGAGATCGCCTCGGATTTCCGGGCGAGAGGCGTCCCCGTGATCCTGGGCGGGATTCACCCGACGCTCTTTCCGGAAGAGGCGGCACGGCACGCCGATAGCCTTCTTCTCGGAGACGCCGAGACGATCTGGGCACAGGCGGTTCACGACCTCTCCCGCAAGAACCTGCAGAAGCGCTACACGGGCCCGCCCGGTCGCGCCCAGCTTTGCGGCAGCCTCCCTCGCCGGGACCTCTTCCAGGGCAAGGGTTATCTCCCGGTCACCCTCATGCAATTCAGCCGCGGGTGCCGCTTTGCCTGCACGTTCTGCTCGGTGAGCGAGTACTTCGGCCGGAAGCACTACATCCGGCGGATCGACCAGGTTCTCGAGGAGATCGCTGCTCAGAAGAGACGCTTCCTCTTCTTCGTCGACGACAACATCGCCTCCGACAGGGTGGCCCTGAAGGACCTCTGCCGGGAACTCATCCCCCTGAAACTCCACTGGGTGAGCCAGGCGAGCCTCGACGTCACGCAGGACCCCGAGCTGATGAAGCTGATGCAGGAAAGCGGGAATGCCGGAAACGTCATGGGCTTCGAATCGATCACCGCCGAGAGCCTTCGCGAGAGCCGCAAGGCCCCGAACCTGCGTGGCTTTTCCCGCTACGAGAAAGAGGTTGAGACGCTGCGTGACCACGGGATGCAGACATGGGCAGCCTTCACCCTCGGCCACGACGGTGACACGCGGGATTCGATCCGGGCCACTCTCGACTTCGCGCTGGAAGGCCGCTTCGCCTTCTCTGCCTTCAACATCCTGATGCCCTACCCGAACACGCCGCTGTACCGGCGGCTCGCGGCCGAGGGGCGGCTTCTCTACGACGGGTGCTGGTGGCTTCACCCTGCCTATCGATTCAACTCGGCGGCCTTCGTGCCGAGAAGAATGACTCCGGAGGAGCTGACGGAGGAGTGCCACCGGGCACGCACCGTCTACAGCAGCCTTCCCGCTCTCCTGAAGCGGTTCTCCGACGTCAAGACCCACCTCCGTTCCCTCTGGACCGCGGCGACCTACTGGCGATACAACTCCATCTTCAAGAGAGAGGTCGTCAAGAAACACGGCATGAGGTTCGGACTCCGATGAGCCGCCAGGTCTTCGATGTCTACGCGGTAGCCGCTCCGGTCATCCTCGCCCCTCTCTCCTTCTGGCTCTGGTGGGAACGGACCGGTGGAAACCTCCGGCTGACCCTCTTCGCCTGGCTCATTCCCGTCCTGTGGGCCTACGTCGTTCCGGGAGTCGGGACAAATGTCCTGAAGGTCTGGGAGTTCGACTCCCGCCTCCGGCTCGGGCGGTTCCGGCCCCAGCACGGATTCGTCTTCGGGAGCGCGACAGCCACTCTGACCTGGCTCGCCCTGCCGCCGGCCACGGGAAGCCTCGCGGGCATTCTCAGGAGTTCCCTCACCCTCGCGTCGGTCCTGGGGTTCTGGAACCTCCTCTATGACGTCCGGGCGCTGCGAAGTGGAGTCTTGAGGGTCTACAACCAGCCCTGGGCCGACGGCCTCCCGGCCGAGTCGATCGCCTTCGACTACGCCCCATTCTTCTTTGCCGGGTTCGGTGCCGTGCAGGGAGCCGGGCTGGCCACCGTCGAGCTGCTGGAATCCCGTGGGCCCCTTGCTCCCCTCCCGTACGTCCTCTTCTTTCTCGTATCTCTCTTCCTCGGGATCGCGGTTCCGTGCGTTCTCTACCGGCGTCACTCGTTTCGCACACACGGCCACTCCGGCTGTCATCCCGTGCCCTCGAGCCGTTCATGACGGCACCCATCCCCGCCCGGCTGAATCTGTTGCTCCTCGCGGCGTCGCTCCCGCTGACGTGGGGCCTTCTCTGGCTCGCATCCCACGGAACCTTCCCGCTCAGGGCGACGGCCGCCCTTCTGTTCGCCTTCGTGGCGCACCTCCCTTTCTCGCTCTTGCACGAGGCCGTCCACGGGGTCTTCTCACCGTCGAGGACTGTCAACGATGCGGCCGGAACTCTTGCGGCCGCGATGTTTCCGACCTCGTTCACCGTGCAGCGCGCGGCCCACATGGGGCACCACGAACGCAACCGGACGGACCTCGACCTCTACGATTACTGCCTTCCTCACCAGTCGCGGCTCCTGCGCAACGTGTGGCTCTACGCCGGCAACCTCCTCGGCTTCTACTGGTGGTGTGTCCCTCTCAACTCGCTGATGTTCCTCGCGGCGCCATGGCTCGTCACATCCGCGTGGTTCCGAGAGGGACCGGGGAAGGCCCTGGGGTTTGGCCCCTACCTCGCGGACCTGGCCGGAGCCTCGAAGCGCCGGATCTGGCTCGAGTGCCTCCTGGCCGTGGTCTACCAGTCAGGGCTCTTTCTCGTCCTGCAGTTGACTCCGGGCGGCTGGGTCCTGTGCCACGCGGCGTTTGCCCTGCACTGGTCGGCCCTCCAGTACGTGGATCACGCTTTCAGTGCGCGCGACATCGTCAACGGAGCCTGGAACCTCAGGGTGTGGGCGCCAGTGCGGTGGATCGCCCTGAACTACCACCTTCACCTGGCGCACCACCGGAACCCTTCTCTTCCCTGGAATCATCTCCCGGGCGCCGTGGAGCCGGCGGACCCGCGGCCCACGTTCTGGGAGATCTATTTCCGGCTCTGGCGCGGAACGCGCCCGGCCCCGCCGATGGGGGCCGAGGCCACGATCAGGCCCGCCGTCTCCGGCAGATGAGCCAGGCAAGGACCGCTGCCAAGAGCACGCCAGCGGCAGCGCCAATCCCGCCTGCCCACACGAGAGACTTCTCGGCCTTGGCGAGGATGGGGTTGTCGAGGAAATTCGTTCCGATGTGAATGGCCCGGATGCGCCAGCGTCCATCGGCATCCTTCATGACCGTGGCGGTCCAGCGCGTCTTCATCGGAAAGAAACGCCCGTCCGCCAGGGTGTAGTTCTCCTCGCCGGAGCCCTGCACGATCCCGTACGTCTTCTCCGGGTTCAGCTGTGTGAGGGCATCCGCGCTGAACTTCATTCCCAGCTTCTTCAGGAATCCCCCGGGCCCGAACCACTTCCGGAAATAGGGTCCGATCTCGCTCCTGGAACGGATCACTTCCTGGTTGATGGTCGTGATGGCCGCGGGCTCGGTGAAACACTCGGCCATCGACTCGTACTGCTCCGAGTTGATGGCCGACTCGATCTTTCTCAGAAGTCCCCGGAGTTCTTCATGAATCTCGTGGTCCGCTTCCTCGGCCAGGGCTGGAGCGGTCAGAAACACCGCAACGAGAATCAGAAGCAGGCGATGGCGCATGGGTGGCCTCCTGTGGCAAGCGCAGATGAAGAAAGACAGCCAATCCTAATCCAGAAACCACGTCGAGAAGGTGGTGCTGGTGGACGAGAACTGTCGACGAGGAGATCAAGACGAGCCAGAGTCCCCAGAGCGGAGCGAGTCCCTTGCGGCTACCTTCCGCTATGAAGGCGAGCAGGAAGAGCGCGCTGTAGACAACGTGGAGGGACGGCACCATGTTGTGTGGCAGATCGACCGCGAAGATCTTCTCGTAGATCGCCCGGAGAAGCGGCCCGCTTGGAAGCTCGCGAGGGAAGCCGAGGTGCGTGGGCACGGCGAGAAAGACGGCCCCGGCGAGAAGCGTGCCCACGATCAGGCGTCTTCCGAGCCTCTTCATGGCCTCTTTCCCGAGGACGAACGGCGGCGTGAGAAAGAGGACGTACATCGAGAGGTAGACCCAGACCATCTCGGGGACGAGGGGGATGGAGAGTTCCGCCGAAAGGTACAGACCGAACGTGTGGGACCTGAGGGAACCAGCCCAGTTGCATGTTGGGTAGATGGAGAAGAAGGCTATCGAGACCCACAAGGACCAGACGAGGTAGGTCCGGAGGGACGGCCAGAAACGGGGGGTCGCTTCCCCGGTCCCCTGCTCGGGAACCGGCGGTTGCGAAAGAAGTCCGAGACCCCTGGCGTACCAAGTCACTCCTGCCCCCCGTCTGGAGCAATGCTAGCGCCTTCCTTGCCCTCTCGTTCCCGGGGAAGCGGAGCCCAGGACTGTTCAGTGATAACCTTCTTCGATGCTCCAGAGCGGTCCCGGTTCGGCCCAGTGCAGTCGCGCGCGCGGTGGGATTCTTCCGCCCGAGACAGGGGGGTTCCCTCGAGGCGGGAAGCGTCCGTGAACCAGGACTCGTTCCCGTCACCCCTGCTCGCCGGGGACTCGCGCCGCACCCTGCGGACCCTCATCGACAATCTTCCCGGTGTCGTCTACAGGTGCCGGAACGACGAGAACTGGACGGCGGAGGTGTTCAGCGACGGCGCCGCCGGCCTCACCGGATACCCGGCGGCCGACTTCAACAGTCACCGGCGCCACTACGCGGACGTCATGCATCCCTGCGACCGGGAACGAGTTTGGGATGAGGTCCAGGCCGCGGTGGCGAGGCGAGAGCGCTTCACCTTGACCTACCGGATCATCACGGCCTCTGGAGAGGTCAAGTGGGTCTGGGAGCAGGGCTGCGGCGTCTTCACTCCCGGCGGGACCCTCGAGGCCCTGGAGGGCTTCATCACCGACGTGACGGGCAAGGAGGAGTGCGAGGCCGCGATCCGGGAAAACGAGAGACGGCTCGAGAGCCTGTTCATGGCGATGCCCGTGGCCACGTGGGAGGAGGACTTCTCGGCCGTGCGCGACAAGCTCGCGAGCTCCGGGCTGATGGGGTCGCCCGGGGATGAGGTCCGGCAGTTCCTCGAGGCGCATCCGTCGTTTCTCGAGGAGTGCATCGATGCGGTGAGGATCCTGCGGGTGAACGAGGAAGCCGTCCGGCTCCACCGGGCCCGGGACACGAGCGCACTCCTGGCGGGTCTGGGCCAGCTTCTCGGAGAAGAAGCGCGCCAGGCCGTCATCGAGGAGTTGGTAGCCATCGCCACGGGCCGGGCCTCCCTCGAACTCGAGAGCAGGGTCAGGACCCTCGACGGCGAAGTCCGCGACGTTCACGTTCGCTGGTCGGTGGCTCCACGGAGCGAGACATCCTTCCAGCGGGTCCTGCTCACGACGATGGACATCACTGCCCGAAAGAGGGCGCAGGAAGAGGCGGAGCTTCTGCACTCCATCACGCGGGGGATTGCCGAGGCCGAGGACGAGGATGGGGCCCTGCGGCTGTTTCTGAGGCACGTCTGCGACGTCTCGGGCTGGGCTCTGGGGCAGGTGTGGGTGCCCGACCCCATGTCCGGCCGGTTACGGTGTCACCGGGCCTGGCACGCGGCCGCGAGCGGACTGGAAGAGTTCCGGCGGGTGAGCGAAGACCGCGGCTTCGACCCCGGGGAGGGGCTGCCCGGCTCTACGTGGGTGTCTGGCCAGGTCCAGTGGATCGACGACGTGGCCAACGCGGCATCCTCCCCCCGCCAGCTCGTCGCCGCCCGGGCCGGGTTGCGGGCGGCCGTGGGGGTGCCGGTCCTCGTCCGAGGGGAAACAGTTCTGGTGGTCGAGTTCTTCCTCCGCGGTAATCGCGCGCGAGACCAGCATCTCGTCGCCGTCATCGCGGCGATCGCGGCCCAGATCGGGCTTCTGATCGAGCGTAAGCGGGTTTCGGACGGGCTGGC
Organism: Thermoanaerobaculia bacterium; assembly: GCA_022071945.1. Classification (GTDB taxonomy): domain Bacteria; phylum Acidobacteriota; class Thermoanaerobaculia; order UBA5066; family UBA5066; genus JAJVIN01. The sequence goes on along the minus strand of JAJVIN010000042.1, from coordinate 46,026 downwards.
GCGCGAGCAGGTGCTCCTCGCCGCGACGATCAAGAGCCTGCCCGGAGTTTTCTATCTCTTCGATGAGACGGGCCGGTTCCTGCAGTGGAACGAGAACCTGGAGACGATCACCGGGTATGCCGCGCCGGAGATCCTCGGCATGCACCCGGTTCAGTTCTTCACGGCGTCCGAACAGGAACTGATCGAGCAGCGGATCGCGGCCGTCTTGCGGGAAGGCCAAGCCGAGGTCGAGGCGAGCCTTCTCGGAAAGGACGGCTCCTTGACGCCGTTCTACTTCACCGGCATCCGCGTGGAGATCGGGGGGCGCCCCCACATCGCCGGGGTCGGGATCGAGACCGCGCGCTTGAAGCGTACCCAGGAAGAACTCTCCCGGAGCTTGGCCGAGTTCCAGGCGCTTCACCAAGCCGGCAGCCGGATGAGTGCCGCGCTTTCGCTTTCGGGAGTCGTCGATGCCGCGATCGAGGCGGCACGAAAAGCGACTGGGGCGGACCACGCCGTCTTCTTCCTGAAGACACAGGAAGGGCTCGAGTTCCGTGGTGGTGGTCCCGCGCCCTTCACGTGCCCCGAGTCTTCCTCTGGGCCAGTCGAGGAGGGCGGGTGTCTCTGCGGTCTTGCGGCCGCGGGGAAATCACCCGTCTACCGTTCCCCGCTGGATGGCGCCGCGAGGACGGCCAAGGGCTCATGCGGGCCGGGCGGGATCCGGTCCTTCGCCTCGCTCCCGCTCCTCAGCGAAGGCGAGGTACTGGGCGTTCTGGGGCTGGGATCGAGGACGGAACGTGATTTCGCGGTGCAGTCCCTCTTCCTCGAGGCGCTGGCCGCCACGGCCTCCGTGAGTGTGAGGAATGCCCTCCTGTACGAGAGAGTCGAGCAACACGTCCGGCAGCTCGAGCGGCAGGCTCTGGAGAGAGAGCAGGCCGAAGCCGCCATGCGTCTGCAGTCCGCGGCACTCGGCGCGGCGGCGAACGCCATCATGATCACCGACCGCGAGGGCCTGATCCAGTGGGTCAATCCGGCGTGGTGCAAGATGACGGGGTTCTCCGAGGAGGAGACGCGAGGCCAGACCCCGCGCATCCTGAAGTCGGGCGTGCAGAACGCGGACTTCTACCAGATGTTCTGGCAAAGGGCCCTCGCCGGCGACGTCATCGACGGCGACGTCGTCAACCGGCGGAAGGACGGTTCCCTCTACCACGAGCACGAGACGATCACCCCCGTCACGGATTCGAGAGGGGCGATCACGCACTTCATCGCCATCAAGGAGGACGTCACGGATCGCAGGCGGACGGAAAGCCAGATCCGGCAACTGACGCGGATCTACTCGGTCCTCAGCGAGATCAATCAGCTGATCGTCCGGGAGAGGGATCCGCGGCGGGTCCTCGCGGGCGCCTGCGAGATTGCTGTCGAGAAGGGGGGCTTCCGGCTGGCGTGGGTGGGGCTCACCGAGCCGGGCGCGGCCTCATTGAGAATCGCGGCGCATGCGGGGGCAACGCGCCCGGGCCTAGCGATGCTCGAACGGATCGCCGGATCGCCGCGGGAGAGCTGCCCCTACACGACTTTGGCCCTCGCCTCGAAACGCCATGCGGTGTGTCCCGGCATCGAGGGAAGCCAGGCCCCGCCTCCGTTTCGGGCGAGGGCGATCGAACTGGGCTTCCATTCCATGATCTCGCTCCCACTCCTGCCCGGTGGATGTTGCGCGGGTGTCTTCAACCTCTACTCGTCCGAGCCCGACGCCTTCGACGAGGGCGAACTCGAGCTGCTCGACGAGATGGCGGCCGATATCGGCTTCGCGCTCGATCTGGCGGAGCGAGACCGCCAGAGGGAGGACGCCGAGCTGAGGGCCCAGAAGCTCGCCGCTTTTCCCGAGAGGAACCCGAATCCCGTCCTCGAGTTCTCCAGTACGGGCAGGCTGACCTACGCGAACCCCGCCGTCGAGTCTCTGGTCCACAAGACGGGAGCCGGAAGCGTGGGCGAGCTGTTGCCAGCAGACGCGGCTGGCATCGCGCAGAGCTGCCTCGAAACCCGGCAGCCCAGACTGCGCCTCGAAACCCGTCACGGCGCGTCGACCATTTCCTGGTCCTTCTACCCGATCGCCGAATCCGATATCGTCCACTGCTACGCGCACGACATCACGGAGAGGCTGGAACTCGAGGAGCAGCTGCGGCAATCCCAGAAGATGGATGCCATCGGACAGCTCGCGGGCGGCATCGCTCACGACTTCAACAACCTCCTGACGGTGATCGAGGGGAATGCCTCGCTTCTCCAGACGGACAGTCTCCCTCTCGAGAGCCGGGCCGCCTCCCTCGACGAGATTCGGCAGGCTTGCGAGCGCGCCTCGAACCTGACGCGGCAACTCCTGGCGTTCAGCCGCCGCCAGAAGCTGCAACCGAGGCTCCTCGACCTCAACGGCGCCATCACCGCGATGGCACGGATGCTGCGGCGAATCCTGGGCGAGAACGTCCGGGTGCGCCTGGATCTCGATCCCCGGCCGCTCTTGACGGTTGCCGACCGGGGAATGCTCGATCAGATCCTCCTGAATCTCTCCGTCAACGCCCGGGATGCAATGCCCTCCGGCGGAGTCCTGGCCCTCGAAACGGGGGAATTCGTCGTCCCCCTGGAAGGTTCTTCCCGTCACCCGGAAGCCCGGCCCGGCCCTCACGTCCTCTTGCGGGTGAGCGACACGGGAAACGGCATACCGGCCGGCATCCTGCCGCACATCTTCGAGCCGTTCTTCACGACGAAGAGACCCGGGAAAGGCACCGGGCTGGGCCTGGCAACGGTCTTTGGAATCGTGAAACAGCACGGAGGCTCCATCCGGGCGGCAAGCGAGCCGGGCTCGGGGGCGGCCTTCGAGATCGTCCTGCCGGCGGCTCCGGCGGGTTCAACGCTGAAGGGCGATGAGACCGGTCCTCATGATGGCAGTGGAGCCGGCTGACTTCGACTATCAGAAGTGAGAGCCGGAGAGCCCAGCACCGCGAGGACCAGGAGGTTCGACTGTCCGCGGATTCCCGATGGACCGGTTCTCGGCGACAATCCGCTGTCCGATGAAGACCCTCGCCGCCCTCGCCATTGTCGCGGTCTCTCTGCAGTCACTCGCGGCCCCTCCACCCACCCTCGCGCCGGAGAAAGCCTCCCGCGTCCTCTCCGCCAGGAATCTGGGCCTCGCCGAGCTCGAGGAGGGAAAACACGCGGACGCCCGCAAGACCTTCGAGAAGCTCGCGGCCCTCGTGCCCGAGGAGCCCCTGCCGCTCGCCAATGCCGCCATCGCCGCCTTGAGGGGACACGATCTCGCCACGGCAGAGGCGTTCCTTGTCCGCGCGCGAAAGCTCTCTCCGGAGAGCGGTGGCCTCCTCGCCGTCCAGGCGGCCGTCGAGGAGGCCAGGAACCGTCCCGAGGAAGCACGCGCGCTTCTCGGCCGCGCGGCGGCCGCCGACCCGACGGACCTCGAATCCCGCTGGCGCCTGGCCCGGTCGGTCGAGTCCCTCCCACAGCTCACGCCCGCCCAGAAGGAGACGCGGAAGAAGGCCCTGGCCGAGATAGTCAGCCGGTCGAGTTCGAATCTTCCGGCCCGCCTGAAGCTCATCCTGGCCGAGCTGGAATCCGGGACGTCTCCCGCCGTGTCCAGGCTGCTCGAGGAAACCGGTGCCCTTCTCACCACGGCCGATCCGAAGCCCCGGCAGTACTTCGAGGAGGCCAAGTCGGCCCTGGCCAAGGGAGACGCCAAGACCGCGGGGTTGAAAGTCCGGGTCCTCGAGAACCTCCTGCGCTCCTCCGCCGCCTACCAGCAATCGCTCCAGGAACTCTTCACCAACGTCACCGGCATCCCCCTCGAGAGGTTCAGCCCCGCCCTGGAATCCGCTTTGAGTCCCAGGCCGGGCGCCGCGATTCCGGTCACCTTCCGCGAGGGCGGAAAAGCGGAGGATCCCGCTGTCACCCTCCGCCGCGTGGACCTCTCCAACTCGGGGAAACCGGACCTCTTCGCGATCCCCGCGCCCCACTCCCGCGCCGTCTTTCTCGACTTCGACCTCGACGGGGATCTCGACGTCTACCTTCACGCCGCCCCGGCTCCCGACAAGCTCCTTCGAAACAATCTCGATGGGTCTTTCTCGGACGTCACCACGACGACGGGAGATCCGGCCTTTCGAAGCACGGATTGCAAGGGGGCCGATTTCGACCGGGACGGCGACCTCGACCTCGTCTGCGTGACGTCTCAGGGCGCGCTCGCTCTGAGATCCAACAAGCGGCAGGGGCGCTTTCTCGATGTGAAGCTCGTCCCCTCGGGAGTGACCTGCGTGGATGCCGCCGACCTCAACGCTGACGGGTTCCCCGACCTTCTCGCGGGAGGCGGGGATGGCGCGAGGGTCCTCATCGGCAAGGGACGGGATTCCTTCGAACCGGAAGCGCCCAGCGCCCTCTCGAAGCTCCCGTCCGGTTTTTCCACAGAGGCCGTGCTCCTGGCGGATCTCGACAACGACGGCTTCCCGGACGCCATCCTCTCCGGCGCGGGCGGCCTCGCCGCGTTTCGGCGCGACGGCTCCGGCTTCACGAACTGGCCGGTCTTGAAGAACGCTTCAGCAGCGGATCGCCTTCTTGCCGCCGATGCCGACGGCGATGGAGATCTCGATCTCGTCGTCTCCCGAAAGGGACAGGTTTCCGTCCTGACGAACGACGGCGGGAACGCGAATGGATGGGTCACCGTCGTCCTTGAAGGGCTTCAGTCAGGCTCCGGGAAGGTCAACAAGGCCGGCGTGGGATCCCTCGTCGAGGTGAAGGCGGGTGATCTCTACGTCGCTCGCACGGTGGGAATCCAGCCGCTCCTGATCGGCATCGGCGCCCGGACGAAGGCCGACGTCGTGAGGACCCTCTTCACGAACGGCGTCCCTCAGAACCAGCTCGACGTGAGAGGGCGAACCACTGTCAAGGAAGTGCAGCAGCTGAAGGGGTCGTGCCCGTTCGTGTACGCGTTCAACGGGAAGACCGAGGAATGGAGCTTCGTCAGTGACGCGCTCGGGCGGGCGCCTCTCGGCCTCCTTTACGATGGGGTCCACCTGGCCGGGGCCGACACGCGAGAGTGGCTCTACATCGACCGGTCCCAGCTTCAGCCGGACCCGGCCGGCCGGCTCGTCATCGACTACACCGAGGAACTGTGGGAGGTGACCTACCTCGACGAGGCCACATTGATGGCCGTCGACCATCCCGAGGGAACGATGGTCGTGCCCAATGAGCGAATGACGATCGAACCGCTCGAGCGAAAGCTCTTCACGGTGGCCCATGGGCGGCCTCCCAGATCGGCAACGTCCGTGGTGGATCGCGTGGCGACGGACGTTCTCGATGCGCTGCGGTTCCCCGACAAGGTCCATGTCAGCCCTGGGCCCGAAACGCACTACCAGGGAGTCCGGCGCGAGCACTCTCTCGTCCTCGACCTCGGGCCGGTGACGGCAACGGACCGTGTCGTCCTGTTCCTTTCGGGCTGGATCTTCTACACCGACACGTCGATCAATGTCGCTCTTTCACAGCGCGGGGACATACCGCATTTCCCTCCCCTGCTCGAGATTCCGGACGGAAAGGGCGGGTGGAAAGCCGCGATGCCCTCGTTCGGATTCCCGGCTGGCAAGAGCAAGACGATGCCGGTCGATCTCACGGGACTTCTCGACCCCGCGGATCCGAGGGTCCGCATCCGGACGACCATGGCCGTCTTCTGGGACCGGATCTTCGTCACCGTCAACGATCCTCCCGTCGCCGTCGTGACGCACTCTCTGAAGCCAGCGAGAGCCGAACTGTCGCTGCGCGGGTTCTCGCGGATGCGGCGCGAGACGGCGGACGGACCGGAGGTCTTCGTTCACGATGACGTCGAGCCCTTCCCGAAGTGGCAGGACGTTCCGGGGATGCTGACGCGGCTCGGCGGTGTCACGGAACTCCTCGAAAGAACCGACGACCGCTACGTGGTCTTCCAGGGAGGCGACTCGATCCGGATCGAATACGACGCATCCGGACTCCCTCCGCTGAGACCCGGGTGGCGGCGCGACTGGATCCTGGTATCGGACGGCTGGGACAAGGACTTCGACAAGAACACCGTCACGGGGCAGACTGTCGAACCCTGGCCGTTCCACGCGATGTCCGCCTATCCCTACCCAGAAACGGAGCGTCATCCGGATGCCGCGTTTCTACGGGAGTGGATGACGCGGCCCGCCGGCCCCGAGGCCTTCTGGAACTCCGTCAAGAACGGGAAGCGGCCGTGAGGTCACGGATCTCGAGCTCGGTCGCCGCGACCCTGGTTGCGGCGGCTCTTCTGACGGCAACGGGCCACGCCGCGAGAAGAGGGGGAATGACGTTTCTGGACGCGACACGGGCGGCCGGCCTCGACTTCGAGTTCCGCACCGACTTGAAGCGGGGCCGCATGCTCGCGACCATGGGCGGCGGTGTCGGGATGGCCGACTACGACGGAGACGGCTTTCTCGACCTCTTCTTCACGGGGTCGGTCGCGCATGGCGAGAGGCCCTCGGAGGGGCCATGCGGGATGCTGTTTCGCAACCACGGGGACGGGACATTCGAGAACACGACGGAGAAGGCCGGAATCCGAGCCTGCGGCTGGACGATGGGGGCCCACTGGGCCGACGTCGATTCCGACGGGTTGCCAGACCTTCTGGTCACGGGCGCCGGCAAGACATCCTATTTTCACAACCTCGGCGGGAGATTCGAGGAAGCCGCCCGGGAGCGAGGTCTCAACGCGACCGGGTTCGCGGTGGGGCTCGCGGCCGGCGACGTCAATGGCGACGGACGCGTGGACGTCTATGCCGTCAACTACCTCGACACTGACTATGCGCGGGAGAAGTCCTTTCCCAGCATGCAGCTGAGGTTGCCCGACGACTATGGCGGCCAGGCTCCCGTCCTGTATCTCCAGAAGGAGGATGGCCGGTTCGAGGACGGCACCGCCCGCGCGGGCGTGGCGGCTCACGAGAGCAAGGGGATGGCCGCCGTCCTTTTCGACTTCGACCTCGACGGGGATCTCGACCTCTACATCACGAACGATCGCGTGACGAACGTCTTCTACCGCAACAGAGGAGACGGGTCCTTCGAGAACGCCACGGAGGAGACCGGAGCCGGCAAGCGGGAAGAGACCCAGGCGCGGGCCGGGATGGGGATCGCGATCGGAGATCCGAACGGGGACGGCCACCCCGACGTCGCCGTGACCAACTTCGCGGGAGAGCCCATCTCGCTCTACCAGAATGTCGATGGCGTCCTCTTCGAGGAGGCCGCGGCGAGCGCGGGACTCGCCGCTCCCTCGACTCCGCCCGTTCAGTGGGGCACGGACTTCGCCGACCTGGACGACGACGGCTGGCAGGACCTCGTGGCCGTCTCGGGGCACCTGGCCCCGAGGTTCATCACTTTTCTGGGCTCGCTCTTCAACAAGCGCAATTCGGCCTTCTACGGCCGCGGGGAGCGGAGCTTCCGGCAGCACCCTCAACTCTTTCACAATACGGGCGGAGGTCGATTCGAGGACGTCTCCGCCGGGGCAGGTGACTTTGGGGAGCTGAAGCTCTCCGCCCGAGGCCTCGGGGTGGGTGATGTCGACGGAGATGGAAGGCTCGACCTTGCCATCGCCGCGATTTCGGGCGGCGCGCGGCTGATGCTCAACAGGACCGAAAACCCAGGTTCGCGCGCAATCGAGATCCTCCCGGCCGCCGGCCGCGACCACCGGACGGCGATCGGGACGAAGGTCATCGTCCGGGCCGGCGGAAGACGGCAGATGCAGGAGTTCATCCTCCGGCCGTCGTACGCCTCGGGGGCGTGGGTCCCGCTCCACTTCGGCCTCGGGAAGAACGGCGTGGCGGACAAGATCGAAGTCATCCCGCCGGGGGCCTCGGAGCCTCGTTTCACCTTCGAGAACGTCGCGGGCGGCCGCCTCTACACGCTCCGGGACGGCGAGTTGCTGCCGCTTCGGGAATTCCGCCGGACAGCTTCCGAGAAGCCGCGCGGGGCGCGGCCGTGAGGCGATGGATCCTCGCCACCCTCGCGCTCTTCGCCGTCAGCCAATCCGGCTGTGCCCTCATCCTCGGGACAGAGCGCTCGGCCCGGAAGTCCGTGTCGGGCGATCTCTACCGCGACGTGACCCCTCAGTCCGGAATCTGCTTCCGATTCCGCGGTGACTTCATGGACGGAAAGTTGATCCCGACCATGGGAGGCGGAGCGGCGCTCGCCGACGTGGACGCGGATGGAGTCCTCGACGTCTTCTTCGTTCAGCAAGTCAAGAACGCCAAGCAGTACCGGAAGAGCGGGGGCACCCAGCCGCTCGGGCGCTGTTCCCGCCTCTACCGCGGAAGGGGCGACGGCACCTTCGAGGACATCACGGAACGTTCTGGCATCCGGGCCTGCGGCTGGGGGATCGGGGCTCTCTTCGCCGACCTCGATTCGGACGGGGACGTGGACCTCATCGTGGCCAATGCGGGCGAGCGAAACTCGGTCTGGCGAAACGAGGGAAACGGGACGTTCACGAAAGTCGAGAACACGGGACTCGAAAGCGGGCGGTTCGCGATCGGCATGGCGGCCCTCGACGCCAACGGAGACGGAATCGTCGACATCTACATCGGCCACTATCTCGACACGGATCCCGAACGCGAGAGCAAGCTCCCGGCCACGGCCTTCAAGACGCCCGACGAGTACAGTGGACAGGACAATCTCTTCCTCCTGGGGCTCGGCGGCTGGAAGTGGCGCGACGCGACGGCCGAGTGGAGCGCCGCCGATCCCGGTTCGAAGACAATTGGCATCGCGGCCGTTGACTACGACAGAGACGGAAGAACGGATCTCTACATCTCCAACGACCAGTGGAGGAACACCCTTCTTCACAACGAGGGAACCGGTACGTTTCGAGATGTCTCCGAGGAGACGGGGACGGGCTATCCTCAGGAAGGGCCGACTGCGTTCGGAAAGCGTACCCGGAGCGGCATGGGACTCGCCGCCACGGATCTCGACGGGGATGGCAGGCCGGACCTCTTCGTCACGAACTACGCCAACGAGCCGAACACGCTCCTGAGGAATGTCGAGGGCCAGGTGTTCGAACAGGCCGAGCGGCCCGCCTTTGGCGGAGACGCGGACCCCTCGATCCCGCTGGTCGGATGGGGGACAGTGGCTGTCGACTACGACAATGACGGCCGGGATGACTTGATGGTCACCAACGGGCAGATCCTCTCGAGATTCTGGACCGTGGTCTCCCAGTGGTTCAACCCGGTTGCGAAGAACTTCGCGGCGGGAGAGAGGAGCTATGCGCAGAGGCAGCTTCTCTTCCACAACGAGAGCGAGCCGGGCGGCCCGAAGTTCCGCGACGTCTCGGCCGTCGCGGGCGATCTCGGGCGGCTCGTCACCGTCGGGAGAGGTCTTTCGGCCGGTGATCTCGATGGCGACGGGCGTCTCGATCTCGTGCTCAACGCGATTGACCGGGGCGGGATCGTGCTGAAGAACTCTCACCAGGGCGGGAGTTCCCTCGAGATCCTCCCGGTGGCCTCGGGAGACGGCCGGACCGTTCTCGGCACGCGCGTGACCGTCGACATTGCTGAATGGCGCATCGAGAAGGACTTCTTCGTGGTGCAGTCTTACGCCAGCGGTTCGTGGACCCCGCTCCACTTCGGGCTCGGGCCGTCGACGAGCGCGAGAGTCTCCGTGATGTGGCCCGACGGAACCGTCCAGGATCTCGGCGTTCTCGCCGCTGGCCGCTACCGCGTCATGAAAGGGAGAGCCCCCACGGAGGCCCTCAGTCCCAGCCCTACTCCCTCACGGAGAACGGAGACGCCGGCGAATGTAAGAAAGCCGGGGTTCCCTCCATGTCTTCCTGGAGGAAGTCGAGGATGAACGTGTCTCTCGTTCCGGCCCTGATTGCTGCCGCCGCTCTCCTTTCGCCTGTCCGGGCCAAAGGCGCCGAGCATGTCGTCTTCATTCCCGCCGCCGCCCACGCACCGGGACTCCAGGGGACGATGTGGTCGACGGACATGACGCTCTGGAACCCGTCGCCGGACCGGCCCGTGCGCCTCGAGGTCACGTTCTTCGAGTCAGGTATTCCGGGAAGTCAGAAGGCGAAGACCCTGGACTTGCAGGCGGCCCACGGTACGACGATTTCCGATGTCGTCGGCTCCCTTCTCGGGGGAACCGGCTCGGGTGCCCTCCGTCTCCGCGGAGATGGCCCGTTCTGGACGACATCCAGGACATCCACTCCTTCACCGAGTGGAGGACGTTATGGCGTCGCCGTTCCGGCGGTGCCCGAAGCGAAGGCCGTTTCGAACGGATATCTCCTCCTCTCCGGGACGAGCGGAACGGGCTCGAGGAGGATGACCCTGGGGGCCTTCAACCCCGGACAGAGAGCCGCGACGATCGAGATCTCCGTCCGGGATCTCGACGGAAGGCTGTCCGAGAGAAGCGAGAGGCTCGATCTTCCGCCGCTCGGCCACATCCAGCTGAACGACCTTTCCCCGGGAATCCTGGACGGGAGCGGCGCAGTGGTCTCCGTTGTCGCGAAGAGGGACTCCGATGTCTGCGGTTGCCCCGCGGCGGGATGCTGCCGCGTTCCCGCGCCCGTCTTCGTTTACGCCACGGAGATCGACAACGAGACCGGCGATGGGTCCTTCGTACTGGCCGAGGCCACGGATGGGCAATCCGAGGGGGCTGTCGCGCTCCAGAGGTTCGTGATGCCGCTTCACGCCTGTGAACCGGGGACGAGCGACTGCCGCGACCCTCGCAATCACAGGGTGCTCCTCGCCCAGAGCACGGACGGGCGTTCGTTCACTCCGGTCCCGGGCTTCGTCTCGTACCGCGGCTCCGTGCCGGACGCCGTCCGGCGCGGGAACACGCTGTATCTCTTCACACCCGGAGAGCTGACCCGTTTTCACCTCGACACGGGCAAGCTGGACCCTCCGGTCGCGGTGTCGCTGCAGGGTGATCCAGGCGGCTCGGGCTTCGTCGATCCCTCGCCCGTCCTCGACGAGAACGGACGGATCGTGCTCTTCTACCTCCCTGGGATCCTGGGCGGAGACCCGGCGGGATGTCCTCCTGAGGCCCCTTCCTGCGTGAAGCAGATCGCGTCGGCAACCGAGGTCGAGGGAAGCGACGGCCAGAGCTTCTCCATCGACACTGGAGCCCGCCTGCACGTGACGGTCGGGACTTCCGAGAACTACCGGACGGCCTCGGATCCCGACGTTTTCTTCGACGGAAAGGCGTGGGTCGTCTACGTCTCTCATGGCGCGTCGCTCTCGGTCTGGACGTCGAGCGTTCTGAGAGGCACGTACATCAAGACCGGAGACTTGACGGCCGGGACAGGGGGCGTCGGAAGTGGTCATTTCGACGAGCCGGCTGGCCGCTACTGGACGTACTCGCACGTGACTAAGGACGGCAAATCTGTCATCCGCCGGGCCGTCCACCCGTCCTTGATGGCTCGCCTGACCGAATCCGATTTCGAGACCGTGGTAACGCCCGAGACCCTGGGACTACCCGCCACCTGGGACCTCTACAGCCCCGGATTCACGACCGGCGCGTTTCCCTGACGGAGATGTCCGGCTGCCCCTCGCGCCTCGCCCCCGGCAGACCGAACCGTCTTCTTGCCCGCCGCCCGGCAGGATCTGTAAACCAATCAGGTGGCACTGCGTCTTTGCTTCATACACCATGGAGTCTCGGCAAGGAGAGTCGAGATGTCTCGGACCCTCGAGACGAACACACTGGCGGCAGCGCTCTCCGAGGCTCCCTCTGCTCGCTCTCGGCGGACCGGACGATGCGACCGGCGAGCGGAGGTGGATCCCGACGACCGCGGTCGATCAGTACGGGGCCCCGCCGGTCCAGTTGTTCGATCTCGACGCGAGATCGCTTCCCTCCATCTTCCCGGACATTTCCCGACTCGGCTCCAGCAATCTGGGATTCCTCATCTGGCTCGGCCGCGTAAACACACCCGCTCGGACTCCCTCCGATCACGTCCTCGCGCCCTCGGGGATGTCTGGTACTCTGCGCCAGGCATACCCTGGAAAGGGCCGCCTCTTCTCGAGAAGGCAGCCCTCGGCCTTTCGGCCAGCGAGGAGGGCGTTCATGAGTGTGGATGGCAAGGCTCCGGAGAGCCGCGGCCCCCGGGTGCTTCTGACCAGCGTGTGCCGTCCCCTCGGAGAGCGGTACGGGGACGGCCCGAGCGTGGGCTACGAATTGCTCTTCGGGCAGGTGACGCGCGCTCAGGGACTGTTCAGTCCGAGGGCCAACCACGTTCAGTTCTCCCACGAGTTCATCGCCGAGAACCTCGACGCTCCCACGACCGTCCTCCATTACCCCAGCAGGGCGGAACTCGCGCGCGAGCTGAGGAAGGGATACGACTACATCGGGATCTCCTTCGTCCTGGCGACCTTCCACCGGATGAAGGAAGCCGTCGCCCTCGTGAGGCGGTACTCGCCCCAGACGAAGATCGTTCTCGGAGGATATGGCACGGTACTGTCGGACGAAGTGCTGGCCCCGCATTGCGACCACGTTTGCCGCGAGGAGGGGGTCGGTTTCATGAGGCGCCTTCTGGGCGAGCCCGCGGAGTCGATGCCGTACCGCCACCCGCTCGTCGTCAGCCGTTTACGCGTCTTCGGCAGCCAGGTCTCGCGCACCGGGATGGTCTTTGCCGGGCTGGGCTGCCCCAACGGCTGCGACTTCTGCTCCACGTCGCACTTCTTCAAGCGTAAACACATCCGCCTGCTCCCCAGGGGCCGCGACATCCACGGCGTCATCCAGAGGTACCTCGAGATCGAGCCCGAGATGTCTATCGCCGTCCTCGACGAAGACTTCCTCCTCAACCGGCGACGCGCGATGGAACTGCGCGATTGTGTCGTCGAGAGTGGAAGAGCCCTCTCGATCTTCGCCTTCGCGAGCGTGAAGGCCCTCAGCCAGTACTCGGTCACCGAGATCCTGGAGATGGGGATCGATGGTGTCTGGATCGGCTACGAGGGAGCGCGCTCGGGCTATGCCAAGCAGTCGGGCCGGCCCGTTCCCGAGCTGTTCACCGAACTGCGCGAGCACGGCATCAGCATCCTGGCCTCGATGATCGTCGGCCTTCCCTACCAGACCCCGGAGATCATCGCGGAGGAGCTGGAAGGCCTCCTCGCCCTTCGCCCCACCCTTTCGCAGTTCCTCATTTACGGTCCCACTCCGGGGACCCCGTTCTACGAGGAAGTGATGCGAAACGGGCTCCTCCACAAGGATCTCGAGGACGACCGGGAGCGGTACTACCAGAGATGCACGGGCTTCTCGGCCATGGTGACCCACCCCGTCATGAGCCCCGAGGCGATCGAGTCCTCGCAGCGGCGCTGCTTCAAGGAGGACGATGAGCGGCTGGGCCCATCGATCTACCGGTCCCTCGAGGTCTGGCTCAACGGCTACGAGAAGCTGAAGAACTCGCCCGTGCCGATCCTGAGGAAGAAGGCCGAGCGGTTCGCGTTCGAGATCCGGCGGGCCTATCCGGTGTTTCTCGCCGGCCGGGTCCTCGGGCGGACCGCGGGCGTAAGGCAATGGGTGGCTAACCTCGAGCGCCGGATTCACCAGGTGCTGGGGCCCCCGGCGCTTTCCGAACGGACGAACTCGGTTCTCGCCGCCTGCGCGGCGGCCTGGACCGGTCTCACGCTGAAGTCGGGCCTCTTTCAGCACCCGCGCCTCACGCGGCACACCTTCCGGCAGCCGGAGGAGTCGCTCCCCTCCCGCGTCTGGCGCCGTCTGCACGGTCTGACCGAGGCCGGCAGCGAGATCCAGGTCGAGCTGCGGCCCGAGGCGACGGTCTGGGTCAGCGTGGCCGGGAAGCTTCAGCTCCCGGACGCGGAGCGGCTGGCGGCCCAGCTTCGAGAAGGGTTGAACCAGCGCCGCGAGCGGCTCGTTCTCGATCTCGCGCGCCTGGCCGAAGCCGAACGGGAGGCCGTCGAGCGTCTCGCGGAAACACTGCGCGGGTACCGGGACCGGATCCGCATCGTTCACCCGCCAGCGCGGCCGTTCGCGGCGCTGGCGGCCCTCTTCGCGATCTACCGGTAGAGCACGGCTCCCGCCGCGAACGGCCGGCAGCCCCGCGGGCCGCAGTCAGGATCGAGGCGGGCGGAGATGTCGAGGGTCAGAACTCAGACGCGATGGGGACGGTCCCGCCGCGCGCGTTTCCACGCGTGAATCGATGCGCGCTCCGGGTAGGTAGGCACCATGCGTGGAATACCCGGGTATTCCCGTGAGTGCTACACTCGAATTCATCGTGAAGATCGGTGTTTCGCTCCCCGCCGACTTGATCGCGTTTGCCGACGAGGAGGCGCGACGGCGCCGCACGTCCCGCTCGGGGTTCCTCGCCCGGCTGCTGAAGGCCGAGCAGGTGAGAGAGGAGACCCGGCGGTACATCGACACACACGGCTGGGACGTGACCGAGGACGAAGCCGCCTGGCGGAAGTACCAGCGCGGGCGCATGGCCGAGGAGTACCGTGACGACGAGTGGTGATCTCCTTCCGAGGCGGGGAGAGATCTGGTGGGTTCGCATCGACAGACGCCGTCCCGCTGTCGTCGTCCAGACGGACGAGGTACGCGAGCCACGAATCCGCTCGATCCTGGTCGTTCCCTTAACGAGCCGGGTTCATCTCGAGGGGCTCCCGGGAAACGTGCGGCTCGAGAAGAAAGCCACTGGCCTTTCCAAGCCATCGATAGCGAATGTCTATGACATCCAGAAGGTCATCCGGGAAGATTTCGAGGAGAGGGCCGGACAACTCCCGCAGAACTCCATGGATGAGCTGGACGAGGGACTGAGGCTCGTCCTGGGGCTGTGAGCGGCCGTCCCCTTCCAGGCCATGGTGAGTATTCATGGCCGCTCTTTGAGAGCAAGAGATGACTCTCACACCTGAGAATCCTGGGGATTGCGACTCTCGATAATGAGAGCGTGCGGAGTCGCGCATTGTCGACGAGGCACTCATGCTCCGTCCTACTTCTTGAACCTCATCGCGTGGCGAGAAAGGCGGTGCCGGACGGTCGTGGTGAAAAGCCCGCAACCTCGTTGGTTCTCAGGGCTCTCCTGGCATGGCCAATGCTTAGACCTGGCGAGTTTCAAGAGATTCCAGGAAGTGGCCGCTCCGCAAAGGAAGCGACGCGGGGGTATGTGAGATGCGATGGCTCGTGGTTGACAATTCGACTCTCAGGCAAGGGGCTGCCATGGCGCTCGGCCATGCGTTCCACACGATGATCGACCCCTTCAAACACGTCGACATACCAGTCGACGGACGCGGTCGCCACTACCTGGCCAATCTCAAGGCCAATCACACCACCAGGAGTTACGACCTGTTGCCGGTACACGGTTGGGTGCTGGGAATGTCGAGGATCTACGCCGGGCAGTTCGCCGCCGGAAACTATGCCAACAGGAGCAAGGCGGGAACGGCCGCGTGCCCGGATCTCTTGATCTTGGGTGAGATCGTCACATACGAGAAGGGCTACCTGTTCCTCTCCAGCAAGATCGTTGACATCGAAACGGGCGTCATCAAGCACATGTCCACCGTGACCGGGATGTGTCCGGACTGGAGCCACTTTTTGGAGCTGCTCTATCAGGGGTTAGCGCAACTCCATGTCCGGTTCGGAAAAACCAGATCGTGGTGATCGAGGTTGACTGTGAGCGGCCGGCCTCACTCCACGGCTGGGTTGCGCGTCGCGAAGACGTGCGACAGGGCACTCATCCCTTTTGCGGCTCCCCTTCCAAAGAGCCGGTGGCTGCCCGCCTGTTCGTAGGAGAACTGGGGTGAAAAGGCGTCGGAGAAGACGAGGGCGGACGATTGACCGCCGCGATCGTCCGGACCAATCAGCCGGGTGTGGGTCCCGCCGTCGACGGAACGCGTCACGGTGGCCCTGGCCCGGTTCAGGCTCCCGGTTCCGGTCGCGACGCCTTTCCGGGTGTCGAACGTGAGGCGGTAGCTCATGACCGTGTAATCCCCGCGGTCCTGATCGGCCGTTCCGGCGCCGTCGTTCAGTCCCCGAACGACGACCCCGAACGAGCGGTCGTCGCGGGTGTAGGCGTAGAGGGTATTCCCCACGAGCGCTCCCGTTCCGGCAAGACGAAGGCCCCCGGGTCCCTGGCAGCTTCCATGGCTCGTGATGGGGCAGCGTTTCATCAGGAGCGGCTGCGTCTCGAGGACGCGCTGAACGATCGGGGGGCCCTCGTCGTAGTAGCGCCCCAGCGCGACGTTGTTCACCGAGAAGAGCCCGAGCGGTAGATCCTTCCCCTTCTTCTTGTCGAGTTCCAGATCGACGAGGAGCTGGGTCTTGAATTCCCGGTCCGCCCTCTTCAGGGCCTTGCGGTACTTGAAATAGGGCTGGCCGAAATCTCCCGGGAACAGGAACCCGGTGCTGTTCACGGTCACCGTGACCTCCTCCACGCCGCCCTCTGGTGTCTTTCCGTTCTCGCCGGGAAGTGCCTCGAAGTGATAGTCGAGTTCGCCGTCGCCGGCTGGAGTGTTTCGCTTGGCGAATTTTCCCCGGTGCGAGGGACGGCCCGCGTCGTCCCTCAGGTCGAGGGACTGGATGTCCCCGTTCCCCGCCTGTTCGGTGTGGGCGAAGTTCGTGACGCCGCCGAGGTCCTTCAGGTAGGCGGCGACGTCGTCCCGGTACCGCCTGATCGTCTGATCCTTCAAGCCCTTGATCGCCTTCTCGAGCACATTCTGATAGGCCTTTGGCATGGCCTTGGTGAACTTGCCCACGACGAAATCGAAGAGCGCATCCGTGACGGTGCTCGCGAGAAGTTCCGACGTCACGAGGCTCTCCATGTAGGCGTTCACCTTGATGTTCTTGTCACCGGGGCCGCGAATCTGGAACGGTGCCAGGGTGAAGCCCCTGAGCCAGACGGGAGTGAAGGGACAGGGGGCGAAGAAGGCCTGGAGCGCGGAAAAGAGGAGGTTCCCGAGTGTCGTCACCGCCCACTGTCCAACGATGACGCCAGGGTTCTTCGGATCGAGCTTCATGACGTCACGAACATTGACGACGAGTTCGGGCCAGAAGTTGTCCGGATCCATGACTCGGGCCGTCAGGCAGTACTCGAGGAGCTTGTAGCGCTCTGCCACAGTGCTCATCGCCGCCACCCCCCTCGCCTGTTCCTGTGGAGACCGGAGAGCGAGGCCGGAGGCTTTGGCGTTTCGATAGAGGGCGATGAACAGAGCGAGATCGGCTCGAGTGACGGTGACGTGCAACGGCGAGGGGTTGTCCGCGGTTGGAAGGTCCTCGGCGATCGTCGCCGTCTCGGAAGCCGAAAGGTCCGACGCCAGCTTCCGGAAGAGGGCGAGGTAGCCCTGGTACGAGGCCCGCGCCCTCCCCACGGCAAGGGCGATCTCTGGAACGTCCCGGCCCGCATCCGCCGCCGGGGCGAGGGAGGAGAGATCGGTCTCGATGATCTCGAGCAGTGCGGCGGCTGGATCGCCCGAGAAAGCCAGGGGCGCGATGGAGAACGCGACGGGCGCGCTCGTGAGGCCTCCCGCCTCGACGGCCAGTGTGACGCTCCCCGTCCGGTATGGCGGCGAGAAACCCCCATCTGGAAGGAACGGGACGGCGAACTGCCACTCGTCCGCGGCGCCAGCCGGATACAGGTCGGCTGCGGCCTGGTACTCATCCGGGAAGATGATTCTGACGCGAGGGGGGGCGCCGATGGTGGGCATCGCACGGACACGAAGCCGCACGAGTTGCGCCGGGGCCGCCGAGGCGGCGAGCGGTTCGACGGAAGGCACGCCCGCGGCGACATCGAGAGTTCGTGTGACCGTCCCGCAAGGACCCGTCGCGGTCAGGGTCAACCGGGCTTCACCACCGGGAAGGCGAAGGTAATACGGGAACTGCGGGGCGGCCTGAAGGTTGTCCGGCGCGAGGCCCTCGGGCTCGAGGCGGACGGTCGCCGCGCCGGGGGCAAACCAGCTCACCGCCACGGCGCCGGGCTCGGGCGGACTCACGGGCTCCGCCGTGAAACCGACGATCTGGGGGGGCAGACACGAGTACGACTGGTAGTCGGCAGCCGCGCTCACGGTCGCGTCGCCCGAGACGTTGTCGATCACCGAGGCATAGACGTCGACGGCCCCTGAAAGCGGCTCGACGCGCAGGACCGATTCGGGGGGAATGACGGCGTTTGCAAAGAGCGACCCCAGGCTCGGCTGCGTCCAGGCGTTCGAACCGGCGGTGACGTCCTCGCGCGTCGCGAAGACGGCGCCAGCCCGGTCGAGAAGGGACAAGCGCACGAGAGCCCCTTCCGGACCTCCCAGGAGTCCGATGTTCGTCCGGTAGCCGGGTTGATCCGCCGTCTGCTGAAGCCCCGTCAAGACCGCATCGGAGCCGGGAACGAGGAACTCCGAGATGGGACGGGCCTCCTGAAAGGCGCTGAAGGTGCCGGGCTGTCCGGTCCGGCTCACGTTCGAGGTCCGGGCGAGCACGATCATCGGCCGCGTCGACTGGAGACGAAGCGCGCCCGTCGAACCCTCGGGTGCCGAGAACTTCGATCCGAGAACGTCCTTCAACTCGGTCACATTGCGCGGGAGCAACGTGACCATGACGGGGTCCGTCACACCCGCCACGGAGACAGGCGTGATCGTGATCGTGGCCCGGTTGGCCTCGACCGCCGATTCCGTGCTCGGGTTGAGGATCCGGACGTCCGTCTGGAAGAAGGTCCCTTCGCGCCCAGGTGCTCGCGCCGCTCCGTTGATGACCGCGTCGAGAGGCTCGAGCGGGGCACGAAGCGCGGGCACGGCGATGCCATCCCCCGTGACGTTGTCGACGACCGACGCGAAGGCGGTCCCGAGTCCGCCGATGATGTTCACGAGGGCGTAGGCGGCGTCGCTCATCGGGACGCCGCTCGACGGCGTGATCGAGGAAAGCGAAATCTGAATCGACGCGGGGTACGACTCGGGCCGGAGAGTGACGAAGGCGATGTCGCGTCCGTTTGCCGCGTAAACCTGAACCGACGCCTGCGCCGGAGGACCGAGGAGAAAGACGAAGAGGTTCGTCCGGTAGCCGAGCGACGAATCCGGAGACTCTGATAGCCACGGGATGTGCCCCGTGTCGGCAGCCGTCGTGCCCGAGAGGAGCGATTCGAACGGGATCGCGGTCAATGCCGTCCCATAGGTGCCGGGAGGAGTCGCATCGTTGTAGGTCCGTCCCGTCAGAACGAGCGATTGGTCGGCGGTGATCTGGAGGGTTCCGGCGCCTTCCAGGTCCCACAGCTCGCGGAGCACGTTGTAGAAGGCCAGGGTGGAGCCCGGCGCGAGCTCGCGGGTGACCGGGTCAGGCGAGGCTCCTCCGATGGGAACGAATTCGAATCGGAGCTGGGCTGCCTTCTCGCCCCGGTTCAGGACTCGCACCTCCGAAGAGAAGTGGGTTCCGTTCCTGCCACCGGCGTTCGCGACACCCGGGAGGTACCACACAGCGGCCTCGGACAGTGGCGAAAGACCGGTTGCGGCGACGGCAACAAAGAGGAGCAGCCCGAGACGAGATCGGGACATCGGAACCTCCAGCCGGAATGAATGAGCGGCATCTTCCACTTCCCTTCGAAGAGGTGTCAAGCCACACCTTGCTGAAGGGATTCTGGGACCTTCCCGGCGCCAGAGACGCGGCCGCCGCTCTCAATTCCGAGGGAAACCGGGAGAAGCGGCTCTCGCCCCCGAGAGCGCCAGCACGCGTGCCCTTCCCGAGCTGCCGCGGGACGAATGGACGACAGAGCGCCCCGGGAAGCTGCAACGGGGCCTGCCCGCGGGCGTGAACACGCTCTTTCCGCCCCATCCTTCACGCTGGCAGACCGATTGCGTTCCCCTTGCCGTGACCCCGGCATCGAGAGGCAGGCTGCGGAATCCTGCGCCAGAGCCTCCGGACTCGCTGCGATGTCCGGGGATTCCTCTCCTTGACCCTCTCCCCTGTCCCTCCCATTCCCGGGGAGAGGGTCTCTTTTTCCAGGAGCCGCCGAAGTGCTGGCAGGAAGACCACATCCCGGGGACACGCAGGCGCTGCCGCGGGCGACCTTCTGACGAGATACGTGCTTTGGATATAGTTCCCTGCCACTACAAGCTGGAGGAGTCAGAATGACGAATGGCCGCGGGCCATCAAGCTCAGCATCGCCGCGCATGAAGAAGGGAGCTCTCCTCCTGTTTCTCGGCTGCGTCATGATCTTCCACCTGACGGCCTGTCCCGGGCTCTTCTCCTGGAGCACCACGGCCCCACGCACCGGGGGTTCCGGACAGGCCGTCTGGCACGCGCAGAACGTCTTCGTTCCTCCGGCCGCCACTCCCACGCCGCGGGTTTCGCCCACACCGTACGTGACGCCCACGCCCGTCGTGACGCCCACTCCGGGTGTGTCTCCGACTCCGACCTCCCCCGTGGGGTTCCGCGCCGCCGAGAGCGGCGGAGGCACGCTCTATCTCGTCGAGCCCGAGACGGGACGGCTCCTGTTCGCCCGCGAGGACGAACCACAGTGGGAGCAGGTGACCCCGGACGGCATCGACATGAGATCCACGGTCACGGCCGTTGTCCAGATGCCCGATGGGCGGACCTTCCTCATGGCAACCCTCTCCGGTATCTCACGATCCGACCTCCTCTCGGGAACGTCGGCCGTTGCCTCCACCAAGGCCGCAACGTTCATGTCGTGTTCCCCGGACGGAACCTCTTGCTTCGCCGTCGCCCCTGGCTCTGTCGCTCCCGGATTCCAGCGAAGCGCCGACGGCGGGGCCACATGGCAGACCAGTAGCTCCGGACTACCCACGGACTCGTCCCCCGAGGCCGTGGCCTCCGCTCTCTTCTCTCCCGAGACCGGCGTCTGCCTCGTCGCTCTCGCCGACGGCCGCGTCTACCGGAGCACCGACCGGGGTGTGTCGTTCGCGGATTCCCCGGGACTCCCCCAGTACTCCTACCCTTCTGGCTTCGCCGTCTCCGGGGCGTCGATCTATGTCTCGACCAATCAGGGGCTCTTCCGCAGCACCGATGGGGGCGCCAGCTTCTCGGCCGCGAACGGGAATCTCCCGGGCACGAACGTCCTTTCGGTGAGCGCCTTCAAGAGCACTCTCTACGCCGCCCTCGACGTTCCCGACAATCCCGCGGCCTCCGGGCTCTACCGCAGCCGGGACGGCGCGGCGACGTGGAGTCTCGTTCGCGCCTCCTCACGGGCGGCCACGGTCACGGGGACCGTCTCCTCCCCTTCCGCTGTCTACGCGACGACGAACTCCGGACTTCTGCGCTCGAAAGACGAGGGCACTTCGTGGGAACCATTCAGCGGGGGTCTCGTCGATTGCGACACCCGTGCTCTCCTCGTGACAGACCCGGCGATCCTCCAGGGGACCTACGGGGCTCGGAGCGGAGTCTTTCGCAGCGGGGACGGCGGGACCGTCTGGAACCCCGCAAACCCGGCAATGGACGGACAGTTCGTCACCTGCCTGGCGGCGTCGGGAACGACGATCCTGGCGGGGACCGAGAGCGTCGCTTCCCCCTCCGCCGGAATCTTCCGGAGTACCGACGGCGGAATGACGTGGACTCCTTCCAGTGGGGGGCTGCCCATCTCTGAATCTAGCCCCATCTCGATTTACGCACTGGCTGCTGACGGGAGTACATGGATCGCGGTAGGGGCGGGAGGCTCCGGTCAGAGCTTCATCGCCTTCCGCAGCACGGACAGTGGTTCGACCTGGGCTCCAGTCTCGAGTTCCCTCCCGAGCACGAGCGGAGCGGGCCTCTTCAGCGCGGCCTTCGTCAAGCAGGGGGGCAACCAGATCCTCCTGGCGGGAGGGAACGGAGGAGTCTTCCGGAGCACGGACGCCGGAAGCAGCTGGTCCGCCCTCATCCCCATTGCTTCGAGTCCCAACCAGATCGTCTCCGCGCTCTCGGTCCACGAGAACTCCCTGTTCGCGGCCGTCACCAGCCCGTACGGCGAGCCGGGAGTGTCCGGAGTCTGGGTCAGCAACGATCAGGGTCTGACCTGGGAATCTCACGGCGCAACCTTCACGGGGCTTTCGACCCGTGCTGTCACGTCCCTCGCCTTCTCGGGGTCACGCGTTTACGCGGGCACCAGCGGCGGCGTCCTCTGGACTTCGGACCAGGGAGCGACATGGCAGTCCGCCGGAGGCGCGCAGGGCTACGTCACCTCGCTCGCCATCTCGGGGGATTCCCTCTTCGTGGGCGTGAAGGGCGGGGGCATCCTGAAGTACGGCGTCTCACAGACGACGTGGCGGCTGGTTCCCATCGTCCTGGACGTGTCCGCGGGGACGGCCCACTACACGACCGAACTCGCGATCACCAATCGTGAAGCAAAGCCCCTGACGCTCACGCTGAAGTACACGGCGTCGCTCGGAGAGGGCTCGGGAACCATCCCGGCCACGATCGCGGCCGGGCAACAGCTCGTCATCGACGACGTGATCGGTTACCTCCGAGGAAGGGGGCTCGCCATTCCCACGACCGGTGCTCAAGGAGGGACGCTCCTGGTCACCTTCGAGGGAATCAGCAAGGCCACGCTCGTCTCGGTCACGGCGCGCACGGCAAGCCAGACGTCGCCCCCGCAGCCCGGCGGGCGCGCGGGACTGGCGTATTCCGCGCTGGCCCCGTGGGAAGCCTCCCTAGGCGCCTTGACGGTCTACGGGCTCCGCTCCAACGACACGGACCGCGCGAACCTGGCCGTCTTCTCCATGTCCGCCGAACCGGTGACCGTGAGGGTGACGGCCTACTCTGGCGCCAGGGACGGCGCGAGCCAGGTGATCGAGGAGGAGTTGACACTGCCCGCCTTCGGGTGGCGGCAGTTCGACCGCGTCCTCGAGAAGGCGGGCATGACGACGGGGTGGGTCACGGTTGCGCGCACGAGCCAGACCGGGACGTTCAGCATCTACGGCGTCGTGAACGACAACGGCACGAACGACGGTTCCTACCTGCTCCCAGTCGGCACGGTCCTCCCGGCCCAGTACCTCACGATCCCGGTCGTGCTCGAATCCGAGACCTACCGCAGTGAACTCGTCCTGGCGAACCGTGGCACAACCGAAGCCACCTTCGACCTGACTTACACCGAATCCGCATCGCCCGCAGGAGGAACGGGCGGGACCGTCAGCGTGGTGCTGGCGCCGGGCGAGCAGCGGATCATCCCCGAGGCGATCGGGTTCTTCAGACAGGCGGGAGCCAAGATCGGCGCGGAGGGATCCGCGACCTTCGTCGGACTCGTTCACGCGGCGGTGCAGGGCGTGTCGCTCGACCGCGCCTATGCGGGCGCACGTTCCGCCGCGCGTTCGCCTGCGACGGGCCAGTTCGGTCTCTTCACCGCTCCCCTCCTGCCCGGAGACGAGTCCGCGATCGAGGCCTTCATCTACGGGCTCCGGGCGGACGAGAAGAGCCGCTCGAACGTGGCGGTCCTGAACACCGGGACGGGCCTGGCGGGCGCCATCACGCTGGAAGTCAGTGCCTACGACGGTGACACGGGCGGGACGAAGACGGGCGACAGCTGGACTGTCACTCTTCAACCGGGCCAGTGGGCGCAGCAGAGCAACTTCCTCGGGAATCGCGGCGTCGAGAACGGCTGGGTGCAGATCCGCCGGACCGCGGGGACCGGTCTCTGGGCGGCATACGGCGTCATCAACGACGGAGGCGTGCCGCGGCAGAAGACAGACGACGGAGCGTTCGTGCCCATGACGAGATAAGACAGGGCGTATTGCGGCCGGCGGGAAGGGACGGTCTCCCGCCGGCCGTGAGCGCGCCGAGGCAGGTCAGAAGAGCCCGCGTACGGATTGGGAGAGAATGCGGCTCAACGCCTCGCTGTCCGGTCGTTCCATCCCGCGGCGATTCAGCAAGAAGGCCGGGATCGGGCCGGCACGGCGGGGCCAAGGGAGACCGGGTAGAACTCCGTCCAGCAGGAGGTCCAGATGCAAGAAGTCGAGATCGCTGACGCCGCGCGACACCTCAGAGAACTTTTCGAGGCGGCGTTGAAGGGGGAGAGGATAGTCATCAAGGCAGAGAACTCCGCGGTGGAGCTGGTCCCAGTCAGAACCACTCTCAACCGCCGCCGCTTCGGGAGCGCCCGGGGAGTTTTCGAGATGAAAGAGGACTTCGACCTGCCTCTGTCGGATTTCGACGAGTACAGGAAGTGAAGTACATCCTCGACCCCCACACCCTCCTCTGGTTCCTCTCCGGCGACGACAAGCTTTCGGAAACTTCCAGAGCCGCCATCGAGGACCGGGAAAATGGAGTCCTGGTGAGCGTCGCGAGCCTGTGGGAGATCGCGATCAAGATCAGTCTCGGAAACTCGTGATGCATAGGCCATTTGAATCAGTGTTTCCCGAGGAGTTGGATGAACACGAGATCTTGGTCCTGCCCGTGTCACCGGTTCACCTCCACATGACGATCTCGCTTCCTTTTCATCACCGCAACCCTTTCGACCGCCTGCTCATTGCCCAGGCGCTCGTCGAAGGCGCGGCGCTGGTGAGCCGTGATCAGGCCCTCGATGCCTATGGAGTACCGAGACTCCGGTAAGACCATTTCGCGGTCCACCAGAGCGCCACTCCAGCCCGAGAACCATAGGCCCTTACCGGAACGCGCTCGCGGGCGCTTGGGTGCCGAATCCGCTCTCGTCGAAGCGCTCGACGATGTTCCCCTCCCTGTCGAATCGCCAGCCCTTCACCGTCCACCGCTCGTTGAGATATCCCTGGTTCGCCGTCCCCTCGAAGTACCAGACGGCCGCCGCCGCAAGCTCCTCCGGAGACTCGATGACGGTCTTGTGGCTCGTGTAGTAGCGATAGTCCCCCGGAGGGTGCTCCTCGAGGATCCGGAGCTTGTCGTTTGCCAGAAGCTGGCGGTAGGGCTCGAGCGTCGCGCCCGACTCCTCGCGCGAAAGCCGGAGCCAGCGGCCAGCCATCTCGCGGAGCCGTTGCATCTTCCCCCGGACCTCTGAAAGCGCGGTTGTGGTTCCGTCCAGCTCCAGGCTCAGCGTGTCCGAAGAGACGCTTTCGAGCCTTTCCAGCAGCGGGGCCAGCTCCCCCGTCAGCTCGACGACTCGTTCGGATGCCTCCAGGCACCCCGTGCTCGTGTCTCCGTTTTCCATGTCCGCCCAGTACCAGCGGTAGAGCTTGGAGGCCCGGTCCGAGACTTCCTGGGCAAGGGCCGCTACATCCTCGGAGAGGCCCGCTTCCGGCTCTTCCGGCGAGACCTCGGGCCTGCTGGCGTACAGGGACGAGGCGTCCAGTCCCGAGTCCCACGAGGCGTGACCGTAGAAGGCAGCGGAAGCGTCCGCCTGGACCGGACCGTCGAGCGTCCCGGCGATCTTGATGGGGAGGAGAAGCTGGACGGTTCCGTCCTTTTCGGAGAGAAGGTCTCCCGGGACGATCCTGCCGTCCTCGCCGACCGAGAACGGCAGGATGCGCACGAGCTTCTTCTGGCGCGTCACCTTGATCTCGTAGGCCCCAGGATTTTTCGACAGGTCGTGCCAGCTGTCCATGTCCTGGTACTCGGCCCCGATGTAGCCCCGGGCCGCGCGGAACTCGAACTGGAACTCCCTGACGGCCACATCGTCCAGATCCCCGCTGGCCGCCGGGAAGACGCGCGCCGCGGAGATCTCGATCTGTCCGCTCGTCTCCGAACTCAGCACCTTCTTGCCGTTGTGAAAGAGGTATGCCCCGAGTTCCCATGCCTCGGCCCCGTTCTTCAGGCACAGGGCCGAAACGAGGACCGGAGCATCCGCGTCGCCGGCGAGATCCAGCCAGAGCGAGCCGTGCAGAAGCCTCCAGTCACAGGGAGTGTGGTAGTCCAGCCGTCCGGAGGAAACCGGGCGCGCCTCTACGTCGAAGGTGCTGGAGAAGAGGGTCTCGTCCACGCCCTCGAGTTCGCTCACGAGCCTCACGCTGAAGGGGAACGAGCCCGTCTTGCCGGTGCGCAAGCTCTCCTCTACGGCGCTCCCCTCGACCCGCGTCCGGCCGTCTTCACCGCATTCGGCGGTGTCGAACGGAACACAGAGCCAGTCCGAACCGTCAGGCCAGCAGAAACTGACGATGACCTGGCTCGCGGAAGGGATGGGGCCCCTGAGTTCGAAGGAAAAAGCCGGTCCCCACCCTTCGTCCCACGAGTTCCCCCTCGCGGGCCTCACATCGAGAGTTGCCGGACAGAGAAAGAGTCGAGTCATGAAGGCTCCTTGTTCCAGAGCAATGGAGGCCGGCAGAAGGGGGTGTCACGCCTCACCCGTGGAAGGCCAACCGGCTGCCCACCAGCGGGGAGAGGATTCGAGCAGCCGCGCCGCGTCTTCCAGGGCCACGGCCGGAGACATGAGAAAACCCTGGGCTTCGTCGCAGCCGAGATCGCAAAGGCAGCTCTCTTGCTCGGGCGTTTCCACGCCCTCGGCGACGACTGACAGCCCGAGAGCGTGGCCGAGATTGACGACCGACGAGACGATGGCGCGGTCACGGGCGTCGCTGGCGATATCGTGCACGAAGACCCGGTCGATCTTCACCCTGTCGACCGGCAAGAGCTTGAGATAGGTGAGGCTCGAATGACCGGTCC
Organism: Thermoanaerobaculia bacterium; assembly: GCA_022071945.1. Lineage (GTDB taxonomy): Bacteria > Acidobacteriota > Thermoanaerobaculia > UBA5066 > UBA5066 > JAJVIN01. The sequence goes on along the minus strand of JAJVIN010000042.1, from coordinate 19,569 downwards.
CGAAATCGTCGATCGAGAGATGGAAGCCGCGTTCTCTCAATTGCCGTAGAACCCTCACGGAAAGGTCGATGTTCCCCATGGCGGCGCTCTCGGTGATCTCGAAGTCGAGGAGGCCGGGATCACAGCCCGTCTTTTTCATGGCCTCGTCGATCCGGGCGAGGAAATGACGTTCGCGAAGCTCGAAGGGATGGATATTCACCGCCAGGCGCGGCCGCCTCGCGAGGGAGGGGTTTTCGGCCCACGCGCTCGCGGTCCGGGCGGCCTCCCCGAGGACCCAGTCCCCGATCGGGAGGATCAACCCCAGCTCCTCGGCAAAGCCGAGAAACTCGGCCGGGCAGAGCAGGCCACGCTCCAGATGTCTCCACCGGATGAGGGCTTCCAGGCCGTTGACGCGTCCGCTCTGGAGGCAGACTTGGGGCTGGTAGTGGAGGACGAATCCGCCGTTCCCGCAAACCGCCCGGCGCAGCTCCCCTTCCAGGCTCACCCGCTGCATCGCTCTCTGGGAGTCCCCTGGATGGTGATACTGGAACCCTGAGCGCCCCGCTTCCTTGGCCCGATACATGGCGGCGTCGGCGTGCTTGATGAGTGTTTCGGGATCCGCTCCGTCTTCCGGAAAGATCGAGATTCCGAGGCTTGCCGACGTGAAAATCTCGCGTCCCTGAATGTAGAAGGGCCGCGACAGGGTCGCGAGCACCTTCTCGGCCACGCACGTCGAACCCTCGCGCCCGTCGATTCCGGGCAGAAGGAGAAGGAACTCGTCCCCACCGATCCGGGAGACGATGTCCCCGAACCGGACCGTCTCTTTCAGCCTGTTCGCCGCCGCTCGGAGGAGCTCGTCCCCCACGAGGTGCCCGAGGGCATCGTTGACTCTCTTGAAATTGTCGAGGTCGAGAAAGACGACAGCGAGGCGGCTGGCGGCCACCTTCGCCCGATCGATGGCCGAGCCGAGCTCACGGTCGAACAGGGAGCGGTTCGGGAGATCCGTCAGGGCGTCGTACTCGGCCTGGTGCTGGACCTGTTCCTCGGCTCTCTTCCGCTCGGTGATGTCCAGGGCCGCGCCGATCGTTCCGGTTACCACGCCGTGGGCGTCCAGAAGGGGTTCCACACAGCAGTGGAAGGCCCTCCCCTGAAACTCCGTCTCGAACGTGACGGTCTCGCCCGACAACGCCGCCCTGTGCGCCGCGATCGGCTCGTAGTCCGGGTCTCGATTCTGAAAGTACTCGGCGAGCGGCACTCCGGTCACCTCGCCCGGCCGCAGCCCCAGGTTGCCCAAGCCCGCCCCATCTCCCCAGGTGAATCGCAGATCCCGGTCCGTCGACCACAACACCGCCGGAATCTGTCCCGCGAAGACCCTCAGCCGTGACTCGGCGAGGCGAGCCTGCTCACGGATCTGGTGCTGGTCCGTCACGTCGAGGGCCATGGCGATGATGCCCGTGATGTGGCCTTCCAGATCTCGCCGCGGCTCGATGTGGACCTGATACACGTGCTTCTCGTAGAGGGTCTCGTAGCTGACGCTCTCGCCTGACAGCGCCCGCTTGTGGTAGTCCACGTACACTCCGCCAGAGGGCCCCAGAACATCCCTCAGAAACCTTCCGCACAGCTCTCCCTGAGTCAGACCGAGCGCGGGCAGGCCCGCGCCGATCGAGGCGGTGATGCGCAGATCGAGGTCCGCCGTCCAGACGATTGCCGGGATCTGCCGCGCCAGGAGACTGACGCGCTGCTCCTGCTCTCTCGCGCGGGACTCCGCCGCCTTGCGCGCCGAGACATCCTGGACGACCGCGAGCCGCGCCAGCCGTCCATCAATCTCGATGGGCCGGGAAGTCACTTCCACCGGGAACCGCGTCCCGTTCTTTCTCCAGTGACAGCTCTCGGCCAGGACCCTCAAGGACGCGCCCTCGCGGGAGATCACATCCAAGAGCGCCGGGATCTCCTCGGGCGGGCGGATGTCCGCGAAACTCATCGACAGGAGTTCTTCCCGCGGCCACCCGTACACCGCGACCGCCGCTTCGTTGGCGCTGAGGATGCCCAGCCCATCGAGGTCGTAGATGAAAACGGGAACCGGCATGAGATCGAACAGGGCGGAGGCGCAGGCACTGGAGCACGGCTCGGCGGCCACGTCATTCGTGTTGACGCCGGCCATCCCTCTCTTCACCGGGAGCGCCCGGATTCTCCCGGGCCCCCCGGACCCCTGGCCCGTACCCATTTCGGACATTGCAGTGCGCTGATTTTCCCGGCATCAGAACCTCCAGGTCAACCACAAGTGCGCCAGGAACGAATCAGGATGTAGCAGTCCTGGCCGGAAGCTCGCCCCCGGCTGGCGACGAGGTCTTCGCCCCCTGCCAGGCCCAGTCGAACAGGAATGCCATGCCGCCGAGCAGAAGGGCGGTCGCCGCCACCGCGTAAACCGGGAATGGCGGAACCGGGCCCGTGGACGGCATCACGAGGACGAAGGCGTCCAGCCAGCGCCCCAGAATCACGAGGAGCGCGACCTGTCCGAGCACCGCCGGCGCCTTCTTCGCCTTGACCCCGAGCAGAAAAACGAAGGGGACGGCGAAATTCAGGACCGGATTGAGCCAGAACAGCGCGGCCCATCCGCCGTGGAATCGGAGGTTGTAGTACGTCACCTCTTCCGGGATGTTGCTGTACCAGATCAGCAAGTACTGGCAGAACCAGATATAGGCCCAGAAAGTCGAGAATCCGAATAACAGCTTCCCCAGATCGTGACGCGTGGCATCCGGGAGCGGCTTTTCCAGCATCCCCCGCGAATCCAGATAGAGAGCGGCCACCGTGACCGCCGCGATCCCGCCCTGAAACGTCCCCGCGAATCCGTAGACGCCGAACATCGTGCTGAACCACTCGGGTTCCAGAGACATGACCCAGTCCCAGAAGCCGGCCGAGATCATGGGGCCGAACAGTAGAACGAAGGCTGTCGACATCCGGTGGAACCGCTTCTGGGCTCCTTCCTCGCCAGCCTCCGCCGCGCGCATCCTCTCGCCGAGGAGCGCGATCAACCCCGCCCATCCGGCCAGGACGACGAGCGCCCGGGCGATGAAGAGCGGCCGGTTCAGCCAGACCGCCTTCATGTGCAGGATGTGATTGTCAGCCGCCTCCGGGCGCGCCCACAGATAGAGAACCTCGAGACCTGCGATGACGGCCAGCAGGATCACGGCCGCGGGCAGCCGGAAGGTTGCGGAGGCCGCGGACACGACCCTGCGGACGGGAAACCACCACCGGGCTCCGGAAACTCCCTGAATGGCCGCGAAGACGGCGGCTCCCAGCGACAGCATCAGTCCGAACAGCCCGGCCGTCAGAAGGCCGGCGTAGGCCTGCTTCGGTTCGATAGCAATCCCGGCGATGAGGACGCACGAGAAGCCGGCCGCGGCCGCGCCCGACTCGAGAGGCCATTTCCGGAAGAACGAAGAGGGTCCCGCGTCTTTCATCGTGCTCCCCCTGCCGTCGCGGCGGCATGGGCGGCGGATGAACCGCCATCCCCTGCTCCGGTTGGCGCCGGAGGCTGAGCACCTCCGGCAAGGGTCTCGGCGGCGGCCGGCCCGGCTCCGGGCGGGGGCGCCGGGGCGATTCCCTGAAGCTGCCTGAGATAGCGCACGGCCTTCCAGCGATCCTCGATCAGAACCTGCGCGGCGTGTGACGGCATGATCCCTTGCCCCCGGGTGATGATGTGGACGATCTGGCCATCGGGGAGCCCCTTCGCCCGCGCGGCCTGAAGGCTCGGCGGATTGGGGAATCTCCCGATGACGGGTCCGTCACCCTCGCCACGCATGCCGTGGCAGACACTGCAGATGTTCACGTAGACCTGGCGGCCCCGCGCGAGGACCTCGGGCGTGCCCTGGAAGGGGTTCTTCAGCTCCGCGCCGGCGCGCCTGGCCTCTTCCGGTCCGGGACCATAGGGAAAGACGGGGCGGTCGAACGGGATCGTCCCCTCCGGCGGCGCCTGCAGCGCGGGCTTCTCCGGAGTTCTCGGGTTCCGCTCGAACGCATGGACCACGCCGGAATCCACCATGTTGGGAAGGAACATCATGCCGGGCCGGTCGCCCTCCGCGGAGCAACCCGCCAGGCCTGCCGTGGCCGCCAACAGACAAAGGGACGTCTTCAGTCTCACAGGACCCTCCACCCCTCGACGACGGCGGCGGCCCCGAGTTCCCTCGCCAGCTCATGGAACCGGTGGGGCCTAAAGCCGGCGTCTCTCTCGACCACGAGGAGCACGAACTGGTCATCGGTGACGGCGGGAGAAGGCTGGTTTGCCGGCTCCGGTGAGAAGCTCGGATAGAGCCGCCGCCTCACCAGCAGCGAGGCCACGGTCGACAGCGCCGCGAAGAGGACCGTCAGCTCGAAGGCCACCGGGATCTTCGCCGGGAGGGCCAGGGGCGACTTGCCGCCGATGACGAGAGGCCAGTCGATGGCGTGCGTCCAGATCTGGAAGCTCAGGGCAACCGCTCCGCCGATGAAGCCTCCCGCCAGGGTCACCCAACCGAGCCGCGTGTCTGGCAAGCCCAAGGCCTCGTCCATGCCATGCACCGCGTACGGCGTGTGGACATCGTCGATCTCGAACCCCTCGGAACGAAGCCTCCGGACCGCGGCGAGGGCGCTCTCGGGGGCGTCGAACGTCATCGTGTGAATTCGCTTTCTCGAACCCAGGGGAGCCGCGAGAACGCTGTCAGTGGGAGGCATGCGCCGTCTCCTTCTGTTCCGCCAGCGTCAGCTTGACCTCGTGGAAGGCCACGACCGGCGCCACCCTGACGAAGATCAGAAAACACGTGAAGAAAAGACCAAAGCTCCCGAGCAGGATCCCCACCTCGACGAGCGTCGGTCTGTAGTACGTCCAGGACGAGGTCAGGTAGTCGCGGTGAAGAGAGGTGACGATGATGTTGAACCTCTCGAACCACATCCCGACGTTCACCAGGCACGAGGCCACGAACAGCAGGAAGGCGGACCGGCGCGCGCGCTTCCACCAGAAGACCTGCGGGACCACGACGTTGCAGGTCACCATCGTCCAGTAGGCCCAGGCATACGGTCCAAACGCGCGGTTCTCGAAGGTGAAGCGCTCGTACCGGTTGGCGCTGTAGAACGCGATGAAGAGTTCCGTGGCATAGGCGAAGCCGACGATCATGCCCGTCGTCAACAGGACCTTCGCCATCTTCTCGAAGTGCGTGTCGGTGATGTACTTCTCGAGGTCGAGGGCCTTCCTCGTCAAGAGCAGGAGGGTGATGACCATCGCGAAGCCTGAGAAGACCGCCCCCGCCACGAAGTAGGGCGGGAAGATCGTCGTGTGCCACCCGGGAATCACGCTCGTGGCGAAGTCGAACGACACGATGGTGTGAACGGAGACGACGAGAGGCGTCGCGAGACCCGCCAGGAGCAAGCAGGCTTTCTCGTAACGCTGCCATGTCCTCGTCCCGCCATCCCAGCCGAGGGCGAAGAAGGCATAGAGCCTCTTCCTGAGTCCCCTGGCGCGGTCACGCATCGTGGCGAGATCGGGGATCATGCCGACGTACCAGAACACGAGCGAGACCGTGAAGTAGGTCGAGATCGCAAAGACGTCCCACAGGAGCGGGGAGCGGAAGTTGACGGCGATCGGGCCGCGCGTGTTGGGATACGGAAAGACCCAGAATGCGAGCCAGGGCCGGCCCATGTGGATCAGCGGGAAGAGCGCCGCGCACATGACGGCGAAGATCGTCATCGCCTCGGCCGCGCGCGCGATGGAGGTCCGCCACCTCTGACGAAACAGGAGCAGGATGGCCGAGATGAGCGTCCCGGCATGTCCGATCCCGACCCAGAAGACGAAGTTGGTGATGTCGTAACCCCAGCCGACCGTCCGGTTCAACCCCCAGACCCCGATGCCCTTCCACATCGTGTGGCCGATGAGAACGACACCCAGAACGAGCGCGGAAAACGCGGCCAGAAACGCCAGGAGCCAGAACGCTCCCGGCCGCCGTTCCATGGGCGCCGCGATCTCGGCCGTGACCTGCCCGAAGCTCGGCTTGCCGAGGACGAGTTCCTCGGCGTGATGCGCTGCGGCGCTCATCAGGCTTCCCTCCTGGTTTCACTCTTCGTGGTTCGTGTCCGGACCTTGGCCAGATAGGTGACCGCGGGCCGAACCCCGAGTTCACCGAGGACTTGAAAGGCGCGGGGACTCTTCTTCAGGGCGGCGACCGCGCCATCCGGATCCGTTGCATCGCCAAAAGTGATCGCCCTGGCGGGACAGCTTTCCTGGCAGGCCGTCTGACCTCCCCTGCCGTGCCAGTCCTCGTGCCCTTCCCGCCGGGCCTCGATCCGGGCCGACTGGATCCGCTGAACGCAGAAGGTGCACTTCTCCATGACGCCGCGCGACCTCACGACGACCTTGGGATTGAGGACGAGGCGCTCGACCGGCTCGGCCACCTTGTAATCGAACCAGTTGAACCGCCTCACCTTGTACGGGCAGTTGTTGGCGCAATAGCGCGTCCCCACGCACCGGTTGTAGACCTGCTGATTGAGGCCGTCCTCGCTGTGGACCGTCGCCGCGACCGGGCAGACCGTTTCGCACGGGGCGTTCTCGCACTGCGAGCAGAACATCGGCTCGAAGAGAATGTCCGGGCTGGCCTCGTCCCCCGTGAAGTACCGGTCGATGCGGAGCCAGTGCATGTCCCGGTTCCGCCGCATCTCGTCCGGTCCGACGACGGGAATGTTGTTCTCCGCCTGGCAGGCGACGACACACCCGCTGCAGCCCGTGCAGAGGTCCAGGTCGATCACCATCTCCCATTTCGGAACGGTCGGGACCCGCTCCGGCCAGAGGCTCTCCGCCTTGTGATGCTCCAGGCTCTCGACCGGCTCGGAATGCGACGACAGCTGGTAGACGACCGGCCTCCCCTCCGTCGCGCCGTGAGGCTGCATGAGCGGCAGATCTTCACGGGCCGCGGCCCGGACCGCCTTGGCGGTCAAGCCCAGGGTCTCGACGCGCCCTTCCATCCGCGCGAGGCGATAGCCATTGCGCGCCGCGGCTCCCCCGTCGCCGTCCTTCAAGCCGTACCCGACCGGGACGGCGAGGACTCGGGCATCCTGCCCGGGCACGATCCGCGCGGGCAGCGTGACGGAGTGGCCGTTGGCCTCCACGGTGACGTGATCCCCGTCCGCCACCCCCATCTCCTTCGCCCGCGAGGGGGCGATCCTCAGACAGGGGGTCCAGGAAACCCTCGTGAGCGGGTCGGGAAGCTCGCGAAGCCACGGGACATGGGTGTTGCGGCCGTCGCCGATCCCGGCCTGGGCGACCAGGTCGACCTCGAGGGGTACAGCTTGTGTGCCGCGGGCCGCCGCCTCCGCGGCCAGCGCCACGGAGGCCTTTGCGACACCATCCGGGGCGGAAACGGGCGGCGGGAGCTTCGGGAGGAGGGCGGACAGCTCGTCCGACATCCCGGTTTGGACGGCCTTGCGGAAGACGGCCGAAAAGGACTCCCCGCCCCCGTGGAGAGCCTGCCACCGGTCCCGAAGATGCTCGCGATAGCTCGCCGCGGGGGCACCGCTCCAGACCAGGAGGTTCTCCAGGGGATGCCGCGTCTTGAACAGCGGCTGGATGGCGGGCTGCGCGAAGGTGACAAAGCCCGCGCGGGGCTCGAAGTCGCCCCAGCGCTCGAGGAAATGATGAGCGGCCGCCACTACCGCCGAAGCCGCCGCTGTCGCGGTCGGACGGCTGGTGATCGAAACCGAGAGCGGGAGCTTGGCGAGCGCCTTGCCGAAGGCCTCCCCCGAGGGAAGGTGGTCGACGGGGTCGGAATCCAGGATCACGACCGCACCGGCGGCGCCCGATTCGACGTCCGCCAGGAGCTTCGCGAGCCCGCGGTCCACGCCCCGTCTCGCGAAAGACGGGCGCTCGAGATCGAGGGTCTTGCCCTCGTTGGCCAGCATCCGGTTGATGAGGGCGACGGCGAGCTGCTCGCCGAGGGAACTCGATCCGCTCACGACGATCGACTTCCCCTTCTTCTCCACCAGGGAGTTCGCCAGGGCGAGGATCCTCTCCCCGCGTGGCGGCGGCGAGGGCGCCTGTCCGAGAGCGGCCGCCACATCCGAGGAACCCGTCAGTCTGGCGATCTCGGCGGCGGCAAGGAGGACGAGGCTTCTCCTCTCGCCCGAAGTCGCGGTCCACCGTTCGTCGGCCGCGGCCCCGGTGAGCGAAAGGGACCCTTCGATCTGCACGAACCTGGGTTCGCCTCGGGAGCCGCTGAGCCTTCTGCGAGCCGACCAGCCCCGCGTGTGCGCGACCGGTTCGGGGCCGCCACCGAAGAGATCGGCGCCGAAGGAAACGATGAGGTCCGCCGCCGAGAGGTCGAGCGCCGGGGCGAGCAGGCGGCCCGTCAACACCTCGTAGGCCTCCAGGACCGCGGAGAACGGCGCAGCCCCGGCATCGAACTCCACGTGCGTCCCGGCGAAGGGCGCGAGAAAGGCCTGAATCGTTTCACGCGCGACGGGGCCGCCGAGACTCGGGGAGAGAAGGTAGACCCTCTTTCCCTCCTTTCGAACGTCCGCCAGACGCGCGCTGACATGGGCGTCGAGGGCCTCGAACGAGACGGGCCTGCCAGCCAGGAGCGGTTCCTGGAGGCGGCCCGAGTCGTACAGGGCCCGGACTCCTGCCTGTCCGGTCGCGCAGAGGCCCCCAGCGGTATGAGGGTTTCCGGGGTGTCCCTCGAGCTTGACCGGGCGCCCATCCAAGACGGTGACCATCAACCCGCAGGCCGCCGGGCACTCCTGGCACGTGGAGGCATAGTGGACGGGCACGCCAGGGGTGACGTCCTCGGGCGGGACGGCGAAGGGCAGCGCATGCCGGACCGGAGACCTCTGGCAGGCGGAGAGCGACACGGCGGCCCCTATCCCGAGCCCGGCCAGAAACGCGCGGCGCGTCGAGGAAGTGTCGAGCGGGCCGGGGACGTCCTCGCGTTCCGGGCCTGGCCGGGAGGGGAGGGCTTCGCCGGGCTCGATCCACGGTTTCGATTGATCGTTCCTCACCTTCATCTCGTCCCTCAGTGGTGGCACACGGCGCAATCGGTCAGCCTGTTCGCGCGGGTCATTGGAGCCGTTCCGGGCGGGAAGGCCTCTTCTTTCGGCATGTTCAGGGCGGCCACGGCGGCCCTCTCGACGGCCTTGGGCCAGCTCTTGCGGTGGCACTCGACGCACCACCCCATCGTCAGCGGGCTCTCCTGCGTCACCCGGCCCATTGTCTCGACAGGGCCGTGGCACGTCTGGCAGGCGACGCCCTTGTTCACGTGAGCGGAGTGGTCGAAGTAGACGAAGTCCGGCATGCGGTGGATCCGGACCCACTCGATCGGGCGGCCCGTCTTCAACGACTCCTTCACCTTCGCGATCTCGGGATGGTCCTTGACGACCTGCGAATGGCAGTTCATGCAGATCTGGGCGGCCGGGATCCCCGCGTGCCGGCCCCGCTCGGCGGCATAGTGACAGTACGGGCACGGGATCTTGAGCGCGCCGGCGTGGACCGCGTGTGAGTAGACGACCGGCTGATTGGGGGAGTAACCCTTGTTGGTCGGCTCGCAGGCCAAGGAGAAGAGCGCGGCTGACGCGGCCGCGAAGCGGATGGCCCGGCGCCCCCGGGAGGCGTATTTATGCGGCATTCCTTGATGTCCTCAACGCACGAAAGAGATTCCGGGTCAGACCAGCGAAAGCGGCAGACCACGCGATGAACGCGACGGCGCCGAATACACGGGAGACGGGAACCAGAAAGGAGGCATCCTCGACCAGGGAGAGGCGAAGGGTCGAAACCGAGTACATCCCCATCGGAAAGACGGCACCCCAGTACATCGGGTCGTAGGAGAGTTCGAAACGGCAGATCACGTGGCGCCAGAAGGCCAGGATCACGAGCATCGGAATCCACCAGGTCGCCGTGGCCCAGAAGAACAGGGTGAACCCGTGCAAGAACGGCAGGACACGCTGGAGAAGCGGGGAACCGGGCGCTGCCCCGATGAGGGTCGTCCCCGCGAGCGCCGAGATCGCCATCGCCCCCATGTTGATCCAATAGGGAGGCATGAGGTCCGACGGCAGGAACCGGAAGAATGTGTACCTGTAGAAGATCAACGAGATCATCCAGATGTAGAGCATCCCGCCAAAGAGCCAGAACGCCAGGGAGATGAAGAGAAGCCCTTCGTGCGTCCCTGGAAGTCTGGGCGCCACGAGCCCCGCCAGATTCGAGATCGATTCCGTCGCGACGACGGCCACGAGCCAGCCGCCATGGATGCCATCGGCGAGAGAAGGCTTGTCCTTCTTCACCGTCAGCACGGTAAAGATCCCGTAAGTCAAGAGCCCCCAAAGGACACCGGCGGCTCCCAAAAGCACGAGAGCGGCGTGGGTGTGGCCCCACAGTGTAAGCGTCTGGACCCCCAGGACGCTCGTGCCCGCAACAACTGTGAAGAAGCCGACCCCGCGCTGATGGTGCATCAGGTCCGCCACGAGCCGGTCCCGGAAGGAAAGCCCTCGGGCAATCGTCAGGCCCCAGAGAATCAGGTAGGCGGGAACGTTGACGGCGTACAGCAGTACGCCGAGGTTTCGCTTGCCATGCAGCGCGACGGCAACCGAGACGATCCCCGTCGCCATCGTCATCGCGAAGTAAGCCGGATGCAGCCCTGCGATGCCGTCGCGAACGGCATCCAGGGTAGGGGAGCGAAGCGGCAGCCCGGATGGAGGAGTGGGCACGGCGGCAACGGCCATCACTTGGCCTCCCTCGCTTTTCTGTGACGCAATCTCTTGGCGAGTTCCTCGATCTCGCTCGCCACCCGCTCGATCTCCTCCCGCGCCGGGCGAATCTCGATGTCGGACCTCACATGTGGCGCCGCCGCCGCCTGCAGCCTTTGCACGGTGATGTACATCCAGGCGAGACAGACGAGCGACAGGCCGAAGAAGAAGAGCCAGCACGTCGTCCAGATGCCCGTCCACTTCAGAAGGTAGCCGAAGAGAACCGGGCCGAAGAAGCCTCCGAGACCGCCAATGACCCCGACCAGCCCGCCGACCGTGCCGACGCTCGTGGGAAAGTAGTCCGCGACATACTTGAAGACTGCGCCTGCGCCCACGCCCATGAAGAGCGCGGCGAGAATCGACAGACCGGCGAAGATCGTCATGTTCGCCTGGAAGTAGATGTGGGTGACCCCGCGGGCCAGTAACTGCTTTCGAGCGACATGTGTTCCGGGGACGACGGCAGGCTCCTGCCAAGACCGTCCCCGAGGCCACACCAGCACGCCCTTCGCGTCTTGCTCCTGCCCATCCGGTTTCGGTGAGAGCTGGAGAGACTTGCTGTTCAACACGATCGACTCGGGACGAACCTCGCCCACCGTGCCTGCCTCGGGGGCCATCAGCCCCTCTCCCGGGGCGTAGATGTCCATCCTGGGCACCGACAGCAGCAAGAAGGAGACCGAGCAACCCGCCAGAACGCCATACATAACGGGCCGCGGGCCATACCGGTCCGCGAGCCAACCCCCGAGCACCCGGACCAGCCCCGCCGGCAGGGAGAAGAGCGCCGCCATCGCACCTGCCCGAGCTACCGAGGCGCCGTAGACATTGACGTAGTAAGCGATGAGCCAACTCGAGAGCGCGACAAAGCCGCCGAAGACCAGGAAGTAGTAGAGCCCGAATCTCCAGACACGCGGCACTCGGAGCGGCTGCAGCCGGGCAGAGAGCGGAAGGCTCTCTCCCTCCGGCCGTTTGGAGAACGTCGAAAACCAATAGAGAACCGCCAATACGGCCAGGGCGGCGGCGTAGATCCTGGGCATTTGCCGCCAGCCGTCGAGGTTCTTGCCGCCCGCCGTCAGCACGTCGAGCAACTGCGGCGCGAACAGGCTCGCGAGACCGGCTCCCATGTTCCCAACCCCGAAAATCCCGAGTGCAGTTCCGCGTGAGGCTGGCTGGAACCAAAGGCTCGTGTAGGCCACGCCGGCAGCGAACGTGGCGCCCGTCAATCCGAATCCGAGGCCACACAGCAGAAGTGACAGGAAGGAATCTGCCAAGCTCGTCAGATATGTGAAAACCGCGGAGATCAGGATCATCCCCGTGAAGACGGGGCGCCCGCCGAGCTTGTCCGTCAGGAGCCCCGCCGGCAGCCTCAGAACAGATCCCGTCAGGATCGGGATACCGATGAGGAGACCGATCTGGCCCTTGTCGAACGCAAACACCTTGTTGTCGACGAGGAAGGTGACGAGAACACCGTACATGACCCAGACCGCGAAACAGACTCCGAAGGCGACCGTGTTCGCCGTCAGAACCATCAGGGAACGTCCCCGCTCGTTCATCGCGTGTCCTCGCCTCGTTCCCCTCGGTGCCTCAGAACCGCGCGCCGCCCCTGAGACGGTTCCAGATCACGAGTTGGTTGGGACGCCACAGGTACGGCACGGGGGCGACCAGGGCGTGGACGAGCCGCGTGAAGCTAAAGGCCGCGAACAGGACGAACGCTCCTCCGATGTGCAACTGGGCGGCCAGCTTCAACTCCGTCACTCTCTGGATCTCGGGCTGGAACTTGAAGAGCGACCAGAGATACGGAACGACGGTTTGGGTGTACCAGGCACTCCCCCACCTCAGGGCGATCGCGACCCACAGTCCCGTCACGATCTGGAAGAGGAGCAGCAAGTAGACGAGGATGTCGGCCGGCGTCGTCACCGTCCGCAGCCTCGGCGTCGATACACGCCGCACGATCAGCCCCCCCAGCCCGAAAAGCGTCAGGAAGGCCGCGGCGAGGCCCGAGGCCTCCAGAATGAAGAGTCTGACGGGGACGAGATTCCACAGCGTCATCTGCCTCGGGAAGAGGAACCCCAGGAGGTGCCCGAAGAAGAGCGTGAGGATGCCCAGATGGAAGGGCACCGATCCCCAAAACAGTCCCTTTGTCTCGAGGAACTGCGAGGAGAGGCTGCTGAACGTGAAGGGGTCGCGGCGGTACCTCTGGATCGAAACCAGGAGGAACAAGACGGCCGAGACGTACGGAAGCGCCGCGAAAACGAGCACGTTAAGCATCGGCTTGAACCTCCAGATCGATATCGGTGAGCCGTTCGGGCGGCGGAAGGGGATGGCCACCGCCAAGGGGAGCCAGGAAGCCCGGAAGGGACCGGAGTACCCTCGCCCAAGGATTCTCGGACTCCCTCATCGCTTCGTTCATGCGGGTGAGCGCGGGCAACAGGAGACCGTCCACGAGCATCTCGCGGTCCTCGCCATCGGGGAGCGCGGCCAGAAGCTCGAGCACGGCCGGAAGGTAATCCGGCAGTTCGCCCCGGGTCGCGATTCCGGCCTTTCTCATCTCCACGGCTAGGCCGGAAAGAAGCGCCCCGCGCTGGTAGGCCTCGCCGAACAGGTGGTAGCCGAGATGAAGGGTGCAGACCGGCTGGAGGTCGAAGAGCCTCGAGTAGATCTCCTGAGCCTCTTCCTCGGAGGTCTCGCCGCGAAAACGGAGAAGGTCCCGCAGCGCTCCGGCCGTGTCCGGATCGATCGGCTCCGCCGCTTCCGGAGCGGCAACCGCCGCTTCCTGAAGCGGTCCATCCGGGTACTCGAAGGCAACGGCGACACCGTGAAGGGCCCGGGCGATGACAGAAGGCTCGACATCCGTGATCAACATCACGCCCCCCGCTCCGGCTTCCGGCGGAAGCCCATTCCGGCGAACCCCTTTGCGGCCAAGGGCGAATCGAGCATTTCGATCGCCTCCTCGCGATGCATGGGCGGGATGACGAACCGGTCGTCCACCGGTGCGATCGAGGTCAAGTAGTAGATGGCCTCGGCCTGCTCGACCGAACATCCGGCCTCCGCCAAGAGCTTCTTGGCTTCCTCCATCGTGACGTCCCCGACGGTCACCGCCCTCCGGTAGGTCCGGACCGCCAGCTGCTTTCTCAAGGCGTAGCGCACGACGCCCTCGTTACCCGCGCCGAAGAGGCTCGCCATGTACCGCAGCGGGAGACGGAACTTGTCGATCGTCCCGAGGAAGCCGCCCTCGATCGTCGTGTCGTAGCCCTTCTCGCCCGTTGCCGCCATGACGGGCAGCAGAGGTGGAACGTAAAAAAGCATCGGAAGAGTTCGATGCTCGGCGTGGAGCGGCAGCGCCAGGCCCCACTCCACGACCCACTTGTAGACCGGGGAACGCTGGGCGAAGGCCAGGACGTCCTCGCCGATTCCGTTCGACTTGGCGGCCGCGATCACGGCCGGGTCATTCGGGTCGAGAAGCATCTTCCTCTGCGCCATGACGAGGTCCTTCTCCTCGGCGGCGAGGGTCGATTCGAGCTTCTCGGCGTCGTAGAGGACGACGCCGAAATACCGGATGCGGCCCACGCAGGAGTGGAAGCAGGCCGGCGCTTGGCCCGTTTCCAGACGCGGGTAGCAGAGGATGCACTTCTCGCTCTTGCCGGTTCCCCAGTTGAAGTAGGTCTTCTTGTAGGGGCACGCGGTCACGCAGAAGCGCCAGGCCCGGCACCGCTCCTGCGAGAGGAGCACGATTCCGTCCTCTCCCCGCTTGTAGAGGGCACCCGACGGGCAGGCCGCGACGCAAGCGGGATTGACACAGTGGTTGCAGATGCGCGGAAGGTAGAAGAAGACCAGGTTCTTCAGCTCGAAGACAGCGTCACGCTCCTCGGGGGAGATGTTCTCGAGGTTCGGGTCGTTTGCCGCGTACACGGGGGATCCGCCCAGATCGTCGTCCCAGTTCGGCCCGGCCTCGATCTTCATCGGCTTTCCCGTGATCATCGAGATGGGCTTGGCGATCGGCTGGTCCGCCCCCTCCGCCGCGTCGAAGAGGTCCTGGTAGCTGTAAGTGAACGGCTCGTAGTAGTCGTCGATCGTCGGCAGATTCGGGTTGTGGAAGACCGTCATCGCGCCCCGCACCTTGCCCACCGCCCGTACCTCGAGCTTGTCGCCCGTCTTCTCCCAGCCTCCCTTGTACTTTTCCTGGTCTTCCCAGGCCGTCGGATAGCCCGTCCCGGGCTTCGTCTCGACGTTGTTCCACCACATGTACTCGGCGCCCTTGCGGTCCGTCCAGACGTTCTTGCAGGCGATGGAACAGGTGTGGCACCCGATGCACTTGTCGAGGTGAAAGACCATCGAGACCTGTGCGCGTACGTCCATTCTGTCGCTCCTTACAGCTCGACCTTCGTCATCTTGCGGATGCGCACGGAGGTGTCGCGGTTGACGCCGGTGGGTCCCCAGTAGTTGAAGTGGAACGTGAACTGGCCGTACCCGCCCATCATCAGGACGGGCTTCAACCGGACCCTCGTGAGGCTGTTGTGTCCCCCGGCGCGGCGCCCGCCGCGCAGCTCGGACTTCGGCACGCCCATCGTCCGCTCGGGCGAGTGATAGATGATGCAGATTCCCCGCGGGATCCGAGCCGACACGTTCGCGCGGGTACAGACGACCCCGTGGTCGTTGTGGACCTCCACCCAGTCGTTGTCGACGATCCCGATCCTCTCCGCGTCCTCGACGCTCATCCAGACCGGCTCGATTCCCCGCGAAAGGGTCAGCATCCGGTGGTTGTCGTAGTAGGTCGAGTGGATGTGCCACTTCCCGTGAGGCGTCAGGTAGTTGAGGAGGACGCCGTCCTCGACGCTCTCTCTCAAGTCACCGTACTGCGCGGGGCGCGGCACGGGCTTGTAGACGGGCAGGTTCTCGCCGAAGTCGATGTAGCCCGGGTGGTCGAAGTAGATGTGCTGCCGGCCGGTGAGCGTCCGCCAGGGCAGGAGCCTCTCGACCTGCGTCGTGAACGCCGAGTAGGCGCGGCCGTTCTCTACGAGCCCCGACCAGCACGGACTGTTGAGGATGCGTCGCGGCTGCGCCTGGAGTTCCTTGTAGGTCATGCGGGTGGCCCGGGCCCCGCCGACGAGATCCGTCAGCTTCACGCCCGACCTCTTCTCGAGGTACGTGTAGCCGTTGAACGAGATCTCGCCATTCGTTTCCGGGGCCAGGTGGAGGATGGCGTCCGCGGCCTGCTCGGCGTCATGAATCGAGGGCAAGGTCCGCCCCTCGACCTCGACCGTGCGGCGCGTGGCGACGAGTTCATCGTAGTGCGCGGCGACATCGAGCTTGACGCCGTGCGCGCCGATCCCGTCCCGCATGGCCGGCCCGAGCGCCGAATAGCGCTGATGGAGGCGGCGGAAGTCGCGGGTCACGATCTTCATCGGCGCCATGCTCTTGCCGGGCACGGGCTTGCCGTCACCCTTGGCCCAGTCGCGAATCTGGAGTTGGGAGATCTCGGCATTGGTGTCGTGCTGCAGCGACGTCATCACCAGGTCCTCGACCGGCTCGGGGAAGTGCGCCATCGAAAGCTCGGCCGTCCTGGCGGAGATCGCCCGGAACATGTCCCAATCGGAACGGGACTCCCAGGCCGGGGGGACGGCGGCGGAGAGGGGATGGATGAACGAGTGGAGGTCCGTCGAGTTCAGGTCGGCCTTCTCGTACCAGGTCGCCGCGGGCAGAACGATGTCCGAGTACAGGGCGGATGTGTCCATGCGGAAGTTGATGTCGACGACGAGGTCGAACTTCCCTTCCGGCGCCTCACGCCACGTCACGTCCTGGACCTTGCCCTTCGCCTTCTCCTTGGCGATGAGGTTCGTGTGAGTTCCGAGGTAGTGCTTCAGGAAGTACTCGTGCCCCTTGGCGCTGGACATGAGCGCGTTACCGCGCCAGATGAACCAGACGCGCGGCCAGTTCTCGGGCGCATCGGGATCCTCGACCGCGAATCTCAGATCGCCTCTTTCCAGCCGCTTGGCCACGTGCGCGATGATCTCCGCCTCGGTCGTCGCACCCGCCGCCCGTGCCTTCTTGACGACGTCGATCGAACTCTCGTTCCACTGCGGGAAGAACGGAAGCCAGCCGTTCTTGACCGCCTTGACCTGCAGATCGGCCGTGTGGCCCTTCGCGATCGACTCCTCCCGGGGCTTGTCGGGAACGGGGTGATACTCCGTGAACTCCGCCTCGTACCGCCACTGATCACAGTGCATGTAGTGCCACGACGGGGCGTTCTGAAGCCGCGGCGGGCTCGCCCAGTCACGCGCGAAGGCGATGTAGGACCAGGGGGCGACGGGCGCCAGCTTCTCCTGGCCGACGTAGTGATTCAGTCCGCCGCCGTTCTTGCCGACGCAGCCGGTCAGGATCAGCGCCATGATGCCGGCGCGGTACATCAGGTTGTTGTGGTACCAGTGGTTGATCCCGGCCCCGATGATGATCGAGCACTTGCCGCCCGTCTTTTCAGCGGTGTTGGCCCACTCGCGGGCGAAGCTTATGACGGTCTTGCGGTCGATGCCCGTGAGGGCTTCCTGCCAGGCGGGCGTGTACGTCAGACCCGGGTCGTCATAGCTCGACGGGTACTCCCCCGAGAGACCGCGCCCGACGCCATAGCGCGCCATCATCAAGTCGAAGACGGTCACGACCCTGACTCTCTTTCCGTCCACCTTCGTCAAGGTCATCGAGGGGACGCCGCGCAGGGCGATGTTGGACGACTCGTACTGCTCGAACTCGACCTGGACGGCCTCGGCCTTCTGGCCGAGAAGGGAAAGGACGGGGTCGATGGTCTCGCCGGTCCGGGCGTCCTCGAGCTTGAGATTCCACTTGCCATCCGCCTGGCCCCACCGGTGGCCGGCGGCGCCCCCGGGCATCTTCAGCTGGCCCGTCGCCGAGTCGAGGACCATGAACTTCCAGTCGGCGTTCTCCTCGTCCGCGTATCCCGCCACCTGGCTCGCCTTCACGAGCCGGCCGGCCCGGAACCCCCTCGAGGTCGGGGTGAGTTCCACGAGGAGCGGCGCATCGCTGTACTGCTTGAGATAGGCCTCGAACGCCGGCGTCTGGCGATCGAAGTAGAACTCCTTCAGGATGACGTGGCAGACGGCCATCCAGAACGCCCCGTCCTGGCCCGCGTGGAGCGGAATCCACTGGTCGGCGTACTTCGAGACCTGGGAGAAGTCCGGCGAGAGGACGACGAGCTTCGTCCCGTTGTGCCGCGCCTCGGGCAGGAAGTGACAGTCGGGCGTTCGCGTCATGTTGGGGTTCGACCCCATGACCGCGATCATCTTGGAGTTGTACCAGTCGGCGCTCTCGGCGACGTCCGTCTGTTCCCCCCAGATCTCGGGCGATGCCGGGGGCAAGTCACAGTACCAGTCGTAGAAGGACAGATTCACGCCGCCGAACAGTTGCAGGAACCGCGCCCCCGCGGCATAGGAAAGCTGAGACATGGCAGGGATCGGCGAGAACCCGACCACCCGGTCCGGTCCGTATTTCTTGGCGGTGTAGACGTTGGCGGCCCCGATGATCTCCATGGCCTCGTCGAGCTTGGCGCGGCGGAAGCCGCCCTTTCCGCGCGCCCTCTGGTACCGGCTCCGCATCTTCGGGTCCGACTGGAGCGCTTCCCACGCGGCCACGGGGTCCTGGTGCTTCTTCTTCACCTCCCGCCACAGATCGAGGAGGGCGCCTCGGATGTAGGGGTACTTCACGCGGATCGGCGAGTAGAGGTACCAGGAATAGGAGATGCCCCGCTGGCAGCCCCTGGGCTCGTAAGGCGGCAGCGACCTGTCGAGCAGGGGATAGTCGAGCGCCTGCATTTCCCAGGTGACGATCCCCTCCTTGACATAAATGTTCCACGAGCAGCCACCCGTGCAGTTCACTCCGTGGGTGGAGCGGACGACTTTGTCGTGCTGCCAGCGGTTACGGTAGAACTCCTCCCAGGAGCGGGTCTCGGGGCTGACGAGGTCCTTGATCCACTTCACGAGTGCGACTCCTTGTTCGATTCGCGGCGGGCGGTCAGCGGCTTCCTCACGCCGCGGAGCCGGTGGCTCCACGCGGCATTGAGGGCGATGAGGACGGCGAAGGAGCCGAGGCCCCCGGCCAGGACGGGGCTCCAGGTTTCGTCCTCGGGGGGCTCTCCGCCGAGATTCGCCTTGTAGAGATAAGCGCGGAGGGCGAAGGCCTCGCCCGGCTCGATGGGGTGTTCGGCGAAGACCTTGTTCATCAGCGGAAAGGCAGGGCTCTTGAGGGCGTTGTCGAGCCCCTCGTCACCCAGCCGGGCAAAGACGTTGGTCAAGTCCCTGCCGAGCCGGCCGCCTCCCAGGACACTCTTGGCCCCGCGGACCGTGTGGCACGAGACGCACGCGGCCCCCCGAGCCTTCATGGACGTGCTGCCGAGGAAGAGTTCCCGGCCGAGAGCGATGTCCTTTTCGGTGGCCGTGGCGGCGGCGACGAACTTGCCAGCGAGGTTGCAGGGCTCGGAGGAGCAGCGAATCAAGAGGTCGACGAGAGTCTTCGAATCGGCCTCGGAGAGCCCCAGGTCGGGCATCCGGACGCCCTTGAACTCGGCCAGGAGGTTACGGGCGTCCGGATCGCTGTCGAGGAGCGTGCTCGGCGCCTTGACGAACTGGTCGAGCCAGGCCCGTGGCCGCCTCTTGTGAACGTCCTTCAGGTCCGGGCCCACCCGGGTTCCCTTTCCCACCGTGTGGCACGAGCCACACTTTCGGGCGAAGAGGTCCTCGGCCGGGGACTGCTCCGCGGCTGGCGCGGCCTTCGCCGCGGAGCCAGCGGCCGGTGCGCCAGCGGCCGGTGCGCCGGCGGCCGGTGCTGCCGCGGCGGGGGGCG
>JAJVIN010000040.1 GCA_022071945.1 Thermoanaerobaculia bacterium | reverse complement strand
GCCGCTGGCGCTCCTGATCCTGGCGCGGAACCTCGACGAGCTGGCGCCGCCGGCCCGATCGCTCTACATCGCCATGCGCGGCCTCTCGCGCGAGAAGAAAGCCACGCTCGAGAAGGCGCCGGAGGTGGAAAGGAAGCCCGGTGCCGCCCGGCGCTATCTCCTTGGTTCTGGCGAAAACGAGCGCGACGAGAGGCTCTGTCTGGAGCGGCGCGAGATTCAGAAAGGAACCGGGCTCTCGCTCTGGCACATCAAGACCTACATGCCGCAGCTCATCGAGTACGGCTACGTGGCGCAGCTCTCGGGGAGCAAGGGAAAGACGTGTCTCTACGAAGTGCTCGACGTGGAGGAGCCGGAAGAGCCCAGGCTGTAGCGCCAGCGCCACAACCTGGTCGTACCTGGCGGAACCTGGCGGCAACCTGGTCGACCAGGTTCGAGGACGGCAACCGACCCAGGGAGAGCGAGATAGCGGCTCTCGAAGGAACCTGGCGGGGTTTTCGGAAAGCTACTACCCCTCGCAGCGAAAAGAAGAAGTCTGTGAACACTCTCTCGAGAATCTCTTGAAGAGAGGGCCGGAGCCATTGGAGCGGGAAGCGCCCGGAAAGGAGACACGCGATGGACGAGCGGCAGCGGCGGAAGATGGATCTCTTGCTCCTTCGCTTCGTGGAGGCGATGACGGCGTGGAATTTCTCGAAGCTCACGGTGCGCTCCTACCACGACAGCATCCGCTTCTTCTTCGTCTGGCTCGACGAGGAGACCGGCGTCGAAGACCTGGCTCAGGTGACACCGGAAACGCTCACGAGCTACCAGACATGGCTCTTCACCGTGGAGAAGATGAAGAGCCGCGGCCCGCTTCGAAGGTCCCGGGAGACGGGGACGGGCGAGAAGCTGGCCGTCTCGTCACAGGGCAAGCACCTGTCCGCTCTGAAAAGCTTCTTCCGCTTCCTCGCGCAAGAGGGAAAGCTGCTGGTGGATCCGGCGGCCGGGCTGCTGCTCCCGAAGCGAAGGAAGCTGCTGCCGCAGGCCCTCATCACGGCCAAGGAGGCCATCAAGCTCTGCGAGTCGATCGACACGAAGACTCCGATGGGCCATCGCAACCGGGCTCTCGTCGAGGTCCTCTACGCAACCGGAATCCGAAACGCCGAGATTCGAGGCCTCCTTCTCTCGGACTTCGACTCGCAGGCAGGGACGCTTTCCGTGCGCGCCGGCAAAGGCGGAAAGGATCGCGTCGTGCCACTCGGGCCGCTCGTTTCCGCGGTCCTCTCGGACTACATCGCCGAAGGAAGGCCGAAGCTCCCGGTCAAGCCGGGCATCCTGAACATCTTCGTCTCCGAGCACGGCTGGCCCCTCTGGCCTCAGTCGATCGTCAGGATCGTGGACTTGGCCGCGAAGAAAGCGGGGCTGAAGAAACCGGTCCGGCCTCACCGGCTGCGTCACGCGTGCGCGACTCACATGCTCCAGGGCGGCGCCGACGTCCGCCACATCCAGAGGCTTCTCGGCCACTCGAGCCTCGCCACGACGGAGATCTACACGCGAGTGGAGATCGGAGATCTCAAGGCCGTCCACAAGCGCTTTCATCCGCGCGAGAGGATGCGCCGGTGAACACGAGGAACGGACGCGGCTTCGAGAACCTCCTGGAGCGTTACCTGAAGGAACGCCGCGCGGAAGGCGTCGCTGCCGGCACGCTGAAGTACCGGCGGATCTACCTCGTCCACTTTCTCGAATGGCTCAGAGAGAGGCGCGTCGAGGATCTCGGGAACGTCACGGCTGACGACGCGCACGCCTACGCCGTTGCCCTCGTCATGCACCGCTACAAGTCCGGCAAAGCCGAGGGCGCCGGGCTGAGCGCCCTCGAGCCGCGCACGAGGACGATGCGGCTTCTCGTCGTGCGTGACTTCTTCCGCTGGCTCGTGAGGACGGGAGTCGTCCTCTTCGATCCCACGGCCTCGCTGGACCTCGTCTTCAAGCACCGCCAGCTTCCCAAGCACGCCCTCTCGGAGGATCAGGTCGAGATGCTTCTCGCAGCGCCGGATCTCGGCAAGCCGATCGGTCTGAGAGATCGCGCCATCCTCTCGCTCCTGTACTCGACGGGACTCCGAAGAGCCGAGGTCGCAGCACTCGACATCAACGACGTAGATCTGACGGACGGAACCGTCTTCGTCAAGCGGGGCAAGGGCGGAAAGCCGCGCCTGGTGCCGCTCGGCCAGAGCGCGGCCGCCGACGTCTTGGCCTACCTCCAGCGCGGCCGGTCCGAACTCGCCCAGGGCAGTACGACCGCCCTCTTCATCGGCGCTGATGACCGTGCGATGAAGAACCTCGGGAAGCGTCTCCAGCCTGAAGGAATCAGCCAGCTCGTCAGCCGGAACTCGAAGCGTGCCGGTCTCCCTCGTCTCGTCAGAGCCCACGCCCTTCGCCACGCCTTCGCCACCCACCTCCTCCGGGCTGGTGCCGATATCCGCCACATTCAAAGGCTGCTGGGGCATTCCTCCGTCGTCACCACCGAGACCTACACCCACGTCGCCGCAAGGGATCTTGCCGAGGTCCACGCCCGAAGTCACCCGCGAGGCAGCGGGCCGAGACCGAGGCGGCCTGTCCGCCTTGATCCCCGCTTCCCGGCGACGTAACCTCCTTCGCGTGAACCCGCGGCAAGGTCGCACGGCCACAGTGGCCATCTTTCTTCTTTTCGCTGCAGTCCTCGGTCTCGGTGCCACGAATGCCGAGGCATCCCTCCCGAAGGCAACCGATGACGTGGCGCTGAGCGGCGTCTCGCTCCACGAGGGGGTCTTCGCCACGCACTCCCTCCCCGCCGCCGACCTCGACCAGGACACTGTTGCCGCCTCGCGTTTCGGCTTCGCCGGGGGCCTGTGCTTGCTCGATCCGGAGCGCGCCCAGACTGGCCTCACGCTCTTTGTCCGGGAATCGTGCCGGTGTGAAATAACCTACGCCAGAAATAACCCGTTGAAGTTTGTGGATAGGGACGGGCGCGAGAACGAGGTTGCATGGGACGCGATGAACCGCAACCAGGTCCGCGAGACGTACGGTGATGCGGCGTTGTCGCGGTACGACACGCAGCGGGCAGTCATGGGCGCCGCAGTGGGCGGTTTGTTGGCGGGTGGAGTTGCAGTAGCTGAATGGGGCCCAGTTGCTTTGGCTCTGGGCCAAGAGGCCCTGAGCAGATTCGGAGACAGGGCTAGCCCATTCATTCAGGGTAACTACGGCCAAGTCGCACGCGCCGAGTTAGCGCGCGCGGCAGCGGCTGAGGGACCCACTGTTGAGGTTCTGACGAAGCTCACGTCAGCGCCTCAGGCTGGACGCGCTCTCTCTGTAGCAACAGGAGAAGGTGCCAACGCTCTTGCAAATGCGGCCCGTAGCGCTGGGAACCTCTATCAGGCTCAGATTCCAAAGGCTCTTCTCATGACCCTCGAAAAGGCGGGGCTGGCACTTCCTTCGGCGACGAACATGGGAGGCAAGGCCGCGACCGAGTATCGGATACTGCCGCAAGCGGCCGAGTTCATTGTCAAGTACTTCAGACAAGTGCCGAGCAGCGGCCAGTGAGAAGCCAGATCATGAAGTGGTGTTGTGGGGTTTTCAAGGGCTGGTTTGACGAAGCCGGGAACAGGGGTCTCTCTGTGGTCGTGGGCAGGAACGCAGATGGTACCCCGGCCTTCATGCTTCAGCATCGCTCAACGGAGCCGGACGACGACGGACCGAAGGATCATCCTAGACCGATCACGCTCGCCAGCGAGATTCAGATCAGCTACTGCCCGTGGTGTGGCTGTCGCTTGGAGAACGTGTACCGGAAGTCCATCGACCTCATGATCCGACCAGGCCTCAGGAATTCGATCCTCGAGATACGCTGATTCCTTCCTTCGCTGCTGACGCTCTCGGCGCCGCTCCAGAAGTCGGTGTCCTTCGCGCTCTGACCCGGGGTACGTGGTTCGTGCGTGCCCCGCTCGGAGGGACCGAGGTGACGGAGCGCCACAGGCTCTCGATCGCGCGATCAGAGAAGACCCCAAGAATCGAAGGAAGAGCCAGATCTCCGGGCGAGCACGAGGCCGCTCGCGGGAGCGGGCGAACGGAGTGAGCACCGCACCCCGCGACGAAGCGGCCGCAGATCCTGCCCTTTCCGCTCATGGGCGTTTCACAGTCACTATGCCTTCACTCCAATGGTGTAACCTTCTTGATTATGGTTACTATGAACTCTTGGTAGTCGTCGCAGTCGTCAGTATCCTATAGTCATAGAGGAAACGGCGGTGACACAAGAACTAACACAGTACTCCGCCAAGCCCCAGCGACTCACCGAGATAGTCGCACTCGTCCAGTACACAGCGATTAGAGCGGTGAAGGAAGCCGTTCCGCAGTTTCGGCAGAGACTGAACGAGGGGAGCCGACTTCCCAGACTTTGTGAAGAGCAGCGAGAGAAGGAAGTGGGCCGGGCCTCTCTTCGAATCCTGCCGGCGTCGAGTCCGCGTGTTCCGGATCCCTCGTTTCCCGGTCGTTCCCCGGTTCCCTGCCAGATGAACCCCGGAGTCCGAGCCCGAACGCCCCCGTCCGTCCATCGCCACAGCGTTCCCTCGGCCCGGAGCACAGACGGAGTCAAGGCCCCACAAACTACCCGCAACGGTTCATGAGCCGCGCCTTGACGCCGTCGAGCACCGGGCCATCTTTCCGGGCGATGGGCGGACGGGCCCCCGGGCCGGCACGAGGCTGCGCGAGACCGCGAGAGCGCAGCGATTCGCGGCTCTCGCGTCAAAGCAGCCGCAGTGACGGCCTTCCCTGGCGGTTCGGCAAGCGGCCAGCGCTTCCCTTTGAGCTTTTCTCCGCCGCACGCGCCTAAGACTGGGCTTCAGCGGCGATGAACACGCGAGCGTAGCGAGCCGTGTTCGTCGTCCGCTGGAAGCCTCCTTTAGGCCCACCCTGGCGAGGACCTTTCCTTCGCCCGGTATCGCAGACATGGGGTCCGGCTACGTTGCCTGCGGCCCTGACTTGAGCGATCGGTTCATCTGCGCGAAGGTTACAGGAGATCGATCAGAGCGAAACGCGCAAAACGTCCGGGAACGTGAAAATCCGGTGGAGAGCTCCTGCCGGTCGGGGAGAGGGCCTCGAACCTCATCGTCCGCCCCCGGGCGATCCGATACAGGTTCCCCGGGAGGGGCCCAGCCGGGAGCTGGGAGGGGAATCCCGGTTCCAGAAGGGACCACGGAAGTCGAAGCGAAGAGCGCCATCGGATCCATTCCGTCACGGGCGCCCCTTCTGGATCTCCGAGAATGCCCGTGACGATGTCAGGGGGCGACTCCCACGGACTCACCTTCCACCGAGTTCGGTCCGCGTACGGGTTCGTGACCGAGGCGGCGTACACCCGGCCAGCGGGGTTGACGACGAACTCGAGGTACTCCCCGAACTCGCGCGTTCCCTGCCAGAAGACCTCGACGCACTCGTCCGAAAAGACAGGCGTCTCGCCATCGAACGTCACCTGAATAGGAGGCTCCGACTCGCACTCGAAGGTGACGTACAGGGCCTCCCTGTCGTACCGCACCCGGGCACGCGAGGATCCAGTCTCTTCGGGGCGATCGAGTGGCCTGAGGGCCACCCAGCCGGGGCCAGCAGCCTCGACCGGCAGGACCGGCACCAACGGGCCGTCTTCCCTCACGGTTTCGGGCGTGCCCCGGGTGGGGAGATGCCGAGGCGCTCCGCCACCCGTGCCGCGACTCCGGTGGCGGGAAAGGACGGAACTCTCTCTTGGCCGATGCCTTGCCCCACGTGAAAAAAGATGCCGTCCAGAGCCGGATCGGGGCCGAAACCGTGCTGGCCCGGGATCTCCGCGGGTCCGATGATGGGGTCACCGGGCCGGGACGCGAATCCTGCTCGCAGAGCGGTCGAGCCGGCCGCGATCACGACGATGTCGCTGGCGTTTCTGTGAGCGAGGCCAAGAGAGGCGGCCTCGGCGACGGGCAGGACGGCCTGTAAGGCCGGATCCCCGTTCTCGTGGGAAAGAGCCCGGAGGGAGTTCGTCACTGCCCGGACGAGATCCGCTGCCTGATCGGCTGGCACGACTCCGCCAGGATTGCGCCCGGCGAGGTTCAGGGTAATGAACCCGGTTCCTCCACTCACCGCGAAATCGAGGAGGGAGCCGGGTGCGACGCGTACCTCTCCCTTCGGTCCCGTCTCGGTCTTCAACCATCCATGCCGGCGCAGGAACTCGCCGAGCAGGATCGAGTGGGTCATCGCCCTCATGCCATGGTCGGAAACGAAGACGACGTCTCCCCGGGACCTGAACGAAAGGTAGGCGGCCGCCGCCCGGTCCGCGGCTTTCCAGACCTCGCGCATGGCGGCCCGTGCTCTTTCCGACCGCTCAGGGGTGAACCAGGGCTGGCGGGGGTCTTTCAGCGTGAAGACGTGAAGCCCCTCATCGATCATGGGCTGGTAGGCGAGGAGCAAGTCCCAGTCGCCTCGCCGGTCGATGGCGCGGAAGACCTCGGTCAGGTACTCCGAAAGGCGGGTGGCCTGGTCGGCGAAGCTCTGGGTGTCGAACCGGTTCGAATCGAGCAACAGCTGATCGGGAGGACCGGGCCAGAATCCCGCGCGCCTGTCGATGGTCCTTCGAAGGTCGTCGGGAAAGGCGCGGTTACGCGCCAGGGAGCCGATGTAGAGCGAGATCGTGGAGAGATCGGGCGACAGGGACAGCAATCGGCACCAGCGGCCGAACAGCACGTTCCTGGCTCCCGCGTGTTCGTCCGCGACGAATGTGAGGGGAAACCAGTCGCCTGCCCGGGCCGAGGCGCGCAGCCCTCCCCGCGAATCGATGGCGAGGATTTGGTCGTAGTTACGACGGCCGTCATCCGTCCCGTCGACCACCACGAAGAGAAGGGGAGGCTCGCCGAGGAGGGGAGCACCGGGTTTCTCGTTTTTCGGCAGACGGAGGGCCTTGGGCGGTGAAAAGGAGCGCGCCTCGAGGGGAAGGGCGAAATCGGGATCCAGAAGCGGGACGTCGCTGGTGGGTCCCACGTAGAGGGCCGATGGGCTCTCGGCTTCCGTCCACGGAAAGCCGAGCGGGGATCTCGTCCGTTCCGACCGCTGCGAGACACCGGGCCAGGCCAGAACGGCGACTCTCTTTCCCTGGCGGGTTGCCGCCTCCCACAGCATCTCGGTTTCGGACTCCGCGTCGAACCCGCTCGACCGGGTCCCGATCGGGGATCCGGCGGGCTGGAAGAGGTTCGAGACGATGCCCGTCAGCGATGGAGGCGCGCCTGCCGATATCGACGCGTGCGATACGGCCGTGAGGGAGGGCGTCACGACCTCGAGGCGGCGCGCGGAAAAGCCCTCAGACTCGGCCCGGAAGAACCCATCCGGACCCAGCGTCCCCGAGTCGCGCTGCTCCTCGTAATCGAGCCCGCCCGCGCCGTCGAACGAGACCATGACGACCCGCCTTGGAGGTGGGGGGCTTGCCGCCCAGCTCATCAATGAGACGGCCAGGGCAGCAGCTGCGCCCGCCGAGACGAAGCGGCGAGGTCCCCACGCGCGGGCCCGGCCCTTGGAAACCACCGGCGCCCTGGTCACGGCGCCACCGGGAGTTCGAGGGGAGTCCGGACGAGCTGGGCAATGAGCCTGGCCGAGAGCCTCCGCGCCCTGTTCACCGCCCGGGCGGAATCGACCTCGAGCTTCGGCAACAGAAGCTCGGAGGGCCGGCCGAATCGAGCCGGGCTCTTTGCCGAGATGCCCTCAACGAGGGTGACGAGCTCGATCCGGTCGTGAGCATCGCCGGCGACGTCCTGGAAGAACTTCAGAGCCTTCCGGAGATCCCGCAGGGGCGTCGAGTCGCCCTCGAGGAACTCGAGCGCGTACCGCAGGTCCTTGGAAGCGATCCGAAACGGGTGGATGTCCGAAGCCTCCGGAATCCCGAACTCCAGCAGGGCCTGGCGCATCTTTTCGAGCCGCTTTTGGAACAGCGGCCGGAGCGTCTCGTCATGGACGCGGTCGCCGGGCACCTGGATGGCGCGTGTCAGCTGGCCGAGACGCTTGGCGAACCGGCTGTCGAGCTTCCCTTTCAGCCCGAGGATTCGTTCTGCCGATTCCCCCGCGGCGTGGCGGCCGCCGGGCAGGATCTGTTCCGCGATCAGGCGGCTCGCATCCCGGCGAACGGGGTCACGGGCGAATCGCCGTTTCAGCCGCAGATACGAGATCTCCAGGGTGCGCTGCTGTGAGAGCTCGCGTCTGAGGTTTCGAGCCGCCTTTCTGAGACTCCTGGCTCCGTCCTCTCTTGGAAAACCGCGCGAGAGCCTGGCGAGGCTCGCCATCCGGCGGAGGGCCACCCTCAGATCGTGGAGATCCTCTCCCTTCGGGGAGACTCCCGTCCCCAGAATGCGATCGACGATCTCTTTCTGGAGCTGAAGTGCGGCGATGAGGCTCTCGAGAAGAGACTCTGGCTCGGGCATTTGTGCGGAGTCATCAGTCTTCGCAGGAGCCGTGGGCTTCGAAACGGGCATTCGCGATCGAGACTAACTCAACCCGCCGGGTGCCGAAAGGCCAGGCAAAAGGCCTGTGCTCAGGGTTTGGTGTAAGGCAGGTCAGGCACGGGATGGCCGAAAAGATAGCCCTGTGCACGCTCCACTCCCAGTTCTTTGAGGGAGTTGAGGGTCTCGTGGTTCTCCACGCCCTCGGCGACAGTCCGGATCTTCAAGCCCCGGCAGATGTCCGAGACTCCCTTGACGAACACCCTGTTGGCGGGTTGCGAGTCGATGCTGCGGATGTAGCTCTGATCGAGCTTGACGGTCGCGAGCGGGAGGTCGCGCAGGTACCGAAACGACGAGAATCCCATTCCGAAGTCGTCGAGGGCAAACCGGAATCCCTCGGCGGCCAAGGCGGCCGTGAACGTCTGGACCCGCTTGATGTCGCGCAGGGCGGCCGTTTCCGTGATCTCGAAGGTGATTCTCCCGGGGCGAATCCCCTTGGAGCGGGCCAGGCGGGAGATGTCGGCGACGAGGGCGTCGTCGTCGAAGTCGAGACTGGAGAGATTGAGGGAGATCTCGAATTCCTGCGGGAGCTTCTTGCGCTGTGCCACGAGAGCGTCGAAGGCCATCGAGATGACGAGCCGGTCGATGGCGGTCACGAGCCCGAAGCGTTCCGCCGCGTCCATGAAGGTGTCGGGAGCGCAGATCCGGCCGTCTTCTTCTCTGAGCCGGCAGAGGACCTCCGCGGAGACGACCTTTCCCGTGGCGACATCGACGATCGGCTGGTAGTAGGGCACGAAGCGCTGGTGGAGGAGGGCGAGGCGGATGCGGTCCGTCTGGCCTCTGAGGATGCTCACCATTTCCCGCGACAGCGAAGCGGGGTCGAACACCTGCGTCTTGCCGCGGCCCTTGCGCTTCGCTTCCCTCAAGGCTCCTTCCGCCTTCAGGATCAGATCGTTGGCGCGCATGGTGTGGTCTGGAAAGACCGCCGCGCCGATGCTGGCCGTCATCTGAAGCGAGCGGTTGTTCATCACGGGCGCGAAATCCCGCAGGTAGCGGGCGAGCTCCTCGGCGAAGACGCGGGCCTTGTTGGCATCGGTCTCGTCGAGAAGGATGGCGAACTCGTCGCCTCCGATCCGGGCCTTGATGGCGTTCGAAGGCAGGAAGGTCTCCAGGGCCTTGCCAAGCTGGCGCAGGTACTCGTCCCCGGCAGCCACACCGTGCGTGTCGTTGAGAATGCGGAAGTCGTCCAGGTCGAAGATGAAGAGTCCGAGGGGCCTTTCCGTTCCGGTGTTCTCGTCCACGACCCTGTCGAGGACCTTCTGGAAGACGGCGCGCGTGAAGAACCCGGTCGGGTCGTCGAAGGGGCCGCTGTCCGAGACCCTCCTCCTGACGGAGTCCTTTATGACCAGGTACCTCGGACGGGGCCGCCGCTTTCGAACTCGATCCCAGCGGCGAATCACGATGGACCCTCTCCTGGCCTCTCTTGCCGTGCGGCCAAGGCTTTCAGGCGGGGTCCGGCGAGGCGGTAGACCTGCCACTCCTCCATCGGGACGGCGCCGAGAGAGCGGTAGAACTGGATGGCGGGTTCGTTCCACTTCAGGACGCTCCACTCGAACCGGCCGCATCCGCGTGCCACCGCGCGAGCCGCGACCTCCGCGAGGAGCGCCTTGCCGATGCCTCTTCCGCGGTGAGAGGGGATGACGAAGAGATCCTCGAGGTAGATGCCGGGCCGGCCGAGGAACGTCGAGAAGTTCTGGAAATAGAGCGCGAAGCCGATGGGTTCGCCATCGGTGATGGCGAGGAGGGCCTCGACGAAAGGCCTGGGACCGAAGAGGGCCTCCTCGAGTCCTTTCGGGTCCGTCTGACACTCGCTTTCCAGCCGCTCGTACACCGAGAGGGCTCGGATCAGGTCAACGAGCGTTCCCACGTCCTGCGGTCTGGCTTCTCGAATCGTCAGTGGCATGGCTAATTCGTCGAGGGCGTCGCTTTCGAATCCGGCTCCGATGGCCGGAAGGGGGCCAGGGTTATCCTCGGAGCCGTGAAACGGGACGGCCCCCAGGAACGGCAATTCTACGGTCTTCTGACCTCGGCCGTGCAGCGCTCTCGTCTCGGCGCCGTCCGTGAATACGTCGAGAGTCCGGGAAGAGTTCTCGACGCGGGCTGCGGCTGGACGTCCCTACCCGGATCGATTCGGGACTATGTCGGCTGCGACCGCGATCCGGTCGTCCTGGCCGAGGTCCGGCGCCGCTTTCCGGCCGTCCCGTTCTTCGACTGGGACTTCACCCGGGTGGAGGCTCCCGAGGCTCTCCGCCAACGGGGACCGTTCGACCGGATCCTCCTTCTGGCGGTCCTCGAGCACGTGGCGAATCCGGGCGAGGTCCTCGCCCGGCTCGCGTCGCTTCTATGTTCATCCGGGGAGCTGGTCCTCACCACCCCTCATCCTTCCGGGCACGCTCTCCTGGACCTTGGAGCCCGTCTCGGGCTCCTTTCGCGGCACGCTCACGAGGAGCACGAGGCGCTTCTCGGCAAGAAACAACTCGAGGAGACCGGCCGCTCCGCCGGACTGAGCATGCGCACGTACCGCCGGTTCCTCCTTGGGCTGAACCAACTTGCGGTCTTCGGACGCTACAATTCCTGACGTGACTCCGGAAACGTGGCAGTACGTCCTTCTGCTCGAGGGTCGTGAAGTTCAGCTCAATGATGGCGAGGTGACACTCGGACGCAGCCGGACTTCCACGGTCCGCGTCGAGCACGAGTCCGTTTCTCGTTCCCATGCCCTCCTGACACTCGAGCAGGGGGCCGTGACGCTGAAGGACCTGAATTCCTCCAACGGCACCTTCGTCTCGGGAAAAAGAGTCCAGGGAGAGGCGCGAGTCAATGACGGCGACCGGATCCAGCTCGGCGCCGCCGTCGTGACTCTGAAGATCGTCGCCCCCTTCAAGCCGGCGGAGAAGACGGCGCTCTTTGACACGGGACTGGGGCACAAGGCGGCCCCCGCGGAACCCGCCGCGCCGCCCCAGATTCCCCTGCATCCGCCGGCTCCCATCGCTGAACCGCCTGTGCTGGAAGGCCCCAGCGCCATCAGCGCCCCTCCGGCCCCCCTGCCAGTTTCGGAGCCCCCGCGGGAGGCCCACCCTCTCGAGATCTCGGCTGACGAGCTGCTCCGCAGGGTCGAGGAGAGAGCGTCGCTCGACGCGGCGATCGGAACGTACGACACCGTCTCCGACTCGCCCCAGCCCGAGCCGTTTCAGCCCAAGGCTCCGGTCCCCGTGGCAACCCTGGATGTCGGGATGCCGCCGATGGGGAAGGCGTCTCCCGCCGCGCCACCCAAGCCCGCCCCGTCCTCGGCGCCGTCGCGTCCTTACCCGCCGCTCCCCGAGGTCGTTGAAAGCCCGTCTCTTCCCCCGAAGATCAGAATCGTCCGTCCGTCCGAGCCTGTGCCGGAGCACAGCCTCTCGCAGGTTCCGCTCCGCAGGAGCTCCCGGCCGAGATCCACGAACGGCGAGATGCAGCGGTTCCTCGAGGATGCGGGCTTTGGTCTGCGATTCGTCGCGTTCCTCGTCGACGGGGTGATCCTGTCGGCGATGAATCTCCTGTTCCTGACGCCCGTGGCGCTCGTCTATTTCTTCGTGGGCCAGGTCTCTGGCGAAGGGCCCCGCCCCGGCTGGATCCTGATCACGGTGAGCATCCTGTCGTTCCTCCTGATCTTCGGGGCGGACTTCTGGTACATCGTGGGGGGCTGGGCCAAGAGCGGCCGGACGCCCGGCAAGGCCCTGATGGGCCTGAAGATCGTGGCCGAGTCCGGGACCGGGGGAGCGGGGCTGGGATTCCAGATCGGCCTGACCCGGTGGGTCTTCATGATTCTCGGTGCGATTCCGCTCTAC
This sequence comes from Thermoanaerobaculia bacterium, assembly GCA_022071945.1. Lineage (GTDB taxonomy): Bacteria > Acidobacteriota > Thermoanaerobaculia > UBA5066 > UBA5066 > JAJVIN01. The sequence continues at coordinate 59,627 of JAJVIN010000040.1, read as the reverse complement.
GCCGGGTGGCTCGCCGCGGCCTTCCGCAAGGACGGAAAGGCCTGGCACGATGTGATGGCCGGAACCCGCGTCGTCAAGTCGAACAGCAGGGGGACCTGAGCGAGGAGCCCGGGCCCTCTCAGTACGAAAGTGCCGCGCCGAGAGAAGGGGAGAGCCAGACGGCCTCCTGTCTGGCCGTTCCGCCCAGGCGGCGGAATTCCAGGAGCGCCTCACGGGCACGCCTCCTCATCGTCTCGTCCCGCCCCCCCTCGAGGAGGTAACGGGAGCCCAGGAGAACGGCCTCGATAAGGGCGGTCTGGGGAAGCTCCGGGTCCCTCGCCTTCAGGCTCCGGAGGCGGGACTCGGCCAGCGCCCAGTCCGCCTTCTCCGCGGCCGCCAACACCTTCTCCATGTCCGCCCTGAAGGCGGGAGAAAGCTCGGGGGGAGGGAGCATCGTCCGTGAGGGGCTCGGAGGGGCGGGAGAGGGCACGAGCGTCACGGGCGAGACCGCTGGTGAGACTCCTTCGGGCGCCGGCGGGCGTGGGACCGGGGCCGGCTCGGGCGGACTCGTGGCCGTCGGCGACGCCAGGGCCGGAACAGGAACCGGAGGAGCCGCGGGCGTCGCTTCTGGAGCGGGCGGGGAAAGCTCCTGAAGCCTCCTGGCGAGATCTGCTCCCTCGGGCCACTGCTGGATCAGGCCGAAACTCGCGGACCTCTTCAGAAAGTCCCGGGCCTCATCTCTTTCCCCTTTCTGCATCAGGGCGACCCCCATCCAGTAGTAGGGGTCGTAGCGCTCGACGAAGTACCTGTTCGTTCCGAGGCGCGGGCTGGGACGGTCGTGACCCGTTTCGAGAGCTTGCCGGAAGAAATCGATGGCCGTGGCGGGGTCTCCCTTCCGCAAGGCTTGCTGCCCCTGGGTAAATGCTCGTGCCGCCGAGTCAGGAGGTAGAATAACTGCTTGAGCCCCAATGGCTTCTGTGGAGCGCCCGGCGGGGATGGCCGCGGCCAGAACGAGGAGAATGACCCGGACTCTCGAGCTCCGAAAGAAAAAGACCGCTTCGCGACACTTCCAAGGGCACATGTTTTGAATTCTAGGCATCGAGGTTGCCATCCGGATGATCCGAATCCAGCACGTTCTACCAGTTCTCCTCCTCATGAGTGTCGCCGCGGCCGGAAATCCGGTGGTCCGGGGGGGATCCTGCAGCCCGAAGGCGCCTGACGTCTCGGGACCTGCGTCCATTCGTCCGGGGCAGAGCTACACCCTTTCGTGGAACGACGTCATGCCGGAGCGGGACCCAAACACCGAGTTCTACTGGGTCGAGCGCTCGCCCAAGCCTGACTTCTCGGAGCCCGTCGAGAAGTTCCGCACGTCCCGCTCCGCGATCCAGCTGCCGCCGGTTCCCGCCGGGGTCACGGCCGTTTACCACCGTGTCAACCTGGCACCCGTATGCCCGAATCTGCCGTCGGCTCCAGCCTTCTCGAAAGTTCTGGATGTCCGGGTGACGAACGACTGTCCGGTTCCGGAGGCGGTCCAGCAAGTGGCCGTCTCTCCGGCAAATCCGCTGGCCTTCACGACCTATGTCCTATCTTGGGATTCGCCCTACTGCGGAGCCCTTTCGAGCTGTGCCTACGGGAAGCGCTACCGGATCCGGCGGGTCGCTCCCACGGGGACGCGGGACTGGGTCATCTACGCCTCGGCAACCTCGCTGTCGGATCCTCCTGGTGACTACTCCTACCAGGTCCGGTTGGAGGACACCTGCGGAGCGGCCGGGCCCTGGTCGGCTCCCGTGCCGGTCAAGGTTCAGGGAGTCCCGGTCTCGGCAGCGATCGTGAGCGAGCCCCGCCCGATCTTGTCGATCGCGCCCAACGGACGGAACCAGACGACGTTTGCCATCCGCAACACGGGGACGGAGAGCCTGCCTGTCACGGCGACAGCTGATGGTGGTCCGTTCCTCGTCGAGCCTTCCGCCCAGTCGATTCCTCGGGGCGAGACGCGCTCTTTCACCGTGACGCTTTCCGCGCCCTCGATTCCCGACCGGCCGTGGCATGGCAGGGTGATCCTCCGTTCGGGTTCTGCCGCGATGGAAGTGCCCGTTTCCGGGATGGTTGCCCGTGACGAAGCCCCACCCGTGGAGTGGGGCGGGGATGCCGTCATCTTCGATGGCGCGACCCACGCCACTGAGCGGACACTCGTGAACCGCTCGGACGTTCCGGCCGTCATCGCCGCCTCGGTGAAGGGCGCCTTCATCACCGTCGAGTCGACAGACGGGGCGCCCTGGGACCGGCCCATGAACCCGGGCGAGGTGCGTGTCCTCCGAATCTCCGCCAACCGGTCCCTCAGACGGGCCTCGATCGGAACGGAGGCCGGCGCCATCGAGGTCTACACGGCCGGACAGTCCACTCCGAACTCGATTCGCGTCATCGATGACGGACCCTCGGTGTCGCTCGCCTCGTCCGCCGTGCGGCCCGAACCGCCATCGAAGGGGACCCGCATTCTCTTCGCCTCGACTGCGAACGCCATCGACGTCTCGGGCACCGGGCGCTACACGACCGAGGTCTGGATCTCGAATTCCGATGCCCTCAACGAGGCCCTCGTCACGCTGTTCTTCACGCCGCTCGGAAAGGCGAGCGCGGGATCCGAGGCGCCGCCGAGGAGGGCCGACATCACGCTGATGCCCGGGGAAACGCGCCGGTTCCGCAACGTCCTCGGTCAGGTCGCGGGGCTCGAGGGGGCCGCCGCCCTCGAGATCTCCAGTCCTTCTCCTTCGGTGAGCGCAACCTCCGTGGTCACGAGCACCCCGGTCGTCTACGAGGCCGCCAATCGAAAGCGGAGGCTCGATGAGTCTGCCAACGCCTTGCCCGGGGGCTTTCCTCAATACGGCTTCGAGATGAGGCCGATCGCTCCTGGAGAGGGAGTCAAGGAAGGGTCCGCCTCCTTCTTCTTGTCGGGGCTCAGGCACGATGCCCGGCGCCGGACGAACATCCTTCTGACCGAGACCTCGGGGTACCAGACCACGGTGCTCCTGAAGCTCTTCGATTCGCGGGGACGGCAGATCTATGCGGGGTCCGAGCCGGTCTCGACGACCGTCACCGTCCCGGCGCTTTCCACCGTCCAGATCAACGATGCCGACCTCTTCGGATCGGCCGCGCAGGGCGGGGCTCCTTACGCTGAGGTCTCGTTCCAGACGAGCGAGCGCGACAAGTTCGGAGTCATGGCCGGAGCCGTGATGCCGATCGCAACGGTCATCGACCAGGGAACGCAGGACGCCTCACTCCGGATCGGCGTCGCGGCCACGGCCCTGGATCCGCTTCCACCTCCGGCGAACTCGCCCGCCGTCAGCCGGATGCCGTCGGTCAACGGGCTCCCGTTCGGCGGAGGAGCCGCTCCACTCCTCTTCCCGGTCGTCCACGCCATCGGCGCCGCGCTCACGACCGGGGAAAAACCGCTCTGGCGCACTCGGGTCACCGTCACGAACGTGAACGAGAACCAGGAGCGGCGGTTCCGTCTGAAGTTCCGGGACCAGAACCAGGTGGAGTACAGAAGTCCCGTCGTCGTGCTGCCGGCGACCGCCAGCACCGTCTTCGAGGACATCCTCGAAGAGCTCTTCCCGGATGAGATCCTCCCCGAGACGGCGGTTTTCGGTCCGATCACGATCGAGCCGGTCAAGGCCTCGGATGGGGTCTCCTGGACCGAGACCTGGGCGGACGTCGACGTTCAGACAGAGACCTACACACCCGATCCAGTGAACCCCGGGCTCGGCGATTTCAAGACCGGCATGGAGGCCTATTCCTACCGGCACGGCTATTCCTCGTTCCAGTCGAACCTGGGAACGGTCCAGATCGAGGGGGCGGAGAACTCGTCGGGCAACCGGACGAACCTCGTCTTGCAGGAGATCGGCGACTCGCTGTGCGACGTGGCGATCTCGGCCTACAGACCCGGCTCGCTCGTGCCGATCGCCACGGTCTCGCGGAAGATTCCGCCGTTTGGCTACATTTCCGGGGAGCTCTTCCGCGGCTTCCTCGGCCTCGACCTCTCCGAACTCAGCGATGTCCGGGTCGTCGTTCGTCAGATCGATGGAGACGGGGTTTTCATGGCCTTCGCCTCGAAGATCAACATGCAGACGGGTGATCCCGCCAACGTCTTTTTGAGGCCCGCGACCGCCGGAACGGGCCGGTGAGCGGCGATTCTCCGCCGGCCTCGATGCCCCCCGCCACGGTCGAGAGGATTGCCCATTACCGGATCCTCCACCGGGTCGGCCGGGGTGGCATGGGCGTCGTCTACAAGGCCGTGGACGAGCGCGACGGACGGACCGTCGCGCTCAAGGTGATCCGGGAAACGGAGACGTCACGCACGGAGGATGCTCCCCATCTGGCGGAAGCCCGGGTCCGGTTCACGCGAGAGGCCGAGATCCTCAAGAGCCTCCTGCACGTCAACATCGTCTCGTTTTTCGAGATCGGCGAGGACGACGGGACGCCCTACCTCGCCATGGAGTTCCTGGACGGAGTCTCGATCGGCGCCTACGCCGGCCGCCCGTACCAGGAGTCCTTGCCCCTCTTGATCCAGGCGGCCCACGGACTCGAGGTCCTCGCCTCGCGGGGGATCGTCCATCGGGATCTCTCACCCGACAATGTTTTCGTCGTCGACTCGGGGGGAGAGAAGATCGTCAAGCTTCTCGACTTCGGAATCGCCAAGATGTTCGAGAGCCGCCCGGCCCAGTCGCTGACGGCGACCGGGTTCTTCCTCGGGAAGGTCGCGTATGGCTCTCCGGAACAGCTCGGCTACATGGGGCCCGGAGCCGATGTCGACTGGTTGAGCGACGTCTACAGCCTCGGAGTCATCTTTTTCGAGGTCCTCTCCGGCCACAGGCCGTTCGAAGGAAAGGCTCCGGTGGAGTACATCGCGGCGCACCTGAATCACGCGCCTCCGCCGGTGGCCGCGCCCGCCGGCATGCCGGCGCTCCCGATGGACCTCGTCCGGCTGATCGGCCGCATGCTCGAGAAGAAGCGGGAGAACCGGCCCCAGACCTATCGCGAGATCGTGGATGGACTGGTCTCGGCACTGAGGTCCGGCGGCACGGTCAAGCTCTCGGGTGTCACGGCCCTGGCGGAGAGCGAGAGGGTCACGGAAACCCAGGCGACCTCGCTCGTGGCCGGCGGCCAGACACCGGGGGCCATGGGCAGGGAGGAACGCCGCCGGCTGCTCTTGACCGCTGCCGCGCTTCTGGTCCTTGCCGGCGCCACCGTGTGGCTCGGGTATCGGGCCTTCGGCCCGCCCGGCGAAACGAAGCAAGGCGAGTTCCCTGACACCCGCGAAGGCGGCGAGATCAAGCCGGACGGATCCGTTTCGGGTACGCTTCAGGTGCTTGCGACACCTTATGCGTCGATTGTCTCCATCACCGAAGAGGACTCCAGGCGTCCGCTCGCTCTCCCGTCCGGCGCGACGACTCCCATGCTGCTGGCTCCGATTCCGGCGGGCCGCTACCGGGTGGTCTTGAAATGCGCGGCTGCAGGAGGCAAGCAAGTGGAGCGCGTCGTTGCGGTGAGGGCCGGAAGGCCAGCCCTCGTCGCGGAGTCGTTTCTTTCCCCGCAAGAGCTGGTGAAGTCGCTCGAGTAGGGCTCTGGCTTCTCGCCGCCTTGTTGACGGGAAGCACCTCTCGCGCTCACGGCCAGATCGACTCGGCACTCCTCTCGCAGATCCCCTTCAACCTGACAAATCCGGGAGGCAAGTCCCTGGCGATGGGAGGCGCTTTCACGGCCGTTGCCGACGATGCCACCGCGGCCGTCGCCAACCCGGCCGGACTCGGCCTGCTCTCATCCGTCGAGGCCGGCGTCTCGTTCAAGCGATTCGATGAGACGACGGGGCTCGTCACGGCGCGCTCGACGGCGACGGGGCAAGGCTTTCTGGTCCCCTATCCGCCCGTCACGGCCTCGAATTCGGAGATCTCGAGCACGCTGTCGAGCGTCGAGTTCATCGGCGTCGTGCTTCCCGTCTCCCGCCGGTTCGTCCTGGCGGTGAGTTACTCGGAGAACCTGAGGTTCAGGGCCGATCCGGGCCCGGGCGGCTACTCGTACATCGAGCTTCGCGACAACCGTGTCGGGGGCCAGACGCGCCGGGATTTCGTTTACGAGTACAAGGAATTCGGGGCCGTTGCCCTCGAGAACAAGACCTACTCCGTCTCGGCCGCTTTTCGCGTCACCGAGCGCTTCCGCCTGGGCTTCGGCCTGGGGACGAACCGGGCGGAGTTCTCGCTCGAGGGTGACGCGGCCGGCGCGCACCGGATCGTCAACCGGACCTATCGCAGCCTCACGGACATCGAGACGAAGACGACGTTTGAGGAAGTCAAGGAATTCCACGGCAACCCGCTGAGCTACACGCTGGGTTTCCAGCTCGATCTCGCGAAGAACTCGGGCCTGACGGTGGGAGCCGCTTACCGCTCCAGCCGGTCCTACGAGGGCACGCTGGCGCTGTCGGGGAACATCCCGGCCGCCCTGAGGGACACCCCGGAAAGGACGTTCGAGTTCGCGGTCCCGCCAGACCTCGCGGCCGGGCTCGCCCTGCAGCCGATGGACGGGCTCACGATCGCGCTCGAGGGCCAGTGGATCTTCTACCAGCAGATGTGGAGTACCTCCCTCCCGATCACCTCGTATGACGGGCTGGCCGGGCCGAGCCCCGGCTTCCCGATCTCGGGACAGCTCGCCGAGCTCTCGCAGCCGTCCACCGGATTCATCCCGAGAGTGGGCCTCGAGTACCTCGCCTCGACGCCAAAGCTGGTGCTCGCGTTTCGCCTCGGCTATCACCGCGAGCCCGCCCGCGGCGTTTCCGCCGATCTCTACGTGACCGACGCCTCCTCGCAGAAGTACGACATCACCGATCCGCCGATGTCCGAAGCGGTCCGGACGGTCTACAACGGCGGCAAGCCCGACGATCGCTTCTCGGGCGGTGTCGGCGCAACCCTGCGGCCCAGTCTCTCGATCGACCTGGCCTTTGATGTCGGGCGTCAGTCGAGACGGCTCGCGGTTTCGGCCTTCTACAGGTTCTGAGTCCGGATGAGGGATGACGCGCCCGCTCACGGGTTCGTCCTGTGCGGAGGGAAGTCGGAGCGAATGGGGCGCGACAAGGCCCGGGTGCCTTTTCTCGGCAAGGCCCTCGCGCGTGTTCAGGCCGAGAAGCTCGGGACGCTCTGCTCGCGGGTGAGCCTCGTTTCGAAGGTCGCGAATGCGACAGGGGAGCTTGCCGGACTCGAGGTGTTCCTCGACCAGCATCCCGAACAGGCCGCGCTTTCGGGCGTGGCGCGCGCTCTGGCGGTGGCGGAGACGGAGTGGGCCATCATTCTCGCGGTCGATCTCCCGCTCGTCCCGGCGGAGCTCCTCGCGGACCTCCTGCGGATCGCCCGGGCGTGCGGGCCGGGACCGGTCGCTCCGACGGATCGGGGATGGATCCAGCCGCTCGCTTCGGTCTGGCCGCGTTCGGCCCTGAGCGCCATCGACGCTTGCCTAGAGCGCGGGTCCTACTCGGTGCTCGGTGCTCTCGCCTTGGCACAGGGGCGGGTTCTCGACGAACGAGAGACCGCGGCGCTTTCGGGCTACTTTCCCGGATGCCTTGTCAACGTCAACGATCTGGAAGAGCTGAGAAGGGCTGAGCGAGCGGCTCTCGAGCGCGCAGGGACCCCGCCATGATGGTCGATCCTGGCACGGCTTACCGCGAGAGGATCACGGCGGCACGGAACGAGGAGCACCGGTTGACCTCTCATTCCCGCGCGTTCTCGACGCTGAGGATTGCGGAGTTCGCGGCCTTCGTGGTGGTTCTCTCGATGGGACTTGGCGGTGAACTCCGCCCGCACGGGCTCTGGATAGGGCTCTGCCTGATGCTGATCGGGGCCTTCACCGCGACGGCGTTCCTTCACGAGCGCGTCGCGAATCGCCTCGAGATCGCGGCCGGACGGCGCCGGATCAACGAGGAAGGTCTGGCGCGGATCGGCAGACGATGGGACGAACTACCTCTCGTCACCCCGCCGGCGGGTTTCGGCGAGCGTTCCGTCGTCAAGGACCTGAATCTCTCGGGCAAGACCTCGCTCCTGCAGCTTGCGGGAACGGCGGAGACTCCGATGGGGCGCGAGCGCCTTTGCGCTTGGCTGACGGACCCGCCCGAGGTTCGTTCCGCGCGGGCGCGTCAGGAGGCAGTCAAGGAGCTTGCTGGTCTTCTGGACCTGCGTCAGGAGTTGCAGCGGCGGGCCAGGTCGGCGGGCATGACCCAGACGGACGAGGACGAGCTCCGGCGGTGGTCCGTCTCGGCAGCCTGGTACCGGGGCCGTCCTGGGCTGCGGGCCATCATCTGGGCTCTGTCCGTTCTACCCGCGATCGGCATCGCGGGGTCGATGCTCGCCGAGTGGCCCGTCGCCCTCCCTCTCCTTGCGGCAATCGTGAACGCTGGGGTGACGATCTTCTTCCGGCTGAGGCTTCATTCGAGCTTCGCGGTCTCGGAACGCGGCGAAGCCGTCGCGGAACATCTCCAGCCGGTCTTTGCGGAGGCGGCGTCGCAGAAGTTCGGGTCGAGTCTCCTGAAAGAGCTGTCTCTGCGGATTCTGGGTCCCGAGGGTCCGCTTTCCGCACTGCGTCCGCTCGAGCGGATTCTCGGGGCCGCCGGGTTGAGGGGAACGGGTCCCTTCTACTGGGTGATCGAGTCCCTGACTCTGTGGGACTTTCACGTCCTGTCGGGGCTCGAGCGCTGGCGCCTCCGGCATGGTCCGTTCGTGGCGGCCTGGCTCGACGACCTGGGGAATCTCGAGGCGCTGTCGGCGCTCGCCACGCTCGGATTCGAGAATCCGGAGTGGTGCTTGCCCGAGCTTTCCGAGGATGGCTCCGGACTGCTCTCGGCGAGAGGTCTCGGGCACCCGCTGATTCCGGCGGCAAAGAGAGTCGTCAACGATTTCGAGCTCGATGCGCGCGGTACGTTCGTCCTCCTGACCGGATCGAACATGTCGGGAAAGAGCACGTTCCTGCGAACCGTCGGCATCAATGTCCTTCTCGCGCAGGCCGGCGGACCCGTCTGTGCGAGCTCCTTCCGGCTCACTCCCGTCATCGTGGCGACGAGCCTCCAGATCGAGGACTCGCTCGCGGACGGCGTCTCGTACTTCCTGGCCGAGCTCTCGCGGCTCAAGGAGATCGTCGACGCCGCCACGAAGCTCTCCGAGACAAGCGGACCGGCGGCCCTGTTCCTTCTGGACGAGATGCTCCGGGGAACGAACTCCGAGGACCGGCGCGCGCTCGCCGAGGAGGTCCTCACTTTTCTCATGGCGAGGCGCGCGGTGGGAATCGTCTCGACCCACGACTCGGCGCTGGCGAAGATCCCGTCTCTTTCGGGCGTGAGAAGGGACTTCCACTTCCAGGAAACGATCGCGCACGACGAGGGGACGGCCCGGATGACGTTCGACTACCGGCTGCGCCCCGGAGTCGCGTTGACGACGAACGCCCGGCAGCTGGCCGAGGCCATCGGACTCGTGCCCAGAGCCGATCGCTGAAAGACGGTCAGGGACTCCCGCCGCGCGACGCCTCTTGATGCGAGGCCCAGTGGTCCTTGGAGCGGACTCCCTTCCTGGCCAGCGATACGGTTGGAACTCAGGCCGGTGCCGCTCGAATGGGTCCCAGGGACGCCAAGTCCAGGAGACGGCGGTTCGCGTTCTGCGACACCGATCGAGCGCCGAAGCGCCAGCGGTTCCGTTCGAGCCAGCCGTCGACGAAGGCGCGGCTGCCGAGAATCACGCCTTCCGACAGGTAGCGAATCCGGTGCCTAAGAGTGGCACTGGCGGGGAGTCGACCTCCCTGGGACTCGACTCCCGCAGTCTGTTCGCGGGTGAAGCCTTTCCGGACGGACGATTCCTCTCCAGTCGAGTAGAGGAGCCGTCGGTACTCTGCGTGGACGCTTTTCCAGGCTCGTGATCTCGATGTGACGACGGCGGAGAGGCCGCAACGGGCGGCTTCTCCGCCTCCGACGGCCTCTGCGTAGCCGCAGAAACGGTACTCGGCGGGGTCTTCGACCAGGCCGGCGCGGATGGGATTCAGGTCTATGTAAAGGCCGACCGTGAGGAGAGCGGACTCCTCACCTTCGACGATGAGGCTTCGAAAGCGCTCTTCCCAGAGGGTGCCCGCGCGTTGGTTGTTGCGATTGTAGAACCCCGAGAAGCGCTGTTTGAGGGATTTCATGAAGTTGGAGAGGCTCCACATCCTTCTTGTGAAGGTTGCAAGGCGAGCCTGAGCGTGGTCTTCGAGCCCGGCCTCGCGGAAGGCCTCGAGGTCGTGGCGGAGGCTGGAAACGAACTTGGGCGGGTAGAGGGCCGCGACACGGCGCACGACCTCATCTTCTGGAAGCTCTTGAGGTTCAGGAACTTCGACGAGGAGGTGGAAGTGGTTCGACATCACGCAATAGGTGAGGATCTTCAGCCCGTAGAAGATCTCGCACTGGCGAAGGATCCTGCGAAAGGTCTCCTTTTCCTGCTGGCCGAGGATGAAACGGCGATCAACGATCCTCGAGATGCAATGAAAGAACCCAGCCTGGGAACCCTCCGATGGAAACGCCCTCGCCCTCCGCACACAAGAAGTCTACCAGAATATTGCCTGTCCCTATTCTCCTATTCTCCTTTCCCATTCCTGATTCGGGCGTTGGTCTACGATTCGGCAGTGATGAAGATCCTCTCTCTGGCCCTCCTCTGCGTCGCCCTGTCGGCCCTCGCGGGGGCTCCGGAATGCACATCGGTTGCCTCGTGCAACACCATGGGGACGAAGGAGCTGGCCGCTGGGCGGCCGAAGCTCGCCATCCTGTTGTTCGAGTCGCAGGCCGGCTACGCGGAGGAGGCCGACATGGCCAGCAGCGCCCCGGGCTTCAAGAACTCGCTCGTGGCGTACAACAATCTCGTCCTGGCCTGCCTGAAGGACAAGGACCCCTTGATGGCCCGGGCATGGCTCGAGCTCGCGCTCGATCGCGACCCTCAGAACAAGGCGGCCCTCTTCAACAAGACGAAGGTGGATGAGGCTATGCAGGGCTTCTCCCTTCCCGCCAAGGTCACGGGAACCTACCGGCGCTACGCCGGCGCGGGCACGTGGGACGACGCCGAGATCGCGGAGACTGGCGGGGGGCAGATCCGATTCTCGTTCACCCTCGTCCGGATGGGTCTCAACTGGCGGGCGTACGGTCCGGCCGCCATCGGAGAGATCTCGGGAACGGCGAAGCTTGCAAACGGCAAGGCAGCCTTCTCTCAAAAGTCCGAATACGGCGAGAAGCCGTGCGCCCTCGGGATGACGTTCGAGAAGGGAAAGCTCACCGTCAAGCAGGACGGTACCGATTCGGACTGCGGCTTTGGCGCCGGCGTCACCGCCGAAGGAACGTATCTCCTGACGTCGACGAAGGAACCCCCACCACCCGGGAAGCCGTGACCCTCACTTCCACCGGAAGATCCACAGCGCGATCGCGAACGACACCGCACCCCAGACCGCAAGGATTGCGAGCTGGCCGGACACCGCTCCCAGACTCGCTCCCTCGTTGATCACGGCGCGAAGAGCCTGGTTCACGGCCGTCAAGGGCAGGGCACCGATCGCGGGCTGAAGGGCCTCGGGGAACCTCTCGGACGAGAAGAAAACACCCGAGAAGACCCACATCGGCAGCATCACCAGATTCATCCAGCCGCTCACGGCCTCGATCGTGTTGGCCCGGCTCGCCACCAGAAGGCCGATTCCCGCGAAGCTCATGGCTCCCATGAGACAGGTCACCGCCAAAACGAGGAGCGAGCCCCGGACGGCGACGCCGAAGACGAGCCAGCCAAAGCCGACCAGCACCACCACCTCGCCCGTCAGAAAGAGAAGCCGCGCCAGGATCTGCGCGAAGAGGTAGTGGCTCTTTCTCATCGGCGTGGCGACGAGACGCTTCAGGAGCTTCTTCGACCGCGCCGTCACGATCGAGAAACCGATTCCCCACATCCCCGTTCCCATCAAGTTGAGGCCGAGAAGACCCGGCATCAGGAAGTCGATGTAGCGGGCACCGGGCTCCCGGACGGTCTCGATCGACGGCTTCAGCCGGTCCTCGCGTCCCGCCGCCCTCTCGAGCGCATCGCCCGCCTCGAGGCGGGCCGCGCGCGCGTCCGGGCGCGTGGGATCGAAGATGAAGACCGGCTGTGAGGACTCGACCCGGACGATCATTGCGACCTTGCCGCGCCGCAGAGCGGCCAGCGCCTCCTCCCTCTCGAGGACCACCGACGAGAGGAACTCGGACCTCGCGAGCGAGGCGGCAGTCTCGGCCGCTCCTGATCCCGCCTCGACCGCGATCGGGAGCTTGTCGGGCGGCTTCTCGCGGAAGGCGAAACCCAGAGCCAGGGCGAGCAGAACAGGGAAGGCGAAGGTCCAGAAGACCGCCTCGGGCTCTCGCAGGAACTCCTTGGCCCGCAGGAGAGTCAGCTCGAGAAGCGGCGACCGAGGGCTTTCACGCATCGCGCAGGTGACGGCCCGTCAAGTGGACGAAGACGTCCTCTAGGGTCGCCCTGTGGGTTCGCAGATTGACCAGCCGGCTGCCCGCCGACTCGATCGCGGACAGAAGCGCGGGCACTGACTCGACAAGTGATCCCACGACGAGGACGGCGGCGTCCTCTCGCACCTGGACCTCGCGGACGCCCGGCACCTTTCGCAGAGTCTCCTCGGACAAGCGCGGGTCGGAGGCGACCTCGATGACGTTGGCCCCGGGGAGCGTCGAGATGAGCTCGGCGGGCGTGCCGAGAGCGATGACCTTCCCGTGATCGACGACGGCCACGCGATCACACAGCCGCTCGGCCTCGTCCATGTAGTGAGTCGTCAAGAGGATCGTTCCTCCGTTCTTCTGAAAGCGGGTGATCTGGTCCCAGAGGCGGAGGCGGCTCTGAGGATCGAGTCCCGTCGTCGGCTCGTCGAGGAAAAGGAGCTCTGGCTTTCCCGCCAGCGCGCAGGCAACGGCCAGCCGCTGCTTCTGGCCGCCCGAGAGCTTTCCGACACGCGAGTCGCGCTTCTCGACGAGCTCCACCTCGAGAAGGAGTTCCTCCGGATCGATCCCGTCGCCGAACACCGACCGGAAAAGTCGCAGAGTCTCGATCACCGTCCACTTCTCGTGGAACTGGGTCTCCTGAAGCGAGAGGCCGATCCGCTGCCTGAGCCTGTGCGGGTGGTCCCGCCACGTCGAGCCGAGAACCCGTACCGTGCCGCTGTCGGGTTCCTGGAGCCCTTCCAGGATCTCGATGGTCGTGGTCTTGCCGGCGCCGTTGGGACCGAGAAGCCCGAAACACTCACCTGTCTTCACCGAGAGGTCGAGTCCGTTGACCGCGACCACATCCGTGAACTTCTTCACCAGGTCCTGGCAGTCGATCGCAAGGGACTCGGGCATGGGCACCCAGGATACGTCAGCGGGAAACGGCGAGTTTCCGCAGTAGACTCGGCGCCCTGAAGAGGGAGGGTTCCGGGTGAAGGTCAATGCATTCTGGCTGATGCTGGCGGCTCTGGGCCTGTTTGCAATTGCGTACCGCTACTACAGTGCCTTCCTGGCGAGCCGGGTGGCGGCCCTGGATGACCGGCGCAAGACGCCGGCTCACCGGTACAACGACGGACAGAACTTCCACCCGACGAACAAGTGGGTCCTCTGGGGGCACCACTTCGCGGCGATTTCGGGGGCGGGCCCCCTTATCGGGCCCGTTCTGGCGGCTCAGTTCGGGTACCTGCCAGGCTTTCTCTGGCTGATCTTCGGAGTCTGTCTCGGCGGCGCCGTGCAGGACTTCGTCATCCTGGCCGCCTCCACCCGACGGAAGGGCCGGTCCCTCGCCCAGATTGCCCGGGAAGAGCTCGGGCCCTTCGCCGGGACCGTGACGATGATCGCGATCCTCTTCATCGTCATCGTGGCACTGGCCGTGCTCGGGTTCATCGTCGTCAAGGCCCTGGCGGAAAGCCCCTGGGGCGTCTTCGCGATCGGCTGTTCCATCCCCATCGCGCTCTTCATGGGCCTCTACATGTACCGGATCCGCAAGGGCAAGGTCGTGGAGGCCTCGATCATCGGCGTGACTCTCCTGATCGGGGCGGTCGCCGCCGGGGCGCTGTTCCAGCCTGGCCACGCCTGGGAAGGCTTTGCGAAGTACCTGACCGCCTCCGAGGGCGCCATCACCACGAGCATCGCTCTCTACGGCTTCATCGCCTCGGTCCTGCCCGTCTGGATGCTCCTCTGTCCGCGTGACTACCTGTCGAGCTACATGAAGGTCGGAACGATCTTCCTGATCGTCGCGGCGGTCCTCATCGCCAGGCCCGACGTGAAGGCTCCGGCACTCAGCACCTTCATCAGCGGGGGCGGGCCGATCGTGAAGGGCCCGGTCTTCCCGTTCGTCTTCATCACCATTGCCTGCGGCGCCATATCGGGGTTCCACGCCCTCGTTTCATCGGGGACGACACCGAAGATGATCGACACGGAGTCGAGCATCCGCCCGATCGGCTACGGGGCGATGCTGATGGAGAGCCTCGTCGGGGTCACCGCCCTCATCGCGGCCTCGTCCCTCTGTCAGGCCGACTACTACCAGATCAACATGACGCCGGAGGCCTTCAAGGAGCTCCTCCGGACCATGCGCCTGGAGGAGTGCCACCTCTCCGAGCTCGCGGCGCTCGTCGGCGAGCCGAGGCTTGCGGGGCGCACGGGAGGGGGAGTCTCCCTGGCCGTCGGGATCGCGCAGATCTTCGGGGACATACCCGGTCTGCGGACCTTCATGAGCTACTTCTACCACTTCGTCATCATGTTCGAGGCGCTCTTCGTCCTGACGACGATCGACACGGGGACGCGCATCGCGCGCTTTCTCGTCCAGGAGTTCCTGGGCCGGATCCACCCGAAGCTCGGGCAAACGGACTGGATGCCCGGCACCGTCTTGACGAGCGCCCTCGTCGTTTCCGGCTGGAGCTACTTCATCTTCACCGGCACCATCCAGACTCTCTGGCCGATGTTCGGGGTCGCCAATCAGCTGCTGGCGGTGGTGGCCCTCGCCATCGGGACGACCGTCCTCATCAACGAGGGGCGCGGGAAGCTCGCCCTCGTGACGCTCCTCCCGATGATCTTCGTCGGGACGACAACGATCACGGGAGGGATCCTGAGCATTCGCGACATCTTCCTCCCGATGGCGGCGGCGGCCGCGAAGCCCGGAGACGCCTTCAAGGGATACCTCAATTCCGGCCTGACGATCTGCATGCTCCTCTGCGTCGCGGCCATCCTCGCGGCGGCCGTTCCCCGGTGGGTGAGGCACTGGCGCGCGGGGCGAACCGAGACGCTCGAGAGCCTGAGGATCGACTCGGTTTCCGCCTGAGAAAGCCCTGATCCTCGCGCTACACTCCCGGAGCGTATGGCCACCCTGGAAGCCAAGCCTCAGAGCCTGTCGATCTTCTTCCCGTGCTACAACGACGCCGGAACGATCGGCACTCTCGTCACGGCGGCCGCCCTGGTGGGGAGGGAGTCGGGCCGCGACTTCGAGATCATCGTCGTCGACGACGGGTCGAGCGACAACAGCCGTGACATCCTCGAGGCGCTGCGGGAGGACCACCCGGAACTTCGCGTCATCCGGCACGAGAAGAACCAGGGTTACGGAGCCGCGCTCCGGTCGGGCTTTCGGGCCGCCACGAAGGACCTCGTCTTCTACACGGACGGTGATGGACAGTACGACATCCTCGAGCTGCGCAGGCTGCTGCCCGTCATGCAGGACGGAGTCGACGTCGTCAACGGCTACAAGATTTCCCGCTCGGATCCCGTCCATCGGGTCGTGATCGGGAAGCTCTATCTGGTGCTGATGCGCATCCTCTTCCGCTTTCGGGTGCGTGACGTCGATTGCGATTTCCGGCTGATTCGGCGCTCGGCCCTTTCAAGCATCGAGCTCAGGCATTCGAGCGGCGTCATCTGCCTCGAGCTCGTCCGGAAGCTGGAACTGGCGGGCTACCGGTTCGCGGACTACCCGGTCCATCACTATCACCGCGTCTACGGCAGGTCGCAGTTCTTCAACTTCAAGCGCCTCTTCGTGACGGCGGTGAACATCTTCCGGCTTTTCTGGGAGCTCTTCGTCAGGCGGGAGTCTCCACGGGACATCGCCTATTCCACGAGACAGGACACGGCTCTCGGAGGGCCTCGCACATGAGCTTCTGGGTATCGGGACGGCGCGTCCTGGTCACGGGCGGGCTCGGTTTCATCGGGTCGAATCTCGTTCGCAAGCTCCTCGACCTGGGGGCCAAGGTCCGGGTCGTGGACTGCCTGCGGTCGGGGGACGGCGGGAATAGGTTCAACCTGAAGGACGTCGACGGGCAGTACGAGCTCATCGACGGGTCCCTCGAACACCGGGCCGTCACCGAGACGGCTGTGGACGGGTGCGACGTCGTCTTCCACATGGCCGGCAAGGTCAGCCACATCGACAGTCTGGCGCGCCCCCTCGAGGATCTGATCGACAACGCCGCGACGACGGTGGCGATTCTGGATGCGTGCCGCAGACTCAACCCCTCGGCCCGAATCGTCATCGCGGGGACGCGGCAGGTTTACGGGACGCCGCTGCGGCTGCCGGTCAGCGAAGACCATCCTCTGAGGCCTCCAGACTTCAACGCCGTTTCCAAGATCGCGGCCGAGTACTACGCCCGGGTCGCCTCCGAGAGACTCGGGCTCTCGACCCTCGTTCTCAGGCTGACGAACGTCTACGGACCGCGACAGCTCGTGAGTCACTCGAGAGCGAGCTTCACCGGCTGGTTCATCCGCCAGGCCCTTCTCGGGGAGACGATCGACCTGTTTGGCAGCGGGCTCCAGTACCGCGACCTTCTCTACGTCGACGATGCGGTGAATGCCTTCATTCTGGCTGCGGAGAAGCTTCCGGGCAACGGTGAGGCCTGGAACTGCGGGACCGAAGAGCCGGTCTCTCTTGCGGAGTTCGCCGAGATGCTGGTCCGACTCGCAGGGACCGGAGAGGTCCGGAGAATTCCCTTCCCACCTGAACGCAAGCAGATCGACATCGGCGACTTCTCGACCGATTCGAGCCGCCTGAGAGCGGTCACCGGGTGGAATCCCCGCATCGGATTGGAGGAGGGGCTCCGCCGCACGGTGGAGTTCTACCGCCTCTTCGGGGATCACTACTGGTCCGCAACGAGCTGAAGTGATGACGATGACAATCCCCTTCAATGACCTTTCACGTGCCGCCAGAAGAGAGGAACCCCGGCTGGCCGAGGCCTTCCACGGTGTCCTCGACAGAGGGTGGTTCATCCTGGGGGACGCGGTCCTGAAGTTCGAGGAGGCCTTCGCCCACTTCGCGGCCGCGAAACACGCCGTGGGCTGCGCGAACGGGACCGACGCAATCACCCTCGCCCTGAGAGGCCTGGGAATCGGAGACGGGGATGACGTCCTGACGGTCTCGATGACGTGCGCTCCCACGGCGACGGGAATCGTCAGGAGTGGGGCCCGGCCCGTCTTCGTCGATGTGGACGACGAGACGTTGACGATGGATCCCTTGCGGCTGGAAGAGGCCCTGACGCCAAGGACCCGCGCCATCGTCCCGGTTCACCTCTATGGCCAGCCGGCTCCCATGCCCGCGATCATGGAGTTCGCGCGGACGCACGGTCTGAGGGTCGTCGAGGACTGCGCTCAGGCTCACGGGGGCTCCCTTCTTGGCCAACCCCTCGGCAGCTTCGGCGACGCCGCGTCGTGGAGCTTCTATCCGACGAAGAACCTCGGCGCGATCGGGGACGGCGGTATGGTGACGACAAACGACGAGGAGGCCGCCGCGCGCATGCGGAGGCTGCGGGTCTATGGCTATGCCACGCGCAACGACTCGACGGAGCTCGGCTTCAACAGCCGCCTCGACGAGCTGCAGGCCGCCCTCCTCCTGGTCAGGCTGTCGGAGTTTGGGGAGAGACAGGTCCTCCGGTCGCGTCTGGCCGCCACGTACGACGCGCATCTTTCGGATGGCCCTCGGACCCCGAAGCGAATCCCGGGGCACGTCTCGGCGCATCATCTCTACGTCATAAGAATCAGCGAGAGGGACGAGCTCAGAAAGCGCCTGGCCGGGCGCGGCATCGGGACCGATGTTCACTATCCCCGGGCCGTTCACCAGCAGCCCGCGTTTTCCGCGTTCGTGAGCCAGCCGCTGCCCGTCACCGAGAAGGCCGTTCGTGAGGTCCTGTCGCTTCCGCTCTTCCCCGAGCTCTTGCCCGAGGAGGTCTTCACCGTGGCTCACGCCGTCAGGGACATCCTGGAGAACTGGAACTGAGAAGAGGCGAGAGGGCGGGGTCTTCCTCTCAGGCGGCCGAGGCAGGGTCTCCGGCCAAGGGTGTGCGTGGGGGCGGCAAGAATGCCGGCGGTGAGAATACCCGTCCCTTCCGCGCGCGCACTCTTGCCAGCGTCTCGTTCGCCATCCAGAATCGAGCTGACCAATCCACCGGGCGGGGGTGCCGGGTGCATCTTGAAGCACCCGGCAGGGGCTGATTCCCCCCGCGGTTTTCGCTACGAGGCATCGACAGAAGAACGTGTGGGTTTTCGCCGGGACAACGCATCTCGGTTGCGTGAGGGAGCGCAACGAGGACTCTTACTCGATCGAGGAGAGTCACAGGATCCTCGTCGTCGCTGACGGTCTGGGGGGACAGCCCGCCGGGGACATGGCGTCCTGGAAGGTCGCCACTTCCCTGCCTCAGATCCTGAAGAAGCGGCTCGGCACGGGCGAGTGGGGCCCGACGGCCGTCCGGAATGCTCTGCTGTGGACCGTCAGCACCCTCAGTCACGGTCTGTACGAGGAGGCCAAGGAGAGCTCGTCTCTCGACGGGATGGGATCGACCGTGGTGGCGGCGGTTCTGCTCGATGACGAGGCCGTCATCTGCCATCTCGGCGACAGCCGGGCCTACCTGTGGAACCGGGGCGACCTCTTGCTCTTGACGCGCGACCACAGTCTGCATCGCCTTCTTCTCGAGAGCGGCGCCGCTCCGGCCGTCGACCCGGGATACGAGGACACGAGGTCGTACGTGACCGGATACGTCGGCATGCCGGACGAGGCAAACCCGGAAGTCGTGAGGTGCCGCATGCGGCCGGGGCACCGGCTCTTGCTCTGCACCGACGGCCTGTCGGGGGAGATCGATCAGGAGTCTCTGGCCCGGGTTCTCGGGGCGCCAGGCACTCCCGAGGAGATCTGCCAGATGCTCGTCGACGAGGCCCTGAAAAACGGCGGCCACGACAACATCACCGTCATCGTGGCCGAGCGGATCGGATCCGACGATTCTAGCTTCGCCAGGGGCCGGCGAGTGGCCGTGCCGTGAACGACTGAGTCATCCCCAGGCGGGCTTCGTCCCGTCCCTTCATCGACAGGAGAGGCATGAAGCCCAGGGCGATCAGGCGTTCGGCCGCCTTGACCGTCAGGACGGCCTCGGCGCAGGGAACGGCGACGGTCTCTGTCTTGTCCTTGTAGGTCAGGTAGGGGAGATTCTCTAGATCCTGCTCCGAACCGGGCTTCAAGTCCCAGCCATCACGCTGGAAGGCGCGCGCGATGAGGCAGGCCGCCGCGACAGAGCCCGGACCCCACAAGAGGTCCTCGTGCTGGGGCGGATAGTCGACCTCCTCGAACTCGAAGCAATCCACGGAGTCCGACTTCTTGCCGTACGGAAGCCTCAGGAGGAGCCGGGGCATGACCAGCCCCAGATAACGAGACTCGGGCATCTGCCGGATGGCATCCCAGGTGGCGCGGACCTCTCGCGGAGGGCCTTCGGCCCAGTCCTCCAGGCTCGGGTGAGTCTCGAAAGAGGGGCACCCGGCAAGCGTCGAGTCGGCTCCCGACAGAACGCTCGTCCTGGCGATCGAGGCGATCATCGTCAGCTTCGCGAGGAGCTCGGCATCCGCCGGGTCTTTGCCGAGCGTCTCGAGCAGGCACGCGATCGCCCAGGCATGCTGGCCGGGCGTCCCGACCGTGCGCGTCACGAGGATCTCGAAGAGGCCGGTCTTTTGAAGATCTTCCGTCTCGAGGTCCTTCCGGATCTCCTCGAGCGAGATGTCGAGAATGTAGAGGGCGGGGCCCTCTTCCAGGTCGAGCCGCCGCCTGAGGAAGTCGACGGACCGCCACGACATCTCGACGGAACGGAAGGCGGGGTCGCGGAGGATCGTCCGCATCAGGCTCGTGGGCGTCTCGCCGGCCTCGGGCTCGGGTTCCTTGGGCGCCTCGAGATCCGGCTTCCCCGACAGGATCTGATCCAGGAACCCGCCGGAGGGGATCCGCCTCTCGGAGCGGCGGGTGCGGGCCGAGTCCTCCGCGTCCTTGAGGTCCCCGAAGCGGGGGACAGCCTCGAAGATCTGATCGGGGTGGAAACCCTCGATGTCGCGAATCCTCAGGACGGCCCCGGCCGCGCGAACGGGAATCGAGACGTCCAGGGTCTCGAAAACGTCGGAGACGTCGTCGGCGTCGATGGCCCAGATCTTCCTCTTGCCCAGGACGCGTCCCGTCTCGAGGGTTCCCTTGGCCGCCCGGCCGCTGAAGTCGCCGAGGAAGAGGACTCGAAACGGTGCCGAGCTGTCGAGTGGACGGCCGGCGTCACCCGCGCCTCCGAGCTTGATGTTGAACCCGCCGAACGTTGACTCAGTCATGGCCTTTCTCCTGTCTCAACCCGCGAGCAGCGTCGCGTCATGGGCTTCGACGAGCTCGATCAGCTTGTCGCGGAACGGATCACGCAGCTTCGAGATGTCCTCGGTCCTGACGATTTCCTCGAAGGTGTCGCTGCCCGAGATCTCGGTGCTCTCGATGATGACGCCGTCGGGCGGACGCAGGGTCGTTACGGGTGTCGTGATGCACGTGATCGGCAGGGAGCCGAATTCCGGCCACCTCTCGGTCTTGACGAAAAACCGAAGAGACTCGAGGAGCGAAACGACCCCCGGCTGCAGCGAAAAAACGCTGTTGAGCAGGGTGAGGTGAAGCGTGATCCGGTAGACGTCGTCGGCCGAGCGGGCGCGGTCGTTGAGGACCTCTCTGAGGCGGCCCAGGCCGAAGTTGTTGTAGTTGAGGACCCACTTCAGGGGACAGGTGATCTGGATGGGCTTGGATTCTTGATCCTGCGGACCTCGGGCGATGTGCCGGTACTCGAACGGAGTGATCTCGAGGGCCGTGCTGTCGACCTCGAACGGCGCGGCCAGACCCCGGTTCAAGAGGAAGGGTTTGTCCCGAACGACGCTGTCAAAGAGGGTCTGAAGCTCCTTGAAGGACTTGTCGGAGCCCTTCACGACCTCCTTGACCGTGCTCTGCACGAACTCGCCGAACACCGTGCGGGGCCGCAGCAAGGGTTGAACCGTGGCGAGGTGACCCTTCAGCTGGGTCTTCAGTGCCTCGGAGACGGCCCGGGTCAGCTTTCTCAGGACGAGGAGCCGGCGGGTGGTGAATTCAGCTTCCATCGTTTCGTGGCCTCACTGCCAGGAATTGGCCTCAGTGGCCTCCGCGTGCCGCGAGAAGGGGAGATCCTGGCGAAATCTTCGAACGAGTCTAGCGACCGCCTTGCTCAGGTGTCAAAGAAGAGATCGCGCGAGTTCTCTAGAATCTCCTCGATGCGCCCGAAGACGACGTCAGAGCCCGCCTTCCGCCACCTGTCGGCTCGCCTGTCCGTTTCCGGCGAGCCCGTGCAGCTCGAGCTCGAGGTGCCCGCGGGGCCGGTCCACCCGGTCCGGCTCCTGCCGTCCCTGCAAGCGGCCGCCAACGCCTTCGTGGATGCCGCCGAGAAGGCCGTCCAGAGGGCGGGGCTTTCCGTTTCCTGCCAGAAGGGATGTGGAGCTTGCTGCCGCCAGCTCGTGCCGATTGCCCCCTCCGAGGCGCGAGCCCTCGCTCTCCTCGTCGAGGAGCTGCCTGATGAGCGCAGGAAACGGGTGCTGTCACGCTTCCAGGATGCCGGAACTGCCCTGGAAGGAGCCGGGCTCCGCCGGACACTCCTGCCGGGGCCGGATCTGACGAAAGAGACCAGCCGCGAAGTGGGGCTTTCCTACTTCCACCTTCGCATTGCCTGTCCCTTTCTCGAGGACGAGAGCTGCTCCATTCACCCCGACCGGCCGCTGGCCTGCCGCGAGTACCTCGTCACATCGCCGAGCGGACTCTGCGCCGACCCGGCGCCGGAACGTATCGAGACCGTCCCGATGCCGGTCAAGCTCTCGACCGGTCTCCAGCGCGTCAGCCGCTCGTGGGAAGGTCAGGCGTGGCTCCCATTGGTCCTCGCGCTCGAGTGGGTCGAAGAGCACCCGGAGGAACCGGCCCTTCCCGACGGCGGCGCCGAGTTCGAGAACATCGTCAAGTCGACCCTGGCAGCGGCCGGGAAGACCAGATCCGCCAGCTGAAGGCGCGACCTCCGGGAACTCGTCGATAATTCGCCTCCATGCGTGCTTGCCAGAAGTGCGGGGCTCCGGCCGGGCCCGGGGACGAGCTGTGCCGCTTCTGCGGCAGCCCGGTCTATCGTCAGTTGACGGACGAGGAGACGGAAGCCCTGGTCAAGGTGTTTCTCGAATCTCAAGACAAGGCCCTGAAAGGCCTGAACGGTCCGAGAGTCTGGGCCGCTTTCGCCGCCCTCGTCGTCCTTCCCTTTGCCGCCTATTTCGGCTCCCGGGCTCTCGGCGCGGGATGGCTCGTCGCCACGAGCGCTGTCCTCTTCGTCATCGCGGCCTGTTTCGCCGGGGTGGGCGGTGCCGTTCAGGTCGAACAGGACCTCCATTTCGACAGGACTGTGAAAGGGAAGATCGGAGAGTTTCTGCAAGAGAACCGGCTGGAGAAGGCACGGTTCCTCCTGGCGGCGCACAAGGGGATGCCGCCGGACTCGGAAGTCATGAAGCGATTGGCGAAACTCTGACCCGAGGCTCCCTCTGTCGCCCTGGTCAGTACATCCCCACCGGGCGCGACGGGTCGTAGCGCTCCAGGAGCGAGGCGTTGACGTACAGTCTCACCGGTGAAGCGGCGCCGACCTGGATGTCCCAGTCGCCCTTGGCGTTGCGCACCTCCGAGCCGAAGAGCTTCCGCTTCGTCCGGTCGGTGAAGATCTCCCAGAACACCATTCCGAAATCGACGGTCCGGCCGGCCACGTGCCAGGCCGGCACGCGAACACCCGCCTCGATCTCGACGGAGGACACCGTCCTCGGAACGAAACCGCAGAGCGGCAGGCGCTCGACGAAGAGAAAGCTCTCGTCTTCTCCGAGGATGTGACGCCCCCTCTTGACGCCACGCCCCAGGATCAGATCGTCCATTGCATCGAGCTCCGTCTCCTGCCGCATCAGAACCTCCAGCCCGGACCACCCCGGTCGTTACAAAGTACGATCAAAACGGTGGATCGCGAAACCCGGCCCGGTCTTGGAGGGCGACTAGGTCCTGCCCTCCTGTTCCTCTCGAGCCTTCTCCTGCTCGGGACCCTGGCGTTCGCCTTCATCCAGGGGCCGCGGCTCGTCGAGGCTCGAATTCGCGAGCGCCTGATGCAAGCGGCGGCCCGGGCGGGCGTGGAGTTGCGAGTAGGGGTGATCCGGTTTCGCTGGAGGGGACCCCTGGAGCTTCAGGAATTAGAGGTCCGGCGGGCACCGGTTGCCGTGTCGATTCGGACCCTCCGCGTCGAGTGGTCGCTTCAAGGAGAGAAGCTCCTCGACCGGATCCGCGGCTTTGCGTACGAAGGACTGCGCGTCGGTCTTCCGTCGGGAATCTCGGTCGAATCCGGCAAGGCGGAATGGGAGGTGCGGGATCTGAACCACCGGGGAGTGAGGCTCGTTCGAGCGGGAACAGCGGAGCATCTCGCGGTGGAGCGGCAAGGGGGGAACGCGCTTCGTCTGACCGCGGCGGGGCTCCAGATCGCACCTTGGCTTCGAATCAGGCGGGGCGGACACGACGTGGTGAAGAAAGGGCGGTTCTCGGGAGTCGCGGAGCTCGGCGTCAAGGAGGGATCTCGTCAGGCGAACGTCGTCTTGCACGCGGACGGAGTGGAATTCCCCGATATCGAAAGCCTAAGGCATGGTCTGAAGCCCATGGCGCCCGAGTGGCTCGAGCTCGCGTTCGAGGGCACTTCCAGGACCGGAAGCATGGAGTTTCCGTGCCTTTCGCTGCGGGCTCCCGGGCTTTCGGTCGATGGGCGTGGGCGGTTTCTTTTCGAGGAAGGCGAGGTGTGGATCGAGGGGGTCGTCGACGCCGCATCCGCGAACCTGACCACCCTCCTGGCGCTGACGGGAGTCGAGCCGCCAGAGGCCCTCCGATCGGTTTCGGATCTCGGCTCCGCGCGTTTCTCGGGCCAGATCCAGGGATCGTTGACGCGGCCGGATTCCTGGACCGTCACCCATCGGCTCGAGTTCGATCCTCCTTCCGGGGCCGTTGACGCCCTGGCCCGGTACAGAGGGCCGTTCGTCCAGACCGTCGAGTGGCCCAAGGGGCAGGAGTATCGCTTCCCGGTTTCGGCCGGTTCCCCCACGTTCATCGCATTCGACGACGTACCCCCCCTCTTTATCCGGAGCCTCTTGATCGCGGAGGACAGTAGCTTCTTCTCGCACCCGGGCATCGATCTGGAGGCGATCCCGGTTGCCCTGTCGCTCAACTTGACGCGAGGCGGACCGCCACGCGGAGCCTCGACGATCACCCAGCAGACGGCGAAGAACCTCTTCTTGAGAAAGGAACGGACCCTCAGGCGGAAGCTCCAGGAGCTGTGCCTCGCGCTCCTGCTCGAGAAATCCCTTTCGAAACGGCGAATCCTCGAGATCTACCTCAACATCATCGAGTGGGGCCCGGGAGTCTATGGGCTGCGGCGGGCGAGCCGGCACTACTTCGGGAAGGAGCCAAGGGAGCTTTCGCCCCGCGAGATCTCGTTTCTCGTGACGCTGATTCCCGGTCCGGTCAAGTACCAGCCGGCATTTGCGAGCGGAATCCCGTCGGCCCGCTTCTCGGCCATGGTTGACAGGCTTCTTTACAAGCTCGGTTCGGTCGGCGCCCTGAGCGAGGAAGAGCTCGCGGCCTCGCTTTCGGAACAGCTCGTGATCGGGCAGGGGAGTGGCCAGCCCGCGCTGCCTCCCGCATACGATGAAGCGGAGAGATCCGGGGGAGAATCGGTGGAACGTCAGGACTGAGGCATCATTCGGTTCTTCGGATGACCATCGCGACGGGAACCCGGTTCGGACCGTACGAGATCGTCGCCCCCCTCGCATCAGGGGGCATGGGAGAGATATACCGGGCCGCGGATCCTCGCCTGGGGCGTGAGGTCGCGATCAAGGTGCTCCCCGAGGAGCTGGCTCTCGATCCCGAACGGCTCAGGCGGTTCGGCGTCGAGGCCCGGGCTGCCTCGGCCCTCAACCATCCCAATGTCCTCACGGTCTTCGACGCGGACGTAGAGGGCGGGGTGGCCTATCTCGTGACCGAGCTTCTGCACGGCGAGACCCTGAGGGAGCGTCTGGGCCGCGGGGTGCTCCCCCTGCGCCTTGCCGTCCGGGTGGCGATCGGTGTCGCCGAGGGGCTTTCCGCCGTGCATGCGGCCGGGATCGTCCACCGCGACATCAAGCCCGAGAACATCTTCCTGACCCGGGATGACCGGGTGAAGATCCTCGATTTCGGGCTAGTCCGGCCGGTGTCGGCGTCGGCCCGTGCAGGCAGTCTCATGACAGATCCGGGGCTCGTCGTCGGAACACCGGGGTACATGTCCCCGGAGCAGGTCGAGGGGGGAGAAATCGACCACCGCTCCGACCTCTTCAGCCTCGGATGCGTCCTTTACGAGATGGTGACGGGCAAGCGGCCCTTCGACCGGCTGTCGGTCGTCGAGACGATGTCGGCCGCTCTCCGCGAGGACCCGCCCGAACCTTTGCTGCCCGATGGCCGGCCGCTCCCGGCCGCCTTCGGCTCGATCCTGGCCCGGTGCCTCGAGAAGCGTCCCGCCCGGAGGTACCAGTCCGCCAGCGACCTGGCCTTTCATCTCCAGACCCTGGAATCAGGCGCCCAGCGCTCGACGATCGCGACGGCGGGGTTGCCCCGGAAAAGCCGGCGCTGGCACCTTGCCGGTTGGGCTTCCGCGCTCTTGGCCGTCGCTTTCGCGAGCGTTCTCTTGACACTCTGGCTTGCCGGCCCCACCCGGAGTTCTCCTCCGAAGCTGACCTACCTCACGTTTTCGGGCCACGACACCGCTCCCGACGCCTCGCCGGATGGGTCCCTCGTCGTCTTCACCTCCCTGCGAGAGGGGGTCCCGAGAGTCTGGATCCACCAGACGGCGACCGCGAGTGAAGCCTCTCTCACCGAGGGTCCAGACCGGTTTCCCCGCGTGTCCCCCGACGGATCGTCCGTCCTGTTCACCCGTTCGAGCAGCGGGAGTCCTGGTCAGCAGGAGTCGCACTCCGCTCTCTACAAGGTCTCCATCCTCGGCGGAGAGCCGAGGAAGGTCGTGGAGCGAGCCGAGGCGGGCGACTGGGCCCCAGATGGCCAGAGGGTCGTCTTCACAAGGGTCTCCCAGGGAAAGTCGGGACTCGAATGGGGTCTTTTCATCCTCGACCTGGCCGGTGGCGAGGAGCGGCCGCTCGCACCCGCGAGTCCGTCGCCTCTCGTGACTCCCCGGTGGTCCCCGGATGGGAAGAGCATCGCGGTCGTCCGATCGGGCCGGCTCGCGCTCCTTGCGGATGAGATCCTGCTCGTCGATGTCGAAAGCGGGGCCGCGAAAGCCCTGAAGAGAGCCGGCGAGGGCGTCATCTCAGCGCCCGCTTGGTCGCCCAAGGGACAGGAGATCTCTTACACACAATCGTCCACCGTCACGGCCTACGTGCCCCAGAGCCGGCTCGTCGAACAGAGCGTCCATTCGGGAGAAGTCAGGACGCTCGCCTGGATCCCGACGCAGGTCACGACCGTGGATTTTCTCAAGCCGGGGACCCTCGTCCTGGATGGGCTCTCCCTGCGGCAGAGTCTCCGGGAGATCCCGCTCGAGACCGGGGCCTCTGCCCGCTGGCTCTCTCGGGGCGGAGCCGTCGACCGCCAGCCCGTCTACTCGAGAGACGGCGCCTGGGTCATCTTCTCTTCCAGTAGAAGCGGAAATCTGGATCTCTGGGCTCTCTCGCTGACGGGTGGGAGCGTGCGGCGTCTGACGGAGGATCCCGGCGACGACTGGGATCCCTGGACGAGCCCGGATGGAAAAAACATCTATTGGAGCTCCAATCGCTCCGGTCACTTCGAGGTCTTCGCGGCGGATCTGGACGGACACGGGGCGAGGCAGCTCTCCTCGGACGAGCTCGATGCCCAGAATCCCTCGGTGGACAAGGCCGGGAAGTGGCTCGTCTGGGTCTGCGGAAGGGATGAGCGCCTCGGGCTCTGGAGAAAGTCGCTCGAAACCGGCGACGAGAAGCGCCTGGTCGCGGGGATCAACACGATGAGTCCCGAGATATCGCCAGATGGGGAGTACGTGCAGTTCCACACGCCGCCCGACCCCGGCTGGAGCGAGATCAGGGTCGTGAAGCTCACGG
Source organism: Thermoanaerobaculia bacterium (assembly GCA_022071945.1). Taxonomy (GTDB): domain Bacteria; phylum Acidobacteriota; class Thermoanaerobaculia; order UBA5066; family UBA5066; genus JAJVIN01. The sequence continues at coordinate 32,200 of JAJVIN010000040.1, read as the reverse complement.
ACGGCTCCGAGGTGCCCGCGCCGATCCGGATCGAGGTTCCGGCCATTCCGGTTTCCCTCAGCACGCGGCCGAGAACCATCGGGCGGGCTCGGTTCACGCCAGATGGAAAGGGAATCGCCTTCGTCGGCCTGGATGATCGTGGACAGGCGAAGCTTTTCGTTCAGGACTTCGTCCCCGGCCGCGACACCCGTCCTTCCCGCCGGCCGCTGGTGTCCCTCGCCGACGACGAGACCGCCGAGTCCTTCGCGATCTCGCCGGACGGCAAGCGGGTCACCGTCTCGCTCATCGAACAGAGCCCGAACCTGCTTCTCGTCGACCTCTCCCGGAGCCTCTCGAGTCCGCCGGGAAAGAGCGAGGCAGCCCGACCCTGACCTGTCCCGCCAGGGACGGAGCCGAGAGCCCTTTATCCCTTCCATTCCCAGATCCGCTGGCAGGGTGGAGAATCCAAGGTCTCGTATGCGACTCGTCACGCGCGGAGACCTCGACGGGCTCACCTGTTCGGTCCTCATCACCTCGATGGAGAGAATCGAACGGATCGAACTCATCCACCCGCAACAACTGACCGATGGGGAGTTCGAGGTCCTCCCCGGAGACATCCTCGCGAACCTGCCCTATCACCCGAAGTGCTCGCTGTGGTTCGACCATCACGAGCTCACCGACAGCAACAAGATTCCCGAGGGGGAATTTGCTGGCAACTATGGGATTGCTCCCTCGACCGCGCGCCTCGTCCATGACTACTACGTGAAGAGACGGGGGCCGGCGGTTTTTGCGCGGTATGCCGAGCTCCTGGACGGAACCGACCGCGTCGATTCCGCGAACCTGACCCGCGACGACGTGGTCAACCCGCAACGGGTCATCCTCCTCGGATTCACCATCGACTCGCGGACGGGACTCAAGGAGTTCCGCGACTATTTCCTCTTTCTCGGGATGGCGCTTCGTTCCATGTCGATCGATGAGGTCCTCTCGTCGGCGCCGGTCGTGGAGCGCGTGGAGAAGATGAGGGCTCAAGAGGCGAAGTTCAAGGAAGCCCTGCTGGCCCATTCCTGGGTCGACGCGAACGTGGTCGTGACCGACTTTCGCGGCCTTCCCGAGATTCCGGTCGGAAACCGGTTTCTGATCTACACGCTCTTTCCCGACGCCACCGTTTCGGTTCGCTTGCAGTGGGGCCCCGGGCGAAAAAAGGTGATGGCGACCTGCGGGCACAACATTTTCGAAAGGTCCAGCTGGAGCGACATCGGGCACACGATGGCCCTCTTTGGAGGGGGCGGCCACCGAGGCGCGGGTTCGTGCCCCCTCCCCGCAGAGGGGACGGAGGAAGCGCTGAAAAGGCTCCTGTCGGAGCTCAAGCGACAGGGGTGACTAGGCCGTCCTGAGGGAGTGGAGGACTTTCTCCACGCGGGGCAGAGCGCTCTCGATGTCCTCCATCGAGACCGAGCCCACGGACAGGCGGAACCAGCCCGAGTTCTCGCGCAGGCCGAAGGCCTGGAACGGCACGATCCCGATGCCAGCCTCCTCGAGGAGGATCGTGCGGATCTGCTCATTCGTCGTGATCGGAACACCATGGCGGTGTCCCCCGAAAAGCGGGAACCGCACCGTCAGGTAGATCGCGCCTTCGGGGGGGATGACCTCGATCGGCAGACCTTCCGCCCTCATCTTCTCGAAGCCCTCATAGAGGGCATCGAGGCGGAGCCTCAGCCGCGAGATGAAGTCGCGGTGGAACTCGGAAACGAGCGTGGGGGAATCGAGGAGACGGGCCGTCGCGACCTGCTCCGCCTTCGGGGCCCAGGCGCCGATGTGTCCGACGATGTCGGCCATCCGGTTCCTGATCGCGGGGGGCATCAAGGCCCAGCCCACACGAAGGCCCGTCCCGCAGAACGACTTCGAGACCGCATCAAGAAGGATCGTGTAGGGGGCCACCTCCGGCACGAGCTCGACCGGTGTGCAGTGCCGGGCGTCCCCGAACGTGAGCGTCCAGTAGACCTGATCGTAGAGCAGGAAGAGGGGGCGGGCGCCGGTCTGGAGCCTGCGATTGTTCTCGGCGACCACGAGACTGGCGATCGCCGAGAGAATCGTGGGATCGACAACCGTGCCGGTGGGGTTCAGGGGTGAATTGATCACCAGAAGCCGCGCGTTCTCGAGGTGGGGCGCGAGCTTGGCCGGGTCGGGGAAGAAGCCGGTCTCCCGTCCCGATACCACTTCGACCGGCCTGGCTCCGGTCAGGTGACAGTAGTGGTTGTTGTTCCAGGACGGCACCGGGTAGACGACGGTGTCGCCGGGGTCCACGACCGTCTGGTACGTCGCGTAGATCAGGGGCCGGGCCCCGCTGGCGACCAGCACCGACTCCACCGGGTAGGTGAGGCGCAGAGCCTGGGAATAGAAGCGGACGATCGCCTCCCGAAACAGCAGGACGCCATCGGATGGCGGGTAGTTCGTGTTCCCCTCGACGAGGGCCTTCTTGATCCCCTCGAGCAGCATCCCGGGAATCGGGAAGTGCGCGGGGTCGAAATCGCCCACTGTCAGGTTGCAGACCGTGATTCCCCGGGCCTTCATTCCCCGGATATCGGCCGAGATCTTGAGGATCTCCGAGCCGATGACGCCGCGGGCGAGTGCCGAAAGGGCGGGACCAGAGGATTCGGGCAGCGAGAGGAGGCTCGATACGTCCATGACGGTCGCGGAGTGTACTCCCATCCCCGGCGAGAGATTGCCGGGAAGGTTCAATGCCCCTATGCTCCGGCGCGATATGCGCTGGTCTCAGGCTTTCATCTCCACTCTCAGAGAGGCTCCCGGCGACGCCGAAGCCATTTCCCACAAGCTCCTCGCTCGCGCGGGCATGATCCAGAGGCTCGCCGCCGGCATCTACAGCTACACCCCGCTCGGCTTTCGGTCCCTGAAGAAGATGATCGAGATCGTCAGGGAAGAGATGGACCGCTCGGGGGCCCAGGAGGTCGATCTCCCGATCCTGCAGCCGATGGAGATCTGGCAGGAGACCAAGCGCTGGGAGCGCTACATCAACGACGGCATCCTGTTCCATCTCGACGACAGGAAGAGCGGTTCCTTCGCGCTGGCCCCCACCGCAGAGGAAGCCGTGACCGACATGGTCCGGAAGTCCGTGACGTCCTGGAGGCAGCTCCCCTTCAATCTCTACCAGATAAAGACCAAATTCCGAGACGAGATCCGTCCGAGGTTCGGTCTCCTTCGCGGGCGCGAGTTCCTGATGAAGGACGCCTATTCCTTCGACGTCGACGACAAGGGCTTGGACGTCCACTACAAGAAGATGGAGAAGGCGTACCGAAGGATCTTCGAGCGGTGCGGCCTCGAATACGTGCTGGTCCAGGCCGACTCCGGAGCCATTGGCGGCTCCGCCTCCGAGGAGTTCATGGTCGTCGCCGACACCGGCGAGGACGCCCTCGTCTTTTCCGAGAGCGGCGATTACGGCGCCAACATAGAAAAGGCCGTCACCGGTGAGCTCCCCGAACCCTGGGCCGGGGAAGAGGCACGCCCGTTCGGCCGCGCCAACGCTCCGACCCCCGGGCTCATCACGTGCGAGGACCAGGCCCGGCACTTCGGGACCACGACCTCCCGAATCGTCAAGACCATGCTCTACGAGGCCGTCCGCCACGACAACACCTCGTTCGTGGCCGCGGTTCTGATCCGGGGCGACCTGGACATCAACGAGGTCAAGCTCCCGAAGGCTCTCGGAATCCTCCACGCGCTGCTTCTCCCCGAGCACCGGCTGGACGCCATCGCGCACACCCCGCCGGGATTCGTCGGGCCGATCGGCCTGACCCCGCCGGCCGGACAGGACGACGTTCCGGTCTACGTGGACCGCTCGCTCGCGAATGCCGTGAATGTCTACTGCGGCGCCAACGAGGAGGGGACTCATCACTCCAACGTCTCGATCGCCCGTGACGTCAAGATCGCCGGCATCGTCGAGGTCGCCACGGCGCGGGAGGGCGACCCGTCGCCCACCGGGAACGGCAAGCTCCTCATCAAGAGAGGTATCGAGGTCGGACACATCTTCAAGCTGGGGACGAAGTACTCGGAGGCGATGAGGTGCGAGGTCGCGGATCAGTCGCAGAAGCTCGTCCCGCTCGTCATGGGCTGCTACGGCCTCGGAATCGGCCGGACCGTGGCCTCGGCCGTGGAGCAGAACCACGACAGCGAAGGCATCATCTGGCCGGTCCCGCTTGCCCCGTACACGTGCGTCGTGGCGGCTCTCCAGCGTGACGCGGACGTCCTCGCGAAGGCCGGCGCCATCTACGAGGAGCTCCGGGAAAAGGGCGTCGAGGTGATCTTCGACGACCGGGAGGAGCGGCCGGGCGTCAAGTTCAAGGACATCGACCTGATCGGATTCCCTCTTCGAGTTATCGTCGGGAGCAAGGCTCTCGCCAAGGGAGCCGTGGAGATCTCCACTCGATTTGAGCGAAAGGCAGAGAGCGTGCCGGTCGCAAAGGCAGTCGAAACGGTCCTCCGGACCATCGCCGGCGGCGGCCGCAGACTGGTTCTCGAACCCGGTGAGTCAGCAGGAGGCTGATCCCGCCCTCGACGACGAACCTGCCCGGTCCCGGCCACCCGGGGCCGTCTGGGGAAGAGTTGCCGGCATCATCGCCGGGCTCTTCCTCTTCGGCGTGGGAGCCAGGATCTACTTCCTCTTTCTCAAACCTCTCTGGGCCGACGAGATCTTCACTCTGTGGCTCGCCCGCCTGGATCTCGGGGCGCTCCTTTCGGCCCTGAAGCTCGATTCGGGACCGCCTCTTCACTATCTGGTGTCGAAGGCCGTTCTCTCGCCAACCTCGTCGCCGGGCAGCCTCGACATCCTGGTCCGGCTGCCGTCCCTCCTTGCTTCCCTTGGCGTCATGGGACTCCTGATCTATCTCGGCAAGCGGATGGGCCGGCCCGAAACGGGCTGGCTCTCGGCGCTCCTCTACGCGGTCTCACCGCTGGCCGTTTTCTACGCCGCCGAGGGACGCGCCTACGCCCTGACGACCTTTCTGTGTCTCCTCGTGTTCGAGCGGTGCCTCGCGCTCGGGGAGAAACCGACCCCGGGAAAAGCGGTGGTTCTGGGCGTCCTCGTCGCCCTTGCGTTCCTGAGCCACTACCTCTCGCTCTTCGTCCTGGCCGGAATCGGCGGTGCCTTCACCCTGAGGCATCGAGACAAGATGAAGCTGTGGCTCGTCTCGGCGGCCGTCGCCGCCATCTGCGTCGCGCCGTGGCTCCCGATTCTTGCCGGTCAGCCGAGGGCCGCGATGGACTGGGAACGCGAGGAGCCGTTCTCGGCGAGGGCCGGGATCGTCCTCGCCAACGTCATGACGGGAGTCCACGCTGACGGAGCCGCCACGGTCCTTCTGCTGGTGGCCGCTACGGTCCTTCTGGGCCTCCTCTTCTGGAGGCGCAAGGAGCTGCCCGCGGAACCCGTGGGGGCCTTCCTCATGGGATTCCTGCTCCTTCTCCTGGGAGCTCTCTTGCGGCCGGAGCTCCTGCTGCCGGAACGAAGCGCCGTCCTGTTTCTCCCCCTCGTCTTCCTCTCGCTGGCCGCGCTCGGGCGGGTGCCAGTGGCAGGCCTCGTCTTGCTGATGAGCGGTTTTCTGGCCTTTCAAGGGCGAACCTGGACGCGGCCCCTTCCGATCCAGCAGCTCTCCGAGAAGCTGATTCCGGCCTTTCGGGACCAGCATCTCCTGGTCGTCGCGGGGATCTGGGGTCCAGAGATCCGGTACTGGTTCGAGCGGGCGGGTCTCGGGGGGAGAGTTCGTCTCTTCCCTGCGGAGCTCGAGAAGCACCCGGGCTGGTACTCGGAGGCCCACCTCACGGATGCGGACCTCCGGAGGGAGGCGGTGGAGCTCTTGAAGGCGGCAGCGGCTCCCGATGTTCTGGTCTTGCCGATCGGCTACCGGGCCTCTGATGCCCTGGTTCAGGCGGCAACCGCTCTGCCCAGCCGGAGAATCGCGGCCACGCCCCTCTTCGAGATCCTCGAGCTCCAGCCGAGCTCGGGCCGGCCGGATGGCCTTCCTCACCAGTCGCGATGAGGTCCCCGGCCAGAAGACCCGGGCGTCGCTAGGGAAGGCTCTCGCCCGTGGGGGGACGCTGCGGCTGGAGGGTCAAGACGACGCTGACCGGTGACGACGAGGTTGTTGCGATACGGGTGACGATCGCGCTCGCGGGTTCATAGCCGGGGTGCGAGGCGGTGACCGAACACTTCTCGCTGGCGTGGCCGCCAGGCACCGGACCGGGGGACGGAGTGGCGGACTTCCCCTCCGCGCACTGGACCGTCAGAACGGATCCGGCGGGGCGAGCCGAGATGGGAACGCCCGCCTGACGGGATTCCGAGGCGCTGGAGCATCCAACGAGGAGAGCCCCGAGGCCGGCGACCCCGGCGGCGAGGGACAGGGAGTTCCTAGAGAGGGACAGGCTTTTTCGAAGGGTTTTTGAGCTCTTCATGACGTTCGTTTCCGGCTTCAAGGTTCGCTGTGGCTCGCGAAGGCCGTGTGAACACGGGGCGGGCCCCGGGTTCAAAAGTGGCCCGCCCGTGGCCACGGGCGGGCTGTCGAATGCCGCTCCAAAGACACGAAGAGGGAGAGAGCGAGGAGCGGCGACGCGTGACGAGAGACCGGGATCCGGGAGGGTCCCGGACGGCTCCTGGCCGCCCGGGACCTGGGTGGCGAAAGGAAGGTCAGGCCTTGCCGGCGAGGACGTTGACGGGGGTGACCGCGGCGCGGTCCTCCTCACCCGTCCGGATCCGGTAGACCTTCTCGAGCGGCAGGACGAAGATCTTTCCGTCTCCGACCTCGCCCGTTCGGGCTCCTTCGATGATGGCCTTGACGGTGGGCTCGACGAAGTGATCCGAGACGCCGATCTCGAGCCGGACCTTTTCCGAGAGCTCCATCTTGACGGTCGTTCCGCGGTAGGTCTCCACCTGTTCGGTCTCTCCGCCATGTCCGTGGATGCGGCTGATCGAGAGCCCGCGAACCTCGGCCCGGAAGAGGGACTCGAGAACGTCATTGATCTTGTCCGGCCGGACGACGGCAACGACGAGTTTCATGGATCAGCCTTTCTCCGCCGTGAGGGCGGGAGTCGAGATGGGGGCCGGGTTGGCGATCGGCGAGCGGTCGAGCAGGAGAATGGCGCCGTCGCCACCCGTGTAGGCCTCTTCCCCGTGCTGGGAGACATCCATGCCGAGGCCTTCAGCCCTGGAATCCGTGCGAAGCGGGATGAACAAACCGATCAGCTTGAGAAGCGCGAAGGTCAGGACACCCGAGAAGACCATCGCCGCGACGCTCGCCAGAATCTGGATGGCGGCCTGCTTCGGGTTGCCGAAGAGGAGACCGTTGGCTCCGGCGGAGTTCCACGTGGTCTGGGAGAAGACGCCCGTCAGGATGGCTCCCACCGTTCCTCCCAGGCCATGGGCGGCGACGACGTCGAGCGAGTCGTCCAGGCGCGTCCGGGCACGGAACAGGAGCGCGTAGTAGCTCGGGAAGGCGGCGATCGCTCCGATGGCGAGGGCGGAAGCGGGGGAGATGAAGCCGGCGGCCGGAGTGATCGCGACCAGTCCGACGACGATCCCGGTCGCCGAACCAACGGCCGTCACCTTGCCCGTCCGCATGAGGTCGAGAAGAGTCCAGACGAGAAGCGTCGCCGCCGGGGCCAGCATCGTGTTGACGAAGGCGAGCGCGGCGAGGTTGTTGGCTTCCAGGGCGCTGCCGGCGTTGAAGCCGAACCAGCCGAACCAGAGGAGGCCGGCGCCGAGGACGGTGAGCGGGACGTTGTGCGGCAGGATTGCCTGCCGCGCGTAGTCCTTGCGCGGACCCAGAACGAGCGCCGCGACGAGAGCGGCTGCGGCGGCGTTGATGTGAACGACCGTTCCGCCGGCGAAGTCGAGGGCGCCGAGCTTGGCCAGCCAGCCGCCTCCCCACACCCAGTGCGCCAGAGGTGCGTAGACCACGATCGTCCAGAGCGGCAGGAACACGAGATAGGCCGTGAAGCGCATCCGCTCGACGATCGCCCCCGAGATCAGCGCCACCGTGATGATGGCGAAGGTCCCCTGATAAGCCATGAAGAGCAGGTGGGGAATCTTGCCTTGTGCCTCGAGGTTCACTCCGGAGAGGAAGATCTTCGAGAGGTCCCCGAGGAACGCGTTCCCCGTCCCGAAGGCGAGGGAGTACGCCAGGACCGCCCAGGCGATTCCGGCGAACCCGAGGGAGGCGATGCTCATCATCAGCGTGTTGAGCATGTTCTTCGAGCGAACGAGCCCGCCGTAGAAGAACCCGAGGGCCGGGGTCATGAGCAGTACGAGGGCGGTGGCCATCAACATCCAGGCAGTGTCGGCAGCGGTCATTTCGTCGTGTCTCCTTCCGAATCGGTCATGCGCCCTCGAAAGGCAACTTCCGTGCTCGCTTGCCAGGCGTTCCTGAAATTTCCTATAAAGTGTTCTATATCAGTTGTTTGTGTTCCTGAATGGTCGATGCCCGGGGCAGACCCTCAGCTACCGGACTGTCGTTGGGTAGCGCCTAAACAACGTTTTTGTCGGATCTGGGCTTGAAGCGCACGGGATCGATCTGGAGCTGGGCGGCCTTGTAGCTCAGGATCCTCTCGGTGGTTTGCAGGAGGCGGGCGGCACGGGCCTTGTTCCCTCGGGCGATCTTCAGGGAGTCGAGGATCAGGTCCTTCTCGAAGGCCGCGACGGCTTCCTCGAGAGACTGGCTGGGGAGCGTTCCGGAGACCTCCGCGGTCTGCAGGGTGGGGGGGAGGTGATGGCCGTGAATGACGCCTCCGTCGCAGACGAGAACGGCTCGTTCCAGGCAGTTCTCGAGCTCGCGCACGTTGCCGGGCCAGTGGTAGCTCATGAGCATGTCGATGGCGGTCGTGGCGATTCTACGAATGCTCTTTCCGTGCTGCCGTCCGTACTTCTCGACGAAGAAGTCGGCCAGGAGCGGGATGTCGGTCCGCCTGTCGCGAAGCGGAGGGAGGAAGATCGCGAAGACGTTCAGCCGGTAGTAGAGATCCTCGCGAAAGAGGTTCTTCCTCATCGCTTCCTCGAGATTCCGGTTTGTCGCGGTGATGAGGCGCACGTCGACCTTGACCGGCTTGACCCCCCCGAGCCGGTCGAACTCGCGCTCTTGCAGCACCCTGAGGAGCTTCACCTGGGTGGTCGGGGAGAGGTCGCCGACCTCGTCCAGAAAGAGCGTTCCTCCATGGGCGAGCTCGAACCTGCCCTTCTTGAGCGTCTGGGCTCCCGTGAAGGCTCCGGGCTCATAGCCAAAGAGCTCGGATTCCACGAGGTTCTCCGGCATCGCGGCGCAGTTCACCTTGATGAAGGGCATGCCCGAGCGAGGGGAATTGTGGTGGATGGCGTGGGCGACGAGCTCCTTGCCCGTCCCGGACTCCCCCTGGATCAACACGGTCGTGGCCGAGGGCGCGACCTGGGCGACCTTCTCGTACACCTCCCGCATGGGGTGGCTCGTCCCGATCAGGTTCCTGAGGTCGTACCTCTCCCGCAGCTCCTGCTTGAGGAACTGATTCTCCTCGACCAGCCGCTTCCTTTCGGCCTCGACGAGGCGGTTGACGCGAAGGGCCTGGCCCGTCAGCGACGCGGCGACTCCGAGGAAATCGAGAGCGTTCTTGATGTCGAGCCCGCGCTCGTAGGGGAAGAGCAGAGCCAGAACCCCCGCTGGCTTGCCCTCCACCGGCACGGGAACGCAAAGGAACGACTGTTCCCGCCCGAGGCGGCTCTTTCGAGAGGCCGGGACGAGCCGGGTCAGCTCGGCGGCCTCGGGCTCGGCGGAGATCTGAGGAATCGCGACCGGCCGGCCGGACCGGACAACCTGCGCGAGGATGGTGTCGGAGATTCGGGCCCGGGGCCGCCTGATGGGAACCGCGCCCTCGGGGCCCGCCGCCACCGTCAGCGCTCCGCTTTCATCGGCCAGGGCCAGGACCCCGGCGACGGCCCGAAATTCGGTCTCCAGGATCTCCAGGACTTCATTCAGGGCTGCGGCCAGGTTCAGAGGGGCCCCGAGTGTCTCGCTCAGCTCGTAGAGGGCGGCGAAGGAAGGGACTCTCACGTCAAGATCCTACATCATTGTCGGTTTGGGCTGCTGTGATGACATATTGGTTTGGTGGATCTGGCCGGCTGGCTCCAGCCTAGAATGGATGGAGCCGTGCGCCTGCGTTCCATCCTAGTCCTCCTCTGTGTCGCCGGCATGCCGGTCGCTGGGTGCTCCCGCAAAAGGCCAGGGCCGCCGCCCGTGGTTCTGCAGGTTATGCGCGATGTCGAGGGGATCGACCCTCACCTCTCTGGCCAGCTCTGGCAGACGCAGAGCCTCCTGTCGAACGTGTACGAGGGGCTCGCCGGGTTCGACCACCACATGGCGATCTACCCGGCGCTCGCCCAGTCGTGGACGAACCGCGACGATTTCACGTGGGACTTCCAGATCCGCCAGGGAGTCCGGTTCCATTGCGGGGGCCTCTTGACGCCCGCGGATGTCGTCTACAGTTTCGAGCGGGCCCGGACGCATCCGGATTCCGTCCTGAAGTCCTCTCTCTCGATGATCGAGAAGGTGGAGGAGATCCCGGGCGGGCAAATCAGGGTGAGGACCCGCCAGCCGGACGGCTCGCTGATCTCCCGGCTCGCCTCGGTTTTCGTGATGCCCCGGCCGAGACAAGGATCGGACGGAGCAGATGAGGGAACGGCGGCCTGCGGGACCGGACCGTACCAGCTCGAGCGGTGGGAGCGGGGCAGGTATCTCCGGCTGAAGGCCTTCGAGCCCTACTGGCGGGGCCGGGGCCGGATCTCGGAAGGCTGGGTCGTCTCGGTTCCGGTGCGAACCCCGGGAATGCGGGAGCTCCTTCCGAAGGACCACCTGCTCGTGTTCTGGGCCCGTCCCGGCTCCGCGGCCCATGAGAGCGCGGCGAGGCAGATGAAGCCGATGACGGGCCCGAGTCTCTCCGTGACCTATCTGGGTTTCGATCTGAGAAACGCCGTGAGCCCGGGCGTGAAGGCGGCCGGCCGCCCCGCTCCGAATCCGTTCCTGGAAAAGCGAGTCCGCGAGGCCATCGCCCGGGCGATCGACTATGCGGACCTCGACCATCGCCTCGGAGGAGCCGGCGGCGGGATCGTCAGTCAGCTCGTTCCGGCCCTCGTCTTCGGCTTCGACCCGTCGATCAATCCTCTTCACCGCGATCTGGCGCGGGCGCGGGCCCTGATGGCCGAGACTCGTTTCAAGGACGGGTTCGAGGTGGAGTTCGACGTGCGATCGGTCATGAGTGACTACGCGGGCCCGCTTGTGACAGCCCTCGAGTCCATCGGGATCCGGGCCAAGTTGAACGTTCTGGAGGAGGACGCCTTTTTCGGGAAGCTGGAGGCGGGAAAGTCGTCGCTGTACCTCCTTCGATTCTCTTGCCGGTCGGGGGATGCCCAGGAGTTCTACGACAGGTGGGTCCACTCCAAGGTTCCGGAAAAGGGTCTGGGAGCGGCCAACTTCTCGTACGACGTCTGTCCGCTTGCCGGGCTCGACCGTCAGATCGAGGCCAGCCGCGGAGACCTGAACATGCCGAGCCGAAAGCGCCAGCTCCAGGCCATCATGCGGCAGGTCGTGGAAGAGCGGCTGGCCGTTCCCGTCTTCAACGAACAGGAATTCGCGTTCCTCCCGCCAGGCCTCGAATGGCCGCCCCGGGCCGACACGTTCAAGCTCTTCTACGAGGCGGATTACGAGGTCCCAGGCCAGGAGTAGCGGCCGGTGACGGAGGAACCCCTGCGGAGTTCTCCGGTCCTGCTCGAGAAGCGGCCCCCTGTGTTCATCGGATCCCTCGCCGCCAGATGAGACAAATGCTCTAGCCCACTGGGTCCGTTCGCTTCATTGAACGGCGCCTGGCGATTCTCTAGTCTTGAGACAGAGTCTGAACCCGTGTCCGGGACGGGCGCGGGTCCGAGAAAGGGCAACACCCCGATGAGCGCCTACAAGATTGCCTGGCTCCCCGGCGACGGAGTCGGAAAAGAAGTCATGGAAGCCGCCCGCATCGTCCTGGATGCCGTCAAGCTCGACGCCGTCTACACCCACGGAGACATCGGCTGGGAGTTCTGGTGCCAGGAGGGAGAGTCCTTCCCCGGGCGCACGATCGACCTGCTTCGCAGCTCCGACGCGGCCATGTTCGGCGCGATCACGTCCAAGCCGGCCAAGCAGGCCGAGGCGGAGCTCGTCCCCTCTCTTCAGGGCAAGGGGCTCACGTACCGCTCCCCGATCGTCAGGATGCGTCAGCTCTTCGACCTCTTCATCTGCCTCCGTCCCTGCAAGGCCTATCCCGGGAATCCTTTGAACTACAAGGAAGGCGTCGACATCGTCGTCTTCCGCGAGAACACCGAAGACCTCTACGCGGGTGTCGAGTTCCCCACGGTGCCGCCCGAACTCGCCGCGGCCCTTGCCAGCCTCAACAAGCCGTTCACGGCGTTCAAGGACCTTCCGGGTGATGAGTACGCGATCTCCTGCAAGGTCAACACCAAGAAGGGCTCCTCGCGCATCGTCAGGGCCGGCTTCGAGTTCGCGAAGAAGCACGGCCGCAAGAAGGTGACGATCGTCCACAAGGCGAACGTGGTTCGCGCCACCGACGGGCTCTTCCTCGAGGAAGCGAAGAAAGTCGCGAAGGACTACCCGGAGATCACGTTCGACGAGGCCAACGTCGACGCGATCTGCATGTGGCTTCTGAAGAACCCTGGTAGCTACGACGTTCTCGTCGCCCCGAACCTCTACGGCGACATCATCTCCGACCTCTCGGCCCAGATGGTCGGCGGGCTCGGGTTCGGCTGCTCGGGCAACATCGGCGAGAAACTCGCCGTCTTCGAGCCGAGTCACGGCTCCGCCCCGAAGTACACCGGCATGTACAAGGTCAACCCGATCGCCACGATCCTGGCGGCCAAGATGATGCTCGACTGGCTCGGCGAGACGGAGAAGGGCGCGCGCGTCGAGGCCGCCACGGCGAAAGTGATCGCGGAAGGGTATGTCCGGACGTACGACATGGGAGGGTCGGCCACCACGCTCGAGATGGGCGAGGCCATCGCCCGTTCCCTCTGAGGAGGACGCCACCGATGAAGAAGGTCGTCATCCACGAGGTCGGCCCGAGGGATGGCCTCCAGATGGAAAAGCAGACGGTCCCGCTGGAGCGAAAGCTCTCCTGGATCGAGAAGGTCCTGACAGCGGGAATCGACGTTGTGCAGATCGGTTCCTTCGTCAATCCCGAGAAAGTCCCGCAGATGGCGGAGACCGACGAGCTGTTCCGACGGCTCGGCAAGAAGCCCGCGCTCGGACGGCCCGTCCTCTCGGGTCTCGTCCTCAACGAGCGAGGCCTCGAACGCGGTATCGCGTCTGGAGTCGAGCTCTTCTGCATGGGTGTTTCCGCGAGCGAAACGCACAGCAGGAAGAACACCGGAATGTCGGTCGACGAGGCGCTTCATCGAGTCATCGCCATGGCCCTGGAGGCCCGCCGCGCCGGCCGTGAGGTTCAGGTCTCGATCCAGTCTGCCTTCGGCTGCGGCTTCGAGGGCGAGGTGTCCGAGGCCCGCGTCATCGAGATCGCCAGGACTTACGTCGAGGCGGGGCTCACGCGCATCAGCCTCGCCGACACCGCCGGGCACGCGCACCCCGATCAGGTGGAGCGGCTTTTTTCAGCACTTCTCGGCCTCGACGCCACGATCGAGGCCGCCTGCCACTTCCACGACACCTACGGGCTCGGCATGGCGAACGTGTACGCCGCCCTCGGCATGGGTGTCACCTCGTTCGAGAGTTCCTTCGCAGGCCTGGGCGGCTGCCCCTTCACGAAAGTCGCCGCCGGGAACGTTCCGACAGAGGACGTCGTCCACTCCTTTCAGCGGATCGGCCTCTGCTCCAATGTCAATCTGGGAACCCTGATCGACGTGGCCCGCGATGTCGCCGCGTACTTCGGCAGGGAGCTGCCGGGCCGCGTCCACAAGACGGGGCCGCTCGCGTATCTCGCCAGGCCGCGGCTGGTCGAGGCCTGAAGATGAGCCAGAAGCTCCTGTCGGGAATCCGCGTTCTCGATCTCACGAACGTCCTCTCTGGGCCCTTCTCGACGCTCCACCTCGCCCTCCTCGGGGCAGAGGTCATCAAGATCGAGAACCCCCAGGACGGCGACCTCGCCCGCAAGCTCGGCAACGTCCCGAAGCTCAACAAGGAGCTTCTTGGGACGAGCTTTCTCGCGCAGAACTCCAACAAGAAGTCGCTCACCCTCAACCTGAAGAAGAAGGAGGCGCGGGAGATCTTCAAGAAGCTCGCGGCCGTCTCCGACGTCGTCGTCGAGAACTTCCGGCCCGGCGTGATGGAAAGGCTCGGGATCTCGTTTCGCCTTCTCTCGGAGATCAACCCCCGCCTCGTCTACTGCGCCATCTCTGGCTTTGGCCAGACCGGTCCCGACGCGGACAAGCCCGCGTACGACCAGATCATCCAGGGGCTCTCCGGCACGATGGCGGTCAACGGCGACGAGCGGCTCAATCCGCTCCGCTGTGGCTTTCCCGTCTGCGACACGGTGGGCGGGCTCACCGCTGCCTTCTCCATCCTCGCCGCCCTCTTCCACCGCGAGCGGACGGGCAAGGGCCAGATGATCGATGTCGCCCTGCTCGACGCGATCATGCCGCTGATGGGCTGGGTCGCGGCCAACCTCCTAATCGGCGGGCAGGAGCCGGTCCTGATGGGAAACGACAACTTCACGGCGGCTCCCTCCGGCACCTTCAAGACGAAGGACGGCTACATCAACATCGCCGCCAACAAGCAGGAACAGTGGGAAGCCGTCTGCGACGTGCTCGAGGTCCCCGGGCTGAAGGGGGATCCGCGCTTTGCCGAGCGTGACACGCGAAAGAAGAACCGCAAGGAGCTGACCCCGCTCCTCGAGGAGAAGCTGGCCAGCCGCCCCACGCTCGAGTGGGTCGAGCTTCTCAACGCGAAGGACGTTCCCTCGGGCGAGATCCTTTCCCTGAAGGACGCCCTGACCCAGCCGCAGGTGAAGCATAGAAAGACGCTTCAGTCCGTCCCGCTTGGCGGCATCGGGGACATCCAGGTCTTCAACCTGCCGGCACTCTTCTCCGAGACGCCCGCCTCCGTCGACACGCCGCCACCGAGGCTCGGCGCCCACACGGCCGAGATCCTCGGAACCATTGGATATGAAGAGACCGACATCGCCCGCCTGAGACAGGAAGGCGTCGTCTAGGAAGGCGCGCCAACCACAGGTGGCGCGCCAGCCGTAGTTGGCGCGCCAGCCGTGGTTGGCGCGCCGCGCCAGAAGATCAAGGAGTTGCCCATGCCCATGACCGTCGTCGAGAAGATCCTGGCGCGCGCCTCCTCACAAACCGAGGTGCGCGCCGGAGATGTCGTCGAGCCGCGGGTCGATCTCGCGATGTCTCACGAGAACGCCGCGCTCGTCATCAACCAGTTCCAGGAGATCTACGCGGGGACCGGCATCGAGCCCAAGCCGTGGGATCCCGCCCGCATCGCCATCATCTTCGACCACCGGGTACCGGCCGAGTCGCCGAAGACGGCCACCAACCAGAAGAAGATCCGCGAGTTCGTGACCGCCCAGGCGATCGGGAAGTTCCACGACGTGAGAGGCGATGTCGGCGGCATCTGCCACCAGATCCTGCCCGAGTACGGATACGTGCGGCCCGGTCAGGTCATCGTGGGCACCGATAGCCACACGACGAGCCACGGCGCTCTCGGGGCGTTTTCCTTCGGGATCGGCGCGACCGAGATGGCGAGCGCGTGGGCCCTCGGGGTGGCGGTCAACATCGAGGTCCCGTCGACGATCAAGGTCGTCGTCTCGGGGGAGTTCCCCGATTTCGTCGGGCCGAAGGACCTGATCCTCCATCTGATCGGCAAGCTGACGGCACAGGGCGCCAATTTCCGCGTGCTCGAGTTTCATGGCGAAACGATCCGGAAGATGTCGACGTCCGGCCGGCTCGTCATCTGCAACATGTCGGTCGAGGCGGGGGCCACGTCGGGCATCGTTCCGTCGGACGAGGAGACCCTCCGGTACCTTCGCGAGGAAGCCTCCGTGACGGATCCCATCGAGCTCGTGGTTCCCGACCCGGATGCCGCGTATGAACGGGTCATCGAGATCGACGTCTCGGAGCTCGCGCCGCAGATCGCCTGCCCGCACACGGTCGACAACGTGAAATCCGTTGACGGCGTCACGGGAAAGAAGGTCCACCAGATCGTGATCGGCTCGTGCACGAACGGGCGGCTGGACGATCTCGAGATCGCGGCGGAGATCCTCCGCGGCAAGAAAGTGGCCCAGGGGACGCGGATGCTGGTCTTTCCGGCCTCGGGCCGGATCTTCGCGCAGGCCCTGACGAAGGGGCTGATCGGGGACTTCATGAAGGCCGGAGCCGTTGTCATGAACCCCGGCTGCGGGCCGTGTCTGGGCGTTCACGAGGGAGCGCTCGGCGATGGCGAGACGGCTCTCTCCACGACGAACCGCAACTTCAAGGGGCGGATGGGAAACCCGAACTCGGAGGTTTTTCTCTGCTCGCCGGCGGTCGCGGCTGCCTCCGCGATCACGGGCGTCATCACCGATCCTCGGAAGGAGGCGAACTGAGATGGGAAAGGTCGTGGCTCTGTTCGGGGACGACATCTCCACCGACGTGATCTACCCCGGCCGCTACATGGCGACGGTGCTGCCGTCCGAGACTCCGCAGTTCGCCTTCGCCAACGAGAAGGAACTGAACAAGGCGCTCACGTCCGGAGAAATCCCGAAGGGCTCGGTCCTCGTCGCCGGGAATAACTTCGGTTGCGGCTCCTCGCGCGAGCAGGCGGTCTCGTGTCTCGTGGGCTATGACCTCGCGGTCGTGGCGAAGGGGATCGCGAGGATCTTCCTGCAGAACTCGATCAACCTCGGCCTGAAGATCTTCATCGTTCCGGAGATCGAGGCCAGCGAGGGCGACGAGCTCGAGCTCGGGCTCGAGGCGGTCGTGAACAACACGACGGGGAAGACCTTCGCTGTGGAGAAGCTCCCCGCCGCCAGGCAGGCCATCATCGACGCAGGAGGGCTGGTGGCCTACACAAGGAAGCGAGTTCTGGAGGCGGCCGCGCGCTGAGAGCGCTTCCTTGCGGATCGACTGCCGGGGCTAGGGCGATGCGGCCGGGCGGGCGCCCTGATCGGCGATCCTCTTCACGAAGTCTCCAACCAGGTCGTTCGGGATCGGGATCGAGAGGTTGTACTGCGCGATTCGCCAGCCTGCCTTCTCGAGCGTGAGGACGCCGCTGCCTCGACACGGTCCCATGTTCGCCGTGTCGAGCCGTTCGTCGAACCAGGCCGTCTTTCCGTCAGGTGAGAGCGAGACCCAGCGCTTCGTGGCCGAAAAGCTCCAGGCCTTTCCACGCGAGAAGAAAGGCTTCGCCCAGGCGCGGAACTCGTCACGCGTCCACCTCTCGGTGGCGTCGGTGCCAAGAAAGACCGCGTCGGGCGCCATGAGCTCGAAGTAGGCCGCCTCGTTGGCCTCGGCCGCGGCGCGGTGCCAGGAGTCGAGGACCTTTTCCACCGCGGCCTTTCCGGGGGGCTGGCTTGCGGCCGGCAGGGCGAGGACTGCGAGCGCGACGACGAGAAGGATTCGCTTGCGCATGACCCGATGTTAGAGCCCGGAGAGGTAGGCCGCGAAATCCTCGTTGAAGAGCGCCCCCGGACGCCTCTCGCGAAGCCTGGTAACGGCTTCGGTTCCCTTCATCCCGAGCTCGACGAGGACCAGACCCGCGACGAGAGCGGAGCGATTGAAGCCGAGCCCGCAGTGAGACAGCACCTTCTCTCCCGCCCGAACGAGGCTCGCCCCGAGGGAGCCGACGGCCCTGAGGCGAGCCAGATCGGGAAGCCCGCCGTCGTTGAACGGGAAATACACGTAGAGGACCTCGTTCGGGATCGTCGGTACCCCGAGGTCGAGTCCCCCTTCCATGTCGAGCACGACCTCGATGCCCGCGGTCCTGACGATGCTCCAGTCGGTGATCGCCGGAGAGATGAAGAGCCTCGAGTCGTCGTCGATTGGAAAGAGCGCGAAATCGGTCGGGAGCATGGGCGGATTCTCGCCCAGATCGGCCGATCAGCCGCGGACAGGCCTCAGCTATGGCATCCCATGAAGACCGGGTGGACGCGCGCCGGGTCGGGCGGGAAGCGAGCCACCAAGTCCTTGCCGGCCGCGACGTACTCCTCGAGCTTCGCAGTCCCGATCTGGAGCCTGTCGAACTCGAAGAACTCCTTCTCGAGCTGGTCGAGCACGGGCACGGGCAATACGCGCATCGCCATCGGGTAGAGGATGTTGTCCTCCTTGCCGATATGCGAGCGAATGAGGGGAACGTACGCGGACCCCGCCGACACCAGTCGAGAGAGATCGCCCTCCGAGAGCGGTCCATCCCCCGCCCCGAGATCGATGATGGCGCGCGTGTGGCTTCGCCCCTCGACGTGATCGGCCAGCATCACGCCGATCGGGCCGTACTCCGCGGGAAAACCATGCTCGGTCATCCTGACGAAGAGCCGGTCCTCCTCCTTGCCGTGGTGCGCCCGGTCCACGTAGTCGCGAAGGAAGGCGCCGAACCGCGCGAGAACCTGCCGGTCGGGCACGAGACCGTCCCGGACGCTGAGGACGAGAGTATCCAGGGCCCCGGCCACCTCTTCGATGAACCGGTGTTCCTTCATGAGGATGTCGATGGCAGCACGCATGTGATCTCCTTGTGGTCTTCGATTCAGCGGGAGCGGGTCCCGTTCGCTTTTCTGCGAGGGCGCTTCTGGGCGCCGTTTTCGAGGTTCACGGTTCCGAGTTCGCCGACGGTGACGGTTCGCAGCATCCCGTCGAGTTGCGTCGAGATCTGAGCCCAGTGATCGTGGAGCGGGCAGGGGTGACTCGCGTCACACAGCCCGAGGTTGAAGACGCACTCCCTCTGGGGAATCCGGCCGTCGAAGAGCTCGACGACGTCAAGGATGGGGATGCGGCCCGATCTCGGGGCCAGGACGAACCCTCCGCCCCACCCCTTCTGGCTCTCGACGATCCGCTGCTTTCGAAGCTGATTGAGGATCTTCGAGAGGTAGTTCGACGGAACTCCCGTCGCCAGGGCGATCTGGTCGCCCTGGATGCGTTCCCCGGGCCTCTCGACGAGATAACCCAGGATCCGGAGGGCGTAGCGCGCGGTCTTCGAGATCACTTCAAACTCTCTGTGGATGAGTTTATCCCTTGAGATCCGCGAAGGCAAGGCGGGGGGAGGCGGAGACTCTAGAATGGGGGAGTCAGGGCTTCCGCCCGCAAGCGAGGCCGGGAGCCCGGGGAAGGATTCGTGAAGAGAGTCATCCTGGCCGGAGCCACCGACGGAATCGGAAAGGCTCTGGCGGAGCTTCATGCAAGCAAGGGGTACTGGGTCGCAATTCTCGGACGTGACCCGGCCAAGCTCGACGCGCTTCTGGGTGGTCTTTCGAGCCGGTTCCCCGCGGCCACCCTCCGGGGAGTCGTCTGCGACTTCCGCGACAACTCCCGTCTCGGGCCGGCGTTTGACGAGGCCGTCCGTGCGATCGGCCACTGTGACCAGTTCGTCTACGTGGCCGGGATCATGCACGCGACGGACGGCGTCACCTCGGTTCCCGAAGACGACGCCGAGATGTTCCAGGTGAATACCGTCGCCGCCGTTCAGTTGCTCGGCATCGCGGGCAACTACTTTCGTCTCGCGGGGAAGGGGCAGCTGGTCGGCATCTCTTCGATCGCGGGCGACCGCGGCCGGAAGCTGAACCCGGCCTACTGTGCCTCCAAGGCGGGATTGACCACTTATCTCGAGGGGCTGAGGAATCGCCTCCATCCCTTCGGCGTGCAAGTCGTCACGGTCAAGCCCGGATTCGTCCTGACGAAGATGATCGCGGGGCGTTCCGGGGTCTTCTGGGCCGCCTCTCCCGAGGAGGCCGCCGCCACGATCGACCGGCGCGTCGACAAGGGACACGAGGTCTTCTACGTCTACCGGCGGTGGGGGATCCTCGGGCTGATCCTGAGGCACATCCCGAGATTCGTCTTCAAGCGGGTTGGCCCTCCATGACGGCTCTGGAACTGGTTCAGGGATTCGGCCTCTACAACTTCTCGCTCTCCGACGTTCATCGCCCCCGGACGGTCGAGGAGGTCCAGGCGCTTGTCGCGCGCTTCAAGTCGGAAGGGCGGCCTTATGTCTGCCGGGGGGCGGGGCGCTCTTACGGACCGGTCGCGACGCATCCGGGCGGCGCCGTGATCGACTTCAGTCTGCTCAACAACGCGGTCTCCCTGGATGCCGAGAGCGGCGTGATGAAGCTCCAGGCCGGAGCGACGATCGGCGATTTGTGGCGCTACGCCGTGCCGCGCGGCTTCTGGCCGCCCGTCGTTCCGGGAACGATGTTCGTCACCATGGGGGGAGCCGTCTCGGCCAACATCCACGGGAAGAACCACTACAAGCGCGGTTCATTCTGTGAGCACCTCGAGGCGATCACGGCCGCCGGGCCGGGCGGGGAGCTGATTCGAATTCCGAAGGATGATCCGAGGCTCGAGGAGTTCGTGGCCGCCTACGGCGCCCGTGGTCCGATCGTCGAGATCGAGCTCGGAATGAAGAGGATCGAGACCGGGTACTTTGACGTCGAAGGGTTCACCCTGCCGTCCCTTTCCGAGACGCTCGCGGCCTTCGAGTCCGGAAAGGAGACGTGGGAGTACCAGGTTGCCTGGATCGACTGCTACCCCTCGGGGGCAGACCTGGGCCGGAGCGCCGTCCACGTCGCCAACCACACTCCCGCGGGCGAGATCCCGGCCGGGAAGGGCTTTGATCTGGCGGATCAGGAGGTCCCGGGGACCATCGCCGGCATCGTGCCGAAGGGCCTTCTCGCCCAGGTTCTCGCGCTCTTCACCTTCGATCTGGGGATGCACGCCGTCAACACCGGGAAGTTCTGGGCTGGAAAGCTCCTCGGTCACACCCGCTACCGCCAGCCGCTCGTTCACTTCAACTTCCTGCTCGACTCGATCCCGGACTGGCGCCGCGCGTACCGGCCGCTTGGTTTCATCCAGTACCAGATCTTCGTTCCGAAGGAGCGCGGGCTGGACGTTCTGACGGAGGCGATCAAGCTCCAGCACCGCCTCGGCGTCGTCTCCTATCTGGGCGTCCTGAAGCGCCACCGGGCCGACCGATTCCGAAACGCCTACACGCCCGAGGGCTATTCCCTCGCGCTCGACTTCCCGGTGACCCGTTCGAATTCCGCGGCCTTGATCCAGCTCTGTCGAACCTACGACCGGCTCGTTGCCGAGGCGGGAGGAAAGGTCTACCGGGCCAAGGACTGCGTCGGGAGCTTCGAGCGAAGCCAGGAGTTCCTGGCCCTCCGGACCTGAGACGTCCGCCTCGCTAGCCAGAAAAAGAATGCCCCCGGACCATCTGGCCCGGGGGTTCTGGAGGAACTGAGGAGGAGACTGGCTCAGAACGCGACTTGCGCCGCGATCACGAACTGGTTGTATCTCTCGTCGAGGACGTTGTTGATCTTGCGGCCTTCCTGTTCGACGCCGTACCACTCGGCCTTGATGTTGATATTCCGACCCTTGATCATGTAGTGGAAGCCGCCCGTGAGGATCGAGAGGCTGTCCCCGTCGACGTCCTTGTTCGGGTCGTACTCCTCGTAGCGAAGGCCGACCCGGAACTGCTCGGCGAACGTGTAGAGGGCGGAGAGATAGAAGCCGTCGCGGTCGATCTCCGTCCCATTCGTCTGTCCGTCCGTCGCCGCGCCGTACTCGCCGCGGAACATGAGAGGGAGCTCGTCCGTTCCGTCCCAGCGGACGTGAGCGCCGAGGCGGTTGCGCGTCAAGGCCTGGGTGCCCTGGTTTCCGGTTCCGCCCGATACGCCGGCCACGAACCCCTTGATGGCCTTGAAATCGAGGCGAGCCGCGTAGAAGAGGCGATCGGAGGTTCCGGCGACGTTGGACGGCAGGCCCGATGTGATCGAGGCCTGGGCGGCGAACTTCGCGCCGTATTCACCCTTGTAGAAGAACCCCATCTGGCGCTGGTCGCCGATGACGCGGGTGATCCGGGAACGCTCCGCGAAATCGATCTCGGACGACGAGCGAAGACCTTCCTCGGTGATGGCGATCTTCTTCTGGCCGAGCGTGAACTCGTGTCCCTTCAAACCAAGGTAGGAGATCCCCAGGTCCTGCAGGATCTTGTCGTCGCTTCCGGCTGAGAAGTTCTGGGTCTTTGCGGGGTCGACCATGACTTCGAAGCCCCAGGCCGGGGTGACCTTGCCGGAGAGCTTGATCTCCGCGCGGCGAAGCCGGAAGGTGTTCACGCCCGTCGGGTTGCCGAGGTACGAGGAGCCCGACGCCTGTTTGGAGTCGTCGCCGAAGTACCAGGCCTGCAAGAGAAGCCCGAACTTCAGCTCCCCGTCGGCGACCTTCAAGCTGGCCGGCAGGACAGGTTTGGGAGCCTCGGGAGCCTTGTAAGGCCGGACTTCCGATTCCTTGTTGTGTTTCAAGTTGTAGAGATCGAGCGCGTTCTCGTTCTCGAAGACGACGGTCTCGCCGTTCGGCCCGTGTCCGATCCGCGTCAACGACGCGCCCATGTCCCGCGACTTCTCCCACAGGTCGAACTTGGTGGGCGTGTTGAAGACGTAGATCCTCCCGTCGTGGGTGACTTCCTTGTACCAGAGGGTGTTCACCTGCCCGCTGGCGGCGCTGGCGGTGAGGAGAAGAAGGATGGCGAGGCTTCCGAACGCTCTCTGAAGGGTCTGGGGAATCATTCTCGAGGTTTCTCCTTTTTCGTGGTGACCGGATGGGCGGGAGTGTCGCGGGGCGGGGCCCAAGACCGCTCAAAGAGCGGGTTAAGCCCCTGTAAATCAGCCTCTCAGCGCGTCACTTCACACGGACTTAACACGGACGTAACAGGGTTCCCGGGACTCCCGCCGACACTCGGCGCCGTGAATGGGTCAAGGAGGAATCTCTTGAAGCACCAAAAGACGCTCGTCGCCCTCGCCCTCGCGGCCGTCACAACCACCATCCAGGCGCAGGTCGCCAAGGTCGATCCCGCGATCCCGGCCTACCAGACGGCCCCCGGGGTCTCGGGCAACCTGAATTCGATCGGCTCGGACAGCCTCAACAACCTGATGACCCTCTGGGCGGAGAAATTCAACAAGCTCTACCCGAACGTCAAGATCCAGATCGAGGGGAAGGGCTCCTCGACAGCCCCTCCGGCCCTGATCGCCGGCACGGCTCAGCTCGGTCCCATGTCTCGCGACATGAAGGGCTCGGAGATCGATCAGTTCGAGAAGAAGTTCGGCTACAAGCCGACGAAGATCCGCGTCGCCGTGGATGCCCTCGGCGTCTTCGTCAACAAGGACAACCCCGTGAAGTGCCTCTCGCTGCAGCAGGTCGACGCCATCTTCTCCAAGACGCGCCGCTCGGGCGCCAAGGAGGACATCAAGACATGGGGACAGCTCGGCCTCACCGGGGACTGGGCCCAGCGGCCGGTCAGTCTGTTCGGCCGTAACTCGGCTTCCGGCACCTACGGCTTCTTCAAGGAACACGCTCTCGGCAACGGGGACTACAAGGACTCGGTGAAGGAGCAGCCCGGATCGGCCTCCGTCGTTCAGGGTGTCACCGTCGACCGCTATGCGATCGGCTACAGCGGCATCGGCTACACCACACCGGGCGTGCGGGCGATTCCTCTGTCTGGAAAGCCCGGCGACACCTGCCACGAGGCCACCGCGGAAGAGGCCTACTCAGGGAAGTACCCCCTGGCCCGCTTCCTCTATGTCTTCGTGAACAAGGCCCCGAACAAGCCGCTCGACCCCCTCGTGCGCGAGTTCCTGAAGATGGTCGTCGCCAGGGAGGGCCAGGAGGTCGTCATCAAGGACGGCTACTACCCGCTGACCGCGGCTCTGGCGAAGGAAGAGCTGGCCAAGGTCCAGTAAGTTGGCGCCGATCTCGACAACCTCGGATGGCGGGCTGGATGTTCCGGCCCGCCCCGGGGTCGCGGCCAGGAAGAAGGCTCGGCGATTCCTCGCGGACCGGATCGCCAGGCGGCTGGTCTACGGCTCGGGCGTCCTCGTCATCCTGGCCATAGCCGCCATCTTGTTCGTCCTCTTCTCGGTTGCGCTCCCACTCCTTCTTCCCCCGAAGGCAACGCCGCATCAGGCGGTCGATCTCGGCTTCTCGGAGCCTGTTTTGGCTTTCGTCACCGACGAGTACCGGGAAAACGGAGTTGCTTGCCTTCCCTCGGGCTTCGTTCAGTTCTCTCTCGTGGAATCGGGTCCGGGGCCCACGCGGATCGACACCCCCGGTATCGGCGAGGCGAAGATCGTCCAGGGGTTCGTAACGGCCTCCGGAGGGCTGGCGGCCGGATTGTCGGATGGGCGGCTTCTGCCCGTCGATGTCGCCTTCGAAACCTCGTTCGAGGGTTCGAAGAGGCAGATCCGGACAGTGGTGACGCCCGGTAAGCCTCTCGTCGTAGACGAGGGGGGCCGGCCCACCGAGCTCGCCAAGTACCTGGTTCGCGATGGATCCACCAAGGTGTCCGCGCGAGTCGGACCCCGGGATGTGGCCATCCTCGAGGCCACCGAGACAGCGAACCTGATGGGGGAGTCGACCCGGGAGGAGAAGAGGGAGCTGATCCAGCTCCAGGCGGCCGGAGAGATCACGGCCCTCGCGATGGATGCACGGGGCGACGACCTGTTCCTCGGGACCTCCACGGGCGAGGTCATTCGCTTCGATCGCAGGGCGGGTGAGGACCGGGGCCAGAAGGAATCCGTTTTCGTGGCGCGTTCCCGAACGACCGCGGTCACGGCCCTCGGTTTTCTCAACGGGGACCGGACTCTCATCGCTGGAGATGCGGCCGGAGGCGTCGTTTCCTTGCAGATGCTCCAGCCCGATGGGAGGCCGAGAACCCTGACCCCGATGAACCAGTTCGAAGCTCACAAGGGGCGTGTGGTGGGCATCTCTCCCTCCAGGCGCGACAAGGGCTTCGTGACGATCGACGACGGCGGGGAGGTCAAGGTCCATTACGGGACGACGGGCAAGACCCTTCTCTCACTTCGCGCGGAAGGGGCGCGGCTAACAGGTACCTCGTTCGCTCCAAAGGCGGATGGCGTCCTGGCGGCGAGAGCCGATGGGAAGATCCTCCACTGGTCTCTTCAGAACCCGCACCCCGAGATCACGCTCCGGACCCTCTTCGGCAAGGTCTGGTACGAGGGCTACAACGAGCCGGGGTACGTGTGGCAGTCGACCGGCGGCACGGACGACTTCGAGGCCAAGTTCAGCCTGACACCCCTGATATTCGGGACCCTGAAGGGGACGTTCTATGCCCTGATCGTGGCGATCCCCCTCGCTCTTTTCGGCGCGCTCTACACGTCTCAGTTTCTCCACCCGAATCTCAAGTCGATCATCAAGCCGGGCGTCGAGATCATGGCGGCCCTGCCCAGCGTCGTTCTGGGGTTCGTGGCCGGACTCTGGCTGGCTCCGGCGGTCGAGAGAGTCGTGCCAGGAATCCTGGCCACCATCATCGTCGTCCCGGTCTTCGCGTTTGCGGCCTCGGCCGTGTGGGAACGGGTGCCCACGGCACTGAAAAGGGCTGTTCCGGCGGGATACGAGATCCTGTTTCTGCTCCCTGTCGTCCTTCTCGCCCTCTGGGTGGGTCTTCAGATCGGTCATCAGATCGAGCACTCGCTCCTTCACGGGGATTACCGGGCCTTTTTCCTGAAGGTGCTGGGCCTCACCTACGATCAGCGGAACTCGGTCGTGGTGGGTCTGGCCATGGGGTTTGCCGTCATCCCCATCATCTTCACCGTGGCGGAGGACTCGCTCTCGAGCGTCCCGAAGAACCTGACGGCGGGATCGCTCGCGCTCGGCGCCACGCGGTGGCAGACGGCGCTCCGAACCGTCCTGCCGACGGCGAGCCCGGGGATCTTTTCGGCCATCATGATCGGTTTCGGACGGGCCGTCGGGGAGACGATGATCGTCCTGATGGCAACTGGCAACACGCCGGTGATGGACTGGTCCCCCTTCAATGGCTTTCGCGCCATGTCGGCGAACGTCGCCGTGGAGCTCCCCGAGGCGCCAGAGGGTGGGACGCTGTTTCGCGTCCTGTTCGTGGCCGCGCTGCTTCTCTTCGCCATGACCTTCGTCGTCAACACGGCCGCCGAGCTGGTGCGGCTGAGGCTCCGAAAGAAGTACCGGACGTATGAATAGGTTCATCCGGAGCGGGGATCCCTTCATCTGGGTGACCGGATCCGCTCTCGCCTTCGCTCTTCTGCTCGTGGCCGGCCTTCTCGGGCTCGTCCTCGTCAGCGGGCTCGGCTTCTTCTGGCCCCGGAGCATGGTCGAGATCTCGCTGGCAGATGGGCGCAAGCTCGCGGGCTCGATCGAGGCCCGCGAGAGGATCCCGGATCCGCAGAGCGGGAAGAAGACCACCGGTTCCTGGCGCTTCAAGCTCAAGCAGGGGAACCGCGACCTGTACGGCTCGGACTTCGTCTGGGTCGACGAGAAGGATGTCCGCGAGCGCGCCTACCCGAAAGAGATCGCCGTCATCGAGAGGCGTGAGTGGGGGGCCTTTCACGGGCGCCCTCTGAAGGTCCTGGAAGGCGAGACCGTCGTCGCCGAGGGCGTCGACCGTTCCTGGGCTCTTCTCATCCAGAGGCTCCCGGCCGCCCTCTCAGTCTATGACCAGGCCCGGAGGATCGAGAAGGACGAGCTCGGGGGAATCAACTTCAAGAAGGAGAAGATCCGTCTGAAGAGACGGTCTCTCGAGCTGAAGGGACACTCGAAAGGGTCCGCGCTTGACGCGTTGAAGGCTGAGGAGGAGAGGCTCCAGAAGCTCTTCGACAAGCAGATGGAGGCTCTGGCCGCGCTTCGGGGAACCGTGCGAACGAACGTCGTTTTCGTCTCCGCCGATGGTCAGGAAAAGCAGGTCGCGCTGACGAACATCGTTCGCGCCTATCGGCCGAACGAGCTGAGCTTCTTCGGACGGCTCGGACTCTATTCGTCGAGGCTGTGGGAATTCGTTTCGGAGGATCCGCGCGAGTCCAACACCGAGGGCGGTGTCTTTCCGGCGATCTTCGGAACGGTGATGATGGTCTTCATCATGAGCCTCGTCGTGACACCGTTTGGCGTTCTCGCGGCCTTCTACCTGCGCGAGTATGCCCGGCAGGGTCCCTTCGTCAGCGCGGTCCGGATAGCGGTGAACAACCTCGCCGGCGTTCCGTCGATCGTCTTCGGGGTCTTCGGGCTGGGGTTCTTCGTGTACATCGTCGGGGGCTCGATCGACAGGCTGTTCTTCCCCGAGGCGCTGCCCAGCCCGACCTACGGAACGGGCGGGATTCTCTGGGCGTCTCTCACGCTCGCTCTTTTGACCGTCCCCGTGGTCATCGTGGCCACGGAGGAGGGCCTCGCGGCGGTGCCGAGGGGAGCGCGCGAGGCCTCTCTTGCGCTCGGGGCGACGAAGTTCGAGACGATGTGGCGGGTCGTCCTGCCCGCGGTTTTCCCATCGGTTCTCACGGGTCTCATCCTGGCGATGGCTCGTGCGGCGGGCGAGGTCGCGCCATTGATGATCACCGGGGTCGTGAAGCTCGCGCCGGCGCTGCCGATCGACGAATTCCCCCCGTTCTTTCATCTCGAGAGGAAGTTCATGCACCTCGGATTTCACATCTACGACGTCGGCTTCCAGTCCCCGAACGTGGAGGCGGCGCAACCCATGGTCTACACGACGACGATCCTCCTCTTGGTCGTGGTCGTCGCCCTCAACCTCACAGCCATCATCGTTCGTAATCGCCTCAGCAAGAAGCTGCGGACGTCTGGGCTATGAAGGGAATTCCGTGAGGACCATTTCACCCGTCAAGGAGAAGGAAGCGGCTCGAATCATGTCTGCCACAGAGACTCCAGCAGTCAGGACCTCCGTCGCCCCGCGTCCCCAGGGAACGTCACAAGAGGGCCGGCACGTCATCCAGATCGAGAACTTCAACTTCTTCTATGGGTCGAAGCAGGCGCTCACGGACATCGACCTGAGGATCAAGGAACGGCACGTCACGGCCTTCATCGGGCCATCGGGATGCGGGAAGTCCACGCTTCTGCGGTGCCTGAACCGGATGAACGACTTGATCGACGGGATCCGGATGACGGGGACGATCACGGTCGAAGGACAGGACATCTACGCTCCCGGAGTCGATGTCGTCGACATCCGGAAGCGGCTCGGGATGGTGTTTCAGAAGTCGAATCCCTTCCCGAAGTCGATCTTCGAGAACGTCGTCTACGGGCTCCGCATTCAGGGCGTCAACAACAGGGCGGTTCTGCGGGAAGCGTGCGAGACCTCTCTCAAAGGCGCTGCCCTCTGGGAGGAAGTGAAGGACCGTCTCGACGAGAGCGCCCTCGGCCTTTCCGGAGGGCAGATGCAGAGGCTCTGCATCGCCCGCGCCCTTGCCGTTCAACCGGAAGTGGTCCTGATGGACGAACCCTGTTCGGCCCTCGATCCGATCGCAACGGCGAAGATCGAGGAGCTCATCTTCAGCCTCAAGGAGAAGTTCACCATCGTCATCGTCACGCACAACATGCAGCAGGCCGCCCGCGTCTCGGACGAGACGGGCTTCTTCATGCTGGGGAAGCTGGTGGAGTTCGGCAAGACCGACACGATCTTCACCCGTCCGAAGGAGAAGATGACCGAGGACTACATCACGGGGCGGTTCGGATGAGAGCGGCGTTCGAGGAGGCGAAGTCCATGGGCCGCCAGAAGGAAGAAGAGACCGCCAGCCGAGGCCGGAAGCGAATCGTCCTGGTGGAGGACGACGAGGACCTCGCCTTTACTCTCGTCTACAACCTCAAGCGGGACGGGCGGTACGAGGTGGAGAGGTTCGCGGGGGGCCTCGTGGCGCTCGAGGATCTCACCCTGCGTCCTCCGGATCTCGTCATCCTCGATCTCAACCTGCCCGACGTCGACGGCCTGACGATCTGCCGCGAGCTTCGCAAGAACGAGGCGACGCGAAGGATCCCGATCGTGATGCTCACCGCGCGGGCGGAAGAGAGGGACAAGCTCCTGGGCTTCGAGCTGGGGGCCGACGACTACGTCACCAAGCCGTTCTCGGTGCGCGAGCTCGTGGCCCGCATCGGGGCGCACCTCAGACGAACCGGGCCCGACGGAGGGTCCGACGACGTCTACGACGACGGGCAGCTGAGAGTGGACCGGTCCCGCCACCTCGTGGAGACCGGGGGCCGGGCCGTCCATCTGACGAAAAAGGAGTTCGACCTCCTCTGGCTCTTGATCCGGAGCGCCGGACGGGTCGTGAGCCGCGAGACCATCCTCTCGCGACTGTGGGACTACGCGGCCGATGTCGAGACCCGCACGGTCGACGTTCACATCCGGTCCCTGAGGAAGAAGATCGGCGACGAGATCATCGAGACCGTCGTCGGGGTAGGCTACCGCTTCTCGAGATGACTTCCTGGCTTCGCCGTTCGAGTGCCGGGCTGCTGCTGGGCGCCGCAGCCGGGCTCATAGCTGCCCTGTTCCTCAACCTCGCACTCAGCTCGGCCGTCTCGGGCTTGCGGCTGCGCCTGGCGACGCAGCCGCAAGGTCTCTCCGTTGCCACGGAGTCGAGTGCCCCGCCGCTCGATGGGGTCGAGGAATCGCTCAGGCGTGCGCTTCTGAAGATCGCGCTGGTGTTCGGGGCGGTGGTGGCGGCCATCGTTCTCGTCCTCAGGGCCCGTCACGCCCGTGATCTGGCCTCGATCCGGCGCGGCGTGACGGATGCCGGCGCGGGACGCCGCCCGGAGGACCTCCCGGCGGGGTCCCCCGAGCTTCGAGAGATCCAGGAAACGTTGATCGGGCTCGCCGACCTCGTGGCGTCGCAGCGCCAGGGCAGCGAGACGGCGAGGGTCCTGGCGCGCACGGTCTTCGAGGAGGTTCCGGCGGGCCTCATCGTCGTGGATCCGAAGCTCGTCATCCTCGACGCCAACCCGACCGTCGTGAGGCTCTTTGGCGCCCGGACGGACGTCGCGAAGCGGGCCCTCGTCGACCTCGTGAGGCAACCCGCCATCGTGGGCCTTTTCGAACGTGGAATCGCCAAGCAGATGGCCCCGTGGGAGCCCGACTCGGCTCTCGTCCGCATCGACCGCGAGGTGGGGGACGAACGGGCCGTGGAGGTGACGGTTCGGGCCGTTCCCAACTCAGGCAAGCCGGGAGAGCCCGCGGCCGTCGGGGTGGTCCTCGATGTGACCGACCGAGAGAGGACGGACGACATGCGCAAGCGCTTCGTGGGTGATGTCTCGCACGAACTCCGGACGCCGATCGCGTCGATCCGGGCGGCCATCGACACGCTGCTTCCCGGGGAGAACCTGACACCCGAGGAACTGCGCCTCGCCGGCATCGTCGAGCGGCAAGCGGCGCACATGGCCGACCTGGTGTCGGACTTGATGGACCTCTCCCAGATCGAAACCGGCGCCGTCACCCTGCACGTAGAGGAGGTTCCGATCCGCCAGCTCCTCGAAACGGTGATCAAGGATCTCGCCGGTGGGGCGGAGTCCCGCGGCATAAGGGCCGCGGTGGAGGGCCCGGATGATCTGACGGTGGCAGCCGACCGGCGGAGGATGGCGCAGGTCTTCCGGAATCTCATCGACAATGCCATCAAGTTCTCGCCTCCGAGGGCCAGAGTCGACATCCTCATCGAGGGCGACGCCCTTCGGTCCGACGGAAGCTGGGGACGGGCAGTGGTCCACGTGATCGACCGGGGTATCGGCATCGCGAAATCAGAGCAACAGAAGATCTTCCAGCGGTTCTACCGCGTCGATCCGTCCCGTACGAAGTCCGTTCCCGGAACGGGGCTCGGACTGGCAATCGTCAAGCACCTGTTGATCCTGCATGGCGGGACGATCCGGGTCGAATCGGAGCCGAACACTGGCAGCCGCTTCACGGTGTCCCTGCCCGTGACCTTTCTGGGTGCCGCCAAAATCGAGGAGAAAGCATGAAAGAACACTTCGCGGAAATGCTCGAGCACCTCCGCCGGTCCCTGATCGGCATGGGAGCGGAGGTGGAGAACCAGATCCGTCTGGCCATCGAGGCCCTCGTCACGGCGGACATCGGCAAGGCGCGAGACGTCATCGAGCGGGACAGGTTGATCGACGAGATGGAGATCCGGAACGAGGAAGAGGCGATCCACCTTCTGGCCACGCAGCAGCCGGTGGCTGGTGATCTGCGTCTTCTCGTGTGCGCGCTGAAGATCAACGCCGATCTCGAGCGGATCGGGGACCACGCCGTCAACATCGCCGAGGCGGCCGAGCGGATGGCCCGGACGAAACCCTTCAAGAAGTGGATCGACATTCCGCACATGGCCGAGATCGCCCGGGGAATGCTGAAGGACTCGCTCGATGCATTCGTCAGGCGCGACACGGCCCTGGCGCGGCAGGTCTGCGAGCACGACGACATCCTCGACGAAAAGAACAAGTCGCTCATCCGGGAACTCCTGACCTACATGGCTGAGAACCCCGCACTCATTTCCTTCTGCATCGACATCATGTCGGTGTCGAAGAACCTCGAGCGAGTGGGCGACCTGGCGACGAACATCGGCGAGGAGACGATCTACATCGCCGAGGGCCGCGTCATCAAGCACCGCTACGACATGCGGGAGGGCGGTTCCCCGAAGTAGCCGTAAAATCCCTTGCGGAGACGCACGAGGCCCGGTGGCCTTCCTGGTCTTCAAAACCAGTGTGCTCGTCCCGAGAGGGGCGGCGGATGGGTTCGACTCCCATTCGTCTCCGCCATTAAGTCCTTGAAAACAAAGGGGTTAGGCGAAACAGGGTAGCGAATGGGAAAGTAAATGGGAAAAGAGCCTTTTCTCACTAGGGGCATCCTGAGTGAGTTACGGCTCATTTCCTTCCCTAACCCCTCGTGATGCTCCTGGAAGGAGTCCGGGTGATTCCGGTGGAGCCTCTCGTGGAGGTCCCGACGGACATCACGCTTCCGGAGAAGGACGTTCCCATCCTGCGTTCCGCCATGGCCTCCGGGTGCACCCACCTCCTCACGGGAGATGTGAAGCACTTCGGACCCTACTTCGGCCGGGTCATCGGTGGAGTCCTCGTCTCGAGAGTGGCCGCGTATTTCAACCTAGAAACCGCAGAGCTGACGGGGAAAACACGGTAAAGTGTTGAAGAAGAACGGGGTACGGAGCGAAGGAGGATCACCCAATGGGTGAGGGCATCGAGAGGCGAAGGAAGGCGAATGGGGCG
>JAJVIN010000012.1 GCA_022071945.1 Thermoanaerobaculia bacterium | reverse complement strand
GAGCCCTGTACCGGCTTCACTTCGTTCTGGCCGCCGTCCTCGGGGCGCTGTCGTTCGTGGCCATCTCGGGTCTCGGCATCGTGTATGCGGCCCTGCCCGCGACGCGGCGTCACGCGGCGGTGGCTCTGGCCCGGACCTTCAACCGGACCATGTGCTTCCTCCTCGGCTGGAGGATCGTCGTCGTCAACCGCGAGCGGATCTACCGGGAGACGCCGTGCGTGTTCATGGTGGGGCACCAGTCGAATCTCGACATCGTCATCTACGGGAGCACGTTTCCGCCCCGGACGGTCGTGATCGGCAAGCGTGAGGTGGGCAAGGTCCCGGTGTTCGGGTGGTTCTTCCGGATCACGGGAAACATCCTGATCGACCGGGACAACCTCGGCCGCGCCATCGAGTCGATCAAGAAGGCCGCGGAGAAGGTCAAGCGCGACCAGGTATCCGTCTGGGTCTTCCCCGAGGGGCACCGGAACCAGGAGCCCGAGCTCTTGCCGTTCAAGAAGGGCGCCTTTCATCTCGCGATCGCGGCCCAGATCCCGATCGTGCCGGTGATGGCCGAACCCGTGAACCGGATCATGGACGCTCACCGCTGGATGGTTCGGCCCGGGACTCTGCGCATCCACGTCTACGACGAAATCCCCACCGCCGGGCTCTCCGAGAACGACGTCGACAGTCTCATCGAGACGGTCCGGGCTTTCATGCAGTCGGCCCAGAACGGCATGCTCGAGAAGGCGCTCCCCCCACTGGCGTAGGGACTTCTCGATCGTGACCGC
The DNA here is from genome assembly GCA_022071945.1 of Thermoanaerobaculia bacterium. Classification (GTDB taxonomy): domain Bacteria; phylum Acidobacteriota; class Thermoanaerobaculia; order UBA5066; family UBA5066; genus JAJVIN01. The sequence goes on along the minus strand of JAJVIN010000012.1, from coordinate 77,329 downwards.
ACTGGCGGTCTGCATGTCTCCCGGGGCTCGCATGATTCCGTAACGGGCCAGCCGGCCCCGGACCTTGGCGTGTTCCAGAAAGAGACAGCGGGGCGCGGCCGGCGGGCCCCGGAACTTCGTGTCCGGGTCCGCGCCGGCCCCGTCGACTCAGGGCGCCATTGTCTCGGCCGTCACTTCCCAGCCAGCATCGATGCCGCCTGGCAACATCTGGCCACGGTCCTCGCCGACCTCCGCGTCGATGAGGCCGTTGAGCTTCTCGTTCATGGCCAGCGCGAGCTCGCCGTTCTTCTTTCCATCCGCGGCGAGATTCCTCATCTCCAGGGGATCGGAATCGAGGTCGTACAACTCGACATCGTTGAACCGGTAGAGGTCCTCCATTGTCTTCGGCTGATTGTGTTGCTTCGGGGAATGGTAGCGTGCGAACACGTACCGGCCGTCGAACACCATCCTGACCGCACCGCGCTTCATCATGTCCGGGACAATGCCAGCCTCCTTCAGCTGTTTCGGGTTTCCCCCCTTCTTGATGTGCGCGACGGCCTTGAGGAGAAACTCCCCGTCGAGATACGCGAACATGTTGTAGTTGAACAGCACACCACGCCGTACCGCGTTGAGGTCCGCGCGCTCGGGGTCGGCCAGCACCCCCGAAAAGTCCTTGCCCGGGAGACCCTTGATGATATTGGCACGCTTTGCCGGCTCCACTCCCGTCAGGGCAACGAGGGTGGGCGCCAGATCCACGTGCGACGTGACGGCGCGGCACCGCCTGCCACCGGGGTAGGCCGGATGCGCCACGATCAGCGGCACGTGATTCTGTTCGCGATACGAAACCGCGCCCTTGGCATGCAGCTGGTGCGCACCGTCCATGTCGCCGTGGTCCGCGGTCAGGATGACAATCGTGCGCTCGGTCAGACCCGCCGCATCGAGTTCGTCGAGGACCGAGGCAATGTTGCGATCGACGTCGCGCAGGCAATTCAGATAGTAGTTGTGGCGGCGGCGCCAGCGCGGCTCCTCGCTCGGGATCTCACCCACCAGCGCGTCATGTGAACGCAGGAAGTCGCGGTGCGCGGCGGGACGCCCCGGCGCGTCCAGGGCCTGAGCGTGATTCGCCGGAAGCTCGAATGGCCATTGCTTGGCATACAGGGGGTCGTTCGGCTCCCGCACCACGTGAGTCAGGGCGCTTGCGGCCTGCTGGGCCGAGCCCGGCGCATCGGTGTCGTAGAACATGACGTCGTGAGGGTTGACCAGATTGACGGCCAGGAACCAGGGCTTGCCCTGGGCGGCCAGCTCACGCCCCTTGCCCCTCAGCCAGCTGACGGACATGGCGGCGATCACCCCGTCGTGAAGATAGCCACCCTGATGGTGAGCAATGATGTCGCCCACACCGAAGTAGTCGGAGAACCCGTAGTCCTCCATTTCCTGCGTGAAGATCTTCGTGGGCGTGCCCAGCTTGTTGACGGTTTCGAATTCCTTCGTCAGGTGCCACTTGCCCTTGTATGCACTGTAGTAACCGGCCTCACGCAACATGTCACCCAGGGTGCGAATTTCGGGCGACATGCTGTCGATCCAGGGAAAGTTGGAGTTGTCGAACATCCGGGTGCGCTGGATATGCTGGCCGGTATAGAGCACCGACCGGGAAGGCGTGCACACACAGGAGTTGATCCGGTGATTCAGGAAGGCCGTGCCCCGTTTGGCCAGGCGCTCATGGGCTGGCAAGCTGAAGCCGGGCGGCAACTCACCCGGCCTGAAAAAACGTTCCTGATCGGTCAGGATGAAGAGGATGTTGTAGGGGAGCGTGTTCGGCGTCCCACTCCGTGACGCCTGACTCGCGCCACCCGCCGCCGAGGCGGCGCGGAGTGAGCCTTCCACGGCACCGAGACCCAACGCCGTCGCGCCCGCGCCGAGCATGCGCAGGAGATCACGCCGTGAAGTCGAAACCGGTGACTCGTCATGAACCTTCATTCCAGCTCCCTGTTGTTGATTTCCGGGGTTCCTCTCCATGCTTCACTTCCCTTCTTTTGCCTGTGCATCCTACGTCAGTGCCATATTCGAGGCCGGTTGGGTGACTGCGGTGGCCAGCTCCACGAGGGGAAGCGAGGCGCCGTCGAGGCCGCCAGCGATGCCGGTGTCGATCTCGTGGCGCTCGACCCGGTGGTCCACCTCGCGAGATCCGAGGAGCCGCCAGTCGGCCCGCGCCACCTCGGGGGAGAGGATTGCGCATACGGCGGGTGCCGCCAGGGCGTGTCGCCTCGTCATCGGACTCCTCTTCAGTTCTTCCGCGCGCTCTCGCCGGTTCTTCGCTTCTCGCCACCGCCGGTCGAGCGGCCCAACGCCTCTGACCGCACGGTGCCCCGCTCACAGACAGGTCCATGCCGGCTGAGGGCACAACTCATGCCCATCCTGTCCCACCGCGGATTTCGCGGAACAAATCGCGCAAGATCAGCGGCTTTGAAGAAGTGCGGCGGACCGTTCCATGCGCGAAGGCGAGTCCCGCGCTGTCGAAATACCGACGATTGACGTTATTTCGTAAGTTCGCGCCGGGTCCGGGGATCCAACCCCAGGCGCTCCATGCGGGAGCGCAGGGTGGTGGGTTTGAGGCCCAGGATCTCTGCCGCTCCGCCCGTGCCGCTGATCTTTCCGCCCGTGAGATCCAGGACCTTTCGAATGTGACGGCGCTGCACTTCCTCGAGGGAAAGAGCCTCATCGGTGGCCGGCTCGCCGGTCTCTGGAAGGGCGAGGGTGAGGGTGCGGCCGTGGCTGTTGATCATCGAGCGCTCGACCACGTTTCGCAGCTCGCGTACGTTGCCGGGCCACGCATAGCTCTGCAGGCGCTCCATGGTGCGCCTGGAGATGGTGTCGATCGAGAGCCCCATCTCGCGGCCGATCGTTTCGACGAACGTCCAAACCAGTAGCGGGATGTCCTCCCGCCGCTCGCGCAGCGGGGGGACCCGGATCGGGAAGACGTTGAGACGATAGTAGAGATCCTGGCGGAAGCGGCCCTCACGCACGGCCTCGGCCAGATCCCGGTTGGTGGCCGCGATGATGCGCACGTCGGCGGTGCGGGTGCGCGAGCTGCCGACACGTTCGTACTTCTTCTCTTGGAGCACTCGCAGGAGCTTGCTCTGGAGCTCCAGCGGCAGCTCACCGACCTCGTCGAGGAAGAGGGTCGAGCCGTCGGCGAGTTCGAAACGTCCAGCCTCCCGGGAGATGGCACCCGTGTAGGCACCCTTCTCCCGGCCGAAGAGCTCGCTTTCCATGAGCGTCGCTGGCAGGGCGGCGCAGTTGATCGTGACCATGGTGCGGCTGGCACGAGAGCTCAGTTCATGCACGCGCCGCGCGATGAGTTCCTTGCCGGTGCCGGTCTCGCCGAGGAGGAGCACCGTCGACTGGGTGCCGGCCACCTTCTCGACCTGAACCAGCACCTTGCGCAGAGCCTGGCTGTCACCGACGATCTCGCCGTGGTGGTGGGCCCTGTACTCGGCGCGCAGGTAGGTATTCTCGAGTTCGAGTTGGCGGCGCAGTTCGTCGATCTCCGCGAGGCGCGCAGCGAGCTGGCGTTCGGTCTCGCGCAGCCGGCTGACGTCGATGACGAGGCCCACCAGCTGCCGTTCGCCGCCGATCTCGCACAGAGCGCCGCTGCCCGCGGTGTGAAGGATGCTGCCGTCCTTGAGCAGGGTTCTGAACTCGGCTGTCCGGGTTTGCCCGTCTGCAAAGACGAGCGCGATCTGGCTGGAGACGTAATCGCGATCGAGCGGATGGACGAAGTCGTACACCTGGCGTCCCTTCAGCTCCTCGGCTGTGTACCCCAGGAGGGTCTCGTGTTTCCGGTTCCACCAGACGAGCCGGGCATCTGAGCCGAAGACGTAGAAAAGGCCAGGCATGGCGTCGACGATCTCTTGGAGGCGGTCCTCCCGCTTGCGGAGATGCGAGACGTCCTGCAGAGTGCAGACGATCCGCCGCTCGCCCTCGACTTGAGCCTCGCCGAGGCTGATGTCGACGCGAAGTTCGCTCCCGTCGCGCCGGACCACCGTCAGTTCGCGGCCCCGCCCCATGAGGCGAGGCGACGGCGCCGCGACCCAATCTGCCCTGTGTTTCTCGTGAATGCCCCGCAAGGCAAGGGGAACCAGCCGTTCTACCGGCTGGCCCATCAGCTCGCCGGCTTCGTATCCGAGGAGGGAGGACGCGGTCCGGTTGAGAGACAGGACGTTCCCCGAACCGTCGCAAACGATGATGGCGGCGCCTATGGCCTCCATGACGGAGGCCGGCATTCCCCGGGTATCGTCCTCTCCCACAAGGTGCTGATTGTACGTAAGGGGCGCTCCCGGATGAGATGGATGGGAGGAGGGATGTGGGAGAGGGATCCTGGTCTTCGGAGCTGACGCCGCGAGGAGGAGACCGCCGTCTGGGGCTTTCGCCCCGAGCCGCTCATCCGCCTGCCCCGCTTCGGAGGCGGCAGAGTCCTACCGCCCGGATTCCTTCCGCGTCCGGATGAACATCAGCGTCGTGGCGCCGATATCGAACTCCGAGCGGTTGTCCAGATCGACCTGGGTGATCCGGCGGTCTCCGACGAAGGTGCCGTTGGTCGACCCCAGGTCGATGAGCACGGCCTTCGTGTCCGAAACCTCGATCGCGGCATGCGCCCGGGACACTTCTCCGTCAGAGAGCAGGATGTCGGCGTTGGCCCGTCCGATGATCACGCGCGGCTTGTCGATCTCGAAGATCCGGCCCGCATCCGGTCCCGTGATGATGGCGACCGAGAGACGTTCCCAATCCGGCAGCTTCAGTTTCCTGACCGCGGATTCCGGTCCCGCGAAGGAGGGCTTGGCATACTCCCCCGTTGTCGGCGTGCCAGGACGCTGCCCGTACCCGGGCTGCTGCGGATACGGGGCCTGCTGGGGCGGATACCCCTGCTGCGGATAGCCTTGCGGGTAGCCGCCCGGCTGAGAGGGTGGCCGGGAAGCCACGACGGGAGCGTTGTTCGCCCCGACCTTCGCGCGCCGGGGGCCCCCCATGACCGTCGATTCGAGGGAGAAGTCGTCCGGCGAGAGGGCGGGGCTATTCAGCGGCCCCGTCTCCTCGGGCTCGAACCCCGCGGGCAAGACCGACTCGAACCTCGGATTCCGGATCTCGAAAACACTCGTGCACTTCGTGCACCGGATCTTCTTCGCCGGCGCCGGCCCGAAACGGGACTCCTCGTAGTGATACCGCGTCTTACAGTTGGGGCACTGGATGATCAAGAGGCGCTCCCATCGATATCGACGAAAAAACCACCTGAGAGATTAGCACGGGCCCAACCCCGCAAATCAAGTCCATGCGCGCGGTTCCGCAGGTCCGGGGTCCGCGCATCCCCGGCTGATACTCGCCCCCCGGCCGATTCTCCCGGCCCGGATCCGTCAGCCTCTCAGTTTCGGCCGGCTGCCCTCCGCGGCATCATCCGGTCCAGAATCCCCGGAAGGACCGCGAGAATCTCCTCGACGTCGTCGTGAGACGTGCCCGGACCGAGCGAAAACCGGACCGTTCCCCGAACGTCTTCAGCGGGCAGCCCGCACGCCGCCAGGACCCGGCTCGCCGACACCGTTCCCGTCGAGCAGGCCGCTCCCGTCGAGACCGCGATTCCGGCCAGATCGAGCGCGATCACCAGCATCTCGGCATCGAGCCCCCGGAAGGCCGCCGAGGTCACCCCCGGTGTCCTCGGAGCATCGGCCGCGTTGATCCGCGCGGCCGGCCAGAGGCGGCTCAACCCGCTTTCGAGCTCTTGCCGAAGACCCTGGAGGCGGACGGTCTCCTCCGCGAGCCGCCGGGTTGCCTTCTCGATGGCGGTCCCGAGCCCCACCACGGCGGCGACGTTCTCCGTCCCGCCGCGACGCCCCTTTTCCTGAGCCCCGCCGCGAAGAACCGGCTCGACGGCCATCCCCTTTCTGACAAAGAGGGCCCCGGCGCCGGAGGGTCCCCCGAACTTGTGGGCCGTCAACGACAGGAGATCCACCGCCAGCTCCCGGACGTTCACCGGGATCTTTCCAACCGCCTGAACCGCGTCGGTATGCGCGACGGCTCCGGCCTCCCTTGCCCGGCCGAAGACCGGCCCGAGCTGCGTGTTCACCGCACCTGTCTCGTTGTTGGCCAGGATCACCGACACCAGGGCCAGGGTCTGCGCCTCGAGGTTCGCCAGGAACCGGGTCGTGGACTCGACATCCAGGACGGAATCTTGATGAACCGGCAACTCCGTCAGGGTGAACCCCTCCTCCGCCAGCATCCGGGCCGGCTCCCGGACTGCCGGATGCTCGACCGAGGAGGTCGCGATCCTCACCCTTCCGGGCGCCCGGCGCCGGCCCGCCCGGGCCCCGCCGAGGACCGCCAGGTTGTTGGACTCCGTTCCCCCCGAGGTGAAGACGATCTCGGACGGATCCGCTCCAAGAGCGGCCGCGACCTTCCCGCGAGCTTCCTCGATGGCCCTTCGAGCCTGGCGGCCCGGTTCGTGCACCGAGGAGGGGTTCCCGGCAAAGCCCGAGAGCCAGGGGAGCATCGCCTCGAGCACTTCTGGATCGAGGGGAGAGGTCGCGTTGTAGTCCGCGTAGATCCGACCTCTGGGGGTCATCGCTCGCTGCAGGACCGGACCATGGGGTCAACCTCTTTCCATCGCCAGCGTATTCTCCATGCAAGGAGCCAGGAATGGAGGGACCCGGTTTTCTTGTTGAAGCACTCCAGAAGGGGCTCCATCAGGAGAGACGACTCGGAATGAAGACCATCCTCGGGAGCTTGATCGCCTTGCTCGTCCTCGCCGGTCGCGCGACCGGTCAGGAAACTGCGCCACAGGCACCTCCGCCCCCGGTCAAGGGAGTCGAGGTGTTTCCCGAGAGCGGTCCCGAATCGAGAAAGGCGGAGGCAAAAAGGCTCTTTGGCAGGGCGGACGACGATCGCGCCCGCGTCTTCGTTCAGGCGGGAGAGCCGGACTCGAGACTTCTGGCCGCGTGCCCCGACCAACTCCGGGCCATCGAGATCTGGACGTACCTGGAACACCCCATCCTGGGCCGGAACTCCCAGCTGATTTTCTTTCCCGAACCGGGAACGGCGCTCTACCGCTACTGGACCGTTCTCGAGGGAGAGACGGCCCTTCTCGCCCCGAAAGTCCAGGACCAGCCACTCGCGAGTTTGAAAGGGGACTGCCCCGGTCTGGAGACCGTGCGCCACGCCGTTGGCACGATCAGCGCCAGGCAGGGCGACAGGATCAAGGGTCTGGAGGAGCGAAAACGGCTGACGGAAGAGCCCGCGGCCTCGACGGGAAAGGCCAGCGGCACGCCAGGGCAGGGGGCCGCTCCCGTGCCCGTCCTCCTGGCGAACAAACCGCTCTCGGGACGGGAGCGAAAAGACGCCGTGAACGCCCTGCCCGCCGCGTACCGCGCGTTCCTGACCGACGTGGACCCGATCATCACCGACCTCGAACGCGACACCTTCCTGAGGCTGCAGTCCGACTACCAGAGGGACCGGTTCATCGACGAGTTCTGGAAACGGAGGTCGGTGGCGCCGGACGGATTCCGCAAGCCCTTCAAGGACATCTACGAGCTCCGCCTGCAATTCGTGAAGGAGAGGTTCCGAAACGCGAACACGGATCAGGGGCGCATCTTCATCGTGAACGGCCCTCCAGACGGCTTGAAGCGAGTCTCGTGTCAGGACGTCTTCTGGCCCATCGAGATCTGGTACTACGAGCGCATCGAGAACCTCAGGCTCTCCAAGGTCACGCTCCTCTTCTATCAGCCGTTCAGCACGGGCGACTACCGGCTCTGGACCCCCATGGACGGTCAGCAAGCGGTCTTGATGGGGGGAATGGCGGGATTGACCGCGCCGTCCCTGGGGCGCCAGATCGACCTCACGCGCTGCCCGGAGTGGCGCGACGTCACATCCGCGATGTCTTCGTCCGCCTCTCTCTTCGGCGGGGCGATCGGGTCCCAGAAGCTCGTCGACGACCTCAAGCGAGGCGAAAAGCCCGACGTCGAGGGCGTCGATCGGATTCTCCAGATGACGACCGACATCGACCCGAGCGCTTCCCGGCTGAACGTCCAGCGGGTCATCCGTTTCCCCGAGCTCGTCGGCAACAAGACCCGCATGGAGATCGGGCTCATGCTCGAGAGGGCCTCCCTCGTCAAGAAGGACATGGGAGAAGCCGAGAGCTTCTACGACATCGACGTCGTCGGCGAGATCGTCCAGGGCGCCAAGCTCGTCGACAACTTCAGGTACCGGTTCGACTTCCCGGCCTCGACCCTCACGGGACCCTTCATCCCCGTGACTCTCGAACGTGACCTCTTCCCGGGCTCCTACCGGATCAAGGTGAAGCTGGCCGACGCCAACCAGAATGCGGCGGCCCTGATCGACGAGCAGCTGACCGTGCCGGACGTTCCCGACGTGACCTTCTCGGCCGAAGAAAAGGCGGCCCGCCAGGCGGCCCGCTCCACGGTGGCGAGACTCGTGGCCGACCCGGCGATCGCGAAGGGCTCGATCGCCCTCGTGCCGATCGCGCGGGAGTTCGCGGCGGGCCTCATCCGCTTCGAGACGCGCGTGACCTCGCCCGACATCACCGCCGTCGAGTTCTACCTCAACAACACGAAGATCGTGACGAAGAGGCGTCCGCCGTTCGAGGCCGATCTGGACCTCGGGGAACTGCCGCGCAAGCACGCCATCAAGGTCATCGGCTACGGCAAGGACGGCAAGGCCGTCGCGCAGGACGAGATGATCCTGAACGAGGGCCGGGAGGCCTTCCGGATCCGCATCCTCTCGCCCGAAAAGGGGATCGACCTGGCGGGAGCCACCCGGATCACCGTGGATCTGGCCGTGCCCGAGACGAAGAAGCTGAAGGCCGTCGAGTTCTGGGTCAACGAGAATCGCGCCGCCGTCCTGTACCAGCCGCCCTACACGCAGGTCGTGGATGTGCCGAGGTCCAAGGACCTCGGCTATCTGCGCGCGGTCGCCATCCTCGAGGACGACACGTCGACGGAGGACCTCCGGTACTTCAACGCGCCGAAATACCTCTCGGAGGTCAACGTCCAGGCGGTCGAGCTCTACACCTCCGTCTTCGCCTCGGGAAGGCCCGTCACGGGACTGTCGAAGGAGGCCTTCACGATCTTCGAGGACGGCGTCAAGCAGACGATCGACGGATTCGAGGTCGTCAAGAACCTGCCGATCACCCTCGGGGTCGCCATCGACACCTCCGGTTCAATGGAACAGTCGCTGATCGAGGCGCAGAAGGCGGCGTCGGGCTTCCTCGACAGCGTCATGACGAAGCGCGACCGCTCCTTCCTCGTCAGCTTCGACACCGAGCCGCAGCTCCTGACCCGGCCGACCTCCGACAAGTCCCAGCTCAAGCACGCCATCGCGGGCCTGAGGGCTCAGGGCTCGACGGCCCTGTGGGACGCGATCGTGTACGGGCTCTATCAGTACCAGGGAGTCAAGGGACGCAAGTCGTACGTCATCCTCACCGACGGAGAGGACCGCTCCTCGAAGTTCACCTACGAGGCCGCGCTCGACTACGCCCGGAAGTCCGGGGTCGCCCTCTACTTCATCGGGCTCAGGATCAAGAGCTTCAGCATGGACGTCAGGAGCAAGCTCAACAAACTCGCCAAGGAGACGGGAGGAACCGTCTACTACATCGAGATGGCGTCCAACCTCTCGAGCGTCTACAAGGAGATCGACGAGGAGCTCCGCTCCCAGTACCTCCTCACCTACCTTCCCCAGACGAAGCCCGAGGGCGACAAGTGGCGGAAGATCGAGGTGAAGATGACGCCGGGCAATCTGACCGCCCGGACGATCAGCGGGTACTACCCCTGACCTGCCAGGGAGTCTTCGAGAGTAGGATCCGCCGCGATGGCGCAGCACCCCACGATCGTCCTGGCCTCCGCCTCTCCGCGTAGAAAGGCTCTGCTCGAAGCTCTCGGCTTCTCGATCACCGTTTGCCCGACCGACATCCCGGAGGACCTCTTGCCGGGCGAAGACCCCTTCGAGGCCGCCGAACGCCTGGCCCGGGCCAAGGCCGCCGCGGCTTCGGACTCAGGCGTTTCGGCCCTCGTCATCGCGGCCGACACGATCGTCGTTCTCGACGGACACGCGCTGGGCAAACCTGAAGACGCCGCGGACGCGGCCGCCATGCTCAGACGGCTCTCGGGACGCCGGCACGAAGTCGTCACCGGAGTTGCCGTGGCGAAGAACTCTCATCTCGTCTCGGGCCGGGAGGTCTCCGAGGTCCATTTCCAGGAGATGACGGAGAAGGAGGTCCTGTCATACGCCTCCACTCCCGAACCGCTCGACAAGGCTGGGGCCTACGCCCTTCAGGGGCTCGCCAGCGTCTTCATCGAGAAAGTGGAGGGGACGCCCTCGAACGTCATCGGCTTGCCCGTCAGACTCCTGCGCCAGCTCCTGCTCTCGCAGGGTGTCGATCTGCCGTTCCTGACCCGGCGCGCCTAGAAGCGAGTGTCCTCGCGGGCGGCGGAACGCGCCGCCTGCAGGACCGCCGCGAAGACGATGTCCCTCTCGTGGGTCGCCGCCCCGATCCGCACCTTGATGGGAACCGGGAGAGGGCCGTTTCCCTCTCGCCAGAGGCGGAAAAGCGTGGCCAGCTGCTGGACCTTCTTCCGGCACGCCTCGGCCCCGACTTCGAAGAAGAGGATCAGGAACTCGTCCGTCTCCCAGCGAAAGACCGTGTCGGTCTGCCTGACGTTGGCCTGGAGGGCCTTGGCCGTTTCGATGATGGCGCGGTCGCCGAGCCCGGGCCGGGCCGCTTCCAGATCCGAGTAGTTGACCAGGACCACCGACGCGACCGAAAGAGCGATCCCATGGCGCCTGGAACGCTCGAGTTCCCGTCCGATGTACTCGTCGAAGTAGTCGCGCGTGTAGAGGGCGGTCAGAAGATCCCTGATCCCGGTCTCTCCGTTCATCTCAACGTGGATGTTATCCGAACCGGGCCCGAGAAGTGCCAGGGGCGGAGCAGGACGGCTGGCTGCCGGGATCGGGCCCGGGTTCCCCGGCCTCGAAGCCACATGGAGTACGCTTCCCAGAAAACGGGCGTCCCCCTGAATCCCCCGATCCGGCCCGAGCCGGCCGCCCAGAGTGAATAGCGGAGGTGCCATGGAGTCGAAGGGCGAGCTTCAAGAGAAGGGTCAGCACTCCGGCAAGATGGCGGCCCTCACGATCGGAGCCCTGGGCGTCGTGTACGGCGACATCGGAACCAGTCCGCTTTATACGATGCAGGAGTGCTTTCACGGCCACGGGTTGGGGTTCGGCCGGGAAAGCGTCCTGGGGGTCTGTTCGCTCGTCTTCTGGGCAATCACTCTCGTCGTCAGCGTCAAGTACATCGGCTTCGTGATGCGCGCGGACAACCGAGGAGAGGGTGGAATCCTGGCCCTTCTGGCCTTGATTCCAGATGAGCCCCGGACGAAGCGAGCCCTGACCGCCGTCGCCGTGTTCGCCATCGCAGGAGCCTCTCTTCTCTTCGGAGACGGGATCATCACCCCGGCAATCTCCGTTCTTTCGGCGGTGGAGGGACTCGGTGTCGCGGCGCCGGCCCTCGGACACTATGTCGTTCCCTTGACGGTCGTCATTCTGCTCTGCCTGTTCGCCGTCCAGAGGAGAGGAACCGGCGATGTCGGCAAGCTCTTCGGTCCCGTGATGCTCGTCTGGTTCGTCACGATCGGCCTTCTCGGCGCCTATCACCTCGCACGCAACCCCGCGATCCTCGCCGCCCTGAACCCGGTTCACGGAATCAGGCTCCTGACGGCCCACGGTTTTCACGGCTTCGCTCTGCTGGGATCCATTGTCCTGGCCGTCACGGGCGGCGAGGCCCTGTACGCGGACATGGGCCACTTCGGAGCGGCACCGATCCGCAGAGCCTGGCTCCTGGCCGTCAAGCCGGCGCTCGTTCTCTGCTACTTCGGCCAGGGCGCGATGGTCCTCGGCATGGCCGAGCCTCCCGCTCGCCTTTTCTATGCGATGGTCCCTCAGGGGCCCGCGATCTACGCGATGATCGGTCTCGCCACGCTGGCCACGGTGATCGCTTCCCAGGCCCTGATCAGCGGTCTCTTTTCGCTGACGAGCCAGGCGATGCAGCTCGATCTCCTGCCGAGGATGCGCATCCGGCACACCTCGCACGAGCTCGAGGGACAAATCTACCTGCCCGAGATCAACGCGTGGCTCGGGGCCGCCTGCATCGCCGTGGTCCTGACATTCAAGGAATCGAGCCGCCTGGCGGCGGCATACGGAATTGCCGTGAGCGGAACGATGGCCGTGACGTCGATCCTCTTCTACTTCGTCGCGCGGCGCGCCTGGAACTGGCCTGTCCTGAAGGCTCTCCCCCTCGTCCTCGGATTCCTCGTCATCGACCTGTCCTTCTTCGGCGCGAACATCCTGAAATTCGTGGATGGCGGGTACGTGCCCGTCCTCGTGGGTCTCCTGATCTGCCTGGTCATGATCAACTGGCGCCGGGGCCGCACCTACCTCGAGAACATCGCGAGAAAGAGGCTCCCCAGCCCGGCCGAGTTCCTCAAGAAGCTCGGCGACGCGAAAGGCATCCGGCGGCCGCACGGGACCGGGATCTTCCTCGTGAGGACCCCGGACGTCATTCCGCTCCCCCTGGTCAGGCTCACGGAGAGCCTTTCCGTTGTCCCTGAGACCGTCCTCCTCGTGACGTACAAGGTGCGGCACGTCCCGTATGTCGGGCCCAGCGAGCGGGACTTCGTGAAGAGCCTCGGGCTCGGGATCCACCAGATCGAGATCAGGGCCGGTTTCATGGAGAACCCAAACCTCCCGGCCCTTCTTTCAGCCTGCGTTGAGAAGCACCGGCTGCCTGTCTCGCTTGATGAAGCCGTCTACTATCTCGGCAAGGAGACGTTCCTTGCGACCCATGCGGGTCAGATGGGCGCCGTGGCCGAGAAGATCTTCGCCTTCTCGTCCCGCAACGCGACGAGCGCCGTGAGCCACCTGAACCTGCCTCCCCGGCAGGTCATGGAGATCGGAACCCAGATGGACCTCTGAGCGTGATCCCGCGCCCCGGGGCGAACGGGAAGGGATTCTCACTTCTTCTGCGTTGCTTCCCACGCCTTGACGACGTCCGTCAGGACAGATGGCCCCCACCAGTAGATGAGATCCACCTTGAGGCGTCCCGCCTTGACCGCGGGGTCGGTCTCGCAAAGCGCCTTGGCCTCATCGAGTGTCGGAACCTTGAACACGAAGATCCCACGGAAATCCTCGCCCCCCTCGAAGGGCCCGGCCAGGATGAGCTTCCCCTCCTTCGCCAGCCTCTCGATGTTGGCCATGTGACCTTTCTGGATCTCCTGCGTCTCGGGCGTCGACCCGGGTGTCCACGCGGGCCCTTTCTTGATGAGGCCAAAGACGTACCGCTCCATCCCGCTCGGCGGTTCCGGCTTCTTCGCCGTCGGGGTGGGAGCCGTCTCGGCCAGTACGGGAAGCGAAAAGAGAACAGTCAGGGCCAGAAGAAGACGAGCGCGTTTCATGTCACACCTCTTTCCCCCGAGCGTACCCGGGGCGCCTTTCCTCCTGCAACGAGCCCTTCCGCCCCGTGCCCTCTGCCCTCAGAATCCCCATCTCTGGAGGTCACCGTGAAGGTACTCGTTGCAGGTGGAGCTGGGTACATCGGGGCGCATGTGGTGAGAGCCCTTGCCGAGCGCGGCCACGCGCCCCTCATCGTCGACGATTTCCGGCGGAGCCGCCCCGGACGAGAAGGCGCCTTTCCCCTCGAGCGCATCGCCCTCGAGGATGCGGCGGCCCTCCTCTCGGTCTTCGAGCGTCACCGTCCCGAGGCCGTCATCCACCTCGGCGGCTACATCAGTGTCGGGGAGTCGACCCGTGAACCCGAGATGTACTGGAAGAACAACCTCGGTGCCGGCATCAATCTCCTGTTCTGCGCCGCGCGCTTCCCGATCTCGGCCTTCCTCTTCTCGTCGACGGCCGCCGTGTACGGCGCCCCGGACACGACACCGATTCCCGAGAGCGCCCCGCTTCGGCCGATCAATCCATATGGCTCGGCCAAGCTCGCCTTCGAGACGGCCCTTTTCGATGCCTCCCGCCTCTTTGGCTTCAGGGCCGTCGCCCTGCGGTACTTCAACGCGAGCGGCGCGCACCCGGAATGGCGAACCGGCGAGGAGCACGAACCGGAGGAACACCTGATCCCGCGTGTCCTTCGCGGGCTCTCGTCCGGTCTCCCCGCCCAGGTCTTCGGAAACGACTACCCCACTCCGGACGGCACCTGCGTTCGTGACTACATCCACGTGACCGACCTCGCGAACGCGCACGTCATCGCGATCGAGGCAGCAAACCTGCCGGCCCAGTCCGCCTTCAACGTGGGCACGGGGACCGGCTACTCGGTCCTCGAGGTGATCCAGGTGGCCGGGAAGACGCTCGGAATCCATCCCGCAATCGAGATGCGGCCGCGCAGGCCCGGCGACCCCCCCGCCCTCGTCGCGGATCCAGCCGCTCTCATGCAGGCGACGGGCTGGCGGCCTTCTCACTCGAGCCTCGAGGAGATCGTCGAATCCGCGCTCCTCTGGGAGCGCCAGCGATTGCGGGGCTGAGCGCCGCTCAGGACTTCGACTGCTCCGCCAGGAGAAGAGGCCGAACCTCGCCAAACTGCTTCTCGAGGTCGTCGAGGATTGTCTCCGCCTCGGCGGATGCGGCCTGGTCCTGGAGCCTCTTGCAGGCTGCCGTCATCCCGAGGGCCCCCACATTCGCCGTCCCCGACTTCAGGCGGTGGGCCATCCGGGCCAGCGTCTCCCGCTCGCCTGCCTGGAGCGTCTGGCGCATCTCCCGGAGCATCCGCTCGGTGTCCGTGATGAAGACCGACACCAGCCGGGAAACGAACCCCTCGCCAGCCTCGGGACCCAGGGTGCGGAGATTCGCCAGGACGGACGGATCGAACGCCACGGCCGTTTCAGAGCCCTGGTTCGCACGGAATCCGCCTGATCTCCGCGACGCCCGCCGGCTCTGTGGAATCGGAGAGTCGTCCCAGGACTCCTCGGGGTCCCGTCTCACCCGGCAGGGCACGGAGAACCAGAAGGACGATCCGGACCCGGCCTCGCTCGAGAAGCCGATGTCGCCTCCCATTTGCCGGGCGATGTGGCGGCAGACCGCGAGTCCGAGACCCGTGCCGCCGTGCCGCCGGTTCGTCGAGATGTCGCCCCTCACGAAACCCTCGAAGATCCTGGGCTGCAGGTCTTCCTCGATCCCGCACCCCGTGTCCTGGACCTCTACCCGAAGGTGAGGGCTCGCCACGGGACGGGCGTCGAGCCCCACGCTCACCGTGACCCCGCCTCTGTCCGTGAACTTGATCGCGTTGTCGAGGAGGTTCTCGACGAGCTGTTGGATCCGGGCCTCGTCGTTCTGAATTCGGGCCGGAAGATCCTCCGAGATCTTCAGGGCGAGCGAGATCCCCTTTTTCCGCGCATCGGGCCGAAGGGATTCGACCGTCCCGGAAAGGACGGCTCCGGGATCGAACTCGGATACCCGGAGCTTCAGTCTGCCCCCTTCTCCCTTGGAGAAATCGAGGAGATCTCTCGCGATGGCGGCGAGATCCTCGGCCGCGCCGAACGCCGCCTCGGCATACCGCCTCTGCCTGGCGTCCAGAGACGTCCCCAACATCAGCTCGGTCATTCCGAGAATGCCGTTGAGGGGAGTCCGGATCTCGTGGCCGAGAGCAGACAGGAACTCGGATGTGATCACCCGGCCCGACGGTGCGGCCCCGGTCTCGGGTGCCCGTCCGGGCAGCTGATCCGGCAGACTCGCGCCAGACCCTGACCCGACGGCTTCTCCCTGACCGGCCTCGCGGGCTTCGTCTTGCCCGCGGGACCCCTGGAGGAGGCCGGTCCCTCGAGAAACCGGGCCCGACGAGTCGAGGGGGCGAGACGCCGAATCAGGCGTCTCCTTGCCGGTCCCGCGAGCGGCCGCCGCGAGACCGGCCGTGCCTGCCACGGCGCAGCCGAACCCAACGGCGAGCGCCCGGACCCCATCCGGGAGTGTCCCGAGGAGAAAGCTCAGAACGCCGGCGGTCAGCGAGAGGACCGTGACCAAGAGGAGTCCCCACACCGGAACCCGGCCGGACGGACGCCCGAGGCGATCCCCCACCCCCCCCTCCCCTAGCTCCGCCGGCCGCTGGGGTCAGGTGGATGCGAAGTCGTCTCGGGCTGCGGACCAAGGACGGACTCCCTGATCGCCGGAGAGATCCCGGCCAGGAGGGAAACTCGCGGCCCGGGTCCGCCATCGTCGACGCGCAGGGCCGCCGAGGTCTCGCGTATTTCGGGCCAGCCGCTTCCCATGGCGACGACGGTCCGGAGCCTCCCGGCGACTTCGGACGCCCACTCGAGAACCGAGGCCGGTCTCACATCCGGTTCCTTCGCGAGCCCCTGGTAGAAGATCGAATCGAGCGGCCGGGCCGACTCGCCGAGAATCTCGGAAGGCGGCGCCGGATCGTCGGAGAGAACCTCCAAGACAACATCGCCGATCTGCGATCCACGGACCACGGGCCTGTCGGTCAGGGCTTCGTACGCGACGGCCGCCAGCGAATAGAGATCCGAGCGGGCGGTGCCCTCGCTGCCCCTGAAGATCTCGGGAGCCATGTACCGCGGCGTTCCCACGACGCAGCTGTCGTTGGTCATCCGGACTTCGGCCTGCGACCGGGCCAGGCCGAAGTCGATCAACTTGGCCCTGAATCCTCGGGCTTCGGGGACGATGAAGATGTTCGCGGGCTTGACGTCCCTGTGGACGAGCCCGAGAGCGTGGGCGGCATCCAGTGCCGCTCCGGCATCGAGGATCATGGAGGCGACCTGCGCCGGAGTCCCGGGGCCGTAGAGCGAAAGAACCCTCTCCAGATCCAGGCCCGTCAGGAGCTCCGTGACGATGTACATCGTTCCCGAGGCCAGCTCGCCGGAATCGTGAAGCGTGATGATCCCTGGATGGTTGAGGCCCGCGAGGATCCTCGTCTCCACGCTGAACCGCCGCCTGTTGGTCTCGGCGTCCATGAGGCTCTGGCGCAGCCGGACGACCTTCAGAGCGACGCGGCGGTCGAGCTGGATGTCGTGGGCCCGAAAGACCATTCCCATCCCGCCCACGCCGAGCCGGCGCTCGAAGCGGTACCGTCCAGCCACCTCGAAGGGAACGTCGGGCAGGACCTGCAGGGCGGCCCCATCCCGGGGGCACGTATTCTGCCTTTCCCCATGGCAGCGCATGCAGCTCGGACAGACCCCCAGCTTTTCCGCGGTCTCCTCGGTCCGGCTCCTGCCTTCGGATTCCTGGCGGCGCCTCAAGTCCTCCAAGTCCCCCCTCAGTCTGAGGAGCTCGAGCCCCGACGCCGTCTCTCTGGCCAGGAGCTTCACGAGTCCCAGCTCCTGATTGAGGAGCCCGCCCCGCCCGAGTCCGTGAACCACCAGGACCCCGAGACTCGAACCCGGGGCCGCGCTCAGCGGGAGCAGGACGTATCCCGGAATTTGCAGCATCTCCGTCGAGTTCAGAACGGATTCGAGGAGGGCCGGCCAGATGAAGGGGGAAGGGCCCGTTTCTGTCAGC
This sequence comes from Thermoanaerobaculia bacterium, assembly GCA_022071945.1. Lineage (GTDB taxonomy): Bacteria > Acidobacteriota > Thermoanaerobaculia > UBA5066 > UBA5066 > JAJVIN01. Next base: position 59,785 of record JAJVIN010000012.1, on the reverse strand, counting down.
GGAAGCAGCCGGTCTCCCTGCAAGACGTGGATCTGGATGCCCGCGGCCCCGATCGCGTCGGCCACCTCCTGGGCGAGGGCGGAGATGGAAGTCAGTCCCTCGGGACTCGTGGCCCCCTTCCCACCCAGCCAGCCGCCGACCGCCTCGAGCTTGAGCCTGAGCTCCTCCTCTCGCCGGTGGGCCTCCTCGATCTCGAGAAGTCTCCGGGCCAGGGCTTGTTGAAGCTCGACAACCCGGCAGCCCACGGCAATGCGCGCCCTGAGCTCCTCCAGATCGAAGGGCTTAGCGATGTAGTCGTTCGCCCCCGCATTCAGGCCCTCGACGACATCCCGCTTCTCCCCCTTCGCCGTCAGGAGAATGAGGTAGGGAGGATCGTCCGGGCGGAGCACGAGGACGCGCTGGCAGATCTCGGTCCCGCTCAAGCCTGGCATCTCGCGGTCCAGGATGGCGAGCGGAGGAGAGTCGGGCTCGCGCAGGCAATACCATGCCTCCAGTCCGTCGGAAGCGGCGGTCACCGCATGCCCCCACCCCGAGACCACCGTCTTCAGCATCAAGAGAGACGTCGGATCATCCTCGGCAATCAGGACTCTCATCTCAATACTCTCCGGACGAGGATCATCTCCCGACAAGTATTCCCCCGAAGCCATCCGGAACACAAACCGGGACCTGCTAGGACCGGGCACTCCGCGGCGGTAGAATATCGGGCCGCCTGCATGTTTGAGATCTGGTCACTCCGAGGCGGTCTGGCGCAGTACGCGGCGGCACATCTTTCCTGGGGCAGAACATGACAACGACGGACTCGAAACCCGGGGCGTCGATAGGAGAGCGGGTGTTCGCCGCCCAGGTGGAGTTGATCTACCAGCTGACCCCGAGAAACCTCATCTCGTCGGTTGCCGTCTCGATCCTGACGGCAGCGCTCCTTCTGACGCACCGGACGGCCCGCGTCGTGGCGGCATGGTGGATCGCGGTCAATCTCATTTCGGTCGCCCGGTATGCCTGCATCCGGATTTACTGGAAGAGGCGTCCGCCGATTCACGAGGCGCGCCGCTGGGCCGGCTACGCCACCCTAGGATCTCTTCTGGCCGCGAGCCTCTGGGGAGTGGCCGTCTCGGTCCTGGCTCCGCCCTGGGGGACGGAGGCCTTCACGCTCGTCGTCTTCATCGCCGCGGGGGTCCCGGCCGGAGCGCTGATCGCCAACACGCCGCTCTTCTCTCAATACGCGGCCGTCCTCTTCCCGATCCTGACGCCTTTCGCCGTCAACCTCTTCCTGGCCAGTGGCGATCCCTTCCGAATCCTGTCGGGGTGCATCACGATCATCTATGCGGGCGCCATGGCCTCCATTGGGAAAGCGGCCAGCGAGAAGATCGTCGAGGGCTTCACGCTCAAATTCGAGAACGCCGATCTCGTCGAGCGCGTTTCGGGCGTGAACAAGGACCTCCAGCGAGAGGTCGAGCGGCGCCTGAACGCCGAGATCGGCCTGACCGAGGCCAAGGAGCAGGCGGAGGCCGCCAGTCTCGCCAAGTCGAGGTTTCTCGCCAAGATGAGCCACGAGATCCGGACCCCTCTCAGCGGCGTTCTCGGGATGAACGAGCTCCTGATGCACAGCAGGCTTTCGCCCGAGCAGCGCCGGCAGACCGAGGCCATCGAGGAGTCCGCCCGCTCGCTTCTCCGGATCATCGACGACATCCTCGACTTCTCCCGCATCGAAGCTGGCACGCTCCAGCTCGTCACCTCGAACTTCGACCCTCGAGACGTCGTGGCGCGCTCGGTCGGACTCTTTGCCGGCCGGGCCAGGGCGAAAGGGCTGGATCTGACGTGGACGGTCGATGACTGGGTTCCGTCGCTCGTGTTGGGCGACCGCGACCGCCTTCAGCAGGTGCTGACGAACCTCATCGGAAACGCGATCAAGTTCACGTCGAAGGGTTCGATCCGGGTGGAGGCGGGTCTGATCTCGCACGAAGACCCCTGCGTGCTGAAGTTCCGGATCGCCGACACCGGGAGAGGGATCCCGAAAGAGGTCCAGCCGCTGCTCTTTCAGCCCTTTTCCCAGGCGGACGACTCGGCGGCGCGCCGCTCCGGCGGGGCCGGACTTGGCCTCGCGATCTGCCGCCAGCTCGCCGGCCTGATGGGGGGCGACATCTGGATCGAGCGCTCGGAACCGGACGGGACGGTTTTCGCCTTCACCGTGAGGTTCTGTCCCGCGCGGTATCTCAGCGGGACGAGCCAGACCCCGGAACCCGCCCTGATCCTCGAGGGCGGAATCAACCTGGGCGCCGCGATCCTGGTCGCCGAGGACAACCCCGTCAACAGCGAGGTCGTCCTGGCCCACCTCAAGAATCTGGGATGCACGGCGGATCTGGTGGAGGAAGGGACCGCGGCCGTCGCGGCCGCCGCGCGCGGAGGCTACGACGCCATCCTGATGGACTGCCAGATGCCCGGCATGGACGGCTACGAGGCGACCCGGACCATTCGCAAGCACGAGGCGATCCGGAGTCTTCGTCCGGTGCCCATCATCGCCCTGACCGCGAGCGCCATGGCCGGCGACCGCCAGCGGGCCCTCGAATCTGGCATGGACGACTACATCTCCAAGCCCTTCACGAGAGTTCAGCTGGCCCGGACCCTCTCCCACTGGCTCGCCCGCAAGGAATCCCAGCGCTCGGAGACGTGAGCCTCAGCGGAAGTTCTCGAGCACCCAGACGTTGCCATACGTCTCGGCGTGCTCGTAGATGATCCGGTCACCACGGGGAGACCAGGCCGGGTACCGGAGATAGGCGTTGAGGCGGGTGTTCTTCGTGACCTGGACGGCGGAGCCGCCCGAAACCGGAATCCAGAAGATGTTCCACAGACCGCCGCGGAGGCCCGCGAAGGCGACCCGGCTTCCGTCCGGGGAGAAGGTGTAGGGCCATGCCTGGCCGGGCTCCGAGGTCAGCAGCCGGATCGCGCCGCCGCCCGAAGAGACGATGCCGACCTGAACGTCCTCGCCGCGCTTGACTTCCAGGGCAAGGAGCTTCCCGTCCGGCGACCAGCAGGCGAACCCGGCCATCTCATGGTCGAACGTGATCTGGCGCGGCTCCCCTTTTCCGAACTCACCGATCCACGTGTTGATGACGCCTCCCTCTGGAGCGCGGTGAAAGCTGAATCGCAGCCCGTCGGGAGCCAGGCGAAGGAAGTCAACGCCCCGTCCGACGTCGGCGGCAAGGGCCTCCTGGCTCGTCGCGAGATCCTGCGTGAAAAAGGCGGTGTAGCCGAGCCGGTGGGAAACGAAGGCCAGCCGCTCGCCATTCGGAAACCACTGGGCAAAGTCGTCATCGGCGGCGTGCGTCGTCCGCTGGACGGGATTTCCTCCATCCTCGTCGCAGATCCAGATGTCTTGCCTGGATCCCAGCTTCCACTTCGTCAGGGCGAGGCGCTTGCCGTCCGGAGAGAACGCGGGGCGGGAATTCCTGCCCGTCTCGCGTGTCACGTTCTCGGGCGGCCCGGCCGGCTCTCCCGAGCGGGGGACCACCCTCTGCGAGATCAGGTTGCTCGCCATCGTGAGCGAGGAATACGCGAGCCGTTTGCCGTCCGGGGAGACCGCCAGCTGCCGGATCGGCCCCAGGCCGAAGTTGAAGACCTCGCGGGCTTCTCCTTCTCCGGCGCCCGTCTTCTTCGACACGGGGACCCGGAACACCCCGTAGTTCCAGCCCTCGCTGACGCCTCCGAAGTAGATTTCGCCGCCGTCGGCGCTGAAGACGGGATCCAGCCGGAAACCCGTTCCCGTCGCCACCCTCGCGATCTCCTTGGTCCTCACGTCGACCGTCCAGAGCTCTCCCTTCAACGCTCGCTCATAGGTGGAGAAGGCGATCCGGGTCCCATCGGGAGAAAACGAGGGGGACCCGTGCCCTCCCGCCGGCCGTCCCACGGCCGTGATGGCGCGTGCGTCGGATCCATCAACCTTCGAGATCCAGATGACGGACGGCGGGAGCGTGCCGAGGTAGCTCGCGGAAAGGTCGACGAGGGGGCCCGATTCGAAGGCCAGGAGCTTTCCGTCCGGCGACCAGGCGGGACGCGACCCGAAGGAAGAGACCTGACGGGCGTTGCCTCCCAGCGAAGGCAGGACCCAGATCCCCCCACGCTTTTTCGAGTGGTAAGCGATGAGCGTCCCCTCGGGCGACCAGGCTGGCTGGAAGTTCTCCTGCCCGTCGTCCGTCAGCTGGACCTCGCGGCCTCCGGGAGCGAGCGAGCGCACGTAGAGTTCGAAGCCGCCGGACCGGTTCGAGCTGTAGACCAAGTTCGCCCCGTCGGGGGAAAAGCTGGGAAAGATGTCGAGGCCAGCCGAAGCCGTCAGCTGTACGGGGGATGGAGGCGGCAGAGGCGGCGAGGGGCGCGGCCGGAAGACTCCCCAGGCCAGAACGCCTCCGAGACACAGGCCGCTCAGGAGGACGGCCACCATGATTCCCGCCCTGGCCCGAGGGGGCCTCGCCGTGGCGACCGTTGTCCGGGTGGCGACCGTCGTTCTGGTCTCGCTCCCATCGTCCCGAGGCCGGGGCGGCCCGGGGGAGAGGGTCGCGGGTGTGATGGATCTGGACCTCTTGAAGAGGAGCGCGAGGGACTCGGCCAGACCCTTCATTGAAGGCGGGCGGCGGGCCGGGTCTTTTGCGAGCATCTGTGAAACGAGGGTCGAAAGCTCGTGCGGAATCCCGTGGTTTGCAGGGAGAGGGGCGGGTTCCTCATGAAGGACGGCGTGCAAGACGTCGATCGAGGAGTCCCCCTCGAACGGACGGACTCCAGCCAGAAGCTCGTAGAGGACGGCGCCCAGGGAGAAGATGTCGCTTCTGCCGTCGAGCTTCTTGCCCATGGCCTGCTCGGGGGACATGTAGTGGGCCGTCCCCAGGATGAAGCCCTCCCGCGTGAGGGTCGCCCTCTCCGCCGTCCACTCGACCGGCCGGCCCGATTCCATGGTCGCGAGACCGAAGTCGAGGACCCTGACCCGGCCATCCAGACCCACCATGATGTTCCCGGGCTTGATGTCGCGATGAACGATCCCCGCCTCGTGAACGGCCGAAAGGCCGAGGGCGGCCTGACGGCACCAGTCGGCCGCCTGCCTGGGGTCGACGGGACCACGGCCCAGGATGTCCTCGAGGCTCTCGCCGTCCACGAACTCCTGGACGATGTAAGGGACCCCCTTGTGCTCCCCGACGTCGTGGATCTGGACGAGATTCGGGTGGGAGAGTCCCGCGGCGAGCTTCCCCTCTCTTTCGAATCGCGCCAGCCGCTCCGGCGTTGCCACGACCTCCATAGGCAGTGCCTTGATGGCCACACGCCTCCGAAGAACGGTGTCCTCGGCCCGAAACACCTCCCCCATACCGCCCTTGCCGAGGGTCTCCTCGAGCATGTAGCGGCCAATCTGGACCCCTGGTGAAAAGGGCGGCGACTCCATCATCTTTTCGCGGGCACTCGCCCGCCTCTGGTCACCCTCTCCGGGGCTCTCCTTTCAGGATCGCGATTTCTCGTTCTCTATTCTCGCGCAGAGCGAAATGCAAGAAGAAAGCCGGACCAAAAAGGCATCACCCGAAAAGACAGGAATCGCTTTGGCCGCGGCGGATCGGTACGATTCGGCCGTGTTCGGGACACGCGCAGAGGGTGACCGGGGGGCGGCCTGGCCGGCGTCTCCGTCCGCCGCGGGCGGCGGGCGGCAGGAGCGAGAGTGAAGTCCCGCCAGGTAGTGGCCGTCGCCGGAGCCTCGGGTTTCGTCGGACGGGCCCTCTTGCCGATCCTTTCGGAGTGCTTCCACGTCGTCGCGCTGACGCGGAAAGGGAGCCCGGGCGGCAACCGCGAGACGGGAGATGCCGTGATCGGCCGCGTCGAGTGGCGAGGATGCGACCTGTTCTCGCTCCTGGAGGCCGAGAAGGCCCTTTCGGGCGCCGACTTCGCCGTCTATCTCGTTCACCACATGATGCCGGCGGCCCGCCTGACACAGGGGTCGTTCGCGGATCTCGACCTGATCTCGGCCAACAACTTCGCTCGAGCCGCGAGGGCGGCGGGAATCCGCCAGATCGTCTACCTCGGCGGCCTCATCCCGCAGAACGACGACCTGTCCCGGCACCTCGAGAGCCGGCTGGAGGTCGAGCGCGAACTCCGGAGCACGGGGGTGCCCGTCACGGCGCTGCGCGCCGGTCTGATCCTGGGCCCCGGCGGTTCCTCGTTCGACATTCTCGTGAGGCTCGTCGGACGGCTGCCGGCCCTTCTCTGCCCCGCCTGGACGTCCACCCGCACTCAGCCGGTCGCTCTGGACGACGTGGTCTCGATGATCGCCTCCGTGATCGGCGACCCCTCCACGTTCGGGGAGACGGCCGATGTCGGGGGACCGGATGTCATGACCTATCGCGAGATGCTGGCCAGGACGGCCGAGGTCTTGAGGCTGAAGCGCCCCTTCGTCGCGTTCCCGTTCTTGACCCCGCGCCTCTCGACCCTGTGGGTCTCGACCGTCACGGGAGCGCCTCGCCAGCTCGTGGGGCCCCTGGTCATGAGCCTGCGTCACCCGATGGTGGCGCGGGACCGGTCTCTTCAGCTGCGGAAGATCGGAGAGGGAATCCCGTTCGACGAGGCGGTGAGGAGAGCTCTCCCGGCACAGGGCGCCGCCGGCGGCGGCTCCTCGCTTCGCAGGATGGCCCAGCGTCCCTCGGGGAACGCCGTCCGGTCCGTCCAGCGGCTACCGTTGCCGGAGGGCTGGAATGCCCTCGACGTCTCACGCGAGTACCTCCGCTGGCTCCCCAATTTCACCCGTCCCTTTCTGAGGGTCCGCATTCTCGAGGATGGCCGCTGCGAGTTCCGCTTCGTGGGCGTTCCGAGGGAGCTCCTGGTCCTCAATTTTTCAGAAGAGCGCAGCAGCGACAACAGGCCGCTGTTCTACATCCGCGGGGGTCTTCTGGCCCAGACTCATGAGAAGGGCCGGCTGGAGTTCCGGGAAGTCCTCGACGGCAAGGCAATCCTGGCGGCCATTCACGACTTCCGGCCGACTCTGCCCTGGTTCATCTACGTGAATACCCAGGCCCGGGTGCACCTCTCCGTCATGAAGTCGTTTCGCCGGCACCTCGGGCGGCTCGCGACCCGGGGAGAGCCTCGACGGCCGTGAGCCGTCAGCCGTTGAGCTTTTCCGCCGTGTTGATGAACCGGGCGAGCTGGATCTCCTCGAGCTTTCCCCGGATCGAGGGATTGCGCTCGAGGAGCTCGCGCAGGTCCTCCCGAGAGAGCCTGAGGAACTCGCAGGGGGTCACCGCCGTGACGGTCGCAGTGCGGGGGGTTCCACGCATCGCGGCGACGTCCCCGAAGACTTCCGGCGGCCCCATCAGCGCCAGCGGAATCTCCGAGCCCCGGTGGAACCGAGAAACCCGGACCTGCCCGCGCCTGAGGATGAAGATCGCGTCGCCCGGCTCTCCCTCGACAACGACGCGGTCGCCGGCCTTGGCCTCGACCGGAGCGAAGCGCAGGGCGAAGCGGTCCCGCTCATCTTTCGGAAGACCGGAAAACAGGACGCAGCGCACGAGAACCGAGTCGAGGACGCGCTCGCGGTACAGGTTCGTGAGGGCGGTTGCCAGGGCCCGGTTTCGCCTCACGACCTGATCGACGGCCTGTCTCTCGAGCTCGAGGACGGCCACGTCGGTGAGCGCCTGCAGAGAGGCCGTGCGCGGGATGTTCGACAGGAATGAGACCTCGCCCGCGATGTCTCCCGGACCGAGGCGGGTAACCTCGATCTCGCCTCCGTGAGCCCGCATCGTCACGCGGAGCGATCCCGCCGCGATGAAGATGATCGAGGCACCGGCCTCGCCCTCGCGGAAGAGAAAGGCCCCCTTCTCGAGCATGCGCATGTGAATGCGGTCGAGGACGAGCTCGAATTGAAAGGGAGGGATGTCCTTCAGGAGCGGGATCCCCGAAACGAGGCTCGCGAGAGCTTCCTTCTTGGCCTTCCGCTCGGCGATCTTCTTCTGGTCCTCCGGGCTCGGACCGGCGGGCGCCGCGGGGCGGGCCGCGGGCACGCCCGCGGGCGTCGGCTCGGGAGCGGCCTTCTGCGATCCGCTCTCGACCTGCGCCGCGGCCTTCTCGGCCTGCGAGCGCGCTTCCTCGAGGAGCTTCTTCAACTCGAGCTGCGAGAGGTAGCCCATGGTGACATCGCCCTGGGGGTCGACCTGCCGGACCTTCTTGTAGACGGCGATCGCCTCCATTTGACGTCCGCGGTTTTGCAGGAACGCCCCGGACTTGTTCAGCATCAACACGGCTTCCCGCCTCTCGCCCGAAAGCGTCAAGGCGTCCGCCAGAGCCAGGATCGTCGCGACATCCCCCGGGGAGTCCTTCAGCTTCTTCTTGAGCTCTTCGGCCCGCTGCCTCGCGGCAGCACCGCCCTTTCCGTCCACGACTGCCACGCGGGAATGGTAGCGGAATCTGGGCCTTTGGGGACGCCTCGCCCGCCGATTAGGGCCGATCCCCGGGCCCAGAAGGACGCCCGCTCTAGAATCTGCCGCCGATGGGTGAGAGCGGCAGGATTGAAAGGCTCGGCCGGACCTCCCGGTTCTTCCTCGCCTGCTTGATCGCGGGCCTGGCCTGGATCGTGGCGGAGGTGGCCGGAGGCCTCCTCTTCTTGTGGGCGGGGGTGCGACTGTGGCGCTACGAGATCGCCCCGCTCTTCCTCGACATCACGTCCCCCCTCGTCTGGGCGCTGGCTGTCCTCCTCATCGTTCCCCTCTCGAGCCTCTTTGACACCTTCACGCGACAGTCGGGCACGAGACGGGCTCGTCTCTTCGGACACCTGGCCTTCCTGATGATCACCGGCCCCATCGTGGAGGTCGTTCTCAACGATCACGTCTTCAGGACACTCTTCGGCCGGCCCCTCTACACATACCTCGTTCTTCCCACCTTCGAGGGGTCGGGGTCTCTGTTGTCGCCCTTCTATTACGCGACACTCGTCATGCACAGGCCGCTCACCGAGAAGCTCACGAGAGACTCGGGAGAGTGACCGGGAGACCCGGTCATCCCGGGCCTCCCGGCGGCAAGAGAACCTTTCGGAAAGACTGAACGGAGGGAGGGACGGTGGGAGACCCGCCGCGGGAGGCCCGTTGCGGGCGGCCCGCCCCGGGCCGGCTCAGACCTTGGCGCGATGCCGGGCCTTGTGCGTCAGGTGGGCCTTCCGCTCCTTCTCGCGCTCCTCACAGGGAAGGCAGTGGGTTCCCGGGATCGGGCAGACGTGGTGCCAGCGCGCATCGCGATCGAAGAGCTCTCCCTCGATGGCGCACTCGTAGCAGAGCATTCCAGATTCCTCCCACGGCTCCGTCACCATGTGGGGACAGCCGGGCGTGACACAGTGGACGGCCTTCTTGCGCGCTTCTCTTTTCTCCTGCTCTGTTTCGGCGGGGAGGATGTCAAGGAGTGTGGACATGGGTCACCGGTCCTTTCCCGGAATCTAGTCCTTATCCCCGGAGAGCGTCCGGTCGCTCCCCGGCGGTCTTGGCACTGCGGCAACGGCGCGGACAGGCGTCCGTGCCGCGCGGGCGCCAGGCTCTGTTTCCTCTTGTGGGTTCGAGGGCTTCGGCGAGGGCTCGCCGGGATTTCGGGCATCGCGAACGAGCGCCTCGAAGGCCGTCCGGACACGCTGCCGGGATCTCGGGTCGCGCAGAAGGCGAGAAGAGTGATGGTAGGCGAGCATCACGCCGTAGACGTCGTGGGCGAACTGCTCGCAGTCCAAGTCGGAGCGGAAGACGTCCTCCGCCGCGGCCATTCGGGCCATCTCGGCGATGACGCCGAGCCACCGGCGCTGGAGTTGGACGAGGCGGTCTCGCAGAGGACCCGGACGGTCGTCCAGTTCGGTTGCGGCGGAGACGAAGAAGCACCCTCCCGGCAGCGGATCCGACTTGGGCCAGTCGAGCCAGTGGTCGAACATCGCCCGGATCCTCTCCTCGCCCTCCGGGACGGCGAGCGCGGGCCGGATGACGTTCTCGATGAAGCGCAGGGCGGCGTAATCCAGCACCTGCATCTGCAGGGCTTCCTTGGACTGGAAGTGCGCGAAGAGCCCGCTCTTGGAGAGCTTCAGCCGGGCCGCCAGGGGGGCCAGGCTCAGACCCGCCAGCCCCACCTCGCTCGCCATCGCGAGAGCCTCGCGCAGAATCATGCGGCGGGTCGTCTCTCCCTTCCTCATACCCACAAATTAGAACGATCGGTCGTGTTTTTCAAGGAAAAGAGGCGAGAAAGCCAAGAAAAACCGACCGGCGGTCCGGTGAGTCATACGGTTCGTTTGATTTGGGTTCTCTGAACAATTTGAATCATGGAAAAAGGAGGGCGAACCGGTCCAAACTCTAGGGGACCCACGGCACTGGGTTAATGGGGAGGACTTCAGAGAATGCCCACGAGAGATCTCAGCATCGCCATGGTTGGCTCGGGTGGCGACGGTATCGTCACCATGGGTGACATGGTGGCCCAGGCGGCCGCCAAGGACGGCCTCAACGTCATCAAGGTGGAAGCGTACGGCCCGCAAATCCGGGGCGGCGAATCGTCGTGCGTCGTCAGGTTGAGCCCCGACCCGATCTTCGCCCAAGGTGACGACCTCGATGTCATTGCGATCTTCAACTGGGCCGACTTCGGCCGCTTCAAGGGCGAGCTCGCTCCCAAGAAGGACGTCGTCATCCTCTTCGAAGCCGCCGATCCGAACCCGTCGTCCCCCGCCGATCTCGGCCTGGACGAGCGGGCCCGGTTCATTCCCGTCCCGTTCGCCAAGCTCGCGACGGAGCTGGCCGGAACAAAGGCCGCCAAGAACATCTTGTCCCTGTCGGTCCTCGCCGAGCTCTTCAACCTGCCTCACGGCTCGATCCGCAAGGCGGTCGAGTACAAGTTCGGAAAGAAAAAGGCGGAGCTCCTCGCCGTGAACCTCAGGGCCTTCGACGGCGGTGCCGAGTTCGCGCGGAGCCTCAACGTCGACGTCTCGGACAAGAAGCTGACATACGAGGCGACCGAGCCCAAGCTCCTGATGGCCGGGAACGAGGCCTGCGCGGTCGGGGCCCTGCACGCGGGCTGCAAGTTCTTCGCGGGCTACCCCATCACCCCGTCCTCCGAGGTCCTCCACTTCCTTTCCGAGTGGCTCCCCCGCGTCGGCGGCTCGGTCGTCCAGACCGAGGACGAACTCTCGGCCTATGGCGCCGTCATCGGCGCCTCGTTCGCCGGAGTGAAGTCGATGACATCCACCTCGGGCCCCGGCCTCTCGCTGATGACCGAGATGCTCGGGCTCTCCTCGATGGCCGAGATCCCCTCCGTCATCTGGAACGTCCAGCGGGGCGGCCCCTCCACCGGCCTCCCGACCAAGAGCGAACAGGCGGACCTCTGGCAGGCCGTCTTCGGAAGCCACGGCGACGCCCCGCGCGTCGTCCTCGCCCCGGGTGACGTGGAGGACTGCTTCCACACCACGGTCGAGGCCTTCAACATCGCGGAGGAATTCCAGCTCCCCGTGATCGTCCTCTCCGACCAGGCCGTCGCCCAGCGCCGCGAGACGGTGCCGCTCGACCACCTCAAGCACGAGGTCGTGGACCGCATCAAGCCCGCGGACGACCCGAACGAGAAGTACCTGCGCTACAAGGACACGCCGGACGGGGTTTCCCCGATGAGCGTGCCGGGCATGAGGCACACCGTCTACCAGACGAACGGTCTCGAACACAACGAGCACGGTGACCCGGCCTCGATGCACCTGACCCACGAGAAGATGTCCAAGAAGCGATTCCGCAAAATGGGCCCGCTGGCCGAGAAGTACAACTTCTTCAGGCACTACGGCCCGAAACAGGCGGACGTCGGCATCCTCTGCTGGGGCTCCTCGAAGGGTCCGGTCGAGGAAGTCGTCCGCGCCGCCGCCGCGCGCGGCGAGAAGGTCTCCGCCTTCGTCCCGCAGATGATCCACCCCTTCCCCGAGAAGCAGCTGAAGGCGTACCTCGCCACGATCAAGGAGCTCCTGATCGTCGAGATCTCCTTCCAGGGCCAGTTCTACCGGTACCTCCGGTCGTTCATGGATCTCCCCGAGGAGCATCTGCACCTCTTCAAGCGCTCCGGCGGCAAGAACCTGGCGATCGCCGAGGTCGAGGAAGAGGTCCGGAAGGTCTTCGAGAAGATGCGGACTCGCGAGGAGGTGATGGCATGACGTCGAGCGTGGAAACCCCCGTCTTCCAGCCCGGGGACTACAAGACAGATCTCAAGCCCGTCTGGTGTGCCGGCTGCGGGGACTTCGGTGTCGTGACGGCCCTCTACCGGGCCATGGCACAGCTGCAGATCAAGCCGTGGGACTCCGTCGTCGTGTCGGGCATCGGCTGCTCCTCGCGCCTGCCGGGCTACGTCGCCACCTACGGCTTCAACAGTGTGCACGGGCGCGCCCTGACGATGGCGACCGGCATCAAGGCTTCCCGTCCCGAACTGACCGTCGTGGCCGTCGGAGGCGACGGCGACGGTCTCGCCATCGGGGGCAACCACTTCCTCCACACCGCCCGGCGCAATCTCGACATCCTCTACATCCTGATGGACAACGAGATCTACGGGCTCACGAAGGGCCAGGCCGCGCCGACCACTCCGGCTGGCGACAAGACCAAGTCGACCTACTACGGCAACCCCGAGCCCGCCTTCGACCCCTGCGAGCTCGCGATCTCGTTCGGCGCCACCTGGGTCGCCCGCGCCTTCTCCGGAGACCTGAAGACGACCGTCGACCTGATGGTCAAGGGCCTCTCCCACCACGGCTTCGGGTTCCTCAACATCATGTCGCCCTGTGTCACCTGGCGCGGCGACGACCAGTTCAAGACCCTCAAGGCCAAGACCCGGGCCATACCCGAATCCCACGACAAGACGTCCCGCTTCGCCGCCATGGCCTACACGCGCGAGACCGACGTCCTCTCGACCGGCGTGCTCTACGAAGTCCAGCAGCCTTCCCTCATCGATCGCCTGACCCACCTACAGGAACTGGCCCTCAAGAAGGGTCCCGCCCCAACCACTCAAGAAATCTTCAAGAACTTCTTCCCACCGTTCTGACGCTGGACTTCGTTTTTCGGCTCCACGCCCCGGCCGTATCCCATGCGGCCGGGGCGCTTCGTCTTCTTTCCCGCGCCAGCCATGGTTGGCGCGCCAACTACGGCTGGCGCGCCAACTGCGGCTGGCGCGCCGCCCGCTGAAGGGGACCCCTGTCACATGACTCCCACTCCCACACGGCCCGGTCGGACCCCTCATGACGACGCCACCGCCCGGAGACGTTCCCTCTTGTGGGGCTCCCTCTCGCTCGGAGCCGTCCTCCTGATCCTGGCCGGCGTACTCGTCTTCGACGCTTCTCGGGGAAAGGAGAAAAGAAGGCTCGGCCCCCCCCGAAAGCGCTCCTGGGAGACACCCGCCCGCCTGACGGGCCTTCAGAGGCCCGAGCTCTTCCCCGCCTTCACACCCGATGGCCGCTCTCTCCTCTTCTCAGCGGAGACGGAGACGGGCTACGAAATCGCCATCCGGGCCCTTTCAGAAGCCGGGCCCGAACGGCTCCTGACGTCAGACGGCCAGCAGAACATCCAGCCTTCGCCCTCTCCGAAAGAGGGCCTCGTGGCCTATCACTCGGCCTCTCGCGGGGGGATCTGGGCCGTGCCGCTGGCCGGCGGAGCCCCGCGCCAGCTCTCCGCGACCGGTTCCGCCCCGCGCTTCTCGCCGGATGGCTCCCTGATCGCCTTCCAGTCTGGGCCCTCCCCGGTTCTCGAAGACCCGTCCCGGGAACTCCCGGAGGAAGCCACGATCTGGGTGGTGCGCCCCGACGGAACCGGACTCCGCCGCGTCACGCAGCCAGGAAGCCCTCCCGGAGCACACTCGGCCCCGGCCTGGCTGCCGAGAGGAGGCGAGATCGTTTTTCTCTCATCGGCCAAAGGAAAACCGGTGATCTGGTCCGTCTCGCTCTCCGACGGCAGACTGCGGAAGATCCTGGCATCTTCGACCGCGATCTCCAGTCCCATCGCGGCACCGGACGGCTCCGAGGTCCTGTTTGCTTCCGCGGCAGGTCCCGGAAAGGGCGGCATCTTCTCGGTCCCGATCGCTCCCGAGGGCCGCCCAGCCACTCTGGCGAGTGAAGTCCTGTCGCTCCCGTCCTCTCGCCCCCGTCACATCGCGGTCTCCCCGGATGGCAGCCGCGTGGCCTTCGACACCTCCTCGACGTTCTCGCACCTCCATGCGATCGAGATCACCCCGAAAGACGCCTGGCCCGCCAGCGAGCCGAGAGCTTTGACGAACGGGGAGGTCTTCGACACCACTCCGGCCTTCTCGCCCGACGGCGCACACCTCGCCTTTTCTCGTTCGGAGGCCGGCGGTGCCCCCGACATCTGGGTCGCCAGCGCGAGCGGTTCCGATCCGCGAGCGCTGACCACATCGCCCGCCCGGGACTCTGATCCCAGCTGGTTTCCGTCCGGCGCGAAGATCCTCTTCACTTCGGATCGATCGGGCTCCGTCCGGCCGTTAGCCCTTCGCATCGAAGGCGAGGACGAGAAGCCCCTGAAGGGTGCCCGGGGCGAGACCCCGGCCGCCCGGATCTCCCCGGACGGGAACGCCATCGCCTTCAACGTCCAGCGTCTCGACGGCACGAGCGGCGTGGCCCTTCTCGACCTTCTTGACGGACAGACTCGTCCGCTGACGGTCCCGGGGGAATCCGCCGGCTCTCCCGAATGGTCCCCGAACGGACGTTGGCTCTCCGTCCAGGTCCGCCTGGACGACGGGCGGACTGGGGTTGGCCTCGTACCCGTGGACACGACGGGTCCCCATCCGGTTCGGGTGTTGACCGTCGAGAAGGGACGTTGTGGAAACGGCGGCTTCTCGTCCGACGGCTCGAAGGTCCTCTTCACGAGCGAGCGAGACGGCGTCTGGAACGTCTTCTGGATCTCGACGGACGGAGACGAGAAGTCACGACTCCAGCTGACGCGGTTCTCGCGAAAGAACAGACCCGTGAGGCATCCCAGGTTCTCTCCCGGTGGCAAGACGGTGATCTTCGACGTCGCCGAGCCGGCGGGAAGTGTCTGGATCACCTCCTCTTCTCGGGCCCGCGTCGTTCCGGGGTCGTGACGAAGCTCCCCTCGACCAGGTTGACGTGATCGCAGTCCCTCTCGTCCGGTCCCTCCTCGACCAGGACTTCGAGACGCCGGGCGCCCCGAACGTCGATCTCCACCCGGTGGCCGGGTTCTCCCCTGGCGAGAACGAAGTTCCGGACCGGAGTGCCGTCCAGGCTGAAGCGCAGCCGGGCTTGCTTGCCGGCGCAGGCGCCCTCCATCGGCTGCAAGCCCACCCAGGCAAGGAACTTCCTGGCAGCTGCCGGCACCTCCCAGACGGCGGAGCCCGGAGCGTGCAGCCCGAGACCGTCCGCGCGGGTGATGCCGTCGATGACCAGGGGGCCGCCTCCGGATGAGAGATTGCGAACGGGCGGGGTGAATCCCCAGTGTTCCTCCACGGGCTTCAGATCGGTGAGCCGAATCTGAGGTGGATCCTTCGAAAGCGCCGTGACGACTCTCAAACGCCCGTCCACTCCCTCAGCGGCGAGTTGAACGCCCGGCAAGCCAGGCCCGTCGTGTCGATAGACGAGACGGATCCGGGCTCCCGCGGGAGGTGATGGGAGACAGATTCCCTGCCACTGGTTGGGAGCCCGGAGGTGTCCGAGCACCTTGTCCTGAGACAGAAGCCAGGCCTCGCCGCCTCGTGCCGAGAGCTCGACGGCGCGGAGGGCCCCTCGGGCCGTGTCGGGAACGCCCTCGAGCGATGCCCACAGGTGACTCCCATCCGGCTGCGGCCCCCCGAGGAAGCGCGCTTTCACACCGAGTGGCAGCGCCATCACCGAAAAATCGGGACCCCTCAGGGACGCGAGGAACTCCGGCGAGGGTGATGGAGGAGTCCCGCTCGCCAAGTCTCCTGCGGGGGCTTCCCAGGCTCGCACCTCGACCTCACCGCTCGGTCGCGAAAGGTCCCCGGCCGGAGGGAGGTCGAAAGTCCAGGCAGTCGCCGTCATGCTCGTCTCCAGGCTCGAGACGCGCTCCACCGCGGAAACGGGACCGAGAAAGCGAGTCAGGAGCTCCTCGAGACCGGGAATCTCGGGAATCCCGAAGGTGACGACGTACACCGGCTCCTCGGGTGACGGCGTCAGCCGCAGGACGTCGGAGAGCGTGGAAGCGAGGAAGGCGCGGCGCCCCTTCAGGAGCCAGCGGAGAGAGTCGTTGTCCGGGTATGCGGCGTCCCGCGTGTCGGTCAGGAACACGGTCCGTGATCCCTCTTCGCGGCTCGCCGCCCAGGCGGTCAGGACGATGTCGGTCTCTCGATAGGAGTCGAGGGTGTCGCGATCCGAGGGAACCGTGACGAAGACCCGCTCGAGGTTGGGACGAACCGAAAACGCCGCCGCGAAGGCGAGGACCGGCGCGAGGAACAGGCGGGCCGGGCGCGGGAGAGCGCCGCGAGCCGCTTCCAGGCCCGCGGCCGCGCCGAGAAACGCCAGCGGCAAGACCACGAAGTACCGCATGAAATTCTCGTTTCCTGGCACCGTCAGGAACACCGCGGTTGGTATCAGAAGAAGGGACAGCAGGAGACCGTGGCGCCGCCTCGAGCCTGTCAGGAGAAGAAGGCCGAGACCGCTCGCAAGGAGGGCGAACGTGACGGGGTCCACCATGGGCGCCCGGTCCCGGTTCAACCACGGAGAGAGCTCTCCCGAACCCGGAACATGCGTGGCCCGCCACAGATTGATTACGCGTTTCGTCACGAGAGCCCGGTACTGGGGCCACGGGAGCCGCAGGACCGAGCCCTCGGTGGCGGTGTGCCTCAGCACGCCCTCCGCGAACTCCGCGCTCCGGTCCTTGACCGCCATTGCCGCGACCGGCAAGGCCAGAGCAAGGAACGACAGGAGGAAGGCGAGCGCAATCGGGAGGACAGGCTCGACAACCGCCCTGGCGGACTCGACGGCGGACTCGCCGGTGACCGTCCGCCGCCGCTTCGCGACCTCGCGGAGTAACGAGATCGCAGCGGCCGAGAGCACGATCGGCGCGAAGGCGTGATAGGCGGTGTACTCGGTGAGAAAGAGGCCGCACAAGAGGCCCGCTCCCCACGCGGCCAGGAGCGAACCCCTATCCCTGGCGGCGAAGAGCAGGGCGAGCGCGACCAGCTGGAGGGGGGCGGTGAAGAAGATCTCGTCGGCGATCCGGCCCGCGAGCGAGGGCCACCAGGCGATGGCCCAGAGAAACGTGACCACGAGCGCGATTTCACGCGAGGCGACCCGCCGGGCGGCGACGAGCATGAAGAGCGACGAGAGCGCGCTCAGGATCATGAACGGGATCCGGACCTGTGGGATTCCGGGACCCTTCAGCCAAAACGAAAGGGCTCCCGACCAGACGGGCAGCCAGTGCTCGAATGGGTTCGAGCCTGTGCGAACGAGCTCCCAGGCATGCGACGCCATCTCGGTTTCCTCGTAACCGATGCCATCTGGCGGAGGAAAGGACGCCGCGCCGAGGAATCTGACGGCGGCGCCCCCGGCGATGACGAGGCTGGCGATCGCGAGGAAGAGCCAGCGAGGCATCGTCCCCACGGGTGCCGGAGGACCGCCTGCCTCGCGCCTGCCCGCCAAAAGGACGGCGAGACCGCTCGCCGAAAGCGACGGCAAGACGAGTTGCAGGAGGACCCGGGGGTCCGAGCTGGGCTCCTTCCACCGCTCACGGGCGGCCGCGAGTGCCAGCAGGATCGCGAGGATCCCGACGAGAATGGCGAGCTTTCTGCGAGGGTTCAAGGACACGGTGAAGCGGAGGGATCCTAGGCCCGGACGCCCCAAACGCAGAAGCCCCGGCTGACCGGGGCCCATGCTCGATTCGAGCGGCGCGATCCCAACATTCGCGGCACGCCGCCGTTCATTCTCGTTACGCGATCGACTTGAGGAAGTCCTTGTTCGTCTTCGTGCGGGTCAGCTTGGAAAGAAGGAGCTCCATGGCGTCGACGGGCTTGACGGCGGCGAGGGCTCTGCGGAGCTTGTGAATCCGCGGCAGTTCCTCGGCGTCGTAGAGCTTTTCTTCCTTCCGGGTTCCGGACGCATGGATGTTGATGCTCGGGAAGATCCGCCGCTCGAACAGGCCGCGGTCGAGGACGATCTCGCAGTTCCCGGTTCCCTTGAACTCCTCGAAGATGACGTCGTCCATCCGGCTTCCGGTGTCGATGAGGCAGGTCGCCACGATGGTCAAGGAGCCGCCGTCCTCGTGATTGCGGGCGCCGCCGAAAAAGCGCCGCGGCTTTTCCATGGTCCTGGCGTCGATTCCGCCGGAGAGGATCCGACCGCTTCCCTTCTGTTCGTTGTTGTAGGCGCGGCTCATCCGGGTGAGCGAATCGCAGAAGATGACGACGTCCTTGCCCACCTCCACGAGCCGCTTGGCCCGTTCGAAGGTGGCCTCGGCGACGGCGATGTGGTGCTGGGCGTTGAGGTCCGAAGGGGAGGCGACCACCTGGCCCTGGATCGAGCGCTGCATGTCCGTGACCTCCTCGGGACGCTCGTCGACGAGGAGCATGAAGATCACGACATCGGGGTCGTTCTTGGCGATGGCGTTGGCCATCGTCTTCAGAAGCATCGTCTTGCCCGCCTTCGGGGGGGCGACGATGAGGCACCGCTGGCCGCGCCCGATGGGGGAGACGAGATCGAGAACTCGCCCGGAGATCTCCTCGGGGCTGGTCTCCATCCTGAGGCGGCGATCCGGATCCACCGAGATTCCCTTGTGGAACTGGACGTAGCGCGAACGGTACTCGGCGGGTTCCAGGCCCTCGATCGTCTGGATTCTCTGGACCAGCGGGCCCTTCGATCCTCGAGCGACGGCCTCGGCCGAGATCAGGAGCCCGTCCTCGAGGTCTTCCGACTCGATGAGGAACTTCGGGATGAAGGGGTCTCCCCGCTCGGCGAACAGGGCCTCCGGAGAGACGAGGAGCCCCGAGTGATCCCCGTGCAGCTTCACGATGCCCTGGACGGAGACACGCGGGGCCGGAGCCGGTTCGCGGCGGGGCGCCTGCTGGCGGGGCCCCTCGGGAGCCGCGCCGGATTCATCGGCGGGTGCCTCCGCGGGAGCGCCCTCGGCGCGCGGGGCGTCTTCCTTGCGGATGCCCGCGCGGCCCTTCGAGCGGCGGCGTTTACGCCGGCGCCGGCGCCGGTGCTCGGGTCTGCCCTCTCCGTCTTCCGGGACGGTTTCCACCTCGGCGTCCCCATCGGGTTCGGCCGAAAAGTCGTCCGTCTCGTCCGCGTCGATCTCGATGTCGACGGGAATCTCGGGTTCCTGTACTTGATTGACGGGCTCCACGATCTGGGTGGCGGCCGCCGACCTCCCGTTCTTCCGTTCGGGCTTTGCCAAGCTTTCCTCCGGACCCGCCCCTCATACACGGAGAGGCGTTCCAGGCCGCCTGGAAGATCAGCGGCAGCGCAACACCACACATCCGCTCTTTCCAGGCTTTGCCGTTTCGTTAGTTTCGCGGGTGGACTCGCCAACGACCTGAACTTCTTCTTGTCTCAACCAGGGGCCACTCGCTTCGAGTTCTGTTCCTCGAGGCGTTCAGTCCGGCTTTTCTCATCAGCAGACCGGCGGGCCCCTCTACTTGCCACCCGCACGGGAATGCTAAGCCCAAGCACCGGCGGCGTCAAACCGTGACGGAGCGCACACTCTCGACGGTTCGCTGAAGGACGGGTCCGGGGAGCGTCCGTCTACAATCGGCGCCGTGATCGGTTTCTCACTCGGCGCAACGCCACGGCTCAGACCCCTCGCGCTTCTCTTCCTGGGGACACTCGTCTCGGGCACCCCCGCGTTCTCTCAGTCGACGACCGCTCCCGCCACCTCCCGGACCTACACCATCCCGAATGGCTCGCGGTACGACGCCGCCAACATGGTCCTGGCGGCCGACGGGACGATCTGGACGGCCTCGGCCTCCACCACGGAAAACGCCGTCGTCTCGCTTTCTCCCGACGGCAAGAAGGCGACTCGCTGGACTTTCCCGGTGGACGCAGCTCCCAGCTACTTGCTTCCCGAGCCGGATGGCACATTCTGGGTCGCCGAGCTCGGGGGCTTCAAGCTGACGCGCTTCAATCCCTCAACCAACGAGATCGAACGCTACTCGGACGCCGCGAGGCGCGCGACGGGCATCATCCGTAGAGCGGATGGAAAGCTCTGGGTCCCGGAAACGAACGGCGTGCTCACGCTCTTCGACCCGGCAACGGGCACGTTCACCTACTTCAAGAGCGATTCCCTGATCCATCTCTCCTACCCCTACAAGGACCCGGATGGAACGCTCTGGATGGCCGACTTCGGAACAGGCAAGGCCGGGATCGTTCGCGTGGCCGCCGACGGTTCCAAGGCGTGGAAGTGGGAGCTGCCCGATCCGTTCGGTTCGCCCACCAAGGTGATCCGGGGGTTCGACGGAGCGATCTGGGTCTCGGTCTACGATCTGGCGAGTCTCGTCCGCCTCGACCCCCAGACGAACGAACTGAAGACCTTCATCATCTCGGAAACGACTCTTCCGTATGACCTCCAAAACTACAAGGACAGGATCGTCTACTCCGAGCAGTCGCTAGGATCGATCGGCTTTTTCGACCCCAAGGGAGCAAGGCCGAGCGAGACGAAGACGAACACCCCGACGGAGATCACTTTCGAGACAGAGACCCTGACCGTCATCCCCACGAAGGAGAAGACCACCAAGCTCGAGCTGGATGTCTCCACCGCGGCGCCGGAACCCGTTTCGGGCGTCATCGGGGACTCGCACATCGAGTACCTGGCTGGTTCGACCTACTCGTGGGCAATCGTGGTCGACGAACCACGGGGCAGGATCCTCTTCGCCACCATCGGAGGCATCCGCGAGCTCCTGCCGCCGCTGGCCTCCCCCGGCGACGTCTTCTTCCCCTCCGCGGCATCGATCTCGGGCGTCGGCGGCGTTCGCTGGCAGACCGATCTCTTCGTCTGGAACCGCGGGACCGCGGACACGTCGGGAGCGACCAAGTCCATCGACGTGACGGAGAGGGTCCAGCCGAGCGGGTGGATCGCCGGACTCATCGCCCAGGCGACGGTCCCGGTCGCGGCCGGCGCAATCCGGCTGCAGGAAGACGTCGTGGCGACGGACATGGGATTCCCCGACCTCTTCGGAGGCCTCCGCCTCAGTCCAGGGGCAAACGGCTCCGACCTCTTCGCGGGAGCCCGGGTGTACAGGAAACGCGAGGACGGCGGCACCTTCGGCTTCTACCGAAACGGACTTCGCGCTTCGCAAGTCTTCCTGGTCGAGGAACCCGGCTTTCTGATCACGCCCGCGGACGTGTCTTCCGAGCGAACCAATGCCGGCATGTACATGGTGCAGGCCGCAAAGGGAGAAATGACGATCGTCGACTCGGAGGGAACGACCCGGGCCCGGCACGCCTTCAGCTGGCCCGAGGGGTATCACGTTCAGTTCTCCTCGGTCTTCTCCCAGTTGGGGCTCCCGCCCCTGCCGAATGCCCGCATCGTCTTCAGTCTGACGAGCGGCAGCATCCTGCCTTACGGGATTGCCATCGACAACTCGACGAACGACCCGGCGGACCTCCCCTTTCTCAAGTCCGGGGACCGGGCCTTCGGTCTGAGGGTGCCGGGCGCCTTTCACCGCACGGGTCCCCTCGGCGATGAGGCCCGGACGGACCTTCAGCTCTTCTCCGCCGCGGGAGCGACGACCGTCTCCGCATACTTCCGCCCCGCGCTTGCCGCGGGAGATCCCGGGAGCGGAGTCGAAGTCGGTCCCGTCGTGATCGAGGTCCCCGAGAAGGCCGTCGTCAACGTGACGGACATCCTCCGGCAGTTCGTCGGAGACACCCCCGCCGCCGGAGAAATCGAGCTCTCGGCAAACCAGCCGATCTATGCCGTCAGCCGCGTCTCGGCGCCGGACCAAGACAGCGGACGCTACGGATTCACCCTTGCGGGCCAGGTGCCCGAATCCGCCATCCCATCGGGGTCGCGAGCCGTCTTCATCGCCGCGACCGACTCGGGCTGGGACGTCTTCCAGTCCGACTTGCACCTCACCAACCCGTCGGGCGACCCGATCGAGGTGACCGTGCGGGCGACGTCGTACGAGGGGAAGCCCGCGGGCGAGAAGACCATCCAGATCGGACCGCAAGAAACCCGGATCCTCGAAGCCGCCTTCTACTCGGTCAGCGGGTTCGGAGCCCCCGTCGGACGCCTCGACATTTTCTCGAGCGCCGGCTCACCCTTTCACGCCCTGCTGCTGCGCGGTGACCGCAAGACCGGGGACACCGATGCCATCCTCCCCCTCCTGATGACGAGGTGACGATGAACAAACTCCTCCTGCCCCTTCTCGTGATCCTCGGCGCCGCCGGCTGCGGAAAGGAAAAGGCCACGCCCGTCGAGCCGCAGCAGCCTCCCGACGCGACGGCCACGTTCACCCGGGTCCAGAACGAGATCTTCACGCCGTCCTGCGCCTTCTCGGGTTGCCACGGCGGCACCACCGTGCAGGCCGGGCTCAACCTCGAGCAGGGGAAGGCTTATCGGAACATCGTGGGAGTCGTCTCGGCCGAGACGTCACTCCTGCGCGTCGCTCCGGGCCTTCCGAACGACTCGTACGTCGTCGTGAAGGTCCGGGGAGATGCGGCCATCACGGGCTCGAGAATGCCCCTCGGAGGGCCCTACCTGTCGGCGGAAAAAACCAGCCTTCTCGTGGACTGGATTCGCCGCGGGGCCCCGAACGACTGAAGGAGGAGCCGTGAAACAGCAGAGACACATCTTCATCCTCCTCGCCGCCCTATCGAGCATCCTCATGAGACCGGCCGTCGCGGAAGAGCTGGACCCGGGGTACGGCAACCGCTTTCTGCAGACACACTCGCCTCTCGTCAACGCCCCGGGGATTCTCGAGGCGACTTTCCAGCACCGATTCAACCAGGCCGTGATCGAGGCGGGGGGGACCAACCTCTTCGGGCTCGACTCGGGAGCCAACATCGGGCTCGGCCTGAGCCTGTCTCCCATCAAGAACCTCTCCTTCGAGGTCTACCGGGCCTCGACCCTGGGCGACTACGAGTTCGCCGCGAAGTGGACGGCCCTTCGGCCCACGAAGAAAGTACCCGTCGCCATCGGCCTGCGCGCCGGAGCGAACTGGATGACGAAAACCGAGATCGAGGACAACGCCGGCTTCTTTGCTCAAGTCCTCCTCTCGGCCACGCTCGGAGAGCGCTTCACGATCGCGGCCGCTCCGACGTACGTCTCCAACACGCCGCTCTTCACGGATGTCTGGAACGTCCCCCTGGTCCTGCAATTCAAGATGGCCCGCTCGTGGTACGCCACGGGCGAGTACATCTTCAGAAACGAGGACCTGGCGAACGCGAAGGGCCAGTGGTCCTTCGCCGTCGAGAAGGCCGTTTACATGCACCGGTTCTCGGTCTGGATCGGCAACTCGGGCGCTCTCACGGTCGACCAGCAGATGGCGGGCGACTATCTGGGCGGCGTGAGGGATTCCAACATCCGGCTCGGGTTCAACATCATCCGGCAGTTCGAGGTCTTCTCGACCCCCTGAAGCCGCGGTCCCCTTTCGAGGCTCTCGCGAGCGAGCGGCCTCCGAGAGCCGGGAGCCTCGACTCCCCCTCCGGGTTTCACCCGCGAGGGGGAGCGGGGGCGAGGACGACGTCGGGCGCCACGATCCAGTTGTGGTCGACCCGCGGCTCCACCGTTCCCTTGTTCCTCATGTGCTCGATCAGCTGCTCGCGGATCTCCCCCGAGAACCGCTTGAGGACCTTTCCCTTCGCCAGGGCGTCATACCCTCCGGCGCCCTGCACGCGGTAGGAATTGGTGGCCAGCGTGAACGTGTCGGAGGGAGAAACAGGCCTGCCCTTGAAGGTGAGGTCCTTGATGCGCGACCCCAGCGGGGCGGACGGATCGATCCGGTAAGAAACGCCCTGAACGGTCTCGAAAGCGTAGGACGGCATTCTCGGGTGTGGCTCGATTGCGAGCTTGCCGTCCTTCCAGGACGCCGAACTGTAGTACTCGGCGGCGCGTTCGAGCACGGCCCGAAGGATCTCTCCGTTGATCTCCAGGAGTACGAGCTGGTTCTCGTACGGATACAGCCCGAAGATGTCCCGAACCCGGACCGGTCCCTTCTTGAGCCCCTCGTACCGGAACGAGAAGAGCGGCGCGGCCATCGAGAGATCCGCGCCGGTGATTTCCAGCTGAATGTCGTTGACGAGATCGAGGATGGCCGTGTCGGAAGAGCGGGCCCCCGCTGGGGAGAACGTCTCTTTCGCCTCGGCGATGACCCTGTCCATGAACTCGGACGCCTCTTTGTGGTACGGCTCTGAGAGCCTCATGCCTTCAGCGTGCAGGCCCATCTCGGCTCCGTTCGGGATGAGCTCTCCCGTCACCGAGGCAACCGTTCTCTTTCCAGCCTTGCCCGAGAAGGTCAAGGCGACGCGGGCGAGCGTGTCACCCCACCGGCCAGGCTGGATGACCGGAACCCCATGGAGACGGGTCAAGGGAATCTTCCGGTGAGTGTGTCCGGTGAGGATGACGTCGATCCCGGGGACATCCTTGGCGAGGCGGTAGACCCGGTTCTCACCCTCCGTCCCGTCGGAGGCCAGGGAAACGAGATCGACCTCGGGCCCACTGTGGATCAAGACGATGACGGCCTCGCACTTCTCCTTGTTCTTCAGGACGGGGACCAGGCGGCTCGCCGTCACCACCGGATCCTCCCACTTCAATCCCGCCCGGTTCTCCTCCGGCTCCCAGTTCGGAATGTTCGGCGTCGTCAATCCGAGAATCCCGACCCGGACTCCTCCGATGCTCTTGACGAGGTACTCCTGAAAGGCGGGGCGTCCGTCGCTCGACCTGAGGGTGTTGGCCGAAAGCCAGGGGAAGCTCGAGTCCTTCTCCGCTTTCCGCAGGACGTCCAGGCCGTAGTTGAACTCGTGGTTCCCTACGGCCATCGCGTCGAACTTCAGGGCGTTCATGACGGCCGCCATCGGGTGTTTGATGTTCTTCCCGTTCCTGGCGGCCAGGTAAGTGACGGGCGTTCCCTGGATGGTGTCTCCCGCGTCGAGTAAGAGGACGTTCGGGGTCTCCTTGCGGATCCTCTCGATCGCGGCTCCGAGCCTGACCAGACCGACGTTGTCTTCGGCCGCGCGGGAGTAGTCCCACGGCATCAGGCGTCCGTGCACGTCGGTCGTCTGGAGAATCGTGATGGTGACGGATGAGCCAGCGGCCAGGAGCCGGGCCGAGGTGAAAAGGACGGCGAGAAGGGTGAGGAACAGGCGCGGACGGCCGGTCATGGAATCGCAGAGTCTTGCACCCCGAAGCATCGCCGGGCAAGCTGCAACTTTCCCGGCTGCTCGGAGCGCGCCGCTCCCGTCTTCAGGGAACCCTGACTTGAACCGCCACGCCGCAGCCCCAACCCCGGCGGCGGCCCGGGTATCCGCTCGGAGCAACCCCCGGAAGAGTTGGCGCCATCGTCGACTGGTCGTCGCCGTGCCGTCTCAGGATGGAGGCCGAGAAGCGGAGGGTCTCGGATACGTCATACGATCCCGTGAAGTCCCCGAAGAACTCCCTCGACGAGAGGGAAAAGCTCCGCCCCTGGTCGATCTCGTACATCTCGGTGTTCGCGAACCCGCCGGAGTCCCAGTACGGCGATCTGATCCAGACGCCCCGAAGAGCGAGTGCGGCCCCCCAGCGCCCCCAGCGTCTCCCGGCGGCGGTCGCGACGAATGTCCTCGTGTGCTCGAAATCGCCCGTCCAGGGCTCGAAATGCGGAAAGAAGCCGCCCTCCACGCCAATCGTCCCGTGTTGATAACCGGCGAAGACCTGTCCGCGCCAGGCACCGAGAGTCACGAGAGCTTCCGCGGTGGCCCCCCAAACCGTCCCCGAACCATTCAGAAAGGCCCGTCCGGTGCCGTACTGCGTCCGGACATCGGTCCAGACAGCCTGTGCCGCGATCTCGTAGCCGTCACCGAAATGGCGGTAGCCGAGGGCTGTGTTGCGGACGTCTGTCAGGAGATTGCGCCGCGAGCTGCCGAAGTAGAGGTCGTCTCCCGCCACCACGATGTCGGCTTCCGTGTAGTAGGGCCTGTCGACGGCGAGCTCGAGGGAGCCTCTCTCGCTGACGGGGTACCGGACCTTGATCCAGACGGACTCGAACCGGCCGTTGCCCGTGGTGTTGATCGTGGGCTGTGTCCCGTAGGGCTTCTTCGTCTGGGCCTCGTTGTGCGTGGTGGCCTCGAGAACGCCGAAGGCGAACTCCTTTCGGGGCGAACCGGCTCCGGCCGTCGAGGGCCAGCGGCGTCCCGCCTCCACGGCGACCCCATGGGGCGTGGTATCTCCTCCGTCGAACTCGTCTCCCGGCCCCTCGGCGATTCCCTTCTCGTCGAGGAGGGGCCTCTGGAACGTGGCGTAGACGCCAGCGGCTTCTATGTTCCAGCGCGCCGAGGGTGGGTCCGGCCGCGTCAGATCGCCCGGACCGGCGCAGAGAAGGCACAGGACTCCGTAGGCTCCCAGGTGGTGGACGAGCTCGATTGGCATGGCTCGCGGACGCTACCAGAATCGCCCGCGGGCCGCTGCAGGGCTGCCGGCCCCCCTACCGCGCTCACCCGCGAGCGAGGACCGCGAGGGCGTGCCGGGCTTCTCCAGCACCGAAGCCCGTGATCCTGACCGCGATGCGCTCCCCCGCCACCTCGAGGCCGAGCTCCACCTGGGCCTCTCCTCCCAGGGCTTCCTCGAAGGCCGCCGCCAGCCTGGAATCCCGGTAGGCCTCCAGGATATGGGCGCCGTGGCGGAAGGAGCCCGGGGAAGCCTTGAGGACGGTGGCGGCGGCGGAATTCGCCCGGATGAGCGACAGATCCCGGCGAACGACCAGGACCCCATCCCCGATTCTCTCGAGCACCGTGTCGAGCAAGACCTCGAGGCTCTTCGTCTTCTCTTCCCCAAGACGAACGCGCCTGACGAGATCGGCCAGGGAGGCCAGGATCTCCGCCGAATCCGCGGAAGTCTGGGCCTTGACTCCGGCAAGCTCCCCCAGAGAAGCCCGCTTCACCGATTCGCGCAGCAGGTGGAGCTCGTCGAAGTGGCGGCGCCTGATGGCGAGCAGGAGGAGCCCCGCGAGAAAGCCAGTCAGGATGGCGACGGCCGTCAGCCGGCGCCGGAACGGCTCCTCGAGCCTGCGGATGTCGTTCTCGCCGACCGCGCCCCTGAGATAGCCGGCGAGGTTTCCCCCGCGGTCCAGCCGGTAAGCCACGTAGAGAAACGGCTCCGCGACGGTGGCGGAGAGCCTCCGGTCGAAACCGATCCCGGATGTTCTGGCGGCGAGGATCTCTGGACGGGATCCATGGTTCTCGACTGCCGCCAGCCGGCGAGGATCCACGTTGCTGTCAGCGAGCACCCGCCCGTCCGGCGCGATCAGCGTCAGCCGGATCCCCAGGACCTGTGCCTCGCGCCCGAGGGCTGCCGCGAGGTCTCCCCCGGATTCCTCGGTCTCGAGAACGTGCCGTGAGAGATGCTCCAGAGTTCTCGACACATCCCGCCTCGCTCTTTCGACCACGGCCCCATTCATCACGGAGTTCAGAGCCATGGCCACTCCCAGCCCGACCAGCACGGCGGCGAGGACGTACGCCGATTCCCGAAGCCAAGCGGGGCGCGCCTTCATCGATTCGGTTGACACCAGAGAGTCCTTTCGAAAGAGGTCTCGGGCACCATCCCGGCCGTGCCCAGCCGGATGGTAGCGAAGGCGCGTTAAGTTCCGGCGAAGCCCGGTTCGGGGGCGGCGGCAACCTCGATCGGTCCGAACGGAGCGAGGTGTTCCTCGATCACCCCGAGGTCCCCGACCGCCACCACCGTCGTGGCGTACGAGGCGAGGTGCCTTTTCGAAGCTCTCTTGATCTCGTCCCTCTGGATCGTGAAGAGCTTCTCGGAGGGCTCGTCGAGCTTCCCGGCGCCAAGCCCGCTCGAGAAGAGGCTCATCAACTCACTGAAGAGCCCGGAGGACGTCTGCAGGTTCGTGGCCCTCAGGCCCACGTCTCGCATCCGGCTCCGTTCGAGCTCCTCGTCCGAGAGTTCGATCGCTCCCATCCGGTCGAGCTCGTAGAAGATCTCGTTGAGGGCCGCGCCCGTCACCTCGTTCCTGACGGCCGACACCGTCCTGACGTAGCCCGCATAACGGAACGCGGCCAGCCGGGCACCCGGTGAGTAGGTGTACCCCTTCTGGGTTCTCAGGTTCGTCACGAGGCGCGAGGTGAAGGCGCCGCCATAGGCCGTCATCGCGAGCGAGAGCGCGAAGAAGTCCGGGTGGTTTCTGGAGACGGCCGGGTTTCCAACCATCAGGTAGGTCTGGACGGAGCCGGGACGCTCGACCGCGAGGATCCGTCTCGAAAAGCGCCCCACCTCCGGACCCTCGACCGGCGTCTCGGGCAGAGCGTCGTGCTCCCACCCTCCCAGGAACCTCTCGGACGCCTTCAGGACGGCACCAGGATCGACGTCGCCCACCGCGATGACGGCCGTTCGATCCGGACGGAACCGCCGCTTCGCCTCGCCTCTGAGGACCCCGGGCGAGACGGCACTGATCGTCGACATGGAGGGTGCCACGGTCGCGTACGGGTGGTCCGCGAAAAGGGCCCGAAGAAGGACCCGCACCGCCAGAAAAGAGGGCTCCGATTCCTGAGTGGCCAGATCCTCCTCCGCCAGGGCGCGAACCCGGGCGATTCCCTCCTCGGGAAAGGCCGGTGAGCGGACCAGTTGCGAGAGGATGTCGACGAAAGTGTCGAGCCCGTCGGCGAGGCCGTGGATCGACAGGGAGAGGCCGTCCGCCCCGGCGCTGGCGCCAAGGGCGGCTCCCTCGCCTTGCAGCCGCTCGTGGAGGGCCTCGGCGGTGAGGGTCTCCGACCCCTCCTTCAGTCCCTCGGCGAGAAGCGCAGAAAGACCAGGCAAGGCGTGCGGGTCATCCCGCTTGCCCCCCAGACACGCGAGTCCGAGCGACACGAGCGGAAGTCCCGGCCGCCTCACCACCCACACGGAGACGCCATTCGACAGGGTGTCCACGTGAACGGCTTCTTTCACCCCGGGCCGCTCCGCCGGCAGGAGGGGCGGAAGGCCGGGCGGCCAGGTCGAAGGTTCGGCGGAGCTCATTCCTCCTCCTCTGCCGCTCCGGCGGGAGGTTCCTTGACGACGACGGCCCATGTCTCGGGCGAGAGCCACTTCTCCGCGGCTCGGACCACCTCGGCGCTGGTGACTCGGCTGATCCGCGCGGGGAACTCCAGGGCGGCCACGGGCGTGCCGCCGAACGCGGTGGCGGAGGCCAGCTCGAGCGAACGCTCCAGGCGGTTCTCGAGAAGCGAGAGATAGCTGGAGAAGAGACGCCTCTTGACTCTCTCGAGCTCGGCGGCAGGGACGCCCTCGCGCAAGAGGCGGTCTCTCTCCTCAGCGAAGGCCCCGAGCACGGTGCCATGAGAGACGCCTCGCTTGTAGGCGATGCGGGAAAGGAAGAGCGTCGTTCCGGTGTACCAGCAGAGTCCCTGAAAGGGGTTGAAGCCTCCCATGACCTCCGTCGCGATCTGCCGGCCCTCGACCAGCCCCTTGTAGAGCCGGGCGCTCCGGCCCTCGTGCAGGAGCTCGCCGAGAATCAGGAGGGGCAGGACGTCCTCGTTTTGCGGGCCGGGCATTCGCCACCCGGCCACGAGGGCCGGGGTACGGGCGAGGGGGGCCTCTCTGACCGAAACGGCGCCCGTTTTCCGCGGAGGTTCGGAGATATCCGGATGGGCTGGGAGGATCCCCGGCGGCAGAGGACCAAAGTACTTCTCGACGAGCCCGATCACTTCTGGCGCCGGACGGTCGCTGACGATCGACACGATGGCGTTGTTCGGCCGGTAGAAGGTCTGAAAGAACGCCTTGACGTCCTCGATGGAGGCGGCATCCAGATCGGCGAAATCGCCATAGCCGTCGTGCGCGTTCTCCCACTTGTCGAAGAGGAGGGCCGGGAGCTCCTGGTACTCGAAGAGCCCGTAGGGGTCGTTCTGGACATTCACCCGGATCTCTTCCTTGACGACGTCGCGCTGGATGTCGAGCGTCTCCTTCTCGAAGGAGAGGCAGGACATCCTGTCCGCCTCGAGCCACAGGAACCTCTCGAGCGCCGAGGAGAGGCCGCTTTCGATGTACACCGTCGCGTCCGGGCGAGTCTGCCCGTTGTTCGTCGCCCCGGAGCTCTCGCAGATGCGGTCGAAGAGCCCTTTCGGCGCTCCCGGCGTCCCCTCGAACATCAGGTGCTCGAAGAGGTGGGCGAACCCGGAGCGGCCGCGAGGCTCGAGACGGGAACCGACGCGATAAAGGACGGTCATGCCAAAGACAGGCACGGCCGGATCTTCCGAGACGACGACGGTCAGGCCGTTTGCGAGGCGGCTGACGAGGGCGGGAAGGTCCAGGGTCGCGACGGCAGGGACGCGTGGTTCGCCGGGCGAGCCGGACGCCGGCTGGGTCATGCGCGAAGGAGCTGCCGGGCGATGACGAGGCGCTGGATCTCCGAAGTCCCCTCGCCGATCGTGCAGAGCTTGACGTCCCTGTAGTACTTCTCGGGCTTGAAGTCCTTGGTGAAGCCGTAGCCGCCATGGATCTGCACCGCGAGGTTGGCGACCCGAACGGAGACCTCGGCCGCGTAGAGCTTGGCCATCGAGGACTCCTTCGTCGTCGGGCGTCCGGTGTCCTTGAGCCAGCCGGCGCGGTAGGTCAGAAGCCGGGCCGCGTCGATCTCGGTCGCCATGTCGGCAAGGTAGTTCTGGATGGACTGGAACTCGGAGATCGGCTTTCCGAACTGCTGGCGCTGCCGGGAGTAGGCCAGGGCGCACTCGAAGGCGCCCTGAGCCATGCCGAGAGCGAGAGCCGCGATGGAGATCCGGCCTCCGTCGAGGACCTTCATCGACTGGATGAAGCCGCCGCCCAGGTGCCCGATGAGGTTCTCCTTCGGGATCCGGCAGTCCTCCATGACGAGCGTTGCGGTATCGGAGGCGCGCAGGCCGAGCTTGTTCTCCTTCTTGCCGGCGTGGATCCCCTTCTGGTGGAGATCGACGACGAAGGCGGAGATCCCGTGCGTGCCGGCCGTCTTGTCGGTGACGGCCATCAGGACCGCGACGTCCCCGACGGATCCGTGCGTGATGAAGTTCTTCGAGCCATTGAGCACCCAGCTGTCGCCATCCAGGATGGCGATCGTCTTGGTCCCCTTGGCATCGCTCCCGGCCTCCGACTCCGTCAGGCCCCAGGCGCCGATCAGCTTGCCCTGGGCGAGGGGAACGACCCACGTCCGCTTCTGCTCCTCGCTGCCGAACATGTAAAGGTGATTCGTGCAGAGGCTGTTGTGGGCCGCGACCGAGATGCCGACCGAGCCGTCGACGCGGGAGAGCTCCTCGACGACGTTGATGTAGTCGATGTAGGAGAGCCCCGACCCTCCGTACTCGGGCGCGACGAGGACGCCCAGCATGCCGAGCTCGCCGAGCTTCATCATGACGTCGCGGGGAAAGTCCTGGGATTCATCCCA
Source organism: Thermoanaerobaculia bacterium (assembly GCA_022071945.1). Classification (GTDB taxonomy): domain Bacteria; phylum Acidobacteriota; class Thermoanaerobaculia; order UBA5066; family UBA5066; genus JAJVIN01. Next base: position 28,279 of record JAJVIN010000012.1, on the reverse strand, counting down.
CTTCATCACGTGAGGCGCGATCTCGCTCTCGGCAAACTCGCGGACCATCTTCTTGACGGCCTGCTGTTCCTCGCTGAGCTGAAAACTGAAACCGGAAGGGGAAGCTGCAGAAACACTCGACTGCGTCATGGCATCGAGACTGGTCGACATCGAAGGCCTCCTGAACGGACGGATACCGGCGAGGAGAGGAGTTTAGCGCCTTTCGCACGGCCCCACCGCGCGTGCGCGGCCTCACATCAGCCACGCGGCCCCACCGCGCGTGCGCGGCCTCACCGCGGCCACGCGGCCTCACCGCAGCTGGAAGTGGACCGCCACCGAGAGGTAGACGGCGACCGGACGTCCGTTGAAGAGCGCGGGCCGGTACCTCCACTGCGGAACCGCATCGAGCGCCGCGCGGTCGAGGAGCGGGTGGGCGGACCGCAGAACTCGGACGGACTCGACCTGGCCAGACGCCGAGATGATGGCCTCGAGGATGACCGTGCCCTCGATTCGGCCCTTGCGTGCCGCCTCGGGATAGACCGGATTCACCCTCAACGTCTCGACCGGCTCCGTGACACCGGTCGTGATCCGGATCGGCTCGGCCGGTTCAAGGGCCACGGTCTGTGTGGTTCCACTCTCCGTACCCAGGATTCCCGTTCCTCCTCCGGCGGGAGTGTCCTGGTCGAGTCCCCCCTCGACGTAGGGTCCGGAAGCGCTCGGAACATGGGCCTCGGCCTCTGCCTCGGCGGGGGCCACGGGGATGTGCTGGGGAATCGCCTGAGGCGCATAGACCTTCTGCGGGGCTGCTGGCGGGTTTTGCGAGGCAGGCCGATCCGCGGGAGGTTTCGCGGGACCGGAAACCGGAATCGACGAGGACATGCTGAAGAACTCGATCTTCGGCAAGGGCGGTTCGATCGAGTCGTCGAGGACAAGGGTGGTCGAGACGGTGAGGGCCGTCGCCGCGGTGAGGTGAAAGAGCAGCGCCAGCCCGATCGGGGCCGTGCGGCTTGGCCGGGGACGGGCGACGGATTCGAGGAAGGACTGTCCGGGCAGTCCGGTGGCAGGGACGGAAACGGGCAGGTTCCGCATGGTTCTCTCTCCTTCTTTCAAGCCGCTGGTCCGGACAGCCTTGCCCGGATAGACCGGCGCGGCGGAAGGAAAGTTCCCGGGGATCTACGGTCGAACCCGGGCGGGCGAGGGTTGCGTCTCTCGGAAGGTCAGGTCTTCCGGATGACGGCGATCGAGACGTCGTCTTCCGGGACCCGTCCACCCAGGAAGGACCGGAGCTCGGAGGTCAGCAAGTTGACGATCGTCTGGGGCGCGGCCCCCGCGTTTGCCGTCAGCAGGGCCTCCAGCCGTTCGTACCCGTAATCCTCTCCGGCCAGCGAACGGGCCTCGGGAAGGCCATCGGAGACGAAGACCAGCGTCTCGCGCGGCGCGAGCGAGCCGCGCTCCTCGATCCAGTTTCCTCTGTCCCGGATGCCCAGCGGGTAGGAGCCCTGCCCGACCCGCTGGAGCACAGCACCCGCCGGCGACAGCCTCAGGATCGGCGGGTGTCCCGCCACCACCGCCCGAAAATCCCCGTTCGGCTCGATCAGAAAGACCACACCCGAGAAGAACGATCGGGGGCCTCCGGTCCGGCACGCCCCGGAGCGGCACAGGACCTTGTTCAGCACCCCGATGACGGCTTCCGGAGACGGGTCGTGCTCCAGCTGCGTCCGAAATGCCGCGTTGACGACCGCCATGACGAGACCGGCCGCCATCCCGTGTCCCGAGGCATCCCCGAAGAGGACCGCCAGGCGCCCATCCGAAAGGGGCGCGAACTCGTACAGGTCTCCCCCGACCGTATTCGCGATTTGGTTGAAGGCTCCGAGCTCGAACCCGGCCACCTCGGGCGGGTCCTTCTGGACGAGATCGGCCTGTAGATCCCGGGCCATCTCCAGCTCGCCCCTGAACCGGAGCTTGTCGACGAGCTCGAGGGCGAGAAGCCCCGCCATCACGAGAATGAGGGCGATGAGGGTGTAGAAGCTGAAGAGGCCCGTGACGCCGTCTCCCCTCGGGTCCTCGTGGGGGGGCGATAGCCCCGCCAGAACCACGAGAACCAACGCTCCGAGAAAGACGAGCCGCCGCGGAGCGGGCAGACGTTTTGCCATCCCGAACAGGACGGCGTTGGCGATCTTCAGCTTTCGGCGAAAGGGATTCTTCTCCGCCTCCACTATTTCTCGAGAATCGAGAAGAAACTCCCGCGCCGCGCCGCGGATGTCCACCCGGTAAAGATCGAGGACGCCGTCCTCGTCCATCCCCAGGAAGGTCTCCTTCAGTAGCTTGCCCCACTCCGTCTTCGACGCCATGGCTCCTCCACAAGATACGCGGACGAAGGGAAAAAGATAAGCCGGACCGCCCCGAGAGGCGAGAATCCCCCGATGGCGGTCTTCGATCTGACACTCACGATGGAGGACGGCATGCCCGTCTATCCGGGAGACCCTGCCGTGGCCCTGGGCGCTCTCGCCACGGTCGAATCCGACGGCTTCGCCAACGCCAGGCTCGTCACCGGGATGCACGCGGGCACGCACATGGACGCCCCCGCCCATTTCATTCCGGGCGGCGCCCGCCTCTGTGACATTCCAGCGGACCGCTTCGTGAGACGCGCGACGCTCGTCGACGCCTCGGGCCTCGAAGAGATCGGTCGCCACATCCTGTCCGGGCACCCGGTCATTCCGGGCGGCGCTCTTGTCTTTCGCACCGGCTGGAGCCGGCGCTTCGGGAGAGAGGACTACTTCTCGTCCCACCCCGTCCTGACGGAAGCGACGGCGGAAGTCCTCGCGGACCTTGGCGTCACGATGGCGGGCATCGACATGCCGAGTCCGGACCGCGAGCCTTTTCCGGTTCACCGGCTCCTGCTCTCACGCGGCATCCTGCTTTTGGAGAATCTGACCGGGCTCGAGGTCCTCCCCGAGGCCACGGAGTTTCGCCTCCTCGCCCTCCCGCTGAAGATCAGAGCGGACTCCGCGCCCGCCCGCGTGATTGCCGAGGTGTAGCGGGACGAAAAGCTTCTCGCCGGGTGACCGTTTTCCTTATGATGCTCTCGATCAGAGGAGTCCGCGGCACGGGCCGCAGAACCGGAACCACGGGAGGTCGTGTGTCAGGGAAGACCCGCGAGGAGGCCGTCTTGGACCCAACCGCCCGGGAGCGGGAGCACAGGCAGGCGCGATTCAGGCTGGCGATGCAGCGGAACCGCCTGCTCACCTATGCCCTCGCCACGGTCATCGCGGTGATCTTCCGCGCGGCGGGCGTCCTCGAAGTCACCAACCTCGATCTCTTCAAGATCTTTGCCTTCGCTTCGAGCTCCACCGTGCCCCCCGCTTATCTGGCATGGAGGACCCTGAGGGGAAAGCCCTCGTTCAACATCGACCCCCTCTGGCTTTTGGCCGACACGTTCACCATCACCTGGGGGATGTCCGTGAGCGGCGGATTGGCCAGCTCGTGGTTCATCTGGTACCTCGCCCCGCTCGGTGCCGCGGCCTTCCTCTGGGGCATTCCAGGGGCCCTGTGGATGACGCTGGCGAACTCGGTCTTCTACTTCGGCGGTCTCATCGCCCTGGGGCAGATCAAGGGGTTCGACCACACCTTCATGACCGCCCTGAGCCAGATGGCGTTCCTGCACGGGGCGACCTCCTTCACGCTCTGGGGCGTCGCCGACCTTAGAAGCAAGAGGATGGTCATTGCCCATCTGCGCGAGAACGACGCCCGCAAGGTCGCCGAGCTGACGCGCCTCACCGGGGCCCTCGACGAGTCCTCCAAGGAACTCCAGGAAGCCAATCTCCGAATCCTCGAGGCGGACCGGCTCAAGAGCCAGTTCCTCGCCAACATGAGCCACGAGCTCCGGACCCCCCTCAACTCGATCATCGGGTTCTCGGACATCCTGCTCACCCGGCTCAACGAGCAGCTTCCGCCGAAACACCTGAAGTTCCTGCAGAACATCAACACATCGGGCCAGCACCTGCTCCGGATCATCAACGACATCCTCGACCTCTCGAAGATCGAGGCGGGCAAAATGGAGTTCCACCCCGAGCCCGTCTCGGTTCAATCCGTCGTCGAGGGGGTCTGTCACGTGATGAAGGGGATGGCGGCCAAGCACGAAGTCGAGTTCGTCATCGACGTGCCTGCCAACCTCCCGGCCCTCGAGACCGACGCGGTCAAATTCAAACAGGTGCTCTACAACCTGCTCTCGAACGCGGTGAAGTTCTCGCCGCCCCGCTCGAGCGTGACGGTGCGGGCCCAGCTTCTGCCCGAGGCCAACTCGCCGCTCGGCAAGGAAGCGATCCTCGTCAAGGTCATCGACCAGGGGGCCGGAATCGACCCTCGCGATCACGAGGTGATCTTCCAGGAGTTCCGACAGGTCGACGGGGGGACGACGCGCAAGCACCAGGGCACGGGCCTCGGCCTCTCGCTGGTCAAGAAGCTCCTCGAGCTCCAGGGCGGGGCCATCACGGTCGACTCCCAGCTCGGCAAGGGAGCGGTCTTCACGGTGGTCCTGCCCCGGCGCTTCCAGGGTGTGCGGCAGATCTCCTCGGCCTCATCGCCGAACCTTCGCGCCGAAGGGAAGCGGCCCCGGATCCTGATCGTGGAGGACGATCCGGTCGCCTACGAGAGGATTGGCCAGACAATCCTGGCCGCCTCGTTCATTCCGTTCCGGGCGCGAAACGCGGAAGAAGCCATCACCCTCGCTCACGCCCTGACTCCCGCCGCGATCACGCTGGATCTGGTCCTTCCCGGCCTCGACGGGTGGGAAATCCTCAAGGCCCTGAAATCCGACCCGGTCACCCGGGACATCCCCGTCATCATCATCTCGGTCGTCGACAATCGAGACCTCGGGATCGCGCTCGGCGCGGAGGACTACCTCTTGAAGCCCGTCGACGGGGAGCACCTCATCCGGCGGCTCTCCGAGATCCTGGCTCGCTCACCCAGGCGGGATGGACCGATCCTCGTGATCGACGACGAGGAGAGCGCCCACCTCATGATCTCCGAGGCGGCGAAGAACAAGAGTTTCACGTTTCTTCACGCCTATGGCGGCGAGGAGGGCCTCGCCATGGCCCAGCAGACCCCGCCGAGTCTCGTCGTTTTGGATCTGATGATGAGGGGGATGGATGGATTCGAGGTCGCGCGAAGGATGCGGGCCAACCCGGTCCTGGCGAAGACGCCGATCCTCGTCCTGACGGCGCGCGACCTGTCGCGATCCGACCGTCAGGAGCTGGCGGGCCGGATCACGGCGCTCGTCCAGAAGGGCGCCACATCCCCCGCGAATCTCGTCGAGATCATCGAAGGGCTCGTGGGCAGCCCGGAGAAGGAGGCGCCGCGTGCTTAGGGGCCGCACCGTTCTCGTCGTCGAGGACAACGAGCAGAACATGGAGCTCGTCGAGTTCCTTCTCGAGGAGGCAAACGCCCGGATCATCAAGGCCGAGGACGCCCGGACGGCCCGCGAGGCCATGGCCGGAGATCCTCCCGATCTCGTCCTGATGGACATGAACATCCCGGGCTCGGACGGGACCTCCCTTCTCTACGAAATCCGCCGCCGCCCGGCCTGGGAGCGGATTCCCGTCGTGGCCCTCACCGCCCTCGCCATGCGCGGCGATCGGGAGCGGATCCTCTCGGCCGGCTTTCAGGGCTACATCTCCAAGCCCATCAACGTCCAGACGTTCCTCTCGGAGCTCTCGCCCTTCCTTCCGACCGAAAGAAAGGAGAACGGACGATGAACGGCTCTCAGAAGGGCCGGATCCTGGCCGCGGACGACCAGCCCGAGAACCTCGAGCTCCTCGCCGAGATCCTGACAAGCGAGGGCTTCGAGGTCCGGGAGGCCATCGACGGGGAAGAAGCCCTCGAGGCCGCGGAGATGACGAATTTCGACTGCGTCATCCTCGACGTCATGATGCCGAGGCTCGACGGCTATCACGTCTGCCGCAGCCTGAAGACGAGACGCCGGACCCGCTTCATCCCCGTCATCATGCTGACCGCGCTCTCGGACTCGACCGACAAGGCGCTCGGACTGAATCTCGGCGCCGACGACTACCTGTCGAAGCCGGTCTATCCGGCCGAGCTGATCGCTCGCGTGAGGTCCCTCATCCGGATCAAGCGGTTGAGGGACGAGATCGACCAGGCGGAAGCCACGCTCCTCACGTTCGTCAAGGCCATCGACGCCCGGCTGGGGCGGTCCGGCCACTCCGAGCGCGTGGCGGTCAACTCTCTCAGGCTCGCGACTCATCTGGGCCTGCCCGCCGGCGAGGCCGAGTCGATGGGGTGGGGAGCCATCCTGCACGACATCGGCATGGTCTCGCTCTCGCCTCACGGTTTCCGGCGGGAAGATGCCGAGATCTCCCAGGAGTGGAAAACGCACCCCGAGGCCGGAGCGCGGTTCCTTTCGGGAATCTCGGGATTCGAGGCCGTCCGGGAGATCGTCAGGAACCACCACCAGCGCCTGGACGGCTCGGGTTTCCCGGCCCTGGAAGGCGGTTTTCCCTCTCTCGGCGTCCAGATCGTGTCGATCACCAACGAGTTCGACGGGCTCCTTCTCGCGGGAAAAAGCGCCGAGGAGGCGGGCCAGGACTTGCGTCTGGCGGCCGGACAGAAGGCCTACCGCCTCGACCTGGTCAACGAATTCCTGCGCGAGGACGAGCGGCTCCCCTACCGTCCTGGCGGACCGACACCGGACTGGCAGGAGCTCGTCACGCCCCTGTCTTCGTCTTCGCCGGGGAGGATCGCCATCGTCGCCGCGACGAGGGCCAACAAGGACACCCTCTCTCACATGCTCCAGACCGCTGGCCATCACGTCCTGCACCTGGAAACCCTTCCGGACTTCAGAAACCCCCTCGCCGAGGACTTCGACCTGGCGGTCTTCGAGCCCTCCGCCCTGGATGACCGGACGTTCGGCGAGATCCGCCGCTTCAAGGCCGGCCCGGGCGGCGCCGAACGGCCCCTTCTCCTCTGCTCGGGACCGCACTCCCGAAACGCCCGTCAGCAAGCCGTGGAGGCCGGAATCGACGAGTTCCTTCCCCTCCCGCTCGATGGGCTCGAGGTGGTGGCCCGCGTCAAGTCGCTCTTGAGACAGCAGCTCTACTTCAGGGGGCTCGACCAGTTCCGCACGGCCGTGAAGGAAATCGACGAGACCGCCCGAAAGAACCACTCCTGGTGGGCGAGCGGCGTCTCCCGGCTCCGGCCCTCTTTTCCGGCCTGACCTCGGAATCGAGAAAGAAGTGACACACGAACCGCTCGACGTCCTGAGGGAGATCTTCAAGGCCGCTCCCTTCATCGCCCACCTCGGGATCGACCTCGATTCCGTCTCGAACGGCGAGTGCGCGACATCGCTCCGGCTGCGGCCGGACCACCTTCAACAAAACGGCGTCGTTCACGCGGGCGTGATCGCGACGATGGCCGATCACACCGCAGGAGGCGCCGCCGGATCGGTCATGGAGAAGGGTTCCTACCCGCTGACGGCCGAGTTCAATATCAACCTCCTCCGCGCCGCCAGCGGGGACAGCCTCGTCTGCCGGGCACGCGTGCTCAGGGCCGGACGAACCCTCATCGTGGCGGAGTCGGAAGTTTTCGCCGTTTCCGGCGGCGAGGAAACCCTCTGCGCCAAGGCCCTCGTGACGCTCGCGGTCCTTAGAAAGGACCCCGAAAAGAGGGATACTGCAAAGAGCCCCGCGTGACCTGTCATGGTTGGACCGGCGGGCAAATCCGGAAGGCTCTTTCCCACCGGGCGCGGGACCCATCACGCAAGGAGATGAGGAATGGGTACACGAGGCCGCGAAATCGTCGGGATCGACGTCGAGGAAGTTCTCAGACTTTTGAATCAAGCCTACGCGAGCGAGTGGCTCGCCTACTACCAGTACTGGCTCGGGGCAAAGCTCATCAAGGGCCCCATGAAGGACGCCGTCGCCGCGGAACTCAACCTGCATGCCACGGAGGAACTGCAGCACGCCGTTCTCGTGGCGGGCCGGATCCTGCAGCTCGGCGGCACTCCCGTCCTCTCCCCTGAGGGCTGGCTCGCCATGAGTCCCTGCAAGTACGACGCCCCGGAGGATCCCTACGTCGCCGTGCTCCTCGACCAGAACATCGCCGGCGAACAGTGCGCGATCACGACGTACAAGGAACTGATGGACGCGACCAAGGACAAGGACATGGTGACCTACAACATGGCCCTCACGATCCTGGCGCAGGAGGTCGAGCACGAGGAGGACCTGCAGAGCCTGAAGGAAGACCTCGAGCTAATGGTTTCGCGCGGGAGCAAGTAGCTCTTTCCGTTGCCGCGACGAGGTCACGAGGGACCCGGCCGCGATCCCCCGGCGGATAGATTCCGCCACAGGAGGTCCACCCGTTGGAGACCTTCCCGCCGAGGTTCGAGAATCCGCTCCCGCGGTTGATTCTGGGCGCCGGGCTGTCGCTCGTCCTCCTCGCGGCGGGCGCTTCGCTGGGAGCCCTCTTCTTCGCCCCGGTCCTGATCGGGTACGACATCTCTGCGACGGAATTCACGATCCGGACGAATCTCATGGGCACGATCCGGCACCGGCACTTCCCCCGCGAGAGGATCGAGCGCGCGGAACGAATCCAGCTGCGGGATGGGCGCCGGATTGCTGGCTCCTGGCTCCCGAACTTCTGCGAGGGCCACTACGAGTACCCGGATCTCGGGACGGTCTTCCAGGTCACGACGTGCACCTCGGACGCCGTCATCCTCCGGATCGCGGGCGAAGCGCACCCGGTCGTGGTGTCCCCCTACATGCCCGATCGCTTCCTGGCGGCCCTGAAGGAAGACGCGAACTCCTACTTCGGGGCGGCTTCCCGCCCTGCCCCGCGCTTCCTGCCGATCCTCGCGGCCGCGATCGTCATCTGCTTGTTCGCATGCGCGCTGGCTCTGCCTGTTCTCCTGCTCGTGATTCCCTCAAGGCTCGTCTACGCGATCGGAGAGAAGAAGCTCGTGATCGAGCGTTACCCGAGCGCCAGGGCGATCTGCCTTCCTGGCTGCCGGGCCGCCCGGTTCACCCCTAGAGCCCGGCGCCGCGTTTCCGGATCATCGATGCCGGGTTACCACTCTGGAACCTTCAGCCTCGAGGGGAGGATGACCTTCGTCCATGCATCGACGCTGGAGGAGGGGGTTCTTTTGACCGAGGCGAACGGCGCGCGGCACTTTCTCTCGCCGCAGGAGCCGGAGGCCTTTCTGGCCGCGCTCGGCCGGAACGGTGTCTTTCTCGAGATCTGAAATCCCATTCGCGTCCACCGAGCAAGGCGCCTCACCTCGAGGGAGCCGGTCGAGGGCTCGATATCCAGGGCTCGACCCGGGCTCACGGGAGTTTCGCGACGGACGTCGTGAGGGCGAGGCCAGCCTGGTGCTGCATCGCCGTCATGGACATCCCGCACAGGTTGTCGTGATGTTTCTCGTCGATCGACCCTGGGCCCCGCGTCAGAATCGAGCCGTCGCTTGTTGTGGTCCTGGGAATGTTGTCCCAGCCCGGGATCTCGCCGTGAACTTCTCCGAAGTTCTGGGTGGATGTCCACCACCAGCTGTTCGCGCCGGCCGGTGACATCGAGAACACCCTCGCCCGGTTTCCCGCCACCGTGAAGTAGTTCTCTCGCCTCTCCGCGAGGACTCCGGGATCCGCGATCCGCGGCGGAGCGCCGCCGCTCATGGAGGGCGGCAGAGCGAAGCCCACGACGACTCTGGGGATGTTCACCGCGAGGCCGAACGAGACGGGAGGAGCGTTGACGGGTTGCAGGTTGCCGATCCCCGGAACGGCCGGGTTTCTGCCGAACGGCATCATGGTCAGATCGCCCACCCCGATGTACCGGATTCTCGGCGCACCCCGGTCCTGCAGGGCCTTGGCAAAGGCCAGGATCAACCCGGCGCCGTTGCTGGTTCCGTAGAGGCAGATCGTTCCGAGGCGGGCCATGTCCCCGCCTGTGGCCGTGTCGACCTCGGCGAGCAGGTCCTTGAGGTTCGGCGCCAGGTCGGCGTCCGCACCGCATCGGATCTGCAGGAGAGTCCGTTTGAGATTCCGGAGCTTCAGCAGGTGGTCATAGCCTTGTGTGTTGACCCCTGGTGTGGAGAAGGGCCGAAAGGAGTTACTCCCCGCGGACTCGACGACCAGATCGATGTCGCTCGGCATGATGGTGCTCCTTCAGCCTTGCGGCAGGATTCGACGGTGTTCGGAGCCAGCCGCTGCCGTGGCGTCTCCAGAAACAGGGTCTAGTTTCGCCGTGCCGGTCATGTGCGGACTCCAGCGATCAGGTCGTGAGATTCGATCCAGGCCATCTCGAGATCAAGCGTCCTCATCGTCATGATCCCGACGATGTCGTCGGCGGCACTCTGGTAGGACCTGTTGATGATGCCCCGCCGGTTCTTGTAGGCGAGGACCGCTCTGGCCGTCGTGGGGCCGTACCGCTGAGCCTCGATCTCCTTGCCGTCGATCGCGCCTCCCTCCAGCATCAGGATCGCGCTCTGGATCTTCCTGACGTGCGGGCCGTGGTCCCCCTTCGTGACGTGCCGGGCATGATCGACCAGGGCGCCGGCGAGGCGCGCGTCTCCGCGAAACAGTTTCGATTTCAGGCAATTCACGTTCGACTCTCCTGTCCTGGCCACCCGCTGGTCTTGTCCCTCTCACGGATGGCCCGGTCCCCGGATCCCGCTGTCGAAAGGACGATCGTTCGTCGTTACGGCTGGCTCGTTCTGGGTGGATGAAAGGTGCAGCCGGACGACGAATTCTGCAGTGATGTGTGTCAATGTCCGGATCGATTCTCAGGATGCCGGCTCGTTGCCTGCCAGCGCGTCACGGGCAGGAGAACGGGGCGTCGCGGACGAGGACGAAAGGCGTGCCGAGCTGATTGGTGTACCTCCTCGAGAGACTGGAGGCCGTATCGGTCACCGTCAAGCCGACGTCCAGGTCGGTCAGGCCAGCGGCGTAGACCGACCAACTCCCGTTGACGGCACAGAAGTCGAGCACCTTGACCACCACCTCGACGTTGTCGCGGTGAGAGAACCAGAAGTAGCCCGTGTCGTTGGTGAGAGGCACGGAGTGAGCCTCACCGCCGTTCCCCGCGTAATCACGGTAGGTGGCCGTCACCCGAAAACGGGACGCGTTCAGGCAAAGCTCGGTTGCCGAGGGCTGGCATCCGGTTGTGCCTCCCGGCCGCTCGAACGCTCCGATGTCGATCCCGGACCCCTGTGGGCGAGCCACATTGTCGAAGTCGGCGAGCGGGGCGGCGAGGGAACTTCCGCGGTCGATCGCCGGCGAGCCGGCACGAAGGTGGAAGTCGCCTCCGGCCGCGCTGACGAAGAGCGGGTCCCCCTCCACGGCCGCCTCACCCCGGATCTCCTCCGCGTCGCCCCGGAATCCGTCGATCAGGTTGTGGTCCACGGAGACCTGGCCGGCGGGGAGTCCCGCCGGAATGACGATCTGGAAGGTCAGATTCCCGCTCGCGATGTTGTTCCGGATCACGACGCCCAGAGCCTCGCGGTTCTCCACGAAGACCCCGCCGCCCCACCCGGCACGTCCGTTGTCGAAGACGGTGTTATTCGCGATGAGGACGTTTTTTATCGGGTGCGAATCGATGCAGCAGCGGCTGACGTCGATGCCGCTCCAGCCGTTCCGGAAGGAGATGTTGTTCACGACCGTCACGTTCTCGAGGAGTCCACCCACCTCGGAGGCGACGCTGATTCCCGCCTCGGTTCCGTCGTGGGAGCTGTTGGCGTTGACTTCGATGTCGCGGGTAGAGCGGGCGGAGGCGTCGACGTAGATGCCAACGGCCTCCGTGTGGTGGACCTCGTTCCCGACGGCGCGGCCGCGCGCCGAGCCGTCCTTCAGGCAGATCCCTTCCTTTGGGCCGTGGTGCACGACGTTCTCCCGGACCTCGAAGTCGGTCGTGTTGCCCACGGATATTCCCTCGTTCCAGCCCGAGAGGCAGAACCGATCGACCTCGTTGCGGAGGATGGAGACGAACGAGCTGTTCCAGGCGGCGATTCCGGAGTCGTTCGTTCCGGACACCCGGTTCTCCTCGATGGTGACGTGGTCGCTCTCGTCTGCGAGGATTCCAGGGTTGTGCGGGTTCGTCCGGGCGTTCTGGACCGTGAGACCCGCAACCCGCAGGTGAGACCTGCCGGTGAGGTCGACAAGGCCTCCCCACTCCGGGATGTCGACGCCGGTCCCGTCGATCGTGGCCGTCTCACCGGGGTGGGCCCGGAAGGTGATCTCGGCACCTGCCGTCCCGGATGTGAGAGGAACGAGCCGTTCCCGGTAGGTCCCTGCCCGTATGAGAACGGTGTCACCGGGCCGGAGAGACGCCGCTGCCTTCTCGATCGTCCGCCAGGGCGAAGCCAGCGTGCCGGAATTGGAGTCGTTTCCATCAGGAGAGACGTGGTAGGTCCCCGCGAGAGCGGGCAATCCGAGTGCGATCGCCAGCGAGCAGGAGGCGAGCCGGTGACACGTCATCGCAGTCCTCCCATCCGGGACCGGGCGAGGCCCGCAGTAGGGGTTCGGGCAATCTCGCACGGGCCCTCGGATCCCTCTTCGTGCTGGAGAGGAATCTAGGTCCGCGCAGCCTGGTTTGCCAGGAGGGACCTCGGTCGTGGCAAAGGCGATCTCCCTGTCGGTTTCCCAGCTCCGAAGGTCCGTCCGATCGTGATACTGCGAAAAAAGTGAAGAAATCCGCAGTGGGTGTGTCTCGAAAAGGCCCCCTCGACAGCACTTATATGTCCGGAACGGGCCAGTGCGGTTTCCGCGCCCGTCCCGCAGGGGGTGTCGGGCACCCAAGGGGGCAGAGCCTTCGCCTTCCGAGACTCCGCGATCGAGTCAGGTTCCTCTCCGGCTCTCCTCTATCCTCACAGTCATGCTTCCCGCATCGCCCATCGCCCCCGGGGCACGCGTCGAGATTCGCGGCGTCGAGTGGATCGTCCGCCGCGTCGATTCCACCTCCACGGGCGGCGTCTCCATCTCCGCCACGGGTGTCTCGGAACTCGTCCGGGGCCGGGAAGCCCGGTTCCTCTCCGAGATCGAGGGGAAAGGCATCGTCCTTCTCGATCCGGCGGAAACCACCCTCGTCCCCGACCCGTCACCCCAGTTCCGCGACACGCGTCTCTATCTCGAGGCCTTGCTGCGGCAGTCACCGCCCACGGGTTCCGGAATCTGGATCGGCCACCGCGCCGCCATGGACCTTCTCCCCTTCCAGCTCGAACCCGCCCTGCAAGCCCTAGCCCAGCCGCGTCCGCGCATCCTGATGGCCGACGCCGTCGGACTCGGAAAGACGATCGAAGTTGGGATCCTCCTCGCCGAACTGATCCGGCGCGGCAAGGGGAAGCGGATCCTCGCCGTCACGGGCAAGAGCATGATGACCCAGTTCCAGAAGGAACTCTGGTCGCGCTTCACCATCCCCCTCGTGAGGCTCGATTCCACCGGGGTCCAGCGGATTCGCAATTTCCTGCCCGCCAACGCCAACCCGTTCCACCACTTCGACCGAGCGATCATCTCGATCGACACGCTGAAGCAAGAAAACGAGTACCGCGTCTTTCTGGAAAATGCCTCCTGGGACGTCATCGTCATCGACGAGGCCCACCGGGTCGCCGAGCGCGGCAACCCCAACAAGCTCAACTACAAGCTCGCCCGCCTCCTGGCGACCCGCTCCGACGCGCTCATCATGACGTCCGCCACCCCGCACGACGGCCGGGCCGAGTCGTTCGCGAGCCTGATGAACATGCTGGACCCGACCGCCATCGCCAACCCGTCCGACTACGGCGAGTCCGACATCCGGGGGCTTCACGTGAGGCGTTTCAAGAAGGACGTCACCTCCCAGCTTGGGGCCTCGCTGAAGGAGCGGCGCATCCTGCGCGCCCGGGTCGCGGCCAGCCCGGAAGAAGAGGCGGCCTTCGGGGTCCTCGCGGGGCTCTCGTTCGAGTCCTTCGACCGGAGGCGGCGCCCCGGCCAGCACCTCTTCCGCACCGTTCTGGAAAAGGCGCTCTTCTCGAGCCCCGCCGCCTGCCGCCAGACCATCCGGGAGCGCCTCAGAAAGCTCGACGGACTCACCTCGGACGCCGCAAGCCAGGACCGCGACTCCCTCACACGGCTCGACACCGCCGTGGCCGCGATCACTCCGGACCGCTTCACCCGCTACCAGCGTCTCCTCACGCTCCTGCGCTCTCCGGCGGAGGTGGGTTGGACGGGCTCGGACACGAAGGACCGCCTGGTCATCTTCACGGAGCGAATCGAGACATTGAAGTTCCTGCGGGAGAACCTCGCCCGCGACCTTGGCCTTTCCGCCTCCCAGATCGCCGAGATCTACGGCCAGGACTCTTCCGACCGTGAACTCCAGGAGACGGTGGAGGACTTCGGCCGCGAGAAGTCACCCGTCCGGCTTCTCCTCGCCACCGACATGGCGTCGGAAGGGCTCAACCTCCACTTCCTCTGCCGGAAGATGGTCCATTTCGACACGCCCTGGTCGTTCATCGTTTTCCAGCAACGGAACGGACGCATCGACCGCTATGGGCAGGAGCGGGAGCCTCTCATCGCGTATCTCTTCGTCACGTCGAAGACTCACCGGATCGAGGGGGATGCCCGCATTCTGGAACTCCTCGCGATGAAGGACGCCGAGGCGCAGAAGAACATCGGCGACCCGACTGCCTTCTACGGTGTCTATGAGGAAACCGCCGAGGAGGCGATCACGGCCACTGCCATGGAAGAAGGCGTCGGCCCGGAACGCTTCGAATCCTGGGTCGACTCTAAGAAGGTGGAGCGAACGGAGAAGGCTCCGTTAAACCTCCTCGAGATCCTCTTCGGCTCGACGGCTCCCACCGGGACCGCGAAGGTCCTGGAGGAGACCCACGCCCTGCCGAGTCTCTTTACCGACGACCTCGCCTTTTGCCGGCAGGCGCTCGACGCGCTGAAGAAGGAGAACCGGCTCGAGTGGCGCTTCGACTCCGAGATGAAGGCCCTCGAGGTCCAGCCGCACGAGGACTTGAGGCGAGCGTTTCGCGCGCTCCCGAAAGAAGCGCTGCCCGAAGACGGCACGATCTGGTTCACGATCGATCGTGACCGTGTGAAGAGGGCGATTCGCGATTGCCGGTCCGAGGAGCGGCGCTGGCCGGACGTTCACCTCCTGTGGGATCTCCACCCCTTCGTCGAGTGGCTCGGCCACCGGCTTCTGGTCGCCTTCCAGCGGCGCGAGGCCCCGGTCGTGGTTCTGCGGGGCGCTCTGGCACCGGGAGAAGCGATCTTCCTGATGCAGGGCGAGATCCCGAACCAGAAGGGGCACCCGGCCGTCCACGCGTGGTTCGGAGTCCGTTACGAGCGCGGAGTCTTCGCGGGGACCCTGACGCTCGATGCTTGCCTTTCCCGCACGCGATTCGCGACGAAGGTCTTCGCCAACACGGGCGTCACCCCAGACCTCATCCCGATCCAGAGCTTGGTCAAGGACGCGGTCGAGCGCGCCCGGGAGTTCCTCCTGGCCAGGTGCCACGAGTTCCGTGAGCGGCACAAGATCCGGCTGAGCGAACACCTCGCGAACCTGACGCGGTTGAAGGAGAGGCAGAGCGAGCAGCTGGAGAAGGACTTTCCCGAATCGGCCGGACTCAACCGGATGCAGCGCGCGAAGAAAGCCGAGAGGCGGCGGCAGATCGCGCGCGTCTTCGACGATCACGTCACCTGGGTGAAGGAGACGATGACGATCGAGGACCAGCCCTATCTGCGTCTTTCGGCGGTCTTCACCGGGGAGGCGAACTGATGGCGCTCGACCTCACCGGCATCGCGAACGAAAACGAGTTCTACACGCACCACTACCTCGCGGCGATTCTAGAGGGCGATCTGAAGGACCTCTTCGCCTCCTGGGCGAAAGCGGAAGAAGAAGGCAAGGGAAAGCCCCCGGCGGAGGCGCTGGCGAGTCTCGCCCGTCCCTGGGCGCGGATGCGGTCCGAGCTTGCGCGCGAGCGTGACCCCGAGACGCGGCTCGAGATACAGGACACCTTCTTCGAATCCTTCCTTCCGGCGCTCGGTTACTCCCTCGACCCGCAAGAAAAGGAACTTCCGGACGGCACGACTTTGCCGATCCTCTTCGAGCTGACTCGGGCGAACGGCGCGCCGGAACTCTGGATCGTCGAGACGCTCGACGAGAGCGACGACGCGACGGATCCGCTGATGCTGGCGGCGCTGTCCTTCCCCGGTGCCTCCCCTTACGAAGGGGAGGCGGCGCGCGAGCGCCGGAGGGGTCCGGCCCCCGGGGAGCCGGGGACAGCGTTTCACTTGTCCCCGGCTAATCTCTGCCGCCCCCTGCGGGGGCATGGGGAGGGCGACACCCCATCCCTCGCACCGCCGCCAGACCCCTCCGCCTCTGCCGAGGCACCTCCCCTTCGCAAGGGGAGGAAAGAAGCAGACGCCCCCTCCCTTCCCCTCGCCCCGCGTGAGCGGGGAGAGGGTGCCCGCAGGGCGGGTGAGGGGTCCCTCGACGACCTCCTCACCGAGTCCGTCTTCACCCTCGCCGAGCCGCCGCGCTGGGTGATCGTGATGAACCATGGCCAGGTCGTCCTGGTCGACCGGACGAAGTGGAGCCAGAAGCGGCTGCTGCGTTTCGACCTCGCGGAGATCTTCGGGCGCAGGAACCCCGGCACCTTCCGGGCGATGGCGGCGCTCCTTCACCGTGACAGCCTGGCTCCGGCGGGCGGGATCTCCCTTCTCGACGCCCTCGACGAGAGTTCGCACAAGCACGCCTTCGCCGTCTCGGATGACCTGAAATACGCCGTCCGCGAGGCCGTGGAGCTTCTGGGCAACGAGGCGCTCTACGACCTGCGCGAGCGGCTCCACGAGGGGATCTACGGACGCGAGATGGCGCGCCAGCTCACGGGAGAGTGTCTTCGCTATCTCTACAGGCTCCTCTTCTGCTTCTATGTGGAGGCGCGTCCCGAGCTGGGCTACGCGCCGATGAAGAGCGAGGAGTTCCGCACCGGATACAGCCTGGAGGCCCTGCGCGATCTGGAACTCGTCCCGCTCGCGACCGAGGAATCGAAGAACGGCTTCTTCATCAACGACTCTCTCGCGACGCTGTTCCGGCTCGTCTCGGAGGGCTTCGCGCACGAGGCCGCGCAGGCCGTCCTGGGCTCGGACGGTAACGGCATCGACCGCCACACCTTCCGGATGGAACCTCTCAGGAGCCACCTCTTCGACCCGGAACGGACGCCACTCCTCGGCCGAGTCCGGTTCCGGAATCACGTCTTGCAGAAGGTCCTCGTGCGCCTGTCGCTCTCGCGTCCGAGAAAGGGGAGGAACGAGCGGCGCGGACGCATCAGCTACGCGCAACTCGGCATCAACCAGCTGGGAGCGGTTTACGAGGGGCTCCTCTCGTACACGGGATTCTTCGCGGAAGAAGACCTGTACGAGGTGCGGCGCGCGGGCGAGGAGTACGACGAGCTGGCCAATGCCTACTTCGTCTCGGCCGCGGACCTCGCCAAGTACAGCAATGAGGAGAAGCTCTTCGATGGCGGGTTGAAGAAGTATCCGAAGGGCACGTTCATCTACCGCCTGGCGGGAAGGAACCGGGAAAAGTCCGCCTCGTACTACACGCCCGAGGTCCTGACCCGGTGCGTCGTGAAGTACGCCCTGAAGGAGCTGTTAAAGGACCAGCTCGCGGACGCGATTCTCGGAATGGCGATCTGCGAGCCGGCGCTTGGGAGCGGCGCGTTCGCCAACGAAGCGGTGAACCAGCTGGCCGAGGCGTATCTCGAGAGGAAGCAGCGCGAGACCGGCAGGGCGATCCCCCACGACCAGTTCGTCCACGAGAAGCAGAAGGTCAAGGCGTATCTGGCGGACAACAACGTCTACGGGGTGGACCTGAACCCGACGGCGGTGGAGCTGGCGGAGATCTCGATCTGGCTGAACACGATCTACGCGGGGCACACGATCCCGTGGTTCGGGAACCAGCTCGTGGTGGGGAACAGTCTGGTCGGGGCCCGACGCCAGGTGTTCCGCCCCGTGCCGGCGAAGGGGAAGAAGGACCAGTACGTCTTCGCGGGCGTGCCGGAGCGGGTCCGGCTGCCGGAGGCGCGGGAAGAAGGGGCGGTCTATCACTTCCTCGTCCCGGACGGCGGGATGGCGGACTTCGGCGACCGGGTGGTGAAGGATCTGGCTCCGAAAGAGGTCTCGGTGGCGAAGGCGTGGAAGAAGGAGTTCGGGGCTCCGTATTCGGGCTCTGACGTCAAGGCGCTCCGGAGGCTCTCCGCGGCGGTGGACCGGCTCTGGACGCGTCACGTCGAGATGCGGCGGAAGCTGAAGGCCGAGACTCGCAACGCGGTGGCGATCTTCGGAAAAGAAGACGATCCGTTCTACCGGCCCGGACGGGTCCTGACGACGAAGGAGAAGGACCGGGTCTTTGCGCAGGAGTTCCTGTCGGAGAACGTGAAGTCCTCGAGCCCGTACCGGCGATTAAAGATGGCGATGGACTACTGGTGCGCGCTCTGGTTCTGGCCCGTGGAGAAGGCGGGGTTGTTGCCGGGGCGGGACGAGTTCCTGCTGGAGATGGCGTTGCTCCTGGAGGGGACGTCGCAAGGGGTGGCGCTGATCACGGAGCCGGAGCAGGGGACGCTCTTTCCCGAGACGATGCCGCGGCAGCAGGCGCTCTCGATGGTGGACGAGTTCGGGTTCGTGGATGTGGACCGGCTGGTGCGAAAGAGCGCGAGGCTGACGGTGGTGAAGGAGGTGGCGGAGCGGCACCGGTTCCACCACTGGGAGCTGGAGTTCGCGGACCTCTTCGCGGACCGCGGCGGGTTCGACCTGATCGTGGGGAACCCGCCCTGGATCAAGGTGGAGTGGAACGAGGGCGGTGTGATGGGCGACTTCGAGCCGCTCTACGTTCTGCGCGGGCACTCGGCGCCAAAGCTCGCGGAGCTGCGGCGCGAGGCGATGTCCAAGCTCACCGGCCTGCGGGAGGCGTATCTCGCCGAGTTCGTGGAGTTCAACGGACTCCAGGCGTTCCTGAACGCGGAGCAGAACTACGCGGTGCTAAAAGGCAGCCCTGCCAACCTCTACAAGTGCTTCCTGCCGCAGGCCTGGATGGTGGTGAACGACAAAGGCGTCAGTGGATTCGTCCATCAGGAGGGCATCTACGACGACCCGAAGGCAGGCGAGCTGAGGCGTGCGGTGTACCGGCGGCTGCGCCTTCACGGCCATTTCCAGAACGAACTGTCGCTGTTCGCCGAGATCGACCACCATCGGCCGTACGGCATCAACATCTACGGTCCAGTTCACCAGACTCCAGCATTCACGCACGTTTGCAACCTCTTCACCCCCGCGACGCTGGACGCGAGCTTCGACCTCCTGGACTCCAGAGCCCCCTCTTGTGTCAAGAGGGGGTTGGGGGAGTTAGAGCCCGCCCCTGCCCCACCACCAACCCGCGAATCCATCCAGGAACCTCAGACCCAGGTAGACCAAAGCCGGGCCTCCTCGAACCTCTTTCCCGTGCCCGTCCCTGGAATCAAAGACGACTCCGGCGCCTGGTGTACGACAGGCCACCCGTCTCGCATCATCGAAGTGACAGAAGCGGAACTCGCGCTCTTCGCGAGGCTCTACGACGAACCCGGTACGTCCCCGCTCGAAGCGCGCCTGCCATCGCTTCATTCGACGGAGCTTCTCTCCGTCCTCCAGCGCTTCGCGGCCTGGCCCACCCGTCTCGGCGACGTCGAAGACCAGTTGTTCGCGACGACCCACTGGAACGAGACGATCTCCCAGCACGACGGCACGATAAGACCTCAGACCTGCTTCGCCGCCACGCCCGCGGACTGGATCCTCCAGGGACCTCACATCTACGTCGCGAACCCGTTCTCCAAGACGCCGAAGGCCGAGCGGACGAGCAACCTCTCCAACGACCCGATCGACCTGACCACTCTCCCGGCCGACTACCTGCCCCGGACGAACTACGTTCCCGCCTGCGACCCGTACACGTACCGCGAGAGAACGCCGAGGATGCCGTGGGGCGAGAAGAAGCCGGTGACGGAGGAGTACCGGCTCGCGTTTCGGCTGATGGCTTCACAAGCGGGAGAACGGACTCTGATCTCGGCGCTTCTCCCGCGGCACGCAGCCCACGTTGATGGATGCTTCAGCGTTGCGGGCTGCGCGACCCCTGACATCCTTGCACTCGCAGCCCTGACGGCTGCGCTGCCAACAGACTTCTTCTTCAAGACGACGGGCAAGACTCACTTTCGAAACGACACGGCCCGTCGCCTCCCGTTGATTGATCCCTCCCCCGCCCTCATCCTCCGCACCCTCCTCCTGAACTGCCTCACGACCCACTACGCGGACCTCTGGGCCGCCTCGTTCACCCCGGACTTCCTCACCGACCGGTGGACGAAGGACGACCCGCGCCTCTCCCCCACCCGGTTCACCTCGCTGACGCGGGACTGGACCTGGGAGACCCCGCTTCGGAGCGACTACGAGAGGCGGCAAGCGCTCGTGGAGATCGACGTTCTGGTGGCGAAGGCGCTGGGGCTAACCCTGGCCGAACTCTGCACCATCTACCGGATCCAGTTCCCGGTCCTGCAGCAGAACGAGGCGGACACCTGGTACGACCAGGCGGGCCGGATCGTCTTCACATGCAACAAGGGCCTCCCCGGCGTGGGCCTCGACCGCGCCCGGTGGAACGAGATCCGGGGGATGAAGGGGGGCACCGTCACGAGAACGGTGCTCGACGACACGATGCCAGGGGGACTGAGGGAGCGGGTGGTGAGGTACGAGGCGCCGTTCGACCGGTGTGATAGGGAGGCGGATTACCGGAGGGCGTGGGGGTGACAGAACACGGGGGCGCTCCCTCCTTCCCCGGTTGCCTCCCCTTACGAAGGGGAGGCGGCGCGTGAGCGCCGGAGGGGTCGGGTGACCGCGCACGAGAGAACGGTCACCTTGGTGGCACCGCCAAGACCCCTCCCGGGCCTGCGGGCCCGACCTCCCCTTCGTAAGGGGAGGTGACCGGGGAGGGCTGAGCGTGGCAGGCTACGCGAACATTGACCGAACTCTTCAACACCACTCGAAACAAGGAAATCAGACGCCAGCTCCGCGAGGATTCGCCGCCCGCGGAGAAGCGGCTCTGGGCGCACATCCGGCGCCGCCAGATCGGTGGGCATCGTTTCCGACGGCAGTACGGGATCGGACGCTTCGTGGTGGATTTCTATTGCCCTGAAGCCCGCCTGGTCATCGAGGTCGACGGACCATCTCACTACGAGCCGGGCGAGCCAGAGCGCGATCGATGCCGCCAGGAGTACCTCGAGAAGCTCGGCCTTCGAGTCGTGAGATTCACCAATACCGAGGTTCTCGAGGGGACCGAGGGAGTCGTGGAAGCGATCTCGAAGGCGCTGGAGGAAGCGGAACGGTGAGTCCACCGCTCCTTGGCTTCGTTTGTTGCACCTGTTTCGTTTGTTTCGGTTGCTGATATCCTGTTGCTGGAGCCCGAAGCTCCGTCAGGGGGAGAAGAGAGGACGAACATGCCTGCAGCCGACGCACTCCGGACGCCCGTTGTCCCAACCGACGACGAGGCACGGCAAGCCGAGGAAGGAAGCCGCTTCCTGGCGGCGTGTCTCGGCCGGGGCGAATCCCGCCGCCTTCGCGTCGTTGTCGATGATAGAGACATCACGCTCCCGGTCCCGGTGATCAAGATGCTCGCGGACATCCTGGCGCAGATGGCTCGAGGTAACGCGGTGACGATCGTGCCGTACGAGGCCGAACTCACGACGCAGCAAGCCGCCGATTTCTTGAACGTGTCCAGGCCTTTTCTGATCACCCTCCTCGAGGACGGCCGGATTCCCTTCCGCAAGGTCGGAACCCACCGGCGCATCCTGTTCAGGGATCTGCTCAGCTTCCAGGAACAGGACCTCGCCAGAAGGAAACGAGTCGCGGACGAGCTAGCGAGGGAGGCGCAGGAACTCGGACTGGACTACTGAGACCGTTGAGCAACTTCACCGCGATCTACGACGCATGCGTGCTCTACCCGGCCTCTCTGCGAGACCTCTTGATCCGGCTCACGTTCACGAAGCTCTTCCGGGCACGATGGACCGAGCGGATCGAAGAGGAGTGGATCGAAGCTCTGCTCGAGAAGCGGCCCGATCTCAGCCGGGAGCGGCTCGAGAACACTCGCAGGAGGATGCGCGACGCCGTCCCCGACTGCCTCATCACCGGGTATGAGCCGCTGACAGAAGTGGTCGACCTTCCCGATCCGAAGGACCGGCACGTTCTGGCGGCAGCGATCCGAGCCCAGGCAGGCGCAATCGTGACGTTCAACCTCCGAGACTTCCCCGAGAACGCGTTGCGTCCTCACGGAATCGAGGCACAACACCCGGACGTGTTCGTTCAGCATCTCATTCACATCGATCGAGCGCTGGTGTGCGCAGCCGTTCGCGAGCAGCGCGTTTCCCTGAAGAACCCACCCTACTCGCCAGAGGCACTCCTGGACCGGTTCCGCGCTTGCGGTCTTGCCCTCACGGTCGCGGAACTCGAGCCGATGAAGGCGCTGCTTTAGGCGCGACGGATATCATCAGAGCCGTTCAGACTCCGGGACAAGCAGAGGGATCCCGGCGCTTGCTGAGGGGAAGCGCAATGCCGACAGGAAGACTGCTGAGACAGCTCATCAAATCCGGCCTGGAAGGCAATGCCGAGGCGTTTCGGGCTGCCTCCGAGGAAGTCATCAAGGAAGAGCGGGAGAAGCAGCACCATCTCCTCGCAAACGACCTCGAGCGTCTTCTTTACGGCCGGCCGAGGGATCTCGGCCGGTCCCCCAGTGTCCCCATTGCGCCGCCTCCGGTTGATCGCGAGCGGAACCTCTCTCTTGTCGATCTCAGGGAGCCCGTGCGGAGACTCGAGGATCTGGTCCTGCCGGATGAGACCCAAGCAGCCCTGGAGAGCCTCTTGCGGGAGCACCACCACCAGGATCGCCTCGCGAGCTTCGGACTCCGTCCAGCGGATCGGCTTCTTTTCTATGGTCCTCCGGGCTGCGGAAAATCGCTGACGGCTGAGGTCATCGCTTCGGAACCTGGACTCCCGCTCGCCGTCGTTCGAGTCGACGCCGTCGTCTCTTCCTACTTGGGTGAGACGGCTGCAAACCTCCGGAAGGTCTTCGATTTCGCCACGACGACCGCGGCCGCCGTGCTGTTCGATGAGTTCGATGCCCTCGCCAAGGAACGGGCTGATGAAGCCGAGCACGGCGAACTGCGGCGCGTCGTGAACGCGGTTCTGCAGATGATGGACGCATAGATGGGCAGATCGGTCCTGATCGCCGCCACCAACCACGATGCGATCCTCGACGTCGCCATCTGGAGGCGTTTCGAGGAGGTCTTCGTCTTCCCGCCGCCAACGGTGGCGCAGCTGCCTCAGCTGCTAGCGCTCAAGCTCCGCGGCGTCCGGCGGGAGTTCGAGATCGAGGACGTGGACATCTCGACTCTCTTCAAGGGTGCCTCCCACGCCGACGTCGAGCGCGTCCTGCGCCGTGCGATCAAAGATATGGTCTTGGCGGGCCAGGAGTTCCTCACCCTTCGTCACCTTCAGGCCGCCGCCCGCCGGGAAGGCTGCCGAGAACCACGATATCGGAAGAGCGATCTACCGGATCCAGCTCCCCGTTCTGCAGCAGAACCAAGCCAACACCTGGTACGACCAGGCGGGCCGGATCGTCTTCACCTGCAACAAGGGCTTCCCAGGCGTGGGCCTCAACCGAGCGAGGTGGAACGAGATCCGGGGAATGAAGACGGGCACGGTGACGAAGACAGTGGTCGACGACACGCAGGCGGGCGGGACCGAGGGAGCGGGTGGTGAGGTATGAGGCGCCGTTCGACCGTTGTGAGAGAGAGGAGGATTACCGGAGAGAGTGGGCCCGAACGGGCTCGCGCCGCCGAGAGAACGGGTGAGGCCTGCGAGCCCGACTCCGATGAAAAAGGCAGACTCAGAAGCCAGTGGCGCTACAATTCTGCTCCGATTAGCACATCATCCATCCCGGACACCATGACGCCATCGAGAACCGCCGATAGGGATGAGCCTTGACCATAGCAGCAGCGCCTGACATCCGGCGTCGACTGGGAGACGCTCAGGCGGAAAAAGACCCTCTTCTTGAATCGGCCTTCGTCCGAACACCCGAGTTCGAATCGCTTCTCAATCAGCGCTCTGGATCCATCGTTGTCGGGCGACGGGGCACAGGCAAGAGCGCTCTCTTCCGAGAACTCAACAAGGCGATTCGTCAGCGTCCTCGGCACCGGTTGCTCACCTTGGAGCCCGATGGCGACGAGATCTACCCCGTTCACGACTTGATTAGGCGGCTTTCGCCCCAAGACGCGGACTACGATGGGCTACACCAGGTTGCATCATCGCTCTGCAGGTACGCGCTTCTCATGGAGATCCTGACGTCCGTCACAAAGAGCAAGCGCCAGTTGCTCGACGTTCTGGACCGTGAACAACTTTCACTGCTCACCGACCAGCATCAGCAATGGACCCGTCACGGCACGACGACCTTTGAGAGACTATTCGGCCGGGTGCTGCCCTTCCTGGAGCCCCCAAAGACTCCAGGGTTGCTACTTGGCATCCTAAACCAAGATCTCAAGTACCGTCCCGTCCTGGCGTTACTACAACGAGCCCTGCAAGCCGACGAGACTCCTATCGCGCTCTTAGCTGACAGACTAGATGAAGGATTCCGCCCCGAGGACGTTGGAGTCGCCTTCGTTAATGGCATTGTCAGCGCCGCCACGGACCTCACCAATGCGCTTCCGCAGTTTCGCCCGACGATCTTTCTCCGGGACAACATCCTCCGCACCATCCAACAGAGAGACCAGAACTACACTCGCAACATCGAGGGTCAATTGCTCCGGCTTCACTGGAGTGAAGAACAGCTCCTATGCCTCGTCGCAAGGCGCCTGGAGGCCGCATTTCCCGATGCTGGTGGCCCAGATACTCTGGATCTCACGGTGACCCGCACGGATCAGGCGAGATGGAATCGACACACCACACAAGAGTACCGCGGCCCCTCCGGCTTCCGAAAAGTCCTCCAGCTCACCTTGTACAGACCTCGGGACCTCATTACCCTACTCAATTCGGCCTTCTTCCAATCCGCGAAGCGGAGCACGGCGCTCATCAGTCCGCACGATGTCGAAGTTTCCGCCGATGAGATCTCGCGCGTCCGGCTCGAAGACCTCCTAAAGGAGTACTCCGATGTCATCCCGGGGTTGCGGGAGATCATTGATGCCGTGACCGGTGGCCGGGTGTTCCTGACTTCCGACACCGCTTGTGCGGCACTCGAGACTCTCGCGAGCGGGCCCACAGATCCTGGAGCGCGCCAGACGGTTCGGCTTTACGGTGTCCATGGAACGCTTCATGAACTCCATTCCATCGGCTTCATTGGATACAAGGAAAAGCCCGACGCAAGATTCACATTCTGCCACGATGGCCGATTGACCGGAGTCAGTTTCGGCGCCGACGCGGAAATCATGGTACACCCTTGCTACTGGCGCGCTCTAGGCGTAATGCCGGGAGAAGAACTTCCTCAAGGCTCTGCCGAGAACATCCACGACGACTACGATGAGCGGTACAGGGCGATCAACGTCACATCTGTAGCGGCCGACCGGCGTCGAGAGGTAATCCAAC
The DNA here is from genome assembly GCA_022071945.1 of Thermoanaerobaculia bacterium. Lineage (GTDB taxonomy): Bacteria > Acidobacteriota > Thermoanaerobaculia > UBA5066 > UBA5066 > JAJVIN01. The sequence continues at coordinate 2,684 of JAJVIN010000012.1, read as the reverse complement.
GAATCATCGACGAACTCGGCGACATTCCAGTAGACGAGGAACATGACGGTTTCTGTGCTTGGGCCGCAAAAGCGCTAGGGACACTGCTTTCGGGAGGGGTCCGGGACCTCGAACGGGCCGGCGACATACTGCACGGCCGGATCACTTCTACCTTCGACCTGTGGGGGAGTATCCAGGACGAATTCGCCACGGGGCACCTCCTCTTTCTTGTCAGAAACGACAGAACCCTGACCGTCGGGTCGATCACCGATGGTCTCGATCACGCGAAAGCCAGACGCGACTCGAAACTCGTCTTCATTTGCACTCGGGCGGAAACCGATACCATTCGCAAGGGACCCGAACTCGATTTGATAAGACAAGCCTTCAAGGGGCCAGGCGTCGTAATCGCGCATGTAACAGGGAAGAATATCTGTCGTGCCCTCGGAAAGCTACGGGATCCAACCAACCGCAATGAGCCTGCCCGCTTCATCAGGAACGCAATCGACCTATCCGTCTATTCATACTCCCAGGGCGTTCGACCAAAGGAGGCAAAGAAGCGGAGAAGACAGAAGCAGCCGGCTCCCGTGAACAGAATCCATTGCGACATGCTCCTCGTTGTTGCGACAGGAATCGAGCGCGATGCACTCCTAGATGCGTTCCAGAACCACCACGGATGCTCAGTATCCGAATTCCACGGCGCTCGCCACACCTACTTCCGGATCGGAAGCATGTCCGCCAAGATCTTTCTCGTTCAATCCGAGATGGGTTCTGGCGGCGTGGGTGCATCCCTTTCAACTGTTCGCGATGCGATCACCGAGGTCAATCCTGAGAACATTGTGATGACAGGTATCGCCTTCGGACTTCGCCCCGACCAGCAGGAGATCGGCCAGATCCTTGTGTCGACGCAGATCATGGCGTACGAACATCAGCGCCTTGGCACCGCGGAAGGAAGCTCGAGCCGGAACCCTCGCGGGGATAGGCCGAAGGCCTCTGCACGCCTCCTTAGTCGCTTTCGGGCCGCCACTTACGGCTCGGCACACGACGTTCACTTCGGGCTGATACTGTCAGGTGAGAAGCTGGTGGACAACAAGGCGACGAGGGACAGTCTCTTACAGCTTGAGCCTGAAGCAATAGGCGGCGAGATGGAGGGCGCGGGACTCCACGCGGCGGCCTCCGATCTCGGCAAGAACTGGATCATCGTCAAGGCGATCTGCGATTGGGCTGACGGCGAGAAGAGTGTCGACAAGGCGAGTCGCCAGACGACTGCCGCCACGAACGCAGCGGCATTCGTCGCCGCCGTCATAGCGAAAGGCGGGTTCTCTCGAAGAGGCAGGCGCGCCCAGTAGACGGAGTTCTCGTTCCGCGCATGCCCACTACGGTCGGTCATAGCGACGGCTCATCTGATTAGTTGATGCGCAGCGGATTCTTAGCCTCCTTCGCTGGGACGATAACAGACGAAGACGCCGCGACCGTGCGATTTCGCTCGTTTTGACCTCGCCACTGGAAGCGATCAGAGAGCAGTGCTCGCCGAGGACTACCGGTACTCCCCAAGGCCCAGCGCCTCCAGGGGCGCGAACTTGCCACGCCAAAGCCGGCATAGGTGAAGAGCTCGTCTTCTACAGTTTTCGGAGGTCCGAAAAGGTACGTGCTGATGGCCGCACCTCGCGCGGCGAACGCGGCCTTCACCAGACCCGCGAGCGACTGGCCGGAAGTCGGCGCGTAGGTAGGCATCGCACGCCGAGCAACGGCGGATGCCCGTGGCTCTGCAGCGCCGGAGTGCTGCCGCAGGACGAAACAGTGTAGGGGCGTCCGCTCTCCGCTCTCACCTTCTAGGTCCCTTCTCCCTCGATCGTCGCCTCTGCCTCAATCGGCAGATCAACCAGTTTGTCATGGCAGAAGAAAGGACCACGGTACGATGCATGTGATTTCGCACGACTTTCATGGACGAATCCTCGACTTCATGTTCCAGAGTCTTCTCGCGATGAAGGACGATGCCGATCTCGGAGATGATGTCTTCGCCGAACTCTTCTTCGATCGATATGGCAATCGTGACCAGATCACTCACGCGATCGGGAACAACGACGACGTCGCCCTCATCGGCAGCCCAGGCCAAGGCAAGACCACGCTGATGCACTATCTCTTCAGCCAACTTGCCGCGAACGACACCGTCTTCCCGATAATACTCGACTATCGCCGCGCGAGGCCACGCGATGAGTTCGGGCTAATGAGCGAGTTTTCTCGTCGCATGCAATTGTACTTCCGGGCCATCGACCGCCCAATCTCGACTATCAACGAAGAGCCGACGCCGCACAACTACGACCTTCACTACGCCAAGATTTGCGCCCACCTCGACAGCATCCCGCATTCCTTCATAGCGTCACACCGACGGCTCGTACTGTTTCTCGACGACCTGGACTACATGGACACACACTACCTGGCATTCCTGAAGAAGTACTTCCTCTCCTACTCGATCTCCGAGAAGGTCGTCGTCATACTCTCTGGGCGCCGCCCGCTCTTCAACGCTCTCAGCGAAGATGATGAGCTGTACCACGCGTTCCGCATGCGTCCGGTGGTCGTGGAAGGGAGCGGCTCTTTTCCACCGGTCGCAAATCTTTGATGCAGAGGCGGTTGTTTGCCCGAGGGGTCTTCAGGATGCCAGTCTGGGCGGGGATAACCGAAGCGGCGGAGGTTATCTGTTGCGGAAG
>JAJVIN010000019.1 GCA_022071945.1 Thermoanaerobaculia bacterium | reverse complement strand
TCCGGACCCCGCTTCACAGCGACGCCCTTACATTCGGTTTCAGGCCGGAGAGCGTATTCCTGGAAAGGACTTCCACCTTTCTGACCTTGCATGCTCTCAGGCGCGCCTCCCGGGCCTCACGGCCCGACCCCCCCTTCGTAAGGGGAGGTGACGGGAGAGAACGAGCTTCTCGCACGGGGAGCTCCTGCGGATGGGGCTCTTGACCGCTTTCGTGATCACGATCCACAGCTTTCCGGAAGGGCTCGCCACGTTCGTGGCTTCCCTTCACGATGCCCAACTCGGCGTGGCGATCGCGATCGCCGGGGCTCTCCACAATATCCCGGGAGGAATCAGCGTCTCGGTACCGATCTTCTACGCGACCGGATTCGTCCACGGTCTGTCCCTTCGAGGAGCGGTGCTCAGCGCCGGGGGCCCTCCGTGAAGTCGAGCATCCAGATGTCCCCCTGGCGATTCTCACCCTTCGCGAAGAGCGCCTTCCCGTCCCGCGATATGGAGACCGAGTCGGCATCCGGCAGAATCGATCCGCCAGGCACGCTGACTCCCGACTCGATGTCGAGAACGGTGACTTCTCCGGCGTGACCGACCATCAAGAGCCGGCGGGAGTCTGGCAAGAAGGCAGCGGCCTTCCCGGTCTTCACGGCGTCCAGCTCTCGATACTTCTTTCCGGCCACGTCGAAGAGCACGAGCTGATCCTCGAGCTTGCCCTCCGGGTTTCGCGCCCTGCCTGAGAACCATCGTCCGTCCGCCGACCACGACAACGCCGAGAACACCCTCTCGCCCGGCATCTTCGGCAGCGGCTCGAACCGGTATCCGTCCTTCCCTCTCTCGGCGAGGAAAGGCTGGTGAGCCGCGCCTCCCTCGACGTAAAGCGTCTTTCCCACGCGCGAAACCAGGATGTTCAGGACTTCTCCGGCCGGAGTCTTCGCAAGGACGCGCTCGCGGCCGCTGCCATCGGGCCGGATCCGCCAGAGTTCGCTTCCGTCTTTCAACGCGACACAGAAATACAGCCAGGTCCCGTCCGGGGACCAGTCAAAGCTGGACTCTCGAAAGACGTCATCCGTGAGCCAGCGGAACTCCCCCGAGGATTCGCTGACCAAGGCGAGGTCCTCGCGAAACTCGTTCGACTGCTCGACGAGCCGGGCGGCCACCCACGTCCGGTCCGGAGAGGGGACGGGCATGTACATCAGACGGTGACCGGGGAGGATTTGCCGGGGCCCGCCAGAGACGGCACCCGTCGATGGGTCCACGTCCCAGCGGAGAAGCTCCGTTATCCTGGTGAACGCTGGGAAGACGATCCGCGACCCGCTGGGAGTCGCCGAGAAGTAGATCCCGATTTCCTGGGTAGAGCGGAGAACGGGTTCGGCGCTGGCCAACGGCTTGCCCGTATCTTCATCGACGCGGATCCGCCAGATTCCGGGGGGACCCTTTTCCGGATTGATATACCAGATCCAGCCCGCGCTCCAGACTCCCGTCATCCAGCCGACTCCTGGCGTGGAAGCGACCTCGACCGGTTCCCCTCCTGTCACGGAGATGGTGGAAAGGGCCCTCTCTCCCGCCATCCCCTTTCGCCGGCCGTCGAAGCCGACCCTCTTTCCGGAAGGCGACCAGAAAGGCCGAACAGCGTCCCCGTCGTAGATCTTCCTCGTGGTGCCGGTTTCGACATCCACGACCCAGAGCGAGCTCACGGCGTCCGAGGCCAGGCCCTCCGCATTCAGGCTCGCGAAGGCAATCGATCTCCCATCCGGCGACCACGCCGGACGGAAGCCGGACGAAGTCACTCGTCTCAGCGACTCGCCCGTCGCTCCCATGACGAAGATCCCGGTGGAGGGCCAACCCATTTGAAAGGCGATCCTCTGACCGTCGGGCGAGAACGTCGGGAGGCTATGGTCCACCCCGGAACCCTTCGTCAAGTTCGTGGCGTTCTCGCCGCCGATGCGCTTCACGAAGATGTCCCGGTTTGCGTTCGGGTCGTCCGATACCCTTCCCTCGTAGGCCAGCGTCTTGCCATCGGGCGAAATGGACGGCCCCCTGGATTTCATATCCCACGTCAGCCGGACCAGCCTGGGAACTTGCTGTGGACTCGCCGTGTCCCCGGCTGTCTTCGATCGAACGAACCACCCTGCCGCGCCTGCCAGAAGAAGGCCGCCAAGAACTGAGGCCACCGTCAACACCCTGCGGCTCTGGGGGCGAGAAGCCGGAACAGCACCCGCGACGGACTCGCTCGAGAGGGACTCGGCGATCCAGCGCAGCTGCCCCGCCAGGTCCTTTGCGCTTTGCCATCTCTCGTCCGGGTTCTTCGCAAGGCACTTCCCCATGAGGTGCTCCAGCGAGCGCGGTGTGAGCGGCTGGTGTGTGGAAACCGGCGCGGGCTCGGTGTTGAGGATCGCGGCGATCAGCGAGGCGCGGCTTGCTCCTTGAAACGCTCGCTGCCCCGTGATCATCTCGTAGAGCACCGCCCCCAGGGCGAAGATGTCGGTCCGGGCGTCCGCGGGCTTGGCCTCGAGCTGCTCGGGAGCCATGTAGGGAACCGTCCCCACGATCGCACCGGTCTCCGTCAGCGGGGCGGTGACCGTCTTGTCTTCGGCGTCAGGTGTGGCTTCCGAACGGGCGAGTCCGAAGTCGAGGAGCTTCGCCCCCGTATTCGTCACCATGATGTTGCCGGGCTTCAAGTCCCGGTGAATGACGCCGGCGCGGTGGGCCTGGTCGAGGGCGAGAGCGATCTCGGCGCCGTACCTCAGCGCCTCCCGGATCGGCAACGGGCCCTTCCGGAGGCGTTCCGCGAGCGATTCGCCCTCGACGAACTCCATGACGAGGTAGCCCTCGCCGACATCGTGGAGCGTGCAGATATTCGGGTGATTCAGCCGGGAAATGATCCGGGCTTCGCGCTCGAAGCGGCGGCAGAAGTCCCTGTCTTGCGCGAACTCCTTCGGCAGCACCTTGATCGCGACGGTCCGGCCGAGCCGGGAATCGCGTGCGCGCCAGACCTCTCCCATCCCCCCGGCGCCAATGCGGGAGACGATCTCGTACGGTCCGAGCCGGGTTCCGGGTGCGATCTCCATGGGATTGTTCTAGCCGGTCACGTTACCGGAGGGCTCTACGGGATATCAACCGAAGAAACGGCTGTTGAACGATGGGGAACCACCAGGAGGCCCTCATCCGCCGCTCACGCGGCGTCTTCTCCCTGAGGGAGAAGGGAGTCCCGCGCCCTCGTAGGCGGAAGAGAAGCACTGCCGCCAGCAGTGACGGACAGCGAAACCCCGAGCCTCCCGTTACGAAGGGGAGGCCGGGCCCTCAGGCCCGGGAGGGGTCAGCGCCGTTCTTGTTGGCCGGCCCGCGCCATCCGAGGTATCCCCGCGGACCCCTACGGCGCTCAAGCACCTGCCCCCCCCTTCGTGAGGGGGGGCACGGACCTTCCGGTCCTCACATTCGCGCCCAGGGCCGTTCGCCCCGCCCGCCGCGACGAATGCCAGACAGAGGAGTACCCTGAAGGCTCCGCGGACCGTTCTCGGGCTGACCGCCGCGGGAGACGACACCGACTCATGGACGCAAACGTTCTGACCGCCTTCGGGCTCACCCTGTTCGCGGGCCTATCGACCGGCATCGGGAGCGCCATCGCGTTCACGGCTCAGCGGACGAACTACCGCTTTCTCTCTGTGTCGACAGGCTTCTCCGGCGGGGTGATGCTCTATGTCGCCTTCGTGGAGATCTTCCAGAAGGGGGCCGACGTTTTGTCCGGAGTCTACGGGGAAACCGGGGGCCGGTGGCTCAATGCCGGATCGTTCTTTGCCGGCATTCTCCTCATCGGCCTCATCGACAACCTGATCTCTCCCGCGGACAACCCCCACGAGATAAGGCGCGAGGACGAGACGGCCCCGCTCCACCCCGGGCACGCGAACCCTTCGCCGTCAGCGGCCCCGCTCGTGCCGGTTCCCCGCGCCGTGGCCCACGGAAAGCTCCTCCGGATGGGTCTCTTCACGGCCTTTGCGATCACGATCCACAACTTCCCCGAAGGACTCGCCACCTTCGTGGCCTCGCTTCACGATCCCCAGCTCGGCCTCGCGATCGCGATCGCCGTCGCGCTCCACAACATCCCGGAAGGCATCAGCGTCTCGGTCCCGATCTTCTACGCGACCGGAAATCGAAGGCGCGCCTTCGCCCTCTCGTTCCTGAGCGGCCTGGCCGAGCCCGCCGGCGCCGCGATCGGGTGGGCCGCCCTTTCCCTGTTCGCCACGGGCGGATCGGGCGGCATCGCCCCCCAGGTGACGGGCGTCCTCTTCGGCGTGGTTGCCGGGATCATGGTCTACATCAGCCTGGACGAACTCCTTCCGGCAAGCCGGACCTACGGCAAGGGCCACGACAGCCTCCTCGGCCTCATAGGCGGGATGGCCGTCATGGCCCTCAGCCTTCTCCTGACCCGATAGGTCCCCTACTCGGTCTTGTAGGCCATATCGAGGAGCTTGTTCTCCAGCACCTGGGGAGCGGGGTCCCCCTCCAGACGCAGGAAGTGAGAGGCCGAGGCGAGGAGGGCCGCCTGGGGGATCAGCCCGACAATCTCGGATCCGATGACCTGAACGCCAAAGCGCTCCGCCTCGGACCGGACCGTCTCGAAGACCCGGTGCAGAGGGGTCTTCTCGTAGTTCGTCATGTTGATCGAGACCTGCACGATGCCGCGCTGATCGAGCCGCACTCCCATGGCCTTGACGAATCTGAAGCCTCCCGAGATGTGGCGGATCGCCTTCGCGATACGATCCGCGATTGCGATGTCGGAGGTGCCCAGATTGATGTTGTAGGCGATCAGCGGGAAGCGGGCCCCGACGACGGTGGCCCCCGCGGAGGGGTGGGGCTCCGTGGGTCCGAAATCGGGCTTCCAGGCCGGGTCCTTCATCTTCTTGGCGAGACCCTCGAACTCGCCTCTCCGGATGTCGGCGAGGTTCTTGCGGGAGTCGCTCGCGGCCGCGTCCTCGTACAGGAAGACCGGCAGGCCGTAAGTGCTGGCCAGCTTCTCGCCCAGTTCCCTTGCGAGCGACACGCAGTCGGCCTGCGTCGCTCTCCGGATCGGAACGAAGGGGATGACGTCCACGGCTCCGAGCCGCGGGTGCTCACCCTTGTGAGTCCGCAGGTCGATCTTCTCGATTGCGGCCCCCACCATCGCCACCATCGCCGAAATGAGCGACGGACCGTCTCCCAGGAAGGTCAGAACCGAACGGTTGTGATCACGATCGGAAGTCGAGTCCAGAATGAGCACACCTGGCGCCGCGGCAACCGCCGCTTCTCGAACGGCCGCAACGACGTCGTCCCGCTGCCCCTCGCTGATGTTCGGGATGCACTCGATCAGGCTTTTCATGATGGCGAGATCGTACACCCCCCACCTCCGAAGACGCTTGACCCGCTGCAAAACCGCTTGTTACGCTGACCAAGAGAGAGACGACAATGTCTGATGCCGCCGCGTATCCCGGAAGCCCCTCCCTATCTCCCGAAGCCCGAGAGAAAGTCCTTCAGACCTTCCGGCATACGCTCGAGCTCGCCAAGAGCGGCCGGAACGACGAGGCCCTCCTCGGGTGCGACTTCATCCTCAAGATGGACTCGCGGTTCACTCCGGCGAGGAAGCTCCTCGAGATGCTCCGAGGCGTGGCCGCGGGCACGGTCATCGACACCTCGACCTTCCTGCAGTACGTGACGCCACCAGCCAAGCCGGCGGCGTCCGTTCCGCAGGGATCGACCGTGCTCTCTCCCGTCCGTCCCCCCAAGCCGGCGGCCCCCCAGCCTCCCCCGGCGGCTCCCGAGCCAATCGGCTTCGACTTCGGAGGAGCCGCTCCTCCACAGGCGGCGCCCGCTCCCTTCGCGCCTCCCGCCGCCCCGGGAGCCGTCGACCCCTTCGCGGCGGCCGCGGCCGCCGCCCCGGCTTTTGGACCCGATCCGTTCGCGGCCCGGACCCCGGCTCCTCCGGACTTCGGACCCGCCCCGGCCTTCCCGGACTTCGGGACCCCGCCGCCCGCCGCTCCCGACCCGTTCGCGACCTCGGCAGCCCCGGCGATGGGGTTCAGCTTCGGCCCGAGCCCGGTTTCGGCCCCGGATCCTTTCGCCACGGTCGCCCCGGGCGGCCCCGGCGACTTCGGATCCTTCGGAACACCCCCGGCCGCGCCCCAACCGGGAGGCCTTGGCGATTTCGGCTCCTTCGGAGCGCCTCCGGCCCCGGCTCAGCCTCAGCCTGGCGCCTTCGCGGGCTTCGGGGCCTTCGGAGCGCCTCCCCCGGAGGCTGACCCGTTTGCCACGTCCGCGCTCCCCGCAACCGGCTTTGGCTCGTTCCCGCCCCCGGCCGCGCCCCCGCCGCCTCCGAACTTCGGAGCGCCTCCCTCGCCGGACTTCGCGAGCTTCGGCGCCGCGCCGGCCCCTCAGGCCAGCCCGGACCCCTTCGCAGCCCCGTCCGCCGCGCCCGGAGGCTTCGGAGACTTCGGGTTCACCCCCGCACCCTCGTTCCCTGAGGCCCCAGCCTCCCCCTTCGGCCCGGCTCCGGCGCCGGACCCGTTCGCCCAGCCTTCCGCCGCCCCGCCCGCGGACCCCTTCGCCGCCTTTGGCGCCTCCTCGCCGGCACCGGCCGCGGACCCCTTCGCCGCCTTTGGCGCCTCCTCGCCGGCACCGGCCGCGGATCCCTTCGCGGCGTTCGGAGCCCCGTCCGCCCCACCGGCAGACGCCTTCGGCGCCTTCGGGCCCCAGGCTCAGGCTCCCGCGGATCCCTTCGCCGCCTTTGGCGCCGCGCCGGCCCCGGGGGCCGCGCCCGCTCCCCTCGTCCCGCCCGCGGGCCCCTCGGGAGCCGATCCCCGGATCCTCCAGTTCCTGCGCCAGGGCGACGACGCCATGGCTCGCGGAAACGTCCAGGAAGCCATCGACCTCTGGTCCCGCGTGTTCCTGATCGATCTCTCCAACGAGGAGGCATCTCGCCGGATCGATCAGGCCCGGGAACGGCAGGCCCAGAGCGCGCAGCAGGTCGACATGCTGGTCTCCGAGGGGATGCAGTTCTTCGACCGGGGCGACCTGGTCAACGCCCGCAGCAAGTTCCTCGAGGTCCTCACGATCTCCGAGAACGACTCGACGGCCCGGAGCTACCTCGCGCAGATCGATGCGGCACTCGCGGCCAGTCCGGCGGGGGCCGCCGCTTCTCAGGCGAGCATGTACGGCGCCGCTGAACCCTCTTACGAGGAACCCGAACCGCTATTCGTTCCGCCCGCCGAGGATCTCGGCCTCGAGGCCGAGGCTCCGGAGAGGGCTGCCCCGGCCGCCAAGTCCAAGTTCGACCCGAAGATCCTCATCGGCGTCGGGGTCATCGCCCTGCTCGCCATCGCGGGCGGTCTCTACTTTGCCTTCGGCACGAAACCCGCGCCCGCCCCGCCGCCGCCCGTCGAGACGAAGAAGGGTCCGGACAAGCCCGTGGGTGAGGACTTGGTCGGCAAGGCACAGAGTCTCTTCGACCAGGGGCGTGTCGACGATGCCCTCCAAATCTTGGTCGGGATTCCGGACAGCGATCCGCGGCACGCCGAGGCCCTCGCGATGATCGACCGGTTCAAGACGACGGCGATCCCGACGCCCGCCGCCGCCGACACCTCGATCGACGTCAATCAGCTCAAGGCGCAGGGTCTCGCCTCCATCAAGTCGAGCCGTTACATCGATGCGGTCCGGGCCCTCGATCTGGTCGTCAAGGCGCGCCCGGATGACTCGGAAGCCGCCCTCGCCCTGGCCAAGGCTCGCGAGGAGATCTCGGCGCTCGGGGCAGCCCTGAAGGCCTACAACGACCAGGACTACTCCACTGCCGTCAAGCTCCTCTACCCGATCTACACCAAGGACAAGAAGAACCAGGACGCGGAGGAGTACTTGTTCCGTTCGTTCTTCAACGACGGCGTCCAGAAGATGCAGGCCGGGAGCTTCAAGGATGCGTCCGAGTCATTCGTGGACGCCACCAAGCTCCGCCCCTCGGACCAGGAAGCGCAGAGGCACCTGCGGTTCACGAAGAAGTACCAGAACGGTCCCGAGGATCTCCTTTCCCGGATCTACGTCAAGCACGCCTCGCCGCGGCTCTAGCGGACATGCACTCTGGCGGCCTGCGATGACGGACGACTCCAAGGACGCTCTGGCGGAGCATCCGATCGGAACGGAAGAGGGGCCGAAGAAGCCGGCTTCGGCCCCGGGCAATCTCGAGCTCTTCCCGCTGCCCGATGAAGCGTCCGAAACCGGCAAGAAGTTCGTTCGCCCCCACAAGAAGGCCCCGCGGAAGGATGAGGCCCTTCCCGCCGTCCTCCCCGAAAGACCCGCCGGTCCCGAGGGCATCGAGGACGCTCTCGAGGAGGCGGTCGAGGTCGGGGACGAGATGCCGGGCACGAGCCGCCTCGTCTTCACCCGCCGGATCGTCGGGGGTCTCGCCGACATCCTCATACTCGTCCTCCTCGGGACGGTCCAGCTGGCCGCAGGAGCCGTCCTTCTCGAGCTGAGGTTTCCTCCCGGAGCCTTCATGGGTGTCGCCGGCTTCCTCGTCCTGGCTTCCCTGATCCTCCTCGTCCTCGTCCCCTTCGTCTGGGGGACGACCCCGGGCCTGGCGCTCGTCGACCTGAGGATCCAGGCGCCCGACGGAGGGTCGCCGACCCTGGGGGCCGCCTTTCTCCGGTTCACCGGATTCCTTCTCACCCTCGCCCTCGGAGGCGTCCCGATGCTCGTGGCCGCGTTCGACAAGGAGGGACGCACCCTGGCCGATCTGCTCTCCCGGACATCCGTCGCGCCGCTGCACCCGGAGCCGATGGCTCCCCCGGGCACCGAGGCGGGATGACCGCCCGTCCCGCGCCGACACTCTCCATCGTCATTCCCGCCTTCAACGAGGAGGCCCGTCTCCCCGTGTCTCTCGAGAAGCTGGCCCGCTACGCCGCCGCCGGCGGGTCCGCCCGCATCGTCGAGGTCCTCGTCGTCGACGACGGCTCGGAGGACCGGACCGGGGATGTGGCGGAGGAGCGCGGCCGCGCGCTCGGGCTGCCGCTGCGCACGCTGCGGCTGGAACAAAACAGCGGAAAGGGGGCGGCGGTGCGCACCGGCGTCCTCGCCGCCACGGGAACCCTCATCCTCGTCTCCGATGCCGACTTCTCCACCCCGGTCGAGGAGTGGGAACGGCTCGCGGCCGCAGATGCCCCCGTCGCCATCGGCTCCCGAGCCATCGACGAATCCCTCGTGAGGAAGAAACAGCCTCTGTTCAGGAGAGCCATGGGGAAGCTCTTCAACCGGCTGGTCCAAGTTCTCGCGATCCCCGGCATCCGCGACACCCAGTGCGGGTTCAAGCTCTTCACGCGGGAGGCGGGGCACGAGATCTTCCGGAGAACGAAGATCGACCGCTTCGCCTACGACGTGGAAGCCTTGCTCGTCGCCCGCCGCCTGGGCTACGAGATCGCCGAGATCCCCGTCCTGTGGTTCAACTCGATAGAGACCCGGGTGAGCCTGCTCGGGGGACTGCAGGCCTACGCCGACCTTCTCCGCGTCAGGCTCCTCGTGGCCCGGACTTTCCGGCAAGAGCGGCGGGCCACGGGCGGGAAGACGGCGAGCTGAGCCCCGCCTCGGGATGAGGGCTTGCTGGCGATCCTGCGATCGCCACAGGGAATCTCGGCGGGAAGACGGGAGGCCCTCACCCACGTTTCGCGTTGCCCTCTCCCTGAGGGCGCGGGCTCCCCTTCTCCCGCACTCGCGGGAGAAGGGGCCGGGGGATGAGGGCCTGCTGGGCCTTCAGTAGATCGGGAAGGCCGAGGTGAGCTCTTTCACCCGGGTCCGGACCGAAGAGAGCACGTCCGGGTTCTCGGGCGCCGCCAGGACTTCTCCGATCCAGCCGGCGATGGTCCTCATCTCGGCTGGTCCCATGCCCCGCGTCGTGACGGCCGGCGTTCCGATCCTGAGGCCCGACGTGACGAGCGGCGGGTTGGGGTCAAACGGGATCGCATTCTTGTTCACCGTGATGCCCGCGGCATCGAGGGCCTTCTCGGCCACCTTCCCCGTCAGCTTCTTCGGACCGAGGTCCACCAGGAAGAGGTGGTTGTCCGTGCCGCCCGAGACGATCCGGAAGCCCTGCGCGGCAACCGCCTCGGCGAAGACGCGCGCGTTCTCGACGACATTCTTCTGATACCCGGCGAAGTCGGGAGAAAGGGCCTCCTTCAACGCCACGGCCTTGCCCGCGATGACGTGCTCGAGGGGCCCGCCCTGGATGCCCGGGAAGACCGCCTTGTCGATCTCCTTGGCCCACTCCGGCGTCGAGAGGATGAGGCCCCCGCGCGGCCCCCTGAGGGTCTTGTGGGTCGTCGTCGTGACGAAGTGGGCGTACCCGACCGGCGAGGGATGCAGACCCGTGGCGACCAGGCCCGCGATGTGGGCCATGTCGACCATCAAGAGAGCGCCCACCGCGTCCGCCACCTGGCGGAACTTCTCGAAATCCAGGAGGCGCGGATAGGCGGACGCCCCCGCCACGATGAGTTTCGGCTTCTCGGCCTCGGCGACCCGGGCGAGCTCGTCGTAGTCGATCCGCTCCGTCTCCCTCGTGACGCCATACGACACGACCCGGTACTGCTTGCCGGAGATGGACAGCGGATGCCCGTGGGTGAGGTGCCCCCCGTGCGCGAGCGACATGCCGAGAAGGGTGTCGCCCGGCTTGAGGCAGGCGATGTAGACGGCCGTGTTGGCCTGGGAGCCCGAGTGGGGCTGCACGTTGGCGTGGATCGCCTCCGGGTTGGCGGGTGAGAAGAGTTGTTTGGCCCGCGCGATGGCGAGGGATTCCACCTTGTCGACGTTGTCGCAGCCCCCGTAGTACCGGCGCCCCGGGTAGCCCTCCGCGTACTTGTTGGTCAGGACGGAACCGACCGCCTCGAGGACGGCGCGGGACGTGAAGTTCTCGGACGCGATCAGCTCGAGATGCTGCTGCTGCCGCAGCGTCTCGGCATCGATCGCCTGGGCCACCTCTGGATCAACGGCCGAGAGGCGCCTTTCCATGAGGCCGGAAGTGGAGAGAGTCGTCGTCATCTGTTCGTGTCTCCTGTGGGGGGAGGGGCCGGGTCGGGCCCATGGTTCAGCTTTTCGACGCGGCGCTGGTGGCGGCCGCCTTCGAAGGGTGTCTCAAGGAATGTCTCGAGGATGGCCTCGGCGAGTGCCGGAGCCGTGATCCGGGCTCCGAGCGCCAGGATGTTGGCGTCATTGTGCTGCCGCATGAGCCTGGCGGAAAAGATGTCGGTCGCCACACCGGCGCGCGCTCCCGGCACCTTGTTGGCCGCCATGGCGATGCCGATCCCGCTCCCGCAGACGACGACCCCCACGGCGGCCTCGCCCGAGGCGACCGCCCTGCCCACGGCATACCCGAAGTCCGGGTAGTCGACCGACGCCGTGCCCGTGGTCCCGGTGTCGAGGACCTCGTGCCCGCGAGTCGTCAGGAACTCCCGGACTTTCTCCTTCAGCTCGAATCCAGCGTGGTCGGATCCCACGGCAATCTTCATCGTCCGGCCTCAGTAAATCGGGGGGATGCCCCCGAGACGTCTCGGATAGGGAGCGAACATCGAGTCATAGACCGACAGAGCATAACTGTCGGTCATCCCGGCGAGGTGATCCGCGATACACCGCAAGAAAAGGGGCCGGGAATGGTAGTTGCGCGCGATCTCGTCATCGATTCGCTTCAGGGGGACGTCCCTCAGGAACGTCACCCCGGAAAGGTCGTGGTACCGCATCAGCACGTCGTCGGGCACGAGCCGGGGATTCTTGTAGAAGGCCCCGAAGAGCCCGGTCACCACGAGCTGGGCGCGCCCGTCGTGCTGCGCCACCGCGTGACTGTGGATGATGTGCTGGTAGATGAACTCCTTCAGCTCGAGATAGAGCTTCTCGCCGTGCCGCGAGGGGGCCACGAGAGAGCCGGGCAGCCGGGCGCGGTGTGCGTAAAACTCGTCCGCCGCCGTGATCCGCTTTTCCGCCAGCCACTTCTCGATCGCCACGCGCGACGCCACGATCACGTCCGTCACGAGCAGATGGATGATGCCCCGGATCAGGAGAGCATGCTTGACCGAGGGCGAGCTCGCCTTCTCGTACGACTCGCCGATGGCGCTCATCACGTTCTTGACGATGGTCAGGCCGTGGAGCTTGGCCTCGTCGCAGAGAACGAGGCCGTCCTCGAGGTCGTGCGCCTGCTGCGCGATCTCGTCCGACCAGCCAACAGCCTGCCCCTCGAGGTGCCCCCCCGAGGTCATATTGAGGCCCTCTGCATCGATGTCAGGGAACGGGAAGTCCCGCCTCCAGGTGGTGTGCTTGAGGATTCCCTCCCGCGTGTCGTTCGTCAGGTTCAGCCCCGGGTGGTCGTAGCGGCGCTCCAGGACGTCGAGAACCCGCACGGACTGGTAGTTGTGCTTGAAGGCACCCACCGCCCGGGCCACCTCCGGCTCGATCGGGATGGAGGGCTCGGCCCCGGTCAGGATCCGGTTGAGGACCTTTTCACCCGAGTGGCCGAACGGTGTGTGGCCGACGTCGTGGCCCAGGGCGCACGCCTCCGCCAGATCCTCGTTCAAGGCCAGGGCGCGCGCGATCGTCCGGGCCACCTGCGTCGCCTCGAGCGTGTGAGTGAGCCGCGTTCTGTAGTGGTCTCCCTCGAAGGGAATGAAGACCTGCGTCTTGTGCTTGAGCCTCCGGAACGACTTCGAGTGAATGATCCGGTCCCGGTCTCTCTGGTACTCCGTCCGGTAGTCGAAGTGGCGGCCCTCGGGCGCGACCGGGTGACGGCGAGTGGCCCGGCGGGAGCGCGACGCGTAGATCGCCAGGCGGGCGTCCTCGGCGTCCTCCAGCTCCGCTTTCGTGAAAGCGTGGACTCTCTCTTCTGTCATCCGGCCTCCCCGTCCGGAGCCCCTGCCCCTTCCCCGGACGGCCCGGGCTCGCTCACACCGCTTCCGGCGCTCCCCCGAGGAGCCGGAGCATCTCTCCGACGAGATAGAGCGAGCCGGCGACGATTATAGGGGCCCGGGATGCGGGATCTTCTCTCTCGAGCCTGGCGATCGCCGGCAGAAGCCCGGGCTCCGCCAGCCCGGCATCGAAGCCGAGCCTCTCCGCCAGCTCTCGCGCAGGGCCCGCGCGGGGCGAAGGGGGAGAGACGAACAGGGCCTTTCGGACCCTCGTCCTCAGGGGCGAAAACAGACCCTCGACGTCCTTGTCGAGAAGCGCCCCGAAGACGAGATCGGCCTTCTCCGAGAGCCCGGCCTCGTCCAGGTACGCGGCCAGCGTTTCCGCGCCGGCGGGATTGTGGGCTCCGTCCAGGAGCAAGGGCCGCCGGCCCTCCCGGCGAACCCACTGGAGACGGCCGGGCCAGCAAACCGCTCGCAGGCCCCGCGCCACCACTTCCGTTGACGGGGCGGCGAGCTTCTGGGCGGCGGCCACGGCGAGCCCGGCGTTTCTGGCCTGGTGTCTGCCCGGGAGCGGAAGGCCCTGCTCCATCGCGAGGGCGATCGGGGTCACCTGGGTCAGGTCCGCTCCGATCCGCTTCGCCTCCGTCTCCAGAACCGCGAACGTTTCACCCTCGGCGGACGTGAGGGCGGTTCGTCCCGGCCTGAAGATCCCGGCCTTCTGCCGCGCGACGTCCGAAAGGGCCGGGCCGAGGATCTCGAGGTGGTCCTCCGCGACGTTGGTCACGATCGAGATCAGGGGGTCGAGCACGTTCGTGGCGTCCCAGAGTCCCCCGATTCCGGCCTCCACGACGGCCACGCGGACGCCTTTCCGCCTGAAGACCTCGAATGCGGCGACCGTCATCGCCTCGAAGTAGGTGGGTCGAAGCGCACCGTCACCCGAGATCCGCGAGATGAGCCAGAGGACCTCGTCGAGGCAGCGGTCCTCGACGTCTTCTTCCGCGATCCTGACTCGCTCGTGAACCCGCACGAGGTGCGGGGAGGTGTAGAGGCCCGTGCGGATTCCGGCGGCCGAGAGGATCGAGGAAAGGAACGCGGCCGTCGAGCCCTTTCCGTTCGTTCCGGCGATCAGGACGGAGCGGTACGCCCGCTGGGGGTGTCCGAGGCTTTCCAAGAGAGCCTGAACGCGAGAAAGGCCGGGCCGGATCTTCTGGGGCCCCAGCGATTCGAGCCAGCACAGACCGGAGCCCGGGGCGAAACCGGGGGTCATCGCGCCCGCGTCAGCCGAAGAGCAGCCGGATGAGGTTGGAAAAGACCGGCTTTTGGGACGCCCGGGGAACGACGAGATCGACGAACCCGTGGTCCCTGAGGAACTCCGATCTCTGGAACCCCTCGGGAAGCGTCTGGCGGATCGTCTGCTCGATGACGCGGGGCCCCGCGAACCCGATGAGGGCCTTTGGCTCGGCCAGCGTGATGTCCCCCAGCATCGCGAAGGAGGCGGTCACGCCACCCGTCGTCGGATCGGTGAGGAGCGTGAGGTACGGGATCCTGGCCTCGCCCAGCCTCGTCAGCGCCATCGAGACCTTGGCCATCTGCATGAGGGAGAGGATTCCCTCCTGCATCCGGGCCCCGCCGGAGGCCGTGATCACGATGTAGGGCAGACGCTCCTTGACGGCCGTCTCCGCTCCCCGGGCGAGGATCTCGCCCACGACGGAGCCCATCGAGCCCCCCATGAAGTTGTAGTCGAGGCCGGCGATGAGAACGCCTATCCCATCGAGCTTTCCGCGGGCGGCCAGGGCGGCATCCGGCCTGCCGGCGCGTGTCTCGCTCTCCTTGAGCCGGTCCTTGTATTTCTTCGAGTCCTTGAACTTCAAGGGGTCCGATGGCCTCACGTCCTGGAAGAGAGGAGTGAATTCCCCCTCGTCGAAGAGCATCCGGAAACGCTCCTCGATGGGCATCCGGAAGTGGTAGCCGCACTTCGGGCAGACGCGCAGGTTCCGCTCCACTTCCTTGACGTAGAGCGTTTCCCGGCAGCCGTCACACTTGAGGAAGAGCCCCTCGCCCAGCGAGGCGGAGGTCCGGGGATCCCTGGGGGCGCGAGGGGTCTTGGTCGATCGAAACCACATGGTCTGTCGGGCGCGGGCCGGAGTCTATCGCGGGAGGCCCGGTTCCTGCTCGCCCCGGGCCTTCTGCGTGTCGAGAAAGAGCGAGACGTGCGCCAGGCCCTCGGGACCCGTGAAGAGACGCGCCCCCACGCCGAAGACCGCCTCGAGGTTCGCGGGGGTCAGGATGGTCTTCAGGGGCCCCGCGCAGAGGACCCGGCCGCTCTTCAGGAGGACCGCGTCATCGGCGGCCTGTACGGCGAGGTCGAGCTCGTGCGTCGGGACGATGACGGTCCCCCCGGCCTCGGCCCGGCGTCGCATGATCGAAGCCACCTTCAACCTGTGCCGCGGATCGAGGTTCGAGGTCGGCTCGTCGAGGAGGAAGATCTCCGGCTTTCCCGCCAGGACCCGGGCGAGAAGGACTCTCTGGCGCTCGCCGCCGCTCAGCTGCTGGATGTTCCGGCACGAGAGAGGAAGGACATCTGCCTCCTCGAGGGCCTCGTCCGCGGCCCGGTAGTCCTCCGGCCCGGCCGACGCGAAGCCGCGCAGGTGCGGGATCCGTCCCAGGACGACGACTTCCCGGGCGCGGGCCGGAAAGAACGGCTCGAAGGCCTGCGGCAGGTAGCCGATCCTCTGCGCCACCTCGTGCCGCGGGAGCTTCTCCAGGGGCTTTCCTTCCAGGAACACCCCGCCCTTTTTCGGCCTCAGGATCCCGGCCAGGACCTTCAAGATGGTCGACTTCCCGCTCCCGTTCTCACCGAGGAGCACCGTGACCCTTCCCCGGGCGAAACCGAGCTCGACGCTGTCGAGGACCCGGCTCGTCTCGTAATCGACGCTGACGCCACGAAGCTCGAGGAAGGCCGCGCCCAACTCGTCCCCTCAGACCTTTCGCCGCATCAGGTAGAGGAACGCGGGCGCCCCGACGAGGGCCGTCACCGCGCCGATCGAGATCTCGTTGGGAGAGAAGAGCCAGCGGGCGATCAGGTCGGCCGAGAGGAGGAGGACCGCCCCCGAGAGAAACGAGAAGACGAGGACGCTCCGCTGATCGCGAACGACAAGGCGAACCCCCTGGGGCACCAGGAGCCCGACAAAGCCGATGATGCCCGCGTGCGCGACCGCCGCGGCGGCCAGTATCGACGCCCCGAGATACACGCACCGCTTCGTCTGCTCGACCTGGATCCCGAGGGTGTGGGCCGTCTCCTCTCCGAGCGTGAAGGCGTCGAGGGCCCTGGAGAAGAAGATCAGGAGAGTGCATCCGGCCCCGCCGTAGAGCGCCAGGGACGAAACGGATTCCCACGAGGCCGAGGAGAGAGACCCGAGCATCCAGAAGACGAATCCGCGGGTCGTGTCCGGGGAACCGATGGAGAGCAGCAGGAGGATGACGGCCGACGCCAGGGAGTTCACGATGGCGCCCGAGAGGAGGAGCCGGCCCCGGTCGAGGGTTCCCTGGCTGTAGGCGCCGAGCCCCACCACGACGACCGCGAGAAGGGCTCCGGCAAGGGCCGCGAGCGGGGAGAGAAAGGCCCCGGCCGTCCCGAGAACGCCCAGAACCGAGGCGAGGAGGGTTCCGCACGCGGCCCCGCCCGAGACACCGAGCAGGAAGGGATCCGCGAGGGGATTCTGCAGGAGCGATTGCAGCGAGGCACCCGCCGCGGCGAGGGCCCCCCCGACGAGGACCCCGAGAAGCGCGCGTGGCAGCCTCAGGTCTCTCACGATGGCGGCGGTCACGGGATCGCCCTTCCCCAGAAGAGCATCGAGGACCTCCGAGGGCGAGAGCGGGACGGTCCCGTGCGCGACGGCGGTGAGCACGAGGAGCGCGACCGAACAGAGAAGGACCCCAGACGCTGCCGCGCGCGCCCGTCCGCTCGCCAGGCCGGGGCCTACCATCCGGGCTTTTCCAGAAGGGCGGCCAGCCGCTCGAGTGCATCCACGAGACGCGGGCCGGGCCGTTCGAGCCAGGCGCCCGGGATCGAGAGCACCCGGCCATCCCGGTAGGCGCGGACCACTTTCCACTGGGGATTCAGGCCGAGCGCCTTCTGAAAGACTTCGCGGTTCTCGCGGGTCTCGGGGTGGACGAGTACCGCGGGGCTCCAGGACGTGATCGTCTCGAGCGAGACGCGCGGCCACTCGCCCGCCCCATCCGGGACCGCGTTTGTGATCCTCCCTTGCCGGAGCAGGTCCCCGATGAAGCTCTCCGGACCGGCCACGACGGGTGGATCGGGCCAGATGAGGACCAATACGGGCTGGGTCGCGGGCCTTCTGGCGGCCCGTTCGCGTACCGCCGCGACACGCCGCTTCAGATCTCCGACCAAGTCCCGGGCCCTCTTCTCCTCGTCGATGGCCCGCCCCACGGCCTCGATGTCACCGAAGACTCCGTCCAGCGTGTGGCCCGACGTGACGAGAAGCGGGGCCTTCAACCTCACCAGCTGATCGTGGACGGCGCGGTCGGTGCCATCCTTCGAGACGATGACGAGGTCGGGCCGAAGGGCCAGAACACGCTCGACATCGGGGTGGAATCCCCCGAGGCGAGGCTTTCCAGCCACCTCCGGAATGTCGGAGGCGAAGTCCGAGACACCGGCCACCCGGCCCGCCGCCCCGAGGGCGACCAGGATCTCGACCGCCGATGGGGCCAGGGCCGCGATCCGGCGGGCCGGCACCGGCCGCGCCGGGGCAGCGCCTCGCGCCTGACCCGTCATCGAGGCGAGGATGACGAGGAAAAGGCACCAGAGCCGTCCTCCGGCACGGTGCCATCCGTCAGGACGGTGGAGGCGACGAGACACAGAGCGGTCAGACAGGCAAAGACCCCGGAAGGACACCACGCTCCCCCGGGGCCAGCGCCAGGAAGTCACCCGAGATCCGGGTGTCAGGACTCCTCGGTTTCCTCGAGGTCGTTCTGCAGACCGAGCCGCATGCAGGCAGCCCCGTACATCTGCCGCGCTGCTTTCTGGGCGTTCTGAAGCTCGGCGAGGCGCTCCTTCACCTTGGCCAGTTCCTCCTGGATCATGGCCTCGAGATCGGAGATCTCCTTCTTCGCGAACTTCATACTGTTCTCGTAGAACTTCCGCTGTTCATCCGTGATCGGCATTCGAATTCCTCCCTCGGCAAAGGATTTGGAACTGCTATCTGGGGCCTAGGTAGAGATGCTCCCCCGCATCGGACTCACGGGTTGACCTTGATCGGGAAGGCTTTCCACATTTTCACCCGGACTCCGCCTTTTGTCGCGGGCTCGATCGTCGCGGACTTCAGGGCGTTCAATGCCGCGTCGTCGACGAACTTGTACCCGGAAGAGACCAGGACCCGGCTTTCGGAGACCTGACCCTTTTCCGTGATGAGCGCGAGGATCCGGGTTTCGAACCCTTGTCCCCCTCTTTTGCGGGCCAGGTCGCGGGCCTGCGGCGGCAAGCCGGCGAAGGCTCCGAGCTTCACGAGCTTGGGAGGATTGACTCCCTCGCCTTCGCCGACCAGGTCCCCTTCCTTGACCGCCGCGGCAACCGGTGCCGGAGCGGCCGGGATCGGGGTCGGGGGCTCGACTGCCGGTCTGGGGGGTTCGGTCGGCTTCGGAGCCTCGGCGACCTTCGGGGGCTGCGTCGGGGGCACGGCGGTCGGCGCCGGCACCGTCGGCCGGGGAGCCTCGGCCACCTTCGGCGGCTCGAGCGGACCCTTGGGCGCCAGGGACACCGTCGGCGCGGCCGGGACCACGGCCCCCTTGGGCACGTCAGTCGGCTTGGCCGCCTCGAGGAGCTTCTTCTTCTCGGCTTCGACCCTCTTTTTCAGCTCTTCTTCCAGAGCCTTCTGGTCGAGCTTCTTCTCGGCCTCCATGGGGGTCGGCTGCACACCCGGCGTCTCCTGGACGGCCACGGCCGGAGTGGGCTGGGGGGCGGGCCCCTTTTCCTTGCCACCCTTCGTCAGGAAGATGCCGGCCGCGGCGAGGACGACGGCCGCGACGCCAATCCCGATGAAGAGCCCGGCCCGGCTCTTGGGCGGCTCTTCCACGACGGGCTCCTCGACGACATCGGCGGGAACCGGCCTCGGGACGGGAACTTCGGGGACGGCCGCCTTCTTCGAGATGACGAGCCCCTTGCCCTTCTTCTGGGGCTCCGCCGGGAGCCCGCTTCCCTTTTCGGCCAGGGCGAACGCGGCGTCGATCTGCTCATCCGAGACCGATGGGGTGGACTCCATCAGCCGGTGCATGTAGATCGCGAGGTCGGCTGGCCCCGGAGCCGGCTGGAACGAGTAGAGAACGGCGTTGAGCTCTTTTTCGAACTCGTTCGCGTTCTGGTACCTCTCGTCGGCATTCTTGGCCAGGGCGCGCAGGACGACCTGGTCGACCTTCGCCGGGACGTCCATGTTCTTCTCGGAGGGAGCGACCGCCTTGGCGTCGCGCACCTGCTCGAGAAGGGTCAGATCGGTATCACCCGTGAAGAGCTTGTCTCCGGTGAGGAGCTCGTAGAGAACGACGCCGAGGGAGAAGATGTCGGTTCTCTTGTCGAGCTTCTTGCCCCAGGCCTGCTCGGGCGACATGTACTGGAGCTTGCCCTTGAGGGCGCCGGTCTGGGTCTGAGAGACCTTGGTCGTCGCCTTGGCGATGCCGAAGTCGCACAGCTTGATGTCCCCCTCGAAGCTGAGGAGGATGTTCTGAGGCGAGACGTCGCGATGGATGAGGTTGAGCTCTTTTCCATCGGTCCCGACGCGGCGGTGTGCGTAATCGAGGGCGTTGGCGATCTTGGAGGCGACGAAGATCGCAAGCTCGGGCGGCAGCGGGAACTCCCGCTCGCGCGCGAGCTTCAGGATGGTCCGCAGGTCCATCCCGTCGATGTACTCCATCGCGATGTAGTGGTAGGCGCCGACCTTGCCCAGCTCGTAGATGTGGATGATGTTGTTGTGGTTGAGCTGGGCCGCCAGCTTGGCCTCGTCGATGAACATCGTGATGAAGTCATCGTTGTCGGCCATGTGCGGCAGGATCCGCTTGATCGCGACGATCTTCTCGAAGCCTTCCTCGCCCCGCATCCGGGCCTTGAAGACCTCCGCCATGCCTCCGGAAGCGATCTTCTCGAGGAGCTGGTAGCGGCCAAAGTCCCCCGTCGTGACGGGACCGGGCTTCTTGCCCGCCGGCTTCTGCTCGGCGGGAGGAGCCGGGTTGACGGCGGACGAGATGGAGGGAGCGGGCTTCGAAATGGACAGCGGCTCGATCGGAGCCGGCTTGATGATAACGGGAGCCGGCTTCGACCCCGTGACCGACGCCGCGGGAGGCGTGACCGGAACGGGAGCGGCCACCGGCCTCGGAGCAGCAAAATCCGGCCTCTTCTCGAAGCCGGTCGTCATCTTCGTCGTCTTGTCGATCGCGTCGTGCTGCTCGACGGGCCTGGCGGGAGGGCTCGCCGGAGCGGAGGGCGCAGGGCCCCTATCGGGAGATCTGCCCGGCCCCATGCCCTTCAGACCCGAGAGGGTCTCGCTGAGCATCTTGTCCACGGTCGGGTCGATCTTGACCGGACCCGTCCGCTCCGCGGCCTTCTGGGCTGCCCCGGGAACGGCCGGGATCGCCTCGAGCCGGACGGTCCGCTCGCCGCCGGAGACCGGCGCCGGAGGAGAAGCCGGGGGGATGGCGGCCGAGAAGTCCGGACGCGGAATCGCCCCGCTGTTCTGCATCTTTTTCGGACCCGGCAGGATTCCCGAAAGGGTCTGCTCGAGCTTCTTCTGGATGCCGGGATCGGTTCCGGGCGCCGACGGAAGGGAAGCTCGCGGCTCCTCCTCCATCCCGGAAATGACGTCCGAGAAGATATCGTCCGAGGAGAGAAGCGGTTCGGCGGAGGCGGCGGCGGGGAAGACGGAGTCTCCCACCGGGCCGAGGGCCGCCTGCACTTCGCTCAGGAAGGAGTCCTCGGCAAACGGCTTCTCGAGGATGCTCGAGGCCCCCACCTTCTGCGCGTCGGCTTTCTTGTCCTTCCCCTTGTAGCCCGTCATCATGAGGACGATGGGTGGCGTGGGCCCGCTCGCCTGCATCCCCTTGATGACGTCGGGCGTCCGAAGCTTCGGAAGAACCGACGAGATGACGACGAGGTCGGGCCGCGAGCTACGGTAGGCCTCGAGCCCCTCGTCGCCGTCCTTGGCAACGACAAGATCGAAGTCTTTCCCGGCCAAGTAGCCCCGGATACGCTCGAGATACCTCGGTTCGTACTCGATCAAAAGGATCTTCTTCGCCATAACCGTCGGGATTCACCCGACGCCTCCACAATTTCCGGATTTGCCCGGGAAGTTCGTATTATCCCCCCGGGGGGGCGCCTGTCAACGGAGCCCGCTTCAAAACCGGGCTGGCTCTATATGTTCAAGTACTCTGTCCTCGCGCTCGGCTGCAAGGTCAGCCAGATCGATGCCTCGCTCGCCGGCGCGTCATCGGGCGGGGAGCGCGTGACCGATCCGGCCGCCGCCGACGTCATCGTCGTCCAGACGTGTTCCGTCACCGAACGCGCCGACCGGGACGACCGCAAGCTCATCCGCCGCTTGAGGCGGGAGAACCCCTCCGCCGTCATCGTCGCCACGGGCTGCCTGGCGGAGCGCGACCCCCAGGGTCTCGCCCGGATGCCGGGTGTGGATCTCGTCGCCGGTCACGGCTTCGACAAAGGTCTGTCCTGGCTTCTCGCCGAGCGCTCGGCGGGCCGCCTCGATGGAAAGATCGCCCCCTCTTCCCCGCCGGGCTCGAGCGCCCTCACGAGGAACTGGGCTCCGGATGCCGTCGAAAACTCGCCCGGCCACACGCGAGCGTTTCTGAAGATCCAGGACGGGTGCGAGAGGCGGTGCTCTTTCTGCATCGTCCCACGCCTGCGGGGCTCCGAGAGGAGCGTCCCGGTCCAGGAGGTCGCCCAACGCATCCGTCAACTCGGCGACTCCGGCATTCCCGAGGTCGTCCTGGCCGGTGTTCACCTCGCCAACTTCGGCAAGGACGCGGGGAGCTCTCTCTCTTCCCTGATCGGCCTCCTCGAGCGGAATCCGCCCGCGTGCCGCGTGAGACTCTCGTCTCTCGAGCCGATGGAAGCGGGGGAGGAGGTGATCGACGCGATCTGCGGGTCCCGCGTCATCACGCCGCACCTGCACCTTCCCCTCCAGTCCGGCTCGAATGCGGTCTTGAGGCGGATGAGGCGCGGGATGACGGCCGAGCGGTACATCGCCCTGGCGGGGAGGGCCCTTGCGTCCTCGCCCTCTCTTCACCTGGCCACGGATCTGATCACCGGCTTCCCGGGCGAGACGGACGACGAGTTCGCGGAAACCCTGGCCCTGGCCGAGAAGATCCCGTTCGCGAGCCTCCACGTCTTTCCGTTTTCTCCGCGCTCCGGGACTCATGCCGCCTCGCTTGCCGCGGCCGACCCGGTTCCCGCCCACGTCATCTTCGGCAGAGCCCGGCGTTTACGCGCTTTGGGGGAAGAGAAGGCGCTCGCCTTTGCCCGGAGGTTCGATGGGTCTTGCGCCGACGTCGTCTCGCTCAGCGGAGGGCGTGGGCTGACCGCCAATTACCTCGACGTGAGGCTCCGGAATCCGGGTGATGTGACGGGGGAACCAGGCCTGCGGTTCGCGGCTCGCCTGGCGTTCCTGCCCGATGCGCCTGCCCTGGAGGCCTGGCCGCTGATAGACTGTCGTGAAAGTGTGAATACCGCGCCTCTCGCAGGCGTCGACTCCCCCGAGGTGGAAGATGTCCGGACACAATAAATGGAGCACGATCAAACACAAGAAGGGCGCAGCCGACGCCAAGAGAGGCCGCCTCTTCACGAAACTCATCAAGGAAATCACGATGTCGGCGAGGCTGGGGGGCGGGAGCATCGACTCCAACGCCCGGCTTCGCTCGGCCGTGCAAGCCGCCCGGAAGGCCTCGATGCCGGCCGACAACATCGACAAGGCGATCAAGCGGGGCACGGGTGAGCTCGAGGGCGTCACCTACGAGGAAGTCCTGTACGAGGGATACGGCCCGGGCGGCGCGGCGATCCTCGTCGAGGCGATGACGGACAACCGGAACCGGACGACCTCCGAGATCCGGCACATCTTCTCGAAGTACGGCGGGAACATGGCGTCGGCCAACTCGGTGGCGTTCCAGTTCTCCAAGAAGGGCTACATTTCGATCGAGAAGAAGGCGGCGCAGGAAGACACGCTCATGGAGCTCGCGCTGGAGGCCGGCGCGGAGGACTTCCGTTCGGACGACTCGGAGGTCTTCGAGATCACGACCGAGCAGAACCTGTTCGAGCCGGTGAAGGCGAAGATCGAAGAGAAGAACATCCCGACGCAGACGTCCGAGCTCCAGATGATCCCGCAGAACACGATTGCTGTCGGAGACAAGGCGCCGGGCCTCATCAAGCTCCTCGAGATGCTCGAGGACCACGACGACGTGCAGAAAGTCTGGAGCAACGGCGACATCGAGGATCAGTACCTGGAAGGGTGATGGAGAGGGACGCCCCGTGCGCATCCTCGGGGTGGACCCCGGTAGCCAGGCAACCGGGTGGGCCATCATCGACTCCTGCGGCGCGGGCGTTCTCGCGGCGGCCGGCGTGATCCGCGTCCGGCCGCTTTCCTCGCCCGGCGAGCGGCTCCGGGAGCTCTACCGGCAGATGACGGCCGTGATTGCCCGGAACAGTCCAGATCGAGCCGCCATCGAGCGGGTGTTCTCGGGAGTGAACCCCCAGAGCCTGATCACTCTCGGACAGGCGCGCGGAGTCCTTCTCCTGGCGCTCGCCGAGGCTGATCTCCCCATCGGGGAGTTCTCGCCGAACCAGATCAAGAGGACGATCGCGGGCGCCGGAAGGGCCTCGAAGGAGCAGGTCCGTCGAATGGTCCTTGCCCGGCTCCCGCAGAAGGAGTCCATCTCGAGGCTGGCCCTCGACGCGACCGACGCGGCGGCGGTGGCTCTGACCGCCGCCATCCTGACCGAATCGCCACCCCAGACCCCCCGGTCTGGCCCCCGGACGGTCTCCGCGGACCCGACTCCCCCGTCTCCCCCGCGCTGGAAGCGGCGCCCAGCCGGTTGAGACACGGACCAACCGATGCTATCTTCACGCATCGAAACCGAAAGAGAGCGACATGGCGTTCCAAGGCTCCCTGAAAGAACTTCCTCTCGCTGACATCGTCCAGCTCGTGGCCGTCGCCGGTAAAACCGGAATGTTCGCGTTGACACGAGGGTCCGAGGCCGGAGCCGTCTATATCCAGGGTGGCCAGATCACCCACTCGAAGGTCGGAGACATCGAGGGGGAAGACGCCATCTACGCGCTGTCACTCTGGAACAGCGGCGAGTTCCAGTTCTCGCCCGGCGTCGAGAGCGAGATCCGGACGATCACGCGGTCGAACACGAACCTTCTGATGGAGGCCGCCCGCCGGAGCGACGAGTGGAAGATCCTCTCGAAGAAGATCCCGGCCACCGACTACGTCCCGAGCCTCCTCGCCCCCCCGGGCATGAGCGAACCCGTCACCCTGACCCCGATCGAGTGGCTCGTGGTGACGAAGACCGACGGCCAGCGCTCGATCGACGACATCGCGAAAGGGACGAAGCTCCCCGCCTTTGACGTCGCCAAGACGCTCTACGGCCTCATCACCGCCGAGCTCGTCGAGATCAACAAGCCCCGGCCGTTGCCCAAGCCCGCCCCCGCGGCCCCTGCCCCCGCTCCCGGCGTTCCCGCCATGCAGCCGCCGATGCCGACCGTCTCGACTCACAGCGGCGTCTTCAACGCCGTCACGAGAGGCGACGAGAAGCGGAGCCTGCAGATCCTCTGCACGAAGGTCAAGCAGGAGGCCGAGAGCGCCGCCCTGTCTCCGGGCGACCCGGCCATTGACCGGCTCTACCGTCTGGCCCTCGCCGAGGTCGACAAGGGCCGGGGACTCGAGGTGGTCCGGGAACTCATCCGGACCCTCGAGCAGAGCGTCGCCTCCATAAGGGGGCGCGAGGCCGCCATCATCTTTCACGAGAAGATGACGCCGCTTCTTTAGAATCCGCGAGGAAATGTCCAGCTTCGCCTCTGAAACCGGAGTCCACAGGGCTCCGGTTTCTGGTTTCGCTTGGCGAAATCGGGGCCTCGCGCTAGACTCATTGAAAAACGTTCCTGCCACCGGAACAGGGAGAGGTTTCGTCAGCAACCGACGAAGCCGCCCGCCGAGTCCCGGGGCCGGCGAAGAGGAGATTCAATGCAACGGATGCGGACCGGATTGCTGATCGCCGTGGCCGTGCTCCTATTGGCGGCGGCGCCTGCTCTGTTCGCGCAAGTCGGCCCCACGATCACGGGCGAAACGGGCCTGATCGAGCTGAAAAATGCCGAGATCGTACCGACCGGCCACTTTTCTTTCGGACTTTCCTACAGCCAGTGGGCGAAGACGGCCGCGCCGTCGCTCGTCTACGGGCCGCAGCCCGACGATCCGTTGCGTTACGACACGGGCAAGCTGGGTATATCGGTCGCCTACGGCCTGACGAACCGCTGGGAAGCCTCGTTCACGGCCGGGCCCCGCACGACCTACGCCGATGACCGCCCCTGGGCGGGCTCCATCAACGGCTACGAGCGGTACGGCCACATCCGTCACACGGAATCCGACAAACTCCGTTTCGGGACAAAGGCCCTGCTCACGACGAAGGACCCTGTCAAGATCGCCCTGATCGGGGGATTCACGATTCCCCTCCAGTCGAAGAACGACCCGGAGGCCCTTTCGACCTACCGCACGGACTGGGACATGGGTCTGTCCTTCAACTACAAGGCCTTCACATTCCAGACGTCCTACCTCCTCGCCGGGAACAGGGGTTCCGAGTTCGACGTTCCGAACGAGCTCTTCTTCGGAATGGGTTTCAACTGGAGAGTGATCCCGAACGTGCTCGCCGTCATCACGG
The DNA here is from genome assembly GCA_022071945.1 of Thermoanaerobaculia bacterium. Classification (GTDB taxonomy): domain Bacteria; phylum Acidobacteriota; class Thermoanaerobaculia; order UBA5066; family UBA5066; genus JAJVIN01. Next base: position 60,275 of record JAJVIN010000019.1, on the reverse strand, counting down.
AGCTCAACCGGACCCACTACGATGGCGGTGATTCGAAGCCCGATGACTACTCCGAGGCCCTCCTCGGCGCCCGCGTCGGCTTCGGCAAGAGCGGCTTCTCCGCCTCGGGCGCTCTGCGCGCCAACATCGACCGCTGGCACAAGTACGGGACCGACCCGACCAACTTTGGATTCGTGCTCCAGGTCGCCTATCTGCCGTGGCCCTTCCAGGAAGAGAAGGCGAAGGTCGCCGCTCCCGTCGAGGAGCCGGCTCCGGCCCCCGCTCCGGCAACGGCTCCGCCGCCGGCTCCCGCCCCCGCTCCCGTGGTCGAGGCTCCCCAGTCCCCGAAGGGCGAGACCTCCACGAGCGACGAGATCCTCTTCGACCCCGCCAAGAACCGGCTGACGAACATCGCCAAGGCCATCCTCGACGGAGTCGCCCTGCGGCTGAAGAACAACCTCTCCGCCATCTGCACGGTCACGGGTTACGCCGACGCCTCCGAGAAGGTCAAGGACAAGGGCGCCCTCGCTTCCTCGCGCGCCGAGGCGGCCAAGGAGTACCTCGTCAAGCGTCACGGAATCGACGCTTCCCGGATCAAGGTCGAGACCAAGTCCGAGCCGCTGAGCCAGGACCCCACCCGCAACCGGGCCGCCGTCGTTCAGGTTTCCTTCCGCTGACACGCCGCCGGGCAGCCCCAGCCAGGGCCGCCCGGCCCTTACCCTCACCTTGAGGCAGGCCGCAGTTTGACCAAGAGTGGTGTCTTCGCATCCGGGACCTTCTCCACCGGAAACTACCCCGCCCCGGGCGGGGTTTTTCGTTCCCGCGCGCTCGTGGTCATCGGCACCGCGGCCGCCGTCGGCCTGCTCTGGTACGGCAAGGTCCTTTTCGTCACCTTCTTCTTCGCGCTCTTTCTCTCCTTCGCCATCCACCCGTTCGTCGAGCTTCTGGAGCGGATCAAGCTCCCGCGCTTCCTCGCCATCCTGATCGTGCTCCTCTTGCTCTTCGCGCTGATGGTGTTCTTCGTGGCGAACGCCCTGCAGCAGGCCCAGGCCTTCGCGGAAAACTGGCCCGAGTACTCCCGGCGGCTGCAGTCCTACACCCAGCTCGCGCAGGGGTTCTTCGCGAAGTTCGAGGAGCAGACACGCCGGCTCCTCCCCGAGGCCGACCGCTCCGTCCGGGCGGTCAAGCTGGAGGAAAGGGCGATCGACTCCCTCTCGAGGGTGGTGCTCCAGCTCCGGACCGTCTTCTCGCTCTTCCTCTACGCCGCCGCCGTCCCGATGCTGGTCTTCTTCATGCTGAAGGACAGGGAGAAGTACGCGGGAGCCATCACGCGCATCCTGCGAATCAAGGGAGGGCGAGCGGCGAGCGACTTTGCCGAGGGAGTGGCGCGAGTTCTCTCCGGATACGTCTTGGGCGAACTCTTCGTCGTCCTCATCACGGCGTGCGTGACGACGGCCGGCCTCCTCGTGCTCAAGGTCCCCTACAGCTACGTCCTCGGTCCCATGGCCGGCCTGTGTGTTCTCGTCCCCTACGTTGGCGTGATCTTCTCGACGACCCCCGCGCTTCTCATCGCCATCGTCACGACGCAGGACGCCTCCCTGGCCATCAAGGTCCTGGTCTTTTACTCGGTCGTCCAGTTCATCGAGGGGAACGTCCTGACTCCCTTCATCGTGGGGAGCCGGGTCAAGCTGCACCCGCTCGCCGTCATGGTGGCCTTCCTCTTCTGGGGCATCCTCTGGGGCGTTCCGGGCGCGATCCTCGCCGTTCCCCTCACCGCCACGGTGAAGGTCGTTTCCGAGAGGTTCGAGCGCTTCGCTCCCTGGGCCGCGCTCCTGGGAGAGCGGACCCCCGACCCCGTGACGGAGGAACCCGCCCCGGACAAGGAGCCCCAGAACAGCTAAGCTTCCGGCTCAAGGTGGTCCGTGCCCATTGGCCGGCCCCAGAGGGTGCCCCGAGTGGCACCCCGAAACGAACCGGGAGAAAGCTGCCATGCAGATCAAGACGATTCTCCTCACCGGAGCCAACGGCGAGATCGGTCGCGGCCTGATCACGCACCTGAGTGATCTGGCCGACGTGCGCATCATCGCGCTCGACCTCCATGCCATCGAGGAGCCCCTGCGCTCCCGCTGCTACCGCACCGCCACCGGGGACATCCTGGACGCGGGCCTGCTCGAGAGCCTGTCCGCCGCCTACGATTTCGACTCGATCTACCACCTCGCCGCCCTCCTCTCGACGAAGTCGGAGCGCCAGCCCACGCTCGCCCACCGCGTCAACGTGGACGGAACTCTCAACCTCCTCGAGATGGCGATGGGCCAGTCCCGGTTGCAGGGCCGCGAGATCAAGTTCCTCTACCCGAGCTCGATTGCCGTCTACGGGCTCCCCTCCCTCGAGATCAAGGCGGCCGCGGGCGCGGTGCCCGAGGACTCCCACCTCAAGCCGCGGACGATGTACGGCATCAACAAGCTCTACTGCGAGGAGCTGGGCCGCTACTACTCGAGCTACTACCGGCAGCTCGATGCGCAGCCTCCGAAGGGGCGCGTCGACTTCCGCGGTCTGCGATTCCCCGGCCTGATCAGCGCCGCAACCGTCCCGACCGGCGGCACCTCCGACTTCGCGCCCGAGATCCTCCACCACGCCGCCCAGAAGGAGCCCTACGCCTGCTTCGTGCGCGAGGACACGCGGATCCCGTTCATGGCGATGCCCGACGCGATCAAGGCGCTTCTCGAGCTCGAGGCAGCCCCGCGTGAAAATCTGACGCGGCAGGTCTACAACATCGGAGCCTTCAACCCCTCGGCGGGCGAGGTGGTCTCGATCGTCCACGCCGCCTTCCCGGCCGTCGAGACGAGCTTTTCTCCCGACCTGCGCCGGCAGAGCATCGTCGACAGCTGGCCCCAGGACGTGGATGACAGAGCCGCCCGCTCCGACTGGGGCTGGAAAGCGTCTTACGATCTCAACCGGGCCTTCTCGGAGTACCTGATTCCGGGCGTCGTTCGCCGGTACCGGCAGCCCAGGGCGAGCTAGCCCGGCCCCGGCCCGACCTCCTGCCTCCCCCTTCCCGAGACGGGAAGGGGGAGTGGGGTCGCACCGTCTCGGGACGGAATCCTCAGCCGTGGATGTGCCGGCGCCTGACCGCCAGAAGGCCCCCGAGGAGACCCGCGAGAACGCCCCCCGAAACGAGCAGGAGCGACGGCCCGAGCGGGAGGAACTTCACGACGAAGACCCCGAGCAGGACGTTCTTGGTGGCCGCGACGTACCGGATCACCCCATGGAACGAGAGCGCCAGGAGACCGAGCGCGAGGAGCGCCCCCAGAAACCCCTGCACGACACCCCCGCCGACGAAGGGACCCCGTATGAGGAACTCCGGAGCGCCGACGAGCCTGAGGATCTCGATCTCGTCTTGGTGCAGAAGGATCGTCAGGCGGACGACGTTGGCGATCGTGAAGGCCGCCCCGAGAGCCAGGATGAGGCCGAGGAACGCCCCCGCGGTCTGGATGAGGGTCACGACTCCGCGCAGCCTCCTGATCCACTCCACGTCGAACTGGACGTCATCGACTCCCGGCTGGGCGGCGAGCCTCGTCAGGAAGCCGGGCAGGGATCTCGAAACCAGGGCATCGGGCAGCAGATCGAGCTCGACGGTGTCGGGGAAGGGGTTGGGTTCCACCGACGTCGCCGCGGTGGCGAGCGAGCTCCACGACGTGATGAAGCGCTTCCTCACCTCCGCGGACGAGACGGCGCGGACCGCCGAGACATAGTGCGAATCGCGGGCGAACTTCTCCAGGTTCTCGCGCTCCACGCTCGTCGAGGAGGGCCGGAAGTAGACCGTGATCGCGCTCTCGTCCCGGACGGTCTCGGTGATCCCGGAAAGATTCTCGGCAAAGAGCAAGAAGACGCCGACGAGGTAGATCGAGACTCCGATCTGCAGGACGGACAAAAGGACCATCCGCCGGGCTCGCCAGATCCCGCTGAACGCCTCGTCCAGAAGCGTGAACGTCGCCGAGGACGTCTTCATCCGCCGGGCTCCGTTCTGTCCCGCCATCTCGGCTCGTGCCCGAGAGTCTCGGCGGGGTCGCGCTTTCCGAGCGCCTGCGGAGGCAGGGAGACCTTCTCGCCCTCCCCGAGCACCATCCCGCGGTCGAGGGTCAGGGTCCGCTTCCCTGTTTCCTTGATCAGCGCCTGGTCGTGCGTCGCCACCAGGACCGTGGTCCCCCGGATGTTGATGGCCGAAAAGAGCTTCATCATCTCGGTCGCCAGCCGCGCGTCGAGGTTGCCGGTGGGCTCGTCGGCGATGAGGAGCTCGGGCTCGTTCACGAGGGCCCGCGCGAGGGCGACCCGCTGCTGCTCTCCGCCCGAGAGCTCCTCCGGGAGCGCGGTCTGGCGATGGTGGAGCTCGACGAGCCTGAGCGCCTGGTAGGTCCGCTTCTTTCTCTCCGCCGCGGGCATGCCGAGGAACTTCAGGACAAACGACACGTTCTCGGCGACGGTCCGATCCGGGAGGAGCTTGTAGTCCTGAAAGACGATGCCCATCGACCGGCGGAGCTCGGCCGTCTTGCCGGGCGACAGCGAGGCGACCTCGGTGCCGTTCACCACGATCCGGCCCGACGTCGGCTGCTCCGCGTGATAGATGAGCTTCAGGAGCGTGGACTTCCCCGCGCCCGAGGGACCGGTGAGAAAGACGAACTCTCCGCGCCGGATCAAAAACGTGACGTCTCTGAGGACCCGGCGTCCCCGGTACTCCTTTGTCACCCGCGAGAACTCGATCACGAAAGGAGACCCGGATCGCCCACGCCGATCAGCCTTCCTGCGGCGCGTCCAGCGCCTGCCGGAGGAGCTGGTTGACGACGGCCGGATTGGCCTTCCCGCCGGTGGCCTTCATCACCTGCCCGACGAACCAGCCGAACGCCGCCGCCTTTCCCCCGCGGTACGCGGCCACCTGCTGGGGGTTGGCCTCGACCACCTTCCTAACCGTGTCGCCAAGGAGACCCTCATCCGTCACCTGCCTGAGACCCTTCTCGGTGATGAGGTCGTCCGGGGTCTTTCCCGTGTCGATCATCAGGGCCAGGAGCTCCTTGGCGATCTTGCCTGAGATCGTCCCGTCGTCGATGCGCGAAACGAGGCTGGCGAGATTCTCGGCGGGCACGGGGATCTTCCCCGCTTGCCTGTCCGCGTCGGACATCCGGGCCAGGATCTCGGAGAGGAGCCAGTTCGCGATTCCCTTCGGATTGGCGGGATGGAACGAGACCGCCCGTTCGAAGGCGTCGGCGAACGGCCGCGAGAGGGTCAAGAGCGCGGCATCCTGGGGCGAGAGCCCGTGGCGAGAGGCCAGCGACGCGCCGCGGGCTTCCGGCAGCTCGGGAAGGCTTCGCCTCACCTCGTCGATCCAATCCCGGGAAACGACGAGGGTTCCGAGGTCCGGATCGGGGAAGTAGCGATAGTCCATCGCTTCTTCCTTGGACCGCATCGGACGCGTCGTCTGGGAATCGGGCTGCCACAGGCGCGTCTCCTGCACCACCGGCCTCCCCTTGTCGAGGCTCTCGGCTTGCCGGGCCGCCTCGTGCTCGATCGCCCTTCTCACGTGCGCGATCGAGTTGAGGTTCTTGATCTCGACCTTCGTCCCCAGCGTGGTCTCCCCTTTCCTCCGGATCGAGACGTTGGCGTCGCAGCGGAGCGACCCCTCCTCCATGTTGCCGTCCGAGGCGTCCACCCAGCGGACGAGACGGCGGAGCTTCACGAGGTACTCGTACGCCTCGTCCCCCGAGCGCAGGTCGGGCTCGGAGACGATCTCGATGAGGGGGGTGCCTGCCCGGTTGAGATCCACGAGAGACGAGCTCGCCGAGACGTCCTCCCACGGGAACTCGTGCATCGATTTCCCCGCGTCCTCCTCCAGATGGATCCTCGTGAGGCGGATGAACTTCTCGCCCTCAGGAGTCGTGACCGTCAGTCCGCCGCCCGTGGCGAGCGGCCGGTCGTACTGCGAGATCTGGTAGCCCTTGGGGAGATCCGGATAGAAGTAGTTCTTGCGGGCAAAGACCGACTCGGGCGCGATCTCGCACCCCGCGGCCAGGGCGACCCGGAGCGCGAGAGAGACCATTTCCCGGTTGATGACGGGCAAGACACCGGGATACCCGAGGCAGACGGGGCAAACGGATGAGTTCGCCTCGGCTCCGAAGACGACGGGACAGGCGCAGAAGGCCTTCGTCCTCGTCTTGAGCTGACAGTGGACCTCCAGACCGATGACGGATTCGTAGTCTGACAAGGACATTCGCCGGAGTCTATCGAGGCTCCCCGTGCTCCGAAAGAGGCGGGAAGAGCTTGCCCGGGTTGAGGATCCCCCTCGGATCGAGGGCATCCTTGACCGCCCTCATCGCGGCGATGGCGGCGGGATTCCGGCAAAACGAGAGGCAGTCGCGCGAGGTGATCCCGACGCCATGCTCACCGGTGACGGTTCCTCCGAGGCTCGCCGCGAGGGCGTAGATCTTCCGGGCGGTCTGGCGAAACAGCTCCTCGCCAGCCTCTCCGGAACCCGGCCCGTAGACGTGGACATGGATGTTGCCATCCGCCGCATGCCCGAAGGCGACCGAGGAGAATCCGGCTTCCGAGGCGATCTCGCGGATGCCGCGGACGAGGGCCGCGAGCTCGGAGCGCGGCACGGCGACATCCAGCTCGGAAGAATGTCCCAGGTCTCTCACCGCCTCCCCGATCCCCCTCCTGATCTCCCAGAGCTCGCGCATTCTTCTCTCGTCGGCGGCCACGACGACATCGAGGGCTCCGCAGTCGAGGGCCGCCTCGCCCGCCCGCGTGACGTCCCTCTCGACCTCCTCGTCGCCCCCGCCATCGAACTCGAGCAGAAGCCGCGCCTCGGCCTCCGGAAAGGGCAGCGTGACCCCCTTTCTCTTCGAGGAGACCTCCGTGGCCGGACGATCGACGAACTCGCAGGCCGCCGGGACGAGGCCGCGCCGGTAGACCTCGACGACGGCCGCCATCGACTCCTCGAGGGTCGCGAAGGGAGCGACCAGGACGGCCCGCGCCGCGGGCTTCGGGATGAGCCTCAACCAAGCCTTCGTGACGACGGCGAGCGTCCCCTCCGACCCGACCAGCAGGGACGTCAAGTCGTAGCCCGCGACGTCTTTTCGCGTCTTGCCGCCCGTGACGATGACGTCCCCCGAGGCCAGAACGGCCTCGAGGCCCATCACCCACTTGCCGGTGACGCCGTACTTGGCCGCGTGGGGCCCGCCCGCGTTCTCGGCGAGGTTTCCCCCGATCGTGCACGAGCCGCGCGAGGCCGGGTCGGGCGGGTAGGACAGGCCCAGAGCCTCGACCGCCTCGTGGAGGGTCTGGGTGACGACGCCCGGCTCGACCGTGGCGACGGCGTTCTTCTCGTCGATCTCGAGGATCGAGTTCATCCGGTCCAGGCAGAGCGCGAGCCCGCCCAGGAGTGGCAAGGCTCCGCCGGAGAGTCCCGTCCGGCCTCCCTGCGGAGTGACCGGGATGCGCCGTTCGTTGCAGAAGGCGAGGATCCTCGAGACCTCCGAAACCGTGCGGGGCCGCGCCACCGCGGCCGGGGGGAAGACGAAGTCCTCGGTCCAGTCGTGTGAGAAGGGCTGAAGGTCGGCGGGCGCAACCAGCACGTGGTCCTCGCCGGCGATCTGCCTGAGGACGGCGAGCTCGGATTCGCTCAAGGGGCGGAACGGCTTCTCGGGCGTCATCGGGTTTTCCCCCCAAAGATAACCGAAGGGCGGGAAACGCAAGGCGGACTTTCTCTGGCGCTTCGCCCGAGGGATACTAGCCGGTCGCCTCGCGCCTTCACGGCTCGCGGCCGGGCGCCTCATGAGCTCCGCAACCTGTCTGAAAGCCCCGCCTCCCCCTTCTCCCGTCTCCAGGCTGACCCAGAAGACCTTCGGCCTGTGGTTCCCGTTCTTTCGTCACGTGGTCCGGCACGTCCCGCCCGAGTGGCTGTGCCGCCTCTCGACGGCGACCGTGGAGAAGCTGATGTGGCGAAGGGAGTCCCTTCGGGAAGCCATCCTCGACAATGTCGCCTGCGTCCTGGGGCGGCCGGCATCCGACTTCTCGGTCGAGGAGGCTGCCAGAGAGATGCTGGCGAACCACTCCCGCTCGTGGATCGATTTCCTCAGGAACTCCGCCAGGCCCGGCGTCGACTGCACCGAACTCGTGGCCGAGCAGATCGGCACCGAGCATCTCAGGAACGCTTACCGGGAGGGCCGGGGCGCCATTCTCCTGACGGCGCACGCTGGAAACTTCGAGCTCGGCGGGCTCTTCTTGAGGGATCTGGGTCTGGAGGCGAACGTCGTCTACGCCCCCGACCCTTCCCCGGTGGTCGAGAAGTACCGGACCGAGGCCCGGCAGGCGATGGGGGTCAAGGGGATCCCGATCACGACGTCACCGCTCTCGTTCGTCGCCATCCTGCGCGCCCTGGAAGCCAACGAGTTCGTCGCCATCCAGGGCGACCGGGACATCTCGGGAACGGGCCGTCCGGTTCCCTTTTTTGGCAAGATGGTGTCGTTTCCGGTCGGGCCTTTCCGTCTCGCGGCCGCGGGCATGGCGCCCCTCCTGCCGGTCTTCGTCCTGATGACGGGCGACGGCCGGTACCAGACGGTCGTGAAGGAGCCGATCCGGCTCGCGACGGGCGCGCGTCGAAGCGAACTCGACTCCGTGCTCGACTCGGGAATGAGAGCGTTCGCTCGAGTCCTCGAGGACGTCATCCGGGCGCACCCGGCCCAGTGGTACCGGTTCACACGGTTCTGGGAGAAGTGAGGCCGTTCCCGGCGGCATAGAATCCCGCCGTCCCGAGCGGGCCAGTGGGCCCGGGAGGCCCACGAAAGATGAAGATCGTCATCGCGACCGACTCCCATCAACCGAACGAGAAGTACCGGGATGCGCTCCTGTGCGCCGGGGCGCTCCCCGAGGAAGTGGAGCTCCTCACGCCCGGGGATCCCCTCCCGGAGGAGTTCGACGGACTCCTCCTGGCCGGGGGAGCCGATGTCGACCCGGCCCGCTACCGGGAGACCGTCTTCAACTCTTCCGTCGAGATCCACCCCGAGAGGGACCGGCTGGACTTCGACGTCCTCGAGATCGCCGGGCGGATCGGGTCGCCCGTCTTCGGCATCTGCCGGGGGCTGCAAGTCGTGAACGTCGCCCGGGGCGGCACTCTCTGGCAAGACCTCCCGGCCCAGCGGGACAGGGGAGTGAAACACGACTGCTTTCGCGAGGACGGTTTCGTTCCGCGCCACGAGGCTCATCCGGTCCGGTTCACCGCGGCCCCGAGTTTGAAGACCCCGGCCTTCGAGGCTCTCCGCCGCGCTGAACCCGCGCTTGCGGTCAACTCGCGGCACCACCAGGCCGTCAAGGACCTGGCGGCGGGTCTTCTGCCCGTCGCGGCCTCTTCCGACGACCTCGTCGAGGCCTTCGAGGACGAATCGGGCCGCATCGTGGCGGTCCAGTGGCACCCGGAGGACCTCGTCGCCCGGCCCGCGCACAGGGCGCTCTTCGCGGGCTTCATCGAGGCGTGCCGGGTCTTTTCCCGCCAGGGGGGCCGGGCTCCCTTACCCCTCGTCGAGGTTTCCCTGGAGGGGGCGATCCCGGTCCTGAGGCTCAACCGGGGCGACCAGGACAACATGCTCGCGGGCGGGATGGCTGGCCTTCTGGCGGATTCCCTGGAGGCTCTGCTGTCGGACGCGACCGTGCCGGCGCTCGTCGTGACGGCCGCTGGCAGGTCCTTTTGCCGCGGGGCGGATCCGAGGTACGTCGGCGCGCTCGCCCGGTCTGGCGACGAGGCCTCCTATGCGAAGTTCCTCGACGAGGAGGCGCGAGCCATCCTCGCGGTGGCCCGGGGCAAGAGGCCGGTCCTCTCGGCACTCGAGGGACCCGTGTCCGGGTTCGGCCTGAGTTTTGCGCTGGTGAGCGATGTGAGAGTCGTGGCGTCAAGAGGGCGCGACCTCGTGTCTTTTTCGGCGTCCCTTCACCCGTCCATTCCGGATCTCGGGAGCGGAGCCACGTACCTCTTTTCCTCCCGGGCCGGGACGGGAGCCGCCTCCGACCTCTTCTTCTCGGGCGAGACGATTCCGCTTGCGCGCGCGCGGGAGCTCCGGCTCATCGACTACTGGGTCGAGGAGGGCTCCGCCCGGGCCTTCGCGCTCTCGCGAGCCTCGACATACGCGGTCCGTCCGCCTCCCCTCGTGAGCACCTTCAAGGCGCTTCTTTCGTCACGGAACCTGGCCGCTCTCGAAGAGGCCCTGCAACGAGAGAAGGAAACCCAGCTGGCCTGGTTCCGTACCGGGGAGCTTCTGCGGAATCTCCCCGTGCCGGCCCGACCCATCGTCAAGGAACCTCCGATTCAATGAAGACGACCTCGCTCCGCGCCCTCGTGGCCGCCTCTCTCTTGTCCCTCGGCCCGTCGCTCTGGGCCGCTCCGATCGCGAGCACCCCGAACCTCGCCAAGGCTCCGCCGCCTTCGGAAACGCCCGCGGCCGCGACTCCCACTCCGCTCTCCAAGCCGGCAGAGGCGGCTCCCGCCGGTCCGGCGGTCCTGGAAGCCGCTCCCGGCGTCTGGCTCACCCAGTTCACGGGAATGACCGCCGTCTGGGCGGATCTCGGTGACGGGATCGTCCTCATCGACACCGGGGGCTCCGCCAAGGACGCCAAGGCCCTCAAGAGCTTCGTGTCCCTGACCGCCAAGGACAAGCCGATCAAGTGGCTCGTCCTGACGCACCTTCACGGTCACGTGAACTCCGCGGAGGGGCTCCTCGACTTCCTCTCGCCCGAGACCACCGTCTACGTTCACTCCCGGGTCAGCGAGGCCTTCAAGAACGCCGTCGTCATGATGGCGCGTGAGGTCCCGCCCACCATCGCCGTGAGCGGAACCATGGAGATCAAGGGCAAGAAGCGGTCCCTCGAGCTGACGGCCCTTTCGAGCCCCGCTCACTCCAATCACGACATCTTCGCGTTGCTGCCCGACATCAGCCTGGCCGTCACCGGGGACCTCCTGACTCCGGGCAGCTGTCCAGACCTGACCGACCCCTCGGCCGATCTCGTCGGAGTACTCGCGGCCCTCGACATCCTCGAGAAGAAGAACGTGAAGGGAATCGTCGGCTCGAGCGGCGGGAGCTCGGACCCCGCGGCCGAGATCGATGTCACGCGGGGCTACCTCCGAAGGCTCTTGAAGCTCCTGTTCGAGAACAAGCAAGAAAACACGCCGGCGGCCAAGGTCGCGTCCATCATCCGGCTGGATCCTCTGCAGGGCTACTGCCCGACGGCCATGGATTCTCGCAACGCGATTTCGCTCTACGAGCGGATGGGACCCGACGGCCGGCTGACGCCGGGCAATGCCGCGCGGCCAAAGGCCCAGAATGAATGAATCCCGGCCGCCGTCAAGGCTGGCCGGGATCATGGGGTGGGCTCGGGTGCCCGGGTGTCGGGTCTATTCCCTGAGCCCTTTCCGGGACGGCGTCTGCTGTCCCTCTTTAACCCTGGGAATTGGCTCTCCTGAAGTTGTGTTTCTAAGCCCTATCACCCCTTTCCGGGGTAACCCCCTGAAACGCCTAAGAACCACCGCGGGGACCGAGGGACGAAGGGTGTCGCCTTCGAACTCGCGGCCTCGAAGGGCCGCTCTTGTTTTCCCTCACCCTTCGATGATCCTCAGGCTGGAACAAATTTGCTCCTCGGGCCGCTCGGTGTCAAGGGTTTCCGTGCGCGAATGGGTATTCGGCTCCAACTGTCGTCTGGATCCCGCCCCGGGCGGTGAAAACCCCCTTCACGGCCATGCGGCGGGGCTCGACCGCCCGCACGAGGTCGCGAAGGACCCGGTTGACGACGTTCTCGTTGAAGATGCCCAGGTTCCGGTAGGCGAGGAGGTACTCCTTCAACGACTTGAGTTCGACGCAGTGGCGGTGAGGCACGTAGGTGATCGTCAGCGTCGCGAAGTCCGGAAGCCCCGTCTTGGGACAGATCGACGTGAACTCCGGAATGGAGATGACAATCTCGTAGTCCTCGGCATACTGCGAGGGCCAGGTTTCGAGCGCCGGCAGCGCCGCGTCCGTTCCCGCTCGGGCGTGATCATCTGTATAACCAGTCATGACGCGAGAAGATACCGCGTCTTTTCCTCGAGGGATCCGGCCGGGTCCCGAACACGAGATCCAGGAGCACCATGCCCCTTTCAGCAGAGAAAAAAGCCGTCATCCTGAAAGACATTCGCCAGTTGGTCCTGATGGCCGCCATCATCCTGACCGGTCGCTCCGTCCTTGCGGACTGGTACGTCGTGCCGACCGGCTCGATGAAACCCACGATCCTCGAGGGGGACCGCGTCTTCGTCTGGAAGTCGGCCTACCAGATTCGCGTTCCGTTCACCCGGATCCGGCTCTTCACAACCGGCGCCCCGTCCCGGGGAGACGTCGTCGTCGTCCGCAACCCGGACGGCGGCTCCGTGCCGTTCGTGAAGCGGCTGATCGGCCTGCCCGGCGACAAGATCGAGCTGAAGAACGAGATCCTCTCCGTCAACGACCAGCCCGTCCCCGTCGAGTTCCTGCCCGAGCAGCGGACGGAAGACGGCGAGGTCGTGATCATGGGCACCGAGAAGCTCGACACCCGGTCCCACCCTGTCCGGATCCTCCCCGACCGTCCGGCCCTGCGGACCTTCGGTCCCATCGTCGTTCCCGAGGACGAGGTCTTTCTCATGGGAGACAACCGGGACGAGAGCCGGGACGGCCGCTTCTTCGGGACGCGTCCCATCCGGGACCTGTTGGGCCGGGCCGTGGGCGTGATGTGGAGCTGGAATCCGGAGTTCGTGAAGGGACCGCGCTGGAACCGGTTCGTCCGAGGCTTCATCACGGACGCGGCCCTGGCGACCCAGTAACGAAGAGCCGTGAAGGCCACCCTTCACGGCTTTTCTTGACTCACGCTCTCTTTTGAACTTAATCTAAATCTCAGTGCACGACACGCTTCCTGCTCGTGAGGGCGTCCGCAAGACCCTCAAGGCTCACCGGCTCAGGGTCACCCGGCCGCGCGAGGTCGTGCTCGAGTACCTCCTCGGCGTCAAGAACCACCCGACGGCCGAGGAGATCGGGATGGCCCTCGAAGAACGTCATCTGCGGATCTCGCGAGCCTCGGTCTACAACGTCCTGAACTCGCTCCAGAAGACGGGGCTGATCCGGGAGCTCACGGTCGACGGCCTCGTGGCGCGGTTCGACGCGAACAGGGAACGGCACCACCACTTCGTCTGCCGCTCGTGTGGATCCGTCTCGGACATTCCTCACGATTCCCTGCCAGCGAGCGAGGGAATGCACCTCGAAGACGGCTCGATCGTCGAGGACGTCTCGGTCACGCTCCGCGGACTCTGTTCCGGCTGTGTGAACGGCCCGGCCCCGGCCCCTTCGAGGCCGGAACCGGGCGCGGCGGGTCCGGGTTCCTAGCCCCGGCTCTCCATCGGAACGTAGTCACGCTGGCGGGCGCCGAGGAAGACCTGGCGCGGGCGCGCGATCTTCTGGTCGGGGTCCAGGAGCATCTCCGTCCACTGAGCCAGCCAGCCGACGGTTCTCGGGATGGCGAAGAGAACCGTGAAGAACTCGGTCGGGAAGCCCATGGCCTCGTAGATGAGGCCCGAGTAGAAGTCGACGTTGGGGTAGAGCTTGCGCTTGATGAAGTAGTCGTCTTGCAGGGCGATCCGCTCGAGCTCGACGGCGATCTCGAGGAGCGGGTTCTTGCCGGTGACCTCGAAGACCTGCTCGGCGAGGTGCTTGATGACGCGGGCGCGCGGGTCGTAGTTCTTGTAGACGCGGTGGCCGAAGCCCATGAGGCGCTTCTCTCCGGCCCCTTCCTTGACTTCCTTCACGAAGGCGGGGACGGCCTTGACCGAGCCGAGCTCCTGCAGCATTTTCAGGACGGCCTCGTTCGCGCCGCCGTGGAGCGGCCCGTAGAGAGCGGCCGTGGCGGCGGCCACGCAGGAGTAGGGATCCGTGTGGGCGGACCCGACGCCGCGCATGGCGTTCGTCGAGCAGTTCTGCTCGTGGTCGGCGTGGAGGATGAAGAGAACGTCGAGGGCCCGTTCCAGGATCGGGTCGACCTTGTACTTCGGCTCCGAGATCTTCTTCATCATCGACAGGAAATTGCCGGTGTAGGAGAGCTCGTTGTCGGGGTAGACGTAGGGGAAGCCGATCGAGTGCCTGTAGGCGAAGGCGGCGATCGTCGGCATCTTCGCCAGGAGCCTGATGACGTGGTGGTAGCGGGCCTCGCCGTCGAAGATCCTCTTGGCGTCGGGGTAGAAGGTGGACAGGACGCCGACCGTGGAGAGCAGCATTCCCATGGGGTGCGCGTCATGGCGGAAGCTCTCCATGCACTTTTTCACGTTCTCGTGGACGAACGTGTGCACCTTGATGTGCTTGACGAAGGCATCCAGCTCGGCTGCCCGGGGCAGTTCTCCGTGGAGCAGGAGGTAGGCCACCTCGAGGAACGACGATTTCTCGGCGAGCTGATCGATCGGATACCCGCGGTACTCGAGGATACCGGCGTCTCCATCGATGTACGTGATCTTCGACTTGCACGACGCCGTGTTCATGAACGACGGGTCGTAGGTCATCAACCCGAAGTCGTTCGCGTCGGCCTTTATCTGGCGCAAGTCCATCGCCCGGATCGCGCCGTTCTCGATCGGCAGCTCGTACGTCTTGCCGGTCCGGTTGTCCGTGATCGTGAGACTGTTTGCACCCATCTTGCTTCTCCCCCTCTTCAAGAGACCGCTTCGTCGCGGCATTTTAGTCTCGGAAAGAGCCCCTGGATGCCGATCCGGCGTCGACTTTTAGGCTGTAGCCTTGCATCTCTCTTCCCTGGCTCGATAACGGAGAAGGAAACGATGGAAACGATGGAATCGACAAATTGGCGGCGCTTTTTTCTCGAGACGGCCGCCCTCGTCGTCAGTGCCGTTCTGTGTGCTCTCGTGGCGAACCTGATGGCCTCGCGTGAGCGCAAGCTCGCTCTCGTCACCGACTATCCGAATGCCCAGAAGGTCCCCGAGAGGTCCGCCGCCCCGCCGCCGCTCTCTCCCGTCGTCGCGGAAGCGCCAGCAGCCTCCCCGGCCGCGGCGGCTCCCGTGACGGCCGCTCCGGCCTCCCCGACGTTCCCCCCCATCGAGAAGGGGACGTCTGTCCCCGCATCCTCCGCGGCCCCGGCCCCGGACCCGGCCGCCAAGGTGAAGATCATCGAGAACCGGCTGAGCGAGGACGAACTCCTGGCGCGCTTCCCGCCTCCGGCCGGCAAGCCCTATCGCGAGGCCACACCCGAGGACGTCACGACCCTCTTCCAGTCGGGCGCGCTCTTCATCGACGCACGCCGGACGAAGGTCTATCAGGAAGGCCACATCGCGGGCGCCAGGAGCGTTTCCGTCTGGGAGTCGGACGTGGCCGAGAGGATCCTTGATCTCGTCAACGAAGGCCGCAGGCAAGACCTGCCTGTCGTCATCTACTGCTCCGGCGGCGAGTGCGAGGACTCGCACATGCTCTCGGAGAAGCTCTTTGGCGCGGGATTCACGAACCTCGTCATCTACAAGGACGGATGGCCGGACTGGGTGAAGCGCGGGGGAAAGACCGCGCGGGGATTGACGCCGTGACCCGCCTCGCTTCGTTTCTGACCCATCCCTGGCTGACGGTTCGGGTGCAGATCGGGCTCGGCCTGATCTTCATCATCGCGGCGCTGCCAAAGATCGTGGACCCCCCGTCCTTCGCGCACATGGTCCTCAACTACAGGATCCTGCCCGGCTCGCTCGTGAACCTCTCGGCCCTCGTGCTGCCGTGGTTCGAGCTCCTGGCCGGCCTGGCCTTGGTTCTCGGGATCTTCCGCCGCACGGCCTCGGTGTGGATCGGCGTCCTGCTGTGCGTCTTCATGGGGGCGATCGCCCTGAACCTCTTCTGGGACAACCCGATCGAGTGCGGCTGTTTCGACCCGAAAGACGCGGGAAAGAGCGTCGAGGAGCGCTTCTTCGACATGAAGGCCCTGCTCCTGAGGGATGCCGGCATGTTGCTGATGGTGGCGCAGAGCCTCTGGGCCGAGAGGTCTCGCCGGGTGGCGGGGGCGCCCTCGCCAGTCGTCGACCCGTCGAAGGTGGGAGATCTGGTCTAATCTTGCGTTCGGAGGAGTCCGACGTCATGCCGATGAACGGAGTTCCGTCCCTGACCGCCCAGCTTCACCGGGCCCTTGGCGGCCTGGTCGACACCCCGTCGGTCCTGCTCCGGACAGTGGAAGAGCTCGGAGCGCGTTTCGGCGCCGATGTCTGCGCCATCCGGCTGCGATCGCTCGGGAGTTTTCCGCCGGCCTCCGCGGTGTGGGTCCGGCCCGGGCTCCCGCAGGCTTCGGTTTCCGACCCAATTCCGGAACCGCTCATGGAGCAGCTTTTCGCGGAAGGGGCCCAGCTGATCGTGGACGACCTGGCGCGCGACCCTCAGGGACTGGCGTTCGTCCCGGCGGCGGAGGTCGTTCGCCATCTTCCGAGCCCCATAAGCCTGATCGCCGTGCCGATTCCGGGAGCCAACACCGCTGAGGGCGTCTTCGCGGCCGTCATCGGGGGAACGTCCAAGCCCGCGGACTCGATCCTGTCGGCCCTCGAGCCGATCGCCTCCGAGATCGCCCGCGCGCTCAGCACCGCCCGGCTGTACGAGAGGGAGAAGCAGCACCTCCTGTTCTTCTCGAGGCTCCGCGAGGCGTTCCAGGTTCTGTTCGCCTACGCCGACTCGTCCCGGGTGCAGCAGAACACGAGCGACCTGTGCGTGAACTTCCTGGGCGCCAGCGCGTGTCTCGTCTGGACGGTCGACCCGGAGACGAAGTTCCTGACGGCCGCGGCTCCCTCCGGCTTTGGCGCGGCCGACTCCCCGCTCAAGGCGCTGTCCACGGAAGATGCGGCTCATCCAGTCGTCCGCGCCTTCAACGAGAAGACGATCCAGCCGATCGATCCGGCGACCGCCGCCGTCGTCTTCGGGAGCGGCGATTTCGTGGCCGGTTTCGCGGTGCCCCTCCAGGCAGGCGGCGAGGCGCAGGGCGTCGTCACTCCCGGACTGCGCCAGGGGGCGCCCGTGCCGCTCGACGGGCTCGTCTTGCCGGCGGGTCTCCTCTCCGACGCGGCCGCGCAGGCCCTCAGGAGCCTGAAGACGATCGAGTTTCTCGAGGAGCACTCCGAGCGAGACGCCGTGACGGGCTTCTACAAGCGCGACGCCATCCTGAAGAGGCTCGAGATCGAGATCCGCCGCGCCGAGAGAAGCAGCCAGCCGGTGAGCCTCGCCAACGTGAGGATCGAGGGCGTGTCGGAGGCCATCAAGAAATTCGGAGCCGTGGTCGGCGACGCGTTGCTTCCCAAGGCCGCCAATCTCCTGGCGCGCGCGACCCGGACCGTCAACGTGATCGGCCGGGACCGCGAGGACCGCTTCTTCGTCTTGGTCTTCGACGCCAACAAGTCGCAGTGCCAGAGGGCGGCCGAGACCATCCAGCGGAACTTCTCCTCGTCGCAGGACCCGAAGCTCTCGGAGCTTGGCGTGAAACTCAACGTGACGTTCGGAATCGCGTCGTATCCCGAGGACGCCTTCGACGTTCAGAGTCTCGCCCTGCGGGCCGAGGAGGCGCTCGACGAGGCGATCCGGTCGGGTCCCGGCTCGGTCGTGCTCTACGGAGCCCTTTCCGAGGCGGACTCCGGCCTCGAGCTCTGACCGGCCCTAACCGAACGTCGCGACCGGCAAGTCCGGGATCTTTCGCCGGAGCATTTCGGCGATTGCTTCGAGCTCCTCGCCGGAGAGGGGAGTGATCCCCGGTTCCATCGTCTCCCTGGCGACCGTATAGACCTGCACGAGCCGGATTCGCCCCCCGGCCTCGACCACGTTCGAGAGGCGCTCTGTCCAGGCCTCGATCTCGGCCGCTGACGCTCGCTCGCCCCGATGGCGAAAGAACATCGACTGCACGATGACCGGGTGACGGCGGGCCGCGCCCTCGAGATTCGCGAGGATCCTCCCGAACGGGACGGCCGTGCGGCACACCTGGCGGTAAAGAGTCTCTGTTCCCGCGTCGAGCTTGATCCAGAAGACCCCGTTGCGCGCGGCGAAGAGGTCGTGGGCCTCCACCATCTCCGCGCGGTCGATCCCGCTCCCGTTGGTGATCAAGACGAGAGGCACGGTTGCGAAGCCCAGGGCATCGCGGACGTCCAGGATTCCCGTAGAGAGGTCCCGAAATCCCTGGAATGTCGACGGCTCTCCGTCCCCGGCGAAAGCAATGTCCGAGAGAGTCTCGGGCCCCGAGAGAGTCTCGGGCCCCGAGAGAGTCTCGGACCCCGAGAGAGTCTCGGACCCCGAAGGCGTTTCGGGTCCCGTTCCGGGCACGGGCCAGCGAAGGAGCTCGCTCTTGACCTCCGCGACGACCTCGGCGATCTCGATTGGGGGGCGCCCCGTCTTCTTCGCGATCGCCCTCCGGTCGATGACCTCGCAGTAGACGCAGTCGAAGTTGCAGGTCTTCTGGGGGTCGAGGTTGATCCCGAGGGAGAGTCCCCTCGACCGGCGGGCCCGGACGACGTACACGTATTTCCGGCCCGGCTGGTTTCGATGGTGCAAGGAAAGTGACGGCGAAGAGAGTCGATCGGCATTCTCCATCTCGTTTCCGTTCCCCTCCTGTCCTATTCTGAAGGTACGACCATGGGCATGAAGGCAGGAACCACTCTCGGCCGGTACCTTCTCACGGAGCGGGTGGGCGCCGGCGGCATGTCGGAGGTCTTCAGGGCCACCGACTCGACCCTCCACCGCTCCGTCGCCGTCAAGGTCATCCTCGACCCGATCGCCGAGGACAAGGTCTTCGCCGAGCGCTTCCTCAGGGAAGCCCGCCTCGTCGCGGGCCTCGAGCACGCCAACATCCTTCCGATCTACGACTTCGGAACGGCCGAGGTCGAGGGGCGAACCGTCTCGTACCTCGTCATGCCGCTCGTGACGGGGGGATCGCTGAAGGAGCAGATCCGGGGGCCCGTTGCGTACGGCCAGGCCATCGCCTGGCTCTCGGGGATCGGGGCTGCTCTCGACCACGCCCACGGGAAGGGGATCTTCCATCGGGACATCAAGCCCGGAAACGTCCTCCTCGATGGCACGGGGCGGACTCTTCTGGCGGACTTCGGTCTCGCACGGATGGCGGAGTCGGTCTCGCAGTTGACGGCCACGGGGACCGTGATGGGGACACCGGCTTACATGGCTCCCGAGCAGGCCATGGGAGAGAAGATCGACGCGCGGGCCGACCAGTACGCTCTGGCCGTGATCGCCTTCGAGCTCCTGACCGGGCGCGTTCCCTTCAAGGCGGACTCACCTCTCGCGATCCTCCACCTCCACGTCTCTCGCCCTCCCGAACCGATCTCGCAGGTGCTCCCCCGGATTCCCCAGGGCGTCGACGCGGTCATGTCGCGTGCCCTCGCGAAGGCCCCCGGCGACCGCTACCGGACCTGCATGGAGTTCGTGAACGCTCTCAGCCTCGCGCTCGGGGTCTCGGCGCCCGGCAGCGGCACGATGACCGAGATCGTGAGCCCCGCGGCCACGCTTCCTGCGCCGCCCCCGCCCGGCCGGATGCCGCCGCCCGCGCCCCCTCCTGGTCCGGCCTCCCAGGCCATGACCGTCGTCTCAGGGCCGTCTCCGGCTTCTCCCCCGGCCCCCCCGCCGCCGCCCCAGCAGCAAATGGCCGCGCCGGCCTCGCAGGGGACCATCGGTCAGAAGCGCTCCCCGCTCGTGCCCGTGGCGATAGCAGCCGCCGCGGTTCTCCTCATCGGGCTCGTGGGTGTGGCGGCCTTTCTGGGAAAGAGAAAGCTCGACTCCCTCGCCTCGATTCCCCCCGCGGCCGAGCCGACGATCCCGGCGGAGCCGACTCCGCTCGCCGAGCCCACTCCGCTTCCGGGGGAAACCGCGGGCACGGTGCCCGAAGCCTTTCCGACGGTGACCGAGGGGGTACCCGAACCGATTGCCACCGCCATCGCCATGGCGATGGCAACGCCCGTCCCAGACCACGGAGGGACCACGACGGTCGAGCGTTCGACCGGGGACCCGTCGAAGGGCACCGGGGGCAGCGTCGTCACGATCACCAAGGAGCCCCCCAGGACCGGGAAGGACCCCAAGCACATGGCGGAGGCGCCGCAGATGGAGATTCTCGACCTCGACGCCGGACAGCCGAGGGAGCCCACGATCGGAGGCGACACGGGTCTGGACGACACGGGCCTCTCCTCCGTCCTGGAGAGCCTCGACGCGACCCGAAAGCCGGAGCGGCGGCTCGAGAGGTCCGACTTCGCGGCTGCTCTGGGCGAGGCCCGGCGCCTCAAGCAGCGTTCCCCTTCCGCCGCCGTGGATTTCCTCGACACCTTCGCGCGCGCCGGGATCGCCTTCGCCGACGGAAAGGACCAGGAATCCTGGACGCTCCTCCGCCGGGCGCTTCCGATGGCACCCGAGAGCGTCCTGACGAGCCGCCGAATCTACTTCGTCGACGCGCTCGTTCACGCCCGCGGGAACATGCCGGGCTCGGATGGGGCCTGGATCATGGGGCTCGCCTTCGACGACGTCCGGGGCGACCTCGAGGAAGAACTCGACAAGGCTCTCGACCGTTCACCCAACAACGGTCCGGTCTGGTACGCAAAGGGGATTCACGCCTTCCGGCTCGGCCACGCGCAGCAGGGCGTGCAGGCCTTCAAGAAGGCCTGTGATGCCGGTGTGCAGGGCGCCTGCAACGCCCTGCGGTCCCGCGGAAAGGGGCGCTAGCGAGGTCCGCCCGGAGGCCTCAGGGAGCCGAGCCCGCGACGTAGGCGGCCGCGGGATATCCGACGAAGTGGTAGAGGTTCGACGGCGCGGTCGTTCCCAGTCCGGTGTCGCGCGCCGGAATCTCGGGCAGCCCGATCGAGGTCGCGTAGGCGACGGGGCGGCCGGTGACGACCGGGATTCCGAGGGCTTTCGCCGCTGACGAGAGAGTCAAGAGGCCCGCGGGGATCGAGAACCTCCCGCACCAGGTCATCCGGTACTCGGCGGGCTCTTCCGGATTCACACACGTCGAGTAGAAGCGGCGCAAGGGCTCACTCGTCAACGGTCCCGCGAGGGGGCCTTTCAGCTGAGCGAGATCGCGCTCGACGGCCTTTCGGTAAGCCTCGATGCCGCCGTCTCCGAACGGGACCTCCTTGAAGTCGGATCCGTAGTGGATGGCGTCGGCGGAGACGACGACGGCCACATCGCGGCCGAGTTGAAGGCCCCGCTCCTTCATGACTCCGGCGAGGGCGCCGCCCAAATCCCGAGACAGGACCCCGAGCCTCTCCCACTTGGCCGCCGGCACGATGACGGGCACGATCTCGACATCCGGGCGCTGGTGTTTCAACCAGTAGACGAGGGCCTCCACCGAGTGCTCGTTGTCGTGGGCGGCCCGGTGAACCACGACGTCGTCCTTCGGCAGTCTCGTCAGGATCGCTTCCCGCAGGGGTGAGACGGTCACGGGCCCGTCAGGGCTTCTCCAGGTCTTGTAGTCGTCGAAGACGAGGGCGTCGCTCATCTCGAACTTCCTAAACGCGTGAAAGACGCCGATGACGACGACGGTCTTCGCCGTGACGAGGGGCAGGATCCGGCGGTAGACCCGGGCGGCGAAGAGGTAGTCGTCGTGGGGGCAGATGGCACCCAGAACACCCGCCGGCGGGAGGGGTCCGAGAGACTCCGGAGACGGCGGCGCCGCGGAGAGGTCCCACGATCTGGCCATCTGCAGGGGCGTCGTGGCGAACCCGACGCCGTCCTTCTGGCCTCTTTCGTCGCCCGCGGAGGGAATCGACATCCCCTTTCGGACCTCCTCGAGGGAGGGCGGCTTGGCCTCTGCTCCCGCTATCGTCACCAGGAGCAGGAAAGAAGCGAGCGGCCCCAAGGGAGAACCGAGTCCGGCTCGCACGTCCTTCACTTCTTCAGGATGTCGCCCGACTTGAAGCCCTGGCCCGCGAGGACCGTCACCGTCGAGAGGCGGGGGCCCTTGACCCCGGTGATCTTGACGCGGCCGATCTTGGTCTCGTTGACGCCCAGGATCTCGCCGGTGTCGGGGTCCTTGATGACGTCGCCGCCCCGGTAGACGTCGTACTCCTCGCCCTCCTTCACGCCAGCCTCAGAGCCGGCGTTGATGTAGAGAAGAGAGCCTTCGACTCTCGCGACCTTCGCGACGATGCCCGAGGCATCGCCGGCTCCGCCGAGTCCTGAAGTGGCGAGGCTCTTCTTCCCGAGCGACTCGGCGAGCTTCTTGACGACGGGCTCCATGACGCGGTCGAGCTTGGTCCGGTCCTGAACGCCTCCGCCGGCGCCGGCGACGAAGACGGCGGCGTCGGAGGTGGACTCCTTGGCCGAGTCGGCCCAGACGATCTCACCGGTGGCGGTTCCGATGGCGCGCGCGTCGATGGCGGCCTCCATCTTCTGGGTCTTGATGTTGACGGACGGGAGACCGAACATCGACGGGGCCGAGACGCCGCGGTCGGCGACGCCGAGCTTGGTGATGGAGCCGGTCACGAGGTACTCGACGCCGAGGAGCTTGCCCACGGCGATCGCCGTTTTGGGGTCGATCTCCCCGGAAAGGGACAGGTTCTTCTCGGCCATGATGGCGGCGAGCTGCTCCCTCTCGATCACCCGGTAGGCGCCCGTCTTGACGAGCTCGGTGACGAAGATGTCCTGGGCTGCCCGTCCCGCCTGGTACCACGAGTAGCCGGAAACCTTGTCCTTGAATTCCAGGATGGCGACTCTCGGCTTCGCCCCCTTCTGCGCCCTCGCGGGGCCCGCCGTCATCAGCACGGTCAATACGGCCATCGCGGCCACGAAACGTCTCATCGGATCACCTCAGCCATGGAGGGGATTATCCCCAGCCCTTCTCCTCTAACAACCGGAAAGGGCTCTTGATTCTCCCGCTACCGGCTGGATTGAGGAGCCGGTCGTGGAGATGGTTCTCACAACCGGAAAGGGGTTTTGTTTCTCCCGCTACACTGGAAACATGGATGAAGAGCCGCTCAAGGTGCCGATCGAGGACGCAATCGACCTGCACACATTCCGGCCCGAGGAGACGCGGGATCTCGTCCTGGACTACCTCGAGGAGGCCTCCCGGCGCGGGTTCCGGGAGGTCCGGATCATCCACGGGAGGGGGATCGGGGTGCAGCGGGAGATCGTCCGGTCCGTCCTATCCAACTCGCCCCTCGTCCTCTCGTTTCGGGACGCCGAGCCCGGAGGCGGCGGGTGGGGGGCGACCGTTGCCACCCTGCGCAAGGACCCGCTCTCTCCATGACGGACGGCGTTTCTCTCAGATCGCGGAAAAGCTGGGACGGGTCTAGACTCCGCCCGTGACAACGGGCACCCACCGAACAACTCGTACCACCATCATTCGCGGCTCCGGGATGTACGTACCGCCGGGCGAAGTCACCAACGACATGCTCGGCCGGATCATGGACACCTCCGACGAGTGGATCGTCCAGAGAACGGGTATCAGGAAACGTCACCTCGTGGACGGCGCCGGGACGGGCTCCCTGGAATTGGGGGTGAAGGCGGCCGAGGCGGCCCTTTCGAACGGATCCCTCGCTCCTTCCGACATCGACTTCGTCATCTTCGCCACGATGACGCCGGATCTCTACTTCCCCGGCAATGGCGGAATGTGCGCCGCGCGGCTCGGGATGAAGAACACGCATGCTCTGGACATCCGGATGCAGTGCGCGGGCTTCCTCTCGGGGCTCCAGGTCGCCGACGCCTTCATCCGCGCGGGCGTGTACGAGCGCGTCCTCCTCGTCGGGGCGGAAGCCCACAGCGGCCTCATGCCCTGGCCACGGCACGTCTGGGACGTTCTCTGGGGGAACTCCGAGGGGCCCTGCGATCCGGAGTGGTACCAGAAGCTGACCGGAATGCGGGACCGTGCCGTGCTCTTCGGCGACGGCGCGGGCGCGATGGTCCTCGAGGCCAACGACACAGGCGACGGACGCGGGTTTTTGGGCTTCGTGATGGAAACGGACGGAACGCAGTGGGACAAGCTGCACGTGCCCGGTGTGGGCTGCCGGTTCCGCCCCTACATCTCTCACGACATGGTGGACGCCCTCGGAGGGGTGCCGATCGTCGAGGGCCGCCAGGTCTTCAGGATGGCGTCGCAACTGATGCCGGCCGCCGTCAACTCCGTGCTGGCCCAGACGGGAAGGACCCTGGCCGACCTGGATCTCCTCCTGATGCACCAGGCGAACCTGCGGATCAACGAGGCCGTTCAGAAGCAGCTCGGGCTTCCCGACGAGAAGGTCTTCAACAACATCCAGAAGTACGGCAACACGACGGCCGGAACGCTCCCGATCGTCTTCCACGAGGCCCGAACCGAGGGGAAGGTGAAGGATGGCAGCCTCGTCGTCTTCACCGCTCTGGGCGCTGGAGTCCACTGGGGTGCCGGCGCGGTCCAGATGTAGGGATCCGCGGCCCGGCACGTCAAGGACACTCACGGACGGATCGGCCGAGGCCGGGTGAGGCACCGTCCGGGAATGATCGTCCAGGCTCCCTTCGCCCTCGGGGAGAAGGAACGGGAGTTTCTGCACTTGGCTGTCGACAGCTCTGTGCCTCCCCTTTCGAAGGGGAGGCAGGCGCGTGAGCGCCGGAGGGGTCCACGGGGATACCACGGAAGGCACCCGCCGGCCAACGAGGACCGGCGTTGACCCCTCCCGGGCCTGAGGGCCCGGCCTCCCCTTCGTAAGGGGAGGCGCCCCGGAGCGAGAGACCCCCAGGCCCGGCGATTGATCGCCAGGCGAGAGCGTGTAGGAAGCGTGCAGGTGCCAGGTTATTCTCTCCGGCGCCACGAGAGCAGCGAGCGACGGACGCATGACCCCGAATCAGCTTGAAGAGACCTGGACGCTTCTTGACCGGGCGATGCTCGAGGGGATCGCTCGTCGCGGTCCGGAGCCGGTCTTTGCGACGGTCAGCGGCGCGCACCTCTACGGGTTCGCCTCCCCCGACAGTGACGTGGATCTTCGCGGGGCTTTTCTCCTCAGTGCTCGCGAGGTTCTGGGGCTCCACCCCGCCGCGGAGACGATCACGTTCTCCGAGAAGGAGCCGGTCGATCTCGACTGGGTCGCCCACGACATCCGGAAGTTCGCGCGGCTCCTGACGAACCACAACGGGTACGTCCTCGAGCAGCTCTTTTCGCCTCTCGTCGTCGTTGCGACTCCTGCCTTTCACGAACTCCGCGAGCTCGGCCGCGGGTGCGTGACGCGCCCCACGGTGCGGCACTACCTCGGGTTTGCTCAGGGCCGCCGGAAGCGCCTCCTCGAGCCGGCTCCCACGGTCAAGCACCTGCTCTACGCCTACAGGATCCTCTTGACCGGAATCCACATGATGCGGACGGGAGAGGTGGTCGCGAACCTCCCGGCTCTCGACGGCATCTTCGGGATCGGACTCGGAGATCTGATCGAGCGAAAGCGTCAGGGCGCGGAGAAGATGCTCCTCGGCGAGGACGAGGTGGCGTTTCACGCGAAACGTCTGGACGAACTCGAGGCCCGGCTTCACGAGGCCCACGAGCAGAGCCAGCTGCCGGAGGTGCCGGCGACGGCGTCCGCTCTCGAGGATTTCGTCATCCGGCTTCGTCTCTCGCGTCTGGATCGTCCCCACAGATGACGATCGATCCGGAGCGGGACGTCCTCTTCGTCACCTTGGCGGGGAGCCACGCCCACGGGACTGCCCGGTCCGGATCCGACATCGACCTGAGGGGAGTGTTCCTTGCACCGCTCGAGTGGCGGCTCTCGCTCTTTCGTCCTCTCGCGGAGATCGAGGCGCCGCTCGGAGGCCGGCTCGGAGCCGAGGTGGAGCAGAGGCTGCGGAGGCATCCGACGGCTTCGGCGAGCCTCGGGGTGAAGACCGAGTGCGTCCTCTTCGACATCGCGAAGTTCCTGTCGCTGTGCGCGGCCGGGAACCCGAACGCCCTCGAGATCCTCTTCGCGAGCGAGGACGACTGGCTCCACGTCACCCCGGCCTGGCGCCTCGTCCACGGCGAGCGTCACCGGTTTCTTACGCGGAAGGTCCAGCAGACCTATCTCGGGTACGCGATGGCGCAGCTGAAGCGGATCGGGACGCACCGTTCCTGGCTGCTGCACCCGCCGGCCGGAAAGCCGTCGCGCGCGGACTTCGGTCTTCCAGAGGCGAGTACCCTCAGCCGCGACGACCAGGACCGGATCGAGCGAAGTGTGAGTCTGAAACTCGGGAGCTACGGGATCGATGCCCTGGAGATGCCGGCCACGCTCCGGATCGAGTTGAAGGAGCGGCTGGGACGTTTGCTTCAGGACGCTCTCGAGGTGCCGGAGGAGTCCCTCGAGGAGCGGCAGCGGACCATTGCCCTCCACGCGCTGAGGCTCCCGAGGGAAGTCGAGCGGACGCTCGAGGCCGAGAGGCGTTACCGGGCGGCGATGAAGCACTGGCAGGCGTTCGAGACGTGGCGGAGCTCGCGCAATCCCGTCCGGGCCGAGCTGGAGAGGCGACACGGCTACGACACCAAGCACGCGGCTCACCTGATCCGGCTGATGAGGACGGGCCTCGAGGTCCTTCAGACGGGCGACCTCCAGGTGCGGCGTCCCGATGCCCCGGATCTCGTCGCGGTGAGAGATGGAGGGCTCTCCTACGAAGCGCTTCTGGAGTCCGCCTCGGAACTCCAGGGCCGGATGGAGGAGGCGGCACGCGGTTCGAGCCTTCCGCCGGACGTCGACCCGGCCTTCGTCGACGAGCTGCTCCTGGAGTTGGTGAAGGGAAGGGGTCCCTAGTAGCCCCCCTCGAGGGGCCGGACCGTCCAGCTTCTCGAACGGCGCGCCCCGGGCGCTGCCGGCCGGACTCCTACTCGAGAAACATCGCCGATTTCAGGCCGGCGGCCACGCGGGCCATCTCGGCCGCCGTGAGAGTTCCGATGGACTCGGTACGCTTGCCGCGATCGAGTGTCGTCACCTGATGGCAAAGAACGACGCTCTCTTTCGGTAATCCGCCGCTGCCGGATTCTCATGCCCGGATCATCTTTACGGCCCGGGCGGGAGGCGCGGCGGGGATGCCGGTCCGAAGGAAGGATCGATGCCGAAGCCATGGGCACGCACCGGGAACTCTTCTTCGCGATTCCGGGTCCAAGCTCACATGAGGCTCACGCCCTCCGCGCCCGACCTCTTCTCGGTTTTCTCGCTCGCCGCCGTCTCGGTCGTGGTTGTCTTGATCACGATCGAGGCTGGCTCCACCCCCATGGGCTGTAGCGGGAGAGCTGTCCTTCTGCCCCAGACACTGAACCCGCCGCTCGCTCCAGAGAGCCCGAACGACCTGGCCATCAGTCTCGAGAAGGATGGGACCACCTTCATCGACACGAAGTGGTTTCCCCCTGACGGTCTCCGCGTGAAGCTCCGGGAGCTGGCCGCTCGCAATCCCGGCAAGCGCGTCGTGCTCAAGGCCGACCGCCGGCTCCCCTTCCGCGCCGTGCGGACCGTTCTCGGAACGATCTCGGTCGCGGGTTACCCGAATGTCCTGCTCGCCGCCGGCACGCCGAACCCTCTGGGCGCCGCGGCCGATCTTATGTGGCGAAGAACGGAAGCCCGAGATGGAACCCACCAGGAGGTCCTCATCCCCAGCCCTTCTTCGACGGGCAGCCCCTGGAGTCGGTGACGTGGACGGGATGGTGGCCCCGCGGGACGCTCAGTAATCGGACATCGCCGTCCGACGGGCAGTCTCCTCAGTTCGCTCTCGAGGTCCGCCCAACCCTCCCCTCGCCCCGCGGGAGCGGGGAGAGGGTCGCCGTGAGGCGGGGTGAGGGGCCTCTTTCCTGACGCTTCCGTGCCACCCTGTGCCTTTCTGGCGAGAGCAGAAGGGCGAGGGAGAACGAACCGAACCCCACGATCGTCTCGACTTCATCGCAATTCGGCATCAGAACCGGGCCGTGCGATCGCCACCCCGGTTGCGAGGCCGGGGAGACGAGGCACTGCGGGGAAGGCCACCTAGCATGGGTTAAGGCTTCAATGGAGCCCCGGCTGTGAAGCCGGGGAGACGCTCTGGAGTGGGAACGGGACGCTCACGAGCGACGCGCTTCAATGGAGCCCCGGCTGTGAAGCCGGGGAGACTGGCGGCCGTCTTCACGCACCCGCGGAATGCCGTCAGGCTTCAATGGAGCCCCGGCTGTGAAGCCGGGGAGACCGGGCATCAGCGAGTGTCGATCCGGGACTCGATCGAGCTTCAATGGAGCCCCGGCTGTGAAGCCGGGGAGACCGCTCGGGCCCGAGACTCCCGTGCCACTCACCCGAGAGCTTCAATGGAGCCCCGGCTGTGAAGCCGGGGAGACAGGCAAGGCGCTGCTGATCTCGACACCGTGGGGAAGGCTTCAATGGAGCCCCGGCTGTGAAGCCGGGGAGACGCCCCCGCCCCCGCCAAGCGCACCCTCGTTCATCACGCTTCAATGGAGCCCCGGCTGTGAAGCCGGGGAGACTAGCGTTAGCGCGGAATACCTCGCCACCCGAGGCTGGCTTCAATGGAGCCCCGGCTGTGAAGCCGGGGAGACCAAGAGAGCGCCGCGAGAAAGTGAGAAGGGAAGATGCTTCAATGGAGCCCCGGCTGTGAAGCCGGGGAGACCCGTTACTACGAGATGAAGCGGCGGAGCGGGCCTCCGGCTTCAATGGAGCCCCGGCTGTGAAGCCGGGGAGACCGTGCCTCCGGCGGAGACGTGGCGGACTTCCTCCTGCTTCAATGGAGCCCCGGCTGTGAAGCCGGGGAGACCGCGGCGGCTCTGTTCGCCGCCGATGTCGCGGACGAGCTTCAATGGAGCCCCGGCTGTGAAGCCGGGGAGACCTGGAGGAAGTCCATGAACGCGAGGTGAATCGTGTGGCTTCAATGGAGCCCCGGCTGTGAAGCCGGGGAGACTGGCCTCCAGTACACGGCGGTCGTTCAGGCCGACACGCTTCAATGGAGCCCCGGCTGTGAAGCCGGGGAGACCGCGTGATGGCTCTCCTGCGCGCCAGGATGGGGTCGGCTTCAATGGAGCCCCGGCTGTGAAGCCGGGGAGACTACGCGATGAGCTGCGGATGGGTGGCGTCGAGAAAGCTTCAATGGAGCCCCGGCTGTGAAGCCGGGGAGACCGGCGAGGTCCGGCGCCCCTGGACGCAGGACGACACGCTTCAATGGAGCCCCGGCTGTGAAGCCGGGGAGACTCGAAGAGGCGGTGCGGGTGAAGATGCGGTACAACGGCTTCAATGGAGCCCCGGCTGTGAAGCCGGGGAGACGCGCGCCTCGAACTCCTCGACGCCCTTCTTCAAAATGCTTCAATGGAGCCCCGGCTGTGAAGCCGGGGAGACAGTGGAATGCTGACGGGAGGGTCTGGGGTGTCGTCGGGCTTCAATGGAGCCCCGGCTGTGAAGCCGGGGAGACGGGGAAGGCATTCTTCATCTCGTCGCCCGCCGGGCTGCTTCAATGGAGCCCCGGCTGTGAAGCCGGGGAGACACTGGCACGCACGCCACGCCGAGCGGTGTCCATCGGGCTTCAATGGAGCCCCGGCTGTGAAGCCGGGGAGACTTCTATCTCATTGTTGTCGTTCTCCTTCGCGCGGTTGCTTCAATGGAGCCCCGGCTGTGAAGCCGGGGAGACCGGCGGGACCGTGCCTCACCTCGCGGCGAGCGTGGTGCTTCAATGGAGCCCCGGCTGTGAAGCCGGGGAGACGCGGTGAAGGAAGCCCAGAAGAAGTACAACGAGTGGCTTCAATGGAGCCCCGGCTGTGAAGCCGGGGAGACTCTCCTGGGAGGCGAGGTCGTGGTAGCTCATGTTGGAGCTTCAATGGAGCCCCGGCTGTGAAGCCGGGGAGACATCGCCTTCACGAGGTTCATCCTCATCTGCGGCACGCTTCAATGGAGCCCCGGCTGTGAAGCCGGGGAGACATCCAGGTGTTGATCGAAAACAGCGAGCAAGTGAAGCTTCAATGGAGCCCCGGCTGTGAAGCCGGGGAGACGCGACTTCTCGTGCTTGTCACGGAGTGCTTCGTCAGGCTTCAATGGAGCCCCGGCTGTGAAGCCGGGGAGACGGTCCCGCTGGCGAGCATGTTCGCCTTGACCCCTATGCTTCAATGGAGCCCCGGCTGTGAAGCCGGGGAGACACTGGTACGAAGTCGGCAAGAGCGTGGCCTGATGAAGCTTCAATGGAGCCCCGGCTGTGAAGCCGGGGAGACTTCCAGATCGGCGATGGCGAGGGCTTCAACGACGCCGCTTCAATGGAGCCCCGGCTGTGAAGCCGGGGAGACAAGGCGAAGGCGCTGGTCAAGAAGATCACCAGCTCGCTTCAATGGAGCCCCGGCTGTGAAGCCGGGGAGACGACAAACTCAACCGTAAACCCCGGTCGTTCGGGTTGCTTCAATGGAGCCCCGGCTGTGAAGCCGGGGAGACCCAGTAGTTGGAGGCCTCGCAGATGAGCACTCGCTCGCTTCAATGGAGCCCCGGCTGTGAAGCCGGGGAGACCGACTCTTGGAAGATCGCCAGGTTTCCGGACTCGACGCTTCAATGGAGCCCCGGCTGTGAAGCCGGGGAGACTTGACCCGGGAGGACCTGGTACGGCTCGCCGCGAGGGCTTCAATGGAGCCCCGGCTGTGAAGCCGGGGAGACCCCGTTCGACCACGTGCCGAAGTTCGCGGGTTGGTCGCTTCAATGGAGCCCCGGCTGTGAAGCCGGGGAGACACGTCGTCCAGTTTGCCGATGCCGCCGCTCTCGCGGCGCTTCAATGGAGCCCCGGCTGTGAAGCCGGGGAGACCCCAGGAGGTGACGGAGCGGCACGAAAACTACATCGTGCTTCAATGGAGCCCCGGCTGTGAAGCCGGGGAGACACGATCGAGAGCGAGCACGTGATCGAGGCGGAGTCGCTTCAATGGAGCCCCGGCTGTGAAGCCGGGGAGACATGCATGTCGTAGCGGTACCGAGGCGACTTCGAAAGGCTTCAATGGAGCCCCGGCTGTGAAGCCGGGGAGACGCAGCCCCGCCGTTACTAGGGTCGATCGAGAAGAGGCTTCAATGGAGCCCCGGCTGTGAAGCCGGGGAGACCAGCGGTCCCGAGCGCGTCGACCTTCAGTTTCTCCTGGCTTCAATGGAGCCCCGGCTGTGAAGCCGGGGAGACCCGCCAGACCGCGTACTCGGCGACCTTTACGGGATCGCTTCAATGGAGCCCCGGCTGTGAAGCCGGGGAGACATGATCGTTTTGAGCGTGCTGATCGTCGCCCCCGCTGCTTCAATGGAGCCCCGGCTGTGAAGCCGGGGAGACCTGGCATTCCAGAAGATCGACCAGTCTCTCGTCAAGGCTTCAATGGAGCCCCGGCTGTGAAGCCGGGGAGACTTCGCGGGATGCGAGCGAGTGGCGACTCGTCATAGACGCTTCAATGGAGCCCCGGCTGTGAAGCCGGGGAGACGCGCAGCACAGGGTTCCCGGCGGAGTCCAGGGCGACGCTTCAATGGAGCCCCGGCTGTGAAGCCGGGGAGACGGCGCGCGAGGTATCTTACTCGGCGGGCCAGGTTTGCCGCGGCGGTTTCGAGCGGCTCCCCCGGTTGGAGCGGCGAAGCACGCGCTTCTCCCGGCCGGCTGTTGCAAGTTACTGAATCTACATGCCTTGAACTCATCGAGCGGCCGCCGGGTTTTCTTCACCACCCAGCCACTCGAAATCACGTTTCGGCTTTCATACAGCGCGTCTGCCCCCGAGGGTCAGACGATCACGGGGCCTTGCTCGGCCTCCTCGTACGGTTTGCCAAGCGACCAGATCCGCTCCGCCAGCCCGCCATCCGACGGCCCAACTTCCACGAACAGTACCTGATCCTTCCCCTTTATCTCTCTCGTCAGCTTCTCCTTCAAAACCTCTAACTGCCTGTCCGAGAGGTCACACCGGAAAACCGACAACTGCAGATGATCCCCGGCGCCCTTCATGACCTTGAAGACCCGCCTCAACCGGCGCGGCTCACACACGTCGTACGTCACGATGTAGCGCGTTCTCATCTCGTCAGGAACGCCGGGTAGACCCCGATCTCCCCTGTCAACGTCCTCGCCAGAAGCCTGGCCTGGATCTCGAGGACTTGCCTGTAACTCACCCGGTAACCGAAGACCGGGTGCTGGATCTCTTGCTCCATTCTCCGTTCATACGCCCCGAGGAAGGCCTTTCGGCCTCCATCCGTCAGGGCGACTCGCCCGGCACCCCTGACGAAGTCCTCCCCCGTGACCACCCCGGTGTTGATCGCCGTCAACACAGCCGAGTCCGCGATGAGGGGCCGGAACTCCTCCATCATGTCGAGCGCCATCGCTGGCCGGCCCGGCCTGGGCTGGTGAAGCAGCCCCACCATCGGGTCCAGCCCCGCCGCCGCCACCGCGATCCGGCAGTCCTTCACCAGCAGGGCATACGCGAACGAAAGCAATGCATTCACCGGATCTCTCGGGGGACGCCGGTTCCTGCCCGAAAGCTCGAACCGGCTCACACCGTCCTTGCCCTGAAGAACCCTGGCGAACCCGTCGAAGTACGTTCTGGCCGCCAGCCCCTCGATCCCGAGAAGGGACTCGAGCGATTCCGCCGTCGCCGCGTCGTCCGCCCCTTTCTTCAACAGGGCGAGGGCCGCGTCCTCACCCTCCCCGGAGTTTCGCCGGAGCAGGGTCCGGCAGTTGAGGATCTTCGCCCGGATGAACTGACGAGCGAGCCGGACGCGGCCCTCGGGATCGAAGAAGACCCGGAACTGGGCGATCCGGTGGTGAACGCTCGCGCTCGGGTAGCCATTCAGGCTCGCGAAGTGCCAGCCGCCATAACTGAAGTACGAGACGCCGATACCTTGGTCGCACAACGCCTTGAGCGCACCGGCCGTGATCTGGATGTTCCCGAGGAGGCTGACGTGAGACGTGTCCTGAAGCCTCACCGTCACCGTCTCCGCGTCTCTCTGCCGCACTTCGAGTTCGCCCCCGGCGAGGCCCACGGTCGCGCCGTGCGCTTTCACGTAGAGCGGCCTCCGGTCGTCGTTCGGCGGCAAGAGCTTCCGAATCTCCCTCGGCTCACTCGCTTGGGCCGGCTGTCCGAGCAATGTGGACTCGTCCGGCAGACAGATCCCCACCAGGGAGCACTTGGGGCACTTTGGACTATCGACCAGGGGTTGCGGAGGGACTGCCGACCGCTCGGCCTCCCGGGCGCCCGAAATCGCCCCGAGGACGAGGCTCTCGAGATCCTGGCTCCAGGGAACCCGGACCCGCTTCTTCGTCTCCGCGTAATAGATCGAGCCCGCCTCGCACGAGTAGCCGCATTCCCGAAGCGCCAGGATCTGAGCCCCGATCTGGACGCGGTCCGCGGGCCAGACGCCGCCTGGCACCCGATCAGGATCCGGCGCCTTTCCCTTCTTGTAGTCGACCGGGTGCGCCTCCTCGCCCTCGCCCTCGATGAGATCGCAGGTCGCGGTCACCCCGTGAATCTCGGACGCGACATCGACCGAGCGGACCTTCCACTCGGTATTGAGCCGCTCCGGGTCCGGAATCGCCTGCGCCGGCCGGTCCACGCGCCGGTGCACCCGCCGGCCCGCGACCGTGTCCGCGCTCTCCTCCCACTCCCCCGCCACGTGCTCCAGAAAGAAGAGACGCGGACAGTAGACGTATTCGTTCAGCATCCGCGCGGGGAGGGGGGCCAGAGGCGATTCGACGTTCATGGACGTTCAGCTTCGGAGATCGAAACCAAGCCTCACGTGCATCTCGCACGCGGATACGTAGAAGACGATGCGGTTTTGACTCTCAAGGCGCCAGACGAAGCCTGGCGGCGGCGGGCCCAAGCCCGCCGTGGGAACACCAAGTGGCGCGGGATGCGCGTCAGGTAAGACCTCGCGCCCCGTAATGCTGCAGTCGCCTTCGACGCCGGGAGTCAGCATGACGCCTCTGGCGTTCGCCAAACTCGCCCGCTGCCCGGCAGCCTCTTCCCGCACCTGGCGACGATGGCGCAAGCGCTTCTGCGCCCTTCGCCATCCCTCACCTGGCCGGGGTCGAATAGGTCGCTCCCGTTGAGGCCGAAGTGCGGCGTGACACCGAACCCAGGTCCGGCTGTCATGCCTCGTCCCGTTCCTCTGCTGGCCGGAAGAGCCCAAGGCCGAAGCTGCTCGAATGCCCTAAGCGGATAGGGCCTTGGGTCGCTGCCGCGAACCGCAGTTGGATCATCTGGCCTCGACGGTCACCTATTGAGGCGCGCTTGTTCCCCTCCCGCCGGGGAACGTGCACGGACACCCACTTCGGAGAGCCCACAACCTCTATGGTGACCTCCTGAGTGATCCCGCGCTCCAGAAGCTCGCGTCGGATCTGATCGACCGTCGAATCCCCCTCGCGCTCCTTGCCACGGCGCAAGTGGTGACGGGGTGGGACGTAAGGTGTCACCGAATCCCAGGTAATCGACGGGCGTCCGTCGAAGCCCGGAGGCGGCGGGACATCTCGATCTAGAGGAACGAGGCGCACCTTCCATTCATCGGAGTCTGAACCGGCTGCGGCCCACGAAACTTCACGCGCCGCCGCGAGCAGAATCGCTTCCTGCTCATCGGCGTCGAAGGCACGCGATCCCCTCCACACTAGCAGGCGGGTGGGATAGTTGCCCTCACACCAAGCCAGAAACTCAGTGTGACGGTGGCCCTTGAGGGGCTCGTCGTTGGAGTCCTTGCCCGCCATATCAGCGACTGCCTCGCGGACGTCCTTGCTGACGCGCGTCCATGTCGCGGCGGGGTCACCCGTCTTGAGCCGCAGGAGTTCGCGGAGCACGGCGCCCCGGAACCGCGACGTGAGCCGCACGATAGCGCGCGGCTCTGGGGCAACATTCCACCCGATCGCGAACTGCATGAGGTGGCAGTCAGGACGATGCGCGGGTACGCGTCTGCGCTCGGAGGACTCGGGGCGCGATGGTCGAACTGCGTAGAGCCACCGCGCACCAGGAGGGACGGCTCTCCTCACAGCTTCCGCATCGTCGGTCGTGCGCTCGATGTCGTTCCGCGTGGCGTCCTTGAGGGGTGACAGCACGGGCACAGCACCGGCCGCTCGCTTGTCGATCAGCTCGCAGTTAGGTGCCGGGATCCCGTGGCTGGAAACCACGATGCCGATTCGCGTGAGCGTCTCGGCGCGCCCGAAGTAAGTAATGCGCTCGAGGCACTGAGCGAGCAGCGTGCGGAGTTCATCGGTCCAGTCGTCGCCTTCGATGAACCACCAGACGGGCGCCTCGGGCGGGACACACCAGTAGTTGTCTTGCACGAGGCTCGTGCCGTAGCTGCGCGTTCCCGGCTTCTTCCTCTCGGCCGGTCGCCAACCGAACTCGGTCGGGTGGTATTGCCTGAGCGGGCGTCCCTTGCGCGCATCCGGTGGGAGATGGAATGAGTACGTGCTCCTGCACAGCGCGGCTTGCACCTTCTCGAGCCTCGCAAGGTCCGTGGGCGCCTCCGTCTCACGCGCCCACTGGTACCAGCGCGCTGTGACGGCGCGAACAAGGCGCCAGGGACTTGGCGGCCACTCGCCGTACGGATCGTCGAACGGATTCACGCGCCAAGGCGTGGCGTGGAGGCGCCCCAGCGGGAACTCTAGCCGGAGGACGAGTCTCATCCCTCGGTCTCTTCCGGGGCCTCTTCTTCGCCTGCGCTCTTGGCAGCCTCAGCCTGGCCTTCCCGGTACAGGTCCTCACGCGGCCAGAATACGTCCGTGACGGGTTGCTCGCCGAAGCCAGCCGCCGAGATCGCGGCCTTGATGTCGACATCGATCTCAACTTCCTGGCCGCAGCTCTCGAGCTTCATGAGGCGTAGGTGACAACCGGACCTGAAGCGGAAGGGCGATTTGAGGAGCCTCTGGATCTTCCATAGCGCGAGGGCGACCAGAAACTCCTGTTGCTTCTCAGGCAGGCCGAGCTGTGTCTCTTGGCCGCCGTCCTTCTTCTTGCGCCCAAACGAGCGGAGCAGGCTCACATCCAGCACGAACGTCGCTTGAACCTTGGTGGCCGTCGCGTCATCCACAGAAAAGATCGCTTGGACCCGCTTGTCCGATTTCGGACCCAGTTCCTTATCGAACTTCACGCCCGAACGATCGACGCGGCCCGCACCGAATGCCTCAAGGTGCGCGGTCAACAATCGCGGGATCTTGATCTGCCACTGGGGGAAGAGTACGCCGTGGACGAGCGAGTTCGGATCTACCTCGAAGATGGTCTTGAACACGTTCCACCACTTCTCTGCCGGCGGATGCGCTTTCGTGCTCCCGGGCAGGACGATGCCAAACTTGTCGATGAGCTCACGCTCGAGGGTCAACGGCTCGTCCTTCCCGTCCTTGCTCTTCTTCGTTGCCCTAGTGTCTCCCCTCAGGACAGTGCCCTCGACAAAGTACGAGGATGCGATGCGATGTCCTTCGGTGAGGCTCGTCACGACGACCTCGCGGCTCTTCGTGGGCTCCTGGCCCTCCGAGGTATTCGTGACGCAGCGGATGTAGGGCATCCCGTCGAGCTCCTCCACGAGGTCGAGGTCGTGTGCGCCGCGCTGGCAGACCGACTCGAGGTGGTTGGCCATACTCGCGGCGCTGTCGACAATGCAGACGTTTTCGGTACCCCCGTCCTTTCGCGGCGCCTTGTAGATGACGTGGCCGATCTCGGGGAACGCGGCTGGCTGGAACCGGTCGCCGAGGAGGGGCTCGAGCGTCGCCGTCAGGACGAGGGGCGAATCTCCCTTCAGGACCTCGGATGGCGTGAGTTTGTTCTTCATGTCAGGCATTCACTTCTCCTCCTTTTGGCCGGCGTCGAGGACGAAGCCAGCGTTCGAACAAGACCGCCCGATCGCGGTCCGAAATCGTGAGCAGCAGGGCCGCGACGAAGCGGTCTGGGTTGTGTGTGCCGAACGGCGCATCGAAGGACGCGAGTTGCGCACCGGCCATCGTGTAGCGGGCGGCCGCAAGTCGCACAGCAGCATCGAGGCTGCCAGCACGTATCAGCGTGACCAGCGATCGCGCCGCCTTCGTGGTGCGAGCGCCGGCCTCATCGGCGAGCAGATCGTGAGGTGTCAGGTTTCGGATGATCAAGGCTCGCCGGTCGACAATCGGCTGAATGAGCCCATACAGGGCCAACCCGGCATCTGCTCGCGGAGTTTGGTGCTCCGGCGGGGCCAGCTTTCGCAATCCTTTCGGGACCCGCCTCCAGTCGAAGAGAGCGAGCCGCGAGAGCCATGCCGCGAAGAGCGACTCGTCGATTTCGCCCGCCAGCCACCGCCGGACCTGCGCGGTCGTCGCAGGGAGAGGTGCGCGGCCAAGGGCTGCCCGGTCCGCCTCGGTCTCTTGCTCGAGCAGCCTGCGCGAGAGGACGACACCGAGAACGCGAGCAAGCTCGCCCGGGCCCCAAACCCAACGCGCAGGCGGGCGCTCTACATGGGTGTAGTAGGCGTATGTCTCTCCCCACTTCCACTCGACGCCGAAGCGGAACGTCGCAAAGGGTTGTGCGACTGGGAACGACGACACGAGCGACAAGGCGAGCCGTGCCTCCTCTCCGGGCTGCTGGTCAGCGAACAGCGACGGCAGCCAGTCGAGAGGAAGCGGCTCCCAGCGGATCTTGCGTTTGCGGAACTCTCGATTTCGGTCGATTCGATCCAGCGCATTCGTGATGGCGTCAAGCATCGCGATTCCCGCTTCGGCGCGATTCGGCTCTGCTGCTACGTCGAGGAGCGCCGCTTCGATGGGCCCTCGAAGTCTCTCTACACGCCAGCGTTGGCCCACCTTCCGGTCACGAGGGAAGCCACCCTGTTCGATCAACGCCGTGATGCGTTCGAGAGTGACCGAAACCGCGTCGGCCGAGTCCGAGCCGGTATCGAGCGAGAAGCGGGCCTCCATGCGGGGCTCGAACGTGTTGGCGCTGGTCGTTCGACCGAGCGTGAAGCGACGAAACTCGCTGACACCCGCATCCACGCCGCGCCCCAGAATCGCCGCAGCGAACGCTGCCGGCGTCAGGGCGCCACGGCCGCGCAGCTCGGCCCGTCCGCGCGAGAACAGCATGCTCGTTTCTGCGAGGGACATCGGGCGCTGCCATAGGGGCGCCCAGATCTCACCGAGGATTCGACCTGCTTCGCCCGTCACTTCCGGCGCGACTGATTGCGTAACGAAAGGGAATGCGCCGACGGCTCGCCAGCGAGTACCAAGCCTTCGAGACGCACCGCCAGCGAGGAACGGCAGACCTTCGCAGGCAAGGACCATCGCCCAGGGGGAAACCTGCCCCTCGCGCGAAGGGGACTGACCACTGTTGTAGAGCTTCGTCGCCTCGCTGAACCACGACCCTGCGGAGAGTTTCTCGACCAGCCACTCGATCGGCTCACCAAGGAGGAATGCTCGTAGCGCACTTCGCCTCTCGTCAGGGGATGCCGAATGACCGGCTGCTGCCTCCGACTTCTTCTTCCCGCGCCCCTTGGCCGGCTTCGGGGCAGCTGCGAGCGCATCGACGGCCTGCTTCCAGCCCGCCGCGAAGTCACGTCTGCCTGCGTTGCCACCACTGCCAAGTAGCGGATTGAAGCTCACCCGAGCGTGCGGCACCGCATGCGCCGCGAAGAGCTGAAGGTAGGTCTCCTGCGCTTCCGCTTGCCAGCGCGCGAGAGGCGTGCCGGACTTGGCCTTGGTGCCCTCCTTTTGCGCATCGGACCACGCCTTGTCGTACTGGGTCCACTCACGCTGTTCGTCAGAATTGCTCTGCGTACTCGCGATTCGCACCAGTTCGTCGAGCAGATCATCGAGCGTCTGCGGGCCTCCGACTACCTGCAATATCTCGTCGCGCCACGCTATGCGCGTGCTCGGCCACCTCCGGCTGAGCACACGAAGGAGACCGAGCGACGCGAGGTAATTGCCAAGGCTGTCGGGGAAGAGTCCCGGCAGCGCCAGCGCCGGAACCCGAAGTTCAGCGGTCATCACGCACCTCGCTCGGCTTGATGCCCGCACTCGGCTGCTCGCTGGCGCGCCAGTCAGCGATGCGAACGAGCGCTTCCAGGTACGCCAGTGCGAACGGGCCAAGTTGACGTGTTTCCGTCTCGGGTACGACGCCCACGTCGCTCCTTTCTTCGGGGCGCCACGGTCCGAGCAGGTCGGCGACGAGGCCCGTCCAGCCGTGCCCGGTCAGCACAAACTCGCTGCCTTCCCAACGACCCTCAGCGCCGTCTTTCGCTATCGAGAAGTCGAGGGGCCAATGCTCGGTGCCGATCACGAGCGTGCCCGGCTCGCTCCCCACGCCGAAGACATCGTCGCCTCGGCCCGTCGTCGATCGCAACACGGTGCGCACCTTCCCGTGGTGCGCTGCCGCCAGGTAGACGGCGAGAGCCGGGTATGGCTTCATCTCGTTATCCCGGTACCTCCTCCACATCGCCAGTGCGGAAGCGACCTCGTGGCGCAGCCCAGGGCGGAATTGAAGGTGGCCGGACCAGCGAACCCCAGCCACGGCGCGCAGCGATTTCAGTTCCGGCTCGCGGAGCTTGTCGTCGATGGCCCAACGAACGCGAACAAGGTCTTTGCGACCGCGTCGGCGTGCTTCGTCCGGAAGCTCAAGCGCTCTCGGTCGAAGTTTCCGGAACTCCGCGCGAACGGCGGCGACGTCGCCCACCACGTCGGCGGCAACGACGCTCGGGCTCTTGGCGAACAGTGCGTCCGTGATTCCAGAACGATCGGGCAATGCAGCCTGCCACTGGGGATGCGCTTTGCCGAGGTCGTGATGCCCTGAAGCTTCCACGACAGCCGTCCTGGTGTCACCCGTCAGCGATAGCGCATCGCAAAGCGCCTCGGCCTCGCCTCGTGCATCCTTCAGGTGGTCTTCGAGCTTCGACCAGTAGCCGACCTCCGTCCAGACATCGTCCCGCAGCGTCGCGCCGCGCCCGGCGCGCGGCACTTCGGCGAGCACGTCTGCCTTGTCACCCGTCCAGCCTTCGGCGCTGTCGTACCCGCCGGCATCGCGCTTGAGCATCACGAGCATGCCGGGCCGGATGTCCCAATGGTTCGCGCGCTCCCAGCGGTCAGCCTCGTCGTTCCAGAGCCAAGCCTTGCTCTTGCTGTTCTCGAGCATCTTCTGGACGTGAACGAATGACACGGGGCATCCCTCCCTCGAGGGCTCCAGCAAGGGGCCGTCGAGGTCGTCGCCTCGCGGAGGGATGTCGTCCGCCCAATCACGCCAAAACACCGTCACATCGATTTCTGGATCGGTGCCGCGCACGAAGGCGCTGACGTCAGTGAACCCGCCGTGGACGTCGCGCTCCGTCGAGAAGAGACCATGCACATCGAGGGCCCGTGGCATCGGGCTCGGCTTCGGCTGCAGTGACCTCAACACTTCATCGTGCTTGCTCGTGTTCAGGGCGTCGATGGCCGCCGAGAACGTCTTGCTTCGAGAGAGGGGAACGAATGCGTCGACGAGCTTTCTTGCGAGGTCGATGTCGGCGGCTTCGTAAGGCCCGGTGCGCTTGAGCTCC
This sequence comes from Thermoanaerobaculia bacterium, assembly GCA_022071945.1. Taxonomy (GTDB): domain Bacteria; phylum Acidobacteriota; class Thermoanaerobaculia; order UBA5066; family UBA5066; genus JAJVIN01. The sequence goes on along the minus strand of JAJVIN010000019.1, from coordinate 19,882 downwards.
TTGTTTCCACCTTCCTTCGGCGCTTCCCATATCCAGGCACGAGCCTCCTGGTCGTCCCCCTTTCGGTTGAGACGCCCCAGACGCTGGAGCATCGCCGGCCACGGCGCGAGTTCCGACCAGAGGCGATGCGCAGAGATGTCCACTCCCGCTTCGATGACCTGCGTACTCACGCAGATGAGGCCGGGGTCGTTCTCAGGCAGGTCGCCGGTCCGTCGTTTTGCATCGAACTCGAGGAGTCTCTTCTCGTGTAGGGCGCGATCTTCGCGCCTGAAACGAGAAGTCAGCAGAACCTTGTGATCCACCGATGACATCGCCCGGAAGACTTCTCTCGCCATGTCCACGGTGTTGCAGATGACAAGCGTGAGCGTGCCGGCCGTGTGTTCTTTCAGCACGGCGCTGGCGACGGCTTCGGGCGTGATGGCCGCCGACTTCGCCCCGCTTCTCTTCTTCGCTCCGCTGCTCTTCGCGTCCCGAGCCTCGGGTTGCCACCACTCGACGGGTCGCTTTGCGTCCCGCCACCACTCGAGCGCATGGTCGTTCTTAAGCGTGCCGTGCAGCCTCTCCTTGAACTGCACCTGTTCGGCCGGCGGCTCGCCAAGGCCATCCCGCTCTCGATCCGTGGTGCTCAGGAACAAGGTGCCAACGGTGGCGCTCATCCACGTCGTTGGCGTTGGCTTCAGCGGCGGGAACCTCTTCCTGCGCATCCAATCGAGCTGCGCGGTCGTCCAGAGGCCTGGCCCCATGAGCTGGACTTCGTCGATCAGCCAACGGCAGTCGTTGTTGAGCAAACCGAAGTGAACCGGCCATTCGAAGCGGCTCACCGCGTAGCCGCGATTGAGAGCTCGCGACAGAAGTTGGTCTTGCGTTCCTACGAGCACCCACGGCCTCTCCGGCTGACGAACCCACTCGTCCTCGATCGCGCCGCCCATGAGCTGATGAACGCCGACATCGAGGTCCGGCTTTGCTACCCCGAGGGCGTCGAAGTAGCCCTTCAGGCGGCGCACCGTCTGCGTTACGAGACTGCGCATCGGCAGACACAGAACGAGGTGCAACGGCTCGCCCTTTTTGTCGATGAGAAGACGCCATGCCCACGCTAGTGAGACTTCTGTCTTGCCGAGCCCCGTTGGAACCGCAAGCACGTCGGGAAAGCCATCGAGCGCGACAAGCTTCTGCCAGCCGTAGGGCTTGAAGCCACCGGTTGCCGTCATAAAGAAGTCGCAGAACGACTCCTCCTGGGTGCTTCTCGCCATCACGCCCTCCGTCTCCACCACACCGTGCGCTTCATGTGCCATCGCCTCCGGATCGTGAGAGCGGGGTTCCCGCCGGCCGCTGCAACGGCGTTGACCTTCTTCTCGGCCAGCTTGAAGATCGCTACCACTTCCTTCACGGCTGATACCTCACCTGGCATCAGGTCTCCCTCATGAGCCGAACTCACGATGAGAGAAGGCATAAAGTTGCAGGTCATACTACGCCTTGGGTCAGATTCGGATCAATGCTTCGTGAGGTTGGGCGGTTCGTTTCGTTTCGTTGCTTTCCACGGCGCCGACCTCGCAATTGTCCATCCACCGCTTCGCCCCCCGGACTGATCGCCAACCGCAGGCCCAAGATGGGGTCCGCTTCGGGCGGCTCCGGCTCCGCAAAGACCGCGCATGACCCTCGTTCCCCGGCGGGAAGGGCCTTTCCTCATCACCTCTACATCATGGCGCGCCCCCACGGACAAATGGTGTCCGTCCCTCCACCCTCATTCTCCATTCCTTCGCCTCTCGTTGGCTTACCCACCGGTCGCAAGCACCCGTAGAGGGTGTCCTCGGCATGACCTCTCGCCGCCACTATGGCGAAGCGGGTACCCAATGAGAGGGTGGAAGCGGTCGACGTCCCTGGAACGATGGGCTTGGTGGACCGTTGCTTTCCGGAGCCTGGCACCCCTGCCGGCGCCTCGTGAACAGACCTTGAGGGGGCAATCATCATTTCAATCGGCTCGACCCGGAGTGGCATGCGGATGTTGGTGACCCGCCTCGTCTTGAAGAACTGGAGGAACTTCCTCGCCGTCGATGTCGGCCTGCGGGACCGCGCGTTCCTCGTCGGACCCAACGCTTCTGGGAAATCCAACCTGCTCGATTCGTTGCTTTTCCTGAGGGATCTGGCCAAGGAGAGCGGCGGGTTGTAGACCGCGATTCGATCGCGGGGCGGCGTTTCCCGGGTCAGATGCCTCGCCGCCCGCCGGACCCCGGAGGTGGAGACCGATGTGTCGGTGGCGGCCTCCCCCTCCGGAGCCGCGGAGTGGCGCTACGGGCTCGGAATCGGCCAGCAGAATCGGGGTGAACGCAAGCCCGTCCTCAGGTTCGAGAGAGTCCGATTCCGGGGTCAGCTCGTTCGGAGCCGCCCGGGCGAGGCCGACACGAGGGACCCGCTGCGGATGACCGAGACCCTCGTGGAGCAGATCAGCGAAAACAAGGGTTCCCGCCCGCAGGTGGGGAACTTTGCGGTGGGCAGAGTCTACCGGCGCGGCGGCGCCGGCTTTCTCAAAAGGTCCGTTGACGGCTTCAACAACGCCGCCGCCGAGAGGCCCTTCTTCCTCCTGACGGATCTCGATCGCGCCGAGTGTCCTGCCAGCCTCAGGTCAGCGTGGCTGTCCAAACCTCAGCGCCCGAACATGCTCTACGGCGTCGCGGTCGTCGAAGTCGAGTCGTGGCTCCTTGCGGACCGTGACGCGCTCGCGTCCTCCCCGCAGGAGTCTCCGAGTCCCTTACCTGCATTTGAGGTTCCCCGGCCATGGCTCGACCCATTCGCCCATCCCCCACCGTGCCGGGCCTTGTGCCGCGTGCGCGCCAGTCGAGGCACCCCTCACCCCGCCTCACGGCGGCCCTCTCCTTGCTCACGCGGGGCGAGGGGGAGTCATGCTTGCCCGGCAGGGAGCGAACCTCCGGAGCCAGCCTCTTCCGCCAGACGAGGGACCCGCCAGCGCTCAGACGTGCAGCTCAGAAGGCGTGCAGATCCGGACCTCGTAGGCCCCGAATGCTCTCGTGTAACCGGGCTCACCCGAAGGCGTGACCAGGAAATTCCTTCCCTTCGGATAGCTCGCCCGGAAGACCTTAAGGGCGGAGGCATCGAATGAGCCGGGGTTCCACTTGCACTCGATGACATCGACGGTCTCCCGATCCCTCGGAAGGACGAAATCGATTTCCCGTCCGGCCTTGTCCCGCCAGTAGAGCGGCGGAGTTTCCGGGAAGCGCGCCTGTACGTGCTCGAGGACCAGGTGCTGCCAGAGAATCCCCAGGTCCTCGGGACGAAGCGGATCCCAGCCCCGCGCGAAACTGACGAAGCCCGTGTCAAAGCCGTAGATCTTCGGCATCCGCACGATCTCGCTCTGACCTCCTCCGTGAAACGGCCGGACCAGCGTCACGGCATGGGTCACCTCGAGCGCTCTCAGATAGGAGTCGACCGTCGGCCGCGAAATGCCGAGAGAGGCCGCCGTCCGCGTCAACTCGAACTGACCGCCGCTCTGGCGGAGGAGGTATTCCAGAAGGGCGTTGAACCGGTTCACGTCCCTGATGGCAAAGACCCGCTGGACGTCGCGAGCGAAAAAGGAGTCGAGCCACTCCCGAAAGAACCCGGGATCCTTGGTTTCCGGCAGCAGAGCGGGCGGCAGTCCTCCGTGGAAAAGCCGCTTCTGCAGCGCCACGCCGAATGCCGGAAGCTCGTCCCAGAGCACCGGAGTCAGGTGAACCGTTCGCTTCCGGCCGGTCAGCGTGTCCTTGAACTTCGCCGTTGCCGCGAGAGTCGAGGAACCCGTCGCGAGGATGCGCAGATCCGGAAAGAGGTCAGCCCCGATCTTCAGCACCCGGCTCGGGTCGCTCAGCTGGTGGATCTCGTCGAACACGACGATCGGCTTGCCGCACGACCGAAAGAACACAGCCGGATCCCGCACCATCTCTCCCGACGCTGGCAGGTCGCAGTTGACGTGAAACGTCCGCTCAGGACGCAGCATCCCCGCCAGCGTCGTCTTTCCTGTGCGACGGACTCCCGCAAGCCAGACGATGGGAGCCTGCTTCCAGGCGTCCTCGATCCGCTTCCGCCAGAACCGCCGTTCGATCATGTAATCATACTTTACGTTTGGGATTACCAAACGTAAAGTAGAACTGCGCCTGGTAGGAAAGGGACACGGGAGAACCATCCACCGTCGTTTGCGGGGGCACTGTCCCGTGGACGCGGACACCCCACCCCGTCTCCTCGCTCCCCTCGCCGGTTGCACACTCTCCCGTCCGTCTCGTTCCCATCGACCGTTCCACGGGTCCCTGTCGACGGAAGCGGTCTTGCGTCGCGCGCTCCGCGAGGAACTCGCAGGGGAACTGCTTGACCTCCGTGAGCCCGTTCCTCGTCATTGGAGGAGCCTGACGAGAACGCGGGGCGAGAGCGGGTCCCTGGCTAGAATCCACCCTGACCTCGCAATCGATGCTGCTGAAACCTGACGTCCGTCTCGCGGGGCGATACCGGATCGTCCGCTTCCTGGCTGGAGGCGGAACGGGGGAGGTCTACGAAGCCGAGGACCTCGAACTCTCGGAGCGGGTCGCCCTCAAGGTCCTCTCTCCCGCCTGGGCGAGGGATTCGCAGGGGCTCGACCGGTTCCGCAGGGAGTTGTCCCTGGCCCGAAAGATCAAGCACCCGAACGTGTGCCGCGTCTTCGACCTCGAGCGTGACCGGAGCGGACACGCGGAAGTCGTCTTTCTGACGATGGAGTTCCTCGAGGGAGAGACCCTCGAGCACCGTCTGAACCAGGCCGCTCCGATGGGGCGGGAGGATGTCCTGCCGCTGGCCCGGCAGATGGCGGCCGCGCTGGATGCCGCACACCAGGCGGGAGTGATCCACCGTGACTTCAAGCCCGGCAACGTCATGCTCGTGCCGGAGCCGGAAAGCCCCGGCGGCGTGCGCGCGGTCGTCACCGACTTCGGGCTCGCCTTGCCGGCGAATGCACTTCCAGAGGGCGATCAGCCCCGGATGACGGCGGTCGGCCTGATCGTCGGAACCGTCCAGTACATGGCACCCGAGCAGGCTGAAGGCCGCGACCTCGACGCGCGCGCGGACGTCTACGCCTTCGGCGCCGTCCTCTTCGAGATGCTCACGGGCCGGCTCCCACACACGGGCGAGTCGCCGGTGAAGCTCCTGATGCGGCGCCTGTCGGAGCCGGCCCCGTCGCCGCGCGCGGTCCTTGCGGACATCGACCCCGCCCTGGACTGGGTCGTGCGGAGGTGTCTCGACCCGAATCCGCGGATGCGCTTCGCCTCCGCCGGAGAGGCGGTCGACGCCATTGCAAGGGGGCAGGTCCCCCCGGATGCGGCAGCTGTAACCCAGGCCCTCTCGAGCGTCCCCTCGGCACTTCCGCGGCCGGCCCGGCCGCGCCGCTGGCCGTGGGTCGCGGCGGCGCTCCTTGCCCTCGCCGTCGCCGCCATCGTCGTGATCCGAAGGCCGGCTCCCCCGGGTCCTCCCGGAGCGCGCCCGGCACCGCAGGCGGACTCCGAGACCTCGTCCCCACCTTCCGGCACGGCACCGGCGCTCATTCAGATCACGACCTCGCGAGGGCTGGATACCGACGCGTCGCTGTCTCCCGACGGGAGCCGGATCGTTTTTGCGTCCGACCGGACGGGCCAGTTCGAGATCCATGTCCAGCCTGTGTCCGGAGCCGGGGAGCCCGTCCGGATCACCTCCGATGGCGCCCAGAACGTCCAGCCGGCGTGGTCTCCGGACGGCAAGGAGATCGCGTACCACGCCTCGGCGAAGGGCGGAGTCTGGATCGTCCCCGCCCGCGGTGGACCGCCACGCCAACTCACTTCCTTCGGCTCGCGTCCGGCGTGGTCCCCTGACGGAAAGCGAATCGCTTTCCAGTCGGTGGGACTCGTCGACATCAGTCCCTACTCGTTCGGAGCGCAGCCTCCATCCCTCCTCTGGACGGTCCCCTCGGAGGGCGGGAGTCCTCGCCCTCTGACCCGGGCGGCCGACCCGCCCGGCGGACACGGCTCGCCCGCGTGGTCGCCCGACGGAAAGTTCGTCGCCTTTACGGTGACGGATCGCCTGAGCGCACAGATCTGGCGTGTGCCCGCCGACGGGGGTCCCGCGCTCCGGCTCGCCCACGGCAACCGCTACTCCTACGATCCCGTCTACTTGCCAGACGGTCGCGCGCTGCTCTTCTGTGTTGCGAAGGTGCGGCTGGCCGAGATCTGGAAGGTCGCTCTCGATGCCTCCGGCGGGCCGTCGGGACCGGAGACTCTCGTCGCCAGAGTCGGATCCACCGGCATCCACACGCCGTCGGTCGCGGCCCGGTCCGGCCGGGTCACCTACGGGGCGCTCGGGGTCACGAGCCAGCTCCTCGAGATGACGCTCGATGCCCGGTCACGAGCCGTGGGAGTACCTCGAGCACTCACGACTTCGACGGCCCGTGACTCCCGCCCGGTCTACTCGCCGGACGGGTCGCAGATCGCGTTCTACCGGGTGAAGGCGGGCCTGCCGGCGAATGTCTGGCTGATGAACGCCGGAGGCGGGGAGCAGCGCGAGCTGACGTCCGACCCGGCCGACGACTTCTTGCCCTCCTGGTTCCCCGACGGGCGCCGGATCGCGTTTCTCTCGGATCGCGGCGGCCGCTGGAAGGCCTGGGCCATCGACACGGCCTCGCACCGGGAGGAACTCCTCCTGGATGTGCCTCTTGCCATCGACGGCATGGTGCTCTCGCCGGACGGCGAGAGGATCGCCTTCCACGCCCGGACCCAGTCAGCGGTCAACGTCTGGACAGCGCGGCCCGGAGGCCAGGACCTCCGCCAGGTCACGTTCGAGCCCAGTTTCTGCGGGTTTCCGAGCTGGTCACGAGACGGGAAGCTCCTCGCCGTCGAGGTCCGGCGCGGGGACAGCACTCACGTCGCAGTCGTCTCGGCTACGGCCAGCGGCACGGGCGGCACGGCACTCGAGGTTCTCACCGAGGAGGAAGGAGACAACTGGCCCCTCGGCTGGTCTCTTGACGGAAGCCGGATCGCCTTCGGGGCCGGGAGACGCGGGACCTGGAGTCTGCGCTGGATCGACCGGCGGACCCGGCGCCAGGAGGTCCTGTGGACCGAGACGAAACCCTCGGTCTTCCTGCGTCCACCGGCCTGGTCGCCAGACGGACTCCGCCTGGTGTTCGAGCGCGGAGAAACGACCGGGAACGTCTGGATGATCGAACTCGAGCCCTGATAAGCCTCGAGACGGCGGCTGAACGACAAAACCGCGTGAAGACGTCTTTCCCGTAGGAACTCACGTGAAGACGCAGCGTCACCGGACAGGTGATTCCCTCCCGCGCTGGCCCTCCCCTACCCCAGCGCGACCGACGAGCCGACCCAGGTGAAGCTCTTGTTGAAATCCACCCCGAGCATCTTCCCGCGTGACAGCCGGCAGAGGTTGAGCCCCAGCGTGAAGTGGTCCGCGTCGTCGGGCCGGTAGAACATCATCCGGATCTCGAACTTCACCCCGCCGCCATCCACCGCCCGGATGCACGGGTCGTACTCGATCTTTTCCTGCAAGCACCAGTTGGGCCTTTCCGCGTCAGGAATCCGCAGGATGTCGTCGAGCGTCGGCTCCACGTTCACGCCGCCCCCCGCGAACGAGAAGAGCGGCTTGAGAACGTAGTTCTCCGTCAGATCCGCCGGGATCTCGTCCACCTCCGAGAGGTACGTCGCCCTCGGTACCGCCGGGTGGGAGAGCATCGGGAGCGAGTACTTCGACCACGTCCAGTACCAGTTCGGGTGCGGGACCCATTCGACGTCCAGGTCATCGCGGAAATCGAACGGGATCGGCATGGCCTTCTTGATCAGCTCGTCGAAGACGATGCGGTTGTAGATCCTGTCGACCGGGATCCGCCGTCCGTCCTTTCTCCTGTAGAGCTTGCGTCCTGAAAGCTCGAGCTCGGACGGACAGACGGCATCCACGCCGAGGAGCTTTCTCGTCGCGGCGAAGTCGATGTTCGTCTTCTGCTCGTGCGGCTCGAGGTCCATGAGGATCACGTTCTCCGGGTCGTGATTGCCCACGATCACCTTGCGGAACAGCTCGACGAAGGTCTCCTTCGTCAGTCCGCTGAAGTACGGGGAAAGGCCGTCTGGCATCCCCGGAATCCCGGCGAGACATTCGAGCCACGCATCGGCCTGGAAGGGCTCGAACGCCGACAGCGACGGGAAGCCCTGTAGCTCGATCAGCTTCGGGACGAGCGTCCCGTCCTTGTCCCTTACGACGGCCAGATCGACCTGCGTCAGGTTCGGATACCGGTCCATCCGCGGAACGTTCCAGCGCTCGGGGATCCCGCGCTTCATCCGCTCGGTCTTCTCGACGTCCATCAGCTGTTCGACGATGCCGGTGGCCGCCGTCACCAGACGCTCCCTGAGATCGGCCGTCAGGAAGACGGGAGTCTCCGCGAGCCGGAAACCGGCCGGAACTTCCAGCCGGCCTTCCAGGAGGCTCTTCTGCTTCTCGTACAGATCGTCGGTGTAGGCAGAGTTGTAGAGGGCGCGGAGCTCGGAGTGCATGGTCGCGGAGTCTAGCGAAGTGGGCCGAGGGATTCGACAAGGTTGGCGTCGTCAGTGGCGGGTGAGTTCACGCGGATGGAAACTCGATACGCCTCCATCCTCTCCTCGGGGAACGGGACGAGAAGCCTCAGCGCCTCTTCCACGGAACCCGAAAGCCAGGTCTCCTCGGCCTCCCTGGGCAGGATGACGGGCATTCGGCCATGGACCTTTCCCGCCAGGGGATTCGCCTCGGCCGTCAGGATCGCGAACGTGTCGAGCGTCTCCCCGCCCGTGCCCTTGAAGCGGTCGGAAAGACCCGCTAGGGCAAACGGCTCGCCAGCCGTGGTTGGCGCGTCACCCATCAGGTGGAAGTAGTACGGCGTCTTGCCCTTCCCCCCTGGGTTCTGGCCCCACTCGTAGTAGCCGTTCGCCAAAACGAGCACGCGCCCCTTGCGAAGAGGGCCCCGAAAGCTCGGCTTTTCCGAGACTCCCTCGGACCGGGCGTTGATGGGCCTCTGCGCCTGCGTGAGGTCCTTCGTCCAGGACGGAACGAGACCCCACTTCATCAAGGCGAGACGCCGGCCGCCCGGGACCGCCGCGACGACCGGGAGGTCCTGGCTCGGGCACGCGTTGTAACGGGGCGGGAAGGACGGACCGTCGAGAGAGAACTGGAACCTCTGCTTCAAGACGTCGAGGGGCGAGGAGATGACGTAGCGTCCACACATCAGGCCTTCTCCTGTTTTTCCCGCGCATATCGGAAGAGCGCCGCGGCCAGCACGGGCGGGAGCCAGGCCGGAGCGATGCGCAGCGAGAAGATCCAGAGAAAGTCGAGGGGGTTCGTGATCCGGACGGGCTTTCTTCTCTCGAGCGCCGAAAGGCCGATCTCGGCGACCCGGCCCGCATCCTGGCGGGGCAGAAGGCCGCCGGCCCCCCGCTTCATCCCCGCGACCACGTTGAAGTTCGTGTTCGTGTACCCCGGACACAGGGCCGTCACCGTCACCCCGTGAGGCCGCGCCTCGTGATGGAGCGCGTGCGAGAAGGAGCGGACGTAGGCCTTGCTCGCCGAGTAGGCCGCGAAGTACGGGCCCGCCACGAACGACGCCGTGGAGGCGACGTTGAGGATCGACCCGCGTCCCCGGGCCTTCATCGGCGCCAGAAAGAGACGGGTCAGAGCCGTGAGCGCGGCGATGTTCAGATCGAGCATCTCGAGGATCCGCTCGAGGGGCGTCTCGTCGAACGGCGCGTTGAGGCCGAACCCCGCGTTGTTGACCAGGAGGTCGACCGCGAGCCCTCGCCCCTCCGTTTCGGAGTAGAGACGGGCCGGGGCGTCCCGCCGGGAAAGGTCCAGGGCAAGGACGCTCGCCTCCTTCCCCGACACCGCCGCAAGCTCGCGCGACAGAGCCTCGAGCTTCTCCCTGGAGCGGGCCACGAGGACGAGCCGCACCTTCCTCCTGGCCAGAGCGCGGGCAAACGCCTCGCCAATCCCCGAGGACGCACCCGTCACGAGCGCGACCCCACCCTCGCTGACGAGAGTCACGGGCCCTCCTCTCCCCGAGCGCTGTCGATGGAGGCGATCCGGTAGCCAAAGACGGTCCGAACGAAGCTCGGAGGCGCCGGGATCCGGTGGACCGTTTCGGGGAGCTCGGGCAGGAGAGAGAGGACGAGAAGCGACGTCTCGGCCTCGGCGACCTCGGCGTGACCCAGCCAGTTCTGGACGGGATAGGCGTCCACGGCCACGGTCTCTCCATTCAGCTCGCACGTGACCGGGGCGGAATCGCCATCCAGCTTCCACCAGTTCTCGGCCGTCTCGGAGAGCCTCTGGATCCCCGTCAACCTCCGAAACAGGACTTGGACCGGAGCCTCGCCCAGCTCCCGCCCGCACTGGAGGGTGACCTCGGCCGCCCGCGACTGCACGAGCGAGGCGGAGGCCCCGCGGGACAGCCAGAGGGCCGAGGCGTCCCGGACGATCTGGTCGCCCTCCGGCCAGAGCCCGGGCAAGAGAAAGCTCCTCGCGATGTTGAAGTCCGGAAACGTGAGGGTCCCGCCCACCTCCTTTTCCTCGTACTCGGGCCTCGGCTCTGCGGGAGGAGGCTCCGAGGAGGGGGAATCGAAGCGCTCCTTTCTCCACTTCTCCCGTCTCGTGAGGGAGCGGACCGTCTCGACGCGCGTGCGGCCGGTCCAGTGGAGCGTCACGGAGGGGCCCTTGACCTTGAGGATCTCGACCGTCCTGTCCGAAAGGGAAGGAACGTCGTCGGAGGAGACGCCCGGCAGGTTCGGCGTCAAGACCAGCTTCAGACCCGGCCGGGGAGACGGGAGCCGGAACGCGGCGCCGCCATCACGTTTCGGCGGGTCCCAGCGCGCGGAGCCCTTGTGCTCGCCCCAGATGCTGTCGCAAGCAGGGATCGAGGCGCCCAGAAGCACCATGACGATGGCCTTGCCGGTCCGGCTGATTGACCGGGGGACCGCCCCCGGAAACCGGCCCATGAGCCCTCCCGTCCGCTCCCCTATCCCAGGAGATCTTCCGTTCCGTCGACCCGGATGACGTTCCCCGTCATCCAGGCCGTCTCGGGTCTGGCGAGAGCCACGAGGCAGCTCGCCACATCCTGAGGTGTCGTGAGCCGGCCAGCCGGATGGATGGCGAGCACACGTTCGATCATTTCCGCGTTCCCTGGGATCTTCCTCAGCGCGGGCGTGTCGGTCACACCCGCCTGGATGGCGTTCACGGCGATCCGCCGGGGCGAGAGCTCGACGGCGAGCTGCCGGCAGTGGCTCTCCAGAGCCGCCTTCGCGGCCGAAACCGCTCCGTAGGACGGCCAGATCCGGTGTCCACCGGCCGACGTCATGGCGAAGATGTGCGCGCCCTCGACCAGAAAGCCCGCCTGATCGACGTCCTGGATCCAGTAGACGAGCGAGTTGGCCATGACGTCGAGCGTCATCTCCATCTGGGCCGGCGAGACGCGGTCGGCGAGGTCCTGGGCGAGGAAGGGCTTCAGGGTCCCGAACGCCAGGGAGTGCAGCACCACGGCGACTTTCCCCGCCGGGGACTCTCCGAGCGTCTCCGACATCCCCCGGATCACCTCGGCGCGCTTCTCGTGGTCCGCCGCATTCACGTTGAAGTACTTCGCCTCCACGCCCGCGGCCCGGATCTCTCCGAGGATCCGCTCGACGTTCGGCAACGTCGCCCTGCGGTCGAGGTGGACGCCAAAGATGTTGAACCCATGCCGCGCAAACGCGAGCGCGGCCGCTTCACCGAATCCAGACGAGGCTCCCAGGATCAGAGCCCACTTTTTCTCCACAGCCATGACGGTCCGATACTAGCGCACGGCCATGCCGAGCCCCCTTTTCGAACGGATCGCTCTCGAGGGATCCCCGCCCGTCCTCCTCGACGCGGCCATGGGGACCGAGCTGACACGCCGCGGAGCCGACACCTCGCCTCCCCTCTGGAGCGCCCGCGCCCTGACGTCGGCCCCGGATCTCGTCCGGCAGATCCACGCGGAAGCCGTCCTCGCGGGAGCCGAGATCCTGACCGCCTGCACGTTCCGGACACACGTCCGAAACCTGGTCGCGTCGGGCCTGGCCCCCGAGAAGGCGCGTGACGCCTCGCGCTCCCTGGCCAAGAGGGCCGTTGCCCTCGCCCGGACCGCCTGTGGCGCACTCGAGGCTCAGAGGGAGATCTGGATCGCCGGGTCCCTCGCCCCCCTCGAGGACTGCTACCGGCCGGACCTGGTTCCCGACGACTCCGACCTCACCCGCGAGCACCGCTGGCAGGCCCTTCACCTCGCCGAGGCGGGCGCGGACCTCATCCTGATCGAGACGATGAACACTCTGCGCGAGGCCGTGGCGGCTCACCGGGCTGTCATAGAGACCGGCCTTCCCGGCCTCTTGAGCTTCGTCACGGACGGAAACGGCTCCCTGCTTTCGGGGGAGCCCCTCATCGATGCCGCCAAGGCCGTCATCCTGGACCTTCCGGCGCCTCTGGCGATCGGTGTCAACTGCATCCCCGCGCGAAGAGTCGGGGGAGAGCTGGAGCGCCTCGCCGCCGCCCTGCCCGGGGTCCCCCTCCTCGCCTACGGGAACCTCGGCCGGCCGCTCGACGGCTCGGGGGAGCACTACACCGATCCCGTCGATCCCGAGAGCTACGCAGCCCTGGCCGCGGACTGGACGAAGCTTGGCCTGAGGGTCGCCGGGAGCTGCTGCGGCACGGGTTCCCGCCACACGGCCGCCCTGTCCTTGCGATTTCGGCCCCGCTGAGCGCCCTTTGCCACCCCAAGGCGGCCGGACTCGGCTATAAACTCCGAAGAACGCCGTTTCTGCCGGAGGTTGCCTTGTTTGCTGGTACCGGGGCCAGAGCCGCGTTGCCGGGTCGCAGGTTCATCTCAGAAATCCGCTTTTGCAAGGAGCGCTCATGACCGAGAAAACCGTTCTCGACTTCTTTCGGAACGACGTTGCCCGCCCGAGGAAAGAGCACCTGGTGCACGCCTCTCCCGAGGGGAGCCGCGTCCTGGGGACCGAGGTGTTCCTCTCGAAGACGGTCCGCCTTTCCCGCGCGCTGGCCGGGCTCGGGGTCTCTCGGGGCGACCGGGTGATCCTCCTGTCGGAGAACCGGCCGGAGTGGGCCATCGCCGATCTCGCGATCCTCGGCGCGGGGGCCGTCAACGTCCCGATCTACCCGACCCTCCAGCCGGCGCAGATCGCCTACCAGGTCAACGATTCGGCCGCCAATGTCGCCATCCTCGACTCTGCTCTGCAGCTGAAGAAGTTCCACGAGATCCAGAAGGAGTGCCCGTCGCTGAAACACCTGGTCCTGATGGACTTCACGGGAAGTGAGAAGGCGCTCGGGTTCGACCAGCTCCTGGAGGGGGCTCCCGCTTCTTCCGAGGAGCAGTTCTGGGACGCGGCATCCCGTGTCGATCCCAAGGAGCTGATGACCATCATCTACACCTCCGGGACGACGGGCGAACCGAAGGGCGTCATGCTCTCTCACGAGAACATCGCCCAGAACATCATTCACTCGGTTCCGAAGGTGGCGTTCAGCGAAGAGGACGTGGCGCTCGAGTTCCTCCCCCTGTGCCACAGCTTCGAAAGGACGCTGGGCTACGGCTACATGTACGTGAAGATCAAGCGGATCTTCTGTGCCGTGGCCTACGTCGCCGAGCTTCTGCCCAAGCTCCAGCCGACGTTCTTCGCCGGCGTGCCGCGCCTCTACGAGAAGATCTTCGCCAAGATCCAGGAGAAGGTCGCCTCGGCGCCGCCCCTGAAGCAGTCGCTCTTCAACTGGGCCGTTTCGACCGGCAAGGAGATGTCGGCGGCCTCCCTCGCCCACAAGGACCCGGGCATCGGCACGAGGCTCCAGTACTGGATCGCCGACCTCCTCGTTCTCTCCGAGGTGAGGAAGGCGTTCGGAGGCAAGGTCCGGTATTGCGCCTCGGGCGGCGCGCCGCTCCCGCTCTTTGCGAACGAGTTCTTCCACGCCATCGGGGTCCCGATTCTCGAGGGCTACGGGCTGAGCGAGACCTCGCCCATCATCTCGCTCAACTTCCCCGGCGCGATCCGGCTCGGAACGGTCGGGAAGGTGCTCGAGAACCTCGAGGTGAAGATCGCCGACGACGGCGAGATCATCGTCCGCGGCCCCAGCATCATGTCGGGCTACTGGAAAAAGCCCGAGGCCACCAAGGAGGTCTTCGACAAGGAAGGCTTCTTCCACACGGGTGACATCGGGAAGTTCGACGCGGATGGGTTCCTCGCCATCACCGACCGCAAGAAGGACCTCATCATCACCGCGGGCGGAAAGAACGTCGCGCCCGCACCGATCGAGAGCGAGCTGAAGCGGATGACCCTGATCGACAACGCGGTCGTCATCGGGGACCGGCGTCCGTTCCTCGTCGCGCTCTTCTCCCCGAACCCCGACGAGATGAAGCGCTTCGCGGCGCAGCACGGGCTCCCCGCCGACGACCCGGCGGCGCTGACGACGCACCCGAAGGTCCTCGAGGCGCTCCAGAAGCACGTCGACTCGGTGAACAAGAACCTCGCCCGCTTCGAGCAGGTCAAGAAGTTCTCCATCCTGCCCGAGCAGCTGACGATGGAGCGCGGGCACCTGACACCGACCCTGAAGGTGAAGCGCCGCGTCGCCGAGAAAGAGTTCGCCCGCCTCATCGAGCTGATGTACTCGGGAGGGGGCGGCGGGGAGTAACTCGAAAATGGTCTGAGGGGCGGGTGTTCCTCGGGTCCGATCCGGAGACCCCAGAACGCCCGCCCCCCATGAATCCCGCGGCTTCTGTGCGCCGCCCACCCTGGGGTTCAACTGCCGCCGGCACTGAGCGTCCGGCCCCCGAGGCCGGGTTCGACTTCGCAGCTGATCTATCCACGCCTGACATCCGCTGGATCCATTTCAGATCTAAAATGGTACCGAGAGGGTGAACTCATGAGCGTCAACCTGTCGGTCAAGAACGTCCCGGATCCGATCGTCGAGGCGCTCCGCGAACGGGCGCGGCGAAACCATCGCTCGCTTCAAGGGGAAGTCATGGCCATACTCGAACAGGCGGCAGGTCAGCGACCCTTGACCCTTCGCGAGTTGAGCGAGCGGGTGCGGCAGCTCGGGCTTTCGACCCCATCGGATTCCCTGGAGATCCTTCGGGAAGCGCGAGATGCCCGATAGGGCCGTCGTGGACGCGTCGGCTGTCGCCGTCATCCTTTTCGGAGAAGGCGGGTCAGAAGAGGTCCTGCTCGCGGCGGAAGGAGCCGAACTCGTGGCCCCTTGCCTTCTCCCCTTTGAACTGGCGAACGTCGCCTGGAAGAAAGCATCCCGCTCCCCCGCGCAACGGAAGGCCATCCTCGAGGCCCTCGGACTCTTCGAAGCGCTCGACATCCGGCTCCTAGATATCGAGCCGGTGCCAGTCGCGAGATTGGCGTTGGACCTCGGGATCACCGCCTACGACGCCAGCTATGTGTGGCTCTCACGCCGCCTCGATGCGCCGTTGATCACGCTTGACCTGCGCCTGAAACGGGCGCTCGGGTGAACACGAAAGAACCCAGTCCACCGCCCCCCTCGCTTGCCTCGACCGGCTCCGCGTGCGAACCTGACCGGTCGTGAAGGCCGGAGAGGCCTTCCGTGTCAAGGAGGCGTCTTGAAGCGTATCGCCGCCGCGGCGCTCGTGGTCCTCACGTGGCCCGCCCTCTCTCAAAAGCCATCCTCCATGCCCGGCACCAAGTCTCCGGATCCCACTCTCGCCACGGAAACGGCAGCCAATCCGTTCTTCGAGAACTGGACGGGTCCCCACGGCATGCCGCCGTTCGAACGGATCAAGCCCGAACACTTCCTGCCCGCGTTCCAGAAGGCCGTCGCCGAGAGGAAGACCGAGGTCTCGGCCATCACGAAGAACAAGAAGGCCCCGGCCTTCGCCAACACGATCGAGGCCCTGGAAAACGGAGGGAGCCTCCTCTCGAAGGTCTCCGATGTCTTCTCCACCCTGACCGGGGCCGAGACGAACGACGCCCTTCAGAAGATCGCCAAGGACGTCTCGCCCATGCTCTCCGCGCTTCGCGATGACATCCTGCTCGACGAAGCCCTTTTCGCCCGGGTGAAGGCCGTTTACGCGAAGAGAGACTCGCTGAAACTGACGGTCGAGGAAAAGAAGCTCCTCGAGGAAACCTGGAAGGACTTCGTTCGTGGAGGCGCCAACCTCGGGCCGGAGCAGAAGAAGAGGTTCCGCGAGATCAACCAGGAGCTCGCCACCCTCGGGCTGAAGTTCAGCGACAACGTCCTGAAGGAGACGAACTCCTACAGGCTCGTCATCGAAAAGAAGGAGGATCTCGCCGGACTCCCGGAGAACTCCATCGCCCAGGCCGCGGACGCCGCGAAGGCCGCCAAGATGGAGGGCAAGTGGGTCTTCACCCTCCAGGCCCCCTCCATCTGGCCGTTCCTCTCGTTCGCCGAGAACCGGGGCCTGCGTCAACAGATCCTGACCGCCTACACGACACGCGGCGACCACGGGGACGAATCCGACAACAAGAAGATCCTTTCTCGGATCGCCGCGCTCAGGGCCGAGCGCGCGAAGCTCCTGGGCTACAAGACGCACGCCGACTTCGTCCTCGAGGAAAACATGGCGAAGACCCCGGCCCGGGTCTCCGAGCTCCTCGGAAACCTCTGGACGCCGGCCCTCGCCGTCGCCAGGCAGGAGGCGGCCAGCCTGAACGAGGCCATCAAGGCCTCCGGCGGCTCCTTCGCGCTCGAGCCGTGGGACTGGCGCTTCTACACCGAGAAGGTCCGCAAGGAGCGCTACGACCTCTCCGATGCCGAGCTGCGCCCGTACTTCCCGCTCGAGCGGGTCCGCGAGGGCGCGTTCCTTACGGCCAACAAGCTCTATGGGATCACGTTCACCGAGCGTCCCGACCTTCCGAAGTACCACCCGGAGGTCCGGACCTTCGAGGTCAAGGACGCGGACGGAACCCACCTCGCGATCTTCACCGTCGACTACCACCCGAGACCCGGAAAGCGGGGCGGCGCCTGGTGCGGACGGCTCCGCAGCGGCTGGGTGAAGGACGGCAAGAGCATCCGGCCGATCGTGACCAATGTCGCCAACTTCACGAGGGGAACGGGCGAGACGCCCGCGCTCCTCTCGCTCGAGGAAGTCAACACGCTCTTCCACGAGTTCGGCCACGCCCTTCACGGCATCCTGTCGAAGGTGCGGTACCGCTCGATGGGCCGGACCCCTCGCGACTTCGTCGAGCTCCCCTCGCAGATCATGGAGAACTGGGCTCTTGCACCCGAGGTCCTGAAGACCTACGCCCGCCACTGGAAGACAGGCGAGCCGATCCCGGCCGCCCTCGTCGACAAGATCCGGAAGTCCGAGACCTTCAACCAGGGCTTCCAGACCGTGGAGTACCTCTCGGCCGCGTACCTCGACATGGACTGGCACACGCTCACGGAACCAAGGGAGCACGACGCGGCCGCCTTTGAGAAGGCCTCGCTTCAGAAGATCGGGCTGATCCCCGAGATCGTCGTGCGGTACCGGAGCCCGTATTTCAACCACATCTTCGGACCTGGCGGCGGGTACTCGGCCGGGTACTACAGCTATATCTGGAGCGAGGTTCTCGACGCCGATGCCTTCGGGGCCTTCACCGAGAAGGGGATCTTCGACCCGGCAACCGCGAAGTCGTTCCGGACGAACATCCTCGAGAAAGGCGGGACCGAGGAGGCGATGACGCTCTTCAAGAAATTCCGCGGCCGGGAGCCGGTCGTGGAGCCTCTGCTCATCCGGCGGGGGCTCGCCCAGCCGAAGCAGGCGAGCGCGAACTGAGGCACCGAATCACCAGGCGCCGGCCCCCTTTCGCAAGCAGGTTTCTTGGGAAAGGGGGCCGACCCCTGCGGCGCTCGCGCGCCGGTTTACCGGGAGCGGGAGCTGACCGTCGACGGGCCGCGGTGGGGGCTTCGAGGATTCTCGAAGGCGCGCTGAGGAGCCGGACGGGCGGGGGCCGGGGCAAACCGCGAGGGAGGAGCGGCCGGGACTCTCGGCTGAGCCGCCAGCTGCGTCAGGGCAGCCTTCCGATCGGCCTTCTCGCGAGCCCTTGCCCGCTCCTCGGCCTTACGGGCCCGGATGGCGGCGATTCTCTCGGCCAGCGGGACCTCCAGCGCGGCTTCCGAGCGGCGCGTGTAATCGAAGTCCGGCAGGACGATCCGGGGGAGCTTCCGGCCGATCGCGCGCTCGATGGCGAAAAGGTCGGCCTGCTCTTCTGGCGAGAAGAACGTGAAGGCATCCCCGACGGCCTCGGCGCGAGCCGTCCGGCCGACGCGGTGAATGTAGTCCTCGGGCACGTGCGGCACATCGAAGTTGACGACGTGCGAGAGCTCCTCGACGTCGATCCCGCGGGCCGCGATGTCGGTGGCCACGAGCACCTGGATCCGGCCTTCCTTGAACGCCGACAGGGCCGCCGTGCGCTGGGGCTGCGAACGGTTGCCGTGGATCCGGTCGCAGGAGACGCGGTTCTTGACGAGGAAGTCGGCGAGGCGGTTCGCCCGGTGCTTGGTCCGGGTGAAGACGATGACGTTCTTGATCTCGCCCCTGTTGAGGAGAGCGAGAAGGAGGCTCGACTTCAGGTCCTGCGAAACCGGGTAGACGGCCTGCGTGATGCCGGTCGCGGGCGAGGCCTTCCTCTCGATGTTGATCGCGACGGGGTCGCGCAGCATCTCCTTGGATAGGAGGACGATCGGAGGAGGCATCGTGGCCGAGAAGAAGAGTGTCTGGCGCTGGCTCGGCACGTGCCTGAGGACGCGCCGAATGTCGGGCAAGAAGCCCATGTCGAGCATCCGGTCCGCCTCGTCCATCACGAGGATCTCGATGGCGGCAAGGCTCGCGTAGGAGTTCTGAAGGTGATCGAGGAGCCGGCCCGGGGTCGCGACGAGGATGTCGGTCCCGTTTCGGAACGCCTCTTCCTGGGGCCGCATGTTCACCCCGCCGAAGATGGCGGCGGCGCGGATTCTGGTGTGGCGAGCCAGGTCGTTGATGTGCTCGGTGACCTGCGCGGCGAGCTCGCGGGTGGGAGCCAGGATCAGGACGCGGCTCTTGCCGCGCGGCTTTCCGAGGAGCCGGTTGAGGATCGGGAGACCGAAGGCCGCCGTCTTGCCGCTGCCGGTCATGGCGCACGCCAGGACATCCCGGCCCGCGAGCGCGGGAGGCATGGCGTCGTTCTGGATGGGTGTGGGATCGGCGAAGCCGAGGTCCTTCACGCCGCGAAGGAGGGCGGCGTCGAGTCCAAAGGAGTCAAAGGGCATTCTGGTGTCTATGTGCTTTCCGCGTGCCGCGCCTTCCGCTTCTCGCGGGGGCAGCACGGCTGTTTTCATCGGCGGTTCGATCTTCTCGATCCTGCCGAATTTCATAGATTACCACATTCAGCGCCCGGGGGCGTTCCACATGAGCACGGGGACTCTGACGTTCTGAGGGAGAAGAACCGGAGACAGCGGCGCCCACGATGGCAATGCCTGTACTGGTGAAGGGCGGTCATCCCCGAGCCTCCCCTCACGAAGGGGAGGCGGCAAGCGAGCGCCGGAGGGGCCGGGCCCCGCGCACGATAAGCCTGCCTGCCAAGGTGGTCCGGCGTCGGGACCCCTCCCGGGCCTCACGGCCCGACCTCCCCTTCGTAAGGGGAGGGTCCCCTCCCGGGCCTCACGGCCCGACCTCCCCTTCGTAAGGGGAGAATCCCCTCCCGTGCCTCACGGCCCGACCTCCCCTTCGTAAGGGGAGGGTCCCATAGGGGTAGGGAGAGGCCGTGAGGCCTCCCCCTCCCTCCGAACCGTACGGGCGGATTTCCCGCATACGGCTCTCCAGTTGGTGGTTTCTCATCGAGACTGACGGAGAGCGAGCCGGGCTTCG
>JAJVIN010000025.1 GCA_022071945.1 Thermoanaerobaculia bacterium | reverse complement strand
AGCGCCCCATTCGCCTTCCTTCGCCTCTCGATGCCCTCACCCATTGGGTGATCCTCCTTCGCTCCGTACCCCGTTCTTCTTCAACACTTTACCGTGTTTTCCCCGTCAGCTCTGCGGTTTCTAGGGTCATCGGTCGGCGCGACCGGCTGGAGACATCGCTTCGCGCGTCCGTCGATGCGGCGGAATCAAGGACGGCGAATGGCAAGAAGCTCTGGCTCCGGATCGCCGTCGACTACTCGGGCCGCGATGCGATCTCCACGGCCTTCAAGAGCCCTGCCTCTGATGCCGGGGCGGCGATCGGGCCGGATGTCGACCTGCTGATTCGCACGGGCGGCGAGCGGAGGCTCTCGGACTTCCTGCTCTGGGAGAGCGCCTACGCGGAGCTCCTCTTCACCGACACCTTCTGGCCGGACTTCGGAGGCGCCGATCTCGCGGCCGCCCTGACGGACTTTCGGCAGCGAGACCGGCGCTTCGGGGGACTGACCGGACTGAGCGGCGAAGCGGCCTAGAACGAGATCTCGTTGTTGATCTCTCCGCCCGAGCCTTCGTTCACCGTGTTGCCCGTGTCCACCTTGATCTTCAAGGAAGCCGGGTCCTTCCAGTTCAGAGGGTCGGAGGCATCCATGATCAGCTGGAAGCAGCCGATGGCCGAAGCGCCACCGTACTGCGCCTTGGTGTTGGCGTTCGTGACGGCGTCGATCCGGATGACCTTGGTCTGGCTCGTCGCGCGCCTCATCTCGAAGGTCTGATTTCCACCCGCGGTCAGACTATTGACGGTTTCAGTTGCCACAACCTGGCCTGTGGCCGTCTCGAGCCTCACGGTGAAGGCCGTGTTCACCGCCGTGTTGGAGGAGTTGATCACACCCCACCGGAACGGAGGAACCGTCACGGTGCCTGTCGCGGCCTGGTCAGGACGAGGCGGCGCCGGGAGATTGGTGCAGAGGGAGCTGTCGATCTGGCGGTTCGGTCCCGGGCGCAAGAGCGAGCCCGATTTCGTGGCCACGAGATCCGGCGGCGGCGGGGGAGCTGTTGTCCGGGTGGGAGCGGGCGTCCGAGTTGGAGCGGGCGCCGTTCCACCACCTCCTCCTCCCGCGGGCGGCGGGGGTGCTGTGCCGCCGCCAGACCCTGCCGACGAATCCGCCCTCACCGTGATGGCCGCCTCGAAGTTCCCCTCGACCATGGCGAAACAGAATTCCGGAGCGGTATCGAAGAAGCTCTTGGTGATATTGAACTCACGGACACGCTCCGGCACGAAGCGCAAGCGAGCTTCTGTTGCAGATGTCGAGATCATGCGGGCGTTCCCCCTGGAGTCCCAGGCACTTGTCGCTGTGAGCCGAGTGAGGTTGTTCCCCCGGATCGTGAAAACGATCTCGCGCCCGACCACGAGGACGGCACTCGCTGGCGTTACCGACGTGATCTTTGCCGGGGCAAAGAGCTTGACCTTGAACTTGTCGAAACCCGCGAGTTCGACGGGGTAACGGAGCCGGATCTCTCCTTCGTCCCCGTCCTTTGCGGAGTCGGCGATGTTGATCTCGATCGTGATGTTAGAGCCGGTCCCACCGGACCGGGCCGTGATCGAGCCCTTCACGCCAGGAAGCCCTGCGTCCTCGATCCTGTTGGCCGTGTCGACGAAGCCACCGAAGACCTTGATGGTGTTCGTCCGCCCGATGATGAGCGGCACCCTCGCGGTACTGCTGAAGTCCTTGCCGCAGGCTTGGACTTTGTCGATGATGGCGAGGGCCGGGCTGGCAAAGAGCACGGCGAGAACACACAAGGGCAAGATTCGACGGACCATCAGGCCTCCTTCAAGGACTCTTCATCAGGATTCGGTTAGCGCACCAGACTTGCGACTGGATCTCAGGTGTTGATTCTAGCTCTTCTGCCCGGAAGTCGCACCGCCGGCCTCCCGGTGCCCCGGCCTCCTCGCGATTGCGGGATACCTGGCGCGCCCCCACATTCAGAGAAGAGGAGACGCCTCCCGGGTCTCGTCAGTCTCGTCCTGGCCGCGGCGGTCGCCGCGGAACCGGTTCCCGCACGCCAGACCGGGAAGGTCCTCGGGCAGGGCCAGAGCCCCCCAACCGTGACCCTCACCGCCCCCACGGGAGGCTGGACCGTCGACCGGATGGTCCTGATCGCGGGCACCTTCAGTGACGCGACCATCGATCCCATCACCGTCTCGATCAACGGGGTCCGGTACCTCGTCCGCACGAACGGCGGGGCCTTGGTCGCACGCGGTCGGCTCAGTTCCCGGCCGCCGCTGGGAAGGGCCCACTCCTACCGGGTGCCAAACCAGGTCAGGACGCCGACGGCGAGAAACACCAGCCAGGAATAGTGCCTGCCACGCGAGCCAATCAACGCGAGAAGCGAACTGGCAACGAACGTCACGGCGATCGTGGTTCCAAGGATGGGAAGCGGCAACGCTCCAGATTGCGCCCGGGAAGCGCTCACGAGAAGGGCACCGAAGCCCAGCCATGCAAGGCTTGTGATGTGCCATGCGAACCGGAGGGTCCTGCGGGTGAAGTCGTCTCCGCCGAACAGTCTGGGCAGGTCGGACCGCTTGAACAGGCGAATGAGGATGTAACGCTCGCCGAGGTAGGAGTGAGCGACGGCGATGCAGGCGAGGAGAGCGGCCGCGATGGCGAGAGCGAGTTTCACAGGCCAGCGATCCTATGCCGGGACGACACGATGGCGAAGCCCGCCTGACGGCAAGCGCGTCCTGCGGGCGACGAAAGGCCGTGTCGAGAAGGGCGCGGGTGACCCCGCAGCGGATAATCCGGGCGGAGCGAGAGGATCGGGTGTGTGGAGGGTGACAATGACGGACCGTGGCGGATGGGTCGAAGGGCTGCCGGTGGCCATTACCGTGACCGACGCTGAGGGGAAGCTTCTGTCCATGAACCGGCGGTCAAGGGAAACGTTTGCGAAGGAAGGGGGCGGGGCCCTCATTGGCTCGAGCGTCTTCGACTGCCATCCCGAGCCCGCACGGACCAAGACGCTGGAACTCTTCCAGAAACAGACGCCGAATCACTACACCATCCGGAAGAATGGGCAGCGGAAGATCATTCACCAGATTCCGTGGATAGAGGATGGCAGGTTCGCCGGTTTCGTCGAGATCTCGATCCCGATTCCGGACGAGTTGCCGCATTTCGACAGAGAGTGACGTCATTGCCGGCGCGGACCCTCCGTGCCGGCATGCGTGAGACCGAGAGTTCACGACGGGAGTGGCGAGGATCGAGGACTTCTACGATGAGGAACAGTTCTCTCGGACGGCTTCTCGCCGCCTTGGGGTGGGTCCTCATCCCGAGCCTCCTCGCCGCTGAGATCCGGTTCGAGCGGCCGATCACCGCGGACCAGGCGCAGCGGTGGGAGGCGGCGATCCGGGAGAACTGGGCGTCGTGGGAAACCCGATTCGGAGGCCCGATCCCCAGACCGGCCCTCACGGTGACAACCACCAGCGTCAGCGAGATGCCGGTCGACGGGGCCAAAGCCGTGGTGGGCGCATCGAGTTGAACCGTTCCCTGACGAGCGGCGCGGCGGATGCCGTCGTCCTCCACGAGTTGGCGCACGTCTTCTTCGAGTCACGCTGCGAGGAGGTCAGCCGCCGGGCGCCCCTCCTCTCCGGGGCGTTCGCGCTGTGGGCGACGGGCAAGGCCGACAGTCGCGCCTTCCAGGGTGGTCAGTTCCCCTGCGCCAGCGCCGCCCGGGAGAGGCTTCGTCGAAGCTGGACTTCCTCCTCCTGGATGGGTTGTCACAGGACGTCATCGCACAGGCAGGGAGTCCCCTGGTGCCGTTCCCGCCGGGGTCGATTCTCAAGCCGACCTTCTTCGCCTCTGTCCCGGGCCTGATGGCCGAGCGGCCGGCGGGAACGGGCCGTGACGTTCAGGACCCCGAGACGCTCGACGTCCCCACCAGGCGCCCCGGTGAACCCGAGAAGTCGCCGTTGCAGCGGTGAGAGTCTCCGAGTTGGCCGGAGGGAGCCGTCAGTGGACGCCGCGGATGAAATAGACGTCGCTCTGGCTCAGTTGGTAGCCGTAGGCAACCACCCCCGTGTCCCTGGCCACGAGGAGCGACTGGACCCACGACCCGTCAGGCGCCGAGAAGCGGTGGACGAGACGGCGCGACCGGGTCGCGAGATCGAGGAGCGAAAGGTCGGCCGACGGCTCTCCGAGCCTTGCGACGTAAAGGGCGCGTCCGTCGGAGGTGAAGGAGACCGGGCTCTCACCGGCTGCGACGGCCCACACGCTCGAGGAGCTCGTCCGTGAGGGCGGCGCGGTGCCGGCCACCATCGCGGTGATCGACGGGCAGATCCGGGTCGGGCTTTCGAGCGACAACCTGGCGCGCATCGCCCTGGGCCGTGAGAGCGTTCGAAAGTTGAGCCGCCGCGATTTGCCGATTGCCCTCGCCCAGGGCGGTCTCGGCGCGACGACCGTAGCCGCGACGATGATTGCCGCCGCGCTGGCGGGTATCCGAGTCTTCGCGACTGGCGGAATCGGCGGAGCGCATCGCGAAGCCCAGATGACTTTCGACATCAGCGCCGATATCACCGAGCTGGCGCGCACGCCGGTCGCCGTCGTCTGCGCGGGCGCCAAGTCGATCCTTGACGTGGGACTGACCCTCGAAGTGCTCGAGACGCATGGCGTGCCCGTCCTTGGGTTCCGGACGGACTCCTTTCCCGCGTTTTACTGCCGGAGTTCGGCGTTTCCCGTCGACGCGCGTGTCGAGAGCGCGGACGAGCTGGCACGCATCTGCCGGGCGAAGTGGAGCCTGGGGCTCGAAGGCGGCGTGGTCGTGGCCAATCCGGTGCCCGAAGCATTCGCGATGGAGGAATCGGTCCTTTCTGCAGTCATCTCGAAAGCGCTGACCGAAGCCCGGGAGACGGGCGTCACGGGTAAGGCGCTGACACCGTTCCTGCTCGGGCGGCTCAACGAGCTGACGGACGGACGGTCGCTCGCAACCAACATCGCTCTGATCCGGAGCAACGCCTCGCTGGCTGCAGAGAACGCTGGCGCCCTGGCTCGCTGACGCGGGGAGATACCGTCCCTTCATCGAAAAGTCTCGATTCGTGTCCGAAATGCCAGGACCTGGCCGTCCCAGCGATCGGACCAACGCGACACCGGTCCGGGCTGACCCCGCCTGAAAGTGGGAGAACCTCCGTCCTGTGAGCGAACGTCTCGAGGAGTACGAACTCCTGGCGGCCGCACTCGAGACTTCAGGGGTGAGGTCCGATCTCGGGTGTCCGTCTTCCGAGCAGTCTTCCGCAATCGCCGCCCCTGGCTGGGTCGGGCTCCGCACCTGACCAGACATCGCTTCTCCTTGCTCTTTGCGGGGCTGGAAACCATATTTCCCAGAGAAGGGGCGTGATTTCCATGACAGACACCCCGGTCTACGCTCCCGGGACCGTCAAGAAAGGACTCGCCTTTCCCCTGGGATGCGTTCCAACCACAATTGCGTGGAGTTCCGGGCCCGGCGTCTTCGACGGCGATCGAGGGGGAGGCCGGTCCCACCCTGGTATCGATCTCTTCGCTCCCCACGAGACCGCGGTCTACTCCATGGCGCGAGGGAGGGTCGTCCGAATCTACGAGGGATTCCTGGGGGATATGGTCGCCATTCAGATAGACCACAGGGAGGCCGTCATCGCGGGAACGGTCCTCTACGGCGAACTCGACGGGCGCATGAAGTTCCGGTTTGTCGAGGCGGGCGATGACGTCGAGGCGGGGGACCAGATCGGGGTGGTTGGGCTGTACTGTTCGAATCAGCCCAGGCCCATGCTCCATCTCGAGTACTATCCTGGGCTCCACGGGGCAAAGGTTCTCCTGAGCAGCAAGAGAAAGCCGGCCCCCCTGCCCTACGAGCGACATGTGGACCCGGAGAACCCCGCGGTGTTGCTCAAGAACAAGACCCTCTTCGATCTCTTGACTCACACGGCCCGGTGCACCTGGCCCCAGAAGCCGAAGGGAGGGAAGGGGGGCAAAACCAAGGCTTGAGCACGAGCGATCGCCGCTGGGACGCCTGTCGACGGCCGACAGGAACTCACGAGTGCGAACGACCGGGCCAAGAGTGCCCTGATGGCCGGCGGAAGTCCGGTTTTCTTGGCGGTGCAGGAAATGCCCGTCCGGCGCCCGGTCGCCCACAAGATCAGCGAGCACGACAGGGATACAAACGAGGTGATCGCCCGCTTCGAACAAGAGCGTCAGGCGCTCGCGATCATGGAACACCCCAACTTCGCCAAGGTGCCCCCCAAGTCGCTCTGGACGATGAACCTCCTCGGAATGGTTCTCCGCGAGGCCGAGAAGCTCTATAGCGAGCTGCTCGAAAACTGGCGCCGCGAACTTGGTCCAGAGCATCCGAATACGCCGATGCCGATGAACAGCCTCGCCGTGGTCTACGTCGGCCAAGGAGAATACGGCGAAGCGGAAGCTCTCCACGCCGAGGCACTCAAGTGAGACTCCGGACGCTCGGACCGGACCACCCATCTTCCCTCGAGTCGATGAACAACTTCACAGACACCTACTACAAGCAAGGCCGATTCGACAAGGTCGACAACTCCCGTCAGGACGTGCTGAAGATGAAACAGCGAGTCGAGGGCACCAGCCACCCGGACACCCTGGTTTCGATGAGGATTCTGGCATCTGCCTACTATGGTCAGGGTCGCTGCGACGAGGCTGCAAAGCTCCATCGTGAGACCCTGGAGGCAAGGCACCGCGCTCTC
This sequence comes from Thermoanaerobaculia bacterium, assembly GCA_022071945.1. Classification (GTDB taxonomy): domain Bacteria; phylum Acidobacteriota; class Thermoanaerobaculia; order UBA5066; family UBA5066; genus JAJVIN01. Next base: position 81,254 of record JAJVIN010000025.1, on the reverse strand, counting down.
GATCCGGATCCCCCCAACATCTTCTGGTCGCTCTTCAGTCTCGCCGCGACCTATGACACCCTGGGCCGGTTCGCGGAGGCCTTGGAACTGGCCCGCGAGTCACTGAAGGGATACAAAACCAAGAAGCTGGCGAAGACCTCTGAGACAGGCTACGCTCGCCTGGCGCTTGGTCGCGCTACTGGGCCTCAACCGCTCAGCGGAGGCCGAGGCTGAGCTTCTGGCTGCCGAGCCGCTCGCGGGAGCCCAGACTCGCCCGCCGGCACGCCGGACCCTCGCGCCCGTGTTGTGTTCGCTTCTGGCCTTCGTGACTGCATGTGGCCCGCTGAGTCAGTCCCAGTGGCTGACCAGGTACGACGTGGACATTCGCGAGGCCACCACCGCGATCGCGACCGCGCGGGATGGAATCGAGCAGGCTCGCGGGTACTCGGCGCGAGGCCGAGCCTACGCCGAGAAGGCGTGCAACTCGCGGGCCATGCGAATCATTTCGCCCGAAGACTACCGGAAGCTGTTCGGCCAGGCGCTCGACGACCACGACCGTGCTGTGGCCCTGGCTCCTCAAGACTCCCAGATCCACTTCGAACGTGGAAAGAGTAACTACGACCGTGCCGCTTACGCCGATCCCGGCGATGCCGAGTCGCGAGCCTGCTTTGGCACCGCCCTGGCGGACTTCACCCTGGCCGTCAAGCGGGACAGTTCGAACTCCGAGGCTCTCGAAATGCGGGGCCTCGTGAACACCGCGCTGGGTGATCATGACCACGCCATCGAGGACTTCACCGGCCTCATGCCCCTCGATCCGCGCAGGGGAAGGCTTCGCCTTGCGGACGCCTACTGTCGGCGGGGAGGCTCGCGGACCGAGGCGAAGGCCTATGAACAGGCGATAGGAGACTACGAGAAGGCAGTGGAGTTGGGGGCATCGGCGGACGCCTGCGACTGCCAGCCACACAGCCCGCTCGCCGGCTTGTACCTGGAGACGAAACAGTACGACAAGAGCTGGGAAGTCGTGAGGAAAGCCCGACTGTCGGGGAAGTGGATCATGCCCGAGACGCTGCAACGCCTGAAAACAGAGTCAGGACGGAGCGAGTTGACCCCCGTTGGTTCAAGGTGTTCACGAAGAACACGTCGGCGGAGACGGAATCGGCGATGCGGCCGGGAGCGCCCTGGGTTTGTTCGGTTGGAGCTACCGTGACGTCGTTGCCGCCTTCACGTAGGGTGGTTTGGCACTGTTTCCCGTGCGGCATTCAACGGCGAACGTGGCGTACGAGTCGGCGTTGTGCAGGCGCTGGTCGGCGGAGAGTTTGCTGATCGTGCTGTCGGTGAACCATCCACGGCCATTGTCGAGGATGAAGGAGCCGCCCGGGAATCCGACGAAGTGGGCCATCTCATGAAGCATGATGAAGGCGCAGAGCTCACTGTCGGAAAGAGCGAAGAAGGCGCGGCGGCCGAGGAAAATGCGGTCGCGCCGGATATTCCTTGCCTCGTCGATCTCGCCGTTGCGGAAGAACCCATTGGCGAAGGTAAAGGCGATCCGCGGATCTCCCGAGGGATCCATTTCGAAGGCCCCGGTGCCGAGGGCTCCCGGCATCAGCAGCGCGTTCGCGAACATGGTGAAGACCCCCTGGATCTGGCGTATCGTCTGATCCCTCGCAGTGCCCTTCTGGGCGCCGAGCGCAAAGTGGCGGTCGAGGCGGTCGTTGGCTCTGCCTCCTCCGAGGTCCAGCCCGCTCGAGGGCGCCATCGCGAGCAGCAGGTTCGTTTGCGCGGCATGGATGGATCGAGACACGAGGTTGATGTGGGAGAGAAGCTGGACCCGAATCTGTTCAGGAATGCTGGGATCTATCGGGAGATTGGAGAACAGGATCTGGTTGATTCGCTGAATGGTCTGCTTGCCCGGCTCGATCAGACCATCCATGCCTTTAAGCCCGAATTGCTTGAGCTGGAAATCCTGGATCGCCTTGTTGGTTCTTGGACCACAAATGCCATCCACTTTGAGCTTGTCCTTCGGCCCTCCTTGCTTGGGCGATATCTGGTTCAGAGATTCCTGAATGGTGCGGACGTCCTTGTCGAGATTCTTGGCCTTGAAGCCCTGGCCCACCGCCTGATCAATGCGTATCAACTCATCGGTGGCTGGGAGCGCTCCCGAGAGATTCGATTCGCGGCAAAGGCCATCGATGTGCATGATCAACGGCTGGAACGTCATTGAGACTCCTCACTTCTCTGACTCCGAGTTCGCGCCTGCGAGCGCCGGAGGGAGCTTTTCTTCGATTGTCTTCGAAGACGGTACTGGAACAGCGCAGCCTTGTCAAAGTCTCCTCGACGGCAGGAGAAACTGGTGCGCCGAGATGAAGAGGCCCTCTAAGTGCCGCGGGTTGTGCGGTGAGAGAGCGAAGTTGGTGAACACAGTTGACCCAGGATGACACAGTATGGCAGCCCTTGACCGAAAGTCATCGACTTCGGCATCGCCAAGGCGGCGGAGCAGAAACTGACCGAGCGGACGATGTTCACACAGCTCCTGCAGTTCATGGGCTCTCCCGCCTACATGAATCCAGAACAGGCCGAGGGGAGTCTCGACATCGACACCCGAAGCGACATCTACGCTCTCGGTGTCGTCCTCTACGAGTTGCTGACGGGTCTCACGCCCTTCGATGTGCGGAGCCTGCGGCGCGCGGCTTTCGAAGAGATTCGCCGGATCATCCGCGAGGAAGAACCGAGGAAGCCGAGCACCCGCGTTGGACTGGCCGGCGAAGGGACGGCGACGGCTGCCAGAAGCCGGAGCGTCGAGCCTGGAAAGCCGAGATCGATCCTGAGGGGCGACCTGGACTGGATCGTGATGAAGGCCCTGGAGAAAGACCGCCAGCGCCGCTACGAGACGGCAAACGGGCTCGGGATGGACGTCCAGCGGTACCTGGCGGGCGAGGTGGTGGCTGCCGCGCCCCCGAGCGCGAGGCTTCGGAGAAGGTCTCGGAGGCGGGGAACGCGCGTCTCGCGCTCGGTCGCGCGCTCCTGGGCCTCCACCTCTACCCGGAGGCTGAAGCCGAACTCCTCGCCGCCGAGCCGTTGGTCGCGCCCAAGAAGGATCTGAGTTACGAGAAGTGCCTCGGCGCCCTGGCCGCCCTGTACGACAGCAAGGAAAAGGCCGAACCGGGAAGGGGTCATCGCGAAAAGGCCGCCGCATGGAGGCAGAAGCTCATCGACTTCCAGACTGCGGTCGGGCGACCAGACTCCGCCAGATGAGTCCACGTTCGTCTCGGAAGTCCGTTCGACAAGTCCGGCCAAGATCCAGCACGCGCTCGAATCTTCCGCCAGATGAGTCCCGTCTTGATCCACCGGCTCCGGGTGTCATCGGCCGGCGGCTCGAGGCGTCTCTCTCTCGAGGAGGCCCGCTCGGTCGCCCGGGAGGAAGGTGAGCCCCACTCGTTCGCTCGATTGGGCGAAGCTCCTTCCGGGCTAAACTCACATTCGGGGATTTCCGTGACATTGCGAATAAAGGCCGCCTCCCCGGGGGGCCAGCCCGTGGAGCACGAGATACGAAGTGACTCCTTCGTCGTTGGACGCTCCCCTCGGGCCGACCTGACGATTCTCGACCGGTCCATTTCCCGCGAGCATGCCCGTTTCTACCGGCAGGGAGGCGGCTGGTTCGTGGAGGATCTTGGCTCGCACAACGGCACACGGGTCAACGACACGGGCATCACGGGAGCGGCTCCCGTCCGGGACGGGGACCGGATCATGGTGGGAGACAGTGTGCTACTCATTCGGGTGGGAGAGTCGGCCGAGCCCGAACTGACTGTGACGGGAGACCCCGTCTACCGGCCCGCGAGAGAGCTTCTCAATCCCTCGGTGGACACGTCACCCATCTCTCCCGCGCCAACCGCGGCTGGCGCGCCAGCCGTGGGTGGCGCGCCGGCCGACGTCAGCCGGAGGCTCGTCGACAGGTTGAAGCTCCTCAACGAGGTCAATCGCGCGCTCGCCCGCTCGATCTCGCTGGAGGAACTTCTCGAGCTGATTCTCGACCGTGCCTTCGAGCATTTCCGGCCGCAGGAAGCGGCGATCTTCCTCCGCGATACGAACGGTTCCGATGTCTGCGCGGCCCGCCGGTGTGCCCCGGGGCGCATGGCCAGGCCCCTCCACTCCAGGAGCCTCCTTCACGAAGTCATCGACAAGGGGATGGCCGCCCGCGTCGTCGACACTTCCAAGGACGAGCGTTTTGCCGGAGCCGAGAGCCTGCTCAGCTCCGACATGCGAACGCTGATCGCCGCTCCGCTTCTCGATCCCCAGGGGCCGCTCGGAATGGTCGTCCTCGGCGCGACGGTGGGAGCCCAGGTCTACGGAGAAGCCGACCTCGAGCTTCTCGTCTCGCTCGCCTCGGTGGCCGCTCTCAGAATTCGAAACGTGCGCCTCGTCGCCGAGGCGCTGGAAAGGCAGCGGCTGGAGCAGGAACTTCGGCTGGCCCGCGCGATCCAGGTCGCTATCCTGCCTCCCTCGCTACCCGTTCTGACGGGCTACGAGATCCACGCGGGGAACATTCCCTCCCGTGGCGTCTCGGGGGATTTCTACAAGGTCTCCCTGAGGGCCGAAGGCCGTGAGTGCGTGATCTTTCAGACGGACGTCTCGGGCAAGGGAGTGTCCGCGGCCCTCCTCACCGCCTCGCTCGAAGCCCTCCTGGCGGTTCCCCTCAAGACCGTGGAGGATCCTCACGCGGTTCTCGACCTCGTCTCCTCTCTCCTCTTCGAGCGCACCCCGGTCGAGAAGTACGCCACCGCCTTCCTCGGAATCCTCGACGTCGACACCGGCCGGCTCCGTTACGTCAACGCCGGCCACAACGCCCCGCTGCTCCTGCGCCACGACGGAGAGGCAGTGTGGCTCAAGTCGAATGGTTTCCCGATTGGCCTCCGCCCGGACGCCCGCTACGGTACGGTCGAGGCCCGCCTCGAGAGGGGGGACCTCCTCCTCGTCTATACGGACGGGATCTCCGAGGCCACCAATCCCGAGGAAGAGGAGTTCGGGTTGCCGCGTCTGCTGGCCGCCTCGCGGAACCATCGAGACAAGCCTCCTCGCGAGTTCGCGCTGGCCCTCGAGCGAGACGTCGATCTCTTCGTCCGGGGCGAGCCGTATGCGGACGACCGGACGGTCGTCGTTCTGCGGCGGCTCGGATGAGCGTGAGAGGGCGCTGATGTTTCTCCGATTCGTGAGGCTCCGCCTCAAACCCGGGAAGCTCTGGACCTTTCGCGACTTCTACGAACGCCGGATCCTCACGGCTCTCCAGGAGACCGCGGGCTGCCTCTTCGCGGGCCTTCTCGAGCCCTCGGACGCCTCGGGAAACGAGTGCACGTCGATGACGCTGTGGGAGAGCGAAGAAGAAGCCGACGCCTACGAAGCGAGTGGTCTGTACGACGTCCTCCTCGACGAGAGCGATGTTTACCTGGCGGACGTTACCGAGTGGCGAACGGATCTCACCGAGCTTCGCGTCGGGGCACGGCCGCCCCTTCCCGACCCCGAGGTGGAGGCATTTCCCGTGCGGGTTGCGAGACTCCCGGCCGGTGAGGTGCCCATGCCGGCAGGACACCTCTACCTCCGGATCGTGGAACTCCGGGTGGATCCGGTGAGGTTCGAAGACCTGAAACGCCGCTACAGCGAGTTCGTCCTGCCTGGCCTTTTCCAGACGCCGGGATGCCGGGCGGTCTTTCTCGTCGAGGCGCCGCGCGGCCAGTGCCAGGCCCTGTCCGTCACTCTGTGGGACAGCGAAGAGGATGCGATCCGATTCGAGAACGGTGGAGGGTTCGACGAACTCACCGCCCATGTACGCGAGTTCCTCTCCGGCCTCTATCAGTGGAAGCTGTCCCTGGCCCCCGCAGGCGACACACGCCAAGTCACCGGCAGAGACCTCGGGAAGACGGGGTATCAGATCCTGATCGGGAAGCGACTCCGCGGGTAAGCATGACCTCCTGGCTCCGGCGGGCATCGTCTTGGGCTCAGGACGCCCAGCCGTGAGCCGCACACCGGTCTCGGGTCCAACGGTCCGGCGAGATTCCGCCGGACCCTGGTTTGAGTGGCGCCCTGAGGGATCTGCCAGGGGGACCCGTCTCCTGATAGATTTCTGCGCACGGAGTGCGCGATGCAGTCGAGCGGAACCGCCGCCTTTCGATGCCAGACCTGCGGGAGGGAGCTGCCGGTCAACCTGGACCGCTATCCCAGGGCAGGAGGGACCTTCCCGTGTCCGAGCTGTAGGGCCCCCCTGACGCTTCCTCCGATCGAGGAGTTTCTGGCGAGCCTTCCCGTGCAAGCGCCGGAACCGCCTGCTGCGGCTCCGCCTGCCCCGGTCCCGCCGAGCGGGCCGTCCGCGGCGGGTTCGGTTCCTGTTCCCCGACCGCCCTCCACGCCGGGCATGGCTGTCCCGCGGCAGGGAGAACCGGGGAGCTCCACGAGCGCGCCGGAGAAAGCTCCGGCGGCGGCGCCCCCGCCGAAGCCGCCGCAGACCTACCGCGTTTATCTCCAGGTCGGGGGGACGGAGAACATGACGCGCATGGAGATCTGGCAGGCGATCCGGCGGGGAGAGCTCGGGGAGGCGACGGAAGTGGCTCCTCTGGGCTCGGACGACTGGAAGCCGATGACGGCGTACCCCGAGCTGGCCCGGCTCCTCGACCAGCAGGCCCGATCAGTGGTGGCGAAGGCGGTGCCGATGAACGCCGGTGTGCCGGCACCCATGGGCCGGCGGTTCGTCGCCAAGCTGATCGACATGCTGCTCCTGGGCATCGTGTTCCTGCCCGTCCAGGCGTCGATCGACAAGAAGCTCGCCCGGGAGATGGAGTCGATCCAGGCGGAGGCGAGGAAGATGGAGGGTGCGACGGCGCCACCTTCCGCGGGCGCCGGGGCCCCGTCGTATCAACCGTCGTACGAGCCCTCCGGCCCGAGACGTCCGCCGGGTTCCTACCCGATGACACAGGAGGAGGCGAACCGCAGGCAGGCGGACGCTCAGTGGCAGAGGGCCCAGCAGATGCAGAGGGAACAGCAGGCGCGGGAGCAGCAGCAAGAAGCGGAGAGGCAGAAGGCAAGAAGCGAAAGGACCACGCAGCAGCTCGGGGAGCGTCTGCTCACGGTCTTCGGGCAGGTTCTGTGGCAGGCCACGATCATGTCGCTTCTGTCGCAGTTCCTCTTCGTCGTGCTGCCTCTCGCCCTGACCGGCGCGAGTGTCGGCAAGCTGGCGATGGGCCTGAGGGTTCGTACGCCGGAAGGCAAGGACATCGGATTCGGCCGGGCCCTGGGCCGCACGGCCGCCGAGATTCTCAGTGGCTGCCTCCTGTACATCGGGTACCTCATGGCGCTCTTCGACGACGAGAGGCGCACTCTCCACGACCGGATCGCCGGGACGAGGGTCGAGCCGAAGTAGAGGTCTCCAGAGGCCAGGGCCGCGGACCCGCTGCTCTTACGGATTCGCCGTCCGACGGGTGACCGCCCGCCTCCGTACACCTTCGCAGATGGATCCATCGGGAGGTGACAGTGGAAGAGAACGGCCCCGTTCTCACAACTGAGACGCACGCCCCGGGACGGACAGGAACGGCCGGAATTGTGGTTCTCGCCGTGACCGTGGGCTTTGGCGGCTTCGTGGTCGGGGTGGCGATCCCGAACATCCGCGCCGCAGCGGAGAGGAGCAAGGTCCGCGAAACGATGTGGAAGATGCACAGCATCGCGACGGCCTGGGAGAGCCTGGCGACCGATCACGATTCGTACTGCCCGAGGGGACATGCGATCAGCCGGTACAGGTGGGACAACATCTCGGGCGACACCCTGCGCCGATGGGTCGAGCCCACTTACATCAAGAGCTTTCCGCTCACGGATGCCTGGGGACGTCCGTTCCAGTTCGCCGTCGAGTGTGGGGAGCCAAAACAGGGTTCTTACGCCATCCGGTCGATGGGACGCGACGGGATCTGGTTCGACGATCCTCAGTACGAAGGAAGCGGAGTGGCGACCGACTACGACATCGTCTTCGCCAATGGAGGCTTCTTTCTCGGGGACCGGGCCTACAGAGCACTGGAAGGGAGATCGGGACAAAAGGGAGGAGGCCAACAATGACGTCGCATCCACCATCCACCGCCATCGCGAGGGTGGGAGCAGCCCTGGCCGCGGCGCTCTTGACGCCAGCCGCGCTCGGAGCCAGCACCGAGCCTCCGCTGTCCGGTCCGGTTGTTTCTCTCGCGCTGCCCGACTATGACGCCCTGAGGAGATCGGTCGAGGTTCCCGCAATCGCCACGGTGGAGACACTGAAGCTCCGCGGCCGCCTGAGCGACAACAGCCTCACGATCGAGATTCGGGGCCGCCGTCTCGGCAACCTCGTGAAACTCCCGCTTCTGAAACCTCCGGACGGCATCAGCTTTCTCGGGTGCACAGGCAACGCATTCCTGTCTTCGGAAAAGGAGAGCCTGCAGCTGGTGCTGTCGGGCGACCCCTTCTCCCTGACTTGCGGGCTGAGCGTCCGCGAGAAGACCCGAGTGGAGCTCGCGCTCCTGACGAGGGTACTGGGCGTCCGCTCCGAGGTTTCGGACGCGGAGCTCGTCCGCCGCGACTCCCCGGATTCCGGGCCCGTGCTCATCCTGACGGCGCTTGATGCGCATTCCGGGACGGGGCCTCGCGCGGCCACGGGCTCGGGGCGCTACCGGCTCTCCGTTCAGCCGGGCCAGACCGTTTTCGACTACTCGCTCGCGATCGAGAACCCGAACCGGTCGAAGATGACGTACGCCGTCTCGCTGCCCAACGGCGAGGCCGTCCAGGTTGTGACGACTCCGTGCTCGTATTCGGAGACTCCGGGCGGTCTGTCGTTCGAGCTCGTGCCCGGCGCGAACCCCATCCGGGTCACCGGGACCCTTCCTGGAGACCAGTTCCGGCCCCTCCTGCCGTCCGACGAGCAGTACCTGGTTCTCGAGAACCATCCGATGCTGGCGCTCACGATCGACTCGAAGGCCAGACGGATCTCGCCAAAGGAGACCGGGATTGCCACCGGGGCGCGCGGGTCCCTCGGGTTTCTGCTCGCCCCGGGAGAATCCGTTCGCTTCTCGACGCAGAAGATGCACGTGTTCTCGTCGGTCGGCTACTCGGTACCGGCGCTGAGATACACGGTCTTCTTCCCGTCGGTGGGCCACCCCATCGTCGAGGCCCATCTCACCCTCGAGAACATGGGGAGTCCGCAACTCGCGCTCGACGTTCCGGGACGGCCGACGTACCTCGACGTCGATGGAGAGCCGCAGCTCCTCTACAGGGACAGCGCCGGAAGGCTGACGGTGCCGCTCGGGATGGGCCCGCAGACGCTGACGCTCCAGTGGGAAGCGCCCCCTGACCTCGGGAATCTCGGAGACACAGCCGCCGTTTCCCTCCTGCGCCTCGACTCTCCGGTGACCCACACTTCCGTCGCGCTGAGGTCTCATCCGAAGTGGGGAGTGGCCGGGGCCTCGTTTTCTCGGTATGTCTTCTTTCCGCTGAACGTGGCGGGGTTTCTTCTGAGGGTTGCCCTGTGCGCGGGCTGTGCCGTCCTTTTCATCTGGCTGGGTCTTGGAAAGATCAGATCGATGTTTGCGGGGAGCGGGTTTCTGATCCTGTCGGTCGCGAGCCCGGTGTGGCTCGCCGTTCCGGCCCTGCTCCTCGGACTGTTCGCGTCGCGGCGCTTTGGCTCTCGGTATCCCGTCGTGAGAAGGTCGGTCACCGTCATGACGGCCGTTTTCGTTGCCGTTCTCATCGGGCTGGCGATTGCGGGAACGATGAGCACGGGCTCGCGGGCCCCGGAGGACCTTCTATCGGGTGCACAGTCGGGGGGCTCGGCCTCGAACATGCCCGGAACGAAGCTCGGAAAGGAGGCCGGAGTCGCCGAGGGGTTCCCCGCGAGGATCACATTGCCGGGGCGCCTCGTCGACGACATCCGCTTCAGCGAGATGATGGTCCCCGCCGGCAAGAGCCACCTCGTCCGGTGCCTCTTGCTGCCGGCCTTCGCGCGCGAGGCCATGGTGTGGGTGGTCGTACTCGGATTTACGCTCTGGGGCTTCCGGAATCGCGGCGAGCTCGGCGGTCTGGTGGCGAAGTCTCGAGGCCTTTCGGAAACTCAGTCCGTCTGAGCGGAGGATGACGACAGGCGAGGTTCCTCTGCCGGTGCGCGACCCGGCTGGTCCGGGTCATCCCGGACGGCCATCAACGAGCGATCACCATCCGGACAAAGCCCGGGGCGGGGGTGTATCTGTGCACGATCCTCGCTCCGGGAATGCCCGAATCACGGAGGTACTTCTTGATCTGCCAGACGCTCATCGGTTTCAGGTCCGTCCCGAGGATGGCCTGGTACCCCTTCCGTCTCGGTGGGGGGACTGGCGAACGGGAGGAAGCGAGGAACCGGAGTGCCGCCATCCTGAGGGGTCCCGGCAGGTACTCGACGGAGGGAAGGTTCGTGTGGAGTTCCCTCAGGTGATAGCGGTTCGGGAACTCGAGAAAGAAGAAGCCGCCGGGTCTGAGGACACGCAGGTGCTCCGTGAGGTAGTCGAAGGGAGAGCGCGTGTGCTCGATGATGTGGCCGGAGGCGATCGCGGTGAAGTGGCGGTCGGGGAAGGGGAGGTGATCCCCGTCGTAGAGCTCGAAGGCGAAGCCGGGAACTCCCGCGAAGCGCTCGCGCGCGATCTCCACGTAGACCGGCGTCACCTCCGTTCCCGTCACCGTCGCAAAGCCGTACTGTCTGCCGACGAGGGCTTCCGAGCCGACGGCGCAGCCCGAAACGAGAAGTGACGCCAGCGCTTCTGGGGGGATTTGCCGGGTGAAGTACTCGAAGCGTCCCCCGAAGCCACCGGGAACCGCGAAGAGTTCCTCGACGTTGCGGTCGGGCTCTGGCTGATCGATGCTGACGAGGTACTCGCGAAGCCGCGCCTTCAGCTCCTTATCGCGGGCAGGGTCCGGTTGCGGGTCGATTCGGGGCGTCACGAGCCGATTCTCTCGCAGCGGGTGGGCAGGATGTGTCTTGACGCACTGCTGCGCTCGTTGGGGAACGTCTAGTATTTGCCGCAGTGAGCGGGGACAGGACGGATTCTCGAAGGGCGAGCGGAGGCCGGAAGCCTTCGGATGACAGCCCGACGCTCCGGGTCCCTTCCGACGGGGCCGGCCGCCGGGCCGACTCCGGAGATTCCAGGGCGGGAACCCGGCTCGGCCGTTTCGATGTCGAGGAGCTGCTCGGGCGTGGAGGGATGGGGGAGGTCTACCGGGCCCACGATCCGACGCTCCATCGTCTGGTCGCCCTGAAGATCCTTCCCGCACAGAGGGCGGCGAGCTTCCTCCGAGAGGCGCGGGCCCAGGCCCGCGTCGATCACGAGGGCATTTGCAAGGTCTACGAGGTCGGCGAGGTCGATGGTCTCGCCTACATCGCCATGAGGCTGGTGCCGGGCGAGCCGCTCGCATACGCGGCCGAGAAACTCCCGCTGGATACCCTCGTCCGGCTGTTTCGTCAGGTGGCCGAGGCGCTGCACGCCGCTCACCGCGAGGGCCTCATCCACCGGGATGTCAAGCCGGGGAACGTGATCGTCGAGGCGGGAGAGGACGGGGCCGTGCGCGCCAGTGTCGTCGACTTCGGCCTCGCGATGGAGCTGGACCAGGAACAGTCGCTTCACGAGGGGGCCGCGGGAACTCCCGCGTACATGGCCCCCGAGCAGGCTCTCGGCGAGATCAAGAAGATTGACCGCCGTACCGACGTCTACGGACTCGGCGTGACGATGTGGGAGGCCCTCGCGGGGCGGCCCATGATCGGCGGAAGCTCGGTCTACGAGATTCTCCTGAAGGTCATCGACAAGGTCCCAGTCTCGATCGAGAAGGCCCGGCCCGGGATCCCGAAGGATCTCGCCACGATCGTGATGAAGTGCGTCGAGAAGGCGCCCGAGAGGCGGTATGACTCGGCGCGCGCTCTCGCCGACGACCTGGGCCGGTTCCTGGACGGCGACCCGATCGCGGCCCGGCCGGTGGGCGTTCTCGAAAGGCTTGCGCGGCGGGCCAGGAAGCACCGCACGATCACCGCGGCCGTCGCGGTCGCGACCCTGGCGGTTCTGGGATTCGGCGGAGCGGCGGTCGTCACGTCCGTCGAGAGCGTACGCCGGCAGGCGGCCGCGCAGGAGTTCGGACAGGCCGTGGAACGGATGGAGTGGACGATGCGGCAGGCCCGGCTTCTTCCCGCTCACGACATCCGGCCCGCGCGGAGAAAAGTCGAGACCCAGATGCGAGGGCTCGAGGAAGCGATCCGGCTCAGGGGACGCCTCGGCGAGGGCCCCGGTCACTACGCGCTGGGCCGGGGCAACCTGGAGCTGGGCCGTCCGGAGGAGGCCCGGCGCGAGATCGAGCGGGCGCATTCCGCGGGCTACCGGACTCCGGAGACCGCCAGGCTCATGGGAAACGCGCTCTTCCAGCTCTACCAGAAGGAATGGGCGAAGGCCGAGCAAATCCAGAGCCCGGCCACGAAGGCGGCCCGGTTGAAGAAGATCGCATCGGATCTCAGACAGCCGGCACTGGCGGCGCTGCGCGCGGCGAGAGCCGGCCCGGACACGGCGCTCTTGGAGGGAAGCCTCGCCTACCTGGAGGACAAGCTCGATGAAGCGAGAGCGTTCGCGGAGAAGGCGTTCGAGGACGATCCCGCCCTGTACGAGGCGCTGAAGCTGAAGGGAGACGCCGAGGTCCTGAAGGGAAAGAAAGCAAAAGACAAGGGTGAGTACGACCTTGCGTTTTCGGCCTGGGCAGAAGCAGGGGCCGCATACCGTCGCGCCGCGGAGATCGGGCGGAGCGACCCGGCCGTCTTTCTTTCCGAATGCCACCGTCTCCTCTTCACGTTCGAGCTGGAACTGAGGATCGGAAAGGACGCGGCGGAATCCTACGAGCGCGGAAAACGGGCCTGCCAGACCGCCTCTTTGCTCGATCCGGGACTCTCCGAGCCTCTCACGACGATTTCGCGCTACGAGTGGCAGCGCGGGGACGCGCTCGGCCTGGGCGGCAAGGATGCGGATCCAGCACTCCTGAGCGCCCAGGAGGCCGCCGAAAGGGCCATCGCGATCGATCCCAAGAGCGGCGAGGCCTGGGCCAATCTCGGAATCACGTTCTGGACACGGTCGGAGTCCGAGGATCGCAAGTCGAAGGACCCGATCCCGTTCCTGTCGAAGGCGGCCGAGGCCCTCGCTCGCGCGGAGGCTCTCGAACCGACCGGTGCGCATCTCATGGACCTCGGGAGCGTTCAGCTCGAGACGGGCCGGGCCCTCATGAAGGGACAGAAGGACCCGCGCCCTTCCTTTGCGGCAGCCCGGACGACCTATGAGGCGGCCCTCAGGCTCATCCCGGACGATTCCCGGCTCCACAGCAACATCGGCAACATCTCGAAGCTGACGGCCGACTATGAACTCGAGGCGGGGCGCGACTCCTCGGCCTACCTGAAGGAAGCCATCCGGAACTACCAGAAGGCGATCGAGCTCAATCCGAAGAGCCACATCGCTCGTTTCAATCTGGCCGAGTCCTGCCTCGCCCTGGCGCGCACGGAGATGATGGCCGGCCGGGATCCCGTGCCGCTCATCCAGACCTCGATGGAGCACAACAGGCAAGCGGCCGCGATCAACCCCAAGTTCGCACATCCCCTCGCCGCCATCGCGAACGCCTTCCTTCTCCTCGCGGACAATGCCGAGAGGCTCGGAAAGGACCCTCGGGAACACCTGCAGGGGGCGGTGACGTCGGCACAGGCGGCGCTCGCGATCAACGCCAGTCTGGAGCCCGCCCGGAAGTGTCTCGAACTCGCAGGCGGGCGGCTGGCGACCCGCGCCCGCGGCACCCGGCCCTAGGAGACCCGGCAGGGGCTTTGGAGTTTGATCATCGTGCCTTCGTGTACACGGCCTGGGTGGACAAGGGACTGTTCTCTCGGGACGCCTTTGACATCGATCAGGTCGCAGGGAGAGCGACCTATCCGATCAGCGTTGTTGTGCCTCTTCGGCCGTTCCCGTTGCGCGCCAACCTGTCAAGGTCCTCCACGGAAACCCTAAACTCCACCGAGCGCTCGAAAACGGGCGTTGGACACCAGTCTCCTAGAATCTCGATCCAATGGCTGATCCGCCCTCTGCTGCCCGGCCCCAGCGGACTCCCGAGGAGGAGTTGATCCCGTATCGCGCCTCCACGTTCTCCGCCCGGCGGGTCCTGGTTCTCGCTCCCCATCCGGATGACGAGGTCTTCGGGTGCGGTGCCGCTCTCGCGTCTCTTTCGGAGTCGGGAGCAGACGTCACCGTCTACCTCGTGACCGATGGCGCCGGGAGCGAGCCGGACCACGCCCGGCGCCGTGAGATCGGGGAGCGCCGGGCGGCGGAGAGCCGGCAGGCTCTCCGGCATATCGGGATCACCAAGGTCAGGCAGGGCGGGTTCTACGACAGGAACCTGCTCGTCGACCCTGGCCGCCTGGCGGAGGAATTCGAACGCCTGATCCGCGAGATCAGACCCGACCTGGTGTTCCTGCCCTCGCCCGCCGAGGTCCACCCGGATCACAGGGCCGTCGCTCAGGCGTTCCTCTCGGTCGTGCGGGGTCTTCCCGAGGCGGACACCCTCGAGGCCCTGCCCGAGGCTCACCTCGCCTTCTTCGAGATCTCGCAGCCCATCCGGCCGAACTTCCTTCTCGATGCGACCCCGTATCAGGAAAAGAAGGAGCAGGCCATGCAGGCCTACGTGTCCCAGATTGGAGGCAAGGACTACCCCAGTCTCGTCCTTGCCTTGACGGCGTACCGGCGGATGACGCTCGGGCCTCACGTCCGGTTCGCGGAGGGCTATTTCGTCCTCCCGGTTTCCGTTTGCCGGGTCGTTGCGGCCGAGCGGATCCTCAGGGTCCTGGGTCCCTCCCTTTCTCCGGCTGAGCTGGGCGAGGTCCGGAGCCTGGAGAACGAGCGAATCTGGGTGAAGGCTGGCGCGTTCCTGCGGACGCTCCTCGGGAGATAGCTGGCCGTCCGAAGGTGGGGACACCCCTGACGGCAACTCTCTTGCATCATTCGAGGGTGGAACGGGGCGACAGACAGGCCCCGGGACACGAAGCCCTCTCGAGGGGGGAGGTTGCCATGAGAACTCCCATCAAACTGATTCGAACCTTGACACTCACGATCGCCCTCTTCACGGTGGCCGGGATGACGCTCTCGGCCCTTCCGGCCGAAGCCCAGAGAAGCGGAGGGGGCGGCTCCGGCGGCTCTGGTGGCGGCCGCCCGCCCGGCGGCGGAGGGGGCGGGGGGGGCCGGCCTCCGAGCGGGGGCGGCGGCCACAACGGTGGCGGTCACCACGGGGGCGGAGGCCACCATCACGGAGGCCGCCATTACGGCGGGTACTACGGCTACTACGGTGGCTACTGGGGTCCGTACTGGGGCTGGGGCGGTTACTGGGGCCCGTACTGGGGAGGGACGGTCGTCTACTCGGGCGGAAGCACCGTCGATCCCTCTCGCTACGCGACCGTGGACACCGACGTCTCTCCCGAGGAAGCCGAGCTCTATCTCGATGGCCGCTACATCGGCACGGCCGACGACTTCGATGGATTCCCGGACTACCTCTACCTGAGGCCGGGCAAGTACACCCTCGAGTTCCGGCATCCGGCCTACGAGACGTTGTCCGTGCCGATCAACGCCCGCCGAGGTCAGAGAATGACGCTTGAGCAGGATCTGAAGCTCCTGCCAGGCAAAGGCAAGCTGAGTTACTTCGATCCGCCGGACCGCGGGACTCCGTACGGCCGGGTCTTCGGACCGGGCGGAGCCGCCGAGAAGACGGAGGCCTGGCGAGAGGGGGATGCTCCCGCGGTCGGAGGTGAGTCCGTGGAGGGCGATCCCCGCTACTCGCTGGAAGCACGGCCCGACAGCGGTCAGGAACAGCCCCCACCGGTCAAGCAGCCCAGCGGGACTCGACCTGACGTGGCCTACATCCTCTGGAAAGTCGAGCCGAAGGATGCGGCCGTCTATCTCGATGACCGCTACGTCGGTGTGGCCGAAGACCTCAACTCCTTCGCGATGAGAGGGATGGTGACGGAGCCAGGACCTCACACCGTGATCGTGACGCGCCCCGGATTCGTTCCGAAGTCCATCAAGATCACCCCGAAGGCGGGTGAGAAGGCCGATGTGGCCGTGACTCTGGAGAAGGCACCGAACTGACCGGGAGCCGTCTCAGGGAAAGAGGACCGACAGGATCTTGAAGGCGGGGCCTTCCGGGAAGAAACGCGAGACGTCCCGGAAGGCCCTCTCCATCAGGCGCGACCGGCGATTGGAATCCTCGATCAGGCCCGAGAGAGCCGCCACGCACGCCGGTAGCAGGGTGGTGTCGCAGAAGACCGCGTTCTCTTCCGGCGAAGCGAAGCTTCTGGCCCCGCCCCGGACGGGGAGGATCGCGGTGGCCCCCGAACCCATTGCCTCCAGGGCGCTCAGCCCCATGGCCTGGTAGGTCGAGAAGTCCGCGAAGGCGTGGACCTGGTTGAAGAGGGCCGCCAGGGCCGGGCCATCGGCGAACCCGAGATGCCGGTGGGGAAATCCCCGTTCCAGGCGCATGAAAGCCGGATCGTGTGGATCGACTCCGTAGATGTAGAACTCCACATCCCTGCCATAACGCCGCGAGACCTCGGCGAAGGCCTGCATGGTGATGTCCGGGCCGCGCCTCGGGCTGCTCGGCCGGATCATCGCCCCGAATCTGACGGATGGTGGCTTCGGGGGCTCGCGAAACGGCCGGAACCGGTCGATGTCGAAGCTCGCTCCGATCACGGCGGGCGAAACGCCCGTGTGCCGCTCGACCTCGGCGCGGTTCCACTCGGTCTTCGTGAAGGTGACGAGCCCCGGGATTCTGTTGTACGAGGCCTTCGCTTCCAGGTAGCTGGGAGAGCCCTCTTCGTAGAAGTGAGGCTCGTAGTCTTGGATGTAGTAGCCGAGGACGGGTCCCTTCCCGGCGAGCGGTTCGAGCCACGCCACGGACGTGTTGGCCGTGGCGATGACGGCGTCGAATCCAGAGGTCACCCGCGGGAAGTCCCTCGGCGCGGCCGTCAAGACGGGAACGTCCGAGTCCGAGTAGGCCTGCGAGAAGGAGGGAGCGAGCTCGGGCAGGTTGAGCACCCTGACGTCCACACCCATCCGGCGCATGGCCTTCGCTTCCGAGAGGACGACGTTGGCCCCGCCGCCGCGTTCCTGAACCGGCAGGACGAACAGGACCTTCCTCCCGCAGAAGCGGGCCTTTCCCTGCTCGATGAGGCGGAACCGGTGGATGCGTTCACGGGCCCTTACGCGAAGTCCCTCGAGAACGCGGCCGTGCCGCAGGAGAGTGACGCCGCTCTCCACGTCCGCCGATCCGTGTTTCTTCAGGAGCGCCTCGTGAGCGAGGCGGGAGAGTTCCCGCCTCTTCTCCGGCGAGTAGCTCTTGGACTGGGCGTGAAAGACGTAGGCGTCGTCGGCCAGAAGGAGCTTCCAGCCGGCCTTTCGAGTCCTGAGGCAGTAGTCGTTCTCCTCGCCGTACCCGCGGCCGAAGGTCTCCTCGTCGAAGATGCCGATCGCGTCGATGAGCTCCCGGCGGATCAAGAGGCAGAACCCGTTGAGGAACGGCAACTCGGGCCGGATGGGCGCGGCGTCCCGGGCGATGAGGGCCGCCATCCCGTTGGCGTCGAGGCCTTCGGGGAGCGGGTTCTCGGACCAGTCACCCTCGGCGTTCACGAATTCAGGGATCGACTGCCACGAGGCGCAGTTGCTCAAGGGGCCGGCGATCCCGGCCTTGGGGTCCGACTCGACGGCGGCGATGAGGCGTTCGAGCCATCCATCGGTCACGAGGGTGTCGCTGTTGAGGAGGACGGCGTAGGGAGCTCTCGACGCCCGCAGGCCCTGGTTGGCGGCGAGCGTGTAGCCCCGGGCCGTCTCGTTCCGGATTCGCGTGGCGCCGAGGCGCAAGGCGGATTCGGCGACGAAATCCCGAGTCTCCTCGCCGCTGCCGTCGTCGACCAGGATGAGGCGGTGAGGGGGCCGGGTGTGAGCCTCGAGGCTGGCCAGACACCTCTTTACGTCCGGAAGGGCGTTGTGAATGCAGACGATGATGTCGGTGGGACGATCTGGAATGGGAGGAGAAATGGGATCCGGGCCCGGCACGCCCGCCACGTCGAGGTCGAGGGGGAGGGCGGCCTCTTTGGCCGGTGGCGCCAGGAGCAACCTGGGATTCTGGAGCCGCTCCTTGATGGACCACCAGAAGTTCCTGGCTCTCCAGAACTTGCTCGTCTCCATGAAGACGATCCGGAGCCGGGCCCGTTCGAGCTCCGCCCGGGTCCGTTCCAGCTCGCGTTTGAGGTCTTCGATGTTCTCGGAGGTGTCCTGACTCATGGAAGGCGCGAATTCGCGGTCCGCTACTCTAACGCCTGAGAGGCGAGGAGCGAAGGCGGGCCGGCCAGACGGCCCGGCGTTGTTCGAGATCGTCTCCTTCTGGGTGGTCGTCCTTTCGGCCGTTCCCTTCGTCTTTCAGTACATGCGGGCGATGGCGACGACCTCGCTGTGGAACGACGAGATCTACACAATCCTGAATCACTCGGGGAAGGGTCCGGTCTCGGTCCTGACGGACTACTCGAGCAACAACCACCTGCTCATCAATCTGCTCAACTCCCTCTTTCCAGGCCGGACCTCGTTCGATCCCCTGCGAATGAGAGGAATCTCACTTCTCGCGGTGACATTCACGCTGGCGGGAATCCTCAGGTTCTTCTGGCGTCGGCGGCTCTATCTTCCCGGGGCCGCGGTATTCGTCGCTGTCGGGCTCAACCGGGACCTCCTGGACCTCTGCCTGCAGGGCCGCGGGTACGGGCTGGCCCTCCTCCTGGCGCTCGGGGCAACTGCCGCATTCCTCGATGCGTACGAGGCCCCTTCACAGACCAACCTTCTAATGTTGGCCGGGACGAGCATCCTCGGTAGTGTCTCGATCGTAACGTTCGGCTTCTGGGCCGCGCCCCTCTGGGCGATCTTGTTGCTGAGGTGTCGAGACTCTCGGGTGGTGATCGCCGCTCTGCTCGTCGGAGCGGGCGTCCTGGTGTTTCACGCCGGGGTGCTGGACCAGATGATCGCGTTGCAGCTGGCGGGCTATGGCGAGCGGTTCGGGTACCAGTATGGAAACTGGGCCTCGGTCGCGGAGACCGCCAGGCTCTACATTCTGGGAGCGCTCGGCAGTATGGGGCCGAGAGCGGACGGGCTCGCCGCGGCGCTTTCCCTGGGCTTTCTCGCTGTCCTCATGGTTCAGACGGACACGGAGCGGGCGGCCACCCGGGCCCCGAGAGCCCTCCTGTTGTCAGCGGGCCTCTTCCTGGTCTTCTGTCTCACGCTGCGGACCCCGCTCGTCCGGACGACATCCTTCATCTGCATGCCAGTCTTGATCGGCTGCGCGATGGCGATGGAGCCAGCCTACAGGGAACGCCACGGGATTCGGCGTCTGCTGGCCGCGACTCTTGTTCTCCTCGCGATACCGGCTGGAATCGTCAAGGCACTCCGGTTCGAGTTCGTTCCAATCGAGACCTGGAAGGAGACCGGCGTCTGGATCGAACGCATCTTCCCGGCAGGCCTTCCAGTGAGGGCTTCGGTCGCCGCGGACTACCTTGAGGGCTATGTGGCGAGTGGGCGGCTGACCCCCGGCTTCGACGAGCGATGGTTTGTCGAAGGCAGTCTGGTCGTGGCAGAGACGCCAAGGATCGAGAGCGAAAGGCGCGATATCCCTAGTGTGAACTCCGCGTCGATCGTCCACCTTCGGATCGCGCAGCGCCGAAACGGTGCACAGACGCTCCACTTCGCTCCGCCGCAAAGTCGCCTCATCATGTCGCCACCGGGGTTGAGCGACAGGAACGTCCGCGACTGTGCGCTCCCCAAACCGGGCCGGCTGACAGTTCCGTTTCCGCGGGGGAGCCATTTTCGTAGCTTCGTGGTCGTCGATGCGGCTCTGCAGAAGCCAGCGAACGTTCGCCTGCGCTCTGCCCGTGGGACTGGCGGACCAGCCTGGTCGCTCCACCAGGACGGCCTCAGCCTCTACGGGCTGGGCGATCAGGAGATCGAGTCGGTGGAAATCGAGATGCCGCCGGGCAGCTGTCTGGCCGAGGTCTGGGCCTACCCGGTCTCATTCGGGCAGGGCCAGAACGAGTAGGGTGGTTCCGGAATCGTGTGGCAGGAACGCCCGAAATGACTCTTGGTGCTACGAAGATGCGGTCCTCTGGGTCTGCACCACAAAGCCCCCTTCAGGGGGTGCCGTTCCGTGACCCAGCGAATCATCGCCGGGCTGCCTGGTTCTGGCTGTCAGGGACTGAGACGGTTGCAGGGGAGCCGTGTACCGGACCGCCGCTGAAGCCCTGGGATCCGGCCCGGTCACGCGAGGCGCTCCAGGAAATCCCACGCGGAGGTATCCTTCTGCAATGACGCTCCTGGTGGAACTCGACCGCGAAGAAGATGGGAGATGGATCGCGGAGATCTCCGCGATTCCAGGCTGTCTGGCATACGGGCGGACGCGTGAAGAAGCGCTGTCACGCGTGGAAGCCCTCGCGCTGAGAGTCCTGGCAGACCGGCTCGAGCACGGAGAAGCGGTGCCGGAAGCCATCACCGTTTCCTTCGTCATTCCAGCCGCGGCTTGATGAGCCGCTGGCCGTCCAAGAAGGCGCGCGAAGTCCTGGCGGCTCTTCTCCGTATCGGGTGGGGTGTGAAGCGCGAGACGGCCTCTTCTCACAAGGTGTTGTCGCGTCCTGGGTGGCGCGACTACACATGGGCGTTTCACGATGCGGAAGAGATCGGCCCGCGCATGCTGGCGAGGATCGCAAAAGACACCGGGCTCACGCCCGAAGATCTCTGAACGTGTGGAGCAAGCGCCTCAGGCTCCGGCCGTGACGGCGCGGAGGATCCTGATGGCGAGGGTCTCGCACACCATCCGTCCGTTCAGACGCGCCTCCGTCACGAGCGAGGCGCTGTCGAGACACTCCAGGGCCGCCTGGATCAGAACCGGTCGGAGCTCCCTGCCCGCTTGCGCGAGCTCGCGCGCGCGCTCCTGGTGGATGGCGGCGGCCGGATCGATGGAGGAGGCCGCTGCATCCCTGAGGAGAACGGCGAGGAGATTGAGCCGGGCGGCGGTCGCCGCCGCGTCTCCCGCGTCCAGGCGGGCCGCCAGAGAGAGGGCCCATCCCGTTGATGGGCCGGCGACGGTGCCCAGGAGAGCCTCGAGGAGGGAATCCCGCTCGGTCCGCGCCGCGTCGAGGTCGAGAGACCGGGCCTCCTCGAGGGACTCCGGACAGAACGCCGCGCGGGCGAGAGCCTCGGACTCCTTGACCCCTTCGGTCTGAAGCGCCGCCGAGAGACTCTTGCGCCCGGGAACACTCTGTTTTTCCTCCACGACACGAGAGAGGATCGTCGCGGGCAAGAGGCGAGGCTTGACGGCGGTCAAGAGGAACCGTGTCTTTTGGGGCGGCTCCTCGAGGACCTTCAGGAGCGCGCTGAAAGCGGCGTCCTCGGTCTTGTCGACGTCGAGAAAGATGACGGCTCTCAGCCCGCCCTCGTACGGGAGGCGAGAAGCATCCGCGGCAACCGCCCGGACGAGGGCGGCCGGAATCGTGGTTTCCTTGCTCGCGGGGTTCTCGGTCCCAGCCGGGGTGTTGGCGCGGCGCCGGCTCTCGGGGGCGGCGATGAGGAGGTCGGGGTGTTCGCGGCGAAAGACCCGCCGGCAGTCCTGGCAAGACTCGGCCGAGGCCCGGGAGTGCCCCTCGCCCGTCCGGCAGAGGATTCCCGTGGCGCGCGCCAGGGCGGTCTCCTCGAGCCGGCGGCTGCCCGGGCCGGTCAGCAGGAGAACCGGGGGCGAGGCCTTCACTTCTGAGAGCGTTTCTGGAAGACCGGGATCAGGTTCTCGATCTCCGAGAGGATCTCGCTCGAGATGCTGTCCGGATCCTGTGTCCCGTCGATGACGAGAAAGCGGCTCGATTCCTTGCGTGCGAGCTTCTTGTAGCTCGCACGGACCCGTTCGTGGAACTCCAGGTCCTCCCGCTCCATCCGGTCCCGGTCGCCGGCGTTTCGGGCCAGGACCCGGGCGAGCGCGACGTCTGGCGGACAGTCCAGGAGGATGGTCCGGTCTGGCGAGAGGGGGCAGAGGTGCTCGTGAAGGATGTCGACGAGGTCCTCGCCGAGCTTGCGGCCGCCCCCCTGGTAAGCGCGGGAAGCATCGGAGTACCGGTCGCACAGCACGATCTGGCCGCGGGAGAGGGCCGGTTCGATGCTCTCGGTGAGGTGTTGCCGGCGGTCCGCCACCATCAGTAGGAGCTCGGTGCGGGGGTCCATCACACCGTCCACCTCGAGCAGGAGCCGCCGCAGCTGGAGGCCGAGCGGCGTGCCGCCTGGCTCACGCGTGCTGACGACGGGCAACCCCCTCTTTCTGAGGATTTCGGCCGTCCGAGCCATTTGAGTTGATTTTCCCGAGCCCTCGATCCCCTCGAATGTAATGAAAAGCCCCCGGTGTTGCACCGGTCGGAGCTGACTCATGACGAAGGATTCTCGCACAGGGAACTTCCGGCATGGCGTTCGTATACTGAACCTGTCGAAACGAGAGGAGTGCCGAAGCTGCCCGCGATCCTAGAAGAAGGCCGGTTGACGCGTGCCCAGTTGGCCGCCAAGAGGCGGGCCGTCCTCGTGATCGGGGTCGTGGGGTGCCTGATCGCGGGCATGTCCGTCGTGGACATGTTCTTGCCGAAGCCGTATGACGGCGTCGTTCCCGACCCCTACTCCCGGGGCGGAATCGCGGTTCGGGACCTCGTTCCGGGCGGGGCCGCCGACACGGCCGGGATCCGGCCCGGCGACGTGATCCTCGGGATCGGGCACCGGATGTTGAGGGGGCCGGCCGACGCTCCGCCCGAGCTCCTGCGCCACGAGGTGGGGCAGGAGGTGAGGTACCTCGTCCGGAGGGGAGACCATCTCTTCGAGACCTCGGTGCGCATGTCGCCCTACCGGGCGGGCTCCCTTTCGTACTTCTCCTTCGTCCTTCTCGGGGCCGCCTTCTTTGCCCTCGGGAGCTTCGTCCTCTCGAAGGGTCCGGACGACCCGGCGGTCGCGGTCTTCTACCTCCTCTCCGTCCTCTTCATGCTCTTTTTCGTCTGCCGGCTCCGGCCTCTCAGCTACTACTGGATCGACTACTTCGTCCAGCTCGCCGGGACGCTCGCGCTCTTCCTGCTGCCGGCGGTCTTTCTCCACTTCTTCCTGCTCTTCCCGAAAAAGAAAGTCTTCCGGCTCCTGGATCCCGAGAAGGTCTCCGAGGGTTCCGGGCAGGCTCTCCTGAAGCTCCAGAATTTCCTCAATGCCTCTCCGGCGCTCCTGACGGTCCTCTACACGCTTCCGCCGGCCGTCTACATGCTCCAGATGCCCGCCATGCGGTCCGGCAAGGGGGTCCGGCTGATCTACGGGGCGCCGGTTCTGAACTGGATCCTGCTCGCGGACTATCTCGTGCTCGGGATCCTGGCGCTCTTCCACAGCTGGTGGACCGCGGAGGACCGCAAGGCGAGGCGCCAGACCCTCTTCCTCCTAATCGGGACGCTCTCGGGCACGATCCCCTTCGTCGTCTTCGCGGTTTCCTTCCCGTCGTTTTTCCGGAACGAGAGATACCTGGCGTGGGGCGTCGTTCCGATGGCGCTGATCCCGGTGACCTTTGCCTACGCGATCGTCCGCTTCCGTCTGTTCGACGTGAAGTTCCTCGTGAGGAAGTCGATCGTCTACGGCTTTCTCACGGCGGTTGTGACGGGGATCTACGCGCTGGCCATCGTGACGGGGAGCCGCCTGGCGACCTCCTCGCCGTTCTTCTCCTCACCGCTGTTCGCGTTCGTTTTCGGTCTCCTCATCGTCGTGATCATCGACCCCCTGAGGCGCCGTCTCCAGAGCGCCGTGGACCGCGTTTTCTTCCGGGACCGGACCGACTTCCAGAGGGCGATCCTCGACGTGAGCCGCGAGGTCGTTTCCCAGCTCGAGCGCGAGAAGCTCCACGAGCTCCTGACCAAGAAGACGGCCGAACTCCTCAAGCTCGAGCGCCTGGAGCTCTTCACGCCGAGGCCCGAGGATGGATCCCTCGCCCTGAGCGAGCCCGAGAGCGATGCGAGCGGCGTGCTGCCCCTGGGGAGCTCCCTGGCCCGCATCGTCATCGAGAAGGCGGGGCCCCTGCGCGTGGCCGAGGTCGAACGTCTCAACGTGGACGCCGTCTCGAGGGGGTTTCTGGACGAGATCTCGGAGCGCGGGATCCGGGTGCTCGTTCCCGTGGCGACGCGGGGGCGGCTCCTCGGCCTTTTGGCGGCCGGCGAGAAGAAGTCCGAGGAGGAGTGGACGCGGGAAGATCTCGACCACCTGGCGATGATCGCCAATCAAGGGGCGCTCGGGCTCGAGGCGGCCAACCTCCATGCCGAGCTGACGAGACAGGCCGAGGTCCAGCGTGATCTGGAGATTGCCCGGGACATCCAGACGAGCCTCTTCCCCAGGGAGATGCCGAGTTTGCCGGGCATGGAGTTTTTCGGCGTCAGCCGGCCCGCCAAGGTCGTGGGCGGCGACTTCTTCGACTTCCTCGAGCTCGACGGGACGTCGCGTTCGGGACTGGTTCTCGGCGATGTCTCGGGAAAGTCGATCCCGGCGTCCTTCCTCATGGTCGCCGCCAAGGAGATCGTCTATGCCAAGGCGACGGCCAACCCGGATCCTGCCGTCGTCTTCCGCGAGGCGAACCGCCGGATCTACGAGATCAAGAGGCGGATGTTCGTCTCCCTGGGGTACTTCCTGATCGACCCCGAGAGCCTCTCGATGCAGTACTCGATCGGCGGTCAGCCGGTTCCCTTGCTCCTGCGAAAGGGGGCGAGGGAGGCGGTCGAGATTCCGGTGCCCGAGGTCCGGCTCCCTCTCGGCGCGTTCCGCGAAACCGACTACGACTCGAGGGTGATCTACCTCAAGCGCGGCGACCTCCTTCTCTTCTACACGGACGGGTTGAGCGAGGCGATGTCCATCGGGGGCGACTTCTACGGGGATGACAGGCTCAAGGAGTCGCTCGTGAGACATGCCGGCCTGCCGCTGCCGGACCTCTCGCACGCTCTCCTGGAAGAGATCCGGGCCTTCACGGGAGCCGCCGACCAGTACGACGACCAGACCTTCATCCTGATGCGGGTCGGAAACGCCTGAGACGCCCATGAAGAGACCGAAACCCGAGTCCAGACCTGGACGTAACATGAAAGGAGGGGCTGCCCGCCTTCCGCGGGCCGTTCCCTGGGAGCATGTGCCATGAAGTTCCCCGGAAACTGGAAGACCTGGCTCGCGGGAGTGGCCATCGTGCTCGTGGCGGGCTCCGCGGCCGCTTTCCTCGTCAGCTCCCAACGCGAGGTGACCACGACCTCGCGCGACGCCTTGCGTTCCTACCGGCTCGGGCTCGAAAACGAGGAAAAGCTCTACCACCGCGAGGCGATGACGGCCTACGCGGAAGCCCTCTCCCGCGATCCCTACTTCGTCATGGCGACGGTGCGGCTCGCCAACCTGATGTGGGAACGCGAACCGGCCCGGGCCGAGTCCCTCGTCCGGAAGATCTCGCAGTGCCGGGAAGGCCTGACCAAGAGAGAGAAGCTCTCCCTCGAGATCTTCGAGGCCCGTTTCATCAAGAAGGATCGCGACCTCGTCCGCAAGGCCGTGGATCGCTACATCGAGGAGTTCCCGAACGACCCGGATGGCTACCGGGAGCGAGCCCTCCTCCTGCGGAAGTCCGGCGACATCGCCAAGGCGATGGCCGATTTCGAGATCCTGATCTCCCGCAACCCGAACAACGCCCTGGCCTACAACTTCCTGGGCTACTACGCGATGGAGCAGGGCGACTACGCGCGGGCCGAGGACTACTTCACCCGCTACCGGTTCCTCGCCCCCGAACAGGCGAATCCGTATGACTCCTTAGCGGAGCTTCTCTGCCAGGTCGGCCGGTACGACGAGGCGGAGGAGAACCTGAAGAAGGCCCTCGCGATCAAGGGAGACTTCCCTCCCCTTGTCGGACACCTGGGTGTCGTCGCCATGGGACGGGGTGACTATGCCGCGGCCGTGGCCCACTACGAGAGGGCGGCCGAGGTCATGGATACGCCGCTCGCCCAGTTCGAGCTCACCTTCGCCGCCATCGGCGCCCGGATCGCCGGGGGGGATCTCACCGCCGCCATGCAGCGGCTCGATACCCTGTCCACGCGGCTGCCGGAAGTTGGAGAGAAGTACCGCCCGCGCATCGACTTCGGAATGAAGACGATGAGGGCCTCGATACTGGCCCGGCAGGGTCAGTACCCGGCGGGCCTGGAGATCCTGGCCGAGCTCGGCCGCTGGCGGGACTTGCCCAAGCACGACCAGGAGGCTCTCGCCCTCATCCGGCAGTTCATCGAGGCCCGGCAGGCCCTGCAGCGGCACGAGCCCGAGCCCGCGCGCGCCCTGGTCAAGAAGCTGGGTGAGCCGGGTGCTCCCCTCAGCCTTAACGCCTCGGGTTACTTCCCCTCCCACAAGGTTCTCAGGGTCGACCTCGCCTCCCAGTTCCTGGACGCCGGCTACCCCGACGATGCCCAGGCGCTTCTCGCGACCGTGACGGCGATCGACCCGAATTTCAAGGCGGCCGTCGATCTCGAGAAGAAGCTCCAGGCCGAGGCACAAACGGCGCGCGCCCCCTCCAGACCCAGGAACGGATGAGCGATCCGCGGACCGTCTCCAACGCGTCGGTCTCGGCGTTCGACCTCAAGAAGAAAGTCCTCAGGCTCGAGGCCCTGTACGACATCAGCAGGTCGGTGGCCAACGCCCGCGACGAGACCGTCCTGGCAGAAGAAGCTCTCTCGAGGACCGTACCGGTCCTCGACGCCGGCGGCGGGTTCTGCGCGGTCTTCGAGGACCGGGGGCAGTCCGGGTCCGTTTCCGCCGTCGGCCTCCACCCGCCTCCCGCGATCGTCTCCGTCCTGTCCGACCCGTTTGTCCTGGATGTCTGCCGGACGAACGACCCGGTCCGGCGAGGGGAAACCCGGCTCCTCAACGTCGAGGTCAGGAGTGCAGCGGGGATCCCGCTCCGGGCCCCTTCGGGTGAAGTCCTGGGCGTCCTATCGGTCTTCGACAAGGAGTCGCGAGGGGGTGGGTCCGCCTCCTTCGAGGTCGAGGACCTGAGGTTTCTGGCCTCTGTCGCGGCCCTCGTTTCCCCGGCACTGGGCGCGCTCAGGCAGATTCGGGCCCTCGCCGAGGACGTGGATCGGCTCAGGGAAGAGAACCGCGCCCTCAAGGGGTCGCTTCGGGCCGGAGACCTGCTCGTCGGCGACTCGGCCCCGATGCGCCGGGCCAAGGAGCTGATCGGACGGGCGGCGGCCTCGCGAGCCAGCGTCCTGATACGGGGCGAGAGCGGCACGGGCAAGGAGCTCGCCGCCAAGCTCCTCCACGCGGGATCCCCGCGCCGCGAGGGACCCTTCATCGCCATCAACTGCGCCGCCGTCCCGGAAAGCCTCCTCGAGAGCGAGCTGTTCGGCATTGAACGGGGGGTCGCCACGGGAGTGGAGCAGCGGCTCGGAAAGTTCGAGCTCGCCTCGGGGGGGACGATCTTCCTCGACGAGATCGGCGACACGCCGCTTCCCATACAGGCCAAGCTCCTGCGGGTCCTGCAAGAAAGGGTCGTGGAGCGGCTGGGAGGCAGGCAGCCAGTTCCTGTCGACGTCCGGGTCGTGGCGGCCACGCACGCCGACCTGATGGAGGAGATCCGCAGGAGGCGCTTTCGAGAGGACCTCTTCTTCCGCCTTCGAGTCGTCGAGATCCAGCTGCCTCCCCTGCGGGAGCGCAAGGAAGACATTCCGAGGCTGGCCGCTCACTTCTTGGCCCGCATCGCGGAAAGGGAAGGGCGGCACCTCTCGTTGACCCGTTCGGCCGTCGCCGAGCTTCTGCGCTACTCCTTTCCGGGCAACGTCCGGGAGCTCGAGAACCTCCTGGAGGGATCGGCGGCACTCGTTGCGGGGGACCTGATCGATGCCGGGGACCTGCAGTTCAGTCTGGCGCCCGTGGCGGCGGCGGGGCTGGCCGCGCACGACCTGGCCTCGATCGAGAGGGAGCACATCCGCCAGGTGCTCGTCTCGGTCGGGGGGAACAAGAGCCGCGCGGCCCGGATGCTGGGCATCAATCGCCGGACCCTCTACCGAAAGAACGTGACATAGAGACACAGTGTGGCATTCTGCCGCGCTTGTGCCCGGGGAACGCATGGGGAGAGGGCTTCATCCGGCCTCCTTTCTCGGCTCGCCGGGAAATGTGGCGAATTGTCACACTGCGTGGCTTCCGTGTCCTTCCGGGTCCTCATCACACTAAGCTATTCCATATCAAGTGTTTGTGATCAATTTTGTGGGGGATTCCCCCGTTGGCCTGAGACTTGCGGACACAGGCGTGGGAGGAACGAGATGAGAGCGTCCGCGAGCGTGGCACACGGAACCGACATTGCTGAAGGGAGCGTGAGGTCCTGGCGGGACTCCGCTGTCCTCGAGGCTGCCCCGTGGGGTCTCCTCGCCGTGGTTTCCTCTCAGGCGCTCTTTTTGGGCGCGCTCTCCGCGTCAGGTAAGATCCCCCCGGTTGTCTTCAGGGTATTCCGGGCTTTACTGACTTTCTGAGCGGGGTCCGTCTTTTGATGGAAGGGTTCGAGCGGAGAGAACTGCATCTCTCGATTCCAGTCGCTCCAGACATGGAGATCGCGGCGACCGCCCAGGTGACAGCCCTGGGCGAGTGGCTCGACATGGGACGCGACAAGATCGACGAGATGAAGATGGCCGTTGTCGAGGCCTGCATCAATGCTTTCGAGCACAGTCACACCCCGGACCGGCGGGTGGAATTGGATTTCGTCGCCGACGAGGACGACGGGCGCCTTTTCCTGCAGATCGCGGTCCTCGACGGAGGTCGAGGATTCGATCCGGCGAAGATCCCGCTGCCGGATCTGGCGGCCAAGCTGAAATCCGACCGCAAGCGGGGCTGGGGCCTGAAGATCATCGAGAGCCTGATGGACGACGTGAAGATTGAAAGCAACGACCGTGGAACCAGGATCCTCATGAGGAAGTACCGGTGACGCAATGAGTGAGACGCTCAAGGTCTCTGTCGAGAGGCCAGGTCCATCGATCGCGGTGCTCAAGACCGACGGCTACATCAACAACACGGGTGGCGAGGAGATTGCCCGCCGCGCCTACACGCTCATGGACGAGGGGGTCACCCGGCTGCTGCTCGATCTCGAGAAGACCAAGATCGTCAATTCCATCGGGATCTCCATCCTCCTCGACATCCTCGAGAAGGTCCTCGAGAAGGAGGGGCGGCTCGCCTTCTGCCACCTGACGCCGACGATCGAGAAGACCTTCCACATCATGGGCCTGGCCCAGTACGCGAGGTTGTTCCCGTCCTCCGAGCCGGCGCTGATCTGGTTGCGTGGCGAAGCGGAATGAAGTCCCCGCCATGAGAGCGGACATCATCGGGGCCCACGGACACCTCGCCTCGATCGATCCGCAGGGGAGCGGCGACTCTCTTCTTCGAGAGGTTCTCAAGGCCCTGCTGGAGGGAGCGGGAGCGGCCCGGGGTGTCATCCTGGGGTCGGGCCGGTCTCCCCGGGCCCTGGCCGCGGGTTTTGCCCCGCGGCCGGAGGTTCTCCGCGCGCTCACGCGTCCTCTGTCGGATGGAAAGCTCGACGCGGACGTCTTGCCGCTCGACGTCGGAGCCCAGCTCTTCGGTTCCGACCGCGCCCGCGAAAACGCCTGCGTCGTGCCCCTCATCGCGGGGGACGAGACCCTGGCGCTTTCGATCATGGAGTCGGAACCCGAGGACCCCGCCGGCTTTGCCTCCGTCGTCGCCCACGCCGCCTCGATCCTCGCCTGGGTGAGAAGCGCGGAGAGGGTGAGACAGACCGATTTCGAGCTGAAGTACCGCGTCTGGGAGCTCGAGAGCCTCTACGACGTCGGCCTCTCCATCGCCGGCACGCTCGACCTCGAGTCCCTCGCGGATGACATCTTGCTCAAGTCGATCTCGCTCCTGAACGCTCGCAGCGGGACGCTCATCGTCTGGGAACCAGGGCGGCTCGAGGAGCACGTCCTGCAGAAGCACTTCGGCAGCCCTCTCATCACTCCCGAAAAGGCCTTTCTTCTGCCCGGCGAGATCGTCGTGGCGAACCAGCCCGAGGAACGTCCGGAGCCCTTCGCCTCGGCACCGGCGGAGAAGCTCCTCTCGGTTCCGATCGAGTCCGACAACCAGTTGATCGGGGTTCTCGTCGTGGCCGACAAGGAGAACCGGCAGGGAGGCGTGGACGATTTCGGCGAGACCGACTCGCGCACGCTCTCCCTCTTCGGGAACCAGGCGGCGATCGCCCTGGAGAACGCCCGCCTGCACCGGCAGGCGGTCGAGAAGGAGCGGATGGAGCGCGAGATCGAGCTCGCGGCCTCCATCCAGAGGGCGATTCTGCCCGAGTACCTGCCTCCCCTCTCGGGTCTGGAGCTTTCCGGGGGCAACCGGCCGACGCGGCAGGTCGGCGGCGACTACTACGACGTCTTTTTCCTGCCCAACGGGCAGTCGGCCTTCTGCGTGGCCGACGTGGCGGGAAAAGGGGTGCCGGCCGCCCTTCTCGTGTCGACGCTCCACGCCTGTCTCCACCTGCTCCTCGACACCCCGGAAATCTCCTTGACCGCGCTCGTTTCGCGAATCAACCAGCACCTGATCCAGTTCAGCTCCACCCGGAAGTTCGTGACGGTCGTGATCGGCATGTTCGATCCCGAAAGCCGGACCCTCCGGTATGTCAACGCGGGGCACAACCCCGGAATTCTCTGGAGAGACGACGGCTTCGAGCTCCTGCCGAGCTCGGGCGTGCCGATCGGGATGCTCCCGAAGGTCACGCACCGCGAGGAGAGCGTCCGGCTCTTGCGCGGCGACCTCGTCGTTTTCTACTCCGACGGCATCACCGAGGCGCACACCGCGACCGACGAGGAGTTCGGGATGGAGCGCCTGATCGCTTGCGTCCGCGAAGCCGGAGCGGCTCCGCCGGTCGAGATCACCCAGAAGATCTTCGACGCCGTTTCGGACTTCACCCGCGGAGTTCCCCAGTACGACGATCAGACCGTCCTGACCGCCCGGGTCTTGTGACGTGAGTCCGGGCCTCGCCGGGAGGTAGGTGCCGGAGGTCCTCGAGTTCCTTGGGAAAACCCCCGTCGGAATCGACCCGGCCCGGCTCTCCCGCGTGGCCGGGCAGGCCACCCTCGAGAGCGGCGGCTTTCGGGGGGCCCGGCGTCTGCGCGAGAGGGCCTTCGGGCTGGAGGTGCGGCTCTCGAGAGGGCCCGCTACCCTGGCCGGGCCAGGAGCTTGGCCGCGAACTGGCGGGCGAACTGGTTGCTCTCGCGTGATTCCGAGAGCTTCTTCAGGTTGTCGCGCCTCAGAAACGAGATGTACTGGACCACGACGGAGGACGGCGTCTTCGGGTTGGAGACGAGGGCGAATCGCGCCTCCTCCCACTGGAAGAGCCGCCTGTCGCGCGCGAGCTCGAGAAGGACCCGGGAGTTGATCGAGAAGATCGAGATGTAGGGGGCCACGCTCTCGAGCCTCAAGAGGTGGGGCAGGCACTCCAGGGCGATCGGATCGACCGGATGGCAGACGAAGTGACGGAGGAAGTGCCCCTTCCGCGCGATCCGGCGCTGGATCGGAAGGGGGACGGTGGCCCAGTCCTCGACGGGAACGTCCCGGCTCCGCGGCGCCGAGAAGAACTCCTTCATCAGCGTCGAGTATTCCGAGTCGAGGTCTCTTTCCACTCCGAGCCCCGAGGCTGCCTTCTGGAGCTCCTCTTGCACCTGTTCCAGCATCCTGAAGTAGCTGTCCTCGTGAAAGAAGGGGAGCCGGTAGAACGACTCGAGGAACTCGAATGCCGCGCGGGCATCCACGGGGGACCTGGGGCTGGCGATCCTGTGCTTGAGGCAGACGAAGAAGATCTTCCGGAACCCCGTCGGCAGCCGCTTCCCGAAGGCATTCCAGAGTTCGAGAAGGCGTGGGAGAGGGGTCGAGTCCTCGAGGACGAAGTCCCAGACGTCTCCTGGATCGAGCGCCTCGATCGCGTAGGTCCTGAACCCCGGGTGCGGGTGAAGAAGGAAGCACCGCGAGAAGACCCGGCGGTCCGCCCCGTCAAGGTCCTCGACCGTGGACCTCACGGCGTCGATGTCCCAGAAGTCGCCCGAAGGCGTCCTCTTGAAGAGCGCGTAGAGAAGCCTCCACTTCTTCCGGGATTCGGGGTCCTGCGTCAGGAATGGAATGCTCTCGAGAAAGGCACGGCTTGCCGTCCGCATCCGCATCAGCAGGATGTCGCACCGGCTCCAGAGCGAGGCCAGGAGCCGCGCACGATCCTGTGCCGGAGCCGAACCGAGAACCTGAAAGAGCGCCTCCGCCCCTTTTGCCGATAGTGAGAGGAGCGTGTCGATCCGGGTCAGCTCGTCGGGGGAGAGCAGCCCCGAGCGAAGGTCGTCCACGTGGCGGGCTTCCTCGTCCTGCTCCGGTCCTTCGTCGAAGAAGAACTCCTCGCTTTCCGTCGCGGGCTGCGCGTCGCGGCCCTTGCGGGAAAGCCTCGGAATCAGCAATCGGTGGAGCTGGAGGGCCAGGATGCCACCTGCGACACCGGTCTCGGAGAGCGAGTCCGTGTGCCTCTGGAACGCGGCGGTGAGGCGCTCGAGGAGATCCAGGACGGAACGGCTCGTCTCGAGAACAATCGCCTGGGTGAAGGCGGGATCCTCAACCGGAGGCCGGCCGGAGTCGCCCTCTCGCTGCCCGAGGCTGGCCGTGATCTTCTGGCAGCCATCCTGGAGCCGTGCGAACTTCTCGAGAAAGGCGGCGTCCAGCGGGCCGCCGGAAGACAGGCAGGACTCCAGTTCCTCCGCCAGCCGTTCCACCGCGAAGACCGACTCGCCGAGATCGAGGAAAGAGCTGGGGGCGGCGGAACGCGGCTGGGAAGAGGGGAAGAGGGGGCCGCCCAGGGATACGGTCTTCTCCTCGAGTTCGCCTCCGGCCTGCTCGTGGACCGGGAGCGATCGGAGGACACGGAGTGCTTCCTCCGGGGTGGGACGATCGGAGGGGAAAGGCGCCATCATCGACGTCAGGAGGCCGGCGAACGGCGCCGGCAGCCCCGCGGCTGCTGATCCGAAGCCGGCTGGCGTCACGCCCGGCAGCTGGCCGGGCGAGGGCGTAAAGCGTTCCCGGCCGAGGAGGATCCGGTGGGCGAGGACGCCCAGGGAGTAGATGTCCGACGCCGAGGAGACCTCTCCTCGAAGACACTCGGGAGCCATGTAGTTGAGCGTCCCGGCCGCCCCTCCGGAAGGGACGATGGAGGAAAGGTCCCGGGCAGAGGAGAGGCCGAAATCGGCGAGGTAGAAGTGTCCGTCGTTCTCTGACAAGACGTTTCCGGGCTTGATGTCGCGGTGGATGACGCCCCGGGAGTGCGCGAAGGTGAGAGCGTCGAGAATCTGCTTCAGAACCTCCGCGACGACCGAAAAAGCCAGGGGGCCGTTCTTGCAGAGCGCGGAGAGGGAGGGACCGGCTGCGAGCTGCATGACGATGAAGGGACCCGCTTCCGTCTGTCCCGCGTCGTAGATCCGGATGATGTGGGGGTGCTCGAGGGAGGCCAGAATCCTCGCTTCTCTGAGGAAGCGCTGATAGTCCTCTTCCTGCCAGGATTCGGGAATCGGGAGCATCTTGACGGCGACGGGCCGTCTCAACAGCTCGTCCGAGGCGCGGTAGACCGCCCCGAAACCGCCTTGCCCGAGACGGTTCTCGAGGCGGAACCGGCCCGCGATGAGTCGCGGGTGTGACGCTTCACCGTTTCCCGGCAGCATTTGCCGGATTCTAAACGCCGTTGTGGGCAGAAGACCGCTGCTTTTCCCGCCCTCCGGCATGCCCCTCGCTAGAATGGAGTTGTGATGTCCTTCACAGGTGCCGGTCCGCGAGGGCGCGGAGGGGGATGGGGGGTGATGCTCTCTATGTCGATCTTTGCAACCGTCTTCTCGGGAGGATGCGACCGCGAGGCCGGGGGGGATCCGACCCAGAAGGCCCGGAACCAGATGGTGGAGACCCAGATCGTCGCCAGGGGGGTGAAGGACGAACGGGTCCTTTCCGCCATGCGGCAGACCGCCCGTCACCTCTTCGTCCCGGCCGGCCAGGCGCCCTTTGCCTACGAGGACCACCCCCTGCCCATCGGCAGCGGCCAGACGATCTCCCAGCCCTACATCGTCGCGTTCATGACCGAACAGCTCCAGCTGAAGGGAACCGAGAAGGTCCTCGAGATCGGGACCGGATCGGGATACCAGGCCGCGGTGCTGGCCCTCCTGGCCAAGCACGTGTACACGATGGAGATCCGGCCCGAGCTGGCGAAGGGGGCCGAGGACAGGCTGAGGGCCCTCGGTCTGACGAACGTGACGGTTCGAGTCGGGGATGGCTACCACGGCCTCCCCGAGGACGCCCCCTTCGACGGCATCATCGTCACGGCGGCTCCGGAGTACGTGCCCCCGCCGCTCCTGAATCAGCTCGCCCCGGGAGGGAGGATGGTGATTCCGGTCGGGGGTTTCTACCAGGAGCTGAAGGTGATCGAGAAGACTCCGACGGGGGTGAAGGAGCGGAGCGTCCTGCCGGTCCGGTTCGTTCCCTTCGTGGGGGAGGCCGAGGTCCGGGGACCGGGCGAGGCCGAGGTCACTCCGACGCCTTCACCCTGAAGGCTGGAGGGGCCCGCCGGCTTCCACCTCCCGCGAGGCCCACTCCACGGCAGGCCCCGCGAAGAGGGCCCCGGACTCCTGGAAAACCGGCTTCAGAAGGCAGGCCGGGTCAGATTCCGGTTTTCGGTGGCCGTGACGTGGATGTCGTCCTCGATCCGGATGCCCCCGCACGGGGTGAGCCGGTCGATGAGGGTCCAGTTGAAGGCGCCCGCGTGAGGGCCCGACCGGAACGGTGCCAGGAGCATCGGGATGAAATAGATGCCCGGCTCGATCGTGTAGACCATCCCCTCTTCGATCGTTCGCGTCGTCCTGAGGTAGGGGTACTCCGGCGGCGGCGGGTTGAGGTTGCCTTCCCGGTCGCGGTACCGGCCCGCGACGTCATGCACCTGGATTCCGAGGAAGTGGCCGAGCCCGTGGGGCAGGAACGGCCGCGTCAGGCCCTTCTCGAAGGCCTCGGCGGCCGGGACGCTGAAGATGCCCGTCTCGGCGAGGATCTCCGCGATCTTCCTGTGGGCCTCCACGTGAAGATCGAGATAGGGCCGTCCGGGGCGTCCGGCCACGCAGAGGTGCTGCTGGAGGGCATCCAGCCGGGAGATGATCTCGACGAAGACGGGGTCCGCGTCCGGGTTCGTGTACGTCCGGGTGATGTCGCATCCGTATCCGCGCACGGTCACGCCCGCGTCGACGAGCATGACCTTGCCCGGAGCTGCCTCCCGGCTCCTCTTGTCCTGGTAGTGGAGGGTGGCGGAGCGGTCGTCGAAGCCGACGATCGTCACGTAGGGGAGCTCCGCTTCCAGGGCCTGACAGGCGGTGATATAGGCGAGATGGGCGTCTCGTTCGGAGCCGCCGCTTGCAAAGCAGGCCTCGGCCGCCTTGAACCCGCGAACCGAGATGACGGCCGCCTCGGCAAGCGATTCGACCTCGTAGGCCGTCTTGTAGGAGCGGTCCCAGTCGAGGCGGGCAACCAGGGGCTTCGGGTTGAGGTCCGCCGCGGGGACTCCGTGGGCGGTGGCCTCGTCGACGGCCTCGCCGATGAAGGCGGTCCGCGGGGAACCATTCCCCAGGGCCTTCCAGGCCTCGTCGGAGGTCGAAACATCGACGATCTCGAACGGCTCGGCCGCGAAGGCGGGGACCGGCGCGGGCGGCGCGTACCAGAAGTCCTTGGGACTCACACGAATCAGCCGCGGCCGCTTTCCCGGCACGATCGCCAGAAGGTGGCCGGGACCGTCGACGGGAGTCCAGTGCGCAAAGTGCGGAGTTCGCCGGAACGCAGCGTCCTGGTCGTCGCTGAAGTAGGTGAACGGCCGGCCCGAGTGAAGGACGAGCCGGTCATACCCGGTTTCGCCGAGAGCCTTCTCGGCCCTGCGCTGGCGTTCGGAAACGTGGTCGTTGTAGAGAGTCGTCGCGTCCATGAGTTTCTCCTGCGGATCAGGCGGGTGAAGGCTCCGCCAGGCTGTGGGCGGCGGCGACCAGGGCCTCGAGCGACTCGAGGAGTTGCAGACGGGTTCGTTCCATCTCGGCTGTGATCTCGTCGATACGCTTTCCCGCGGCTTCTCCGGCCCGCGTCATCGCGGCCTGGTAATCGGCCTGGAGCTCCTGCAGGCGGAGGGCCGCTCGCTCGTACGAGAGCTCCAGGTCCGAGCGTTTCTGAATGACGGCCTGCTTCAGGCTGGCCTGCATGCCCGCCCACTCCTGGGTCAGCTTCTCGATTCGCTCGTTCATCGCGTCCATCCGGTTGTTCATGAGGCCGG
Organism: Thermoanaerobaculia bacterium; assembly: GCA_022071945.1. Classification (GTDB taxonomy): domain Bacteria; phylum Acidobacteriota; class Thermoanaerobaculia; order UBA5066; family UBA5066; genus JAJVIN01. The sequence goes on along the minus strand of JAJVIN010000025.1, from coordinate 44,813 downwards.
AGGCGGATTCGAAGGCGTTGGACACCGCGGCGGAGATCCGGGCCTTCCTGGAGTTCAGGAACCGGGCCATCTCCCGGATGTTCTCGGGAACCCGGCGCAGCCCCTTCACGAAGCCGATCTTCTCGCCGAGCCAGAGGAGGTAGTAGGTGGCGTCGAACTCCCACCAGAGGAAGCCCTGCGACGCGGAACCCGGGTAGTGGTGGTGATTGTTGTGCCAGCCCTCGCCCATCGTGACGAGCGCGAAGATGAAGCTGTTCCGGCTCTGGTCCGGAGTCTTCCAGATGCGGCGTCCGAACACGTGCATCACGCTGTTGATCGTGAAGGTGCCGTGCCACAGGAGGACGGTGGAGAGAAAGTAGCCCCAGAAGAGTCCGGTGGCGCCGAAGGCGAAGTAGAAGCCGAGCGCGTAGACGAACGTGGCCAGGAACTGATTCCGGTCGAGCCAGACGAGCTCTCTGAATTTCGCGAGGTCCTGAACTCGAGACAGGTCGGTTTCTTCGTAGTCCTTCGCGAGGATCCACCCCATGTGACTCCACCAGAAGCCTCTCTGGATGGGGCTGTGGATGTCCTCGGGCTGATCGGAATACCTGTGGTGGTGGCGGTGGAGGGAGGCCCACCAGAGGACGCCCTTCTGGGCCGCGGTCTGACCGAGGAAGGCCAGGAGAAACTGGGGAATGCGGCCGAGCTTGTAGGTCCGGTGCGCGAAGTAGCGGTGGAAGCCCGCGGTGATGGCGAACATTCTCACGTAGTACGAAGCGACGCAGAGCAGGACGCCCTTCCACGAGAACCCGGCCAAAAAGACACCGAGGGCCGCGACGTGCACGAGCGCGAATCCGAACACCGCGGCGGGTCTGAGGGTGGGGTGGGAAGGGGCCTCTACGGGTTGTGATGCCATTGCATCTCCTGGGGTTGAACTCCGCACCTTCTCATTCTGCGGGATGTAACCCCCGATAGTACGCCTTTCGGGCCCGGTTTCGCCGTATCGTTGCCGGCGTGAATCCGGAGGGCCTCGTGATCGTCGGCGCGGGAGCGGCGGGCCTCGTCTCGGCCCTGCGCGCGGCGGACATCCGGCGCCGGGCGGGGGCCTCGTTCCCGATCACCGTCTACGAGGCGTTTCGAGAGGCGGGGCGCAAGATCCTGATCTCGGGCGGCGGCCGCTGCAACATCCTGCCGATGCGGGCGGCTCCCGAGGTCTTCGTTTCCGAATCGAAGCCCTACATCGTGAGGCGCTTTCTCGAGCAGTTCCGCCTCCCCGCCCAGAGATCGTTTTTCGAGGAGCTCCTCGGCGGGGTCCTTCGCGAGGAGCGGGAGTCCGCCAAGCTGTTTCCCCCGACGAACCGGGCCAAGGACGTGAGGGACAGGCTCCTCGAACGGGTCGCCGAGAGCGGCGTCGAGGTCCGGACCGTCGCGCGGATTCGTGATCTCGCGAGGGCCGCCGATGGTTCCTTCCGCCTGCGCCTCGACCGGTCGGATGTCGCGGCGCGTGCCGTCGTCGTCGCCACGGGAGGGTTCTCTGTCTTGCCGGCCGGGGTCGACGGGGCCGGTCTCCACTGGGCCGCTGCCTTCGGCCACCGCGTTCATCCGCCGTATCCGGCGCTCGTTCCCCTCGTCTCGGCCTCCGCTCCGCACGCCCATCTCTCCGGGCTCAGCCTGACGGCGCGTCTGCAGGCCAGGACGGTCGGGGCGGAGGCGCAGTCGACCGGGGGCTTTCTCTTCACCCATCGCGGATACAGCGGTCCATCGGTTCTGAACATCTCCCACGTGTTGGAGAAGGCTCGGCTCTCGGGCTCGGCCTTTCGGGTCACCGCCCGGTTCCTCTCCCAGGGCGAGGGGGCCGTGGATTGGAACACCCTCCTCAATCCGGGACCCGGCCAGGTGAGCCGGCTTCTCGAACGGCACTTTCCGGACCGGCTGGTCTCGCTTCTGATGCAGACCGCTTCCGTCGAGGACGTCAGCCTCTCCCAGCTCACGAGAGAAAAGCGCCGGAATCTCCTCCTGGCGCTCGAGGAGTTCTCGCTGCCGGTCCAGGCCACGGAGGGCTACCGGACGGCGGAAGTCACGGGCGGAGGTGTCTCCCTCGAGGAGATCGAGCCCGCGACGGGGGAGAGCCGGCTCTCTCCCGGTCTTTTCTTCGCCGGAGAGATCCTCGACGCGTTCGGGCCGATCGGCGGATTCAATTTCCAGTGGGCGTGGGCGACCGGCTTCTCGGCCGGGCTCGGTTCGGCCGAGTATTGCCTCGTGCCCGAGATGAAGCTGCCTCCGGGCTGAGAAGAGGGCCTTTATGATCCGGCTCATGTCCGGACCCGGCATCTTGCGACAGAACCGAAATCCTGATCTTCGCCAGCCCGCCGAGTGGGAGCCGCACGACGCTTGCTGGCTCGCCTGGCCCAGCCACGTGGAGCTCTGGCGAGAGTCCCTGGCGCCCGTTCAAGAAGCTTTCGTGACCTTCGCCAGGAACATTGCCGGTATCGATTCGCTGGGCGGCTCGCCTGACGGCGAGAGGCTCGAGATCCTGGTGCCCGGCGACGCTCGAGAGGCCGAGGCGCGGCAGCGCCTCGCGGGCCTTCCGTGCCGGTTCCACACGATCCCCTTCGGTGACATCTGGCTCAGAGACACCGCCCCCGTCTTCGTCCGTTCACCCGGGGGCGTGTCACCCGTCTCGTTTGGCTTCAACGGCTGGGGCGGAAAGTGGAGCCTCCCCGGCGATGACGCGGTCTCGGCCGCCATCGCGGAGGCGTCCGGGCTGCCCGGGTTTGCCTTCCCCTGGGTGCTCGAGGGCGGCTCGGTCGAACCAGACGGAGAGGGGACGATCCTCACGACGAGGCAGTGCCTTTTGAACCCCAACCGGAATCCCGGCCTCTCTCGGGAGGAGATCGAGGCCGGCCTTCTCGAGGCGCTGGGCGCCGAGAAGGTCCTCTGGCTCGGGGACGGGCTCTTGAACGATCACACCGATGGCCACATCGACACCGTGGCGAGGTTCGTGGCGCCGGGGGTGGTGGTCTGCATGGAACCGGTGCCGGGCGACCCCAACCGGGATGCCCTGGAGACCATCATCCGCGACCTCTCGGAGATGCGGGATGCGTCCGGCCGGCGCCTCTCGGTCGTGACCGTTCCTTCTCCTGGCGAGATCCTCGACGAGGAAGGCGAGCTCATGCCGGCGAGCTATGTCAACTTCTACATCGCCAACACGACGGTGACCGTTCCGGTGTACGGGTCGAACAACGACGACAGGGCTGTCCAGACGATCGCGAAGCTCTTCCCGGCTCGCCGGACAGTCGGGGTGTACGCGAAGGATGTCCTGACAGGCGGCGGGGCGTTTCACTGCATCAGCCAGCAGCAGCCCGCCAGGGCGAAGGGGTGATGACGATGGGGAACACGCTGACGATCGGGGTTATCCAGTGCGCGCTTGGCGACGATCTCGAGACGAACGTGTCGAGAGTCGAGCGGCTCGTTCGCGAGGCGGTCCGCCGTGGCGCCCGTCTCGTCCTGCCTCCCGAGCTCTTCGAGGGACCCTACTTCTGCCGCGAGGAGAAGGACGAGTTCTTCGAGTGGGCGAGAGAGGCGGAGGGCCACCCGACCATCGGCCGCTTTCAGAACGTGGCGCGCGAGCTCGGGGTCGTGATCCCCGTCTCGTTCTTCGAGAAAGCTGGGCACTCCTACTACAACAGCCTCGCGATGGTGGATGCGGACGGCGCGATCCTCGGCATCTACCGGAAGAGCCACATCCCGGACGGACCCGGCTACGAGGAGAAGTTCTACTTTCGGCCCGGGGACACGGGCTTCATGGTCTTCGACACGAAAGCGGGGAAGGCCGGGGCGGCCATTTGCTGGGACCAGTGGTATCCGGAGTGCGCACGGATTCTGATGCTGAAGGGGGCCGAGTTCCTGCTCTACCCGACGGCGATCGGGTCAGAGCCCGAGGCGCCCGGAGTCGACACGCGGGACAGATGGCAGCGGGCGATGATCGGGCACTCGGTTTCAAACGTGGTTCCCGTGGCGGCCGCGAACCGGATCGGTAACGAGAACGGGCAGGTCTTCTACGGATCGTCGTTCATCACCGACCACCGGGGCGAGAAGCTGGCGGAGCTCTCCCGGAACGAGGAGGGGGTGGCGGTCGCGACGGTCGACTTTGCCGAGATCCGGAAGACCCGGGCCTCGTGGGGATTCTTCCGCGACCGGCGTCCGGACCTCTACCGCGCGCTCCTGACCGCGGATGGCCGGACTCCTCTCTGACTGTCCAGCCCTTCGAGCCCAGGTGCCCTTTCAGCTTCACGTGGCGATCGCTGGATCTCGACGGGCGCGTCCTTTCCCGATCCGTCCGAACCGCGGTCCTTCTATTCGGTTCGTCTGTGAGCTCCTCGGAGATCGACTGATTGGCGGGCATGCCGTCGATTGCGGACAGATCGCCGAACGCCTCGCCAGGCCGCCGGCCATGGCGTCCCTTGGTTAAAGCGTGTAGCCGCCGTCGATGACCAAGTCGAGGCCGGTGATCTGGGCCGCCTCGTCCGAAGCGAGGAAGAGGATCGCGCGTGCGATCTCCTCCGGCTCGGAGAATCGGCTGCCCGGTGCGGATTCCGAGAGACTCAGGTAGGCGGCGTCCTCCGAGCCCAGGCTGGCCACGAGGTCCTTGAAGAAGGGCATCGAGGACCACATCGGAGTCTTGACCCCAGCCGGGCAGACCGTGTTGACGCGGATGGGGATTCCCGAGCCGGCGCACTCCTTGGCCACGGCCTTCCCGAACATGCAGACGGCGGCCTTGCTGGCCGAGTATGCGGCGGCGCCGGGTGCCGCCTTGAGGCCGGAGGCGGAGGAGACGTTCACGATACTGCCTCCCCCGTCGCGCATCGCGCGGATGGCGTGCTTGGTCCCGAGAAAGACGCCGTCGAGGTTGACGGCGAGAACCTGGCGCCAGCTCGAGTACTCCATGTCGCTCGTGGCGGCGGCCATCGAGATGCCGGCCGAGTTCACCAGGATATCCAGCCTTCCGTGGGAGTCTCGGATCCTGGCGAAAAGGGCGATCCAGCCAGCCTCGTCGGTCACGTCCAGAAGGGCAGTCTCCGCCGAACCCAGCCTCTCGCGAATCTCGTGGACCACCGCCTCCGTGCCCTGCTGGTTCCGGTCGGCACAGAAGACGGCGGCGCCTTCCAAGGCCAGCATGCGGGCGGTCGCGGCGCCGATTCCGGATGCAGCGCCGGTCACGAGGGCGGTCCTTCCGTGGAAGCGTTTCGTCATCGGCCTATTCTCGTCTCCACCCTGCGTAGGCGTGGGCGCAGGGACAGGTAATTATCATGAAGATGACACTACGAACCTTTGTTTAGTATTGCCGCGGTCCAAACGAGATCAGGCCAGAGAATGCTGATATGGCGACAGGTAAGACTCAGGTCTCAATCAGCTCGGCGCGCCTCCTGGTGCGTCTTCCGGGACCGGCGTCAAGACCTACCGCGGTCAGATCGCCGAAAGCCCTGTCAGGGCGCCGGCTCGTTCATCTAGCGTATTGCGGTTCCTCGTCAAGGCGTTCGGAGCCGATTCACGTGGCGCTGTCGGTTTTCGGCCTTCAAGGTCGAGAATGTGGTGGTGATTACATCCGCGACGATCCACCCGGCTCGAGGCAACCGCTTCGTGATCGGGTTGCTCTTTGCCGCGGTCGTGGGTCGCTTGATCCTCCACGCCGTCTACCTTCCGGCGTTCGAAGGTCCGGACGAGCCCGCCCATCTTGCGCGTGCGGTTCTCTTTCTTGACGGCGGGATGATCCAAGGTCTCCTTGGGCTCTCGATCAGCCCCGAGATCTGCGGCGCGGTGCACGCAGCGCCGTGCTGCCCGGCCCTTGGGTGGGCGTACGGCTGCCCTGACTTCGCGGGCCGGAGCGCGACGTTCAACATCCTAAGGCCGCCTCGGTGGAAACCGGCTGCGAATTCACAGCCGAACTACGAAAGCCACCAGCCGCCGGTCTACTACATGGCCGGCATGATCCTCCTGAAGCTGGCGGGCGCTCTAGGCTGTGCAGATGCCGCGAGCAACCCCTTCATGCAGCTTCTCCTGATGCGCCTCTATTCCGTGTTCTTGGTCGCGGCCTCCATCGCCTTTCCGATGAGGGTCGCGACCGCAGAGTGGAGCGGCTACCAAAAAGGCCTCGCCCTCTTCCTCCTCCTGGTGCCGGGCGCGCCAGAGTCGCTGGCTCGATGCGCCAACGACGCGGGCGTGTTCGCCTTCGCCGCGGTGGCGGTCTGGGCCGTAAGACGGGAGTCGGGCCGGCCACTCTTGACCGCGCTAGCGGCTCTTGGGCCTTTCATCAAGCTGACTTGTCTGCCGCTCTCAGTGCTTCTAGTGGTCAAGATCTGGCGCAAGAGCGACTGGAGGTCGGCCTTGGCACTCGGCAGCTTCTCTCTGTTGTTCTTGCCCATCCAGGCGCTCCGGGGCTACCGGTGGGGCGGAACCGTCGAACTGAACGGCCTGCGAGCCCCCTTGAGTGGACTTTTTCCAGAGATGGCTGCAGGGATGCTCCATAGCGCCCTTACCTTTATCAAGACTGCCTTCTGGCTGGGCGAGTGGAGCTTCTTTCGGCCGCCACACTGGCTACTGGCAGCTGCCCTGATCGGCACGATCTGTCTCGTTCCCGCCGTCAAGCCCGTTTGGCCGGCCGATCGGGCGGGAGGCCACATCCTGGCCGCGGGCCTCGCTCTGGGGAGTACGACGTACTGGTTTCTCTCCCACCGAGCATACTGGGGCACGTGGGGTGGCGTCGGAGGCTGGTACCTGTGGGGCTGGTACCCGTGGCTTTCGTTCGCTGTCGCAGACTTCCTGGTGGTGCGTGCCGGGGTCCGGCGGACCGTGGCGGCGATCGTCGTCATTCTGGTGATGGCAGGCAATCTCGCCTGGTTCGGCGCGGCGAACCGGCTGTACGGCCGTGCGGCCAGACCTCTGGCCGTCTCGCCTGGCCCCGGGCCGCCCCGGCAATCCGCGTGGAGGCTTCCCCCCGACCGGCCACAGTCTCTCGGGGAGCCGGCGCCGCCCGGGAGAGCAGAGCAGGAGGATCAGGGCGAGCCCTGGTGACTGCGACGGCCTTGCGCCGTCCGGTCCGGTTCCCGCGGCATCCAGGTATCGGCGCCTCGGCCCGGAACGGTGGAAGTCTGGTGCGGGGCCGCCGCGCTAAGATCGGCCCGGTTCAGCCTCCAGTCCGATTCAACGGATCAGGGGCACCGCCGTCGAGCCGCAACACGAAAGGAAACCGGCCATGCGCCCTTGCTTGACCCTCCTCGCCGCATCGATCCTCGCCCTCTGCGCCCCGGACGCGCCGGCACAGCAATCGAGTTTCCGGCACACCGTGGGGGCGTATTTCATGGGCGCGGCGATGTCCGGCACGACGGGATCCGGCCCGGTGACGACCGAGATCGACATTCCCGCTTCGGATGTCCTCGAGAACCTCCAGTTCGGTGCTCTCTTCGACTATCGGGGAGAGGCGCCGAAGTGGGCCGTCTCGGCGGACGTCATCTACATGGGGCTGGGCGGAACGGGAACGGGCGACAGAGGGCGAGTCACCGCCGAGGTGGACGTGGACGAGTGGCTCGTCGAAGGCACCGGTTCTTACAGGTTCACCCCCGTTTTTGAGGCGGTTGGCGGGCTGCGGTACACGTCGCTCTCCACGCAGATCGAGCTGAGGACGAGCCAGGGAGTTGTGTCGACGACGAAGGTCTCCGCCGGCTGGGTCGATCCGATCTTCGGCGCGCGCGTCGCGGCCCCGTTTTCGGAGGCGTTCTCTTTCACTCTGAGAGGAATGATGGGTGGCTTTGGCGTCGGTTGTGACTTCACATGGGACCTCGACGCCCGGCTGAAGTGGCACGCCTCCAAATCCCTCGCTCTCTCTGTCGGGTATCGCTACCTGGACCAAGACTACGAGGAAGACGGCGGTTTCAAGTGGGACGTCGTGAGCCAGGGACCGATGGTGGCTGCGTCTCTCACCTTCTGACCGGCCAGCGGGCCTGGAGAATCCGCCCGCCCGCCCGCCCGCCGGTTCGGTCTCGGGCACGAGCTCCGCAAGGAGATGGACGGGCCCAGGGAGCCCGGCCGGGATGGCGCGAAATCGATTTGCTGGACCGGTTTCCGCAGAACCCTTAATTGTAGCAAGAGCCTCCCGCGCCTCCAATGACAATTGCCCGAAGAGACGACAATACCTGGAGGTTCGACCATTCGGACGGGAACTGTGAGTTCGTCTGATCGGAATTCAGGCGCGGGCCGCGGGCTTGCGAGATCGGGGATGGTGGCTGCCGCCCGTTGGTAGGATAATGAATCTGTCCCGGTCCGATGTGACACTTCACATCTCTCATTCGCAGTCTGGATGATCGCGACCCCGGTCGCCGAGGCGTACGGAATCCCGGCCACCCTTCATGTTCACGAGGAGAGTTGCCGAGGTCACCGTGGAAGCAAACGCCGGCGCTTTCCCAATGTCATGAGAGCTTCGACTTTTCCCGTGTTCCCAGAAGAGAACGGAGGGAGACCGAGAGTGAAAACAAGAATCGTCAACAGGGTCCGCGACAGGCGCATCGTTCTCGGGGCTTGCGCCCTTGTCATGGCGGGCATCGTCCCGGCAGCACGGCTCGTCGCACAGCCCGCAACGCCCGCCAAGGCGGCCGCCTCGACCCCCCAGGTTCCCAGTGACGCCAAACCGATCCTCAAGTCGATGTCGAACTACATCAGCGGCCTGAAGTCGCTCGAGCTGACCTTCGACAGTGACATCGAAGTCATCACGCCCCAGCTCGAGAAGATCCAGTTCACCAGTTCTGGCACCGTCCTTCTCGTTCGTCCGGACAAGCTACGGGCGCACCGGGTTGGCGGGTACGCGGACGTGGAACTCATCTTCGACGGCAAGGCCGCCAACATCTACGGAAAGAACCTCAACGCCTACACGCAGTTCGAACTCCCGGGGACCGTGGACCAGCTGATCGCGGCCCTGAGGGCGGGTCACGGGGTCGCGATGCCCGGCGGCGACCTCCTCGTGTCGAACCCCTACGACGTCCTGATTGCCGATGTCCAGGAATCCAAGCACATCGGCCGGGGCGTGGTGGAGGGCGTGGACTGCGAGCACCTCGCGTTTCGCAACGGCGACACCGACTGGCAGATCTGGATCGAGGTGGGTGCCAGGCCGATGCCCCGCAAGTTCGTGATCACGAGCAAGACCCTTGCTGGCGCGCCCCAGTACACGGTTCGCATCAAGGCCTGGAAGACCGATCTCAAGCCCGCGGCGGAAGCCTTCGCGTTTGTCCCGCCTGCTGGGGCTCAGAAAGTGCGGTCCGACGCCCTGATCGATCTGGACGAACTCCCGCAGGGCCTGCCTCTTGGAGGAAGCAAATGACACTCGCCCCTCCTCGTTTTCTTCGAATCCTCGGTCTCGTTGCGTTCGGCTGGGTTCTGAGCGGAGCACCGGTGGCGCTTGCAGTGGTTGGCGCACCGGCGACTCCAGTCAGTTACGCGGGCGTCGCACGTCGCTCGACGGTGGGCGCCGGGGCGCCAGGAGTCGGTGTGACGCCGGGTGTCGGTGTCGGGGCACCCGGAGTGGGAGTCGCCCCTGGCGTCGGAGTCGGAGCACCGGGAGTCGGCGTCGCTCCGGGTCCCGGCGTCGCTCCTGTCAACGCGGGCGGTCCCGTGAACCGGGTCGGGGTTCGCTGACCGCTCGGGCCGGCGAGGAGCCAGTCCTTTCCCGCAGTCCCATGATCCCGGAGAAACATTGAGTTTGAGCCGCGGGCGCCTTCGGGTGCTCGCGGCTCTTTGTCATCTGGGCGTGAGTCTCGGATTGTCCCGCCGGATCCTTCAGCCCGGTCGCAAGGACCATCCGAGAAGAAGCAAGCCGATGGCCGCAATCCAGCTGCCGGCCACGCGAACGGCAATACGTCCCCACGGAACCCGGATCGCCACCACCATCGCCGCGGCCAGGGAGACCAGGACGAACAGCGTCGTGACGATTCCCGTCAATCCAAGGGCCCCCAGCTTCGCCTCCGACATCGCGGCTCCGTTGAGGTAGCCGTGGAATCCACCGATGACGACCGCCAGGCTGAGAACCACGCCGGTCCCCAAGCGAGCCTCGGCGGCCACGAGAACGCCCAGGAGGATGAAGGAGACCGTCGTGAGGGCGATGGCCGAACTGATCGCCGGAAAGAGCAGGCCGGCGACGCCGCCGGCGAGCCACGCTCCGGGGAGAGCGAAGAGAAGGGCACGACCGGGCTGCGATCCGCGCTGACCGGCGAGAAATGCCAGAGCCAGGGCCGGGAGAAAGTCCTCCGGGGTGAGGGCGAAGTGGGAGACGCCGTCGTAGAAGGGACCGAGGCCGGTGTTGACCAGGTGAGCGTGTGCCGTCGCGGGCAGCAACAGCGTTGCCGCCACAACGAGTGAGCGGCGCACCCGCGTCGCGACAGTCACGCGAACGCTCTCCAGAGGAAGTAGCCACCAGCCACCGCGACGCAGGCGCCCGCTCCCCTCAGGAGCAGGCGTCCCCAGGTCCACCGGTGAATCAGACCAATCCCGATGCCGCCTGCGTGGAGCAACCCCGTGGCAACGACGAAGCCAATGCTGTACGTGAGGCCGCTGGCCCCCGCCGGCAGCTCGACTCCGTGGGCATGGCCGTGGAAGACGGCGAAGAAACCGACGATTGCGGCCGCGACCGGAAGGGGAGGCCGGAACTCGGCAAGAACCGCAAGGCCGAGCAGGACGCCAGAGAGCGCGATGGCGGCCTCCACGCCGGGCAGGGGCACTCCCGCCAGCCCGAGCATCCCGCCGAAGGCCATCACCATGGGGAACGTCACCGGCAAGAGCCAGATCGCGGGCGCCCCGAGCTGGGCACCCCAGAGGCCGACAGCCACCATCGCCAGCACGTGGTCCAGGCCGCTGACGGGATGGCTGAGGCCCGCGAGAAAGCCCTCCGCGCGGCCCTGGCCGACGTGTGCCCAGGCGAGGGCTGGCCAGAGAGCGGTGGCCACTGTGAAGGACTTCGCCAATGCACCGCGAGTGGCCCCCGCTTCAGGAAGGCTCCATCGGCCCGCGTTCGTTTGTCTCATCTTGCCCCCACGAGAAGGACGAGTGTCCTCTGAATCGTCCAGTACGCTCCGAGCGTCCCCACCGCGTACCCCGGAAGTTGCGCGACGAAGCGGGGCCATTGCACCTCCAGCACCCGGAACGACTTCTCGAGGAGGATCACGAGCAGGACGAAGGCGACCTGGCCGAGTTCAACGCCGGCGTTGAACAGCAAGAGCGCCAGGGGAATCTCGGCCTTCGGGAGTCCCATGGCCGTCAGGCCGCTCGCGAAGCCGAACCCGTGAAGGAGCCCGAACGCGAAGGCCACGACCCAGGGGTGCCGGATCGTGAAGCTCGACTCGCCCCGCCAGACGCGAACGATCTCTGGGCCGAGGAACAGGATCGAGAGCGCGATGGCGGCATTGAGCGGTGGCAGCGGCGCGCTCGCGTATCCGAGCGTCGCGATCGCGAGGGTGATGCTGTGGGCCAGAGTGAACGAGGTGATCGTCTTCACGAGCATCCAGCGGTCCGACACGATGAGCAGGAGCCCCAGGACGAACAGCAAGTGGTCGACGCCGAGAACGATGTGCTGGATTCCGAGTTGCACGTAGCCGAGTGCTCGCCGCGCGGTGCTCGTGACCTCGCCGAGAGAGACGAAGGGAGTCGCCGGGCGCAGGATGTGGCTCTCCAGCCGGCCGTCCGCATGGTGCAGACGGACCAGGACGTCCGTCACGGTCGCCTCGAGACCCGCCACCACGATCCTCTTCCCTCCGAGCCCGCCCCGGCACGTCAGTGTTCCGCGCACGATCACGGCGCCCGGAGAGAGTTGCTGGCGGTCGGGTGTGACGAGCCGGCAGTCTTCCGGAAGGACCGGCGCGATCTGGATCTCTACCTCGCCTCCGCTCGGTTTCTTCCACAGAAACGAGTAGGTCTCCGGTCCGGTCTCTCTCAGCTCGAGGAAGCCGGGGCGCATCTCGTGGGCGAGCGCCGGTAGGGACAGGAGGAGAAGGAGGGCTGCCACCGTCGAGCGGGGTGCCCTTCTCACGGCCTGCCCTCCGCTTTCCCCTCGCCGGAGTCCGGCACCGCTTTCGGCATCTCGATCGTGACGGTGTACCGGGTGAGGAGCCGTTCGTAGAGCTTCTCCAGCTCTCGTCTGCCGCGCTCGGCGGCCAGCTCGCGTTCGACGAGCGGACGGACCAGGGTGAGGCTCGGCTTTTCGGCCTCGGTGCGTTCACGAACGAGGACGATGTGCAGTCCATACGAGGACTCGATCGGGCCGGACCAGGTCCCCGGCTCGATCGTGAGGAGCTTCTTTGCGAATCCGTCCCCGAACGTCCGGCCGACCTCGAAGAGGGGCAGGAGCGATATCTCCGCCGGGAGCATGGTTGAGTCCCCGAGGGTCTGTGTGTTTGTTTCGGGACCAGCCGCCCGCAGCTGGGCGAGGAGCTTTTCAGCCTCTCCCTTGACGGCGGGACCCTTGCCTGCCTTCTTGATGTAGACCTGCCGGAAGGAAAGCCGGACATCGCCGCCGAAGGACTCGGGGTGAGCATCGACCCAAGCCTGGATCTCGGCATCGGTGGGAGTGGTGGTGCCGACCGCTTCCTCCGCGAGGAATTCCAGTTTCTGGCGGAGCCGGCGGCGGATCACCGTGTCGTCGCGGTCGAGGCCCATGGCCGTCGCCTCCCGCGTGGCGATCTCCTCCTTGACGTAGTCGTCGATCAAGCCCTCGAGTTCAGCCTCCGCCGGCGGGCGCCCGAAGGTGCGTGTGTAACCCGAGACCAGGTGTTCCACCTGTCCCGGCGTGACGACGATACGGTTGGTGCCCGGTCCGGAGGCCCCGCCCTTCCACTCGAACCATGCGAACAGAAGGGCGCCGAGGGCGAGGAAGTGGAGCAGAGGCTCGCGCAGAACCGTCTTCACGGTAGGAACGTCGCCTGATTCAAGAGGAAGGGGCTGGGCCTCTCCCTGCTCACGTAAGGAGAGGCGCCGGCGGATGACATCAGTTGGGCGTGTACCAAATCGGCGACGTGTAGGCCCGCTCCGTCACGGTCATGCGGGTCTCGGGGTGTGGCTTGATGCCAAAGCGCTGGGCGTCGTACGCCGTCCAGCGGGGCGTCGGGATCTCGATGACGCGGACGTAGTAGAAGGCGCGCTGGGTTGGGTCGAAAGACGGGTCTTTCCAGACGGCGATCAGCTCGGGAGATCCGATCGAGTTGGTCCATGTTGCACTTGCGATATCGACGGTGTTGCCGACAGAGGGCAACTTCCCTGTCTTCGGGTCGGGCTTGCGGCCGTCGGACCAGGCGACGTCGTAGACCTTCTCGTGGAGTTCACCCTTGGCGTCCATCCAGCCCTTGATGATCTGGATCCGGTCGAGATTGGCGCCGATGGGGTCCTTGAGGGCCGCGACCAGAAAGGCCGGAGACTTGCCCTTGGGCGCCTTCTCGAGATCCCCTCCCATCGGCACGCCCTTGCTGTAGCCGATTCTCGCTGGCATACGGTCCTGCGCGTCTCTCGGCTCGAAGTTGAAGCCGCCGAAGAAGCGGACGATCATGCGCGATCCCGTCGTGGCGTAGGTTTCCCGCCTCTGCATGGCGTCGAAGATCGACTCGCGCGTATTCTCCATCGCCCAGACCGCCGCGTAGCCCGAAGCCCCGACTTCCCAGTCCATGATCTTCACGCCGCTCTTCGGGTTGGTTACGAAGGTCTTCGTCAACCGTTCCGGGCTGGGCTCCTGTGGTGCTGTCTTTCCGAAGAAGTTGTCCTCTTCCACGGCGGCGAGTCCGTTGTGCGCGTCGGTGCTGCCGATCATCCCGAACTTGTAGGGGTTCACGCCGAGCTGCTGCTCGAGCTTCAGGCCGTTCTTCAGAGCGGAGCGTGCATACTCGTATTCGAGCATCTCCTTCTTCTTGGCAACACTGCCGTCGAGGTTGCCCTTGTCCCAGATCTCGAAGTCGGCGAACTCGTCATTGGGCGAGAGAACCGGGTGGGCCTCGCCGGTCCCCTTTGTCTGGGTAACCTCGTAGAGCCGTTCTCTCTTCGCCCGCGTCTCAACGTACTGGCGGTCGAGCTTCTTGCCGAATGCCTCGACCATCGGGAACATGATCCCGTTGCTCAGGTTGCCATTGTGCGCAATCGCGAGAACCGGGCTCCCTGTCTTCTCTTCCGTGGCCGTCATCCACTTCCAGAGGTCCTCGGGGTTGTCGCTACCCCACGGCTTGAAGGTGACGAACGGCTCGACCAGGATGGCTTGTGCCCCGTTACCGCGAAAAATGATGTTGCGGTGCAGGTTGTTGGCGCCCGTGTTGGAGGTCCACTCGAAGCCGATGAACGCGGTGAACCGCTTGGGGTCGTTGTAGGTCTCGGCCGCCTTGATCTCCGCCTGCCAGGCCGACCGATAGGCAGGGGTGCCGGGCGCGTAGACCATCTCCTTCGGGAAGGTACCTTCGCCGAAGGACATGATCATCTCGATCGCCGCGTCGGCTCCCTTTCCCTCCTGCATCATGTCGTACCAGCGGCGCCCCTTCGGGACCGCGAGCAACTCCGGTTTCCCGGCCATGAGGTCTGTGATGAGTCCCATGTTGTCGGAGTGGTCTGCCACCACGAGCCAGTCGAGCGGCCGGGACAGTTTGACCCGCTGCCCGGTCGAGGAGGTGATCTCCTCACCGCGGGCGAATCGGTAGGCGTCTTCAGGCGTGACGCGGGCTCCGAAGATGCCTGCGTCGAAGGACAACGCCGTGTGAAGGTGTGTGTCGCCGAAAAGGGGCCGCGTCGGGTAGTCCCTGCCCGCGTAGGGTGAGTACAGGGGCTTGGGCTGGGCCTTTTCCAGTGTCGCCTTGTCTGCCTGCCCGGCATCTTGTGCGAGGCTGGACGAACTGGCGGAAACGAGAAGACCGAGCCCGAGGATCCAGGACGTGGAACGGGTTAGGCGCACGCACGTACCTCCATGAGCCCATGATAGTCGGTCCAGCACGACGGGAGCATGGTTGAGTCCCCGAGGGTCTCCGTGTTTGTTTTGGGACCAGCCGCCCGCAGCTGGGCGAGGAGCTTTTCAGCCTCTCCCTTGACGGCGGGACCCTTGCCTGCCTTCTTGATGTAGACCTGCCGGAAGGAAAGCCGGACATCGCCGCCGAAGGACTCGGGGTGAGCATCGACCCAAGCCTGGATCTCGGCATCGGTGGGAGTGGCGGTGCCGACCGCTTCCTCCGCGAGGAATTCCAGTTTCTGGCGGAGCCGGCGGCGGATGACCGTGTCGTCGCGGTCGAGGCCCATGGCCGTCGCCTCCCGCGTGGCGATCTCCTCCTTGACGTAGTCGTCGATCAAGCCCTCGAGTTCAGCCTCCGCCGGCGGGCGCCCGAAGGTGCGTGTGTAGCCCGAGACCAGGTGTTCCACCTGTCCCGGCGTGACGACGATACGGTTGGTGCCCGGTCCGGAGGCCCCGCCCTTCCACTCGAACCATGCGAACCGAAGGGCGCCGAGGGCGAGGAAGTGGAGCAGAGGCTCGCGCAGAACCGTCTTCACGGTAGGAACGTCGCCTGTTTCAAGGGGAAGGGGCTGGGCCTCTCCCTGCTCGCGCAAGGAGAGGCGCCGGCGGATGGCATCAGTTGGGCGTGTACCAGATCGGCGACGTGTAGGCCCGCTCCGTGATGGTCATGCGGGTTCCGGGAAGAGCCTTCGTGCCGAAGCGCTGGGCGTCATAAGCCGTCCAGCGGGGCGTCGGGATCTCGATGACGCGGGCGTAGTAGAAGGCGCGCTGCGCCGGGTCGAAAGACGGGTCCTTCCAGACGGTGATCAGCTCGGGGGCGCCGATCGAGTTCGTCCACGTGGCGTTGGCGACATCGACGGTGTTGCCGACAGAGGGCAACTTCCCTGTCTTCGGGTCGGGCTTGCGGCCGTCGGACCAGGCGACGTCGTAGACCTTCTCGTGGAGTTCACCCTTGGCGTCCATCCAGCCCTTGATGATCTGGATGCGATCGAGATTGGCGCCGATGGGGTCCTTGAGCGCTCCGACCAGGAAGGATGGGACCTTCCCCTTCGGTGCCTTCTCGAGGTCGCCACCCATGGGAACGCCCTTGCTGTAGCCGACCCGCGCGATCAGGCGGTCGTGTGCGTCTTTCGGCTCGAAGTCGAAACCGCCGAAGAGACGGACGATCATGCGTGATCCCGTCGTGGCGTAGGTCTCTCTCCTCTGCATCGCGTCGAAGATCGACTCGCGGGTGTTCTCCTTGGCCCAGACCGCCGCGTAGCCGGAGGCAGAGACCTCCCAGTCCTTGATGGTGACCCCGATCTTGGGGTTCGTCATGAAGTTGGCCGTGAGCCGTTCGGGATTCGGTTCGCTGACGGTGACCTTGCCGAAGAAGTTTTCTTCTTCCACCGCGGGAAGACCCGTGTGAGCGTCGGTGCTCCCGATCATGCCGAACTTGTACGGGTTGGTGCCGAGCTTCGCCTCGAGTGAGAGGCCGTTCTTGAGCGCCGCGCGCGCGTACTCGAACTCGAGCATCTCCTTCTTCTTTGCCTGGGTGACGGCGAGGTTGGCCTTGTCCCAGATCTCGAAGTCGGCGAACTCGTCAGTGGGGGAAAGGAGGGGGTGTGTCTCGCCGTCCCCCTTCATCTGCGTCACCTCGTAGAGCCGCTCCCACTTCGCGCGCGTCTCCACGTATTCCTTGTCGATCTTCTTCCCGAAGGCCTCGACAACCGGGAACATCGTTCCGTTGCTGAGGTTTCCGTTGTGCGCGATGGCCAGGATATCGCTCCCGGTCTTCTCCTCCGCCACTGCCATCCACTTCCAGAGGTCCACGGGGTTGTCGCTTCCCAGCGGAGGGATGGTGGTGTACGGCTCGACCCGGGCCGCCTGGGTGCCGTTGCCCCGGAAGATGATGTTCCGGTGCAGGTTGTTGCCGCCCGTGTTGACGGTCCATTCGAACCCGATGAAGGTCGTGAAGCGGCCGGGATCGTTGTAGGTCTCGGCGGCCTTTATGACCTCCTGCCAGGCCGAGCGATAGGCGGGCGCGCCGGGTACAGGGAACCCCTTGGGCATCTTATTGGCGCTGAAGGCCTGGATGATGTCGAAGGCCGCCTCGGCACCCTTGCCCCCCTTGATCTGCTCGTACCACAAGCGGCCCTTCTCCGTGGAGAGCAGGGTCGGGTCGCCGGACATCAGGAGGGGGAAGAAGCCGAAGCCGTCCGAGTGGTCGGCGACGACGAGAAAATCGAGCGGACGGGAGAGCTTCACGGGCTGGTTGGAGGAGGCCGTGATCTCCTCGCCCCGAGCGAAGCGGTAGGCGTCGCCCGGGCCGAGCCGTGCGCCAGCCGCCCCGGCGTCCATCGAGAATGAAGTGTGGAGATGCGTGTCTCCGAAGAATGGACGGATCGGGAAGTCGCGGCCGGCGTAAGGCGAGTACGGCTTCTTCGGGAAGGCCTTCTCGGAAGCCACCGGATCGTGGTAGCCGGCATCCTGCGCGAGAACAGCAGGGGTTGCGAAGAAGAGGAGACCGAGCCCGAGGATCACGGAACCGGGACGGAATGGGCGCATGCACGAACCTCCAAAGAACAATGATAGCTGGATCAGCCGGCTCCGAGCCGTGCGCGAATGGCATCGCTGTCCAGCATTTTCTCCGGCATCGAGCGGAACTCCTCCTCGTTACCGGGAGGCTTCCCTAGCCCGGGCTGCCCGGACATCAGGTCGTGGACAATCCGGCTCGAGAGGTCGTAGACCCCGACCATGGCTTCAGGGCCGTGGCCGGACTCCGGCACGGCGAGCGTGTGAGCGCCGCCAGGGCGGCATTCGCAGCAACCGAGGAATCCACCAGGGCGCACCGGTACCCGGGCGCGTTTGTGACCTCGGCGCCGTGAATCATCTCGAGCCCCTTCGCGCATGCGCGGATGGCGATGAACACCCGGGCGGAGGCGGCATCGGAGAAGGGCCGCGGTGGAGAAGAGTGGGACCGGAATCGCTGGATGACGTCACGAATGAGGGGGCCTCACTGCCGATCTCCCGCGTGAGAAGAGTGCGCCGGCGCGAGGAACCACTGATCCTTTGGGACGACCTTCGGCTGCGCCGTGTCGCCTTCATAGGCAGGGGTCATGATCTGGACGCCGTATTCGTTGAAAACGTCAAGAATCTGCCGGTGGAGTTCGGCGTAGAGGGCCGGCATCCTGTGCGGGGCGTCACAATAGACGTTGATCTCGTAGGTGACGCAAAAGTCGCCCAGGGCGGTCTGCAAGACGAAGGGCGGCGGCTCCTTCAGCAAGCCGGGAGTCCTCTCCGCGGCGAGTAACAGCATCGCTTCCACCTGGCGCCATGGAGTCTCGTACCCGATGCCGACCGTCGTGTGAAGGATCAATCCAGGCTCCTTCGCGAGCCTGCTGTAGTTCACCACGTTCGAACCCAGGATCTGCGAGTTCGGAACCGTGACTTCCTCGTTCTTGGGCGTACGGATGTGTGTCACCTGCAAGCGGACCTCGGTCACGTCTCCGACCACATCACCGATCCGCACGCGATCACCGACCCGGAAGGCCCGCCGGTACGTCATCGAATAGCCGGCAACCGTATTCGAGATGAAGGAGGTAGACCCGAGCGAGAAGACGATGCCCAGAAAGAGGGACACTCCCTTGAACGCCGCGGAACCCGAACCCGGAATGTAGGGGTAGGCGACCACGATCGCGAAGGCGGCAACGGCGACCCGAGCGATCTTGTAGGTCGGCAGTGCCCACTCCGGCTCGAAGCCCGCGAAGGAAACCGTCTTCCGCTCGATCGCCTCGAAGAAGAGGCGCAGCAGCCTCAAGAGGTAGCGGACGACAAAGAACAGGACCGACAGGAAGATGAGGTCCGGGAGGGTCGCCAGAAAGGAGTGGAACAGAACTCCAAGAGGCCGTACCAGGACACCCGTGAGGCGTTGGGCGATCGGACGCGTCCATGGAAAGAGACCGAGCACCGCGTCGAGGGCCAGGACCGCGAGCGTGACGAGCGCCACCGTCTTGATCAATCTCAGCGCCCCGTTCAGCGCTTCCCAGACGCGCTCCACCCTCACGATCTCGAAAGACTGCACGCCGACCGAGCGGAGGCGCTGCCGGTAGCGACCCTCGAGAAGTGCCGAGAGCTTGCGGAAGGACCGGATCACCAGCCAGGCCGCGAAAACGAAGGCGACGAGCACGCCAGCACTGATGGCCGCCCCACGGACCAGCGCTGGCCGCTTCCGTGCCTCCCGGTACTGAAGGATGGCCTCGCCAATCCGCTTCACGTGTGCGTTCGCCAGCACAATCTTCGACACGCCCTCGAGCCGCCCGTCCGAGTCGAAAACAGACATCACAAATCGTTCGCCAGCCCTGATCTGGAGCATGCCGTCGAGGTCCACGGCTCGAAGGGTGCCAGGATCGAATGCCTGGTCGCTGGCGATCGCCTCGATCCGGGAGACGATCCCCGCGGCCCTCTGTTCAGCGGGGAGAGAAGAGAAACCGCGGACCCGAAAGAGAACGGTGCCGTCGATCTCGACGTCAGCTGTTGGCGTGACGACCTCGGGGTTCTCCGAGGTCCTGGACGCCGTCGCGTCCTGGCCACTGGCGAATCGGCCCGTGGCAACGGCGACGAGCACCAGCGCCAGCAGGGCCGTCCGGGAAATTCTCCCGCGACAATCCTGGTCGGGAGATAGACGCGGAGAGGCGCCACTGGACGATCGGAATCCTCTATGGCTGCGCCACGACGTGGACGCCGCCGTTGGATCAGTGGCCGGGCTCTTAATAGGTCCCGCCACTGTTGAAATGGCTGGTCTCGTGCTCAGCTTCCAGCCTTGCGGTACCCGGAGTTTGCGATCGCCACGGCGAGGTTCTGCGCGGCGACATCGAGGTTCGTCTGCGACGCGTAGACCGTGCCATCTGGAAGCGTCGCCGTCGTCACCTTCAGGCCGACCGCTTCCTTCGCGTCCGTGAACGTTGAGACGGCCACCCCCGTCAGGAGACCCGCCGCGGCGTTCAGGTTGATCGTCAGCGAGTCCCCGGCCTTGAGGTAGTCCTTGACGACGACGACGACGCTCCCTTTCTGGTCAGGCGGCGTCAGGGTCAGCCGGCCGGCGTCCTTCGCGGCCTGGATGCGGGCCGGGTCGGGCGGGATGTACTGGTGCACGAGGGCCACCGCCTCCTTCATCGAAGCGGAAATCTCCTCCTTCTTGTTCTCGACGATCTTTCCCCGGAGGCCCCGTTTCTTGTCTTCGGCCGGAGGCGCGGTGACCGGGACCTTCTGGACCTTGCCGTCGGCGCCGTAGTAGCAGGTGGCCTGCGTCTGCGACTTCACCTCGCCTTTCATGGAGACCGTCGTCGATTCGACCCACTGGTATTGGCGAATCGAGGCCGCACTCTTCTGGAGCGACTGCTTGATGACAGTGACGGGATCGGTCGCAGGCGCCGCGGGCTGCTGGGCGACCAGCGGCGCCGCGAAAAGCAGAGCAAACGAGATGACCGTCATCGGCCTGTGGATGTTCATGATGCCTCCTTGCTTGTGCGTCGTTCGGAACGCACAGGCTGTCAATCCGGATGCGCCGTCATCGCAGGCGCCTCGCCACCAGCGCTGAACGCTGTGAGCTGCTTTCATTGTCTTCTACTGATCGCGCTGGTTCACAAACGAAGGTCGGATTGTAACAAAACTCCATCTGTGCTTTCGTCGACTTCGCGCGTGATGGCGCCCGGGCCTCGGGGGCGGCAGTAGCAATGCCAGGCCGGTCGTGAGCAGACTCCGGGGGCAGCTCCTCCGCTCGCGCCACGGGTGCTACCCTTCGCGAGCGCCATGAGACACGGCTCCCACGACAATCGAGTTCGAGAGAGTGACGCGGAGAAGCGCCAGAGGACGAGCGGAATCCCTCGCGCCGGGTGCCCTGGTCAGTTCGGCCTCGCGGCCTGCCTTCTGGTCCTTCTCGCCAGCCCTCTCCACGCCCAGAACACCCCTTCTCCAACTGACACGACTGACCCGTCCAGCGCGAAAAAGCCGGTCCCGGCGAAGAAGAGGCCCAAGGACCCCTTCACGGCTGCCCAGAGGCGAGAGATCGAGAAGCTGTTCGACGAGGAACGCCGGGTTCTCGCGGCGCAGAGGGAGACGCTCGAGGCCGCCGCGAAAGAGCTTCAGGCCGAGCGAGAGAAGCTGGAGCGGGAGAAGGCCGGAGTCGAGGCACAGCGAGTTCAGAACGAAGAGCGAGCGATGAAGCTCGACGCGCTTGTCAAGGAAGTCGAGCGGCACCGGATCCGCCTGGACGAGATGGAGCAGTCACTCCCGGTGCTCTCACAGCCATCGAAGGAGTTCGTCGACAGGCTCGCGCGCCTCGAGGATGCAAACAAGAAGAAGCCCGACCTGCCGGCAGACATCGTTTCGGCCGGAGACTTTCCGGGCTCGATCCGGATTCCGGGCTCCCCCGCGGCCATCAAGTTCGGGGGATCCGTCTGGGTGAGCGCGGTGAACACCCTGGACGCCCTCGGTTCCGACGACCGCTTCCTGACCTTCTCCATCCCTGTCGTGGGCGACCCCGGCGCCGAGAAGGGGCCCCGCACGTCCTTCTGGGCAAAGCCGAGCGCGCTGAATTTCGACGTGAGAACGAAGGGACCCGGCGACCGGGCGATCCGAGCCTTCGTCGAGGGCGACTTCGCGGGCGCCTCGGACGGCTTTCGCCTGAGACACGCGTACGTTCAGGTCGGCGGGCTTCTCGCTGGCCAGACCTGGTCGACCTTCTCGGACCCGGACGCGGATTCCGGCGACATCGACTTCGAGGGTGTGAACGCCGAGAACGTCCAGCGCCAGGCACAGTTCCGTTACACGCAGCGCCTGAGCCAGGCGTTCCGCCTGGCGGCCTCGGTCGAGTACCCCAACGCCTCGCTGACGGACACCGACGGGAAGACGGTTCGAAGTGTCAACCAGATCCCCGACCTGATGGTCCGCGGAACGTGGACCCCATCGAGCGCCGCGCGTCTCCAGGGATCAGCCGTCCTCCGGAACATCCGAGGCGAGTCGGCGAGCCGTCCGAACGAGATCGGACACGAGACGGGCTGGGGACTCTCCGCGAGTGGAACCGTCTCGGAACTCTCGTGGGCCAAGGGTGACATCTTCACGTTCCAGGTCAATGCCGGAGAAGGAATCGCGCGTTTCATCAGTGACCTGAATTCGGCGGGAGGGCAGGACGGCGCCTTCGACCCCGCGACCGGGGATCTCGTCCTTCTCCGGCACTGGGGCTGGTTCGGCTCCTACCTTCACCGCTGGAGCGGCGCGGCGGGAATGCCCGGCTACCTCCGCTCGTCGCTCATCTGGGGCACTGTCCGGGTTGACAATCTGGACTTCCAGCCCGCGAGTGCCTACAAGAGGACGAACCGGCTCAGCCTGAACCTCGCGTGGACCCCATTCCGCAACAGCGAGGTCGGCGCACAGTACATCTGGGGCGAGCGAGTCAACAAGAACGACGCATCCGGCCAGGCCCGCCAGTTCCAGCTCCGGGCCCGCTACCTCTTCTGATTTCCCTCAGGGTTCACCGGGGCTTCGGCGCGTACGGATTCCCTCCCAGTGCGTTCGAGACGTCAGCGATGGCTTTCTGCGCCTTGACACTGTTCCCCGCCTTGTCCAGGGGAGGAGCGATGGCCGCGATCCCGAACTTTCCTGGCGAGACGGCGAGGATTCCTCCACCGACACCGCTCTTGGCGGGGAGCCCGGTCGAGAAGAGCCACTTTCCACTGTCGTCGTAAAGCCCCGCGGTCGCCATGACGGCAAGGATCTCGGGAACATTCTGGGTGTTGATGACTTGCTTGCCGGTCAACGGATTCTTTCCACCGTTGGCGAGCGTCGCCGCCATGACGGCGAGGTCCTTCGCGTTCACGTTCACCGAGCACTGTCTGGTGTAGATGTCCGTCGCCCGGAGAGGCTCGGCCTTGATGTGGCCATAGGCGTACATCAGCATCGCGATCGCCTGGTTGCGCTGGTTCGTCTCGGCCTCCGGCTTGTAGACTTCCTGGTTGACCGAGAGCTTCCTTCCGTCGAAGTCACTGTAGGTCCCGATGATGCTTCCCCAGATCTCTTCGGAGGTCGCCCCCTTTACCATGCTCGTCGCGGTGATCGCACCCGGGTTGACCATCGCGTTCATCTCGGCGCCCTTGTGCTGTTCCACGGCAACGATCGAGTTGAAGACCTGCCCCGTGGCATCGACCCCCATGTTGCTGGCGATGGCCTCTGGCCCCTGCTCTTCCATGACACGGGCCATCGTGAAGACCTTCGAGATCGACTGGATCGAGACTTCCGACGTGACGTCGCCAACCGTGTAGACCTTCCCGTCCGTCGTGACGACGACGATCCCGAAGATGTTGGGATCGACCTTCGCGAGCGCGGGAATGTAGTCGGCGTTGGCGCCCTCCTTGAGGTCCTTGTACCTGGCGTGGGCTGACTTCAGTGCGGCTTCGATCTCGGCCGGCGACTGCGCGAGAGCGGCCGGGGCAAGCCCCACGACGAGCACGAGGGAGACAACCATCAAGTCCCTGAAACGCTTCAACACTTTCCTCCAGGCTCGTTGGCAGGGTGGCGCCGACGGCGCGTCGTTTAGTCTAAGAGTGATGTCCTGGCAGGTCACGGTCTGTCTCGTCCCGAAGGGCACGGAGCGATGCTGGAACCGTCATGCACCATGAGCATGTTCACGAGCTCTCCCGCCTTCGCCTACCAGAACGCATGGCGTCTCGTCTCGATCGTAAACTCTGCCCGTCCTGTGCGCGTCAGCAGGGCAAGCGACCCGCGGTAGGAGCACACCATGACCGTCTACGACTCGCGTGAATGTCCGGGCCTGGCGCTGAACCGGGAGCCTCAGGGCGCTCGAAAGAAGGTTGTTGCTGATCCCGTGCCCCGAGGTGGAACACGAATGCCCGCTCGCACAGAGCCACCCCGCTCAGGGCACGGCCTCGTCGCGGCACTCCTCGTCGCGGCGACGATCTTCCTCGGGTCCTGCGGCGGCGGGGAACCGTCGACGCGTCCCGTCCAGAAGAGCGAAACCGTGCCGGAGAAGCCGGGCCCTCAGCAAGGAGCTGCTGCCGTCAGCGAGACCGAGACGGCGCCCCTCTCCGTCGCGGTCTTGCCGGATCTCGTCGCCAGAGTGGAGGCGCTCCGGCAGAGGGCACTTCGTGCCCTCGCCCCCGACGTTGCGGAGAGGTACGCGTCGAGCGCACTCGGAAATGTCCTCGCCGGGATCGTCGAGACGAAACCGGGTGGGACCGTCCCGTTCGATGAGTTCGTGGAGAAGACGCGCCGCATCGCCGCGGCGGAGCGCCAAGTCGTTCCCATAGGGGAAGCTGTGACAGATCGACTCAGGGCCGTCGAGAAGTGGCAGCGAGAGGCCTCGGACCTGCAGGAGGAACTTCAGGCCCATGCGCGCCTTCTCGAGGAAGGGGCAACGCCGCCAGAGTTACAGGAACGTGTCCGGCGTTGCCAGGACGATCTGGCAGAACTCGGTACCCGCCTGGCAGGGCGCCGCCGGGAGATCCTCGTTGATCTGAGCAGGCTCGCGGATGTCCGTGGCCGGCTCGCCTCCCTCGAGGCGGAGAACGAGGCGCAGATTCTCGAGGCTCGGGAACGTGTCGCCGAGCAGTCCGGAGAACCGATCTGGCGCCTCCACTTGACAGGCCGCGAGGCCATCGCCGTCACCGCGGACCGCATCGCCCGCGAGGCCTCGCGGGTGAGCCACTACGCCAAGGTGAATGCGGGATGGCTTGCGCTCGTGGCAGCCACCGTCCTCGGCAGCTTGGTGACCCTTCTGAAGAAGCTCCGGCCCGGGGCGGCGCGGCGTGCCGCGACGGACCCAGACGAGGCAGCGGCTCTGCGCATCATGGAGAGCCCGTGGGTGGCCTCGATCCCCTTCACGGTTCTCGCGCTCATCCTTCTCGCCCCGCCGGCACCGTCCGTCGTCTACCAGCTCGCGTGGATTCCCGCCGCCCCGACGGCGGCCTGGATCGTCGTGAAGATCCTCGGGCCGGCCGAGAGCAACTCCATCTGGGTCCTGGCCGCCTCCCTTGCGCTCTTCCCTTTTCGTAACACGCTCGATCTCTCCCTGCTGACCGAACGGATCACCCTCATTCTCCAGACAGCCCCTCTGGCCCTTGTCCTAGCCCGAGACCTCTTGCGCGGGCAACGCTGGTCGGGGCGCCTGGCGAACGGCACTCGCTCGCGGCTCCTTGCCATCGCGGCATGGTTCCTCGTCGGCGCCCTCGGCATCGCGGCAGCTGGCAGCATCGGGGGATGGGTCACTCTCGCATCCTTCATCAGCACGGCCGCCCTCAGTACTCTCGGCGGGGCGATTCTCATCATGGCCAGCTACCTCGTCCTGGTCGAACTCCTCAAAACCCTGATCGCGTCTGCTCCGGCGCAAGCCCTACGGATGGTCCGCCTCTACCCTCACACGGTCACGGCGACCGGGGTCAAAGTGCTCAGACTCCTCGCGATCGGGACTGGAATGTTCATCGGGTTCAGCGCGTTCGAGGTCGCGACCCCGGCGGGCCGGGCGCTCCTGGGATTGTTCGACGCGAAGCTCACCCTGGGCTCGGTGTCCTTGTCGGCAGGCTCCATCATCGCGTTCACGGCGATCCTCGCGCTCGCGTCGTTCCTCTCTCGGATCGTCTCCTTCGTCCTCGCCGAGGAGTTCCTCCCGCATCTCAGCCTCAAGCGCGGAGTGGCCTTCTCCATCGCCGTCACCGCGCGCTACCTGGTGCTTCTGTTGGGTTTCGTTTTCGCCGCCGGAGCCGCTGGACTCGACCTGACAAAGATGGGGTTCTTCGCCGGCGCGCTCGGCGTCGGAATCGGGTTTGGCCTCCAGAACGTCGTCAGCAACTTCATTTCCGGCCTCATCCTCCTTTCCGAGCGTCCTGTCCAGATCGGTGACGCCATCGAGGTTTCGGGCACGACGGGTCAGGTCACCCGCATCGGCATCCGTTCCTCGACCGTATCGACGTTCGACGGCGCCGAGGTGGTCGTCCCGAACTCCGACCTCATTTCCAAGCCCGTCACGAACTGGACCCTCTCAAACCCCAACCGCCGGTTTGACGTTCCCGTGGGCGTTGCGTACGGTTCTCCCCTGGAGGCGACGGCACAGTCGCTCCTTGCAGCGGCACGCCGTACAGAAGGTGTCGTCCCGGAACCCGCACCCGAAGCGTTCTTCGAGAGCTTTGGCGACAGTGCCCTCGTGTGGCGAATCCGGCTCTGGGCGCGGATGGAGGATTCTCCGAGGGTTCTCAGCGCCCTGAAACGCGCCGTGGCCGAGGAACTGGAGAAGGCGCGAATCGAAGTCCCCTTCCCGCAGCTCGATATCCACGTTCGGACCCTCGCCAAATGAAAAGTCCGTCAGCCCCCAATCTCTTCCCTGGACCGGAGATTCGCGAAGAGAACGTAGGAGCTGACCATGAGCGCCCACAGCGGGAACAGCAGCGGACTCCAGTGAAAGTGACTGCTGGTCAGTAGGAGGACGACGGCCAACGCATACCCGATGTAGGACATCCACTTCGGAAGGATGCTGATTCTGAGCCCAATCGTGCAGCTCGAGATCATGAAGACCCCTGCCATCTTCATCGCATAGACGTTCATGATCAGGTAGGCCAGGGTCCGGCCGAAGGCGTACAGGCCCGAATCGATCAGCCGTCCTCGGATGGTCCCGTGCAGGATCAAGACAGTGCTCGCCACCGCCGACGAGGCGAAGAGCATGGCGAGAAAGAGGATGCCGCTCCCGAGGAAGACTGTTGCAAAGAAGCGGTCCTCGAGTTCGCCCATCCGGTCACGCATCACACCGATGAACCACAGGAACGCGACGCCGGCGAACGGGAGGAGGTTCAGTGCGATCTGGACGCCCTTCCACCCGCCGGATAGCCACATCCCGGCCTCATCCGGATTGGCAGGCACGGCCGTCCGGATGAGGACGATGCTGGCGATGAGCAAGATAGAGAAAATGATGCCCGCAATCGCGCCGGCGCGGGGTGCCCTCAGGCTTGCCCGCGTGAGGGTTCCTTCTTGCTGCATCGACTCCTCCGACCTGTCTGGGAAGGCGGCCCTCCCGAAAACGGCACCTGCCCCCTCGCCTGGAATCGAGGCGCCCCGGGGTCCACTACTTGATCGAGTACCCGCGCCCTTCCATGCAAGCCGAGAAGGCCTTCTTGAACTGGTCCTTCTGGGCCTGGCTGATCTGCTGTGCCTGCTGCTGGGATTGCTGCTGGGCGGCAGCGTTCGCCTGCTTCTGGGCCTTGCGGCCCTTCGCCGCCCCGACAACTGCACCGATCGCCGCTCCTTCTCCGGTGTCGCCCGCGATCGCTCCGATCGCGGCACCGCCGGCGGCACCCTTCGCGGCACCCTTCACGGCGCCCCCCTGGACCGGGGGAGGAGTGGCAACGACGACCTGCTGGGGCTTGGCGGGATCGATGTTCGTTTGCTGCTTCGCCCAGCCGTAACACTCGTTCTCGTCTTTCGACTGCGTGGCGGCAGGCTGTCCCTTTGCGGGATAGACGATGACACCAAGGCTCGCGGCAATTGGCTGCTGGCCTGTCGGTGCCGCCTGCTGCTGAGGAGCCGGCTGCTGAGGAGCCGGCTGCTGGGCCGGAGGCGGAGTCTGGGCCGAGGCAACGAACGAAGCCGCGGTGAGGGACAGCAGGAAGTGGAGGATTGGTCTAGAAGACATCTTCGGTTCTCCTTCTCTTGGGTATCTCGGTCATCGTCCAAACAAGGGTTCCCGCGGGACGCCGGAGCCTGGACCTCCGGCATACCGCATTTTGGTCACTGTCAAACAACTACCTGCAAGGGTTGAGGGCGCGATGAGGCTGAGCGGTGCCGTTGCATTTTCCGTGTAAGCGATTACGCGCGGGGTTGAGCCTTCTTGGTGCAAGACAGTCGCGTGTCGCGCTCATCAAGACACACACGAATCGGCGCGATCCCGCTCTCCATCTCATCAGGCGCAAAGGACATCATCGCACCGAAGACCGAGGTTGTGAAGGCGAGCCGCTGACGCGGCCTTACCAGTCAGGGCCCGCCCGTGCCTCCATTCTCGTGGCGAGGTGGTGTCGCTGCCGCCACCCACTCCTCGGCGCAAATGAGACATGGAATCAACTGTCAGGGCTTCCGCTTGCGCACCACCCCGATGACCTCGGCTCCCGCCGGACGGACCTCGACGACCTCGGCCTCCGGCGCCATCGAAGGGAGGAGTTCCAGAAACCCTTTGAAGGAGGCAGCCGTGAAGGTGTGGAAGTGGATGTCCTCGCGCAGGGTGAACCGGCGCTCGATCTCCTCGTCAGCCGGAGCGGGCAGTCCGGCCGATCCCGCCTCCTCGAGGAGGATGGCGGGCACCGAGATTCTCACCCACTCGGCGTAGTGCAGCCGGCTCTTCTCCCAGAAGGCCTCGGTCTGGCCCGCGCCGAGGAGGCGGTGGTCTTCCAGGAAGTGGGTTGTCTCGGTGATGGGACGGCCGCGGTCGAAGCACCGGTCGGCGATGGGAACGGTGATGAGGAGGTGTCCGCCGGCCCGAACGGCGCGAAACCATCTGAGGGCCGTTCCGAGGGCCTCCGGTGCGTGCTCGAGAACATGGTTGGCGATGACGAAGTCCTGGGAGGCGTCTTCGATTCCGTCGAGGAGGAATCCATCGGTGACGATGTCCGTCTCGACGATCCGGTGCCGGGGGAGGGAAGGGAACCGCCGGCACAGATCGTCCTTCGGGAGACGGTCGACGTACCTCACTCGGGCGACGAACGGCAGAGCCGTTGGCTCGTGCAGGGCTCCGATCTCGATGCCGTCGCCCCGGAGGTAGCGAAGGGCGACCCGGGAACGCCTCAGGCGCCGGCGCAGCGGGCTCAGGAGGCGTCTCAGTTTCGAGGAGATACCGGACACCACGAGGGGGCTACCCCTTGACCGTGTAGCCCTTCGAGGACAGAAGCGCTCTCAGCTTCTCGCGGTGATCGCCCTGGATCTCGACGGTTCCGTCCTTGACGGCGCCGCCCGAACCGCAAGCCTTTTTCAACTCCTTGGCCAGGTCCTCGAGAAAGGCTTCGTTGTTGGGCAGGCCATCGATCACCGTGACAGTCTTCCCTCCGCGGCCCTTCTTCTCGAGCCTGAGTTTCGCGGTGATCTTACCCGGGACTTGAGCCTCTATCTTGGCCTTGCAGGAACAAACGTCTTTCGGCCGGCCGCAGTCAGGGCAGACCCGGCCGGAATCGGACGAGAAGACGAGACGGGGAGAGGCTGGCGGCACGGGCGGGATTATCCGCCCTCCTCGAGCCATCTCCCCAGAGAGACGTTTCGGAGCCCTAGTTGTCCTTGCGCAGTTCGATGAACTCGTAGATGTGGTTGCCCGTCCCGGCGGCGTCCGAGAACTCGCTGATGAAGATCCCCTTCCCGCAATCGGTCGAGCTACTCGTCCCGGGGGTTCCCGAGCTGGAGGAGAGCCGGTTCCAGCTCGCGGCCTTGTTGGCGGTGGAGCATCCGCTCTTGCGCTGGAGCGATTCACCCGCGGCGGAGGCCATGGCGACGGTGGCCCCGTCGGCCTTTGTACCCGACGCGTTGTAGAGGGTGTAGGTCTCGGAGCCGTTGATCTGGGGCATCGTGTCGCCCGAGTTGATGAAGACGACGTTGGCGCCCAGGGTCACGCCCCAGTAGGCCTCGAACTGGGCTTTGGTCGCGTTGCGAGCCACGATGACGAATCCCTTCGAGGGGATGCTGATTCCCGCGCCGAAGGTGTAGGAAAGCGTCGCGTTGGCCTGCGTGATCCTCCACCCTGTCAGCGAGGTGCCCGTGACGTTGTTCACCGTCACGCTGACGTTCGCCGACGAGCCGGCGTTTCCGGCGGCGTCGTACGCCTTCGACTGCAGGGTGTGGGCGCCGTTGGCGACACCCGTCGTCGTCCAGCTCCAGCTGTAGGGGGAGGTGGTGTCGGTGGACTGAAGGGTGCCGTCGAGGAAGAACTCGACGCGGGCGACGCCGACGTTGTCGGAGGCGCTGGCGGTCACGCTGACGGTGCCGGAGACGGTCGCCCCGGCGGAAGGGGCGGTGATGGCCGTCGTCGGGGCGGTGGTGTCGTTGGAAACGGTGACGCTGACGGTCGTGGAGGAGCCGACGTTTCCGGCGGTGTCGTAGGCCTTCGACTGCAGGGTGTGAGCGCCGTTGGCGACACCCGTCGTCGTCCAGCTCCAGCTGTAGGGAGAGGTGGTGTCGGTGGACTGCAGGGTGCCGTCGAGGAAGAACTCGACGCGAGAGACGCCGACGTTGTCGGAGGCGCTAGCGGTCACGCTGACCGTGCCGGAGACGGTCGCCCCGGCGGCAGGAGCGGTGATGGCCGTTGTCGGGGCGGTGGTGTCGTTGGAGACGGTGACGCTCACGATCGTGGAGCTGCCCACGTTGTCCGCGGCGTCGTAGGCCTTCGACTGAAGGGAGTGGGAGGCGTTCGTGGCGGTGAGCGTGTCCCACGTCCACTCGTAGGGCGCGGTGGTATCGGTGGAAGCCAGGGTGCCGTCGAGGAAGAACTCGACCCGCGAGACGGCCGTGTTGTCAGACGCGGTCGCCGTCACGAGGATGCTTCCGGAAACCGTGGCTCCGCTGGCGGGCGCGGTCAAGGACGTGGAGGGTGCCTGCGTGTCGGCGGGCGTTCCGGAGTCGTTGTGGAGTTCCACGAACTCGTAGATGTAGTTCCCGGTCCCGGTGGCGTCGGCGAACTCGTTGATCTTCACGCCGCCGCCGCATCCGGCGGCCGCGCCGGCGCCCGGGTCGGCCAGCGAGGTCGCTCCAACGGTCCAGCTGGCCGCGACGGAGGCAGCTCCGCACGGGTCGGCGCGCCGGATGCTCTGGGCCGCGCCCGAGGCCATGGCGATCGTCGGGCCCTCGACGAGCACGCTGGCGGCGTTGTAGAGGCTGTAGGTCTCGCTGCCGTTGATGACGGGCATCGTGTCGGCGGCGTTGAGAAAGACGGTGTTCGAGCCGAGGGTACGGCCCCAGAAGGTCTCGAAGGCGGCCTTTGTCGCGTTGCGGGCGATGACGAGATATCCCTCGGCCGGGATGGTGGTGCCGGCGGGGATCACGTACTCGTAGGCCGAGTTGGCCTGGACGACCTTCCAGCCGGAGACGTCGGAGCCGGTTCCGGGCACGCCGCCGTTGGAGACGGTGACCGGCAGGCCGGCCGAAGCGCCCGAGTTCCCAGCGGCGTCGAAGGCCGTCGCCACGAGAGTGTGGCTGCCTTCACTGGCGGTCGTGGTGTTCCAGCTCCACTCGTAGGGTGCTGTCGTGTCGGTGGACTGCAGGGTGCCGTCGAGGCGGAACTCGACCCGCGTTACGCCGGTGTCGTCGGACGCCGTTGCGGTGACGAACGCCGTTCCGGAGACCGTCGCTCCACTGGCGGGTGCGGTGATCGAGGCTGTGGGGGCCTGGGTGTCGCCGCCGCCACCGCCTCCGCCGAAGGTGATCCACATCGGGGCGGACCAGGCGTCGTGGCCGTCGGCCTGCACGACCCGGACGTAGTACCAGTAGGTGCCCGTGCCGGGAGCCTCGTTGAAAGAGGCGGAGGATGTGCTCGACCAGGTCTGGTACGGAGTCGACGGGGCGCCTGTCCCGGCCTGGCCGCGCCAGAGTTCGATCGTGGATGTGGCTTCGCCGTCGGGATCGTAGACGTTGGCCACGAGGTTGACCGAGGACCCCACGTTGAAGATCTCGCCCATGACGTGCGCGCTGTCGCCGGTCCGGAAGACGAGCTGCAGGTTGGGGTCCTCGGTGGCGAAGAACCGCCGTGCCCGGTGCGCGGCGAGCAGGTTTGCCTTGGAGAGCGACGGAGCGAGGTAGACCGTACGGGTCGGAAGCGCCACTCCGTAGTTGTTGCAGTGCGAGTCGTGGTCCGCGGTCGGCGCCACGTGGAAGCCGCGATTGAGCGCCTGCCGGAACTGGCCGGAGTAGTCGGTCGCGCCGACGTTCCCGATTCCGCAGTCGGTCGCGGTCGAGAAGGCCAGGCCGCTCCTCACGGCGATTCCCTGGATGGCGTTGTCCGCGTCGGCGTTGAAGGCGAGGTTGTCGAACTCGCCCGACGACGGGTGGTTGAGGATGCCCAGGGCCCCGGCCGGGGAGGGGTTCTCGACGCTTCGCTGATAGAGGGTCAGGTAGTTGTACCGCTTCGGGGTGAAGACGTCGAAATAGCAGTTGGTGCCCGGTGTGCACTCGATCGATGGTCCGTTGCAGGTCGTGCAGGTCTCCCACCCGAGGAGGACGGGCGTCTCCAGAAGGGTCACGTGGCCCTGGTCGGCGTTGGACGTCACACCCCACTCCATGCCGTAGATCCCGACGAAGGAGGAGGTGGTGACGGCGTTGGAGGCGCTGAGCCCGTCCTGATACCGCTGACGCACCTTCGCCTCGGTGACGGGGGGATCGTTCGTCGCGATGGCGTCCTGGATCAGATGGTTGTGATCGTTGACGACCCAGAAGTCGAGACCGGCCTGATCCCGCGCGAAGGCGAAGACGTCGGTCGGGGAGAATGTTCCGCTTCCGTACGCGTTTCCGCTCGAGCAGCTGCCCGTCGGCTGGCCGCCGTCGGACCAGTTGGAGTGCGCGTGGGTCGAGCCGTAGAAGAAGCTGTAGGCGAATCCCAACTCGAGGGGAGAGTTCTGCTGGACCTGGCAAGTCGTGGCGTTGATGCTGACCCTCAGGTTGCGAGCCTGATCCGGGGTCAAGCTGTAGTTCACGACGAGTTCGTCCGTCGAGGCGATGGCCTCGTCGGCCGGCTCCACGTCCGTGGCTCGGTCGTAGTCGAGGAGAGGAACCCGTGGCTTCACATCAGAACGGTACCGGGCTCGGAACGTGTAGCGATAGGTGCCGGCCGGCACGAGCTGGCCGCTGTTGTCCCGCCCGTCCCAGTAGAACTCCGCCATCGTCGCCCCCTGGGCATCGATGCGGCCGCGTCCACCCGTCGTCAGGACGGGTTTCCCGTCCCGGGCGTCCACGATCTCGAGCTTCCACAGAGCCCAGCCGAAGCGGCGCGCGTGCGCGGCTCTCTGGTAAGAGAGGATCGAGAAGAGCCGGATCGCGCCCAGGTCTCCCTCATGCTCGGGAGAGAACTGGTAGGCGTTCGCGCCGACGAAGTTGATGAACTTGGCGTCGCAGTCGTCGTGCTCCTCGGCGAGAAGAGGGGCCGCCGCCAGGAGAACGATCAGGAAAGTGAGGGCGATCTTGCGCATCAAGCCTCCGCGCGCGCTGCGGGCTTCCCGGATCTGGACCCGCGCGACAATGACGAAGAGCAAGATGGGTGCCCGCGAATTCCGGGGTAGCCGAGGCGGAAAGAGCCTCGTTTCCTGTTTTTCGGGTGAATGCGGGCCGCCATCTGGGTCGGACTTTCAGCAATTGACCCTCTCGGGTCAGATCAGTACCCATCTGACGAGCCTGACGACGGGGCGCCGGTATCTGTCGGACCTGTGGGGCAGTTCCTCACCCACCTGGTTGTCGCCGTGCGAGCCTCACGCCGGGCAACGGCGCCAACGAAGCGCGGCCTGCCGGCAGCACGGCTGCCGCAACAGAGGTCCCGGAGAGGAAGGCTTCTCGCTTTCTCAG
Source organism: Thermoanaerobaculia bacterium (assembly GCA_022071945.1). GTDB lineage: Bacteria > Acidobacteriota > Thermoanaerobaculia > UBA5066 > UBA5066 > JAJVIN01. Next base: position 11,275 of record JAJVIN010000025.1, on the reverse strand, counting down.
CGGAGGTTCCGCTGGGAATCGTGAGACTCTCGACAATCAACCTGGACTGTGTTAACCGTGAGGGCCCATGATGAAACCGGCACGTCTCGCTGTCTCGATCCTCGTCCTGCCAGCCTGCTTGGGGCTTTCGCAGGGGCTGAAGTACCCAAAGGCGAAAGTGAGCTTCGAGGATTTCAAGGAAATCGTCGCGAAGGTGGAGGCTCACCGCGCCAGCCGGCTCATCAACCTCGACACATTCTTGAGGATGAGCAAGGAGCCAGGAGTCATCATCCTCGATAGCCGGTCGGACTTCCGGTTCGAGCGCATTCACGTCAAGGGAGCGAGACACCTCGCCTTCACTGACTTCACGCAAGACAATCTCGCGAAAGTCATCCCGGCGTTCGAGACGAAGATTCTCATCTACTGCAACAACAACTTCGACGGCAACGAGACGGACTTCGCCTCGAAAGTGGCCATGCCCCGGCCCCGGCGGGGGGATGCCATCGCGAAGCAATTCGCCGCCCAGACGAAGCCGCTCATGATGGCGTTGAACATCCCGACGTACGTCAATCTGTATGGATACGGCTACCACAACGTCTACGAGCTGCACGAGCTCGTCAAGGTGAGCGACCCGAGAATCGAGTTCGAGGGGTCGATCGTGCCGCAGAAGCCCTTGCTCGTGAAGTGAGGAGTTCTCCGGCGTGGGGCGGCGCCGCATCCCGGTAAAGAGGCGTGCCCGGAGTCATCGTGACGAAGTTGTCGATCTTCGCCAGGCCCCGGGCGACCTGCTTGGCTCAGCGAGCACCTGCAAGCGGGGGACAGGGCGTCGCGTCCAGGGTCATCGGGCGGGACGGATCGTCGAGAGCTCCTCGATGGCGGCCGAGAGTTCGGCGGCCGAGAGTTCGGCGGCCGAGAGCTCGGATAGGGGAAGCGGGCCTGCCGCCCCTTCTTTCAGCCGGGATTCCAGAGAGGCCGCGGTCCGCGCCAGACGCACGGCTCCGAGCGTCGCCGCCGTACCTTTGACCGTGTGAAGGAGATCTCGGGCCTCCTTCATCGAGCCCTTTTCGAGGAGGGCCGCGACCCGGGAGGGAAGGTCCGCGTTGTCGTCGATGAACTTTGCCAGGAGGCGTCCGTACAGAGCGGCGTTCCCGCCGGCACGCCTCAAGCCGTCCCTCTCGTCGAGGACCGTTCCGGGATCGGATTTCGTCCGCCCCGGAATCTCACCCGTGCGAGGGATTCTCGGCTGCGACACGAGGCGGTACTGGACCCCGAGGTGGCGGCCGAGGGCCTCGAGAATCGTCTCCACGCGGAAGGGCTTCGTCAGGAAGTCATCGGCGCCGCTCTCGAGGATCTCCTGCCGTTCGTGTGCAAACGCGCTCGCGGTCAGGGCGAGGATCACGGTCCGGCGGGCCACCGGGGCCTCTGGAGACGCCTCGAGCGCCCGGATGCGCCGGGCAGCCTCCAGACCGCTCATCACGGGCATTCGCGAGTCCATGAAGATCGCGTCGGGCCGAAGGCGCCGCCACACTTCGACGGCCTTTTCCCCATCCGCGGCTTCCGCCACGGAGAAGCCCGTCGCGCGTAGGAGGCGGGTCAGGAGGATCCGGTTCTCCTCGGTGTCGTCCGCGACGAGGACCAGAGGGACCCGCTCGGAAGGGATCAGCTGCATGACGTGACCTTCGCTGGTGGTCTCGGGACGCGCTGCTTGCGGGAGATCCACCTCGAAGCGAAAGACGGTCCCCTTCCCGGTCTCGCTTTCCACCGTGATGTCGCCTCCCATCAATCGGACGATCTGCCGGCTGATGGCGAGGCCGAGGCCGGTCCCCTCCGTGGATTCGCGTCCGGTTTTCGTCTGCGTGAAGGCCTCGAAGAGATGCGCCCTCTCCTCCGGGCTGATTCCGGGACCCGTGTCGCGCACCTCGAAGAAGGCCCGACCCTTTTCCCATCGGGCCGAGAGGCTGACATGGCCCGCCACCGTGAACTTCACCGCGTTCCCGAGGAGGTTGATCAGGACTTGCCGGAGCTTCCCGTCGTCGCCCATCACCCCGGGCGGCAGAGGCGAACAGACGTCGAAGTGAAGGCCCAACCCTTTGCTCTCGGCGCGTGCCTGGATCATTTCCTTCACGGCGGCGAGGAGCTCGGCGAGATCGAACGGGCGCGAGATCAGCGAGAGCTTGCCGGCCTCGATCTTGGAGATCGAAAGGACGTCGTTGATGAGGCCGAGGAGGTGCTCGCCGGAGCGGCGGATGATCGCGAGCCCCTCGCGGCTCTCTCCCGTGATGGCGGGGTCGCGCTCGAGGAGCTGGGCGAAGCCGAGCACGGCGTTGAGCGGGGTCCGAAGCTCGTGGCTCATGTTCGCGAGGAAGATGCTCTTGGCCTGGCTGGCTTCCAGCGCGCTCGCCTCGGAGGCTTCCTTGGCCGCCAGGGCGTCGGCCAGCTCCGCGGTCCTCTGACGAACTCTCTCCTCCAGAGCCCGTGTCCTCTTGCGGTGCACGGTCTCGCGCAGCCTCACGATCCCGCCCAGCGTTCCCGCGAGGGCCGCGGCATAGAGGAGCCAGGCCCAGGATCTTCTCCACGGAGGCGCGGCCAGGTCGAAGGTGAAGGTCGCCTCGCCGAGGCTCCAGACCCCATCGTTGTTGCAGGCCTGGACCCGAAAGACGTGACGTCCGGGAGGCAGGGAGTTGTAGAAGGCCGCGCGCCGCGTCCCGCCGTCGATCCAGTCCTCGTCGAGGCCATCGATCCGGTGCCGGAACGTGACCAGCTCGGGGAAGAGAAGGCTCAACCCATCGTAACGGAACTCGAACCTCTGGCTCCTCCAGTTGAGCTCTGCTCCGCTCAGACGAGGAAGCGGGCGCCCGTCCACGAGAACCTGCCGGAGGACGATCGCCGGCGGGACGCGATTCATGTGCAGGTCTGCCGGATCGATCAGGGTCAATCCCCCGACGGTCGGGATGGCGAGCCGCCCGTCGGCGAGCCGCGTGCCCGAGGGCTGGGTCGCGCCGTTGCACTGGTTGTTTCCGAGTCCATCCGCCTTGCCGAAGAGACGGGCCTCGAGGTGTGAGGACCGCCCTTCGAACACCGCCGAGAGCGAGGCCCGCGAGACGCGAGTGACTCCGCTGTTGGAGGTGAGCCACAGGTGGCCCCGAAGGTCGTCGAGGATCGAGAAGACCGTCTCGTCCGGGAGCCCCGAGGCCCTCGTCACCGTCGCGAGCTTCCCGTCGTGAAGGCGGCAGAGGCCGCCGTGAGTTCCGATCAGGAGATCCCCTCCAGGATCCTCGTGAAGGGCGAAAACAGCGTTTGCGGGGAGACCTTCCCTCGTGGTGAGGTGCCTCGTCACCGTTCCGTCGCGGGTCTCGTAAAGGCCGCTGTCCTGCGTGCCGAGCCAGAGTGAACCCGAATGGTCTTCCAGGAAGACACGCACGTTCGGGATGGTCCCGGTCCCCGTGAACTCGAACTTCGAAAAGTGGCCGTCCCGCCCTCGAAAGAGGCCGGTCTCGCTCCCGGCGAAGACGGAGCCGTCGCGGCTGACGTGAAGGCTGTCCACCTTCATCCGCGCCAGGCCGTCGGAGTCGCCGGCCGAGGTGACGCGGTCCCCCTGGATGTGGCGCAGACCGTCCCCCGTCCCGACCCAGAGGGAGGAATCGGGGCCGATCGCCAGGGCACGCACGGGGAGGTTCGAAAGAGACTCCCAGGCACCGGGTGCCACGACGGCGTCATCTCGGATCAAGTTCAGGCCCGCGGCTCCCGTTCCGACCCAGATTCCTCCATCGGGAGCCTGCGTCACGACCCGGACATTGTTCTCCGAAAGCCCCTGCCGGACCGAGTAGTTGACGAACTTCAGATCGCGCAGCCGGGCGAGCCCGCCGTTCGTCCCGATCCAGAGACTCCCTTCGCGGTCCTCGGCCAGGGATCGGACGGAGTTGTTCGGCAGCCCCCGCCTCCGGTCCAGGACCTCGAAACGGCCCCCTCGAAGACGGGCGAGACCCCCGGGTGACGTCGCGATCCAGATGGTTCCCCGGGAATCCTCCAGGATGGAGCTGACCCACTCCGCGGGGAGGCCGTTCTCGACGCCGAAGTGATCGATCGTCTCCCTGGTCACGCGATAGAGGCCCTGCTTTTCGGTGCCGGCCCACAGAACACCTTCGTTGGTGAACACCAGCGAGTAGACGACGGGGTCCGCGATCCGGCCCGGAAGTGCCACGGGAACGAAACGGTCGCCGTCGAGGCGGAACAGGCCGGCATCCGTCCCGGCCCAGACGGTTCCCGAAGGAGACGACGCCAGCGCCCGGACCGATTCGTTCAGGAGCCCGTCGGACCGGCCGTAGGTTCTGAAGCGCCCGTTCACGAGCCGGCTCAGGCCATTTCTCGTGCCGATCCAGAGCGAGCCCTCCGGCGACTCGATTAGCGATTCGATCGTGTCGCTCGCGAGTCCCTCGGCCTTGCCGAGGGTCCCGAAGGAGCCGTCGCGGTAGAAGGAGAGGCCTCCTCCCTGCGTGCCGATCCAGAGCGTGCCGGCGCGGTCCTCCAGGAGGATCCGCGTCCGGCGGTTGCGGAGGCCGGGCGTGTTCTTCTCGGTGAAGGCCGTGAAGCCGATGCCGTCGAAGCGAACGAGGCCCTCGTAAGTGCCGAGCCACAGATAGCCGTCACGCGTCTGGGTGAGGGCAATCACGCTGTTCTGCGGGAGCCCCTCCGACCAGACATCGAGCTGATAGGTCTGCAGGGGACGCTTCGGATCGAGAGAGAGGCCCGGTTGTGCCGCCAGGACGAGGAGGACGGCGGCGAGGCAGAAGCGAGAAGGAACAGGCCGCCGGACCCTGGACAGGGTGGCTCCGCCAAGGTGCCCGAAGGGAGCTCGGAGGTCAATGGTCCCGCGCATGGAATCCGTGACCAGAGATTACGTCAGGAGCAGCGTGCGGAAAGAAACGGGCGCTGACCGATGGATCCGGCGGGTGGAAGGTCTGGCGGCAGCCGGCGGGAGAGTCCGGGAACCGGGATAGCTCGACCGGATCCAGGAAATGGGAACGTCAGCGAGACGGAAGGCCCTCCACCAAGACCAGGCTGGCGTTCACCTCCTGGCCCTCGATCACGACGTGCGTGCCATCCGGGGAGATGCCGAAGCTGGAAGCGTCGACGTCCGGCGGGGGATTGACGAGAGGCCGCGGCCCAACAGCCGGGGCATCGGGAGTGAACGGCACCACGTGAACGACCATTCCCGACGGGCCGCCGCCCACGAAGGCAATCCCCTTCCCATCGGGCATCCATCGAGCGCGTCCCGTGCCCGCGACAGCCGGGGCCGCGGATCGGACCTCGATCTCGAACGGGAGGACCTGTCCGTCGTGGAGGCGGCAAACGCGCACGACCGGGATGCTCAGCCCGGCGCTGGCGACGAAGAGCACGTGGCTCCCGTCGGGCGACATCTCGGGCATCAGCGTCCGGCCCGCGACCAGGAGCTCCTCTTGAGTGCCATTCGGACGGATCTTGAAGACCCCGGGCTGCTTCGGATTCGTCGAGTTGTAGACGATCCAGGAAGCGTCCGGGCTGGCCGTGGGGTTCTCGGCATCGACGCCGTTGTGCGTGATCTGCCGGGCATCCGTGCCGTCGGCGTTCGCGCTCCAGATCTCGAACCAGCCCAGACGGTTTGAACTCCACAGGATCCGCGTTCCATCGTTCGAGAAGGCGGGGTCCCAGTCGTCCGACGGGTGATCCGTCAGGTTCGTCAGGGCGCCGTTCTCGGAGAGAGACCAGATTTCCCAGTTACCCGTCCGGTTCGACGAGAAGAGCACCGTCTTTCCGTCCGGAGAGAAGACCGGCTGGCGGTCGATGCTGTTCCCATTGGTCAGCCGTCTGCTGGTCCTACCGTCGATCGAGAACTCCCGCAGTCTCCCGCGGTGCGTGCGGGTCTCCAGGATGGCCCGGCCCTCTCCGGCACCCTCGACAACGAAGGAGTGGCTGGCCGTGTGGAGGAGCGTTCGAGCCCGGCCCCGGCCGAACGGCAGGAGAACGAGCTGACCCTGATGACCCGGATTGACGAGAAACGATGTCGATGCCTCCGTCTGAAGCGAAAGGAGCCCTCGTCCCGACGGCAACCAGGAAACCCCCGAATAGTGGAGCGAGAGGGACGGCTCGGTGAGATTCCGGACCTCTCCGCCTTCGACGGCAACGGCGGTGACCGCGGCCCGGAGACCGCTGACGGGGCTGCCGACCAGGGCGATCCAGCGCCCGTCGGGAGAAAACCGCGGCCGTTGAAGTGAGACGTTCTCCAGGACCTTGTGGGGTTGCGCCTCTCCTCCGGCCGGATCCGCGAAGCCGAGGACCGTGCTGCGTCCCTGAGCGCTGTCTTCCCAGCGGACGAAGGCGATCCGCTTGCCGTCTGGCGACCAGTCGGCGTCGAAGGCTCCGGAGACGAGCTTGCGGGGCTCTCCCCCCACCACGGGAACGCGGAAGACAGAAGTGAGGAGTCCCTCCTTCCTGACGAAGAGGACTTGCGAGCCGTCGGGTGAGAAGCGCGGCAGGTCGTCCGGCCCCGCGGTCAGGGGCGCCTCGGCTCCTCCCTTCAGGTTCTTGATCCAGATGCGGGGAGTTCCGTCTCGCCACGAGCAGAACGCCACGGTCTCGCCACCGGGCGCGGACGCGGGAGAGGAGTCCGCGCCCGAGTAAGTCAGGACTCTCATGGATGGAGGAGGCCCGGGATTCTGGGAGCGGAAGAGAAGAGCCAGGGAAAAGCCGAGGGCCGCTCCAGCCATTCCGGCTGAAAGAAGCCACGTGGCGGCCTTTCCTCGCCGCCGCACGCCAGGGGTCTCGGTCCGCGAGACCACCGTCGAAAGCTCGGGGAAGCGGCCCTGAAGCATTCGCAACTCACGGGCGAGATCCCGAGTCGAATCCCAGCGGCCCGAGGCCTCCTTGTCGAGACCTCTTTCGACGAGCCACCGGAGGGGCGCGGGGACCTGAGGGGCGACCGAGCTCAGAGGCGGGGGCTCCGTCTCGATGATGGCGGTCAGTGTCTGGACGACCGAGCCCGCCTCGAAGGCCTTGCGGCCCGCGAGCATCTCGTAGAGGACGAGGGCGAGGGAGAACTGGTCGGAACGGTGGTCGATCTCCTCGCCGCGGGCCTGCTCGGGCGACATGTAGGATGCGGTGCCTACCACGAGTCCGGGCATGGTTCCGCCCGATCCGGCGGATCCGCCGCTCCCAGAGCGAGGGGGCCGCTTTGCCAGGCCGAAGTCGAGCAGCTTGACGACTCCCTCGCGGTTGAGCATGAGGTTCTCGGGCTTCAGGTCGCGATGGATGATCCCGGCCTCGTGCGCCCGAGCGAGGCCGTCGGCCACCTGCGCGGCGATACCCACGGCGAGCTTCACGGGCAGGGGCCCCTCGGCAATCAACTCGCGAACCGACCGGCCCTCGACGAATTCCATGGCGATGTAGCGAGATCCGCCTTCCTCACCCACGTCGAAGACGGTCACGATGTTGGGGTGGTTCAGGGCGGAGGCGGCGCGTGCCTCGAACTCGAATCGCTCCAGCGCACCCGGGTCTTTCGCCATGCTCGGCGGCAGGATCTTCAGCGCCACGATCCGGTCGAGCCGGACATCACGCGCCTTGAAGACCTCCGCCATCCCACCTTGGCCGAGTGGCGCGAGGATTTCGTAGAAACCGATCCGCCGGGCGGGCGGAGCTGACATCTCCTGGATTGTACTGAGGATTCGAAGCGGGAACTGACGCGGACTCAGTGAACAGAGAGAGACCGTCTCCCTCACACCGTCAAGGGTTCGAGCGCCTCTGGTGGGAACGCCCCGGGCTCCGCTCCATCCTGCTCGCCCGTTCGTCCGCCCAGGCGACGGTTCCCAGGGGATCTCCATCGCCGGCCGCTCGTACCCGGGAGTTCCTTTCAGCCTTCTCCGGGTGCCGCCCTCGCCTTCTCGAAACTGAGCCCGAACCTCGCGAGGTACTTGCGGAGCCGGTCCGCGTCATTGGGGCTCGATTTCGCCGCGCGCGAGGCCGCGAAGAGCCTTCGCCCCGCCTCGGAGAGCGAGCGGGACTCGCGGCAGGTCCTCAGGACGAGATCGAGTTGCGCGGCGTCGAAGAGGTCGAGCTCCCGGACCTTCTCCTCGCCGAGAAGACGATGAAGCGATGCGAGTTCCGCCTCCCGCGTGCTCGAGGACTCTCCGCGCTTCCAGGTTTCCAGGAGCCGTTCCTCCTCGGCCGCGACGTCGCCGACCTTGATGCGGGCCGACTCGGAGAGCGTCGCCATCCGTGTCACGGCGGCGTTGAGGTCCCGGAAATTCCCACTCCAGAGCGCCTCGGGAGAACAGGCGAACCTCAAGAACCTCTCCCGCGCTTCGCGGTTGAAGCGGACCGACTCCCCGTTTCTTCGGGCGTAGAGGTCGAGCTCGTACTCGAGGTTCGGCTCGATGTCCTCCGGCCGTTCCCGAAGCGAGGGAAGGCGGAACGTCCAGAGGTTGATCCGGGCAAGGAGGTCCTCGCGGAACCTCCGCGCGGAGACCTCGCTGCCGAGGTCGCGGTTCGTCCCGGCCAGGAGCTGGAAGTCGCTCTCGACTTCCCTGTCGGATCCGAGCGGCAGAAACCGCTTCTCTTCCAGGGCGCGCAGGAGCATCGCCTGCTCGTCGAGGCCGAGTTCCCCGATCTCGTCCAGGAAGAGGACGCCGGAGTTGGCCGCCCGCAGGAGTCCGCTCCTCTTCTCGGAGGCACCGGTGAACGCCCCCCGCTCGTGCCCGAAGAGGGCCGACATCGCCGCGTCCCCGCGCAGAGTCGCGCAGTTCGCCTCGACAAACGGACCCGTCACCTGACGGCGGGACTTCTTGAGTTCGTAGATCCGACGGGCCAGCAGAGATTTCCCGGATCCGGTTGGTCCCGTCAGCAGGATCGGGGCCCGTGACGCCACCGCGACCTTCTCCAGGCGGTCGATCAGACGGTTGAAGGCCGCGTTTCGCGTCGCGATTCCCGATTTGAGGAACGAGGAGGCTTCCTTCTGCTCCGTGACGAACCGGGCGGCGATCCGGTCGTAGCGGGAGAGATCGAGGTCTATGAGTTGATACGTCCCGGGCTTTCGGCTGCCCGTCCGTGGCGGCGGTGAGGTCTGGATCAGGCGGGCCGGGAAGCGCCGCGCCTCGGTCAGAAGAAACAGGCAGATCTGCTGGACGTGCGAGCCGGTCGTGATGTGAACGAGGTAGTCCTCTCGCTCCGGGTCGAATGGATACCGTCTCGAGAAGTCGAGGAGGAAGCCGTAGACCTCCTCGAAGTCCCAGGCGTCCTGGACGGAGAACTCGTGCGTTTTCACCTCCGTCTCGGGTGAGACGGACGCGATGTCGGCGACGACGGTTCTGGCGAGGGCGGAAAACTTCCTCTCGTGGAGGAGTTCGAAACGCGAGACCAGGAGTTCCTCGTGCTGGAAGAGCGAGACGGTCGGCCGCCAGACCTCCCAGCGCCTCGGCCCCGCGCCGCGGTCGAGCGTGGATCCGAGCAGTCCGAGGACGATGGTCGGAGGCTTCCTGCTAGCCATTCGTATCGCATTTTATCTCTTCGGATAGGAACGGCTACGCGGAGGTGGGTTGGGGACCTGGCACGGGACTCGCACTACAAGGGACATCAACGAAACGGAGGCGGACATGGCGAACAGGTCACTCTTCAAGTCGATTCCGGGGAAGAAGCTCCCCAAGACCGACACCCTCAACTTCGAGGGAGCCCGGGCCTACGCCTTGCCGCCGAAGGCTGCGCTCGCCCAGTACGTCGCGACGGGTTGCCTGAACTCGACCTTCTATGCATCGGCGGACACGCAGCTCCAGACGCTCCTGACCTTCGCCCGCCAGGCTGGTCCCGAGTTCACGGCGAGGACGGCGATCTATGCGCGCGAGACGGCCTTCATGAAGGATGCCCCGGCGGTTCTGTGCGCGTGGCTGGCGGCCGAGGCTCCGGATCTCTTCCTCGTGGTCTTCCCGCGCGTGATCGACAACGGGAGGATGCTCCGCAACTTCGTCCAGGTGATCCGGTCGGGTGCCGTCGGGCGAAAGTCTCTCGGAACTCGTCCGCGGCGCCTCGTTCGCGAGTGGCTCGCCTCGCGCGACGTCGGCACGCTCTTCCGCTCGTCCGTCGGTCAGGCCCCGTCGCTCGCCGACGTCGTCAAGATGGTTCACCCAAGGCCGGACAGCGCCGAGCGGGAGACGCTCTACGCGTACTTGCTCGGAAAGGAGGTCGCGAAGGAGAGGTTGCCGGAACTGGTCCGGTCGTATGAGGCCTTCAAGACGGGGGAAAGCCGTGAGGTTCCCGATGTTCCGTTCGAGATGCTCACTTCGCTCGAACTCGGGAGGAAGGAGTGGGCCGTCATCGCGGGGAACGCGTCGTGGCAGACGACCCGGATGAACCTGAACACGTTCGCCCGTCACGGTGTCTTCGAGGTTCCGCACCTCGCGGCGACGATCGCCGGGAGGTTGAAGAACCCCAATCTCGTCAGGCGGGCGCGGGCCTTCCCGTACCAGCTCCTCATGGCCCATGCCTCGGCCGGGCCGGACGTTCCGGAGTCTGTCAAGGACGCGCTGCAGGAAGCGATGGAGGTGGCGATTTCCAACGTGCCCGAGATCGAAGGGCGGGTCTACGTCTGCCCGGACGTCTCCGGCTCGATGTCATCGCCGGTGACGGGACACAGGAAAGGGTCAACATCAATGGTTCGGTGCATCGATGTCGCGGCGCTCGTGGCCGCGGCGATCCTCAGGAAGAACCGCGAGGCGCGCGTCCTTCCGTTCGAGGCGAAGGTCGTTGATCTGCGGCTCGAACCGCGCGACACGGTGATGACCAACGCGAAGAAGCTGGCGTCGATCGGTGGGGGCGGGACGAACTGCTCCGCGCCGCTCGCGCTTCTCAACAAGAACAAGGCAAAGGGGGACATCGTGATCTTCGTCTCGGACAACCAGTCGTGGGTGGATGCCCGCAACAGCGGGGCGTCGCTCATGATGCAGGAGTGGAACAAGTTCCGTCAGCGGAATCCACGAGCCCGGCTCGTCTGCATCGACATCCAGCCGTACGCCACGTCGCAAGCCGCCGAGCGAGAGGACATCCTCAACGTCGGAGGCTTCTCCGACGCGGTCTTCTCCCTGACGGGAGAGTTCGCGGCCGGGCGAATGACGGCGGACCACTGGACCGGGAAGATCGAAAGGATCGTTCTTGGGAGCGGCTCTTTTCCACCGGTCGCAAATCTTTGATGCAGAGGCGGTTGTTTGCCCGAGGGGTCTTCAGGATGCCAGTCTGGGCGGGGATAACCGAAGCGGCGGAGGTTATCTGTTGCGGAAGG
>JAJVIN010000011.1:10920-89173 GCA_022071945.1 Thermoanaerobaculia bacterium | reverse complement strand
GGAGGTGGAAGTGGTTGGACATGAGGCAGTAAGTCAAGACCCTGACGCCGTAGAAGGTCTCGCACTGGCGGAGGATCCTGCGGAAGGTCTCCTTTTCGGGATCGCCGAGGATGAACCTCCGGTCGACCACCCGCGACAGGCAGTGAAAGAACCCCGCCTGCGACCCCTCCTCCAGAAACGCCCTCGCCCGCCTCACCCCCTCATCCTACCACCCCTCCTAGAAAAATGTCTGTCCCTATGACTGTCCCCTGGGATTCAGCTTACCTGGAATGGTTCGAACTTTGCCTCCCGTGAAGGGTTGCCCTCTCGGATTCCTGCCGTCACGACCGGAGACGGGAATCCGAGCCGCCGCAGCGCCTCCAGCAGGTCCCTCATCAGCTCGGGAAGGCCGCTTGGTGGACCCGGCACGAACAACTCGAGCTTGAAGGCCTCCTTTCCGGTTTGAGTGAGACGGAACGACCGTAGATCCTGGTACTTGAACAGGTAAGCGAGCTTCCATGGATCCACCTCCGCTCCCTCCGGATTCACGAAGCGTGTCTGGCATCGGCCCGAAAGCCCCGTGATCGTCAGGCCCCGGTAGCCACACTCGCATTCCTCCAGATCCACCTCGCCTCGGTCTCCCGTCTCGTACCGCAAAAGGAGGAAAGGGCTCGCCCGCAGGCGCGTCACGAGAAGCTCGCCCGATTCGGACTCCACCCACATGTCCGGCACCAGGACGTGGAACCGGCCAGGGGTCAGCAGGCACTCCCATGCGATCGGACCCGTTTCCGTGGTCGCGTAGTAATTGATCACCGGGCACCGGAAACCGGACATCACATCCCGCCGGACAGATGGGCTTAGGTGCTGGGCCGATGACAGCAGGACGGCTGGCGCCACCAAGTCCTGGCGCGAGAGGAGCCACAACAGACCCTCGGGGTTCGTGAAGAGCACGAACGGGTTCGCCTTCCTCAACCTGCCCTCCACTCCGGGCCTGATGGCAGAGATCCGATGGAGGACCCCGTTCTCCAGGACGGGGACCCTCACCGAGTACTCCAGACCACCAGGGAGCGTGCAGAGAAGGACCGACCGCGGACGAGGCGGCAGCACAATCCCCTGTCTAGTTAGCCAGAAGCGGAGCACTCCCCACATGACCAGACAGTCCAACCGGCTCTTGTAGACGGTCACGGGCTGCCCGGAACTGCCTGAACTCCTCACCGCCACGAGGCCCTCGCGTTCGATCAGACCGGCGTCCTGCCTCACCAGCCGAAACGAGTCCTCGAGAAGGACCTCGCGCGGAAGACGAGGAAAGTGAGAGAGATCCGGCGGCTTCTCGAGATCGCCGGGGCCGAAACCGCGCCGCCCAAGGAGCTCGAGGTAGTAAGGGGCGCCGAGAAGAGCCCGGTTGAGCGCCGAGAACCGCTCCGTAATGCGGGAGTCCTGTTCCTGACGGGAGAGGTCCGCGTGAGAAACGAGGTCCGACGACAGACCCAGAAGCTCGGGCAGAAAGGCCATCTGGCCAGACGTGTTCCGAATGATGTGGGGACGAGGTGCCAAGACCGGAAACGTCACTCTTGCCAGCCCCGAGCTTCCGCTGCTCGCCGTTCAGCCTCCTCCTTCTCTCGCCGGATGCGAGCCTCCTCGAGTCGGGCCTTGCGGGCACGCTCGAATTCCTTCAACGCATTCCCGTAGTCGAGCCTCGAAAGCCGCCTCTGGGATTCCTCCGGACTCTCTCCTTCGATCGACCCTCCCACGGAAAGGACCCACTTCCGCAGGAATTCCTCCTGCCGGAAGGTGTTCGACCGGATGAGCTCCGCGGTCAGGGGCTCGATCGAGATGAAGAACAGCCCCAGGACGTCGCCGGCAGGAGGAAGGACCGGCCGGGCCACGGTTTCCGCCGCCAGAGAGGAGACGTGGAACGCCCACGCCAGCATTCCGGATTGCTCCAGAAGCCTCGGCACCTTCAGCGTTCGAAAGCCCTTCCATTCATCGAGGCTCGCGGGCCGCTGGCCCGCCCTGCGAAAGACATCGCTGATGACAGCCACCGCGAGGTCCTCGGGGTACGGCGAGACGAGGGGGGATCGCGCGAGCTCGTCCTGGATGTTCCGGATCGAAAACGCCATTTCTCAACCCCCGAGAATGGCCCGCGCCAGCCCGGAAGCCACCCGCGCGAGATCTGACGCCTGGGCCGTGAGGACGCGGAGACGCGGTTCGCTCCTCAGCGCCGCGAATTTTCCAGGGTAGGTGAAGTCCTGCTTCGTCCACCAGGCCAGAAGGATGATCAGAACCCTGGAACGGCGGGCGGCTTCCAGGAGAATCCGCTCGCTGCCCTCATGTGTCTGGACGTTCGAGACCAAGTCCGCGTCCGAGATGATGACCCGCAGAGCCGACTTCTCCTCGCTCGAGAGCTTCTTGAGAACCTCGAACGGAAAGCGCGTGCCACTGCCCGCGAACTGGAAGAGGAAGTCACGCGCCCGGCTCTCGTCGTACATCCAACCCGAGACGGCCGGGTTCTGGTACGAGTAGACGACCGCGCGCACCCGGCCCCTTCGTCTGAGAGCGGAGGCCGAGAGGATCTGTGCCGAGAGCGTCATCGCGTTCACACCATGGATCGGGTTCGGCATCGAACCGCTCGTGTCCAGGTAGATCTCGACGGGCGGCACGTCGAGACCCGGCTCCGACGGGGGAGGATCCTCCTCGAGCTCCCTCTTCATGGGCGAGGCCGCCGCCATCTCTCCAGCGAGAAGCACGGAAGAGACCCAGTCGATCGACTTCGGCGAGTCACCGGGTTCCCACGCCTCGAGCGTCGCCGGCAAGAGAACGTCCGGGGCTCTCCTGACGGGTGTCGAAGGCAGTTCCAGAAGGTGACGGTCGATGAGCTTGCGGTAGTGGATGTGCGCCAGGGTCTGGCGGAACTCAGCTTGTCCCGCCCCCGGGAACCCCGAAAGTACAGCGCCCGCTCGTGCGAGTGGATCCCCAGTCACACCAGGAGCCCCAGCCAGCCAGCCCCGCGTGACGGCGTCCTCGAGCGCGGCATCCTCTTCCTCGGAGGGCTCGAGCGCGTCCGCCAAGTCCTCGGGGGAGGGCAAGGGAATGTCACTCATCAACGCAAAGGGGACTCCGTGAGGCCGCTCGGGAACATAGCGCGCGAAGATGCTGCAGAAGTAGACGAACTGCAGGTACAGGCCGGAAAGGCCGTAGAAGGTCTGGGCGAAAACTCGGGCCTCGGCGCCGAATCCAGGGAAGGCGGCCTCGAATCGATCGCGTTCAGCCTCGGAGACGAGAGGAGGATCAAGAGCCCAGAGCTCGTCGTACACCGCAAGGTAGAAACCGAAGAAAGGGTCGAGCCGCGTCAGGGCCGCTGCCCGAAACCCACGGTAGACGGCCGCGAGGCTCTGCCAGTCAGCCCGTCCGACCACCTCGTTGACGAGGAGATCGAAGAAGAGATTCGAGACCGGCGGATGCGGCAAGGGCAAGAGCCGCCGCTCGAGGAGAAGCAGACGCGCCGATATGCCGAGCGTGTGCGGAAACCGGATGTGGTGCCCGATCTCGTGAGCCAGGACCGCCCGGAGACTCGACTCGAGCCCGAGCCGCTCCATCAGCGCGAGGTTCACGACGATCTGCCTCGTCGTCAGATCGATGTACGCCAAGGGATCCTCGGCCTTCCACTTCGATTCCGGCCGGCCCACGTACTCGACCGGAGACCGGAGGCTGATGCCCGCCTCCCAGAAGTCGAGCGCCTCCCGCCAGCAACGCTCCAGATCTGCCTTGGAGATCACGCCGGCTTCTCCTTTTCAGGGAGCAGGAGAACGACCCATTGCGACGTCACGAGCGTCGCCAGCCCCCGCCACTCAGTGGCGGCCGTGTCGAGGATCTCGGTGAAGCGGGGGTCTTTGATCGCGAGAAGTCGCCAGTGCGGCCCGCCTTGCAGTTTCGGCGGGCCGGGATCCTCGACGCAACCGGAGGGACCGAGGATCACCGGCGGATCCGCCATCCAGACGCTCACGGTTCCGCCGTGGAAACGGGTGGAAGAGCCTCGGCCCCCACCCTTTTCGGAGTGGGTCCCGGCCGGGCCGCGAGCGCGGTCGTGGATGCAGGCGATGACGGGATTGAGAAAGTGGACCTGGCCCGGCAAGAAACGGGTGTCCTCCACCGACAGGTCGAGCCAGACCGCCCGGGGATGGGTTCCGAGCGGGCAGAGCCTCGGGAAGAGAACCCGTGATGTCTCCTTCTCCAGATCCGCCTCGAGGTTGTCGAGGGCCTCTAGACCGGCGAGTCCGTGGGACAGGGCCGATTCGAGATAGCGGGGAGAAGACGAGAGATTCTCCGAGAGATTCCAGAGCTTCGCCAGGGCATCCGCCT
The DNA here is from genome assembly GCA_022071945.1 of Thermoanaerobaculia bacterium. Taxonomy (GTDB): domain Bacteria; phylum Acidobacteriota; class Thermoanaerobaculia; order UBA5066; family UBA5066; genus JAJVIN01. The sequence goes on along the minus strand of JAJVIN010000011.1, from coordinate 84,835 downwards.
GCTTTCGTCTCGGGAGTTTCGGGAGGAGGAGCGGCACGAGCCGGGAGAACACGAGTTGAGCGAACGAGCGCGGCCGCTCGCCGTCGCGAAGCGGCCCGGGCAGAAGTCCGAGACGTATCCCTTCCGCGACGAGACTGAGGTAGGACTCCACGAGCGGGAGATCAGCGGGATCCAGTCCATCGAGAAGGGCCGGCAAAGGGCCCGTGAGAAAGCGGTCGAAGAGCTCCCCGCTGAACCCGGAATGGCGGGCCGAGTAGTCGAGTCTCAGCCCGTGAGCCTTCTCGACCGAGGCCCTTACGAACTCTTCTGACGCAACCACTGGGCGTAGTTCTGGTAGCGGCTGTGGATGGACTTGAGCAGGATGATCTCCTCGTACACCGATCCCGAGAGCTCGTTTTTCGTCAAGAGCGAATCGAGCAGCGAGGCCGTCTTGGCCATCCGGTTCTCGACAGTCTTCAGGTCGAGACCCTCCAGGCCCCTGTTCAGATCGCCAGCGAGCTCTTGAACCTTCTTCCGGATCGGCTCGTGCGAAGCGTGCCGGCTCATCGCGGAGGAGAACATTTCCCGGATCCAGGCGACCCGGTCGTAGAGCAACACGTCCTTCCCCTTCCCGAGAAAGAACGGACTCCGCGGATTCGGGACGAGCTTGTCGTGCAGCACCCACGGGAGGATCTGGGCCACGTCGTCGATCGAGACCTCGAAGAGCCCGCGAAAGTAGGCCAGGGCCTTGGCGAAGTGAAGAACGGTCTGGTACACGCGCACCGAAACCCCGTTCTCGGTCTGGGAACAAAGGTGGACGTTCTTGTCGAGCGGGCACCTCTCGTCGCAGACGCCGGAGACCGTGTGGCCCGAGAGCCTCAGGGTGTCCTTGTTCTTCAACTCGAAAACCGTCGAGGCCATCCGGCAGAAGTCGAGGCTGCCGAGAAAGGTGGAGAGCCGGCCCAGAACGTCGGCAGGGATCTTCACGTCGAGGATCTCCGCGTGGATTGTCGCGAGCTCGTCCGGAGTGAAGACGATGTCGGATGGGACCTGCTCCTCGGGCGAGCGGTCCTTCTCGATCCTCTCCAGGAGCGTCTCGAGGAACCCGGTGTTGAAGGGCACCGCCCGTATCACGATGTCGATCCTGTCCTTGAGGGCCTCGATGACCTGAAACGTTCCGCCGCCGGCGTCGTCGTTGGCCGTCAGGAACCAGCTGGACCGTCCCGCGTAAACATACTGGTCGAACATCTCGGCATAGCCCTCCGCCATGAGCGACAAGAGGGCCGACTGGGTCTTCGTCGGGATCCGGTTGTACTCATCGATGATCTTGACCCTCTCGGTGATCCAGCCTCGCCAGGCAACCTCGATGTCCGAGAGCTTCTCGGCCTTCATCATGTCGGAGGGGAGCGGGACGCCGAGAAGGTCGGCGATCGTCAACTGAGGATGGCCTCGCTGGATGGAGCGCCGCACCGCATCCAGGGGCATCCCTGAGAGAAGCGCCATCAGGACGGCCGAGGATGTCTTGCCCCGGCCGGGGCCGCCGACGAGCAGCGCCCTCCTGCAAGTGAAGAGCGTCAGCATCGGCAGCAAGATGAACGAGCTGAAGCTCATGGAATCCGTCAGCTCGATCGTGTCCCCCGCCGAGTTCTTGAACGAACGCCGGTTGCCGAACGAGATGTCGTACGTGGGGCAGAGGATCGCGTTGTTGACGATCCAGAGGTAGCTCCGCCGCATCTTGTCGGGCAGGGTGGACCCGTCGAGGTCCGAAAGGTGGGTCCTCAGATCCGGCCCAGCCTTTGCCCTGCCCTCGAGGAGCCGCTTCACCGTTTCGCGCGTGTTCACGCGCCCATCCTACACTTCAAAGTGTAGTCTCTACAATAAGACGGCTTTTCCCTCGAGCGCGAACCTAGCTCTTCAGAATGACGGCAGAGGACGGCAGGACGGCCTCGCCCTCGCCGGCCGCGATGACGCAGTTCTTGCCTCGCATCTTGGCGGCGTAGAGAGCCGTGTCGGCCTTCTTGAGGAGCTCGTTCTTCTGGTCGGCGGCGGACTTGGCTGGTCCGCAGTGGATCCGGTACGAGGCGACGCCGATCGAGATCGTCAAGACTCCCTTGAGGCAGAGGGCGGGCTCCTCCGGACCGAGTGCCATGGGAAGGAACGTCCAGTCCTGGATGTTCTTCCGGATCCGCTCGGCGATGGTGAGACCGCGAGCGAGGTCGGTTTCGAAAAGGATGACGGTGAACTCGTCCCCGCCGTACCGGCATGCCAGGCAGCTGGCGTCCGAGAGGGATCGCTGCAAGACATAGGCGAACTCGCGGAGAACCTGGCTCCCCGCCAGGTGTCCGTGCTCGTCGTTGACCGCCTTCAGATGATCACAGTCCATGAAGAGGAGGGCCAGATCGCCGTCTCTCGTCTGGTGAAGTCTGTTGATCTCCTGCTGGAGCCTCTTGTGGAAGTAGCGGTCGTTGTAGAGCGCAGTCAGGGAGTCCCGCCGTGCGACCTCCCGGGCCCGGCGCTCGTCGAGGAGGTTCTGGAGCGCCAGGGAAAGCGTGTCGCCGAAGAGCTCCATGAGACGCTCGTCGCGCGGGGTGAATCCGGCTGTCTCCCGCGCGTTGAGCAGAATGAGGGACCCGCACACGTGGTTCTCGATGACGACGGGCACCCCGAGGGCGTTTCTGACGGGTGTCTCGAGCGTGTGGTCGAGTTCGCGCGAGAGGGCGCGGGCACCGGCCATCTCGTTGACCGCGGTCCTCTCGCCCCGTGCATAGACGAAGCCGGCGAGGCCGTCCACCGGCCGGACCTTCCGCCCGAGAATCTCGGTGCGGCTCAGACCCGCCGTCGCGATGACGGCCAGTTCGTTGCGGGAGCGGTCCTCCTCCTTCTGGGTCGGGTCATCGAGAAGCAGGACGCACGAGGCCGCGGGGACGAAGTCCAGGGCTCTTCTGACGAGCGTGAAAAGGAACCGCTCCGGGGCGGTTCCACTGGTCTCGTCCATCAGCCGGTGACGTTCCAGAAACCGGCCGAGGATCTTCGGAGAGAGGACCCGTGTCTCGATCACGAACCCTCCCATGATATCTCCCGTCAGCTCAGGCGCGAAAAGAGATGCCTGGCCTGTTCCCTCGTTTCCTCGAGCTTCGCCGCGTAGTCGCCGAGTTGCGGGGCGAAGCGAAGGAAATCGAGGTCGGCCAGAAGCCTGCGCACGTCCTCGATCGTCTCTTCAGGAACGTTCGCGCCGGCAAGCGCCTGCAAGAGAGCCGGGACGGCCACGCCGTCGCTGACGCCGCACTTCCTCGCGATCACTGTCCTGAGCGCCCGGTCGATTCGGGCCGCTGTCCGTTCCTTCGTCTCACCTGGCTCCGGAGTCAGATCGAGTCCCGCCGGGAGGGCCGTTCGGCGGCGGTGACGAACAGCGAGGAACGTTCCACCTCCGACGAGAAGGACGACCGGGAGCGCGGCGATCAGCCAGATCGGGATCGTCACGGTCTGGTTGCTCAGGTCGACCGTCGGAATCGCCGTTCCCTTTGCTTCCGGCTTCTTGGAGAGGACGGCCGGAGGGGTCCCCGCCTGTCCGGCTGGAAGGGTCAGGGCGGCCCCCGTGCTCTCCTCCGCGGCAGGAGTCGCCGCCGGGCCCGTCTGAGCACCCGCTGCCTGCTGGCTTCCCTCGACGCGGATCGAGATCGGCTGCGATTCCCTCTTCACGATCTTCTTCAGGGCGGGGTCGAAGACCGCGAAGGAGACAGGCGGGATCAGGAGCTCGCCGGGTGCCGAGGGGACGACCACGTAGTCCCACTCGGACGATGCCGAGGGCCGGCCTCCCGTGCGAGCCGTGTTGGTCTTCGGGGTCGGGGGGTAGACGCGGGCGTTGGGGACCTCGAGTTGCGGGTTCTCCGTCGCGGTCCGGAGGTTGCCGGTCCCGGAGATCTTCACCCGGACCGTCACGGCATCCCCGACGGTGACCCGGGTGCGGTCGGCCGAGGCGGAAACCTGGAACGATCCGACTGGCCCCTTGAAGCCGGGATTGTCAGGGATCGGGAGGATCTTGATCTCGACGGGATTCGTCGAGCGCTGAACGATCTGGGGCCTCACGAACGAGAACGGGTCGCTGAACGGATCGCCGGGCAGCCGGACAGCCAGCTTGATCGTTGCCGCCGGCACCGTGAACGAGCCCGCGGTCAGACCCGAGATCGCCTTTTTCAGAAGGGTGAACCGAGTGACGGGACGGCCGTCCACCGTGTCTTGCCGCCCCTGCGGCTGCGTGGGGCGCTCGATGTCCTCGGCCCAGAACCCCGGGAACTTGGGAGGCTCGACGAAGTCGAGACCGGAGATGTCGGCCTGCGTGATCAGCTCGTAGTGAAGGACGATCTCCTCGCCGACGTAGGCGGAGGTCCGGTCCGGCGTGACGATGTAGCTGACGAGAGCGTCCCGGGGGCGGGCCGCCACGTTCCTGACTCCGCCCCGGCGAGGTTCCATCCACCGAAACGGGCTCGGAAACGGGTCCTCTTCTTCCTCGTCTGGCTGGTTTCTGGGTGCCTGCTGTCCGGGTTGTCCGGGCTGGCCCGCTCCGGGGTTGCGGGCGGGACCCACCTCGAGCTGGTAGGAGTGTCCCTTCACCGTCTTGTCGCCTGCTGTCCAGGTCGTCTCACCAACCTCGGCGGGGCCGGGACCGAGCGGCCGGAGTTTGTAGCTCACCGTGACGGACCGCTTGACCTCCATGTTGATGAACTCCACCCGCGTCGAGGTGGCCGGGCCCCAGACGACCTGGAGGTTCTTCAGGGGAAGCTCGCGCGGCATCCGGATGGACCCGAGCCCGGATCCCGTGAACGTGTAGGTGATGGAGACGAGATCGTCGGCCGCGGGCCTGGGGCGATCGACGAAGATCTCGACCTGCGGAACGTCTGCCTGCGCCTGGGCCAGATTCGCCCCGAGGGTGGTCCCCAGGATCGCGGCAGCGAGAAGAATTCTGATCGGAGTTCGCATGGCTTCCCCCTACCAGTCTCGACTCACGCGCCGCTCCTTGCGGCGCTCGGCCAGCTGCTTTTTCTGCTCGTCCCTGTCGGCGTTGGCGATGGCCGAAAGAAGCTGCTCGGCCTTGTCTCGGCTCATGTTGGCCTTCTGCTCGAACTCCCGGTCTTCCTTCTCTTTCTGCTTTTTCTTTTCCTCTTCTGGAGACGGGGTCGGCGTGGGCTTCTTTTGGTCTTCCTTCTGCTTGTCGTTCTCGTTCTTCTGCTGTTGTTGCTGCTGCTGCTCTTGCTGCCGCTTCATCTCCGCCAGCTTGAGGGCGAGCTCGTAGTTCCACGCGGCGTCAGCGGCTCCCGGCGCGGCCTTCAGCGACTCCCGGTACGCACGGACGGCCTCGTCGAACTTCGACTTCGAAAGAAGGATGTTTCCCTGGTTGTAGAGGGCGTCCTTCGCGACGGCCGACTTGGGGTCTTTTCTCGCCTCGGCGAAGTTGGCGAGGGCCTCGTCGGTCCTGTCCTGCTTCGCGAGAGCCGTACCGAGGTTGTACGCGCCTCGGGGGTCCTCGGGAGACAGGCTCTTCTGGAGGCCGAAGTGCTGGACGGCCTCCTCGTTCTTCTTGGACTCGAGCGCGGTGATGCCCTTCTTCGCCTCTCCCCGCGCCGTCTGCAGCCGCATGCCGGCCTTCAGTCTCTCCCACAGAGAGGGCGGAACGGCGGCGGGAGCGGGAACCTCGGGCGCCGCGGTCGAGGGCGGAGCCTGAGCGAGGGCGGTGGGAGCCGAGAGAAGGGTCAAGAGCACGGCCGCGGCCGCCTTCTTCCGCCGGCTCGGAAGCGGGGGCTTGCCGAGCAGGACGAACGCCAGCGCGAGGGCCGCGACGGCAAGCGGAACCTGGAAGCGCTCGATCTGGCTCGTCAACAGGGCTTCCGCCAGGGGTCTCCTGCCGGCCTTGTCGAGCTCTCCCGCGACGCCGTCGAGGTCTGTCTTGCCAGCGGAGACGATGGAGAAGCTGCCGCCGGTCTCGGCCGCCACCTTTCGAAGCAACTCCGGATCAGGTTTCGAGAGGATCGGCTTTCCGCTCTCGTCGGTCTTGTAGCCCGTCTGACGGCCGGCCACGTCGATGTTCGGCACCGGGGCTCCCCGGGCGCTGGTGGGCCCCGCGTAGACCGTGTGGACCGTGATCCCCTCGGATTTCGCCAGGGCGATGGCGTCATCGACGCCGCCCTCCAGGTCTTCGCCATCGGAGATGAAAACGCACTGCCGGCTACCCGGAGGAGCTCCGGCAAAGAGGCTCGCCGCCGTTCGAAGCCCGGCGGCGACGGAGGTTCCGGGCAGCGTGCCCACACCGGGCTCGAGGGCTTCGAGAAAGAGGCCCGCCGCCGCCGTGTCGAGCGTGAGGGGAACGAGTGTCTGCGCCTCGCCCTCGCAGGCGATCAGCGCCACGCGGTCATCCGCCAGCTTCCCGAGCAGGGAGAGGGCCGCCTGCCGGGCCAGGACGAAACGAGACGGCGTCACATCCGTCGCGTTCATCGATGCGGACGTGTCGAGGACGATCGCGATGTCCGTGCCCTGCCGCTTGGCGTTCTCGGTCGTCGCTCCCCAGCGCGGGCGTGCCAGCGCCGTGAAGAGGCCGGCCCCGCACAGGATCGCGAGAACGGCAAAGACCCATCGGGAAGGGCCAGGCGCCACCAGGCCCGACTTGGCGGCCAGAGACTCCGAGACAAGCTGGATCCTGCGTTCTTGCCGGCGGCTCTCGGACCACATCGCGCCCGCCAGGACAAGCAGAACGGCAGCGGCCCCCGCCGCCAGATAGCTGGGATGAACGAAGATGTGCGGGAGCTCCTCGATCCACGTCATCGAGGCACCACTGGAAACAGGAACGCAGAAAACAGGCCGGAGAGGGCCAGGACGGCCAGGGAGGGGAGCAGCGGAGCCGAAAAAAGCTCTCGCCAGCGCGTGTAGGTCGCCGTCTTGATCTCGGTCTTCTCGAGTTTGTCGATGGAGGCGAACGTCTCTCTCAGGCCATCCGGATCGGTCGCGCGGAAAAAGCGCGCGGAGGTCGCCTCGGCGATCCTGCCCAGAAGCTTCTCGTCGACGTCCACCCGTGCCCGGACTCGCTGTTCCGTGGTCCGGCCTGTGACGGGGTCCTTGACGGTGACGGGGATGTCGACCTCACCCTGGTCGGTCCCCACCCCGACCGTGTAGACGCGGATCCCGAGCGCCTTCGCGATCCCGGCCGCGGTGTCGGGATCGATCTCTCCGGCGTTGTTCCCGCCGTCCGTGACGAGAACGACCACCTTGGATTTGGCCTTGGAGGGCTTGAGGCGGGCCAGAGCGTTGCCGAGTGCCATGCCAATGGCGGTGCCGTCACCCTGCTCGCCCATCTTCAGCCCCTCGAGCTGCTTGAGAACCATCTCGCGGTCCGTCGTCAAGGGGGCGACGGTCCGGCTCCGGCCGCCGAAGGTGATCAGACCGATCCGGTCGTTCTTTCTCGCCAGGATGAAGTCACGAGCCGATTCCTTCGCCACGAAGAACCTGTTCTTCGGCTTGAAGTCCTCGGCCGCCATCGAGCCGGAGGAGTCGAGGGCCACGATGATGTCCACTCCCTCGGACCACGATTCGGTCCTTTCGAGTCCGAGCCGGGGGCGAGCCAAGGCAAGGACGATTCCGGCAAACCCGATGAGGCCCATGGCAAAGGGGAGGTGCCGCAACTTCACCCGCCAGGTTGGCCGGACCGAGAGCACGAACCCGAGGGTCGGGACCGTGAGTGCTCCCTCCGCGGCTCGCTCCCTGAGAACCTTGAAAAGGATGGCGAGCGGGATGACGGCGAGGAGCCAGAACCATTCGGGGTCCTTGAAGGACAGCCCGGCCGGCAGAAAGCTGTTGGGCGGGATGGTCCACTCGGTCATCGCTTGGCCTGCTGGGGTTCGGCGGCCGCCCCTGTTTCCGGCGGGGGGGCCAGCCGCCGCTCGAGCACGTCATGCAGGGCACGTGCCCGTGTCAGATGGGACTCGGACTCCGCCCTCGTGGCGGCCGCCCGCGCGAACTTGACGCGATCGGCCGAACCGAGCAGGTCGGCCAGACCGATTTCCTGGGGAAACTCGAGCCCGAGTTCCCGGAGCCGCCGCAGGGTCTCGAACGTCGTCCACTCGAGAACGGGCTTTTCGAGACGGCGTTCGAGATACCTCTTGATGGCGTGCGTCAGGTCTGAGTAGTAGCCGCGGGCGTCGCTGCCTGGGGCCGGGACGCTTCTTGCCAGTTTCTCGAGAGCGGCGAGAAACTCCTCGCTCGCGGTTCGTTCGGGCTCGGCCGGGCCTGCTTGTGGAGCCGTCACCCGGCGTCTGAGGATCCACCAGACGAGTCCCGCGATCGCCAGCAGGCCCGCCGCCAGGGCGGCCCAGACCCAGGCGCTGATCGGGGGCACGGCCGGCGGGCGGTCCGCCTTGGCCTCGAGCTCGTCGGGCTTCTTCTCTTTCGGAAGGCGGGAGGCGACCTGTAACAAGAGCTGCGCCGGTCTGACGGCCCTGCGCTCGCCCGAGGGAAGAACGACGACGAGCTTGGGGGCCGGAACCGGGATCGCCCCGGTCTGGAACGGAACGAAGCTGACCTCGACCTTGGACCTGAGGCCCGACTTGGTCTTCTCGGTCCTGATTCGAGGCTGCGCCGGGAAATCGAGGACCGGGCCGCCGCCGGGTTCTCCCAGGAGAGGCGAGACGAGAGCCTCGACCTCGATGCGCGACCCCTCGGGCAGGACGGCCTCGTATGTAGCGGTGACGTGGTCTCCGAGCTCCGCCGAGGTCCGGTCGAGGCTCGCCGTGAAGGTTGCGGGATCCTCCGCCAGGGCTGCCGCGGCCAGGGCCAGAAGGCCGGCCAGAAGGGTCTTCTGGGTTCTCACCGCCCGAGCGCCTTTCTGCGCTCTCGTTCCTTGAAGAACTTCACGAGCGCTCGTTCGTAGGGGGCATTCGTCGCCAGCGGAATCGAGTCGACCCCGGCCGAGCGGAAGATCTCGGACGCGGGAGGGAAGGGAGCCTTGCCGTGGAGGCGCTTCCAGGCTTTCTGGAACTCCGGATCACTCGCGTCGAAGACTCCGACGAGGCCAGTCTCGGCATCCCGGAGCCTCACGAGACCCGAGACGGGCATCTCTACCTCGAGGGGGTCGTGGAGCGGGATCGCGACGACATCGTGCCGCCGCCTCATGATCCGAAGCGGCTTCTCGTAGCTTCCATCCAGGAAGTCCGACAGGACGAAGACCACGGACCGCTGCTTGAGAAGCGAGGCCGCGTTCTTCAGGGCGAGTCCCAGGTCGGTCCTTCTCCCGGCGGGCTTGAGGTGGAGGGCGTCGCGAACGATGGCGAGAGCGTGATCGATCCCCTTGCGCGGGGGCAGGTACCGTTCGATCCGGTCGCTGAAGAGAAGAGCTCCCGCCCGGTCGTTGTTCTTGACAGCCGCAAAGGAGAGGAGCGCCGCGAGCTCGGCCATCAGTTCGCGTTTCGTGAGGTATTGCGAGCCGAACCCCTGGGAAGCAGAGAGGTCGAGAAGCAGAAGGACCGTGAGGTCTCGTTCCTCGACGAACTTCTTGACGTGGGGGACACCCGTTCGCGCCGTGACGTTCCAGTCGATCGTCCTCACGTCGTCCCCGGGCACGTATTCCCTCACCTCCGAGAACTCCATGCCCCGGCCCCGGAAGACAGAGTGGTACTCGCCTCCCAGACCCGCGTCCACGAGGCGGTTCGTCCGGATCCGTATCCGGTGGACTTTCTTGACGATTTCTCTCGGCAGCATGTTTCCGCCGTTCCAGAAGGTCAGGGAACCTCGACCCTCTCGAGGATCCGGCTGACGACTTGGTCGCTGGCGACGTTCTCGGCCTCGGCCTCGTAGCTGAGGATGACGCGGTGCCTCAGGACGTCCGGAGCGACCGCCTTGACGTCTTCGGGCACGACATAACCGCGCCCCTGCAAGAAGGCGTGGGCGCGGGCCGTTGCGAGAAGAGCGAGGGTCGCCCGGGGAGACGCGCCATAAGAGATGAAGTCGCCGAGGTCCGACAGGCCGTAGGCGCGCGGGTCGCGCGAGGCCGAGACGAGCTCGACCAGGTAGTTCTTGATCCGCTCGTCGGCGTAGAGCTTCCGGACCAGCTGGCGAAGGGCCATGATTTCGGCCGGCGCCAGGACGGGACGCACGAGGGACGTGGCTTCCACGTCGCTCGTCTCGCTCATCCGCTCCAGGATCTGGCGCTCCTCGGCCTTTGTCGGGTACCCGATCTTCAACTTCATCAAGAAGCGATCCACCTGTGCCTCGGGAAGCGGGTACGTGCCTTCCTGTTCGATCGGGTTCTGGGTTGCCAGGACGAGGAAGGGCTCGGGCAGCGGCATCGTCTCGTCGCCGATCGTCACCTGCCTCTCCTGCATCGCCTCGAGGAGAGCGGATTGGACCTTCGCGGGCGCCCGGTTGATCTCGTCCGCCAGGACGATATTGGCGAAAACGGGTCCCTGCCGGACCATGAAGTCCTGGCTCTTCGGGTTGAAGACGAGGGTCCCGATCAGGTCGGCCGGGAGAAGGTCGGGCGTGAACTGGATCCGGCTGAAGGCAGCCTCCAGGCCGCGGGCGAGGGCCTTCACCGCAAGGGTCTTCGCCAGGCCCGGAACGCCCTCGAGAAGGACGTGGCCATCGGCGAGCAGGCCGATCAAGAGCCGCTCGACCATGACCGGCTGGCCCACGATCACCTTCCGGATTTCGGTCAGGAGGGCCGAGATCCGAAACGACTGCTCGCGGATCTTCTCGTTGAGGATGGCGGGGTCGATGTGGGAAGCGGCGGGAGCGGCACTACTCATCGCGATTTTGGGCCTTTCGAACTTCAGTTGGCGCGGGACTCAGGGAGAAGGAGCCGTGTGTGGCGAAACGGCATTCATTAGATTCGTTTGCACACGGCTCTCGCCAGGATGGCATCGACAGTCCACTCATGTCTGATGGAGCAAGGGATGTGCCCGCCGTCACAGGCGCCAACCGAGGTATTCTCCGGGCGGTGTCGGGTCCTTTCGTCTCGCGAATCCGCTCGGCCGTCGCGGCCGTTCTCATCTTGGCTCTCTTCCTCGCTGCCTCCCCTCTCGAGGGGGCGAAGAAGAAGAAAGGGTCGTCCCGGAAAGGCCAGACGACGGCCAAGAAGGCTGCGCCGGCCTCCGCCACTGCGAGCAAAGGGCCCGCCGAGCCAGATTGGTCGAAAGTTCAGGGCCCGAGAATGCCCGTCTACCAGGGACCTCCCGCGCCCCCCGTCCTGCGAGCGGCCGGCGAGTGCATGCAATACGAGCCGGGTGTCTTTGTCGTTCTCGCCGAGGTAGGGGGAGCCGGACGGGTGTTTCGGCTCGACGGCCACACGGCCCTGGACGTGAAGCCGCAGCGAGGAGGCCGCCTCCGGATTCTCTACGTCGACGGAGTCGACGGCCCCCTGGCCCGCAAGGTCATGCAGGGACCCCAGGAAGTGAGTCCGGCCGCCACGGCGGTTCCGCAGACCCCGAATCCGCAGGAGTGAGGAGCGGAGCCCCGGAAAGCAGAAAGCCCCACCGGTTGGTCCGGTGAGGCTTCTCGAGGGAGGCGAGGCCCTTCAGCTGACGTGAGACTCGAACTTCTTCTCGAGCGTGGCCTGCGGCATGGCCCCGACGATGCGCTCGACGACTTCTCCGCCCTTGAAGAGCATCAGCGTCGGGATCGACATGATGCCAAACCTCTCGGCGATGGCGCCGTGGTCGTCGACGTTGAGCTTGCCCACGACCACCTTTCCGGCCCACTTCCCCGCGAGGGCTTCCACGACGGGCGCGACCTGACGGCAGGGGCCGCACCAGACGGCCCAGAAGTCGACGAGAACGGGCTTGTCACTCTTCAAAACGACGCTATCGAAGTTGCTTTCTGTGATTTCGACGACATTTCCTGCCATGACGGTCTGGTTCTCCAAATCTCGGAAGCTCTGGCATCTGCCAGGGTCCACCCGGGGAGATACGCTTCCCGGGGGGCCCAGGGATGGTAGGTTGGGGGCATGACAGCGTCAAGGACGCGCACGGGCCGCCAGCGTCTCGGCCAGCACTTCCTGAAGAACGCCGGCATTGCCCGGCGAATCGCCCTGGCCGTCCAGGCCGAAGAAGGGGACCTCGTCGTCGAGATCGGCCCGGGCCGCGGGGCCCTCACCCTGCCGCTCCTCGAGCGGGGCGTGCGGCTTCTGGCCCTGGAAGCCGATCCCTTTCTCGCGGAAAGGCTGGCCGAGCGGCTGGCCGATCGACCCGCTCGGGTCAACACGGGAGATGCCCTGGCAGCCGATTTCGCAGCTCTCTTCGCGGAGCTCGGCGTCGTGCCTCCGGTGGCTCTCGCCGGGAACCTCCCCTACGAGTCGGCCACCCCGATGATGCGCGAGTTCGTGAGGCATCCCGAGTGGTTCTCGAGCCTGACCGTGATGATCCAGAAGGAGGTCGCCGACAGGATCCTCTCGCGTCCGGGCGGGGATGCCTACGGGTTCCTCACCCTGGATGTGGGGGCGCATGCCCGCGCGGAGCGTCTGTTCGACGTGGGCCCGGCGAACTTCGATCCCCCGCCGAGGGTGCAGTCTTCGGTCTTGCGCCTGACGCCGCGGGTGCCGGTTGAAGGGACCGGGGCGGCCCTCGCGCTGGCCTCTGCCGGCTTTGCCCATCGGAGGAAGATGCTTCAGAACGCCCTCGAGCCCCTCTGGCCGAAAGCCAGGGTTGAGGAGGCCCTCCTGGCGCTCGGCCTTCCGGCACAGGCGAGAGCGGAGGTCTTGAGCCTCTCGGATTTCCTCGCCCTGGCGAGGCTCCTCTCCGCCGGGAGCGGGCCAGAACCGCGCTGCTAGAATCGCGCCGTGTCGATAACGCTCTGGCAGGCCATTCTGCTGGGTTTCGTGCAGGGACTGACAGAGTTCCTCCCGGTCTCCTCGACGGCTCACCTGGCTCTCGTGCAGAGGCTTCTTCCGGGGTTTTCCCAACCCGGAATCCTCTTCGACGTGATGCTTCACGTCGGGACCCTCTTCGCCGTCGTCTATCACTTCAGGGCCCGCCTCATCGAGCTTCTGAGCGGGCTCTTCTCGACCGAATTGCCGAAGCGGCGATTCGCCTGGCGGCTTCTCCTCGCCCTTTGCCTGGCCGTCGCGCTGACCGGCTCGATCGCGCTGCCCCTGAAGAAGCTCGCGGTCGAGGGAATGGAAAACGTCCGGGCGATGGGCTTTGCGCTGATGGGAACGGCCGTGCTGCTCTCGTTCACGCAATCCGTCGGCAGGAAGCGGGGGGAGGACGGGGGACGGGACATTCACGATCTCACGTTCAGGGATGCCGCGGTGGTCGGGTTCTTCCAGGCGTTCTCGGCCATCTTTCACGGTTTCTCCAGGTCGGGGAACACGATCTCGGTGGGGCTCTTCTGTGGGCTCTCGCGCAGGGCCGCTGCCGAGTTCTCGTTCCTCCTCTCGGTTCCGACGATCCTCTCGGCCGCCGTCGTGGAGAACATCAGCGCCTACCGCCACCACGAGCTCTCCCTCTACGGGTCGGAATCCTGGATGGCCTACGCCGTCGGGATGGTAACGGCGGCCGTCGTCGGTTATCTGGCGATCTCCTTGCTTCTGAAGCTGTTCGTGGCGATGAGGCTCTATCCGTTCATCATCTACTGCGGTACTCTGGGAATTTACTTGGTTCTGAGTTCCTGAAGAGAAGCCCATGCCCCAGAACGTCGCGACCGCGTCCACGAGCCCGGAAGTCCTGATTCGCCGCAGGGACGAGTTCCTCGGCATCTCCCTGGCGGTCGGCGGAGCCTTGCTCGCCTCCTCCCTGATTTCGCACCACCCCGGGGATCCGTCGCTCTTTTCGTTCGTCTCCACCTCCGGGGTGAGACCGCAAAACTGGGTGGGCCGGTTCGGCGCGAGCTTCTCCGAAGGGGCCCTGCAGATCATCGGCTACGCGTCGTACCTCATCCCAGCGGTCCTCTTCGTGGCCGGGGCCAGGCGTTTCGTGTCGCGCCCGCTCTCGGCCTGGGGGACCAAGCTTCTCGGTCTTCTGGGTCTCTCGCTGACGCTCGCCTCGGCGGCCCATCTCGTCTGGGGCCGGCCTCCTCGTCTCGGAAGCGGGGTCTCGGCCGGAGGGTTCCTGGGGGACTTTCTCGGGAACCTGCTCGTGGCCGCCTTCAACGTGCCGGGCGCCACCCTCGTTCTCGTGGCCGCGGGTCTGACGAGTCTGCTCCTCTCGACCTCTCTCTCGCTCGGTGAGATCTTCCAGCGCCTGTCTTCCCTTGCCTCCGACTGGCTGCGCAAGACCTCGACGGAGCGGGAGGTGAGGAAGGAACGGGAGATGAAGGAGGCGCTGAAGAGGCAAGTCGTCAAGAAGCACGTGGAGCGGGCGCGCGAGCAGATCGAAACGAACGGCCCGACCCACGAGCGAGTGGTTCCCGCGGCTCCGAGGCCCGTGGCCTCCGAGGAGGATTCCGGGGGCGATGCCGGGATCGTTTACATCCCGCGCTTCTCGTCCCTGCGCGTCAGCGAGCGGTCGGGCACGGGGAAGTTCTCGATCCAGAAGGGAAGTCCGATCGCGCTGAGGACGGGAACGGTTTCGACAGCACGGTCCGCGCCCGTCGTCCGGGCCCTGGGCCCCGCGCCGTCTCCGGCGGTCGCCGACGAGCGGCCCGCCGAGGTCACGAAGCCGGCTGCCGTCGAGCCCCCGGCACCGGCGCCCGTACCCGTCATCCGGCCCGCGGAACTGAAAAAGGACGTCTCGGATCAGCGCGTTCTTCCGTTTCCGTCCCCGAAGGAGTCGAACGGCTGGATCTTTCCCCCCGAGAAGCTCCTTCGCGCCGCGCCGAAACGCGACCGGGAAAAGAGCCGCGAGGAATTCCAGGGGACGATGGAGTTGATCAACTCCAAGTGTCTGGAGTTCGCCGTGGAAGGAATCGTCGACACGTACCGTCCGGGACCGGTCGTGACGACTTACGAGTTCCGTCCGTCGGCCGGAGTCAAGGTCTCGAAGATCGCGAGCCTCGAGAACGACCTCGCCCTGGCTCTCGCCGCGGAGAAGGTCCGGATCGAGAGGATTCCCGGCCGGGCGGCCGTGGGGATCGAGGTCCCCAACAAGCACCGGGAGCTGATCTCGCTGCGCGAGGTGATCGAGAGCGAGAAGTTCCGGCGCTCGCCCTCGCTCCTGACGATCGCGCTCGGGCTGAACTGCGAGGGCGAGCCCATGGTCGCGGACCTGGCGCGGATGCCTCACCTCCTCGTCGCGGGTATGACCGGGGCGGGGAAGAGCGTCGGCGTCAACGGCATGATCACCTCGATCCTCTACAAGGCCCGGCCGGACGAGGTGAAGTTCATCTTCGTCGATCCGAAGATGAACGACATGAAGGACTACGAGGACATCCCGCACCTCCTCGTTCCGGTGATCATCGATCCCAAGAAGGCGGCGAATGCCCTGAAGTGGGCCGTCGACGAGATGGAAGGGCGCTACAAGCTCCTCTCGGAGTGGCCGGGCGTCCGCAACATCGAACAGTACAACGCCGCCATCAAGGACCCCGAGGCGCTGGCCGAAGTCAAGGAAAAGCTGGGCGACAAGCTGAAGATCGCCGGGCCCGACGGGTCGATCTCTCCCATGCCCTACATCGTCATCGTGATCGACGAACTCGCCGACCTCATGATGACCGCTCCGAAGGACATCGAGGAGTCGGTCGCGCGTCTCGCCCAGAAGGCCCGCGCCGTCGGACTCCACCTGATCCTCGCCACGCAGCGGCCCTCGGTCGACGTCATCACCGGCACCATCAAGGCCAACTTGCCCTGCCGCATCGCCTACACGACGCGGACAAAGATCGACTCCAGGACAATCCTCGACGCGACCGGCGCCGAGGCCCTCCTCGGCCAGGGCGACATGCTGTATCTGGCTCCGGGGACCTCCTATCTCGACAGAGTTCACGGTGGCTACATCGGCGGAGACGAGATCAAGGAGATCTGCCGCTTCCTCAAGAAGCAGGGGAAGCCTCTCTATGACGAGGCCGTGACCGCCGACAGGGATCCTGTCTCGGAGGGCGGGCCGGGCAGCGGCCCGAAGGCCTCGGCGGATGACAACGATCCGATGTTCGACATGGCGGCCCGCCTCGTCGTGAGGGAGCGGATGGCCTCGATCTCGTTTCTTCAGAGACGCCTCGAAATCGGCTTCTCCCGCGCTGGCAAGCTCATCGACATGATGGAGCGCGACGGGATCGTCGGGCCGAGGGCGAACGGCTCGAAGAGCCGCGAGGTTCTCGTTTCCGCCGACTACTTCGACGAGATCGACAGGCAGCGCGGAGAGTAGCGAGGGCGTCCCTCTCAGACCGCCCCCGTCCCATGCGCATCGTCTTCTTCGGCTCTCCGGCGTTCGCGGTCCCGAGCCTCACGGCGCTCGTCGAAGCGGGCCATGACGTCACGCTGGCGGTCACTCAGCCCGCCAAGCCAGCCGGGAGAAAGGCCGTCCTGACGGACCCGCCCGTGGCCCTCTGTGCGCAGAGACTCGGCATCCCGGTCTTCCAGCCCGTCAAGCTCCGGACCGAGGAGGCCCTGGCCAGAATCCGGCAGGAGCACCCCGACTTCCTGGCCGTGGCCGCCTACGGGAAGATCCTGCCGCAATTCCTTCTCGATTTGCCGTCGGTGGCACCCGTGAACGTCCACGGTTCGCTGCTTCCGCGCTGGCGAGGCGCGTCTCCCATCCAGGCCTCTCTCCTGGCGGGAGACGAGGAGACGGGGATCTCGATCATGCGCATGGTGGCCGAGATGGATGCCGGGCCCGTTTACGCGATCGAGCGCCTGCCGATCCTGGACGCGGATGACACCCCGTCCCTGACGGAGAAGCTGGCGGCTCTCGGGGCCGGCCTTCTCGTGGAGACCCTTCCGTTGATCGCGTCGGGAGCTCTCGCTCCAGTTCCGCAGAATGCGGGGCATGCGACCTTCTGTCCCAAGATCGAGAGAGAAGACGGGCGCATCGACTGGACGCTTCCGGCCCGGAAGCTCTGGCTGCGGAGCCGGGCGTTTTCGCCCTGGCCCGGTCTCTTCTGTTACCGGGGGAGCGACCGCGTCAAGGTCTCGGGGATCTCGTTCGCCGAAGGCGGCGCCGAGGACCGCGAGCCGGGGACCGTCGTGACGGCGGGACCGGCTCTCGCCATCCAGACAGCCCGCGGGCTCCTCTGTGTCGGGAAGCTCCAGCGCGACGGGAGGAAGGAGCTGTCCGCAAGGGAATTCGTGAGGGGCGAGCGGGTCCAGGAAGGCGAAGTCTGGCAGTGACGAGCGTGAGAGTCTCGGCCCTCGACATCCTCGCGAGGACCGAGCGCGGAGCCCACGCGGCGCCGCTTCTGGAATCGCGCATGGGGGAGCTTTCCCCCCTCGATCGGACGCTTCTGCGGACGATCGTCAAGACGGTCCTCAGAAACCAGCTCAGGCTCGATCACGTGCTCGCGCGATCCGCGGACCGGCCGCTCGGCAAGACTGATCCGCATGTCCGGGCAGCGCTGCGGGCGGGCGCGGCGCAGCTCCTTCTTCTCGACCGGATCCCCCGCCATGCCGCGGTCAGGGAGACGGTGGAGGCCTTGCGGCGCTTCGTTCCGAGGGCCACCGGTTTTGTGAACGCCATCCTGCGAAAAGTCGCGGATCACGAATCCCCGCCCGGCCGGGTGGAGCTCCCCGCCAGCGCCGCGGCGGCGGAGAGGCTCTCCATCACGTACTCGCATCCGCGCTGGCTCGTCGATCGCTGGATCGCAAGGTTCGGCGAGGAAACCGCGGCGGGGATCCTGGAGAGCGACAACGCGGATTCCCCCATTGATCTCCTTGCCGATCCCGCGACCTGGGGCTCGCGAGATGCGGCGCGGGAAGTCCTCCACAACGCAGGTCTCGAAGTGGTGCCTTCGCCCTGGGCTCCGCTCGCCCTCACGGTGAGGAGAGGGAATCCGTTCGAGGCCGGCCTCTTCTTCTCGCGCGACATCGTGGCGGTGGACGCCGCCGCTCAGGGGCTCCTGGAAGTGGCTCCGGAGGTGGACGTGGCGCTCGATCTGGCCGCGGCACCCGGAGGAAAAACGAGGACGCTTCTGGCCCGGGGAAAGGCGCGAGGCGTCATCGGCGTCGAGCCCCACTTCGCCCGGATGATGAGACTTCGCGAGAACCTGAGACTGGCGGGAAGGCTCCGGGACGTCCGGCTCCTGGCCGCGGATGGACGGAGGACGCCCCTTGGCGGGGGGCGGGTTCCGCTCGTTGTCCTGGACGCCCCGTGCTCCGGGACGGGAACTCTCAGGAAGAACCCCGAGAAGAGATACATCCTTTCCGGGGAGGACCTCGTCCACTCGGCCCGGGTGCAGAGGGAGCTTCTCGAGGCCGCGATGGGGCTCGTGGCTCCGGGCGGACTCGTGATCTATGTCACGTGCTCGCTCGAGCGGGAGGAAAACAGGGATGTGGCGGATGCCACTGTGTCGCGGCGCGACGACTGCGAGATTCTGTCGATTAGGGGCGAGAGTCTGCCGGAGCCGTTCCGTCCCTGGATCGAGGCAAATGGCACCCTGACCCTTCCCCCCGGGGCGGAAAACGACGGATTCTCGATGACGCTCGTGCGAAAACGTGAGAAAAGCCTCTAGAAACGCGGGCTGCCCTCGCTCTGAATCGTTGACAATTCCCGCGTGGTCACCTTAGATTTACGTATCTTGCGAAAGCAAACCTCGACATCGAGTCTGGAAATCTGAAAAAAACAGGAGGAACTTCATGGCTGGAAAATCGGAGATTGTGGAAGCGATCGCGAACGACGCGGGACTGTCGAAGAAGGATGCGACGGCAGCCTTCGAGGCGTTCGTGAACACGGTGGCGGGCGCTCTGAAGAAGGGCGACCGGGTTGCCGTGCCTGGACTCGGGATCTTCAGCGTGGCCGAGCGGAAGGCCCGCACGGGCATCAACCCGCAGACCAAGGAGAAGATCAAGATCAAGGCTGCCAAGGCTGCTCGCTTCAAGGCTGGCAAGGATCTGAAGGATCTTCTCAACCCGCGCCGGGGCGGAAAGAAGTCCGACTGACAGGCGCGCAAGCCCCGTTCACGATGGCCCCGGTCGGTGCGCCTCCGGGGTCTTCGTGTTTTTGAAGGGGAAGAGAGATGACGGATGGGGACTTGGACCTGAAGACCGAGGTGCTTTGCCTGCGCATGGCCTGGATCGGAATGGCGGCCGCCCTCCTTTTCGTGTTCTTTTTCCACATGGTTCCGGCGCTCGTGGCCGGCCTCGTCGTCTTCGTCATCCTGCACCGGATGACGGGCCTGATGTCGGGCCGCGTCCTTTCACGGGGGGCGGCCAAGGTCTTGGCGGCGGGCCTCATGGGCTTACTGGCGGCATTGGGGGCGGCTGTTTTGTTGTTCGCCCTCTTCGGGTTTGCCTCCGGCAAGCTCGGAAGCCTCCCGACAGTCTTCTCGAAGATGGCCGACATCGTGGACCGGGCCCGTGACCAGCTGCTGTCTCGAGGCATGGACTTCCCCGTCCTCGAGAGGCTGGCGGACGAGTCGGAGCTGAAGGGGGCCTTCTCGGAGTGGCTCCGGCAGCATGCTTCGGAGCTGACCCGGGCCGGAGGAGAAGCGGGGAAGTTCCTCGTCCACGTTCTGATGGGGGCCGCGGTCGCGATCCTCGCGTTCTTCGGCCGCCCGGAGGCTTCCGAGAAGCCAGCTTCCGAGAAGCCGCTTTCCCGCGCTCTCATGGGGAGGATCTCGCGTTTCTCGGCCGCCTTCGAGAACATCGTGGTGGCGCAAGTGGAGATCTCGGCGATCAACACCGCCTTCACGGCGGTCTATATCTTCTTGGTCCTGCCTCTCTTCGGCGCCGGGCTTCCCTTTTCCGGTACTCTCGTCATGGTGACGTTCGTCGCGGGGCTGATTCCCGTCATCGGGAACCTCGTCTCCAACACGGCGATCGTCGTCATGTCACTGAGTGTGTCGCCGTGGACAGCCCTGGCGTCGCTCGGATTCCTGATAGGCATCCACAAGCTCGAATACCTTGTCAATGCCCGCATTGTGGGGTCCAAGATCGGCGCGACGGCCTGGGAGATCCTGACTGCCATTATCGTCTTCGAGGTCGCATTTGGCGTCCCGGGTGTCGTCCTGGCGCCTATCATCTATGCGTACACGAAGACCGAGTTGAAGGAACTCGGTCTGATATAGACTGGAGGGCAACATGCGGCACAGGGATATGGTCCGGACACTGGTGATTCTGGCGATTCTGGCGCTCCCGAAGGCTGGACTGTCACAAGAGGCACCTCAAGAAAAACCGAAGGAGCCGTTCTGGACGGGCAGTCTCGGGGCGGGGCTCTCGCTGACCACGGGCAACACCGACACGCGGTCATTCAACTTCGCCTTCGACCTCAAGTACGACCCGAAGACCAACCTCGTGTTCAAGGCGGGCGCCCTGTATCTGCGAAGTGAGAAGGACGGCACTGCCGACGTCGAGAGAATCTCCGCGATGGCGCGCGCCGAGTACAAGTTCAACCCGAGGTTCTACGCGTTCGGGGAGATCCCGTACCAGCGCGACCGGTTCAAGAATCTGGAGTACCTCGTGGCGCCCGGGGCAGGCGTCGGCTACAAGGTCGTCGACGAGAAGACAGTGACGCTGGCCTTCGACGCCGGTGTCGCGGGGCGCTTCGAGAAGCTCACGAATCTGGACGCCACCCAGAAGTTCGCCTTCACGGCCGGTGAGAGCTTTCAGTGGAAGATCTCGGAGTCGGCCACGTTCAAGCAACTCGCGACTGGACTGTGGAACGGGGACGACACCGGCAACGCTGTCTACCACCTGGAGTTCAGTCTCAATGCTCAGATCTACAAGAAGACGGATCTGAAGCTCGCCTATCTGATCGACCACCGGACGAGACCGGCGAATCCCGCGCTCGAAAAGACGGACACCGCGCTGGTCGCGGCCCTGGTCTGGAAGTTCTGAGACCCGCGCCGGAAACCGGCCGGGCCTGCCACGGGAACGAAAGGAGGGACTGTCGGAATGGGCATCATCAAGGAGTTCCAGGAATTCGCGGTCAAGGGCAACGTCGTCGATCTGGCCGTCGGCGTCATCATCGGAGGGGCGTTCGGGAAGATCGTGTCGTCCTTCGTGGCGGACGTTGTCACTCCTCCACTCGGGCTTCTAATCGGAGGAGTGGACTTCACGAGCCTTGCCATCACCCTGAAGGCGAAGACGGCCGAGGCTCCGGCCGTGGTCCTCGGCTACGGGAAGTTCCTGCAGGCGTGCTTCGACTTCGTGATCGTGGCCTGGGCCATCTTCATGGTCATCAAGGCAATGAACGCGCTGAAGCGGAAGGAAGTGGCGGCGCCGGCGGCGCCTGCCGAACCGCCCGCGCAGGAAAAGCTCCTCGCGGAAATCCGGGATCTGTTGAAGGCGAAGAAGTAGAAGAAGGCCGGGAGATCGTGCCGGGCGCGGCGGGGACGAGGAGACGTTCCGCCGCGCCCGTCTTGCGTCAGTTGCAGATGATGCGAAGAGAAGAGGCCTGGTCCTCGCCCACTTCCGTGTTGGCGAGGTTGTTGTCGCGGTCCTTGAAGGTCGTGGAGCGGCCCTGGTATCCCGGCTGCTCGAAGAGGATGGCGACGCAGCCGGGCGAGATCGCGACCGAGCTTGCGGTCCGCGCCCCGATCGCCGTCACCGAGAGGTCGGGGACGTCCCGGTCGAAGATCTGACTCGGTCCCCTCAGGCTGCGGTCCCGGTAGAGGGTGATGCCGCGCGACGGAGCGGCCGGTCCGGCCACTGAGCTCGCGCACCGCACCTGAAGGGAGGAGACCGTGTCTTCTCCCACCGCCGTGTTGCCGAGGTTGTTGTCCCTCGCCCGGACCGTGACCGAGCGGCCCCTGAAGAACGGGAACTCGTAGAGAGTGGCCGCGCAGCCGGGAGTCACGTCGATGGAGCTGGCGCGCCGGGCGCCAAAGACCGTCGTCGAGAGATCCGGCACGTCCTGGTCGAACGTCTCGCTGGGCCCGCCGAGGGAGCGGTCGCGAAAGAGCGTGGCGCCGTAGCGGGGCCGCTGGCCGAGGATCGGCCCGTCCGAGCCGTCCTGGGAGTGCTCCTTGCCGCAATAGAGGCGAAGCGAGGAGGCCGAGTTGTCCCCGACCGAGCTGTTGCCCAGGTCGCCGTCTTGCTCGCGGAAAAGGGTCGACCGTCCCTTGTAGTCCTGGTACTCGAAGAGGATGGCGGTGCACCCCTCCGCCACGCGCAGGGAGCTCGCGGAGCGGGCCCCAAGCCGCGTTCTGTTGAGGTCTGGGACGTCACCCTGGAAAGTCTCGCTCTTGCCCGTGAACCGGCGGTCGCTGAAGAGAGTCACCCATCCTCGGCTCACAGTCTGCTCGGTGCCCCCGCCCATCGAGGATCCCGAGCTCGGAACGGGGCAGGAGACCTTGATCGATCCCACGGAGTTCTGCCTCAGGATCGTGTTGTCGAGGTTGTTGTCGTTCCCGCGGATTCTCACGAAGTTGCCCTGATACCCTGGAAACTCGTAGAGCGTCGCCTCGCATCCCTTCGTGACGCCGACGGATTTGGTCGTGCCGGCGCCGATTCGCGTGTAGCGCAGATCCGGCTCGTCCCGGAAGAAGGTCTGGGACTCCCCGGAAAGGTAGCGGCCGGTGAAGAGCGTGATGCCCCCTCCCTGCGCCTGGGCGGCCGTCGAGGCCAGGGAAGTCGAAAGAATCCCGATTCCAAGAAGCCCGGCGCGAAGCCAGACGGAACAGGGGGTCCTGTTTCCTGCCCGGTGACGATGGAGCAGCATGTCCACGGAGTACCTCCTCGTGCGCGATTGCCAGCCTGGATTCTATCGAGACCGTCCCCGTAAGACGGCGCTCTCAAAACAGGAGGCAAGCTCCGGACCACTGCCGCCTCTTCCTCCCGGGCGTTATGCTTTTAGATTGATGCGTCAAATCCCAACTCCAGTTTCCGTTCCTCTCCTCGACCTCAGGCCTCAGTACCAATCCATCAAGGAAGAGGTGCTGAGGACGACGGCGGAGCTCTTCGAAAGCCAGCTTTTCATCCTCGGAGCCCGGGTCGAGGCCTTCGAGAAGGCCGTGGCCGAGTACGTCGGCGCCCGGTTCGCGGTCGGAATGTCGTCGGGCACCGACGCCCAGCTCGCCGCGATGATGGCCATCGGCGTGGGGCCGGGTGACGAGGTCGTGACGTCCCCCTACACGTTCTTTTCGTCCGCGGGCGCCGTCGCCCGCCTCGGGGCGCGGGCCGTCTTCTGCGATATCGACCCCGCGACGTACAACGTCGATCCCGAGAAGCTCCGGAAGGTCATCACGCCGAGAACAAAGGCGATCCAGCCCATCCACCTCTTCGGCCAGTGCGCGGACATGGATCCCATCCTCGACGTGGCCCGGGAGAAAGGCATTCCCGTCATCGAGGACGCCTGCCAGTCGCTTGGGGCCGCCTACAAGGGCAAGAAAGCCGGGAGCCTGGGCGACTTCGGGTGCTTCTC
Organism: Thermoanaerobaculia bacterium; assembly: GCA_022071945.1. GTDB lineage: Bacteria > Acidobacteriota > Thermoanaerobaculia > UBA5066 > UBA5066 > JAJVIN01. The sequence goes on along the minus strand of JAJVIN010000011.1, from coordinate 61,442 downwards.
CTTCTTCCCCTCGAAGAACCTGGGAGGGTTCGGAGACGGGGGCATGGTGACGACAAATGACGAGGGCTGGTACGCCAAGGTCAAGGCCCTCCGGACTCACGGCGAGACGAGCCGCTACCACCACAAGATGGTGGGGGGGAACTTCCGCCTGGATGCTCTACAAGCAGCTGTCTTGCACATCAAGCTCCCGCACCTGGATGGCTGGGCCGAGGGGCGGCGAAGGAACGCGCACGAGATCCAGACCCTCTTTGCGGAGTTTGGCGGGAGGCCCTTCGCGGAGGGCGGGCTCTCTTTCCCCGTGGAGGCAAACGGCTGCTTCCACGTCTTCAACCAGTTCGTCGTGAGAGTGGGGAAGGGAAGACGGGAAGCCCTCAAGGCGCGTCTGGCCGAACGCCAGATCGGTCACGCCGTCTATTACCCGGTCCCGCTGCACCTGCAGGAGTGCTTTGCGTCCTGGGGCGGCAAGGTGGGGGACCTGCCCGAGTCGGAGCGGGCCGCGAACGAGACGGTCGCGATTCCGGTTTTCCCGGAACTGACGGGCGGGCAGAAGGAGTTCCTCGCGTTCACGCTCGCGGAGTTCTCGAAGGAGAACGCCTAGGGCGAGGGTCAAAGCTGGAGGCCAGGGAGGGAGCCCGGGGTCGGGCATGGGACCCCGCTGAGCGGGTCGTGAAACCCGTGGAGCCGGGGACAGCACGGCGTTTGTCCCCGGCTCATGTCCCCTGGCCCCTGCGGGGCGGCAGAGATGAGCCGGGGGCAAGCTGTGCGCTGCCCCCGGCTGCCCGCGGGCGAAGGTGGGAGATGTGCGATCCCGGAGCGTGAGGCGGGAGCCGGGTACGGGCGACAAATGGACGCGGAGTCTGCGGAGCGGTCGGACCTCGACTTCTGGCCCGGTCCGTGCGTAGCAACGAGCCGGAATGCCAAGCTGACCGCTGGACCCGATGAAGGCAGAGACGCCCCAGGGTCCGCGAGCGAGGAAAAGAAATCTCACAAGCCCCTTGACAGATTTCGGAGTCGTCCCTAAATTAGCACTCGTCAACCGGGAGTGCTAACAACGCCTCGGAAACGAGATTTGAAGAAAGCCTGAAGTTGAGTTTCGCGGCGTTCTGCCGCTCGAAGCCCAAGCAGTCCGAAAGGAGTTTTCCATGAAGGTTCGTCCTCTCTATGACCGTCTTCTCGTGAAGCGCGTCGAGCCCAAGGAGCAGATCCGGGGCGGCATCATCATCCCTGACACGGCCAAGGAAAAGCCGATGGAAGCCACGGTCGAGGCCGTCGGCGAGGGCAAGTTCGACGATTCCGGCAAGAGGATCCCCCTCGACGTCAAGAAGGGTGACCACATCCTCATCGGCAAGTACGCGGGCACCGAGATCAAGTTCAACGATGAGGACTACCTCATCCTCCGTGAGGACGAGGTCCTCGCGATTCTCGAGAAGTAAGAGCCGGACGTCCGTTCCGGCCTTTTGTTTGAAATAGACACAGAAATACCGAAGAGGTAAGAAGAAATGGCTGCCAAGAACATCACCTACGGTGAAGACGCTCGTCAGAACATCCTGCGCGGCGTGAACAAGCTCGCGGACGCGGTGAAGGTCACCCTCGGCCCCAAGGGCCGCAACGTCGTCATCGAGAAGAAGTTCGGCTCCCCCACGATCACCAAGGACGGCGTCACCGTCGCCAAGGAGATCGAGCTGGCCGACCCGCTCGAGAACATGGGCGCCCAGATGGTCCGCGAGGTCGCCTCGAAGACCTCCGACGTCGCCGGCGACGGCACGACGACCGCCACGGTTCTCGCCCAGGCGATCTACCGCGAGGGGATCAAGATGGTGACCGCGGGCCACAACCCGATGGAAGTCAAGCGCGGCATCGACCTCGCCGTCAAGAAGGCGGTCGAGTCGATCGACAAGCTGAAGAAGTCCGTCGACGCCAAGGAAATCGCCTTCGTCGGCACGATCTCCGCCAACGGTGACGAGGAGATCGGCGGGATCATCGCCCAGGCGATGGACAAGGTCGGCAAGGACGGCGTCATCACCGTGGAAGAGGCGAAGGGCCTCGAGACGACGCTGGAAGTGGTCGAGGGCATGCAGTTCGACCGCGGCTACCTCTCCCCGTACTTCGTGACCGACGCCGAGCGGATGGAGGCCGTCCTCGACGGCGCCCGGATCCTCATCTTCGAGAAGAAGATCTCCTCGATGAAGGACCTCCTCCCGGTGCTCGAGCAGGTTGCCAAGCAGAACAAGCCCTTCCTCATCATCGCCGAGGAAGTCGAGGGTGAGGCCCTGGCCACCCTCGTCGTCAACAAGCTCCGCGGCACCCTCCACGTCTGCGCCGTCAAGGCCCCTGGCTTCGGCGACCGCCGCAAGGCCATGCTCGAGGACATCGCGATCCTGACCGGCGGCAAGCTCATCTCCGAGGACCTCGGCATCAAGCTCGAGAACGTCAAGTGGGAAGACCTCGGCGAGGCCAAGAAGATCACCGTCGACAAGGAAAACACGACGATCGTCGTCGACACCAACGACAAGAAGCGCCGTGAGGCGATCGCGGGCCGCGTCAAGCAGATCCGCGCCCAGATCGAGGAGACGACCTCCGACTACGACCGCGAGAAGCTCCAGGAGCGCCTGGCCAAGCTCGTCGGCGGCGTCGCCGTCATCAAGGTCGGCGCGGCCACCGAGACCGAGATGAAGGAGAAGAAGGCCCGCGTCGAGGACGCGATGCACGCGACCAAGGCAGCGGTCGAGGACGGCATCGTCCCCGGCGGCGGCGTCGCTCTGCTCCGCGCCATCGAGGCCGTCGAGACCCTCAAGGAGACCGGCGGTGTCCAGATCGGCATCAACATCGTCAAGCGCGCTCTGGAGGAGCCGTCCCGCCAGATCATCGCCAACGCGGGCCTCGAGGGTTCCGTCATCGTCAAGGACCTCAAGGAGCGCGGCGGCAGCGTCGGCTTCAACGCGGCGACCGAGACGACCGAGGACATGCTCGCCGCTGGCATCATCGACCCCGCCAAGGTGACGAAGTCCGCCCTGCAGAATGCCTCCTCCATCGCTGGCCTCATGCTCACGACCGAGGCCCTCGTCTCCGAGGTCAAGGAGAAGGAGAAGGCCCCCGCGATGCCCGGCGGCGCCGGCGGCATGGGCGGGATGTACTGATCCCCTGATCCCAGAACCCTGAAACTCGTTCGGCCCGGCGGAAACGCCGGGCCGAACCTTCTCTGGCCATCTAGTTGGCGGCTGTCCTTTTTCGTCCCGGCCTCTCCATACGCTCCTCTTTCTTCTAAAATGAGCGTTTACGCACAAGAGCGGGCTGTGAGGCCCGCCACGGACTGGGAGGAGTTCCGACGATGAACCTGCGACGGCTGTCTGTCCCGTTGTCACTTGTAGTCCTCTTGGTACCGGCCCTCGCGGCTCTGGGTATCGGAGGCCCCACCGACTCGAAGTTCCCCGCCGGCTTCAAGCAGCTCGCGGGGCCGCCCGAGGAGATGGCGTCCATGAAGGTCCCAGAGCCCGCGGAGCTCGGCGTGAGATCTCGCAGCGCGATGATTCGCGTCCAGCTGCCCGAGGGCGCCGAGCCGATGAGCCTTCGGGTTCCGATCGACAGCACCGACGACCTGAAACTCCTGCTGTTCGCTCCCGACAGCCCAGCCTGGCAACTCTCGGTCACTCAGCCCGGCAAGATCAGCTACGACCTCAGGCGCGCTCCGGAGGAGGCCGTCAGGCGGCAGACAGCGGCGGCCGGCGTCGACGGGACGTCGTACCCCGCCGAGGTCTTCAGCTTCGCCAGCGCCAAGAGCGGCGTGTGGAACGTGAAGCTCTCTGCCCCGGAAGGGAAGCGGGCCGGAGGCTCCGAGGGGTTCCTCGTCGTTTCCAGCCGCTCGCCCTACCGCCTCTACTCGTACGTGGACACCCACGACCTCAGGGTGGGCAGCGAAATTGGCTTCGTCACGGCCCTTTTCGACTCCGCCAGGTCCCCGGAGGAAGCCGTCTCCGGAGCCGTCCATTCCGCCGTCGCGTCGATCCGGCTGCCGAATGGAGCTGTCGAGGAGGTGGAGCTCCAGGACGCCGGTCAGGGCCGCTATCGCGCCCGGTTCGTGGCTTCGGTGCCGGGCGAGCACACCGCCCAGGTGATCGTTCGCGGCGTCACCCCCGAGGGCAAGGAGTTCATCCGAACGAGCGAGCACGTCTTTCCCGTGGTGGCCCTCTCAGCCACTCTTGGGGAGAACGTCTCCGCCGCGCCCGCCGATGACACCCGGCTGAGGATTGCCCTGCCGGTTTCGGGCGTCTCTCCCGGAATGCAGCTTCTCGCTCACGCCGAAGTCTGGGGGACGGGGCCGGACGGGCAGAGGATTCCCCTGGCCTGGATCGGCGGCATGAGCGTCGTCGAGGGGACGACCCTGCCTGTCGCTCTGGATGGCCGCTGGATCAGCCGTGCGGGTGCGCGCCGGCCGTTCGAGCTGCGCAACGTCCGGATCACCGATCCGAATACCTACGTGCCCGTCGCGACCGCCGAATCCGTCGCGCTTTCCGTTCGCAGACTTCCGCCCGCACTCCGCGCCGACGAGCGCGTCGACGAGATCACGGACGACATGCTGATGGGCCCGGCCCCGTCCCCGAAGTTCCGCACGAACGCCGTGGCTCCGAAAGGTCTCCTCCTCGTTCATGGCTACTGTTCTGGCAGCAATCCGTGGCCCAGCTCGCAGTTCACGGGCGCCGCTTCGTTCCTCGACCCGAACGCGAGCCGCACGCACGACGACTTCGCCCGCCGCATCCGCGATTTCGGCGCGACGAAGTTCAACTCTTACGGCATCGTCGCGCACAGCCAGGGCGGCTGCGCCTCGCTTCATCTCTACTCCTATTACTGGAGCGGCCTCGATAGCGCGACCGGCAACCGGCTGATCCAGTCCGTCGGAACCCCCTACCAGGGAACTGCCCTTGCCGGCAACCTCGCCATCCTCGGCCAAATCTTCGGGGCCGGCTGCGGATCGAACTACGACCTGACCTATTCGGGCGCGGCAGCCTGGCTCGCGAGCATTCCGAGCTGGGCCCGCGCGAAGGTCCACTACTTCACGACGTCGGAGACGGAGGTCTGGTGGCGCTGGGACTATTGCCAGGTCGCCACCGAGCCCTTCCTGAGCGACCCCGAGGACGGCGTCGTCGAGAAGGCCAAGGGCCAGCTCCCGGGGGCCAACAACCGCGGGCACAAGGAAGGCTGGTGCCACACCAGCAGCATGCGCGATCCGGCCCAGACGTCGGACAGCTCTCGCAACGCGGAGATGAACGCGAACGCGGCCCGGTAGAAAACCGGAACGCATCGCGGCGAGGACATCCCAGCCCGGTGCGTCGCGTCAGCGACCGAAGGAATCTAGCCGGGGGTTTCAACCCCCGGCTCTTTCATTCCGTTCGACAAGCAGATGGAGCCTGACCCCCAGGAGCCTGACCCCCAGGCGGGAGCTCGCCGAGAGCGCGGTAAACCCCCGCTAGTAGGCCAGGACCTTTCTCGCGGCGGCGAGAACCTTCTCGGTGCTCGGCAGGACCGCGCGCTCGAGGATCCTGTTGAACCCGACAGGGGTGAACGTCGAGCCGACGCGCTCGATCGGGGCGTCGAGGTGAGCGAAGAGTTCGTTGCTGATTCGCGCGGCGATCTCGCCCCCGAAGCCGCCATGCACCTTGTCCTCGTGTGCGATCAGGACGCGCGACGTCTTCTTCACCGAGGCGGCGATGGCCTCGAAGTCGAGGGGCATCAAAGACCGCAGATCGAGCACTTCGACTTCCTTCCCCTCGGCCGCCAGGGTCTGGGCGGCCTCCAGGGCGAAGTGGACCGGGGTCCCATAGGCCACGATCGTCAGGTCCGTTCCGGACCGGCGGCGGCGAGCCTTGCCGAAGGGAACCGCAAAGTCGTGCGGCACGTTCGTCTTGGCCATCGGGTTGTTGTAGAGGAACTTGGGCTCGAGGTAGACGGTGCAGCCGCGCGAGCGGACGGCCGTCCGGAGGAGTCCGGCCGCGTCGTCCGCGAAGGCGGGAACGACCACCCGGATCCCCGGCAGCGTCGTGAGCCAGCCCTCGATGTTCTGGGAGTGGTAGAGGCCGCCGCCGATGTAGCCGCCGGAGGCGATCCGGATCGTGATGTTCGGCGAGTACTTCCCGGCCGTTCTCCAGTACTCGTGAGAGATCTCCACCATCTGGTCCGCGGCCGGCCAGAAGTAGTCGGCGAACTCGGCGCCCTCGATGATGATCCTGACTCCATCGCAGTACCGGGCGAAACCGTCGGCGGTGCCCACGATGTAGTTCTCCGCGATCGGGGCGTTGAAGACCCGGTGCCGGCCGAACTCCTGCTGCATCCCCTTCGTGACGTTGAAGATCCCGCCCTTCTCCTTGTTGGCCACGTCCTGGCCCCAGATGAACGTGTCGGCGTTCTCGCGGAAGAGTTCCTTCATCGTGGTGTTGATGGCGGCCAGGAGGGACATCTCGTGGTTCTTCGAGCCGTCGGCGTTGACGGCGGACGTCTTCTCGACCAGCGCCAGTCCGTCACCCGCCGGGACCCAGGGCTCGGCGATGACGAAGTCGTGGATCGATTCCGGCTCGGGATCGGGCGCGCGCCGGGCCCGGTCGGCGGCCTCGTCGTAGCGCCTCCAGTTCTCTTCCTCGAGCGCCCGGAGGTCACCCTCGGAGAACCCGGCCTCGAGGAGCACGGCGCGGAGCCTGGGAAGCGGGTCGCGAGCGCGGGCGGCCGCGAGCTCTTCGGGGGAGCGGTAGAGCTCGTGCTTGTCGGAGTTCGAGTGGGAGTGGATGCGAACGCACTCCGCGTGGACGATCACCCCGCCCGCGCCCGTCCTCACGAACCCCACGGCTTCCCGCATGGCCCGCATCGAGTCGAGGACGTCCGTGCCGTCGCAGTGGATGATCCTCAGGTTCGGGAATCCCGAGAAGTTGTCGGATGGGAAAGGGTTCGCCGTCTGCTCGTGCTTGGGGACCGAGATCCCGTACCCGTTGTCCTGGATGACGAAGATGACGGGGAGCTTCTCTCTCGAGACACCGTTGACGGCCTCGTAGAAGTAGCCCTCGGATGTGGAGGATTCCCCCATCGAGCAGAACACCAGGCTGGTGCCCGTGTAGCTGCGGATCGCATGTCCCAGCCCTGCCGCGTGCTGCGCGTGGTTCGACACGCACGAGGAGACGTTCTGGATGTAGATCTCGGGCTTGGCGAAGTGGTTCGACATGTGGCGCCCCGCCGAGGCCGGATCGGTCTTCTTCGACATTCCGTTCAGCAGGATCTCCTCGGGTGTCAGACCCGCCGCCAGACAGGTCGCCATGTCACGGTAGTAGGGGAAGAGGTAGTCGCGGCCCGGGCGGAACGTGGTCCCCAGGGCGATCTGGATTCCGTCGTGTCCCGCACAGGGCGCGTGATAGGACCAGCCAAGGCCCTGCTTGAGGTAGTTCGGGGCCTTGTCGTCCAGGATGCGTGCGAGGTGCATTAACGCGTACCAGGTCTTCAGGTCTTCCCGGCTGGGACCGAGAAGGGCGAGAAGGTCCTGGGATCGCGATGGGGCAACAGCGGTTTCGAGCACGAAAAGTCCCCTCCTTCGAGTCCCGGGTGCGCGTAAACGGTCCTGAGACTCAATTCGGATAGTACGACAAGAAGGCTCCGGAGGATTTGCACGGAACGATGGATTTCTCCCGGGGCCGGAACTTGCGGAACGGCCGGCGTTTACGCGATCGATCCGTCCGGCGGAATCGGGATTCCTCTGGCCGGGGGTTGCCGGGCACCGTCTGCGGACGGGATTCCCCAGGGTGTAAGATCTCGGTATCCGCTGTTCCGTGCCAGGCCGGATGGACCGGCCAGAAAGACCTGCCTACAAGGACGCCGGACGAGAGCATGCCTCCCGTTCCGGCCGTTCCGCTCCGTCCGGCTTCGGGAGTCCCGGTTGCCGCCGGTGAAGGGTTTTTTTCGCCGGGCCGACCACGGAACGCCAATCCGCGCTAAGATCCCGGCTCTCCCCGCCCTCCGGGGGGGAATCCACTTTTATGGCCGGCACCCAGAGAGAAAAGGGAAACACTGGCCAGGAGATAAGTCCCGTGTCACAAAACGCTGCCGTCTCTACTCTCGTCGATTCCACCGAATCGGCGGATCGTAATGCTTTCGAAGCCGCCCTTGCGGCTTCTCTTCCGGCCAACAGGCGCCCGAACGAAGGCGACGTGGTCTCGGGGACGATCGCGAGCATCACCCCAGACGTCGTCCTCGTCTCCATAGGCGGCAAGTCGGAAGCCCTGATGGCCCTCGACGAGCTCGAGGGTGAGAAGGTCGGGGATGCGATCGAGGCGGTGGTGATCAAGGCGAGCCCGGAAATCCGCCTGTCTCGCAAGCTGGCCGCTGCCAAGAGGGCGAAGGCCGAGCTTCGGGCCGCGGCCACCGCCCAGATCCCGGTCCTCGGAAAGGTCCTCTCCCGGAACAAGGGCGGCTTCGAGGTCGCCATCGGCGGCTCGGGCGGGCCCCGGGCCTTCTGCCCCGTCTCGCAGATCGATCTGGGCCGTCATGACGAGGCCTCGCTTCAGGAGTTCGTCGGCAAGTCCTTCGACTTTCGCGTCATCGAGTACTCGGAGGACGGCAAGCGGGTCGTCGTTTCCCGGGCCGCCCTCTTGAAGGATGTCCAGGAGCAGCAGCTCGCGAAGGTGAGGGAGAAGATCGTTCCCGATGCCGTCCTGACGGGAAAGGTCCGGTCGATCACGGACTTTGGAGCCTTCGTGGACCTCGGCGGTGTGGACGGGCTCGTTCACGTGACCGAAATCTCCCGGCGCCGGGTCGCCCACGCCAAGGACGCCCTCACCGTCGGCCAGGAAGTCCAGGTCAAGGTCATCAAGGTCGAGAACGACGGGAAGCGGATTTCCCTGTCGATGAAGGACTTCGAGAAGGACCCATGGGAGGGGATCACCTCCCGCCTGGCTCCCGGTTCTCCGTTCACGGGCAAGATCGCCCGGCATGCGGACTTCGGCATCTTCGTGGAGCTCGAGCCTGGTATCGATGGGCTTCTGCACGTCTCCCAGCTGCCGCCTGGATCGACCGTCAAGGACGAGCAGTTCGCTCCGGGACAGGCGGTGACCGGCTGGATCCGTGAGATCGACCCGACCGCCAAGCGGCTCTCCTTGACTCTCCGTGAGGTTCCGGACAGCGATCCGTGGGATGGTATCCAGGAGAGGCTTCCCGAGGACAAGGTCCTTCAGGGCGAAGTCGACAACGTTGCGTCCTTCGGCGTATTCGTCCGCCTCGAATCGGGCCTGACGGGTCTCGTCCCCAATTCCGAGACGGGCCTTCCCCATGGCACGCCCGCCTCGAAGGCCTTCGCGCCGGGCCAGAAGGTCGAGGTCAAGGTCATCGGTCTCGATGTCGCCCGGCGGCGCATCTCGCTGTCTGTCTCCGGCGCCAAGGACGAGGCGGACAAGGCCGAGATCCGGAAGTACCGCGAGGACAGCCAGCGGCGCGAGAGGGTCGATGGTCCGCGCATTTCCAGCTTCGGGGCCTCGCTGCTCGCCGCACTGAACGCCCCGAAAAAAGAGAACAGGAAGAAGTAGAGCTCTTTCTCCATTGGTCTGACGGCCTTTCGGTTCGCCTGCGTCCGGACATCCGGGCGCAGGCTTTTGTATTCTCGGGGCTCCCCCCGCCGCTCGTGCGGCGAGGGGCCTTTCCGAATCACCAACTGGATGAGGTCCCGTGTCGCGAAAACCCCCTGACGGGCAGGGCACCCTGCCGTTCGATGCCGAGATCGCGCTGCCCGAGGAAACCCGGCGCCGCTATCTCAACTACGCGCTCTCCGTCATCACCTCCCGCGCTCTGCCGGACGTGAGGGACGGGCTCAAGCCCGTCCAGCGGCGCATCCTCTTCTCCATGTATCAAAACCTCCACCTGATGCCGGACGCCAAGTTCAAGAAGTCGGCGACCGTCGTGGGGGACGTGATCGGCAAGTACCACCCGCACGGCGACACCGCCATCTACGACGCCCTCGTTCGGATGGCGCAGCCGTTCACCCTCCGCCTTCCGCTCGTGGAGGGACACGGGAACTTCGGTTCGCTCGACGGAGACGCGCCCGCCGCCTACCGGTACACCGAGGCCCGGCTCCGGACCTCGGCGGTCGAACTCCTCTCCGAGATCAAGCGAAGGACCGTGGACTGGCGCCCGAATTTCGATGGCGTGCTCTTCGAGCCCGTGGTCCTGTCCGCCCGTTTCCCGAATCTCCTCATCAATGGTGCCTCGGGGATCGCGGTCGGAATGGCCACCTCCATCCCGCCCCACAATCCCCTGGAGGTCCTCGACGCCGCCATCGCCCTGGTGGATGAGCCGGACGGTGACCCCCTCCGCACCATCCGGGGACCCGACTTCCCGACGGGGGGAGCCCTCGTCACCTCGAAGAAGGAGCTCAGGGAAATCTACGAGTCGGGCCAGGGAACCCTCAAGCTGAGGGCCGAGTACACGATCGAGGAGAAGGGCCGGGGGGCGAAGGCCATCGTGATCACTTCCGTGCCCTACGCGACGCCCAAGGCGACTCTCGTCGAGAAGATCGCCGAGGTGATCATCGAGCGGAAGCTCCCGCCGCTTCTCGACGTTCGGGATGAGTCGACCGGGGACGTGAGGATCGTGCTCGAGATCAAGAGAGACGCGGACCCGGGGCTCGTCATGTCGTATCTTTACAAGCACACTCCGTTGCAGGTGACGGTTCCCGTCAACCTGACCTGCCTCGTTCCCTCCGCGGCCCCCGCGGGCGGATCGGCGGCGAGTCCGGACGGCGAGACCACGGTTCCGGAGGGGCAGGCCCTCACCGAACCGGCCCGGCTTTCCGTCGCGGCGATCCTCCGCCACTTCCTGGATTTCAGACTGGAGACCGTTCGCCGCCGATTCGAGTTCGACCTCCTCGAACTGAAACGCAGGATCCACCTCCTCGAGGGCTTCGAGAAGATCTTCGACGGCTTAGACGAGGCCATCCGCATCATCCGGCACTCCGAGGGCAAGGCCGACGCCGCGGCGAAGCTGATGAAGCGCTTCGATCTGGATGCCGAGCAAGCCGACGCGATCCTCGAGACGAAGCTCTACAAGATCGCCCGGCTCGAGATCAAGGCCATCCAGGAAGAGCTCCTCGCAAAGCGGCTCGAGGCCAGGAAGATCGAGGCGATCCTGGCCTCGCCCCAGAAACTGTGGGGTGTCGTGCAGCGCGAGCTCGTCGAGGTCCGCGCGCTCTTCGCCCAGGAGAAGCGCAAGACGCGGATCACGATGGCGGCCGGCGAGCCGGAGTACAACGAGGAGGCCTTCATCCAGCACGAGGACAGCGTCGTGATCCTGACGGCCGACGGGTGGCTGAAACGCCAGCGAGAGCTGAAGGATCCGAAGCAAACCCGTCTCCGCGAGGGGGACGAGGTCCAGGCCGCCCTGCAAGGGTCGACCCGGGAGCTCGTGGCCTTTTTCACGAACTACGGCTCCGCCTACGTCTGCCGCATCAACGACATCCCCGCCTCGACGGGCTATGGGGAACCCGTTCAGAAGACCTTCAAGTTTGGCGACGGCGAGAAGGTCATCCAGGCCTGCTCGTTCGATCCCAGGGTGACGTCCCTCGAGGGGCGCCTCCTCTTCACGCTGTCGCGGCAGGGATTCGTCACCCGGCTTCCGGTGGAAGCTTTCAGGGAGCTCACCACCCGCAACGGCCGGCGCTATGGCAAGACGATGGAGGGGGACGAGATCGTCCATGCCAGTCTCGTGAAGGAGGGCGACACGGCCGTCATCGTCTCCGAGCAGGGGAAGACCATCCTCTTTCCCGTCGACGAGGTCCCGGTGCTCGCCAGCCCGGGACGGGGAGTGATCGGGCTCAAGCTGGCGGAAGGGGACCGCGTCGTGGCCTCGGGCATCCTCAGGGAGGGGGTCCGGGATGATTCCCTGCCTGTCGAGACTTCGAAGGGCACCCGGATCAACGTGACCCGGCGATTCGCCATCGTCTCCCGGGCGGGCAAGGGATTCGACCTCGTCAAGAGAGACAAGATCGTCCGGGCGATCCCGGCTCCCATCGAGCTCGTAGATCTGTCGGGAACGTCAGCGGCGGACTGACCAGGGAGGCAGGCATGGAAGTCGTACTCGCCCAGAAGTTCGGGTTCTGCGCCGGGGTCCGGGTGGCCGACAAGCTCGTCAGGCAGGCGGCCGCCAAGGGCCTCTCGGGCGCGATCCTGGGCCAGGTCGTCCACAACGAATCCGTGGAGGCCGAGATGGCCCGCATGGGCTTCCCGACCGTCCACGAGCTCGAGGAGGCCCGGAAGCACGACGGACGCATCGTCTTTTCCGCCCACGGGGTCGCCCCATCCGTGCGAGACGAGGCGAAAAGCCTCGGACTCGCGACGATCGACACGACCTGCAAGTTCGTGACGGACATCCACAAGGAGATCTCCCGATCTCTCTCGGCCGGAGCCTTCATCGCCATCCTCGGCCAACAGAACCACCGCGAGGTGATCGGCTACACCCACGACCTCGACCCGTCCCGGTACCGGATCTTCTACGAGCTCGCCGAGGTGAAGGAATTCGACTGGGAATCCCACCCGAAGGTCAAGATCATCTTCCAGACGACGATCAACGCCGAGCACTTCTCCGAGCACGTGGCGGAGATTCGCGGCCGTGTTCCCGAGGCTCAGATCGCCGACACGATCTGCTATGCGACGAAGGAAAACCAGGATGCCCTTCGCGAGCTCTGCGTGGATCCCGCCATCGACGCCATCGTCGTGATCGGCGGCCGGTTCAGCAAGAACACGAAGGAGCTCGCCCTCATCGCCGGGGAGTTCAAACGCACCTTTCTCGTGGGCACGGCCGCCGAGCTGACCGCGGAGCAGTTCGCCGGGATGAAGAAGGTCGGTGTCTCCGCCGGGGCCTCGACACCGGACTACGACATCGAGGCGGTCGTGGAGACCCTCCGCGGTTTCTAGCCCGGCGACCCCCCCTGGTCCGCTCCCTTCCCAAAAAACAAAACCCTCCCCGGTTTTCCGCCGGGGAGGGTGAGGACAGCCCGGTGAGAGGCCCTCTGGACCCCTCACCGTTCTTCTCTGAGGATCAGGGCATCGGGACGAGGCCCAGGATCCGGGCGAGGAACTCGCCGATCTGGGCTCGGGTGACCGGGTCGAGGGTGCAGAAGGTCAGGCCGCTACCGGGCGTGCCCGCGCACCCCTTCGTCAGGCGATCGGCGAAGGCGACATTGACCTCGCGCCTCGGCCAGGCGTCGGCCTGAAGGGACGCGTCCGTCCAGCCGGAACAGGCGTTGAGGGGCTGGCTGCAGCCGGGATCGGTGGTCCCCACCGTCGCGAGGAGAGTGGGCAGCAGAGCGCTCTGCTTCAGACGCTCGAGGAAGGTCACCATCTCCCCGCGATTCACGGTGTTGCCGGGGAGGTAGCACGTGCCCAGAGCGCACGGAGAGCCCGAGGTGACGCCCCACTGCTTGAGCCAGTGGATGGAGAGCCACTGCGGGTGCGAGCAGGGAACGTCGGGGAATGTCGTCGAACCGGCACCCGACGGGGTGCACGTTGCGGCCGGCAGCGAAGTCGAGCGCGTCCTCCACCACTGATAGGCGGCGGCCAGGTACTGAGCCATCATCGCTCGGGTCACGAGGGAGTTGGGAGAGAACTGGGGATTCGGTGTCACGGGGTCGGCATCGCCTTCCATGATCCCGGCCTCGGTGATTCGCGCCGAGGACTCGAAGTACCAGTCGGCCTCGGTGACGTCCGTGAAGGCGCGCAGCGCCAGGGATTGCAGGAGCCGTCCTTCCTCGATCTGGCCTTCGACGACACCCGTGTCGTACCGGCCCGCCGGTGCCGAACTGGAAGGTGTCAGCGTGCCCGCGAGCTGCGTGGCGTTGGAGAAGGAGTTCGTGAACGGAGGCGCGACGATCGAACCCGCGTTCTCGTCATCCATTGTGATGAAGAGGGAATCGGTCGCGAGGAAGCCCGCGCCCGAGAGAATGACCTCGCCGCTTTCCCAGCGGTTGAGGAAGGCCGGAGTGACCGAACCCAGGCTCATGGCGCCGCCCGCGGTCGAGAACGACCAGGTCGAGGAGGAGACGGCCGCGGACGTGCTGCAGCCCGGGAAGGCATCGACGCGCCAGTAGTAGCTCTTGCCCGGGGCGAGGTCGACGACGAGGCTCGTCTTGGGGGTTCCCATCGAGGCGTACCGGAGCAGATTCGCCGGCGAGGTGCCGATCAGGATGTCGTAGTGAGCGGCCCCGGGAACGAGGTTCCACTTCAGCTCGACGCCGCGGGGGAGTCCGCTGACCGCGTCGACCGGTGAGACGAGCGCCGGAGCAGATCCGCTCCACGGGCACGTGCCGGTCGTGAAGGTGTAGACGGGCGAGACGGCCGACGAGCCGCAGGCGTTTCTCGCGACGACCTTCCAGTAGTAGGTGGTATTCGAGAACCAGACCGGGATCGGGACCTCGAAGTTGTCGGTCAGACCGGTCACGAGGAGCTTCTGCGGCGGGTTCACCGTGTCGAAGTAGACGTCGTGCTCGGCGTCCCCGGCACTCGTGAAGGCGACGAACCCGAGGGTGTACCCGGTGGCCCCGTTGGCGGGCAAGCTGGCCACGGGCGTGGCCGGTAGCTGCTGGATCGTGATCGTCTTCGAGGAGCTGGAGGGGCATCCGTCGAGGACGGCTGTCACCCAGAGGGTGACGGTGCCCGACGCGCCGGCCGTGAAGGCGACGCTGCTGCCCGTCGTCGATGAGGTGAAGGTCCCGCCGGAGATCGTCCAGGAGTAGGTGGCCGCGGGATTTAGAGGCACGGCGGCGCTCCCGGCCGAGCTCGCGCAGATGGCCGAGGGCGCGGTGATCGTGGTCTCGGGCGTCGGTTTCACGAGGTGCGCCACCACGGCGGACGTGCTGGTCGTGTACGCCGGTGACTCGATGTACTGGGCGGAGAAGTTGGTGGTGCCGAGGTTCAGCCCGTAGGCGTTCGCCGTGGCGACCCCATTGAAGAGCGTTCCCGTCAGTTGGGGAACGCCGTTCACGTAGAACTGGACGCTGCCGGTGGGGGTGAGAACGGACGGCGCGACGGGGGTGACGGTCGCGGTGAGGGTCACGGGCTGCCCGTAACAGGAAGGAGACGGCGAGACGACGAGGGTCGTGGTGCTCTGGCCCTGGCCGACCAGAAGCGTGCCGTTTTGATAGGTGATGGTGTAGTAAGGGGCCTTCGGTCCGTTCGCGCCGGCGGGAATGATGGGATAGGGGCCGACCGGGCTCGCGGGTGTTGCGGGTGTCGTGATGTTGAACCCGGCCCCGCTGACCTCTGACTCGATGTCGGACAGGACGAGACCGGTGAAGACCGCCGAGAAGGGCGGATTGGCCGAGCCGAAGGGCCGGCTGGCGTTGTTGGCCGTGATGGTGAGAGGCGCGGTGTTGACGTTCTGGCCGCCGGCGAGGCTGCCGGAGCTGGCGGCGAAATCCGACGCGCTCGTGAAGTTCGCGACGACCGTGTGGTTTCCGGGGATGAGGGTATTCAGGGACGTCGCGGCAACGCCTCCGGCGGTCGGCACCGTCGCCACGGGATTGCCGTCGATGACGAACTGGACGCTTCCCGAGGGCACCGGACCACCGGCGAGGAGGTTCGTGACCGTGGCCGTGAACGTGACCATCCCGCCGTAGGTGGACGGGTTCAGCGACGA
This sequence comes from Thermoanaerobaculia bacterium, assembly GCA_022071945.1. Lineage (GTDB taxonomy): Bacteria > Acidobacteriota > Thermoanaerobaculia > UBA5066 > UBA5066 > JAJVIN01. The sequence continues at coordinate 45,797 of JAJVIN010000011.1, read as the reverse complement.
CGTCACGCCCGTCGACGTCGCGTAGGGGATGCAGCCCGAGAACGCGGATGTGTCACCGGTGCTCACGCGAGTGGAGGTGGCCGTGATGTACGGCCGGGCGACATCGGGGGTGTAGGGGAAGGAGAATGTGGCCGTCCCGGAGGCCGGGACCGCGTTCACGCTGCCGAGGTAGACCTCGCCCTCGCCCCTGCGGGTCGGATCACATGCGGTGTTCGCGAAGAACTCGACCCGATAGGTCTCGCCGTTCACTCCAGCGAGGTTGCCCGCGATGGTGCTCGAGGCGATGGACGTCAGGGCGGGAGGGGTGATGCCGCCATTGGCTCCGGCGGTCAGCTCGATCCCGAGAGTCCCGTTGGAGTGAATGGAGTTTCGCCGAACGGTGTTGGAGACGCTGCCCTGAAGCAGCACGCCCTGTTCCGTGTTGAACGCGATGAGATTGCTCTCCGGGGCGGAGGGTCCGCCGACGGTGATCTGCGGTCCGTAGAAGCTATAGAAGCCCCAGCGGTTCGGGAGGGGCCCCGTGCCGGCTGCGTTGACCCCGATGTAGTTCCCGATGATGCGGTTCCCGGTGCTTCCGGCCGTCTGCAGGACCACACCTGCGGTGGTGCTGTTTCCGGAGATGACGTTCCGGGCCGCCGCAGTCGTGCCGCCGATGGTGTTGTTCGTGGCGTTCGTGAGGATATTGACGCCGGCGAAGGTGTTCGGGATCGCTGCTGTGCCCTGGGCGTTGGTCCCGATGTAGTTACCAGCCACGATGTTGGAATCCGTGCCGGCATTCTGCAGAAAGATCCCCTCGTTGATGTTTCCCGACAGGAGGTTCCGCTCCCCGTAGTCATTGACCCCGTCGGAGTCGGTGCCGACGATGTTGCGCTTAGCGCCGAAAGCGACGTACGTCCCTCGAAGGTTTGCGACAGCCGCGGTCCCGGCGGCATTGGTTCCGAAAAAGTTCCCCTGGACCCAGTTGTCCGTGGAAGCGGTGCCACCCATCGAAGAGCCTTGGCCACCGGTGAATCCGTTGATGACGAACCCGCGGACGGTCGAATCGCTTCCATTGAGGGCAAACACGGAGGCATTCGGGAAGGAGGCGCCGCTGATCTGGATGCCGAAGACCGCGTTGTTCCCGACGGCAAGCGTGTTCGGGCTCGAACCGGGCTGCGTGTAACCATCGACCGTCAGCGGGCGGGTTATCGCCGGCATGGACGAAAGAGGGGTGATCGTCTGCAGGCCGGCGCCGGCGATGTTGAACCGAACGAGGCCGCCGCCCCAGGCCTCGTTGTCGAGGATGCACTGACGGAGAGATCCGGCGCCGGAGTCCGCCGTGGTGGTGACGACGCACGGCTGGGACTCGAGCGCGCCGATATCGACGTGAGCGACGCCGTCGCCCGTGCCGTCGGAATTCCTCGCCAGGCCACGGGCGTCCAGAGTGAGGTTCAGCGGGGCGCCGGTCACCGTGTCATCGCCGGCGTCGAGTGCGGGGCTCCCGAACTTCAGCGGCATCGTGGGGACAGGCCCGCCGAGGTTCTGGAGGTTGCCGACCCGGGCGTTGAGCTTGTTCGCGAGCGTGCCGGCGATGTCCCCGTTGACGCCGTTGACGAGTCCGCTGGTGCCGTCCGTGTCGAGGTTGTGCCCGTCGGAAGTCACCGCCGCGCCGACACCCGCAACCGAGAAGTTCCTGACGGGGTGGTCCGCGATCAGCGTGTTCCTCATGCGGAAGTCCGGCGGTGCGGCGGATGCTCCGCCCCGCGTGACCGCGATCGCCCCCCATCCGACTTGAGGTCCGTTTCGCGCGAACGTCGAGTTCGTAATCGTCGCCGATGCGGCGTACCCGGCCGTGTAGGCCGCGGACGAGATCGCGATCGGCCAGTTTCCGGTGAAGGTGGAGTTGATGACGGTCAACGACCCGTCCTGGGCGAGAATGGCCCCCGCTCCAGTGCTTGGAGCAACGCTGTTCCCGCTGAATGTGGAGTCCCTCACGGTCAGCGTTCCGAAAGAGCTGCTGATCGCTCCGCCCCCCAAGGTGGCCTGGTTGCCCGTGAAGTGACAGCGCTCGACTTCCATGACCTGATTCGGGACGTTGACCATGTCGATGCCGCCGCCCCAGTCACTCGAGCCGTTTGCGATCGTGACATCCCAGATTCGCACGAGGCTCGCCGTCACGATCTCGAAGACGCTGAATGCCGGAGTCCCCGCCGCGATGTTTCTTCGAATCGTGAGGTTCGACGGTCCGGGTCCGGAGATCGTGAGGGCCTTGTTCACGGTCAGCGAGCTGTTGAGTTCGATCACTCCCGTGACCGAGAACGTGATCGTGTCATTAGGAAGGGCGTCCGCGATCGCTTGCCGCAAAGAGCCAGCCCCGGAATCGGCCAGGTTCGTCACCGTGAGGATGGCGTTCGGCCTCGGGGTCCGTTCCTTCATGGCGGGTGGGTTCTCCCGAGGGGCGCTGCCGCGAGGTTCGGGCGCGACCGGCATCTCCGCGGAGTGCGTGCGGCCCCAGGCTGGGGGCCCTGAAAGGACGAGCGACAGAGCGGCCGAAAAGGCGACTCGAACCAGCAGCCCAAAGGGCGAAGTCATTTGTGCTTCCTCCAAGAGTGAAACTTCTAATTTTATCCTATACGAACCTTCGGCGTACTGGGTCGTTCAAATATTGATGTGAATCACTGATGTGAGGGATTTCAGCAGAACTTTCGTTTCCGCGGGGGAGTCTCTTGATCCCTGGACCCGGAGCCGGGGTAAGGCCAGAATAGGGCTTGGTGTGATCTACGCACCCCGTCCCTCCCACCGCCCAATCCCTCAACACCAACGAGGCAAATCATGCAATTGACCGGGCTCCGGTACGGAGCAAAGCTCCTGTCCCTGGTTGAATTCCCCGTCGCGGACTTCCTTACGGGCTCCGCGACGAACGACGAGATCCAGCGGTTTCTCGACAAGTACGGCAAGGCCGTCGTCAAGCCCGTCTTCTCGGGCGGCGTCGGCAAGAAGGGCAAGGCTGGCCTGATCCGCGTCGTCGACAACCTCTTCGACGCGCTGCAAGCCAAGAAAGACCTCTACTTCGCCACGCACAAGTACGGGTCGAAGACCGTGATGGCCAACGGCGTCACCTTCGAGGCCTTCATCCCCTCCGAGATCGAGGTCTACTTTTCGATCACCACCTCGACCCTCCACCGCTGCCCCGTCTTCACCATCACCCCGTGGGGAGGTGTCGACATCGAGGCGCTGCCCGCGGGGAAAAAGGCCATCGTCGAGATCGACCCCTTCATCGGGATCAACTCCTTCGAGATCACCAACGCCCTCACGGACACGGGCTGTCCGGAGGAGTTCATCTCGCCCCTCGTCCAGCACCTCCCGAAGCTGTGGGACCTCTACGACGATTACGGCCTGACGACGATCGAGATCAACCCGATCCGGATGGTCCGCGACGGCAACAAGCTGACGCCGATCGCGTGCGATCTGAAGGCTGCCTTCGACCAGGACAATCCGGGCTGGAAGCGGATCGACCTTCCCCCCACCATCTTCCAGTCCGAGATCTCTCCGTTCGAGGCCGACATCAACAAGCTCCGGACCTATCAAGGCCAGAGCGACGTCCTCGAGCTGAACCCGAAGGGAACCATCATCCCCTTCATGTTCGGCGGCGGAGCCAACAGCGCTGCGACGGAGACGCTCGGGAGCTCCGCCATCTTCTCCTCCGACTTCGGCGGCAACCCTCCCTACGACAAGATGTACGACATCGGCCGGATCGTCTTCGAACACTGGTACGAGAAGGCCAACGTGCTCCTGATCATCGGCGGCAAGGCCAACAACACCGATATCTACGTGACCTTCAAGGGGGTCTTCGACGCCCTGAGGGACCACGTCCAGAAGGCGGGCTGGAAACCCCTGTACGTCGTCATCGGCCGCGGGGGACCGAATCTCGTCAAGGGGATGTTCTACGCCAAGGACATCCTCGACACCCTCAGGCTCCCGTACAAGATGTTCGGCCACGACACCTCGATGATCTTGGTTCTGGAGTACGCCAAGAAGATCGACGAGTGGTGGGGCGCGGAGGGGGCGGCCGCCTACCGCTCCCAGCGAGAAGCCGAAACGGCGGCGGCGAGGTGAGGCGATGAGATCGCAGAAGACACGTCCGTTTCCCTACTTCGTCGGCATCCACTCGCTGGAAGAACTCGTCACCAAGGAATCCAGGGCCTGCGTCATCAACATCCTGGGAGGCGAGAGCCGAAAGGTCACTCCGGTCTCCCACGAGTACAGCGGCGGCAACGTCGTCGCGGGCGTCCAGTACGGACGCCGGGGCGTTCTCGAGACCGCCATCGGCGACATCCCGGTTTACCGCAGCATTCGCGAGGTGCTCGACCACGGTCACCAGTTCGACATGGGCGTCGTCTACCTCCCGCCCCTCGGCGTCTCGCAGGCCGTGGCGGAGCTCCTCAACTACAACGAGGCCCTCAAGCGGATCGTGATCGTCACCGAGAAGGTCCCGGCTCACGACTCGAGAAACGTCCGGGCCATGTGCCAGGAAGCCGGCGTGGACGTCATCGGAGCGAACTGCCTCGGCGTCGCGAACGTCTGGGATCACGTCCGGGTCGGCGGGAGTCTCGGTGGGGACAGGCCCGAGGAGACCCTTCGCAAGGGCTCGATCGCGATCCACTCCAACTCCGGGAACTTCACGACCACGATGGCCGAGTACCTGCGCATCGCGGGCTTCGGGGTCTCCACGGCCGTCAGCTCGGGCAAGGACCTCTACATCCATTTCGCGCTGCCCGAGTTCCTCTACGCGGCCCAGAACGATCCGCGGACGAAGGCCGTCGTTCTCTATGTCGAGCCTGGCGGGTACTACGAGCGGCTCGCCCTCGATTGCATCCAGGAACGCCGGTTCGGCTTCACGAAGCCCATCATCTGCTGCGTGACGGGGCGCTGGAAGAAGGACATCACCCGCTCGTGCGGCCACGCGGGTGCGCTCGCGGGCTCGGGCGACGACGCGGAAGCGAAGGAACGCTGGTTCGACGACTACTTCGGCGTGCCGGTCTTCGACCCGAAGAAGCGCCTCGTCTCCAAGCGCGGAGTGAGGGTTCCATCGATCCAGTACATCCCGGATGCCGTCAAGGCCGTCTTCGAGAAGATCGACGAGAGCCCCGACTTCGAGGCGAGGGGCGACCTCTCCCTCAAGCTCTGGCTCTCGGACAACTTCGTGACGCCGCCGCCGAGCGTGGCCGTTCCGGTCGTCAAGGCGCTTGCCCCCTACGACAAGCAGATCACCGAGATCAACAAGCAGGTGGGAGCCCACTACCTGCGCCAGAACATGAGCGACAAGTCCGGGGCGTCCCGGATGAACCCGAAGACCCAGGTCGCCGAGCTGCACGGCCGGACCATCCTCGACCTGTGCAACTACACCATGGAGGAGAACATCTTCTTCTCCCTGGCGAAGGTGATGCCCGAGAAGGCCGACATCCCGACGGTCAACCTGATCCTCAACCTCTTCATGAAGATCGACGAGAGCCGCCTCGACCTGATCGACATCGGGAAGGCGAACGGCTGTACGCCGAACGCGTACATCGCCTCGCAGATCGCCCTGGTCGGCAACAAGGACCTCCTGGAGAAGTCCCGGCGTCAGGCCCGGTTCATCATCGACCTCATCCGCGAGTTCGGTGTCGACGAGAAGACGCGCGAGTACCCGGCCGGAATGGACGAGTACGTCATCGAGCATCTGTTGACCTCCGAGGAATCCCGGAAGTCCGACGTTTCCAACCTGCTCCTCTCCGAGATCAAGAAGAGCGAGAAGCGATGCCTGGCCCTCTCGGTCTGCCAGCACATCATCCAGCTCGCCGAAAAGAGCGGAAAGGAGATCCGCGACACCTATGAGTTCCTCCTGGCGACGATCGCCGTCTGCATCCTGTGGAAACCCATGCTCGAGAAGAGGATCAGCCGGCACGTCGTGGAAGACGCGGTCACGTATTTCTACATCCTGTCGCGCATCGTCGCCTACTCGGTCATCGACCGCCGGGGCAACAAGCACTGGAAGCACCTGATCGACAAGCGGATCGCCAACATCAATGCGAGCTTCACCGAGAACGCGTTCAAGGTCCTCTTCGGCCGGAATCCGGCTGACTCGGAGCTGATGGAGTTCCGGACGCTGATCGGCCTGACCCTAACGAACGGTCCGGGAACGATCTCGGCCAAGGGTGCCAAGGGCTCCGTCAGCGCGCGGAACGACATTTCCATGGCCTACGTCGGCTGTCTCTCCCACACGGGCCGGGCCCACGGCGGGAATGGGTTCGAGGCCGTCGAGTTCCTGCTCGAGACGTTCAAGGACGTCCCCCTCGCCGATCCAGGCGATCGCGGCCACGGTCTCGACCTGAAGGCCATGGCGAACCGGACCGCCAAGCAGTACGGCGCCTACAAGAAGTCGGCCGCCGAGGTCGAGTCGGGTGCCGTGAGACGAATCCCCTGCGTGAATCACCCGATCTTCAAGGGAAACGAGATCAACATCGACCCGCGCGAGCAGTACGTCAAGACGAAGCTCGAGCAGAACGGCATCTACAACGCCTTCCTCGACTTCTACCACCACCTCGTGCAGGAGCTCTTCGACGAGGGGGTCACGAAGAACGTCTTCTGCGTCAACGTCGACGCCGCTCTCGCCGTCATCACGCTCAAGCTCGTCTGGAAGGACCTCAGGGAAGGGACGCTGACGATCAAGCAGGTCCAAGACCTCGTTTTCATTCTGTTCCTCTACGGACGGTCGATCGGCGTGGCCGCCGAGATCGCGGACCACCGCGACCGGGGCCTCGACATGGACTGCCGCACTCCCGAGGACCGTCTGGCCTTCGTCATCTGAACGCCCCGTTGCCACCTCCCGCCCCGGCCGGGCGGGAGGTGGGCCGGTCAGGCCTTCTTCTTGATGAGCTTGGCTCCCAGGGTGATGACCGCCACGGTCAAGCCCCCGGCGACGACTCCCGTCAGGGCATTCACGAGCGTGGGCCCCGCACCGGCAACGAGACCGCCCCTGGTGACGAGACCTTCCGTCAGGTGATGGAGCGGGGGAATCCCATGGACCAGGATCCCGCCGCCGACCAGGAACATGGCCGCCGTTCCGGCGATCGAAAGGAGCCGCATCAGAAAGGGCGCGGCCCACAGGATTCCGCTTCCCAGCCCGCGGGTTGCTCTCGAGAAGCCCCCCGGCCCCTCACGCCGAGTCAAGTAGATCCCGAGATCATCGAGCTTGACGATGGCGCCGACGAGCCCGTAGACACCCACCGTCATCAGGAGGGCAACACCCGAGAGCACGGCGATGCGCGTCACGAATGGAGCGGCCGCCACCGTCCCCAGGGTGATCGCGATGATCTCCGCCGAGAGGATGAAGTCGGTCCGGACAGCCCCCTTGATCTTCTCTTTCTCGATCTTCGCCAGGTCGAGGTCCGGAGCCAGGAGGGCCGCCTGCAGCTCGGCGCGATGCGCGTCCCCTTCTTCCTTCTTGTGGAGCAGCTTGTGCGCGATCTTCTCGAATCCCTCGAAGCAGAGAAAGAGCCCTCCCACCATGAGAAGGGGTGTCACGGCCCAGGGAGCGATGGCGCTGATCGCCAGCGCTGCCGGGACGAGGATCAGCTTGTTGACGAGGGAGCCCTTGAAGACGGCCCAGACGACCGGGAGCTCTCGGTCCGCCTTGACTCCCGTCACCTGTTCGGCGTTCAGCGCGAGATCGTCTCCCAGGACACCCGCGGTCTTCTTCGCGGCGACTTTCGAGAGAACGGCCACGTCGTCCACGACGGCCGTCGCCTTGTGGGCGGTGGCCTTCGTCAGGATCGCGACGTCGTCGAGAACCGTGGCGATGTCGTCGATGAGGGCGAGCAGGCTGGAGGCAGGCATGATCGCGGGATCCTAGCAGGGCTCGGCCTGTAGATCCTCCACGTGCCGAAAGCGCGAGGTGGAGAGGTCCGCCAGACGCGAGCGGCGGGGCCACGGCCTGCCTCGGGGAGCCTGGAATCAGACACCCGTTTCATTGACCCTCAGCTGTACGGAGGCTACCCTCGGCTCCGAGGAGCGCGACCCGGACGATGCAGATCCTCCTTCTCACCGTCATCGGCCTGCCAGTTCTCGGCGCCCTGCTCGTGGCCTCTACCCGGGCGAGGGGAGCGCCCGTGATCGCCGCGCTCGCGCTCGGCGGATCGGCGGCCGCGGCTTTCGGGCTCGTCCCCGCCGCGCTCGCCTCTCCGGTGTCGCTCCATGTCAGCTGGGCCACTCCCCTCGGACCGGATCTGTGCCTGAGGGCCGATGCCCTCGGCCTCATCCTCGCTCTCCTCGTCGGGCTCATCGGCGCCGCGGTCGCCGTCTACTGCGGGAGCTACCTGCACGAGGACAGAGGTCTAGGACGGCTCCTCTCGACACTTCTGATCTTCGCCTCCGCGATGCAACTGCTCGCGCTGGCGGATGACGTCTGGCTCGTCTTCGTGGCGTGGGAGATGACAAGCGTCTGCAGCTATCTGCTCGTGATGCACACGCGCACGGCGGAGTCGCTGAAGGCGGCCACGACGGCCCTTCTGGTGACGGGTCTCGGAGGGCTTTCTCTTCTCGCCGGGCTCGTCCTGACCGAGGCCGCGACGGGGACGGCCCGGCTGTCCGGACTTGCGTCCGGAAGGGGACTGCTCCTCGAGTCGCCCCTGTTCGTTCCCGCCCTCGTCTGCATCGTCCTGGGCGCCGCGACGAAGAGCGCCCTCTTCCCGTTCCACTTCTGGTTGCCGGGGGCGATGGCGGCGCCGTCTCCTGTCTCCGCTTACCTCCACGCGGCGACGATGGTGAAGGCCGGGATCTTCCTCCTCGCCCGCGTCCATCCAGCCTTTGGTGGCACGGCCCTCTGGGAAGGGCTCCTTGGAACACTTGCGGCGCTGACCGTCATCACGGCGTGCCGCCGTCTGCCGTCCGTTGACGACCTCAAGCAGCTTCTCGCCTGGAGCACGGTTCTGGCTCTCGGCACGCTGGCGACGCTTCTCGCCCTCGATGGCGCGGAAGCGGCTCTGGCCCTGGTGGTGCTCCTGATCGCTCACGCCGGGTACAAGGGCACCCTCTTCCTCGTCGTGGGCTCGGTCGATCACGGCACGGGGACGCGGAGTCTCACCCGGCTCGGCGGACTGCGCCGGCTGATGCCCTGGACGGCCGCCGCGGCCCTTCTGGGCGCCGGGTCGATGATGGGGTTGCCTCCGTTTGCGGGATTCGTGGCCAAGGAGCAGGTCAAGCTCGCCGGGTCGGGAGCCGGCTTTGTTGCGAGCGCGGTCTTGCTGCTCTCCGCGGTGGCTCTGGTCGCCGTCGCTTTCTGGACGGGCATCCGGCCGTTTTGGGGGCGGTCCCGCGACGCGTCGCTGCATCCTCACGAGTCGGGCCCGGGAATCCTGATCCCGACCCTCTTTCTGTCCGTGTCCGGTCTCGTGCTCGGCATTGCGGGGGCCTGGCTCCTGTCGCCGCTGGCCCAGAGGGCGGCCTCGGATCTTGCGGGTGCGGCGGTCGACGCGGGGCTGTCGCCCCTCCCGGGCGGATTGGCCAAGGCCGCGGTGGCGGGCGCGATTCTGAGCGCGGGACTCCTGGCCGCCGCCGCGCGCGACAAGCTCGCCGCCCTTCTCCCGTCCTCGGCCGCGGACGTGTCCCTCCAAGCATGGAACGGGATGATGAAGGGCCTCATCGCCGCCGGGCGGGCCTCGGTTCACGTGATGCAGCACGGCGACTTGAGGGGATATCTGGCGGTCGCGCTTCTGGGAGCCTGCGCCCTCGCGTTGCCAGGCCTGGCCCGGATCGCGGTCCCATCGACCTTCGGCGGGATACCGCTCTGGATGGGACCGCTGGGCTTGATGCTCATCGTGGGGTCCCTTGTGGCGGCCACCGCGCGGAGGAGGCTCGCGGCGGTGGCCGGCCTCGGAGCCGTCGGTTACGGGATCTCTCTGATCTTTCTGGGCCTTGGCGCCCCGGACCTCGCCCTCACGCAGGTCCTCGTCGAGACGCTGACGGTGGTCCTTTTCGTTCTGGCGTTTCGCCACCTTCCGAGTACCGCTCTGGAAGGGCCGGGGCCGCGCCGGTTCTCGAACCTCGTGGCCGCTCTTTTGGCTGGGATCGCCGCGACGCTCCTGGTTCTGGCGGCGCAGGGCTATCAGATCTCGCCCCACATCGGCGGGCCCTTGATCGAGGCTGCCTGGGAGAGAGGACGGGGGGCCAATGCCGTGAACGTCATCCTCGTCGATATCCGGGCTCTGGACACGATGGGGGAGATCACGGTCTTGATGCTCGCCGCGATCGGCGTCACGGCGCTCGTGCTGCCGGCGGCGCGGCCGGGAGAGCCGCTTGCGCGGTCTCCGATCCTCTCGGCGGCGAGCCGCGTCATCCTGCCGCTCGCCATCCTCCTCGGCCTCTTCTTCTGGTGGCGCGGACACAACGCCCCCGGAGGGGGCTTCGCGGGCGGGCTCTGTGCCGGGGCGGCCGTCATTCTCGTGGCCGGGGCCCGAGGAGGAGCCGCCGCGCGAAGGGTGCTCGCCCTCTCGCCTCTTGCGTGGGCCGCCAGCGGCCTCGGGCTCGTCATCCTGGCTGGCCTCCTCGGCGTGCTCTGGGGGCATGGGTTCCTCTTCCCGCTCTGGCTCGGGCCCGTTGGCACGCCGATGCTGTTCGATCTCGGTGTCATGGCCCTCGTCCTGGGAATCGTGACGATGGCCGTCGAACGCCTTCTGGAAGCCGAGGAGGGGACGAGATGAGCCTCCTTCTGGCCCTCCTGACGGGGATCCTGGCCGGCACGGGGACATGGCTCATCCTCAGGCGCCGGTTGATCCACGTCGTCCTGGGTCTCGGGCTTCTCGGTCATGCCGCCAACCTGCTCGTCTTTTCCGCCGGGGGCGTTCACGAGGCGCCCGCCTTCGCGCCAGGAGGAAAAGCCCTTACCGGAGCCGCCGATCCGCTCCCTCAAGCTCTGGTCCTCACAGCCATCGTCATCGGATTCGGGGCCACCGCGTTCCTTCTCGCCCTGGCCTGGAGATCCTGGAAGGAGATCGGCGACGACGAGTTGGCCGTGTGGCGGCGCAGCGAGCCCCCTCTCGAGGAGCCAACAGAGGAGAAGAAGTCATGACGGCCGTGCTCGTCATCCCTCCGGTGACCGCCCTCATCCTGCTCGCGCTCTGGGGCAAGCCCCGCTGGCAGGCATGGGTGAGCCTTGCGGGGGTGCTGGCGCTCTTTGCGGCCGCCGCGCGGCTCCTTCTGGACGTGGCGCCCGGCCGAGTCCTCGTCTGGGCTGCCGGCGGCTGGCCCGTGTCGCTCGGGATCGCCTTCGCGGTCGACCGCCTCTCGGCCTCCCTCGTGACCGTTTCGGTTCTGGTCGGTGTCGCCGCGATCCTGTCGTCTCGGAGCCATCACGATGACCAGGCGCGGGAGCCGGCATGGCACCCCCTGGTTCATCTTCTGCTCTGGGCCGTCTGCGGCGCGTTCATGACGGGAGACCTGTTCAATCTCTTCGTCTGGTTCGAGGTGATGCTCATGGCCTCGTTCACCCTCATCGCGCTCGGCGGAGGACGCGAGAGGCTCGAGGGGGCCGTCAAGTACGTTGCGATCAACCTGGTCAGCTCCGTGGTCTTTCTCTCGGGCTGCGGCATCCTCTACGGCGTCTGCGGCACGCTGAACATGGCCGCGCTTTCCCGGATCGCCCGATCCACGGGCGAGCCCTCGGCCGCGCTTCTCGCCGCGGCGGGGTGTCTTCTCGCCGCGTTCCTTCTGAAGTCCGCCGCGTTTCCGCTCTTTGCCTGGCTTCCGGCGAGTTATCACACAGCGGCACCCGCCACGGCCGCGCTTTTCTCGGCCCTTCTGACGAAAGTCGGTGTCTACGCCGTCTTGCGGCTGACGGTGACGGTCCTGCCCTTGGGGACGACGATCTTGCAGGCGGTGCTGTTCGTCCTGGCCCTCGCCACGATGGCGGTCGGCGTACTCGGCGCGGCCACACAGATGGAGCTCAAGAGGATCCTGGCTTTCCACATCGTGAGTCAGGTCGGCTACATGCTTCTCGCCGTGGCTCTCGGGACTCCGGCGGCCCTGGCGGCGGCGGTTTTCTACCTTGTCCACCACATCCTCGTGAAGAGCAACCTCTTCCTCGTGGCCGGCCTTGCCGCCGCCGAGGGCGGGAGCGAAGACGTTCGCGCGCTCGGGGCGTTGAGGATGCGGCCGGCCCTTTACGCGGGCTTCCTCATCTCCGCGGCGAGTCTGGCCGGGCTGCCGCCCCTTTCCGGTTTCTTCGCGAAGCTGGCGACCGTCAAGGCGGCCTTTGAGGCGGGGGAGTGGGTGGCAGGAGGACTCGCCCTGGCGGTCGGCTTCCTCACCCTCTACTCCATGGTGAAGATCCATCGCGAGGCCTTTGCCAAGGAGGCTGTCACACCGCTCGTGGAGGTGCCCGGGAGCCGGTGGGCTCTTTCGGGAATCCTGTTGCTGGCCGCGGGGACAGTTGTCATCGGCCTCACCGCGGGCCGTCTCTGGCGCTTCAGCCTGGATGTCGGCCAGGAGCTCGCGGCGCGGACACCCTACGTCGAGGCCGTTCTCGGGGGGGGCCGATGAAACGCATCGCCGCGCTCGTGAGGCTCGCCGGAAGGCTCGCGATCGACACGATACGGTCGTCGATCCAACTGGCCCACGACGTCCTGTCGCCCCGAGATCTCAGCTCGGTCCGAGTCCTCGAGTTCCAGACGCGGGCACGGACCGATCTCGAGTTGATGCTTCTCTCGTGTGCGATCACGCTGACTCCGGGAACCCTGACCCTGGATGCCGGCGACGATCGCCGGACTCTCCTGATCCATGCCATGTACGCGGCCGATGCCGAGCGCGTGCTCGGCGACATCCGGGAGCGCTACGAGGCGGACATCCTCTGTCTTCTGCGAGGGAACGAGCCATGAATCTGCTCTTGACGCTCCTGCAAGCCGCGGTGGGGGCGGCGAGCCTCTTGGCCCTCTGGCGCCTGGTGCGGGGTCCGGGGCTGGCGGACCGGGTCGTTGCGATCGATCTCCTCTCGACCCTCGCCGTCGGGTTCCTTGTGATTCGCTCGGCGGCGACGGGGTTCTGGATGTATACGGACGTGGCCCTGGGAATCGGGCTGATCGGGGTGGTCGGAACGACGGCCTTCGCGACGTTCGTGGAGCACCGGGCCCGAGAGGCGCGGGAGGGTGCCTCGGCCGGGACCGGGGAGACCCGGGCGGAGCAGCTCGGGGAACGGGAGGCGGAAAAGTGAGCGGGGCAATTGCGGGGGCGTCGGCCGTGATCGGGGCGTTCTTCATGCTGGTCGCGGCGATCGGGGTCGTTCGCTTCAAGGACACCTTCGCGCGGCTTCACTGCGCGGGCAAGTCGGCGACGCTCGGCATTGCCTTCATGCTCCTTTCGGCCGCGATCTGGAGTGGCGATGCATGGGTTGCTGTCCGGTGTCTCCTGGCGGCGGTCTTCTTCCTCCTGACGGGCCCGATCGGGTGTCACGCCATCGCCCGTGCCGTCTGGCGCACCCGGCCCGCTGGCTCTGCCGGAGAGGAATCTCTCGAGGGGGCGGCGGTGGCGCCGGAACGAGCGGACCGGTGACGCCTGACGCCGCGGTCCGGCTCTGTGCTCGAGAACGGGAAAGGGGATTCCTCTAGACTCTGAGCTCACTTCTTGGGCCGGATCCTGATCCCGTCCTTGATCGGAGGCGGTCGTGTCGAGTCGGTGGAATGGGTGGCCTCGAATTCGAGCCCTGGGACCAGTGCTTCTCGTCCTGGGCGCCGTTCTCGTGGCGGGCCTGGGTTGGGGGAGCCCCGTCGAGCCCGGGAGTGGGGGCTTCTCCCCGTTTCCCAGACGGCTCGACGCTTACACGGGGGAAGCGGGGCTGCCGCTCTTCGAGGTACTGAAGAGCCGGGCCCGCCTCGAGCCGCTCAATCTCGTTTCCTCGGTCATCTTCTTTCTCGCCGTCATGCACACGTTCCTCGCGGCGCGGATCACGGCGATTGCTCATCACCTCAAGGCGGCGCACGCGGAGAAGGTCGAGGCGGGCCAGGCCGAGGGTGCGAGCTTCTGGGCCGAGATCCTCCATTTCCTGGGAGAGGTCGAGGCTGTTTTCGGCATCTGGGCAGTCCCGCTCATCGCGGTCCTGACGGCCACGAAGGGATGGCAAACGGCGAATGGCTACATCGCCAGCGTCAATTTCACCGAGCCGATCTTCGTTGTCATCATCATGGCGATCTCATCGACCCGCCCCGTTCTCGGCTTCGCGGAACGCTTCATGGGAATCCTGGCGGGTCTGGGCCGCAGGAGTCCGTTCGCCTGGTGGGCCTCGATCCTGACCATCGGACCCCTCCTGGGCTCCTTCATCACCGAGCCAGCGGCGATGGTGATCAGCGCGCTCTTGCTCGCCAGGCGGATCTTCGAGCTCAAGCCGGGGACGGCGTTTCGTTACGGCACGCTCGGGCTCCTGTTCGTCAACGTCAGCATCGGTGGCACCTTGACCCATTTCGCGGCTCCACCCGTCCTGATGGTCGCCACGAAGTTCGGCTGGAACCTCTCTTTCATGTTCCTCAACTTCGGGTGGAAGGCCGTCCTCTCGGTCCTCATCTCGAACGGTCTCTACGCCTTCGCCTTCCGCAAGGAGTTCATCGAGCTCGGGAAGAAGGCCCAGGGGCGCGACCCGGACGAGCCGCGAGAGTCGGAGAAGCGGGTCCCGGGCTGGATCACGGCCGTTCACCTGATGGCGCTCGCCTGGACGGTCTTCACCGCGCACACGCCGGCACTCTTCGTGGCGGGATTCCTGTTCTTCCTCGCGTTTCTCCAGGCCACCGCCGAACACCAGAACGTCACGAACCTCAGGCCGCCGCTCCTGGTCGGATTCTTCCTGGCTGGCCTCGTCGTTCACGGCACCCTCCAGCAGTGGTGGATCGCTCCGGTCCTGGCGAGCCTCGGAGCCACGAGCCTGATGGTGGGAGCGACCATCTTGACGGCCTTCAACGACAACGCTGCCATCACGTACCTCGCGTCTCTCGTGCCCGGCCTGAACCCGGCGATGAAACACGCCGTGGTGGCCGGTGCGGTGACCGGCGGCGGTCTGACCGTCATCGCCAACGCCCCCAATCCGGCCGGTCAGGCCGTTCTGGGAAAGTACTTCCCGGATGGTGTCGTTCCCATCCACCTTGCCCTGGCCGCGATCCTTCCGACGGTGATCGCCGGCTGCTGTTTCATGCTGCTCTGAGTGAGCAGGAATCCTTGGGTATGAGGGGACCATCGATGGCGGCTCCATGACGATCAAGGCACGATCCGAGGACTTCATCGTCGAAGAGGGCGTGGGGGCAGACACCCTCGCGGCGTGGGGCTCCGCCGAAGCCGGGAGCTACGGCGTGTACCGGCTCGACAAGACGGGCATCGACACGCCGAGAGCCCTCGACGAGATCGCCCGCACTCTCGGGCTCTTGCGCGGAGACGTCGCCAGTGCTGGCTTGAAGGACAGACATGCCCAGACGAGCCAGTACATCTCCATAAGGGTCCCGGCCTCTCGTGATCTGCCCCGGGAGGCGAGCCGCGGAAGCTGGTCCATCCGCCACGTGGGATTCGCCTCCGAGGAGATCTCTTCGGCGGCGATCGCGTTCAATCGTTTCCGGATCACGGTCCGCCAGCTGACCCGGGAAGGTGCGAGCGATCTCGTCAGACGAGCCTGGCGGTTCTCCCCGCCGTCGCTCTCGAAGGGCTCCCCGGAAAAGCCCGTCTCCTCTCCCGAGCTTCTGATCGTGAACTATTTCGGCGCCCAGCGCTTCGGGAGCGCCCGGCACGGGAGGGGCTTCGCCGCCCGCTGTCTGATCAGCGGCCGGTTCGAGCAGGCGCTGAGGCTCCTCGTCGCCATGCCGATGCGGGGCGAGGAAGGCCGCTACCGTCAGTTCCACTCGATTCTCGAGCGACACTGGGGCGACTGGCCGAAGGCCCTGGAGAAGCTCCCACAGGTTCCAGAGCGCCGGGCGATCGAGCTCCTCGCTGAGCGATCCCGGCAAGGCTTCGTCGAAGAAACCGCCTACCTCGACGCCTTCAAGTCCCTGCCCTACTTCGTCCAGCAGATCTCGGTCGAGGCCTATCAGTCGTGGCTCTGGAACGAGACGGCAAGAAGAACGGTCGAGGCCGTCGCCGGCAAGGCGAGATCCGTCCGGGTCAAGGATGTGGCGGGCGAGCTCCTGTTTCCTTCCCGGCAGGCCATCCCGGAGACGCTCGAAAGACTCGAGATCCCGCTCGTCTCGCCGTCGACCAGGCTCGAACCGCCCTGGGGTGACGTCCTCTGCAGGCTGCTGGCGTCGGAAGGCATCTCGCAGAAGGACCTCCGGGTGCCCGGGCTCAGGCGGCCGTTCTTCGGCGAGGCCTTGCGGCCGCTCTTCTTGACCGCGAGAAACACGGTCTTCTCGGCGCTCGAGGAGGACGAGCTCTACTCAACGCCCGCGCGGCGCTTCTTCGCGCGGCGCCTCGAGATGGATCTCCCCAGGGGGGCTTACGCGACTGTCGTCCTGAGGGCGCTCGGACAGTGAGCACCGTTCACAGGGAAGCAGCCCGAGCCCGGTCCGCGATGCCGGGAGCTCTTCGCCCTCAGGGCTGACGCCCGCTCGAGGTCCTGAGGAAGTTGCCGGGGGCCGCCACGCCGCTGGTCGGACGGCCGGATGTGAGGGCCAGGCAGTGGAGACCGCCCTCGCCGGTCGGGTAGATTGGAACGGCGATCGGCCGGACGCCGTGGGACTCGTAAATGCGCGCCTGGGCGTCGAAATTGGGGTTCGGACTCGAGGCGGCACGGTCGAACTGGAGCCACATCGAGCCGAGGGTGCCCGTCACCGCGCGCCAGTTCTGGTCGGAAGCGTTCTGCCGCCAGGTGTTGACTGAACGGTCGAGCTGATCGAGGGCCTCTTGCAGCTCTTTCTGAGCGTTGCGGCCCTTGTAGGGAAGGTGAAAAGGGTACTTCCCGAGGAGAACGTGCTGCTGGCCGGATGGATCGACGAACTTCCCGACGTTGACGGGGTTGCGGGTCGGATGATCGACCAGGGGGAGCCGGGCAATTGCGTATCCGCGCCTCGACAGCTCGCCCGCGACCCTGTCGTAGACCCTCTGGGCGCGTGCCACGACCTCGGGAGAAACCGGCGTGAGGGTCGTGGCGTCCACGACTCCCTTCTCGAAGCTCGGGATGAAGGCCACGGGGCCCGTCTTTCCCCGGACGATGTTCACGATCATGTCGGAGTGGAAGAGGTCGTCGGAGGTCAGGGTCGGGGAGCGAAGGCCCCCCTCGTTCACGATGATCGTCTCGAGTCCGAAGAAGGCGTTCTTGAAGGAGCTCCTCGCGGCCGCGATCTGCGCGTCGGGCATGGGACGGCCCTGGTAGTTGATGCCGGTCTTCCGCTCGATGGTGCGCAGGATCCGGTGGTGGCCGACCAAGAGGGCCGGACGGAGGTCGGGAAGCCAGACGATCTCGATGTCTCCGCCCTCGGTGTTGATGCCGCTCAGAGTCCGAAGCGCGAAGTCGTTCGGGAAAGCCTTGACGAGAGCTCCCAGCCCTTCCTGGTAGATCGTGTCGGAATCCTCGCCGAGGGCCAAGACCAGCCGCCCCCTCGCGTCCAGACCGAGGGGCTCTGCCAAGTCCTGAGCGAAGGCAATGGCGACGGGCGTCTTGAAGTAGAAGACCCGGTCCCTGATCTGCTGCGCCGTCCAGCCGATTCGGGTCTGAAGGTAGTCTTCGAAGACCTCCTGCTCATTTCCCATCGACGCCGGATGGAACCTCGGATCCGGAACGGCGACGAAGAAGCGTGTGTAGGAGGGGACGGCGCGCAGGATGTCCCCGTGCAAGAGCTCGAAATTGATCCAGTACAGCTGGCGTCTGAGGAGTCTCACCCTCGGGTCCGTGCTTTTCGGGTCGAAGGACTCCGTGGAGGGGAGCATGAAGAACTTGGTCTCGTTCGGGTCGAGTCCGAGGATGAGTCGCCGGTACCCCCGTTCCGATTCGGGCAGGATCTTCAGGCCGTTCTCGTGGGCGCTCGCCTTCAGATAGGCCGAGACCAGGAGGGCCAGAGCGGTTACGGCCAGCAGTCCACGAAGTCTCGGGGAGATCTGGCGCGCCATGGGTAGAGTTTAAGACGTCCTCGCGGGAGCACGGCGTCTGTCCCTTCCATCCTCGCTGTCAGGGCGCGCCACGGGCAGAGCTGAAGACCTCCTCACTTGCCGAGAAAAGCTCGCGGTCCGGATCTCAATCGAGGGCGGTTCCGCAGGCTCCACAGTGGAGGTCGCCAGGCTCCGGAAAGGCGCCGCATCCTTGACAGGCGGCTTGAAGGCCAGCGGGTCCCGCCGCGAGGGCCAGCATCGCGAAGAAGCCCGCGACGGGCACGATGGTCAAGATGCCGAGCCAGACGGGCTTGCCCCGGAGCCGAGCGATGGCCATCCAGATCATGAGCACCACGACGATGTTCACGAGGGGAATGAAGAGGAGGACGACCCACCAGGCCGGGCGCCTGGCGATCCTGCAGAGAAGCACGGCGTTGAGGATCGGGATCCAGGCCATCCACGGATTCCGCGTCCCGGTCTTGACGGCCAGGGTGCTCCACACAAGGGCAAGAAAGACCCAGAGCGAGGCCACGGCAAAGAGGATCGCGACCGCGAGGGCGGCGATGGCGCGGGGATGAGGGGGCTCCGCGACGCCGGAGATGCCGGAAGCTCGGGTCAGAGGTTCCGAGAGGGGCACGATCGCCAGGGAAGCGAGGAGCCCGAGCAGGAGGGCAATGAGGGCGATGGCGAGGGGAGCCCCGCCCGGATCTCGGGGAACCGGGGCCGGCTGGTCTGGGGCGGCCGGGATCGCGGCCGGCGGTGGCGCGTCGAATCGCTCCATTGGCGGCGGAGGGGGCGGGGGGGCCGGGGCCGTCACCCGTTTCTCGGGAAGCGGAGGAGCGGCCGAGTACGCCGGTGGAGGGGGAGGAGGAGGGAGCTTCACTTCCTGGGGGAGCTCCCGGGGCCCGAAGCGAGGCGGAGGGGCCGGAGGCTCCGGCGCGGGCGCCGCGAGCCTCGGAGGCGGTCCCGCCGGGGGCTCGACTGCAGGCTTCTTTGCAGGAAGGGGCGCCGGGGCGGGATGGGGCCGCTCGATCGGTGGCGAAGGGAGAGCCGCGGGCCTTTGGGCGAGCGCGACCGGGGCCACGGGCGTCGGAGGGGCCTCGAAGGTCTCGAGCCTGAGCGGCGCCGTCACCCGCATCTGTTTTTGATCTCCGAGGGCTCGAGGCCCTCCCAGAACCTCGAGGACGGTTTCTCCGATCAGGATCACGTCTCCGGACACGATCTCGGCCTTCTCGATGCGGGTGCCGCGAAGGAATGTGCCGTTGCCACTCTGGTTGTCGAGGAGGAAGAACTTTCCTCCCTCCCTCAGAATCCGGGCGTGCAGACGCGAGACCTTCTTGTCCGGGACCGCGATGTCGTTTCTGGAATCGCGCCCGAGCGTGATCTCGTCCTTTGACAGCTCGAGCTCGCGGTCGACGAGGCTTGTGACCGGGCTGCTTTCCACCCTGAGCCGGAGGCTGGCCTTTGTTTCCGGCACCTCGAGCCGGGCCGTCGCGCCCGCCTCGAGGACGGTCTTGTCGAGCGACTCCTCTTCCGTGTAGGTGAAGTCCGTCGTTCCGAGCCGGACGATGTCCCCGCTCACGAGGAGGTGGTGGGAAACACGTTCTCCGTTGACGAAAACCCCGTTCACGCTGTTCTGGTCGAGGACCATGTATCCGCGCGCGGTCTTGACCAGCCGCGCGTGGATCCGCGAGATCCCGCCCGCCTCCAGGCAGATCGTGCACGCCGGGTCACGCCCGATCGTGATCTCGTCCTCGATCAACTCCAGACCGAGGCGAGGCTGCCCCGGACCCATGTCCGCCACGAACCGTGATTTCATTCCGCGACCCCGAGTTTGGTTCCGCAGCGCGTGCAGAACCTGTTTCTCTTGCGAGGAGGATGGCCGCAGGCAGGGCATGTGGGCCGCGAGGCTGCTTCCTTCGCTCTTCTCTTCTTCATTGTCAGGACGAGGGCCGCACCCGCCGCGCCCGTCAAACCCAGAATCAGCAGGGAGCGGCCCGCCAGGCCCAGCCACTTCTCCACGGCGAGCGATCCTGGCGAGGCATATCGGATCCCCTTGACGCCGCTCTCCGGACCTCCTCCGCGGAACGTCAGGACAATTCCCTTGCCCTGGTACACCTCTCGCCAGACTCCACCGCGCTTCCCGGCACTGTCGGGCGCCGGGAGCTTCCAGGCCTCCTCGAGGACCGAGCGGCGGACCCACCTGTCGAGGGTCACGTCGACCTCCTTGGCCGTGTCTCCGGAAAAACGGACCACGATCTTCTTCGAGTCGAGCTGGGGATTGAACTCGCATTCCCTGCGGCAGTCGGCCTTGACGGGATTGCCGAAGGCCTTGAGAACGTCGGCCCGCGTCGACTGTCCCGGCGCGATGCCCCGGACGGCCAGGGGCGTCACCGCCGCGAGGATGAGGAAGAAACTAGCGGACACGAGGCAGCTCCCGGCAATTGTCGAAGTGGAGCGAGTAGCGCTTCCCCCTGAAAGTCACGTACCAGCTCGCCCACGGATCGATGTTGGGTGCGTAGATCTTCTCCGAACCTTGCGCGCAGAAAGCCTTCCAGGCCTCGTCCCCGGTCTCGAACGGCCCGAGGAGTTGCTCCTTGATCACGGGGACGGTCGGATCGGGACCTCCGCAGTCCCGCCCGCCCGTCAGTTCCTTGCGTTCGAAGTCCCTCACGGTCGCGACATTGACGAAGTTGCAGACGTTCGGAGTCACGTAGACGACGTACTTCGAGAGCCGCTTCTCCTCCACGGGATCGACCGTGGCCTGGACAATGCCCGGAACGCCCGGGGCTTCGGGCTCGTTGTCTCCGTCCTTGGATTCACCGATGGCACCGCTTCCGATCTCGACCTCCTTGAAGTGCTTCTGCTCGTCGTAGCAGGGGTTGCTCTTCGAAACGAGCCAGGCGCGAGCCACGACGCGGAAGGGCGTGCCGGGCTTCCAGTCCTTGCCGGGCTGCCAGAGGAAGGGGTCCTCCTTGGGGCGAACGGGCCGTCCCGCCACGCGCTCGCTGGTGTTGACGACCCGGTTCGTCTTCGACTCCGTCCGGCCCCCGATCTCGACGAGAACCTCGATTTCGTGAACTCCCGAGTTGTCTTCCTTCGCCTCTGCTCTGAGGACGAAGCTCCCGTCCTTCTTCTTGTCGACGGACCCCTTGACTTCAAAGCCGGCGATGTCGGGCCGGATCGCGAGCCACTTGCTCTTCTCGCTTTCCGAGCGTCCCTCGACTCCCCAGAGCTTGGTCGTCACGGCGAAGGAATAGCAGGCGCCCGCGCCGCCGGCCTCGGCCGAGGTCAGCTGGACTTCGGGCTGTTGCGTCTTCTTGACCTCCTCGGGGGGGCCGTTGGGGTCCTTCCGGCGGTACACGACGTAGCCGTCGAATGGCACGACGAGCTCTCCCTGAGTGATCCCCGCGGGCAGGGCGCCTGTCGCGGGGGAAGCGGGCCGTCCGCCCCCGCCGAAGGAAGCGAGGGGGCTCGGCTGCCACGACAGTTTCCAGGGAGTCCCGCTGTCGGGGTTGGGGTCCTTCTGAATCTGCAGCTGCTGCGGAGGCATCAGCCAGATCGCCTGCATCTCGTTCTCGTCACCTGTGTCCGTGGACGTCGCGTCGACGAGCCAGAGATAGGCGCGGTCGACGCGTCCGGAGGGAGAAAGACCCAGAGTTCCGACGTCGAAGGACTTCTCGGCATCGGCCTTTGTGAACGTCCGGACCCTTCGCTGCTGGTCGGGCTTGAATTGTGGGTCGGGTGTGTTGCTGAAGGAGGCGTGGAGCTCGTCGTCGTCTCCGCCGGCCTGGAATCGCACGATGAGGGGACCGAATCTCGGTTCTCCGTCCGTTGAGGCCGCCAGCTCGGAGTCGGGTATCCGCAGCCTGTAGAGGTACGCGGAGAGCGGGGCGTTTGCGCGCGAGAAGCGCTGGATCGGGACGGATCGGCTCAGGGAGATTGGTGTCGCGGCGCGCAGCCCTTCCCGATTCAGGGCCTGGAGCTCGTCGGGTCTGAGGAACCCCCCGCCGTTCGGCTCGACGATTCCGCTCGCGTAGCGCTTCCACTGTGACGAGACGGTCGCGGGAGCCGTCAGGACCGACTGATACGCGCTCACGAAGGGCTGGGGAGCCGCATATCTCTCGTAGATCTGGCGCAGGATGTCGACGCCGTGCGTGCGAATGAGGAACTTGGCGAAGACCCCCTCCTCGTACCCGTGCTGGGGGGAGGCCGTCTCCAGCTTCTCCTCGATCGTCGCAAGGCCGTTGCGCGGGGAGGTGAAGTAGCTCCTCAGCCACTCGAGATTCTGGGGAAAGACCTCGTTCTCGATCGCGAGAGCGGACGCCTCGGGCCACCAGCCCTGCTCGTCGCCGGTCCGGTATTGGTCCTGGCAGAGGTGGAAGTACTCGTGAGGGGCGGCCGTCTGCAGTGTGTCCGTCGGCAGGGTGTTGTCGACGACGATGTAGGACGTCCCGGTCAGCTTCCTGTTGCGCTCGGCGTCCGTGCCCGCCGGGAGGTTGCGGATGTAGATCCAGACCTTGGAACCCGGGACCTTGAACCTGTGGGAGGGATCCAGCAGGAAGGTCCTGGTTTGCTCCATGAACTGGGTCAGCGAGATGACGTACTGGGGGACATTCCAGCTGGACGTGCCGCCGTACCACGTCCTGTAGGGCACGGCGATGGAAGGCCCCGACGGCGCCTCCGCATCGGTTCGCCAGCAAACGCCGAAGGCCTGGCTCGGCGAGTCCATGCAGTACGACGAGCTGAGATAGTCCCAGTTGATGTAGGCCCAAGACGGAGGGAGCCCGATGATGAGCCCGACGAGGATGGCGCCGATGACCGAGAAGTGAGGGGTGCGGGCACGGAGGGTGTGAGTGGCTTCGTCGACGGTCGTGGGCAGAGGCCGCCACTCGCCTGCTTTCTCGTCGTACGTGGCGATGACGAGCCGTCCTCCCGCTTCTTCGGGGGGGTCGGAGTAAGAAAGGACCACCTCGGCGGGGGCCTGCAAGCGGATCGTGCCGTGGCCGGGTGGGCCAACTTCGAGGATCGGCCCGACGGGCAGGACGGGCTTGCCCTCGGCCTGGGCCGCGCGAATCCGCGAGTCGGCCGCCTCCAGCTTTGCCACGGGCAGGTCCGTGCCTTCCGGCAGGGAGCCCCTGGAGAGGGAGATGCTGATTCCGGGGGCGTCGAATCGGGCCTCCTGCCTGGCGGAAGCCCTGATCGAGCCGATCGGAGCGAATCGCGAGGTCTCGGGGGGCGGGTTCTTTGCGGCGAAGGCCTCGACGTCGAAGGGGACCCTCTCCGGGGCGGTCTCTTTCTTCTCGGCCTTTTTCTCGTTCTCCAGCGCCTTCGCCGTTTCCTTCCAGGAGGCCTCGATCCGGGACTTGGCGTCTGGGTCCGAGGCGGCTGCCGGGGACGGGGTCACGGCGGGCGTGGCCCCCTTCGAGAACTTCCACGGAAGCCTGTTGCACGAGGAGGCAAGGGGTCCGATGAGGACCAAGACTCCCAGGCTGCGCAGGGATCGCGCACATCTCATGGCTGTCTCCCGGGACTATTCTGCACCTCTCTCATTGTCAGGCGGGAACCCGGGGCCCGGCGGTCTAGACTGTGAGATCTCTCACCCGAAGGAGGGGTCCCATGAAGAACCCGGCTCCAGCCTGTCTCGTGTGCTCTCTCACCCTCTTGGTCCTCTGCGCGGGCGGCCTTGCGGCGCGGGCGGAAGACACCGCGGTCAAGGTCGAGAAGGTCGCGGCGTTCAAGAATGGCCTGGGGCATGTCCAGGCGGCTGCCACGCTGCCGAAGGGAGCGAAAACGGTCCGGATCGAGGCTCTCCCCGTGCCGAGTCACGGGACGTTCTGGCTGGAGCACCCGGAGAGCCTGAAGGTCAAGTCCCTCGAGGCCGACATGGAGACCGTCTCGGAGAAGGGACCTGTCCAGTCGATCGCGGAGTTCCTGCTGCTGAATGCGGGAAGGCGGGTGCGACTTCAGGCCGACAGGGACGTGATCGAGGGGGTCGTTCTTCCCACCGTCAAAGCTCCGGCCTCCGACGGGCTGCCTTCGGCACGGTCTTCGCTGCCCGCGACCGGAGCGGTCTTGATCCAGACGACGGAAGGGATCGTTGCCGTCAATCCCCAGGCCCTGTCGCGGGCCGAGGTCGTGGGGAAGGAGGCCGTGATCGCGGCGACGACGAACCGGCAGGTTCCCGTCCTTCGTCTGCAGCTGGCCCAGCCCTCCTCCGCCGAGTCCGTTCGGGTCTCGTATCTCGCGAAGGGCTTCACGTGGGCCCCGAGCTACCTGATCGACATCAGCGACGCCAAGATGGCCCGCTTCAGCGCAAAGGCCTCCGTGATCAACGAGCTGACGGACCTCGAGAACGTGACTCTCGAGCTCGTGACGGGATTCCCGAACGTCAAGTTCGGCGACGTGACGAGTCCGATGAATCTCAAGCAGAGCCTGTCGGACTTCCTGTCGGCGGTGGCAGGTGAGTCCTCGCCCTGGGCCCGGGGCCGAGCGGCGCGTCCCGGCGTTTTGACCCAGCAGGCCGTCCTCTCGAACGTCCTCGCCCCGTCCCAGTCCGAAGGAGGGTTCGCCCTCGCGGATCTTTCGGATGTCGAGGGGGTCTCATCCGAAGACCTCTTCTTCTATTCGATTCCGGGCTTCTCGCTTCGGAAGGGGGGCCGGGCCGATACGGTCTTTCTACAGGCGAGCCTGCCGTACCGGCACATCTACACGTGGAGCATCCCGGACGGGCTGGACGAGTCCGAACGGCGCATGGGAGAGACAGAGCCCGCCGAGGAGGTCTGGCACTGCTGCCGCATGACGAACACCCTGAACATGCCGCTGACGACGGCGCCCGCCCAGTTCGTCAAGGAAGGCCGGATCGCCGGACAGGACATCTGCGCCTACACGCCTCGGGGAGCGGAGGCGACGATCAGGATCAACAAGGCCCTGAATCTCGTTGCCGAGAGGGCCGAGATCGAGCTCGAACGGAAGCGGAACGCCGCGACGTTTCACGGCAGTTCGTACGACCTCGTCAAGGTCAAGGGCGAGCTCAGGCTTCGGAGCAGGATGGCTCAGGGCGCGCGGGTCGAGATCCGAAAGGAACTCTCGGGCCGTCTGCTGACGATGGAGCCAGAGGGGAAGGACACCAAGACGGCTCAGGGATTGAGGAGGGTGAACCCCAGGCACGCCGTCGTGTGGGAAGTGGACGTGAAAAGCGGGGAAGAGAAGAAGGTCGTCTACACCTACGAGGTCTACGTCCGGAGCTGAGGGGGGTATTCTCGGGAGGCGAGGTGAACCCCATCCGCTTCGCCGATTGGATCAAGAAAAACCATGGACTGACTGGGTGTAACGTGAAATCCTGAGTATGTGGCGCGGGAGTACGAGTCCCTGCGTTGAATGGAGGTATTCCGTATGAAATCCGCAGTTCCCAAGCGACAACTACCAACGATGCTTGTCCTCCTAGCGGCGACCCTCGTCTGCGGTGGGAAAGCAATGGGAGAACCTCCTCGTGGCCTTGACGGCGCTGGTCGGGAGGTAGTAGCTCCACAACCCGGCTTGGGTCTAGCAAAGGAACCATTCGGTCTTGCTAAGCAGTTCGTAGCTGTAGCCCCTTCGCAAGATCGTTCCTGGTGGCCGCCGATCGTCATCATGATCGACATGCTGGACTGGATGACGCTCGATTCTCCGGATCGAGATGTCAACCATGTTTGGGACGGGGGGGCGTTCCACCTTTCGACCAAGGTCTGGCCGGACAAGATCAACTATGTAAAGGGCTTCAACGGAGTCGGAAGTGACGCTTGGGATATCAATCTCTACGACGATGGGTACATCTATTCTTGGATAACGGAGATGAGATGGTTTGATCCCTATTCGTACAAGAAGTTCAAGTTCAATACGAATGTGCCTATGACGAAAAGGTGGGTGCATGCGGGACTTCCGGGAGAAGTGATCGTAAGCAGCGTCACCGATACAATGGGGTGCGAGAGTTGTGTGTGCACCGATGGAAGGCTGGGTGAATACATCATTCACGAGACCTGGGGTCCGATTACAGTGAATCGTAACCCCTGGGCCACTCCCGAGACATGGGCCGACGTGATGGTGATTCGGTACTACTGGAACTGCTCGGGAGTCGACAATAGCACGTGCCTGGAGCTCGAAGAAAACTGGTACGAGCAACACGATGGCTGGATTCGTCACGTTCCTCTTCATCGAAACAGTGCGTCGGAGCCGTGGCCACCCGCGCCCATCGATCCGGCCTGGAACTTAATCACGCCTGGATCCGCCGACCCCTTCTTTGGCTGCTCGTAGTAGGAGGCTGCGTCCTGCATGAACTGGCGGGATAGATCGAGGCGACTCTCGTTCGTCATGCTATGGAAGCAGACGACGGGCCGGGTTGCCGTTATGAAGAAACTCCTCTGGCTGGTGGCGTTCGTGGGCTTCTCGCGCGCAGTGCTCCTACTGATAGGCGTGGCCTCTCGCCTTCTTGTCGATCCACTGCGAAGCGAACCCTATCCCTGGACCTACTCTTCATCCGTGTGGCTCAGCATCTGGGGCGTCTGGGATTCTGGCTGGTATCTGGACATTGCCGTCCTAGGGTACTCACCCGTCGAGCGCGCGGAAGCGGCGATCGCCGCCCAGGCGAACTACGCGTTCTTCCCTCTCTATCCGCTACTCATGCGATGGGTGGGGAGATTCCTGGGTGGCCCCTTCGTGGCCGGCATCGTCATATCGAACGTCTGTCTTCTGATCTCTTGTGTTCTGCTGTTCTTCCTGGTTCGGGAATCTGACGACGAGGACACCGCCATGCGGGCTGTCCGCTTCTTTATGCTGTTTCCCACTTCCTTCGTTCTTTCCGGGGTATTCTCGGAGTCATTGTTCATCAGCCTCGTGCTGGCGGCGTTCTTGCTGCTTAGGAATGGCAGGTTCGCGGCGGCAAGCGCCGCCGGCGTCGGTGCCGCCTTGACGCGATCGGTGGGCGCTTTCTTGGTCGTGCCGCTACTGGTTGACTATTTGTTGCGCTGTAAGCGGTCTACTGAGGCACCGAAGATCGCTGCGGCCTGGATCCTGTTGGTGCCCTCTGGAATGGCCGCTTTCTCGTGGTACAACTTCAGGTTGACCGGGGATTGGCTCGCGTTCGCCCGGATACAATCATCATGGGGCCGTGAGTTGCGATCACCCATAACAGTCCTGCTCGGTGGCATCTTCTCGGCAGACGTGTCGAGCGTCTTCGCGGGCGTAATGAGCCTAGTAATCCTGTTGTTGCTTGTCTCATCACTGAGGAAACTGGAGCTTTCCTACTTCATCATGTCACTGACATTCCTCCTCGTTCCGCTGAGTACAAGTCTCGTGTCGATGCCAAGGTATGCTCTGTCAGTGTTTCCTGTGTCGATACTTCTGGCGAGGCTGAGCGCCAGGCGCGAAGTGGAGTCATTACTGGCGCTCGCACTGGCCCTGCTGCAGGGCTTTCTCATGGCGTTCTGGGTTAACGGCTCCAAGATTGTCGTTTGATGAGAGGTGAGGGCCGTGTCTGCGTAGGATGCAGGGATGCTCCAGCGTCTCCTCCGCCCCCTCCTCGTTGCCCTGCTGGTCTTGCCCCTGGCCGCCCAGACGCCGAAACCCGGCACGGACGGGCCCCATGTGTTGTGGGACGGGCCAGAGGCCGAGGTCCTCTGGTCCCGGGAGGGACGAATCACCCGTACGCCCCTCCCGCCGCCCTACCGTCTCGCGCTCGAGGGTCTCCCCGAGATTCGCCTCCGTCCGGAACCGCCTGAAGCTGCCGAGGACGATCTGCCTCTGCCCGCCAGGGTCTGCGTCCTCAGCGACCTCCACGGCAACTGGGCGGGAGCGGTGGCCCTGCTCGAGGCGCACGGAGTCTTGCGTTCCGGCCTGCGCTGGGGTTTCGGGAAGGGCAACCTCGTCGTGGCCGGGGACATCATGGACCGCGGCGAGGGTCAGACGGAGCTGCTGTGGCTTCTCCACGGCCTCGAGCAACAGGCGAGAAAGGCTGGCGGGCGCGTGCACGTCCTCCTGGGGAACCACGAGACGATGGTGATGCGCGGGGATCAGCGGTACCTGCATGCGAAATACACCACCGCCTGGGCAGGTCTGGAAGGGGGCGTGGCCGCGCTTTACGGACCCAAGACCGAGCTGGGACGCTGGCTGCGCAGCCGTGCCGCGTTGCTGCGTCTCGGGGACGTCCTCTTCGTGCACGGAGGCTTCTCACCGGCGCTTCTGGATCGTGAGCCCACCGTCGCTTCCGTCAATCGAGCGGTTCGAGAGGAGCTGGATCTACCGGAGAAGCTCTTCCATCTCGGCACGGATGGCCCCTTCTGGTATCGCGGTCTCGTCCCCGGAGCCGAAAAGAAGCGGCCCGACGCCACGGTGGAAGACATCGTCCGGGGCCTCGCGGTCTTCGGCGTCCGCAGGGTCGTCGTGGGACACACAACAGTGGACGCCGTGACCGCCCTCCACGGTGGGAAAGTTCTGGCCGTCGATGCCGGCCTGAAGGACGGAAAGCCCGGCCAAGTCCTGCGGCTCGAGAAGGGCAAGCCCTTCCGGGGTCTTGCGGACGGACGGCTCGAGCCTCTGGAGTAGGGACCTGCGGTCCGTGTTCAAGGTCGAGAGGCCTATACTGGCCGGCACAACGGCTCGACGGCCCGCAAAGGCGGAGTTCTGGGGGTCCGTGAAGGACAGGTGTGGCGGGCCGAGCCGCCGGCGCGGGAACCGAGATCACGATCCGGCTCCCGCGACGGGAGATCCCACGAAACCCTTCTCGATAGTTCATAGATATAGTTGATATATACTTTTGTGGGGGGATGAGGATGGCAGACATTGCGAAGATCTTCGTGAGCGGTGGCAGCCAGGCTGTGCGACTTCCGAAAAAGTATCGCTTCGCTGACGAGACAGAAGTCCTCATCTACCGTGACGGGCAACGAGTTATCCTGCAACCCAGAAAGGCTCAATGGAGTGAGTCCTTCCGGCATCTGGCGGGAGCCGCGGAGGCCTTCCCGTACCCCGAAGACCCGCCGCCCGTCGAGATGGGTCCCGATCTGGATGGGAAGAGGTGAGCTACCTTCTCGACACGAATGTCTGTGTTGACTTCTTGACGGGGCGTTACCCCCGAGTCGTCGAGCGGCTGCTGGCCACGGCTCCTGGCGAGGTGCGCGTCAGTGCGATCGCGGTTGCCGAGCTGCGTTATGGTGCTGACAAGAGCGCGCGGCCGGAGGCGAATCACTTGGCGCTCCATCGTTTTCTGGACGACGTTGCCACGCTGGATTTCGACAGAGAGGCCGCGGCGGCTTACGGGAGGCTCAGGACCTTGCTGGAACGGGCAGGCTCGCCGATTGGACCCAACGACATGCTGATCGCGGCACAGGCTCTTGCCGAAGGCTTGGTCTTGGTCACGGACAACACGTCCGAGTTCGAGAGGATAGAGGGTCTCCTGATCGAGAATTGGAGGACGTGAGGCGAGCGGGCCTCGGCCGCGATCTTGGTCGAGCCGCCATTTCGAACGGTTCCGGCAACCTGATACCCCCAGAACCTCGCGCCCCCTCCTTCGCGGAATCGAAAGAGGGGGCGCGAGACGGGACAGCCACGTCTGGCCGGCCGGGAACGAAGAAGCCTACTTGATACCCATCTCCTCGACGAGGTGGCGGGCCCCGTCGACCTCGGTCATGACCCAGAGCATGTAGCGGCTGTCGACCTGGATCGATCTCGTCTTCTTCTTGTCGAAGAGGAAATCGGATGCGACGGTTTCGTATGTGCCGTCGAACAGGAGGCCGATCAGCTCACCCTTCTGGTTGAGGACCGCGGAGCCGGAGTTGCCGCCCGTCGTGTCGACGTCGGAGAGGAAGTTGACGGGCACGTCTTTCAGCCTGGCGTCGAAGTAGGGAGTCTTCTTGCCGGCCCTGAGGGCCTTCGCGGCGTCGAGGAGCTTCTGGGTCGCGTCGAACTCGTCCTTGCCCGTGTGCTTGTCGAGAACGCCCTGAAGCGTGGTCTGAGGCTTGAAGGTGATCCCGTCCTTGGAGTCGACGCCCATGACGCGGCCGAACGTCACGCGAAGGGTGGAATTGGCGTCGGGAGCGACGAGTCCCCCTTCCTTGGCGAGGAGGGCCTGCATGTGTCTCGGTCTGAGGATCGAGCGCTGGCCGACGCGCTCCTTCTCCTTCTCTCTGAGGGCCTCGGCCATCGGGTGCAGGGCGAGGGCGAGCTTCACGACGGGGTCGTCCATCTTCGCGATCTCCGCCGCGCTCTTTTCGAGGAGCGCGAGCCGGACTTCTGGCTTGCCGAGGGACGTCTTTGAATACGTCGCCTCGAGGAAGGCATCGATCTTCTTCCGAGCCTCTTCCTTCGCGAGCCCGGCGGAGAGGCCGACGAGCTTGTCGAGCGGATCGATCCTCACGCCGGCGGGAAGGCCCGCGCCCTCCATCATGATGTAGCGCAAGAGAGCCTTGTCGAGCTCGGGCGCGTACGATTTCTGCATCCGCTCGAAGCGTTCGCGGAGCCTCTTCCAGTTCCTCTCCTGGTAGGCCGGATCGCGATCGGCGTCCTTCTTGGGCTTCTCGAGAGCGAGGCGGTAGGCGTCGTCGGCCGCGTTGAGGAGCTCGGCCGATCGGTAGAGCGCGTAGAACGTCGAATCGCGCTCCCGGGTCTTCTCCTGCTCGGCTTGCATCGCGGAAAGCGCCGGGAAGATGTCGCCGTACTGCGTCTTGCGGCCCGGCTCGGCGGCGATCCAGTCGAGAAGGGCCTTTTCCCGGGCTTCCTTCTCGGCGAGCAGACCACCCTTGATCAATCCTTGGAGGACGCCCTGGTTCTTCGTGAGGCCATTGTTGAGGCCGCGCTTGCGCGGCTCGGCCTTGATCTCGAGCTCCTTGTTGTTCCTCGTGACCTCGTCGAGGATGGCGAGGGTTTCCTTCGAGCGGGCGATTCCTCGGGGCAGCGTCCACTCGGTCCGTTCCTTCACCTCGGCGAAGGTCTCGTGGCGGAACGTCCGGCCGGGGTAGCCCGCGACGAGGATGAGGTCGCCGGGGTTCGCGCCCGCCGCCGAGACCTTGAGGAAGTGCTTGGGCTTGTACGGGACGTTGTCCTTGGCATACGGGGCGGGCTTGCCATCCTTGCCGACATAGGCGCGGTAGAAGGAGAAGTCGCCGGTGTGGCGGGGCCACTGCCAGTTGTCCGTCTCCCCGCCGTAATTGCCGATCCCGGCCGGAGGCGCGTAGACGAGGCGAACGTCGTTGATCTCCATCAGACCGAGCTCAAAGTACTTGAGTCCCTCGAAGAACGACTGGATGTTGCAGCGCAGGCCGCTCTTTTCGCATGCGGCGGTCAGATCCTTGATCCGGCGCTCGAGGACGTCGTAACGCTCCCGGGGAGGGAGCTCCTTGCCCTTCTTCTTGGGCATGTTGCCCGTCACGAGGTCCGTCACCTCGCGAACCGAGACGGTGACGAACACACGCGAGCCGGGTCCGTTCCACAATTCCTCGTCCCTCGTCCTGGCGAGGTAGCCGTTCTCGATCAGGTTCCGCTCTGGCGTCGAGTTGTACTGGAGCGAGCCCTGCACGCAGTGGTGGTTGGTCACGATGAGGCCGTCCGGGGAAACGAACGAGGCGCTGCAGCCTCCGAGGGAGACGATGGCCCCCATCGGGTGACCGGTCAGGTCCGCGAAGATCTTCGGGTCGCCCGAATAGCCGATCTCACGCAGACGCGGAGCGAGGTCCGGGATCTGCTGGGGCATCCACATCCCCTCGTCGGCGCGGGCCAGCGTGCTCGCCGAGAGCGCAAGTGCAGCGAGCGTGAAGAGAGACGTCTTCTTCAAAGAAATCCTCCAGCACGAGAACCGTGCGTCCGGAATTATGCGCCGGGGCGAGGGGGTGCGGAGCCGCCCCCGAAGAACCGGTAGAATCTCCAGTCCGTGAAGCTTTCCAAAGATTTGGCCCTCGCTCTGGACGATCTCCTGACCCGTGCGTTTGCCGAGGACGGCGAGGACATCACCTCCCTGGCCGTGTTCGGACCGGCGGCCCGCGTTTCTGGAAAGATGGTCTGCCGGGAAGAGGCGGTCATCTGCGGTCTCGTCTTCCTGCCGCGGCTCTTCTCCTTCCTCTACCCGCAGGCGAGCGTCAAGCTCCTTTGCGAGGACGGCACGAAGGTGGCGCCGGGCACGGTTCTGGCCGAGGTCGAGGGACCCGCGATCACCGTCCTGGCGGGGGAGCGGACCGCTCTCAATCTGGTCCAGCGGCTCTCGGGTATCGCAACCGCGACGAACGCGTTCGTCTCCGCTGTCGCCGGAACCGGCGCGCAGATCCTGGACACGCGCAAGACGACGCCCGGGTTGCGTCTGTTCGAGCGCTACGCGGTCCGCTGCGGGGGCGGCCAGAACCACCGCTTCGGCCTCGCCCACGCCTTCCTGGTCAAGGACAACCATGCCGATGGCTCCGGAAGCGTCTGGCACGCGGCCCGGCGCGCGGCCGACTTCAGGGTGATGAACCCGGGCCTGAAGAAGTTCCTTCTGGAGGTCGAGGTTCGAAACCAGCAGGAAGTGGACGAGGCTCTCGACGGGGGTGCCGAGCGGATCATGCTCGACAACATGTCGACGAAGGAGACGAAGGCCGCGGTGAAGAGGATCCGGGCGTATTCGGCGGAAAAGAAGCGGCGGGTCGAGATCGAGGCCTCGGGCCGGATGGACCCGAAGCGGGCCCGCGAGGCCGCTTTGGCCGGCGTCGACTTCGTCTCGGTCGGTGCGATCACTCACTCGGTGAAGGCGATCGACATCGCCCTCGACGTCCAGGTCCAGACGCGCCCCATCGCCGCCGATTCGCAGCCGGCCGGCAAACGCCGCTCTTCCTGAGCCTGTGGAGTCACTCGTGACGAAGAAGTTCCCCCTGCGTTTTCGCACGCCCGCGCTCGTCATCGGGTCCGGCGTCGCGGGACTGACGACGGCCCTCTGCCTGGCTCGCCAGGGAATCAAGGTGCTCCTGATCACCAAGGCCGCCAAGCCCGAGGACTGCAACACCGCCTGGGCCCAGGGGGGAATCATCTACTTCGGGAAAAAGGACTCGCCGTCCTCGCTCGTTCGGGACATCCTGCGCGCGGGCGCCGGGGTTTGCTTCGAGGATGCGGTCCGCTTCCTCGCCGAACAGGGACCTCGCGTCGTCGAGGAGATCCTCATCAAGGAGGCGGGAGTCCCCTTTTCGCGGACACGAAAGGGAGAACTCGATTTCACACGGGAGGGCGCCCACTCCATCGCCCGGATCGTCCATGCCGCGGATGCGACGGGGAACGCGATCGAGATGGCCCTCCTCGAGCGCGTCCAGAGAGAAAAGAACGTCACCATCTGGACGAATGCCTCCGCCATCGACCTGATCACCGCCCGCCACCATTCGAGCGACGTGAATCAGAAGTACCAGCTCCAGGACCCCTGTCTCGGCGCCTACATCCTCGACGTGGAAGCCGCCGTTCACACCGTCCTCTCCGATTTCACCGTTCTCGCCACGGGCGGCGTGGGCCGGCTCTTCCTTCACACCTCGAACACGAAACACGCCATCGGCGACGGTCTCGTCATGGCCGAGCGGGCCGGGGCCGCAGTCCTGAATCTCGAGTACATCCAGTTCCACCCGACGACGCTCTATCACGAGGACGCGGAGGGCTTCCTGATCTCGGAGTCCCTCAGGGGCGAGGGAGCCATCCTCATCAACCGGGCCGGAGAGGCGTTCATGGAACGGTACGACCCAAAGCGCAAGGATCTGGCGCCGCGCGATGTCGTGACGCGCGCCATCGTCGAGGAGATGACGACCCGCGGGGAGCCCTGCGTCTACCTTGACTTGGCCCACAACTACCACGCCAAGAACGGGCTCTCGATCAGGGACAGGTTCCCGACGATCGCGGCCCGCTGCGAGTCGCTCGGGATCGACATCGCAAAAGAACCCATTCCGGTCGTGCCTTCGGCCCACTACTTCTGCGGCGGAGTCCTTTCCGACCTCGAGGGCAGAACAACGATTCGCCACCTGTACGCGGTGGGGGAGACGAGCTGCACCGGCGTGCATGGAGCCAACCGCCTCGCGTCGACCTCACTCCTGGAGGGTCTCGTGTGGGGCTACCACTCGGCCCGGTCGATCGGCGAGCGCCTCGCGGCCGGCAAGCTCTTCCCCGAATCGATGTTCAAGGCGATCCCCGACTGGAAGGCGCCGGGAAACGCGGAGAACGAGGACCCCGCACTCGTCCAGCAGGACTGGGCCACGATTCGCCACACGATGTGGAACTACGTCGGCATCGTGCGGACGACGGAGAGGTTGCGCCGCGCCGTCGCCGACCTGCGCGACATGGAAAAGCGGATGACCCGCTTCTACCACGAGACGAAGATCTCCCGCGGAATCGTCGATCTCTTCCACGGCGTGCGGGCGTCGCTCCTGATCGCTCAGGCGGCCCTCAAGAACCCGGTCTCCCGCGGGGCCCACTACCGGAAGAACTGAAAAGCGGCTTTCCCTCCGTGCGCTCACGGCAGGGCAGGAATCTAACCGGGTGCGACCTTGGTCGAGATCTCTGCCCTTCCCCCGCTGGCCGGCGGCCCCGGGCAACCGAAACACGCCCTCGGCACGGAGATTCGAAGCAGCGCGCCAAACACGCCCGGAGGCCTCCTTTGCCCCCAAGGGGCATCAGAGATTAGCCGGGGACAAGCGCAGCGCTGTCCCCGGCTTCCCGGGAAGCGCCGAAATCGCGGCTTCCCGGGAAGCGCCGAAATCGCGGCTTCCCGGGAAGCGCCGAAATCGCGGCTTCCCGGGAAGCGCCGAAATCGCGGCTTCCCGGGAAGCGCCGAAATCGCGGCTTCCCGGGAAGCGCCGAAA
>JAJVIN010000011.1:0-10910 GCA_022071945.1 Thermoanaerobaculia bacterium | reverse complement strand
CGGCTTCCCGGGAAGCGCCGAAATCGCGGCTTCCCGGGAAGCGCCGAAATCGCGGCTTCCCGGGAAGCGCCGAAATCGCGGCTTCCCGGGAAGCGCCGAAATCGCGGCTTCCCGGGAAGCGCCGAAATCGCGGCTCCCCGGGAAGCGCCGAAATCGCGGCTCCCCGGGAAGCGCCGAAATCGCGGCTCCCCGGGAAGCGCCGAATCACGCGGCTTGCTCGGTAGCCCCGAAATCGCGGCTTCCCGGGAAGCGCCGAAATCGCGGCTCCCCGGGAAGCGCCGAAATCGCGGCTTCCCGGGAAGCGCCGAAATCACGCGGCTTGCTCGGTAGCCCCGAATTTCGCGGCTCCCTGGTGTCCGCGAGTTCGAACGAATCATCGCCGTTCTACTTGGCGTCCGGCCCAAGCGAGCCGGCAGAATCCCAGGGAATCGCCCTGCTAGTACGTGACGGCGCGGGGGAGGGCCTTGGCCTGCTCGACCCAGTCCTGGACTTTCTTCAGCGTCGGAAGCTGGCGGACGAGCTTCTTCTCCTCGTTCGTCTGCTTCATCTTCTCGAGGAGGTTCTCGGGCTTTCTCTTTCCGAGCTCGACGACGGTGTCGACGCCAGCCTTCTCCAGAAGGTCGGCGTACTGCGTTCCGATGCCCTTGACCCGGAAGAGGTCGGCCTTGTTCACCCAGGCGAGGATCAGCTTCTCGCTGATGCCGGATTTCTCCGCGAGCTCGGCACGGCCCTTCCGCGTCGCGCCTTTCTCGAGCAGGGCTTTCTTCGTGCCGACTCCCAGCTCCTTGAGCTTGGCCGCATAGGTCTCACCGACGCCCTCAATCCTCAGGATGCCCGCCATACATCTCCTCCTCGCAATATTTATGCGTCATGGTACACCGGCCCAGTCTGTTGCGGCGGCTCCCTTCAGACGCGGGATTCCTCACCCGAGCTCTCGGGCGTATGCTGATCGATGGCCAATCCGGCCCGCTGACTGAGAAGGGAGGCACTCCATGCCCATACCTGGCCCTTTCTCGCGGCCCGTCTTTCTCGT
Source organism: Thermoanaerobaculia bacterium (assembly GCA_022071945.1). Taxonomy (GTDB): domain Bacteria; phylum Acidobacteriota; class Thermoanaerobaculia; order UBA5066; family UBA5066; genus JAJVIN01. The sequence goes on along the minus strand of JAJVIN010000011.1, from coordinate 9,877 downwards.
GGATGGCGCCCGGACCCCGTTTCTCCGGTCGCAGACGGGCTTTCGCGATCTCCTCGCTTATGAACTCGCGGCCACGGCGATCTCCGGCCTGATCGGCCGCCAGTCGATCGATCCGGCCCGAATCGACCGGCTGACTTTCGGAACCGTTCTGCAGGAACCCCGGACGACGAACGTGGCTCGAGAAGCCGCGCTGGCGGCCCGGATCCCCAGGGAGGTGCCCGCCACAACCACGACGGCCGCATGCATCTCCGCCAACGTGGCGATCATGGCCGGGGCGGAGGCCATCGCCTGCGGCCAGGCGGACCTGGTCGTCGCGGGAGGAGTCGAGACGCTGTCTGACGCTCCCATCCGGTACAAGAAGGCGATCCGGGAGCGGATGATCGCGAGCCAGAAGGCCAAGAGCCCGGCCCAGTACCTCGAGCTCGCCAAGGGACTCCGGCTCACGGATCTCCTCCCCGAGGTCCCGGCAATCGCGGAGTTCTCGACCGGGCTGACGATGGGGGAGAACGCCGAGAGGCTCGCCAAGAAGCTCGGCCTCACACAGGAGGAACAGGACGAGTTCGCCCTCGCCTCTCACAAGAAAGGAGCGAAGGCTCAGACCGACGGGCACCTCGGACGGGACATCGTCCCGGTGTTCGTGCCGCCCAAGTTCGAGGCCCTCCGCGAGGACAACGGCATCCGCGGGGACTCCACGCTCGAGAAGCTCTCGTCGCTGACGCCCGCGTTCGACAAGAGGTACGGAACCGTCACCGCCGGGAACAGCTCGTTCCTCACCGATGGCGCCGCAGCCTGCCTTCTCGCCTCCGAGGAGGCCGTGAAGGAACAGGGCCTCTCGCCCATCGCTCGAATCCTTTCCGGCGTCCTGGTCGCGATGGACCCGGCCGAGGAACTCCTGCACGGTCCCGTCTTCGCGGTGCCGAAGCTCCTCGACCGCGCCGGTCTCTCTCTCGATGACATCGACGTGTGGGAGATTCACGAGGCCTTCGCCGCTCCGGTCCTCGCGGCGATCAAGCTCCTCGCGGACGCCTCCTTCTGCCGCGAACGTCTCGGCCGCGAACGGGCCGTGGGGAAGATCCCCATGAAAGCCGTCAATGCCTGGGGCGGGTCGCTTTCGATCGGCCACCCCTTCGGAGCAACCGGAGCTCGCCTCGTCACCACCTGCGCCCGGCGCCTCATCCACGAGAAGGGCCAGTACGGGATCGTCACCTCCTGCGCGGCCGGAGCTCTTGGCCACGCCATTCTTCTGGAGAGGGTGTGATGCCGAAGAAAGCGAAGAACCTCCGCCTCACCGTGAGACCCGATGGCGTCGCCGTCGTCACCTTCGACACGCCCGGGAGCCCCGTCAACGTCCTTTCGAGCGGACTTCTGGCCGAAGTCGAGGAGATGCTCGACACGATCGAGAAGGATCCTCGGATCAAGGCCGGAGTCCTCTTCAGCGCCAAGCCCGACACCTTCATCGCCGGGGCCAATCTCGAGGAGGTCCTGGCGATGAAGACCGAGAAGGAAGCCAGTGACTTCTCGAGACGGGGGCAGGCCCTCTTGAACCGCCTCGAGGATGGCCGGAAGCCCTATGTCGCCGCGATTCACGGGGCCGCCCTGGGCGGGGGCCTCGAGGTGGCTCTCGCCTGCCATTACCGGATCGCGACCGACCATCCGAAGACCGTTCTGGCTCTTCCCGAGGTCATGCTGGGCCTCTTGCCGGGCGGAGGCGGCACGCAGCGGCTCCCGAGGCTGATCGGGCTCCCGAAGGCGCTGCCCATGCTCTTGACCGGCAAACGCATCCGGGCGAGGGACGCCAAGCGGATGGGTCTCGTCGACGCCCTGACAGCGCCCGCCGGCTTTCTCGAGACGGCATGCCGGGCGGCCGTCGATCTGGTTGAAGGGCGGCTGAACCCGGAGCGCGATGACCTTGCCCTTCCGGACCGCGTGGCCGCTCTCGGACCCATCCGGGGCTACATCCTGAAGACGGCGCGCGAAAGCGTCGAGAAGAAGACCGAGGGCCTGTACCCCGCTCCCTTCTTCATCGTCGACTGCGTGGCCGCCGGGCTCTCGGATGGAGCCTCGGCCGGATATCGAAAGGAGTCCGAGCTCTTTTCGAAGCTCGTGGTCAATCCTGGCTCGAAGAACCTCATCCGTCTCTTCGATGTCATGACCGAGCTGAAGAAAGAGAAAGAGCCCGTCGAGCCCCGTAGTGTGAAGAAGCTGGCCGTCCTGGGCGCCGGGCTGATGGGACAGGGGATCGCGGCCGTGTCCCTGCCGATGAATCCCGTCGTCTTGAAAGACGTGGCGGATTCGTCCCTCGGCGGGGCGGCCCGGGCGATTCGCCAGAGCCTCGACAAGCGCGTCCGCTCCGGAGCCCTCCCGAGGCTGGAGCGCGACCAACAGTGGTTCGGGCTCACCCTCACGCTCGATCCCGCCTCCGTCGCCGGTGCCGATCTCGTCATCGAGGCCGTGTTCGAGGACATCGGGCTGAAACGGAAGGTCCTTGCCGAGACCGAAGCTCACATATCAGCGGAGGCGGTCTACGCGTCGAACACCTCGGCGCTGCCGATCAAGGAGATCGCGGCGAAGGCGAAGCACCCCGAGCGAGTCTTGGGAATGCACTACTTCTCGCCGGTCCCGAAGATGCCGCTGCTCGAGATCATCCGGTGGGAGAAGACCTCTCCGCAGGCTCTCGCGACCGCTCGCGCCTATGGTCAGGGGCAAGGCAAGACCGTGATCGTCGTCGAGGATGGGCCAGGTTTCTACACCACGCGGATCCTCGCGCCGCTCCTGAACGAGGCGATCCTCTTGCTCGAGGAAGGCGCCGAGGTTCGCGAGCTCGACCGGGCGATGAAGAAGTTCGGGTTCCCCGTGGGTCCCTGTGCCCTCATGGACGAGGTCGGCATCGACGTGGCGGCCCACGTTTCGAAGGACCTGGGAAAGGCCTTCGAACACCGCGGCTTAAAGGCGCCGGCCTCGCTCGGGGAGCTCTTCGCGGCCGGGTACTCGGGGCGAAAGGGAGGCAAGGGGTTCTACCTCTACCCGAGGGAACGCGTCAGGGAGAAGCCCGTCAACGACGAGGTCTACCGGTTCTTCGGCGCCGAGCGCCGGCCCGTCGACCCGGCCGTCGCGGCCGAGCGGATGGCCCTCGCCATGGTCAACGAGGCGATCCACTGTCTGGGCGAAGAGATCCTGCATTCACCACGGGACGGGGACGCCGGGGCCATCCTGGGGCTCGGGTTCCCGCCCTTCCTCGGCGGTCCGTTCCGCTACGCCGACTCCCGGGGCATCGCCGCCCTCTCGGGACATCTCGAGGACTTCGCCTCGCGTTTCGGCGAGCGGTTCGCCCCCGCCCCGCTCCTCCTGGAGAAGAAGAAGAAGAAAAAGACGTTCTACCCAGCTTGATGGGACCGGATGGTCATGGGAACACCCCTGCCGTTCTCCAAAGAACCGAGGATTCGAAGATGAGGCCGGCGAAAAGCTCCCGGTTCGGCGCGAGTCGCGACTCTCTGGCCGTCGCGGCGGCATCCTTGCTGCTCTGGATCGGGAGTTTCCAGCCTGGCTTTGGCCAGGAACTCGGCCCGCGGAGGGCGTCGCCCGGGAACCCAGGGGAAGGCTGGACTCTCTCGAGAGCGGCCGAACGGTACGGGGGCGTCACGATTACGGCGTCCTTCCTCCCCCGCCCGGGTTACGAGGCAGCCATCAAGCTCATTCCGGAGTTCGAGAAGCTGACGGGGATCCGCGTGAAGTGGGAGAGCATCTATTACGAGAAGATGCGCGAGGCCCTGGTCTTGAACTTCACGAGCGGCAAGCCGAGATTCGACGTCATCCTGATCGACATCGTCTGGCTCGGCGAGTTCGCGACCGCCGGCTGGACAATCCCTCTGGAGGTCTTCTACAAGAATCCGGCGCTGGCCGATCCGGGCCTGGATCTTGAGGACTTCTTTCCCATCCCCCTCGAGTCTTTTGGGACATGGGACAAGAGGATTTACGGCCTGCCGTTCGACAACTATTCCGGTCTGCTCTTCTACAACAAGTGCATGTTGAAGAAGGCCGGCTTCGACCGGCCGCCGGCAACATGGCAGGAACTGAAGGATGTCTACGGACCAGCCCTGACCAAGAAGGATCAGTATGCGTTCGCGCTGCAATCCCGCACGGGCGAAACGCAGTCCTGCGACTCGTTCCTGCGCTTCGTCTGGCCCTTTGGGGGGTCGCTTCTCACCAAGGAGTTCAAACCGAATCTCTCCTCGAGGGAATCCCTCGCGGGGCTCAGATTCCGCCAGGAGCTGATGCGCTACATGCCACCGCTGATCACCGACTGGGAGCACGAAGAAACAGTGCGGTCGCTGGCGGACGGGAGGGTGGCAATGATCACCGAATGGAGCGGGTGGTACAAGTGGCTGGCCAGCCCGGAGACATCCAAGATCTCCGGTTGCCTGGCGGTCACGGTCGAGCCCGCGGGTCCCGCGGGCCGCCGGCCCGCTCTCGGAGGCTTCTCCTTGGGTGTCAACGGACGCAGCAGTCCCGAGAAGCAGGCCGCGGCATGGCTGTTCATCCAGTGGATCACATCGAAGCAGAAGGCTCGCGATTACATTCTGGCAGGCGGCGTGCCCGGGCGCCGGAGCGCCTACGCGGACGAGAAGCTGAGGAAGCAGTTCCCCCACTTCGAGCCCCTCGTCAGGTCCTGGGAGCAGTACGGAAATCCCATCTACCGCCCGCGTTTCGAGGAATGGCCCGCGATCTCCCGAATCATCGCGGCCACGGGCAGCGACATGATGCGGGGAAAGATCAGCGTCGAGGACGGAGCAAGGAGGATCGACTCCCAGGTTCATTACATCCTGTATGAATCTGGCTATTACGGCGGCAAGCGCAAGCTACAGTAGGCGAGGAGTGAGGCGGCATGACCGGGACTTTGAGATGGCACCAGAGCATCGTCACCCGCCTGACACTGATGGTGGCGGGGATACTGGCGGCCGCGGTCCTCGGCGTGGGCGGCCTGGCCCTCATCCAGCAGCAGCGGCACCTCAGTCAGGCCCTGGAAACAAAGGCCAGCGGCCTCGTCCGCTTCATGGCACAGGTCAGTCCTCTCGGGATCCTGTCTCTGAACTTCGTCGAGATGAACAACAACGTGAAGAAGGCCGTGCAGACCGACAGCGAGGCGGTCTACGCCGTCATTCTCAACGAGCAAGGGATTCCCCTGGTTCACTTCTTCAAGGATGCCGACCCGTCGGTGACGCACGAGGCTCGCGAGCTGATCGGGGCCAGGCGGCCCCTGGACGCGATGGAAGCCATCAGGCGGACGGGCATGATCCTGGAGGTCTCGGCTCCGATCCTCGCGGGCGAGAGGCATATCGGGACCGTCACGCTGGGGTTCTCGTTCGAGCGGTTGCGCCGCGCGCTCGCGTTCCAGATCGCCGCGATCGGCCTGGTCCTGGCGGGAATCCTCGGCCTGAGTCTGGCCCTCTCGAGGCTGGTTCTGAAGGGGCTGCTCCTCCCCGTACGGACATTGACGTCCGCCGCCGCGCAGATCAGCGCCGGGAATCTGGATGCCGAGCTGACGGGCATGGACCGGGTGGACGAGCTGGGCATTCTCTCCCGGGCGTTCGAGAGCATGACTCGCCAGCTGCGACAGTTGATCGCTGGCTTGCAACAGCGCGTCGTGGAACTCAAGAACGCGGGTCTGGCCCTCCGTGAGAGCGAGGAGAAGTACCGCACGATCTTCCTGAACTCGCCGCTCGGGATCTTCCGGTCCACGTCTGACGGCCGCCTGGTCGAGGTCAATCCGGCGCTGGCGAGAATGCTCGGGTACGATTCGCCCGAGGCGGTCGTCCGCGAGATACACGACATCGGCCTGATTCACGTTCGCGCGGAGGATTCCCAGGGCGAAGCAGGCAGCCAGCAGAACGCTCCGGACACCAGCCAGCACATCAACCGGTACAGACGCAAGGATGGCAGTGAGTTCGTCGCCAGCCTGTACCAGAGGACGGTTCGCGACGACCAGGGTCAACCGGTCTTCCTCGAGGGCATCGTGGAGGACGTCACCGAGCGCAAGAGGGCGGAGCGCCAGATCTTCCTCATGAACTTCGCCCTGAACAGCGTCACGGAGGCGGCCTTTCTGACGGACAGCGAGGCGCGTTTTCAGTTCGTCAACGAGGAGGCATGCCGCTCCCTCGGCTACTCGCGCGAGGAGCTTCTCGGCATGGGCGTTGCGGATGTCGATCCGAACTTCCCGGTCGACCGCTGGACGTCGCACTGGAGTGAACTCGAGGAGAGGCGCTCGTTCATCTTCGAAAGCCGGCACCGGGGACGAGATGGCCGAGTCATCCCGGTCGAGATCGCCGTCAACTACTTCGAGTACGACGGCAAGAGCTACAACCTGGCTCTGGTTCGTGACATCAGTGAGCGCAAGCGCACGGAGGAATCACTGCGCCGTCTGAATCGCGAGCTGCGCGCCATCAGCGACTGCAACCAGGTTCTCGTCCGGGCGGAGGACGAAGGGACCCTGCTCAACGAGATCTGCCGCATTGTCTGCGACAAGGCCGGATACCGGATGGCGTGGGTGGGATACGCCGAGAGCGACCTCGCCAAGACCGTGCGCCCCGTGGCGTGGGCGGGAGTGGAGGAAGGGTATCTCGCAGCGGGAGGATTCACCTGGGAGGACGTGGAACGCGGGCGAGGCCCGATCGGGACGGCGATCAGGCGCGGCGAGAGCTGCTGCATTCAGGATTTCGCGACAGATCCCCGCGGGTTGCCATGGCGCGAGGACGCGCTCGAGCGCGGCTATCGCTCCAGCATAGCGCTGCCCCTGAAGAACAATGACGCCGTCACGTTCGGCGCTCTCTGTATCTACTCACAGGCGCCTGACGCGTTCACACCCGAGGAGGTCGCCCTCTTGGAGGAACTGGCTGGCGACCTCGCCTTCGGAATCTCCGTTCTGCGGAACCGCATGGAGCTCAGAAAGGCGGAACGGGAGCGTCTGGATCACCTCCATTTCCTCGAGAGCATGGATAGAGTCAATCGCGCCATCCAGGGAACGAGCGATCTCGAGAAGCTCATGTGTGGCGTTCTCGAGGCAGCGCTTTCGATCTTCGATTGCGACCGCGCGTCGCTCATCCACCCGTGCGATCCCGATAGCGCGACATGGCGGGTTCCCATGGAGCGCACGCGTCCTGGACAGGCTGATTCCCCCGGGCGAGAGGCCGAGTTCCCGCTGGACGCCGAGTTCCGGAGTGTCTTCGAGACTCTTCTCGCGTCGAGTGGACCCGTGCCGTTCGGTGAGGCGTCCGAGCACCCCGTGCCGGACGCACTCGCCGGAAGATTCGGAACGAAGTCCCTGCTCGCCATCTCCGTTCACCCGAACGTCGACAAACCCTACTTTTTCGGACTGCACCAGTCCTCGCACCCTCGCGTCTGGACCGTGGATGAGATGAGGCTCTTTCAGGAGACCTGCAGGCGGCTGGCCGATGGCCTCACGAGCCTCATCGTGTACGGCAACCTGTGGAAGAGCGAGCGGCACCTGGAAGATGCTCAACGAATGGCCCGGATCGGTTCCTGGGACCGCGACCTCGACGCCGAACGCATCATGCTTTCCGACGAGGCGCTCCGGATCTTCGGATTGTCGCCGCAGGAGCGTCTGTACGACTTGACTCAGTGGCACGACAGGTGGCTCCAGCTCGTCCATCCCGAGGACCGGGGACGAACGAATCAGGCCTACGTCGATGCGCTTGGGGGCGGTCCCGCCTACGATGTGGAGTACCGCGTCGTCCGGCCCGACGGCGCGGTGCGCATCGTCCATAGCGTGGCAAAGGTGGTGAGGGACGAGCAGGGCCGGGCACGACACGTGTTCGGAACGATGCAGGACGTCACCGAGCGCAAGCAGGCGGAAGCCGCGCAGCGCGAGAGCGAGGAGAGGTACCGCACCATCTTTCAGAACTCGCCGCTCGGCATCTTCCGATCGACCTTCGAGGGCCGCTTTCTCGAGGTCAACCCGGCCCTGGCCAGGATGTTCGGCTACGACGAGCCCGAGACGATAGTCCGCGAGATCCGCGATATCGGCGAGCAACTCTATGTCCATGCGGGGGCCCGGCGGGAGATCGTCGCCGGGCAACTGAGCTCTCCCGACACGAAGCTGTTCGTCACCCGTTTCCGGCGCAGGGACGGTGGCGAGTTCCTCGCCAATCAGTACCTGAGAACGATACGCGACGCGGGAGGCCGGCCCTTGTTCTTCGAGGGAATCGTGGAGGACATCACTGAGCGGAAACGCGCCGAGGACGAGCGGGAGAAGCTGCAGGCGCAACTGGCGCAGGCCCAGAAGATGGAGTCCATCGGCCGCCTCGCGGGCGGCGTGGCCCATGACTTCAACAACATGCTCAGCGTCATCATCGGCTACACGGACCTGGCTCTGAGCGATGAGGGACTCGATCAGACCCTTTCGGCGAATCTGGAGGAGATCCGCAAGGCTGCCAGCCGCTCTGCCGACCTGACCCGGCAGTTGCTGGCCTTCGCGCGCAAGCAGACCATCGCTCCGAAGGTCCTAGATCTGAACGAGACCGTGGAAAGCATGTTGAAGCTCCTGCGGCGCCTGATCGGCGAGGACATCAACCTGGTATGGCTGCCGGGGACGGCACTCTGGCCCGTCTATGTCGACCCCACCCAAGTCGACCAGATCCTGGCGAACCTATGCGTCAACGCCCGCGACGCCATTTCGGGCGTGGGGAAGGTCACGATCGAAACGCACGCCGTGACACTCGATGAGGCTGGCTGCGCCGGCCACCTGGGGCAGACACCCGGGGACTACGTGCTCCTGGCCGTGAGCGACAACGGGTGCGGCATGGCAAAGGAGACGCTCGACAGGCTTTTCGAGCCGTTCTTCACGACCAAGGGACGGGGCAAGGGGACCGGGCTGGGACTCGCGACCGTCTACGGCATCGTCAGGCAGAACAATGGCTTCATCAACGTCTACAGCGAGCCGGGGCATGGCTCGACCTTCAGGATCTACCTGCCCAGGCACGTCTCGGAGGCCGGGCAGATGCGAGAGGAACCGACGTGCGGAGCTCTGGGGGGGAAAGAGACGATCCTCCTGGTGGAGGACGAACCCGCCATCCTTGCCATGGCGAGGAAGGTCCTCGAGAGTCTGGGATACAAGGTGTTGGCAGCCTCGAGCCCGCGAGAAGCCATCCGCACCGTCGAAGAACATGCCGGAGAGATCCACCTGCTGATCACGGACGTCGTCATGCCTGAGATGAATGGAAGGGATCTCGCGAGAAACCTGACTCCTCATCATCCCGAAATGAGGCGCCTGTTCATGTCGGGCTACACGGGTGACGTCATCGCCGATCACGGTTTGCTTGACGAAGGGGTCGCCTTCCTCCAGAAACCATTCTCCATCCACGACTTGGCCACCAGGGTCCGCAAGGCGCTGGATGGCGAGTAGGGAGAGCGCCGGACAGGGGCATCGAGAGCCCGGAGGGGAGGCCAACCCCTGATTGGTGACCAGCGGGGACAGGATCGAGCCGGCACAGGCAAAGGTCTGAGAGGCCGGCTGACGCCTCGTGCTGATGGGGGTTGGGGCCTCCTCGGACCGTGGAGAAAGGCGGATCTCGAGAAAGGAGACATGGTCCGAAGAGGCCCTCCCCAAACCTCACCGCCGCTTGGAGTTCCTGCCCTTGCATCATCCCGGTAAAGGGACTTTCCCGTCTGTGCCGGCCATCACCGTCTTGCTTCACGAGATGACAGGAACGAAGAGCGGGGACAGCTTCCCGGTGGCCGCTAGCGGGAGTTTACTGCGGGGGTGGTAAGGGGAGGGTCCAAGCAGAAGGCCAGGAATGAGTTACGCGGACTTCCGCGTCTTACCTACTGCGGACTTGCGAACGCGAGGTGAGGAGCCCGACTGGAG
>JAJVIN010000054.1 GCA_022071945.1 Thermoanaerobaculia bacterium | reverse complement strand
GTCGACGCTCGAAACTGTCCCCCTTTGCTCCGTCGCCGGTCCAGTTCGGGAATCCACCAAATCCCGGTCCCTTACGCGGCGAAAAGCCTCGGGATCACGTTCCCGGAACTACGCGGGACTCGACAGCCCTGGCTCTTGAAGAAGATGGGTTTTTCCTGCTGCGGAGCCTCCGGAACGAAAACGACCAAGACGCGCTTCCCTTCGAGGGTTTCCGGTTGCAGCTCTACGTTCACCGGCTTGTTAAAGACAGTGCGTACCTGGCTGGCGATGTCGCGCTGAGCCTTGTCCAGGTCGCGGAGACCCGTTGGGACGTAGAACGGGAAGAGGCTTGAGTCGTCTCGTGTAACACCGGCCAGGATGTGCCCGCCACCGAGGCGCGGCTCGTTCGCGAACGCACAGACGGTCTCAAGGAGGGAGTGTCCGGCAGCATCCTCGCTGCGCTTCGCCTCGACGCGCTCGTGTTCGTCGAGAGAGTTGAGTTCTTCCAGTAGCTCCTGAGCGTTCACCCCAGGACCTCGCTCGGAATCCCCTGGTTTTCCGCCTGGCGGGACATGCGTGAGTTCCTTCCTCGCCGATCTGCTCGTGAAGACTCGATGAAGCCGGGACGGATGATAAGGCGCCTCCGGAAATCATGAGCTGACCCGCAGGAAGGGTCCGGTAGGGTTCCTAGAAACCAGATCGCGAGCGGACCTCTTTTTGTCCGCGAATTGTCCGTATCTTGGCCCCAACCCTCCCCTAACGACGACGAACGGTCGAAGCCGTCTTCCTTTGTTTTCAAGGGCTTGGCAGGGGACGGTGGGGCTGAGTGACCCATCCTTAGGGGCTCATAACCCAAAGGTCGTAGGTTCAAATCCTGCCCCCGCAACCAAGACTCAATCGAAGGGCGCCCGTCACTTGTGACCGGCGCCCTTCGTGTTTCCCGGGTCCTGGCGCCGGCAAGACCGAGGGTGACGCCGAGGGCCCGGGCGTTGACACCGCCAGTTGCCCGTCCCTAGACTGCCCGCGAGAAAGAGGCACGTTCGTGAAACAGTTTCCGCTTCTCCTGCTTCTCTTGCCCGGGTTCCTTCTCGCCGATGTCATCTACCTGAAGGGCGGAGGAAAGCTCTCCGGACGCATCGTCGAACAGACCGCGGAAAAAGTCGTCATCGACATCGGTGATGGGGCCGTCGGTGTCTCCATGGACCGGGTCGAGGAGATCCAGAAGGGCCCTTCTCCTCTCGAGGAATACGACGCGAAGGCGGCAAAGCTCGACCCCAAGGACGTCAACGGATGGCGCAATCTGGGCCAATGGGCGGTCTCTCGGGGCCTTTCGAACCAGGCTCGCGCGGCCTATCAGAGGGTTCTGGCGTTGGCCCCCGAAGATCCCGAAGCCAGAAGGGCGCTCGGGTACGTTCAGGTGGACGGACGCTGGATGACGGAAGAAGAGAGCCACCGCGCCCGCGGCTACGTCAAGTTCGAGGGAGAGTGGATGACCCCGGCCGAGGTGCAGGTCGCGCAGGCCAGCGCCCAGCGAGATCAGGCCAGGGACGATGCCGCCCGGCGCGCCTCTGACGCGCAGTACACAGCCACCATGGACCGGCTGCAGAAAGAAGAGGATGACAAGCGTGCCCGCGAGGAAGCCGAACGGATCAGAAACAACCCCGTCTACTGGGGAAGCTGGGGGTACGGCGTGAACTACTGGCCCGCCACGGGGACCGGGACCTATCCCTCTTCCACCGGAGGCACGAAGTGAGCCGGCTCGGACGAACGACCCCTTCCCGCGCCGCCGCGGCCCTCCTGCTGTCGACTCTCCTTTTCGCCTCCGCGACTCTCGCTTCCCCGGACAAGCCGGCCGCCAAGTCCGGAAAGAAGGCGAAGTCCCCGACTGTCGATCAGATCGTCGGGAAATACCTCTCCGCTAGGGGCGGAGCCGAGAAGCTCACGGCGCTCCAGACCCTGCGACAGGAGGGACGAGTCAACGCCGGGCCGGGACGCGACGGACTGGTGATGCGCGAGATCAAGCGCGGAGGGAAGATCCGGTTCGAGTTCACGGTCCAGGGCGTCACGAGCGTTTTCGCCTCGGATGGCCATAAGGGCTGGAAAGTCTCTCCGCTCGAGGGTGAGATGGCGCCAAAGGCCCTGCCCGACGAGGTGCTTCTGGACGCGCGGGAACAGGCCGACATCGACGGTCCCCTCGTCGACTGGAAGGCCAAGGGAAGCAAGATCGAGCTCGCTTCACGCGAGGTTCTGGACGGGAACGACACGTACAAGCTGAAGATCACCCTCAAGAGCGGGGGTGTCATGTTCGCTTACGTGGACGTGAAGACCTCGTACCTCGTCAAGACCGAGGCGACCCGGCGCGCACGGGGCCGCGAAGTGAGGATCGAAACCACCTTCGGCGACTACAAGATGGTCGATGGCATTCTCTTCCCGCACTCAGTCGAGGTCCGGGCCGCGGGAAGGCCGAATGCTCTAAAAATCGTCGTCGACAAGGTCGAGGTCAATCCCACCCTGAACGACTCCCGATTCGCGATGCCCCCGGCCTGACGGGGGCCGGGTCCAACACGGAAACGCCCTCGCCGAATCGCGCGCAGCAGCTCCCGCAAGAGCGGCAAGGGGCCTGAGTTCCCGCCGTTCTCTCCACGCCCCTCAGGCGTGGCCTCAGGCGTGGCCGATGGCCAGCAGCGTCGACGGGGATTCTTGCAAGACGGCCGTGGCATCCGGGGGGCGGGTGAAGCGGCGGACCAGCGGAAGGAGAATGCGGTCGCGCGAAACCCGAAGGACGGGATGGGTGAGCTCGGCCAGGACGCCCAGGCGGGCCGATGTCCGGGCGACCGACTCGACTCGCGGCCGGCGGCGGTCCTCGTAGGCCGCCAGCGCCGCCGGGAGTTCTGGCGCGCGCCGGATCTCATCGAGGAGGACCGCCGCGTCCACGAGGGCGCTGTTGCCCCCCTGTCCGAGGTTCGGCGGCATCGCATGTGCCGCGTCGCCAATCAGGACGAGATTGCCGTCCGAGAAGCGAGAACACCTCACTCTCAGCACATGGTTCACGAGAAGGTCCTCGAACCTGTCGAGTCCCGACAGCACCTTCTCCGCGGGCGGATAGGCGGACGACCATGCCCGGCGGAAGGCGCGGACATCCCGCCCGGCGATGGCCGCGGCAGCGGCGTGGGACCCGGCGGAGGCATAGGCGTAGGTTCCGCCGTCGACCGCGAAAGCACCGAAAAGCCCGGCCCTTGTCCAGGCCTCGACTCCAGTCGCCCTGCCCTCGGGCAGGAGTGTTCGCACGTACGGGATTCCTGGCGGGCTGATCCGGGCGCCGAAGTGCCCGCACTCCCGCACGCGGGAATGAACCCCGTCCGCGCCGATCACGAGGTCGGCGGCCAGAGTCTCTTCGCGCTCCCCGTTTCGCGTGGTGACGCGCCCGTCCGAGCTTGCCGTGTGAACCACAGTCCCGAAGCGGGCCGTGACCCTCGGAACGGCCGCCAGGGCATCCAGGAGCAAGGACTGCAAGGTACTCCGGCGAAGAAGGCGAACGCGGACTCCGGGAGGTGGCGCGAGAAGCTCGCGTCCCTCCGCGTCCGTGATGCGCGCGGCGGGCACTTCCACCGCCGTGGCATCGAACGCCGCCCCGAGCCCGAGAGACGTGAGAACGGCGGAACCGTTCTCCGCGATCGCGATTCCGGCGCCAACCGCGCGAGGCTCGGCCACTCTCTCGAGGAGGGTGACCGATGCCCCGGCCCGAGCGAAAAGGAGCGCGGAAGAAGCCCCTCCGATACCAGCTCCCGCCACGACGATCCGCATGCCCGCGATGTCCATGCGCGGACTCTACGAACGGACCCGCGCCGCGGCAAGACGCTTCGCGCGACCTCGCGGAGTTTTCAGGGTTTCGCCTGGCCGCGAATGCGAACAGAATTCTCCGCGTGGCGCGGCGCCCCTCCCGGCGGAGGACCGTCCCACGGTTTCCCAGGAGGTGGCCATGAGGAAGATCCTCGACGTCATCGGACAGACCTCGCTCGTGAAGCTCGAGAACGTCGTTCCCAGGGATTCAGGGGCTGTCTTTGCCAAGCTCGAGTGGGAGAACCCCACCGGCAGCATGAAAGACCGGATGGCCCTCGCGGTGATCTCGAGGGCCGAAGCGGACGGACGCCTGGGCCCCGGCTACACCGTAGTCGAATACACCGGCGGCAGCACCGGAACCTCCCTCGCCCTGGTCTGTGCCGCTCGCGGCTACCGGCTCAGAATCGTCACCTCCGAGGCCTTCAGCCAGGAGAAGCGGGATCACATGAAGGCGCTCGGAGCCGAGCTCTCCCTCGTGCCCAGCGAGGGAGGTCTCACGACGAAGTCCCTCATCCTGAAGATGATCGAGGAGGCCCGCGAGATGGCGGCCCGGCCGCGGACCTTCTGGGTGAGCCAGCTCGAGAACCCGGACGCGATCGCCGGGTACTTCCCGCTCGCCGAGGAGATCTGGGAACAGACCGGCGGCAGGATCGATGCCTTCGTCCACTCGGTGGGCACGGCGGCCTCGCTTCGCGGAGTGGCGACGGTCCTGAAGAATCGCAACCCGAAGATCCGGGTCGTGGCGGTCGAGCCAGCCGAATCCGCGGTCCTGGGCGGGGGTTCGCCCGGCCCCCACAAGATCGAGGGCGTCGGGATCGGCTACAGGCCTCCCCTCTGGGACCCCTCGCTCGTGGATGATGTCGTCGCGGTGTCAACCAGTGATGCGAAGGCGATGACGCGCCGCCTCGCCCGGCAAGAGGGCCTCTTTGCCGGCACATCTTCCGGGGCCAACGTCATCGCGGCCCTGCGGGTTGCCGAGGAGCTCGGGCCCGAGGCCCGGATCGTCACGCTTATGTGCGACTCGGGCCTGAAGTACCTCTCGACCGACGTCTACAAGTCGCTCTGATCCGCCACTTCCGCAGGGAAGAGCGGAGGCTCGGCGGTCAGGAGATCGCGCCGCCGAAGCGCGCGGCCGCGGCCTCGTGCCGCCGCCGCATGGCCGCGACAACGTGCTGGAACCGGCTTTCTTCCCGGACCGGGTTGAAGAAATCCGAGTGTTCGAAATACCACACGTTCGCGTAGCCGAGGGCGAGGCTCGCCTCCGCGGACTCGAGGGCCAGGGCGACGTCCCCGCACAGCGACGAGTAGGCGGCGATGTAGGCCCGGGCCTCCGAGTCCTGGAATCGACTCATCGAGCGGGCCAGGCGAATGACCTCTGCCTTCCGGTCTGCGAGGAGGGCTTGCGTCAGCTCGGCCCAGGAGCGGACGAACCCGGTCGGGTCCAGGGAAAGGAAGCGCCGGAGGCGCACGAGACCCTCCTCGGTACGTCCCAGGCCCCAGAGACAGGTCGCGGCCTCGGCCGCGCTCCAGGTCCCTTCCCCGCGCACCGAGGCCAGCCCTTCCTGATACCGCCCGAGCATGATGAACGTCTGGACGACCGAGGAGGGGACGTCGCGGTCGATCGCCTCGGCGCGGCGGTGAGCCGCGAGGGACTCCTCGTTCAGGCCCAGATACCGGAAGGCGAGGACTAGGCCGGTCCAGGGGTCCGGGTCCCGGGGCCTTCGGACGGAGAGCGAAAGCAGCCGTTCGACCGCGGCCTCGGCGCGTCCGGAGTCGACGTCGATTCCGGCCTTGAGGAAATGCGCGGCTCCCAGATCCGGGTTGATGGCCAGGGCGCGGGCGAGAGCCTCCTCCGCGGCCCGGAACCCCTCCTCCTGCTGCTCCGGGTTGTACTTTCCTTCCAGGCGGCGAAGCCGGGCGAGCCGGGCCCAGCCCGGCGCGAATCCCGGGTCCGTCTCCAGGCACTTCTTGTAGAGGCCGCGGGCGACCGAGAAGTCGGCCGAGTTGAGGGCCGCGGCGTTGGCGCGCAGGAAGAGCTCGTAGGCCTCGGGGTTCGCGGGCCTGTCGCCACCCAGCGAGGGATGGCTTCCCCCGCCGAGAGGGACGCGAAGCGTCTCGACGATCCGGCGGGAAAGGTTGTCCTGGAGATCGAAGATGTCCGAGGAGGGAGCGTCGCTGGTGGTGGAACACAGGACACTCCTGCCCGCGACTTCCACGAGCTGGGCCGACACCCTGCAACGTCCTCCCGCGGCCAGGATCGTTCCGAAGAGGACCGCATCCACATCCAGCTTTCGCGCGACCTCGGCGAGGTCCGGAAGAGGTGACGTCGCGAACGGAGCCGCGGCGGCCGTCGATCGGACGACCACCGTGCCGAGAGACGAGAGGGAAAGGGACACGGCATCGGCGAGAGCGAATCCGAGAAAGTCGAGCTCGGGGTCCGGCCGGAGCATCCGAAACGGCAGGACGACGAGGCGTCTCGCGGGAGACGGGACTTCCCTCATCGGGAGCGTCAGGGCAGGGGGACCGGTCGCCTCCAAGGACGGGGTCCTCGCCCCGAACGTCAGCGTCTCCATCTCGTGTGCCATCTGGGCGGCGCTCTCGTGCCGGCCCGAGGGAGACTTTGCGAGGCTTCGCCTCAGAACCCTGTCGAAGGAGGCGGCGCCCGGCGGGAGCTCCGGCGGCTCCTCCTTCAGAACAGCGGCGAGCGTCTCTCCGACTCTCTGGCGTCCGAAGGCCGGCCGTCCCGCGACCATTTCCCAGGCGATCGCGGCGAGCGAGAAGAGATCGGCCCGCGCGTCGATGGGATCTCCATTGATCTGCTCCGGCGCCATGTAGGCCGGAGTCCCGACCAGCGCCCCCTCCATCGTCAGGGCGGGCCGGGTCTCGGCACTGCCGTCCCCCCGGATGACGGGCCGGACCAATCCGAAGTCGAGGATCTTGATGCGTCCGTCCGTGAGGACAAAGATGTTGGAGGGCTTGAGGTCCCGGTGAACGAGCCCGTGGTCGTGAAGCGCTTCGAGCGCCCGGGCGATCTCCGCCGTGATGCGAATGGCCTGCTCGAGCGGAAGCGGTCCCCGCGAGATCCTCAGGCCGAGCGTCTCACCTTTCAGAAGCTCCATCACGAGGTAGAGCCCCACGGCGGGGTCCTCCCCGATCTCGTGGACCTGACAGATTCCGGGGTGAGCAACGCCCGCGGCCCCGCGGGCCTCGCGCCAGAAGCGCTCCTTCATCTCGCGGTCCGTCGCTTCAGTACGGATCACCTTGATGGCGACGCGCCTCTCCAGCTTCAGGTCGAAGGCCTCGTAGACACAGCCCATTCCGCCTTCGCCCAGGAGCCGGTCGACCCGGTAGTGCGCGATCTCCCGGGGTGTCACGACATCATTCTATGAAACGAAGGCCTCGTCCTAGCCTCACTTCGGACGAAGGGCGCCGACCGCCCGATCGTCGAATCCGTCCGCGATCACGATTTGACCGGCCAGCGCCCCTGGCTGCCTGGGGGCCACCGGGCGCTCGAAAGGCACGAGCCTGGCCACAGGCTTCCCTGCCTTCCCGATGATCAACTCCTCTCCCGCCAGGACCTTCTCGATGAGGGCGGACAGCTGCGCTTTCGCCTCGGAGATGTTGGTGATCTGCATATTTTCTTCAGACCAGACCAGACCAGGTCTGTCAAAACAGAGGAGGACCTCCTTGCCCTTCCACGTGTCCGGCGCGTGGGTGCGAGCGCTGTATAGTCGCCCGAGCCACCTGACGACAGGGATGGGTCTCGCGGAGGAGAACGACTCATGAGGAGCTCTCGGTCTGTTTCCCGTTCGTTCGTGCCGCTTCTCGGGGCGGCCTGCCTGGCCCTCGCGGGGTGCTCGGGGATGATGACGTCGTTCGGCGGCGGACCGTCGGAAGAACTCCGGCAGAAGGGTGTCCTGGCGCCCGCGGAGATCGTCGAGCTCTGGGACACCGGCTGGACGGTGAACGACAACCCCGTCGTCGGGATGAAGGTCCACGTCACGCCAGCCGACCGGCCTCCCTTCGAGGCGAGGATCGAGAAGACCACGGTGTCCCGCATCGCGATCCCGCAAGTTCAGCCGGGCCAGACAGTCATGGTGCGCTTCGATCCGGACAACCCGCGCGACATCGCCGTCGACACCGGCGGACCCGAGCCCGCGGCTCCCTCGACGGGCAACCCCTACCGCGACCATTTCACCCGCGCCAACAACCTCGGTGCGAACTTCGTTCGGCCGGACGAGAAGCCCCGGATCTACCTCGGAACGGCGGATAGCGGGGCCGACACGCAGGCCCTGTACGAGAACGGATACGCCTTGATCGGAGCCTCGGGTGTTCGAGCCGCCCCCGATCCGCGGCTGGCTCTCGATGCGGGGGCGGAGCTGGGTGCCGCGCTGGTCGTGGTGTACGGACGGTTCACCCGGCCGGCGGGAATGGAACTCGACGTGTTGCCGTTGCGCCCCCGGCCCGCCGCGCCCGATCTGCCGGTCGCGTCGCCGGGTGCTGGCCCGGGGCCCCTCATCCGGGGCCTCGGTCAGGACGAGCAGGCCGCGGCCTTCTGGGGGAAGACGCGCCCGGCCATACTGGGTATCGTCTCGCGTCCCCTGAACGTCCCCGAGCAGAAACGTCTCCGGCGGACGGACGGGATGGTGGTGGAGAGCATCGCCAATGGATCGCCGGCCGCCGCCGCGGGAATCCAGCCGGGAGACGTCGTCGTCGCCATCGATGGAAGACCCCTGCCGGACGTCCGGGAGGTTCCCGCTCTCATCACTTCTCTCGCCGGAAAAAGGGTGAACTTCGATGTGATCCGCGGCGAGCGCGCCGTCACGGTTGCGGTGCAGCTCAATCCGGCCCTTCCCTGATAGCGGTTTCGCGGGTGGGGATTCCCGCTCGCCAGGCGGTCTTTGCTGGCCGCTCGCGTCTCTCTCCTCGTTGCGGTGCGGCTGAGCGGCCCGTCAGGTGAGGTCTTCCAGGAACCTCACGGCGCCCGTTTCCAGCTCGTAGATCGCTCCGACGAGCTGCATGACGCCCTCCTCCTTCCTGGCCTGGGCCTCGGGCGTCTCCATGATGCTCTTGACCGCCCAGCGGACGTTGGCCTCGACGGCGGCATGCACCTGTTCCTCGCGCGGGAGCTCGGGGTCGATTGCGGTGAGACCGGGCAGGATGTTGTGAAGGAGGGCCTCGATCCGGCTCCTCTCTCTCGTTCCCTCCCTCATCGTCTTCAGCGCGGCCTGCACCGCCCCGCATCCCTCGTGTCCGAGCACCACGAAGAGCGGAGTCTTGAGGTGAACTCCCGCGTACTGCAAGGTCCCCGCGACCTCGGGGGAGATGACGTTGCCGGCGAGCCGGATGACGAAGAGGTCCCCGAATCCGGCGTCGAAGACGAGCTCGGGGGGAACACGGGAATCGCTGCATCCGAGAATCGTCGCGTAGGGGTGCTGTCCCTTCGCCAGGTCGGCGAGGACGTCCTTCTGGACGGTCGGGAAGCGCGCCTCGCCTCGCACGAACCGCTCGTTTCCTTCCTTCAATCGCTGAAGCGCCCACGCCGCGGTGTACCGGGGGACGGACTCGTCGCTCATCTGTCTCTTCCTTGCGGCGAGTCTCGGACACCGGCCGAAAGGATGTCAATGGCGACCCGGCCGGCGGACCGCAGAGGGCTCCCGGCCTCGGTCTCCGTCCTTGGGACGTCCTACGACGCCGTCAGGGCATTCGTGACGAGTTGGCGTGCCTCTTCCTGGATCCTTCGCAGGTGATCGCGGCCCTTGAAGCTCTCCGCGTAGATCTTGTAGACGTCCTCCGTGCCCGAGGGGCGCGCGGCGAACCAGCCGTCGCCCGTCGCGACCTTGAGGCCGCCGATGGCGGCGCCGTTTCCGGGGGCCTTCGTCAAGACCGCGGTGATGGGAGAGCCGGCGAGGTCCTTCGCCTTGACGTCCTCGGGCGCCAGCTTTCCGAGGCGGGCCTTCTGTTCGGGCGTGGCGGGAGCGTCCACGCGCTCGTAGACGGGTTCACCGTAGCGAGCCGTGAGCTCCCTGTAGAGCTCGCCTGGGTCCTTGCCCGAGACGGCGGTGATCTCCGCGGCGAGAAGACCCAGGATGATGCCGTCCTTGTCGGTCGTCCAGACCGAACCATCGCGGCGCAAGAAGGACGCGCCGGCGCTCTCCTCTCCGCCGAATCCGAGCTCCCCGGAGACGAGCCCGGGAACAAACCATTTGAATCCCACCGGTACCTCGACGAGCCGGCGGTTGAGTCCGGCCGCGACGCGGTCGATCAGGCTCGAGCTGACGAGGGTCTTCCCGATTCCGGCGTCCGTCCGCCAGGCCCTGCGGGCGCCGAAGAGATAGTGGATCGCGGCCGCGAGATAGTGGTTGGGATTCATCAGACCGGCCGGTGTCACGATCCCGTGGCGGTCCGCGTCGGCGTCGTTGCCCATGGCGACCTGGTACCGGTCCCGAATCGCGATGAGCGACGCCATCGCGGAAGGAGACGAGCAGTCCATCCGGATGCGGCCGTCCCAGTCGAGGGTCATGAAGCCGAAGGCCGGGTCGACTCTCGGGTTGACGACCGTCAGGTCGAGGCCGTACCGCTCGCCGATGCGCGACCAGAAGGCCACCGCCGCCCCTCCGAGTGGATCGACACCTATCCGGACATGGCCGGCACGGATGGCCTCCATGTCGATCACCGACCCGAGGTCGTCGACGTAGCTCGTCAGATAGTCATGGAGCGTCGTGGAACTGGCCTTCCGGGCCTGGGCAAATGGGATCCGCTTGACTCCCTCGAGGTTCGCGGCGAGGAGAGCGTTGGCGCGATCCTCGATCCAGCGGGTGGCGTCTGTGTCCGCGGGCCCGCCGTGAGGCGGGTTGTACTTGAAGCCGCCGTCCTCGGGCGGATTGTGCGAGGGCGAGATGACGATTCCGTCGGCGCGCGGTCCCTCGTGCTCCCGGTTCCAGCTCAGGATGGCATGCGAGACGACGGGCGTCGGCGTGTAACCATCCGCAGCGTCAATGCGGACCTCGACTTCGTTGGCCGCCAGGACCTCGAGGGCGGTGCGGAAGGCAGGCTCGGAAAGTGCGTGGGTATCCTGACCAAGGAAGAGAGGTCCGGTGGCTCCGTTCGCCTTGCGGTATTCGCTGATCGCCTGGGTGGTCGCGAGGATGTGGGCCTCGTTGAAGCTCGCCCGGATGGACGAGCCCCGGTGTCCCGAGGTCCCGAACGCCACTCGCTGGGCGCGCACGGCAGGATCGGGCCTTTCGGTGTAGTACGCGGCCAAGAGCCGCGGGACGTTGACCAGATCGCTGGCCTCGGCAGGTAGGCCCGCACGCGGATGGCTCATGTCAAACCTCTTTCCGGAAGTCGGGGACCGGCTCACGCCGGCCCCCATTGTCGACAGCCACGATAGCAGCGTTTGTGATGCCGAGAAGAGGAGAGGAAGGGTGGCTCCGCCCGACGGCAGGGCCGCCGGACCGATCCCTCGGTAGTGGCGCTGAGACTCCTTCTCGAAACCGTCGCGTTCCCGGACAGGTCTTCAAATGAGACCGCGAATCGAGCCTCGTTCATCCTAGAATGGTGGCCGTTGAATGAGCGGCTGCTGTCGCGCATTGGGCCCGGGCCGGCAGGATTCCGGGAGATTCCAACCCCACAAGGAGTGAACATGTCCGTCAACAGACGATTCCTGAGCGCCATCGCCCTGGTCGTCGCCTCGAGCGTCAGCCTTGCCGCAGAGCCGCCGAAGGGGACTCCCGCCCCCGAGGCCGCAAAGAACGTGGAGGCGCCAAAGAAACCCGAGGCCGGCAAGAAGGAAGAGAAGAAGCCGCCCGTACCCGAGACGGCCCCGAAGAAGGCCGAGAAGCCGAAGTCCGAGGGCTGCTGAGAAGGGATCGACCGTGAGACGGCATTTCATCCTTGGTCTCGGCCTCCTCATCCTGGCCTCGACGCCCGCCCTCGCCGCCGAGAAGCCGCTGATCGCGAAGGTCTGCCAGAACTGTCACCAGGCGCAGCCCGGGAACCTCCGGGGCACCTTCGACAGCGTTTCCTTCAAGTCCCGGGCGCTCCAGATCCGGCTCGACGATGCCGTGGAAGTCGTGAAGTTCGATCCGGACTATCTGAAGGTCACCAACGGAACCTCGACCGAGGGTTCCGAGTTCCTTCGGACCCTCAAGAAGAACCACGAGGTTCGCGTGTCGTTCGTCGAGAAGGACGGCGTCAAGTTCGCCAATGGCTTCTCGCTCAAGCAGCCGATGTCGGTTCCGGAGGAACTCCTCATTCCGACCTCCGAGGTCGAGAAGCTCGTCGCGCAGGGGCCCGAGAAGGGCAAGTACACCCTCATCGATTCTCGTCCGCTCATGCGCTTCCAGGAGGGCTTCATCCCCACGGCGAAGAACCTGCCCTACCCGAGCTTCGACAAGCTCACCGACCGGCTTCCCTCCGAGAAAGCGAGCCTCCTCATCTTCTACTGTGGCGGCCCCACATGCTCGATGAGCCCGAAGTCGGCGGAGAAGGCCCGCGCCCTCGGTTACACGAACGTCCGCGTCTACCACGAGGGGATCCCGGGATGGAGCGCGAGAAACCCCGCGGTTCTCACCGCGCCGTTCCTGAAGGAAGCCTGGTTCGACAAGGAGATGCCGGTCGTCTTGCTCGATGCCCGTCCGCCCGCCGAGGCCAGCAAGGGCTTCATCAAGGGAGCCGCGGTTCTTCAGGCAGGTCCTCTCGATGCCGCGATCAGCGCCCTGAAGCTTCCCTCGGCCGACAAGAAGCCTCCCATCGTCGTCTATGACGGAGGCACCGGTGCCGCGGCTTCGACCCTGGCCGCCAAGCTCGTGGCCGCTGGTTACAACGGAGTCCGGATCCTCGAGGGTGGGTTCCCCGCCTGGCAGGCGGCGAAGTTCACTGTCGAACAGGGAACGCCCGCGGCGACGGTCGCCTGGGCGCCAAAGCCGCGGGCCGGCGAGATCCCGTACAACGACTTCGTCGCGGCTGTGAAGGCCAAGTCAGAAGACAGCGTCATTCTGGATGTCCGGCCTGCCTCCGAGGCTCAGGGCCGGATGATCTCGGGAGCCAAGCACATCCCGGCCGACGAGATGGACAAGCGATTCGCCGAGCTGCCGAAGGACAAGAAGGTCGTGGCGTACTGCGCCACGGGTGTCCAGGCCGAGATGGTCTACCACGTCCTCAAGGAGAAGGGCTACGACAAGGCCTCGTTCGTCAATGCCACTCTCAACATCGAGCCGGATGGGACCTTCTCCAGGGCCGTTGCCAAGTAGCGAACACCACATTCCTGGTTCCCCTGCCGAGACCCCGGTTCCCCGGGGTCTCGCCGTTCCTGGCCCGCCTCTCAGCGGGGGAGCCGGCACCGGGGTCCCATTCGCTCGAGGCTTTGCTTGAAGTTCGCAAAGATCTGACGGCCCGAGGCCGAGGCGGGATCGTGACACGGAAGGCAGGCGCCCGCGGCAAGCGTTCGGCGCTGCGTCTCGAGATCGAGAGGGGAGAGCTCGAGCCGGGTCGCGACACCTCCGCCTGGCTTCAGGAACGGAATCCAGGCATCGGCCGGCAAGCCGTCCTGCGGGAGGCTCGCGAACTCGGGCGAAAACCGCCACTCCCAGGATTCCCCGGCCCGAACGAGATCGAGCGAGCCTCTGCCATACCCGAGGGCAAAGGAACTCGAATGGCACGAGGCGCAGCTCCTCGAGGCCTTGACCGTTGTGTGAGGAACCGCGAAGGCCCAGGCCCTCAGGAATTTCGAATGCGGACCCCGAAGAGTCTCCGCGCTTTCGGGGAGCGGGTCGGGCGCGGGAGTGTGGGGGAGGTTCAGCGTCATGATCATCCCCGGGACGACGGGTTCGATCCGCGCCTCCCCACCCCGCGAAAGCAGGCCGAGGGCCGGAGCGTCGAGGCGGGGAATTCCGTCGTACTCCACCCAGGGCTCGGACTTCTTCCGAGCTCCTCTGTCCCACTGTGTGTGGCACGACGTACACGTCGTCACCCACGGCGTGTGACATGTCTGACAGGAGAGGCGCCGGTGCCCCTCCAGGGCGGAGCACGCCGCCGCGGGCGGGGTGGCGGTCCGGGTCTTTCCGTCGATCTTCCCGCGTATGGTGATCGTGCCCTTCTCGCCTTCCCACGCGTTCGTGAGGACCTCTCCGCTTTCATCCTCGACGAGGAGCCGAGCGGGCGGTGTTTCTCCAAGATGCGCCTTCACGGCCGCCAGCGTGGCGGCATCGAGGCTGGCCGTCGTGACCGTTTTCGCGGGCCGGGACCGGTGGCAGGTCGAGCAGCGCACGCGCGTCGCCTGCTCCTCGTGGAGGTGGGCCTTCCCGTCGCCCATCACTTCGGAAGCCGTGTGACAGTCGATGCACGCCATCCCCTTCGCGTGGTGGACGTCCGGCGTCATCCGGGAGAGAACACGCCCATCCTCGAGCTTTCGGTACGCCCCTGGCGGTAGACCGCGAGCGGCTTCTTCCGTGAGGCTGCCCTCCCACCACCCCTCGTACGAGAGGGAGATCCGGGCGGAGCGGCTGTGACAGCCGAAGCAGTGCTCGTCCGTGGCCTTCAGGGAGAGCTTCGGATGAGTGAATCTTGCTGCCTTCTCGGCGGCGTAGTCGCGGCGTTTGTTCTCGGTCAGGTGGCAGGCGAGGCACCCGCCTCCGCGAGACGTTTGTGAGAGGCGCCCGGGCTTCTCCTTGACGGTTCCGAGGTGGCAGTCGACGCAGAGCTGCGAAAGATGCGTGTCCGCGGGTGAGGAGCCAAGCTGGGCGGCCGTGGCGGTGGAATCTGGTGTCTCCGACTCGCCGAAGGCCCAGCGGTCGACCGCCACCATCCCTCGCACGGTTGCCATCAGGGACCCCCGAACCCTCTCGACGATCTCCCCGTGACAGTTCGACTGACCGCAGGTCAATCGGGCTGTCTCGAGGTTGCCGGGAACGCGGATCATCCCGCGGTGAGCTCCCGCCGCATCCGGCGCGAAGGGATTGCCGAGGTGGCAGGCGAAGCAGCCAACAGTCCGCGGGTCGTGGGCGGCCTCCATGCCCGTGACCTCGCCATGACACGCGATGCAGCCCTCCACGGAGCCGCTCGTCAGGGTTGCGTTTCTCTCGTCGACACGTGCCGCGACTCCCGCGATCGAAGGCCGGAACTCGGTCAGAGCCGGACGGCGCAGCTCCCAGCCGGGTCCCCGGAAAACCTGAGCGAAGAGCCCCGTTGCCGTGTAGAAGAGAACCATCGCTCCCAGGGCCGAGAGACTCGCGCGGCGCGGGCTTCCCTCGAGATACGGCAGGGCCAGGAGCGCCGCGATCGGGAGCGAGGCGAGAAGCCAGATCCAGGCCGGCCGCGACAGCCAGTGCAGGAGCTCCTGCGCGGAGATGAAGGACCAGGGTCCCTTGACGATCCCATCGACGCCGTCGTGGAGCCCGGGGGGCACGAGGAGCGCTCCGCACGCGATCGCGGCGAGAGCCCCCGCCAGAGCACGGGCCGAGGGCCAGAACCGTCGAGCGTGCTCGATGGCCAGGAGAACCACGAGGACGGTGAGCGTCGCCGCGTGATGGAGATAGGGGAGCTGGAGGTCGGTACCGGAGCCGGTCAGGAGAGCGGCGATCCGTTCTCCAAAGGGGAGGAGAGACAAGAGCCCCGTGACGACCTGGCGGGCGAGCTCTCCTTCCGCGTCGCCGCGCAGGACGAAGCCCGACAGCATCAGCCCCAGGAGCAAGGGGACGATGGCCACCATCCTCGCCCAGGCGGCGAAACGGGCCCGGCGCTCGGACCGGACGAGGATGTGCTCGGCCACGTGGAAGAAGGCCAGGACCAGCAAGACATGGCCGCTCCAGGCATGAAGCGCCCGCACGAAGCGGCCGGCCGGGCTCGAGAGCGAAAGGAGGGCGAGGGACCTCCGCGCGGCGCCGACGTCGTATCCGGCCGTCAGGACGATTCCCGTCGCGACCCCGATCGCGAGCGAGGCAAGCGCGAGGTGCCCCGCGGAGGGGAACCGGGAGTTCCAGCGACGGAAGATCTCGGTGAGCCGGGTGCTCATCTCAGATCGTTCCGGCACGAGGCGCCCTCTTCACTCCATGATCCTAGCGCCGCGATGGCCCACGAGACGGCGCCGGGTGAGTTCGACGGCCCGGGAACTGTACCTTCGCGCCCTGGGCGGCGGCTGGCGATCGGACCGCGTGCCCGCACGGTGCGTGCCGCCTGTCTCGGCAGCGCCTATGATGGCCCCGGGAGGCGCTCCCATGGCGGATTCGGATGAGCTCTTCTCGGGGCTTTACCAGGCGGTTCTGTCGGGAGACGAGGACGGGGCAGCGCGACTGGCGACTCGAGCGCTCGACTCGGGCCACTCGGCTCTCGAGACGATCGAGCGCGCCCTGATCCCCGGCATCAGGGAAGCGGGCGATCTCTGGGAGGAGGGCGAGTACTTCCTGCCCGAGCTCGTGACGGCCGCGCAGGCCATGAAGGCGGCCATGGCCGTCCTGCAGCCGGTCCTCGGAGCCGAGGCGAAATCCCTGTCTCTCGGGCGCGTCGTGATCGCAACGGTCGAGGGCGACATCCACGACATCGGGAAGTCCCTCGTGGCGACCATGCTGTCAGCGAACGGCTTCGAGGTGATCGACGAGGGAGCGGGTGTGCCGGTGTCCCGCCTGATCGAGCGCGCCCGCGAGGTCGATGCCGACCTCGTGTGCGCCTCGGCGCTCCTGACGACCACCATGCCGAGGCAGCGTGAGCTCGTGAATGCGGTCCGGTCGGCGGGGCTCCGGGCGAAGGTCATGGTGGGCGGCGCGCCGGTGACGCGGGGGTGGGCGGAGCAGATCGGAGCCGATGGTCACGCCGACAACGCGCTGTCCGCGGTGAACGTGGCGCGAACCCTGGTTGGGCACCGTGCGGCCGGCTGACCTCCTTTCCCGGTTGCAGTCCGGTCCCCTCATCCTCGACGGGGGACTCGGGAGCATGCTGATCGCCGCGGGGCTTGCGGCCGGCCGGCCGCCCGAGTCCTGGAATCTCGAACATCCCGGCCAGGTCGAGGCCGTGCACCGGGCCTACGTCGAGGCCGGGAGCGAGGTCATTCACGCCAGCACTTTCGGGGCGAACCCGCCGAGGCTCTCGGCGGCCGGACTTTCCGGAATGTGCCGCGAGATCAACGCGGCCGGGATTTCGATCGCGCGGCGCGCGAGCCGGGGAGACAGCCTGGTCGCAGGGGATGTCGGGCCCACCGGCCTTCTCCTCCCGCCTCTGGGCAAGGCGACGATCGAAGAGCTGAGAGCGTCCTTCGACGAGCAGGTCTCGGCACTGGTGGAGGCTGGCGCGGATCTGATCTCGATCGAGACCATGAGCGACCTCAGGGAAGCGCTGGCAGCGGTCGAGGCCGCTCGGGCCACGGGTCTCGCGGTCCTCGCCTCCATGACGTTCGAGGCGAGGAAGCGAGGTTTTTTCACGATCATGGGCGACCCGCTCGTGAGCGCGCTCCGGAGGCTCTCCGAGGCGGGCGCCACGGCGGTGGGGTGCAGTTGCTCGGTGACGTCTTCTCAGATGCTCGCGATGGCGAAAGAGGCCGCCCCGCTTCTTGACGCCCCGCTGGCCGTGCAGCCGAATGCCGGCAAGCCGCGGCTCACGCTCGAGGGCGTCGTCTACGACCAGGATCCGTCCGTCTTCGCGAGCGACCTCGCCGCCATGGTCGCTTCAGGGGCTCGACTCGCCGGCGGCTGCTGCGGCACGACTCCCGAGTTCATCTCTCTTGCCAAGGCCGCCATCAACCAGGCGGTGAGCCCGTGATCACGGGCGACGGGATCCTCGCACTCGATGCCTCGCCGGACGAGGCGGAGGCTCGCCGTCTGCTCGGTTATCCCTCGCCGGAGCGGATTTCTCCGCGCGCCTATCAGCGGTTCACGGAACTGTGGCCGCGATGTCTCGCTCTCCTCTCCCCTCGCGGGTCCTATCGGATCGTGACGAGAGAAGAGGCCCGCGCGGCCTCGGTACCGGAGCCAGCCGAGCTCGTTGCCGTGGCCGTGTGCACGATCGGGCCGGCCCTCGAGGAAGAGATCACCCGAGCCTCGGATTCGGGCCAGATGCTCGACGCCCTCCTCATCGACGCCATCGGCTCGGCGGCCGCGGAGGCCGCCGCCGATGCCCTCAACCTCGTGCTGTGCGCCGCCGCCCGCCAGCGGGGCTTCGAAACCGAGGCGCGCGTCAGCCCAGGGTACGGTGGGTGGGAAACCGCCCGTCAGAGAGAGCTCCTGGCTCTCCTGCCGATTGCGAATCTGGGGATCTCTCTGACCGCTGGAGCGATGATGGTTCCGAAAAAGTCGGTCAGCTTCGCCGCCAATCTCGAGACGAGGGCCCGCGCCGCCGGACACGGGGTCTCGAAGTGTGTGAGGTGTGGTCTCTTGAAGTGCCGACACCGGGTTGTCCCGGCCGAGTGCGGGTAGGTTCCGCCGCGAAGGAGGGAACGAGATGGAAGGCCTTCGTCCGAAGCTCGAGATGTTCACCGGCGAGGAGGCCGACAGAGTCATCGATCACGCCCTCGGCGTGCTCTCAAAGGTCGGGTTTCTCGTGGAAAACGGCGACGCGAAGGCTCTTTTGCGAGAGGCGGGAATCGAGGAGAAGGGAGCGCGATTCCATCCGCCCGAGGCGGCCGTGAGGCAGGCTCTCGGGACGGTACCGGCGAGGGTCTGCCTCTTCGATCGGGACGGGGCCCTGGCCGCGGACCTCGGAGGGGACCGGGTCCACTTCGATCCGGGCTCCGCCGCCATTCACATTCTCGATCCCGGGACGAAACGCCGCCGGCCTCCCGTGACTCGCGATCTTTGTCATCTCGCCTGGGTTACCCAGGCGTGCAAGAACATCGCCGCGCAATCGACGGCCCTCGTCCCGTCCGACGTCCCCGAGTCCTTCGGGGACCGTTTTCGGCTCCATGTGGCTCTCCTGAACTCGAAAAAGCCCATCGTCACGGGCACTTTCGGCACGGACGCCTTCGACGTCATGAAGCGGATGCTGGTGGCCGTCAGGGGCAGTGAGAAGGCCCTGACCGAGCGTCCCCTGGCGGTCTTCGATTGCTGCCCGACCGCGCCCCTGACCTGGAGTGAGTTGACGTGTCAGGCCCTTGTCGACTGTGCGCGCTCGGCGATCCCGGCAGAGCTGGTGTCGATGCCGATGGGCGGGGCCACCGCGCCGGTGACGCTCCGCGAAATGGTCGTCCAGCACTGTGCCGAGTCACTGTCGGGCGTGTTGATCCACCAGCTCGCGTGCCCAGGCGCACCCCTTATCTGGGGAGGCTCGCCGGCGGCGTTCGACATGCGCCACGGCACGACGCCGATGGGGGCGATCGAGACGATGATGGTCGACCTCGGCAACGCGCAGGTCGGGAAGCGGCTCGGGCTCCCGACACACGCCTACATGGGGATGTCCGACGCCAAGGTCCTCGACTGGCAGAACGGCATGGAGTCGGGGATCGGGGCGATCCTGGCGGCTCTTTCGGGGATCAACATGATCTCCGGTCCCGGCATGCTCGATTTCGAGACGACCCAGAGCCTCGAGAAGCTGGTTCTCGACGACCAGGTCTGCGGGATGGCGCTCCGGCTTTCGCGCGGCATCTCGCTCGACTCGGCAGGCGAGGCCGTGGAGCTCATCCGGGAGCTCACCGTCCTCGGGAACTTCCTGGGCCACCGCCACACGAGGGCCTCGTTCAGAAGAGAGCAGTTCTTGCCGTCGAGGCTCGTCGACCGGGCGACACACGACGACTGGGAGGCCTCCGGCGGTGCGGATGCGCGGGATCGCGCTGAAGGGGAGGTTCGCGGAATCCTGGCGCGCGGGAACCCCGCCCCGCCCGCGGACGACCTCGGGCGAGACCTGGACGAGCTGATCCGCGCCGAAGCTCGAAGGCTCGGGATCGAAGCCCTTCCGGAGGTCTGACGAAGCAACAGGTTGATTTCAGACCCCGAATCTGGATAAGTTCTGAGCAATGAAATCACTGCTGGACCCGACCGACATGGATTCGATCTTGAGGCGGCTGTCGCGCCTGCAGGCCAAGAGCAACCGCCAGTGGGGAAAGATGAACCCCTCGCAGATGCTGTCGCACTGCAGTGCCGTCCTGGAATCGGCGACGGGCGTGAAGCCCGTCAAGCAGAAGCTCCTTGGCAAGATCATCACGCCCTTCATCCGGTCAACGGTTCTCGGCGAGAAGACTTTCGGCAAGAACGCGCCGACCGATCCCTCGTTCGTGATGTCCGACGAGCACGACTTCGAGAAGGAAAAGGCACGGCTCCAGGGTCTGCTGGCGCGGTTCAGCGAGGTCGGACCCGAGAAGCTCGGTGAAGCCGAGCACATCTTCTTCGGAAAGCTGACCGGCGAAGAGTGGGGCCGCCTCTCGTACAAGCACCTCGACCACCACTTCCGGCAGTTCGGGGTGTAGGGGGCAGCTTCGAGCGTCCGGGAGCTGCCTCGCGCGGCCCTTACGGCTCGTTCAGGAAGGGACGTCCACGTCGACCTTCCCTTGCTCCTTGGCGGGCGCCAGGGTCAGGCTTTTCAGGTCTTCGTTCGCCGGTCCGCTCAATCTCTGGCCCGAGAGGTCGAATCGAGAGCCATGACATGGACAGACGAGAGTGCCGCGGTCGAGCCGCGAGATGCGGCAGCCGAGGTGAGGGCAGCGGGCGCTGAATGCAGACGGCTTTCCTTCTCTCGTCACGATTACGACGTCTCCGTGAAAGGCGACTCCATCGCCAGAAGGAAGCTCGAGTGAGACCCGCGACGCCCGCTTGCGGAGCAGGCGCTCGCCTCCCATGACGGTCCAGGCGTAGGCGAGCCCGGCTCCCGAAAGAGCCACGATCGCTCCGAGGAACGTCCGGCGTGAGGAGACGGGGGCGCCCCTGGGTGCCGCCATCCCGAGATCGTAACCCCGCCCCTGACGTGCCGGATCGCCGTTCGCCGCCTATGATCCACCCTTACTTCCGATGGCCTCTCGCGACATCTTCATGGGGATCGACCTCGGGACGACGAACTCGACCGCCGCCGTGTTCGATGGAGAGCGCGTGGACTTCGTGCGCGACCAGCAAGGCGCAACCGTCCTCCCCTCTGTCGTTCGCATCGACTCTAGGGGCACCGTCACGGCCGGGTCTCGAGCGCGGAGGTACCTCGAGTCAGATCCGGAGAACACGCGAACGGAGTTCAAGCGCCTGATGGGGACACGGGAAGAGATGCTCTTTCCCGCATCCCGGCAGAAAAAGACGCCTCCCGAACTGGCCGCGGAGGTCCTCAAGGTCATCAGGCGTGCCGCGGGTGTGCAGATCGGTTTCGAGCCGGAGCAGGCGGTCATCTCGGTGCCGGCTCTCTTCGAGCTTCCCCAGAGCGCGGCCACCTCTGAGGCCGGGAGGCTCGCCGGGTTCTCGAAGGTCGAGCTGATCCAGGAACCCGTGGCCTCGGCTCTGGCCGCGGGATGGACCGCGGACGAAGACGAGGGCTTCTGGCTGGTCTACGACCTTGGCGGCGGGACGTTCGATGCCTCGCTGCTCGAAACGCGAGACGGGCTCCTGCGTGTCGTCGCCCACGACGGCGACAACTTCCTCGGCGGCCGGGACATCGATCAGGCCCTTTCCGGCTGGCTCGCGGAGAGGCTCGCCGAGGAGCACGGGGTGCGGGTTTCGCGCTCCGATCCCTCGGATGCCGCGATCTTCAGACGCCTGAAGCTCGCCGCCGAGGAGGCGAAGATCGAGCTCTCCCACGCGAGCGAGGCCGTCCTCTCTCTGGAGGGGATCTCTTCTCCGAAGGGCGAGATCGACGTCGATCTCGTTCTCAATCGCGCGACCCTGGACGCCCTCGCGCTCCCGGTGATCGAGAAGTCGATCGAGGTTTGCGAGCGCCTGGTCCTGGCCAACGGGGTCGAGAAAGGAAAGCTCCACCGGGTGGTCCTGGTCGGGGGACCGACCGCGATGCCGGTCTTGCGGCAGCGGATCCGGGAGCGGCTTCAGATCCCGGTTGCCGAGGGGCTGGATCCGATGACGCTCGTCGCCCACGGGGCGGCGCTTTTTGCCCTGACGAGCCGGCTCCCGGCTCGTCCCGTGGCGGTGAGTGAGGAAAAACGGCGCTCCTTCTGGCTCCAGTACCCCGGGATGTCGAGCGACCCGGCTCCCCACGTCCTGGGCCGCCTCACGGCCGCCCCGGGGGATGGGACGGAGCCTTCCGCGGCGGAACCGTTCGCCATTCGGCTTTCGCGCTCCGACGGAGGCTGGAAAGGGGGCCTGCTCGAGCTCGACGCCGAGGGGGCGTTCGTCACCTCGGTCGAGCTCTTGCCCAGAAAGACGAGCGTGTTTTTCCTGGAGGCGTTTGCGAAGGACGGGTCGGTCGTTCCGGTGGAGCCTCGATCTCTGACGATCGTCCACGGGCTCACGATTTCCGACCCTCCCCTGTCCCGGACGGTTGGCGTCGCCCTGGCGGATGATTCGACGCGCGAGTTCATCCGGCGGGGGACACCCCTGCCGGCGAGAAAGACCTTGACCCTCAGGACCGTCGAGACCGTCGCGAAGGGCTCGGAAGGATCGCTCCTGAAGATCCCCATCATCCAGGGAGAGTTCCCTTCGGCTCATCTCTGCCGGCTCGTGGGAACCCTCGAGATCGCGGGCCGCGAGGTGACCGCCACGCTGCCCCCGGGGTCGGCGGTCGAAGTGACGCTCGAGCTCGATCGCGGCGGGCGGCTCTCCGCCCGGGCGTTCGTCCCGGCGCTGAACCGGGTCTTCTCGGAGGTGGCGCACCTCGCCGTCCCAGAGATCGCTCCCGACAGCCTCGCCGCGGCGATCGCCAGCGCGCGGGAAAGACTCGCCGGCATCCGGCGGGATGCGTTCGCGAATCGCGATCGCAACCTCCTGGAAAGGGCCGGGGAAGTCGAGGCCCATCTGGCCGAGGCGGCGCGAGACCTTGCCGCGGCCCGGGGCGGCGAGCCGGACTCGACCCAGAGGGCCCAGCGGAACCTCCTCGATGCCGAGGCCGTCCTCGCCGAACTCGAGGAGGAGCGCTCCTGGCCCGAGCTGTGGGACGAGGCCCAGCAGGAATTCGCCTTTTCGGCCGAGTGGGTTGCTCGCCTGGGCACCGAGATCGAGGAGCGGCACCTGAGCGAGGCGGGCCGGGCGCTCGAGAAGGCTCACCAGGGCAAGAACGCGACCGAGCTCTCCCGGCAGCTCCGGCTCGTGAAGAGGCTCGGGACGGCCGCCTTCTACAGACATCCGGATGCCTGGTTCTGGATGTTCGATGCCGCATCCTCCTCGGTCTCGAGGGCTTCGGAGCCCGCGAAGGCGGCCAAGCTCGTGAAGGAAGGAGAGGAAGCGCGAAAGCGCGGGGACTCCGCGGCCGTCCGCGGCGTGGTCGAGAGACTCTGGGCCCTCTTGCCGCCGGACCCCGAGTTCCGAAGGCTGGGCTACGACTCGGGGATCCGCTGATGAAGAGCGATCTCGCCGGCCGCGTTGCTTCCAACCCCTTCCTGGTCCTCGGCATCACGCCGGCGTTCTCTCGCCGCGAGATGGAGCGAGAAGGCCAGAAGCTCCTCGGCATGCTCGAGCTCGGAATGGCGGAAGCCCGCTCGTACCCCACCGTTTTCGGACCTCGCCCCAGGACCCCGGAAATGGTCCGGGAGGCAATGGCCGAGCTCAGGGATCCCGGGCGAAGGCTCGCTCACGAGCTCCTTTTTCTCGAGGGAACCGCCGGAGTGGATGCGGACCGGGGCGAGAAGACCGTGGGGTGGTCCGGGGCGTTTTCTGCTCTCGGACTTTCACGATGGCCCTCCCGTTAGCCCCCCTCATCTGGCTCGCGATCTGGCTCTACATGCGCAATCGGAAAGGGGGCGCGGGTGGCGTCGATCTCTCCCCGGGCTTCTGGCTCTTCGTCTGGATCATCTGTATCTGGAATTCGGTCTTCGTTGCCGGGCTTCTCTTCGGGGGGGCGGCAGTCTCCGAGAACCCGGCCTGGGCGCTCCCCGCGCTCGCGGCCGCCGTCTTCTGCTTCCCGTGGACCTTCGCGCGCTGGGTCCTGATCCCCGCGGGCTGGACCCGGGCGGCGTACTACGTTCTGAGGATTCCAGGTACGACCCTGTGGAAGGATCGCAGAGGCGGCGCCCTGGCCGGGGCTGTCTGGGCTCACACGCGGTCCGGGCGACGGAGTCCCCGAGTCGATGAGTGGCTGCAGAAGAAGCTCGCGGCCCTCTCGCCCCTGAAGGCCGGGGGAGTCGCGGCCCTGGCCCTTTCTCGAGCGGCCGAGGGTGAGATCGACTTCGCGCGCGGGCTGATGCGTCTCGTCCTGGCGTTCGATCGAAACGCGCGGCCCCGAAGGATCCTCCGGGTCGCCGTCGAATGGCTCGCGGCGGAGGCCGCCACGCGCGGCGACTGGGAGGCCGTTCGTGCCATCGGCTCTCGCCGTGGCGTCAGGACGCGGTGGACCCTCTTTGCGTCACTCGCGGCCAGGAGACTTCTCGGGGAGTCCCGTCCTCATGCGCTTCTCCTGCGCGCCGCCTGGCTTCTGGCGCCGAACCGGATCGGATCGCTCGGCCTCCTGAGGCTTGCCCTCGCCGGGAGGCAAGACGCTCCCGTCCAGAGAGAGGAGGGGGGGCTCCCCGCCACGTTCTCAGACCTTCTGAGGCTTCACGCGGCTCTCTGGAAGGAAGGACCCGCGTCCGCGGGTGACCTCGACAGGGTCCAGCTCGGCTGGAGCCGGCTGTTCATGAAGGGTGTGGCCGGGGGTCTCAGAGAGCGGGCGGCCGCCATCGCGGCGGCCAACGCGGAGCACGTCTGGGAAGAGGCGAGAGCCCGCATCGTCGGGGATCTGGCCTCGATGCTGAGGGAACACGGCCATTCCCTGGCCGCTCTCACGCCCTCGGGTCTGACGGAGGACATCCGGGCCCGTCTCGAGGACGAGGGAATGGAGGAACTCGAGCACGCGGCGGGAGCCCTGGCCAGGCGCAGGGCGAATCAGCAGGTCCTGCCGGTTCACGACGAGCTCGTCGAGTGGTGTGCTCTGAGGGACCTCTACGAGTCGCTTGCGGGCGTGGCCTCGAATGGGCTGCGGCCGCTCGCCTTCGCCTCGGTCTATCCCGCGGCCTCCGGCCACGCCGTGTGGCTCTTCAACGAGAGGGGGGAGCGTCCTCTGGGAAACGCGCTCTTGCGTGTCCTCCTCGAGGAGGCGAGAAACGCCGGGGACGTGGAAGCGGAGCGCTTGCAGGCCGCCAACGTCGCGATCCCCATTTGACGGGCATCGGAAGACAGGGAGGGGGGCGACTCTCGCCCCCCTCCCTTGGCTCTCGGCTACTTCTTGGTGGACTTCTTCTTGAAGATGTGTCCGGGGTTGCCTTCCGGCGGGCCCCAGACGAGCTTGCCGGCCTCGTCGTAACCCTGATCGAGGCTCGTGATCGATCCCGGAGTCAGCTCGATCTTCGAAACGGCTGTGGCCCCGCCCTTCCAGGCGGACTTGCACGACTTGTTGGCTCCCGCGATTCCCTTGTAGAGCGTGTCGTTGACCTTCGTCCAGGCGACGTCGCAGCCTTCCTCGAGAACGATCTCGTCGAGCGTGAGAGAAGCAAGCTTCTTGGGTTCAGCGAAGGCGCCCGTGAAGGGGGCGGGGTCCTTGAACTTGTAGATGCGGTTGACGAGCTTTCCATCCTGGCGGGTCAGAAGGTAAACGCGCTGGCGGTAGGGCTTGTCCAGGGAATCCGCCGCGGCCTGCTCGAGGTAGAAGGCCTGGCCGGAGAGGCCCTCGACGTCGATCGGGACGAGGTTCATCACGGCCTTCATGTGCGTGTAGGCCTTCTTGGCCTTTTCGTCCGCGGCGACCTGGGCGAAGGTGTCGAAGGAGCCGGTCATCCAGCCGGTGAGCTTCTTGATCTCGGCGTCCTTCTTGAGCGTGTTGCCGGAAACAGAGGGGATCTTCGTCAGGGGCGGGTTCTGGGCCAGCGCCGGAACGGTGAAGGCGGCCAGAACGATGCCCGGGATGAGGGTTTTCAGTTTCATGAGGAAACCCTAGCACAACCTCACGGGCGGTCTCTGACCGGAACCGTTAAGCTTACGGGCATGGAAACCGAGAGTCCCCTGTTTTCGAAGCGATTCAACGAGGCCCTCGATTTCGCCGCGTCCCTTCACGGCCGGCAGATCCGGAAGGGGTCGCGTGTCCCCTATGTCTCTCACCTCCTCGCGGTTTGTTCCCTCGTCATCGAGGACGGGGGAACCGAGGACGAGGCCATAGCCGCCCTGCTCCACGACGCGGTCGAGGACCAGGGGGGCGAGACCGTCCTCGCGGAGATCAGAAGGCGCTTCGGTCCGTCCGTGGCGGAGATCGTCGAGAGCTGCTCGGACAGCAACACGACGCCAAAGCCACCCTGGCGGCAGCGCAAGGAGCGCTATCTCGTCCACCTCCGGGAGGCGACGCCCCAGGCCCGCCGGGTTTCGTGCGCCGACAAGATCCACAATGCCCGCAGCATCCTGACGGACTTCCGCCGCGCCGGCGATTCCGTCTGGAGCCGGTTCACGGCAGGCCGGGACGAGACCTTGTGGTACTACCGGTCGGTCGTCAGGACCCTGCGCGAGGCCGGCGGGGGCCCGATGGTGGAGGAGCTCGCCCGTCTCGTCTCGGAGCTCGAGTGGGCGGTCTACCAGCCCCGGAACTCGGAGCTCTTGTGAGCGGACGAGATCCGTCTTGACGGAGGGTCGGGCGAAGACTAGTTTGATTCGCGCTGATGACTTCGCCTCCGCCACAACCGGCGGGCTCGCCTCTCTTGATCGACGAGTACTTCGTGACCGCCGACCCGCGGCTCGTCAACGAGGTCCTCGCCTCCGTCTCGGCGCCGAAACTGAAGGCCCTGGCCGCGAAGTGGTTCGACGATCCCCGGCCGCTGTTGAGAGAACTGCTCCTCTCGTACGTGGACGACGGGTGTGACCGTGTGGGACACCGTCCTCTGGTCAAGCAGCTCTTCAAGCTCGCCGAGCAGGGGAAGGACGACGAGCTGATGGCGCACTTCCTGTGCGCGTTCGACAGGCTCGTCACGCACAGGCTGGCTCCGGTTCAGAAGTGGGATCCCCAGTCGCGTCGGATGACGGCCGTGACGGAGCTGAAGAACGTGACGGGGGTGCGCGTCGCGTGTCCGCCCAGGGACCGGGGCGTTCGCAAGAGGAGCGGGCTCGTCCTTTTCGGGTCTCCGCCCCACATCACGAGCGGGCTCCTCCGTTTCTCGCTCAGGACCCGGCACTACCTGCAAAGGCGGGTTTTTCGCTACTTCCGCCAGGTGGGGTGGCGGGACCCGGTCCGCTTTCGCAAGGCCGTCATCAAGGCCCTCGTCCTCTACCGGGACGAGCACCTGGCGTCTCCCGAGGCACTCCTCGATTCCTGGAGTCTCGTCCACCTTCTCTACCGGGACTCGCGCGTCCTCGAGCGCCGTCCCAGGGGAGTGGCCGTCGGGAAGAATGCGAGCCTTAAGGACCTCTCCTTCGCTCCCCTCTACCCATCGGTGTGGGAAGGTGCCGTGGAGGATCTCCTCGAGCTCATCGAGAAGGCGAGCGCGCGAACGGTCCGGCTGTTTGCGGCCTCGATGCTGAGAACCGAACCCGAGCAGACAGCCGCGGCCCTCGACCTCGACAGGCTCGAGCAGTTGCTGAAGAACCCTCACGAAGAGGTCCAGGCGCTCGCGCTCGAGTTCCTGAGGCAGCGGGGGGATCTGGCCACACTCCCGGTCTCGAAGTGGCTCGAGCTTCTGACCTTGGAGTCGCCCCTAGCGCTTCTCGAGATCTGCTCGCTGGTGAGAAAGCACGTTGCCCCGTCACGTCTCGATCTGTCCCAGTGCGTCACCCTGGCCCTTTCGAGCGTGGCACCGGCTGCCGAGCTGGGGGCAGAGTGGGCGCTCGAAAAACCCGTCGCAACAACGGAGGATCTCGAAGAGCTCTGCCGGGCCAGAGAGGCCCGCGTCCCGTCCGCCCGGCAGAAGCTCTGCCGGCATCTCCTGGGAATCGTGGGCACATCACCCCTGGCTCGCGTCGAGCTCGTCCGTGATCTCGTCGATTCCCGGTATGCGGATGTCCGCGCGGTCGCGCTGGAGTTCCTTTCCAAGGATCCTCCCTTGACGCGCTCCGCCCTGTTCTGGACACAGATTGCCGAGAGCCCCTATCCGGACGTTCAAGCCTTCGTCATCGAGTTTCTCGGCAAGGTCGAGGAGCGTGTCGAGGAGGGAAGCGTCCGGCACCTGTGGTTGACGTCTCTCCTGTCGGTTCACAGGGGGAGCAAGGCGAGGCGCGTCTCGCTCGAGCGGATCGGGACCCGGCTTGCCGAGAGGCCGTCGGAGGCCGAGGATCTGTTGCCTCTCGCCGGGATGATGCTCAGGAGCCTGAGGCCGGCGGAGCGGCGCGTGGCTCTCGCGACCATTGCCCGGGCCGTCCGCCGCTCTCCCGAGTTGCAGGACGAGATCAGTGAGTGCCTCACAGGATTCACCCTGGGCCGGGAGGTCTCGGAGTGAGGCTCGATCTCCACTACCTGGGCAGGAGCGGGATCCGCCGCGAGGCGTGGGGCCTGGCCCTCGCCTTTTCCCCGAATCTTGCACGTCCAAAGGTCTTCTTCGACGCGGAGCTCTTGCGGCCCGTGAGGTTCAGAGAGGCGATCAGTGCCCTTCACGACGTGGTGACGGGCGATCTGAGACACCTTCCCAGGGACCGGACGGCCTACCTGGCGTGGAAGGCGCAGGAGGCGGAGCGCGAGGCGGCGATGCGCCGGGAGATCTATCAAGAGGCGAAGCGTGCCGAGCTCTCGCGGATCGAGAAGAAAGAGAAGCCGCCCGGGCTCGATGCCGAGTTCAAGAAGATGCACGCCCTGTACTGGACGGCGAGACGGAAGTGGGCAAACGAGCTTTCGAGCCGGGACCCCGAGCTCTTCCGCCACCTCGTGCCGTGCGATCCGGTCGTGACGGTCGCCCCGGACGCGGTGCTCTTCGAGTGCTTCTCGAAGGACGAGTCGAGCTACGGGTGCCTCACCGTGGACCGCGACGCGTTCCAGAGCCGGCAGGACTGTGGACTCGGGACGACGAACGTCGACTACTCTCTCGCGCTCTACGAGCACTTCCAGACCCTTCGTTCCTACCGGTCGACGCGCCTTCAGGTCGACCCGAGAGGATTCGAGGTCAAGGTGGAAGGGAGCTCGGACTACCGGGAGGAGAAGATCGATCTGCCGTCCTCGTGGCTTCGGGGGTTCGGGCAGCTGCAGGCGGCCATGATGCTCCCCGCGACGGTGATCCCGGTGAGCCGCGAGGCGGTCTACTCGATACTTGCGCACCTCAAGCGCCACCGGGAGAAGTCCGGACCCCGGTGCCTGACCTTCAAGCTGACGCCCGGGTTGCCGGCCGAGATCGTGCTTCAGCCGTGGGGAGTCGCGGTCCACGCCTCGGACGCGGTCTACCAGGGCGAGCGGAGCGAGGAGATCAAGGTCTGGGGCCGCAGGCGGCTGATGGTGCTCGCAAGGCTCCTCCCGCTCGCCGAGCGATTCGAGGTCTGCCTCTTGGGCTCGGGGCTCCCGAGCATCTGGACGGCCCACATGGGAGAGATGCGGTTCACTCTCGGGCTCTCGGGCTGGACGGCGAATGACTGGACGTCCGGGGCGAACCTCGACCTTCTGGCGGGGCATCTGCGCTGGGACGATCACGCCGTCCGTTTCTTGTCGCGCTACCTCGAGGAGCGGCAGCAGGCGTCCCTGCCCGTCCTGGAGGAAGCGGCCGGAATCGAGACGCCGCTCCTCCTGGGCTCTCTCCACCGCCTCGCGAAGCTCGGACAGGTTCTCTACGATTCGTGGGCGGGGGTGTACCGTTTCCGGCGAGTCATGCCGGAAGAGCTTTCCGAGAGCGTTCTCGGGCCCGAGTCGCCCGAGCTCATCGAGGGGATGAAGCTCTTCCGGGAGAATGCCGTGAGGATCGCGCGCGAGTCTCCCGTGGACGGTAGGCGGCTCGTCGCGGCGACCTGTGAGGGAAAGGAGATCGAAGCCATCGTGGATGCCGACGGAATCGTGAAGCGGGCTCGCTGCTTCTGCAGCCACTTCTACCGTTTCCGTCTCCGGTCCGGTCTGTGCCGGCACCTCCTAGCGCTGCGCTTGACGGATCAGCGCCGGAGCGAGCCGGTTTTTGCGAGAGTACTGACCTGATGTTCAGTCCTGGAGGGAGGCCCCGTTCCCCGAGACCATCCATCCTGCGGTGTTCCGCCGCGGGCGCCCGGGCTCTCCCATGCTTCCCCACACCCGATGTTCTTCTGGGCTCCGGCAGCCTCTGCCGGACTCCACTGAGGCAACCCGAGGGTTTGAGGTCCGGCAGAGGCTGCCGGAGCCTCGGTGATCGGGCGTGGTCCGCCGTGAGAAGTCGGGGATCGGGGTTTCCTTCCAGGACTGAAAGAGGGGCGAGCTGAGGCCGTCACGGCGATGTTCAAGCGCCTCATCGACAAGTTCCGCCAGCTCGTCTCTCACCCGGATGCACCGGAGCCGCCGATGCCTTCCAATGGGCCCTCCTCGGCGCCCCCTCCGCGCGAGGCGGCGCCGGGAGCACCTCCCCTTCCCAGGGCGGCGCCGGGCGCCGATCCAAAGCCTTCGACTCTGGACCAGTACTCTCCTCCCGACATCCTCGGCCTCTCGAAGGAGGAATTGAGGAAGCGCGCCCTCCTCGTCAACCCCTACCGGACGGCGTGGATCGGGCGGGTCGGCACCATCCCTCCGCGAAGCGACGAGCGAACGGCCCTCATCGACAGGGGGCTCGTTCTGAGGGGACTCCTCAACGAGGAGCAGCTTGCCGAGATCCACCGCGTGGGGGACCTCTGGCTCACGTTCCACGATGCGGAACGCCTCGCCTCCGCGGCAGCCGGAAAGACGGCGGACGAGGCCATCGAGGAGGCGCGAAAGGCAAAGCAGGCCACCAGGGAAGAGAAGAGACGTCAGGCCGCCGAAAGACGGGCGCGGCGCGCCGAGGAGATCGCTCTATTCCGGAAGACCCAGATCGCGTTTCTGGGAGAGGGTGTTTCGGCTGGGCTTTCCGACAGCCGGTCGGAAATCGAGAAACTCGAGGCTGCCGGCCTGCCCGTTCTGGCGTCGCCGCCAGATCTCGCCAGGGTGCTCGACGTTTCCGTCTCGAGGCTGCGCTGGCTCGCCTTTCACAGCGAGGCCGTCACGCGCCCCCACTACACCTATTTCCGGATCGCGAAGAAATCCGGAGGCACGCGGCTTCTGGCGGCGCCGCACAAGGATCTCGAAAAAGCGCAGCGGTGGATTTTCGAGAACATCCTCGCGAAGATCGCGGCGGAGAAGGGGGCCCACGGCTTCGTGAAGGGGCGGTCGACCGTCACGAATGCCGTCCCTCACAAGGGCCGGGCGATCGTCGTCAACATCGACCTTCGCGACTTTTTTCCGTCGATCACCTACCCGAGGGTGAGGGGGCTCTTCCAGAGCCTGGGCTACTCGCCCGCGGTCGCGACCGTCCTCGCGCTCCTGTGCACGGAGTGTCCGAGGGTCGAGGCGGTCCTCGACGGAAAGACTTTCTATGTCGCCGCCGGACAACGGGGCCTGCCGCAAGGGGCCGCGACGAGCCCGGCCCTGTCGAATCTCGTCGCAAGGAAGCTCGACAGACGGCTCTCGGGACTCGCGAGAAAGCGCGGGTTCATCTA
Organism: Thermoanaerobaculia bacterium; assembly: GCA_022071945.1. Lineage (GTDB taxonomy): Bacteria > Acidobacteriota > Thermoanaerobaculia > UBA5066 > UBA5066 > JAJVIN01. The sequence continues at coordinate 64,593 of JAJVIN010000054.1, read as the reverse complement.
CACGCGCTACGCGGACGACCTGACGTTCTCGTGCGGCCGCGACAAGGACTCCGAGCTCGGGCGGTTCCTCGCGAGCGTGAGGCACATCCTGACGGAAGAGGGTTTCACCATCAATCCGACGAAGTTCCGGGTGCAGCGCTCGTCGGCGAGGCAGACCGTGACCGGGATCGTTGTCAATCGCAAGCTTTCGGTCCCGAGGGAAGAAGTTCGGCGGATCCGCGCGATTCTGCACCAGGCGAAGTCGGCGGGCCTCGCGGCTCAGAATCGGGAGAACCTGCCGAACTTCGAATCGTGGCTCGAGGGAAAGATCGCCTACATCTCCATGGTGGACCGTGCACGGGGAGCCGTGCTGAAGGCCGAACTCGACAGGGTCCAGAGCCAGCGCCCGGCGGAGGATTCCTCCTCGACGGCGTGAGGAGGAATCCCCGGAACGAAGCGGCGCGCCAGCCGTAGTTGGCGCGCCAGCGGCCGCTGGCGCCTCAGTCTCCCCGTGGTCCGTCGTGACAGTCGTAGCAGCCGATGGCCTGTCCGCGCGTGAACTTCCTGGTCTTTCCCTCCACCCGGAAGGAACGGTCCGCCTGGGCCTCCGAGAGAACGGTCCCGCGGTAGTTCGCGCCGTGGCAGGACTGACAGGGGGCCGGGTCGTGTTCGGCGGCGTCTCCGTGCTTGTCCACCCACTTCGCGCCGATCGGGTGGAGACCGTGTGGACCGCCAGCGACGGTCTCGGGCACCTTGCTCCCGTGGCAGGAGGCGCACTCGACGAGAACGCCGGCGTGTCCCTGGTGGTCGATGCTCAGGAGATTGTCGTTCGCGTGTGACGAGGGGAACTCGGCGTGCGTGGAGCCGTGACAGGCGGAGCACTGCAGGCCCCCGTGGCCCTTCGAGAACCGGTAGAGAGAGAACCCTGGACCCGGAGTGTTCGAGTTCGTTTCGAATGTCCTGTCGGCGGCCTGGCGAGGAGAGCCGCTGGCAAGGAAGACCGACGTGTAGCGGATCTGTCCCGAGTTCTTCGTTGCGGTGCCCGTGTGGCACTGGCCGCAGGAAGGCTCGTTGAGCCAGCCCGTTCGCGTGGGGGCGCCGACGGCCGCCATGCTGCCGTGACAACTCTGGCACTGCATGAGCATGGTGCCGTCGGGGGCCGTGGCATTCCCCATCGCGCCGCGCAGGCAGCGGGTCTCGGAACCCGGGTGGCACCGGTAGCAGGCGGACCGGTTGGATGTCGCGTCGAGTGTCTGTCCCGTGAGGGGATCGATGACGGGCGCATGCCGGGCGTGAACGGCCCGTGTCAGCGGCGGCACGCCGGGTTGCCCGCTTCCGGGCAGCGCCTCGGAGGTGTGGCACCGGGCGCACAGGATGGCGACGTGACGTTGGTTGACTGTCTCAAACAACCCTTTCGGGTCGTATCCCGCGGCCGCCAGCGACGAGGCGTAGAGGGGCTTTCCGGCGTTGAGGTCGTCGTGGAGCCTCAGGATGTTGAGGCGGAAGTCCCGCTGAGAGTCGTTCACCCAGACCCACCCCGCCGAGGGTTTCGCCGCGGCTTGAGTCCCCGAAGCGTGACAGGCCGAGCAGTCCATCTCGTCGGAAACGGGCAGCACGACGCGGGCCGAGGCGAGAGGGGCGCCGCTCGAGCTCTGGGCGGTGACTTGCATCATGGGGTAGGTGTTCTTCTGGCCCCGGTCGTCGAACGGAGCAATCGGAATCCCCTCGGCGACGAAGGTCTTCACGTTCGAGTCGAAGGACATCGTCTGATGTGCGTTGGATGGCCCCGGCATGTCCTTGCCCGCGAGGCCCCGGTCAACGGCGAGGGGAACCCCGAACAGAGGCTGGATCCAGTTCCAGAAATTCGTCTTGCCCTGAGACGTCTTGTTGATCGATCCGGCTGGGTCGGCCACCGCCTGGTACGTCAGTTGAACCCGCGCAGGATCCTTCACCTTCTTGCCGTTCGGATCGATCACTTCCGCCTGAATTGTGTTGTACGGGGGCAGGATGGCGAAGACTGAAAAGTCCGCGTCCATGCAGTGCATCCCGAGGTTGTTCCAGGCGATGACTTTCCAGCCGGTGGCACTCACGGCCCAAAGCGGAATCCATGCGACCATCATGACTGTGAGTGACACGACCACCACAAGCGCAGTTCGTTTTGACATGCGCACCTCCCAAGGTTCAACTGAGAGATGGGATCCTGTCGCTGATGGGCCGTCCAGCCGCATCCGGCTCTCGGTGTGAAGTGTAAGGATCTAACGGCTTCTGGATGGTGACTGTTGTCACTGTGCAGCAGTCCAGAAGAAAAAGAGGGCGGCGGCGAGAGTCGCCACCGCCCCCGGGAACCGGGTCTCCGTGAAGAAAGGATCTACTCGGGCTTCCAGTTCGGCACGCGGCCGGGTGTCCAGGGGGCGCCGAGCTCCTCGGCGGCGGTCTCGAGGGCACCGAGATCGGCGTCGAGCTTCTTGACTTCCGCAAGCAAGGGAGCGAAGTCGGTTGCGGCCAAGTCGTAGGCCGCCATGTGAGTCGACGTGGGAGCCGAGGTCGTCGACCAGTGACCGCTCACGATGCTGCCGACGCGGTCGGCGATGCCGGGATCGGCAGGTTCCTGGTACTTGCCCTTGACGGGGTCGCCGGTGAGGGCCTTCTGCACATCCTTGACCTTGACCCTTAGCTCGCGAGTGCGGGCGAGCATCTCGGGCCTGGCCGCGGGAGTGTCGAGAAGGGCCTTCTCCATGTGGTCGAGCCGCTTCTGCGCTTCCTTGACAGACTCAATCGTTCCAAGGACGGCCCGCTGCAACCGCGCCGTCTTCTGCTGGAAGGCCAGAAGCTTGGCCCGGTCGGGAGCCGGCAGGCTGGCCGTGCCGAGAATCTCGGCGCTGAAGGCAACGGCGTCTCCGAGGGGCGTGATGGCGCCATCCACCTTCTTTGAAAGGCTCACCTTGTACGTTCCGGGCATGGCCAGCGGCCCCTGGACGGGATCCTCGAACGGGTTCTCGTCGGTCTTCGGGCTCAGGTCAGAGGGATTCGGCGCGGGGTAGCGAAGGTCCCACGCGACGCGGTGGAAGCCGGCCTTCACGGGACCGGTCAGGCGTCTGACGACCCGGCCCTCGGAATCGGTCACGGTCAGAAGAACCGCCGGCTCGTCCTCGCGCGATTCGGCCGTCAGGGACTCCCAGGAGGGATACGAGACGTCGCCTCCCTTCTCGGCGATCTTCTTCTCCTCGTCCTGGCGGGCCTTCTTTCGCGTCTTGATCTCGTCCTTCAAGTGGTAGGTGAAGACCGCCCCGAAGGGCGGGTTGGGAGCGTTGTAGAAGGAATCGCCGAAAAACGACTTGTCCTTCAGCCCGAGAGGAAGCGAGGGGATGTACATCCAGGTCTTCTTGACGGGGAAGAGGGTGGCCTCGCGCGTCAGGAGAGACTCGGACGCCATGCGGACGGGCGTCAGGTCGTCGAGGACGTAGAACCCGCGGCCGAAGGTGCCGAGCACGAGGTCGCCTTCACGCTTCTGTATGACGAGATCCCTCACCGCGATGACGGGGAGGTCGCCCTTGAGCTGGATCCACTGCTTGCCGTCGCTCGGGGAGAAGAAGACCCCGAATTCGGTTCCCGCGAAGAGGAGGCCCTTCGTCTGGGGATCCTCGGCGACCGTATGCACGCTCCCTCTCTCGGGCAAGCCCGCGGAAATCGGGGTCCAGGTCTTTCCCCGGTCCGCGCTCTTGAGAAGGTAAGGCTTGAAGTCTCCCATCTTGTAGTTCACGAACGAGGCGTAGACCGTGTTCTCGTCGTGCTCGGAGGCGAAGAGATCGGAGACGTACGAGTTGGCGGGAACGCCCGGGAAGGCCGAGACCTTTCTCCATGTCCCTCCGGCGTCCTCCGTGACTTGCACGAGCCCGTCATCGGTGCCCACGTAGATGAGGTTTTCCTTCCGGGGCGACTCGCTGAGAGAAACGATGTTTCCGTAGAAGGAAGTCGACGTGTTCTTCGCCACGGCGTCGACGCTCCAGACCCGGCCCATCATCTTGAGCTTGTTCCGGTCGATCTGCTGGGTGAGGTCGCCGCTGATGGCCTTCCAGGTGTTGCCGCGATCGTCACTTCGGAAGAGCTTTTGGCCGGCGAAATAGAGCCGGGTGGGGGAGTGGGGGCTCAGGAGGAGGGGGGAATCCCAGTTGAAGCGGAGGGGATCCTCGCCCTTGCCGGGCTGGGGCCTGATGTCGATCGTCTCGCCGGTCTTGCGGTCGTACCTCACGAGTCCGCCGTTTTGAGACTCGGAATAGATGATGTCGGGGTTCGTCGGGTCGACCTGGCTGAAGAAGCCGTCGCCGCCCACCGTGACGTACCAGTCGGCATTCGTGATCCCGTGGGCCGTCCTCGTCCGGGAGGGACCGCCCAGCGTCTGGTTGTCCTGGGTGCCGCCGTAGATGTTGTAGAAGGGCTCGGCGTTGTCGACGGTCACACGGTAGAACTGCGTGACCGGGAGATTCGCCTTGAAGTGCCAAGTGGCGCCCCGGTCCCAGGACTCGTACAGGCCCCCGTCACATCCCGAAAGCAGATAGTCGGTGTTCTCCGGGTCGATCCAGAGCGAGTGGTTGTCGACGTGCTTGAACTTCTCGCCGACCTTCTGCCACGTCTTGCCCCCATCCTCCGTCACCTGCATCCAGGTGTCCATCGAGTAGACGCGGCCGGGGTTCTTCGGATCCGGGATCAGTTCCTGGTAGTACTGCGGTCCCTGCGGGGAGTAGTCGCCGGCCTTCTCCCAGCTTTCACCAAAGTCGAGCGAGCGGTAGGTGCCGCGGGCCTTCTTGTCGGAGGCCTCGACGAGCGCGTAGACGGTGTCGGGCTCGGCGGGCGAGACGGCGAGACCGATCCGGCCGAGATCGCCCTTCGGGAGGCCGTTGGTGACCTTCCGCCACGTGGCTCCCGCGTCCGTCGACTTGTGGACCGCGCCTTCCGGGCCGCCGTGGACCATCCCCCACACGTGCCTGCGGCGCTGGTAGGAGGTCGCGAGGATCCGGTCGGGGTTTCGGGGGTCGAACCAGACGTCAGACACCCCGGTGTTCTCCGAGATCGTCAGGACGGCCTTCCAGGTCTTTCCCCCGTCGGTCGATTTGTAGAGCCCGCGATCACCTCCGGCGTTCCAGAGCGGGCCCTGGGAAGCGACGTAGACGACGTTCGAGTTCCTCGGGTCGACGAGGATCTTGCCGATGTGCTCGGAGCTCTTCAGCCCCATGTTCTGCCAGGTCTTGCCTCCGTCGAGCGAGCGGTAGACGCCGTCGCCGTACCCGACGCTCCTCTGGCTGTTGTTCTCACCCGTCCCGACCCAGACGGTGTCGGGCACGTTCGGGTCGATCGTCACGCAGCCGATCGAATGGGACCCCTGATCATCGAAGACCGGCGTCCACGTCGTTCCCGAGTTGACCGTCTTCCAGACGCCCCCGGACGCGACCGCCACGTAGTACGTGCTGGGTTTCCTGGGGTGAACGGCCACGTCGGCGACTCGGCCGGACGTCACGGCCGGACCGAGCGCACGAAACTTCAGGCCCTCGAAGGTCTCGGCGGAAAGCGGCGACTTGGGCGCCTCCGTCTTTTTGGCGGGTTCTTCCTTCTTTGCGGCCGCGGCCGCCAGGGGAACGAGGAGGAGAAGGCTCCAGGCGATTCTGCGCATCCCGTGCCGCCTCTACTTGACCTTCCCCTTCCACTCGGTGATGGCCTTCTCGAGCGCCTCGATGTTCGGCTTCTCCGGGCTCGCCTTGGCGAGCTTGACGGCCTCTTCGCCGGTCTTCACCGCCTCCGCCCACTTTTCGGTCTGGGCCAGGATCCGGGCCTTCCGACCAAGGTTGGAGTAGTTCTTCTGGATCGAGATCGACTTGTCGGCGAGCTTGAGGGCCTCGTCCATGTTGATCTTCGAGTCGGCGAAGTAGCGGGCCACGGCCAGCGGCGTCTGCCAGTCGTCGGCCTTGGCCTTGGCAACGGCCTCGCGGGCCTTCTTGACGGGGAGGTCCTTGACGTCGACGGCGATCGTCACGGCGACGCGGTAGCGTTCCCAGGCGAAGACCAGCTGGGCGGAATCAGCGGTGAAGTTCTCGAAGGAGATCTGGAAGGTCTCCTGGAACTGGCCGATCTGGGGCTTCGTCTTGACCCTGAGGACGTCCTTGGCCTCCGAGTAGTCGGTCTGCCACCACAGGGCGGTGTCGGTGTTGAAGATGACGGTCCACTCCTCCCTGGCCGGGATCGTCACGATGCTGTAGGTGCCGGCAGCAAGCTTCTTGCCTTCCACCATGACGTCATCGGCGACGGTGATCGTCGTGGCCTGGTTGGCGCCCGTTCTCCAGGGCTTGTCCCACGGGACGAGCTCGCCCCAGATCAGGCGGCCCTTCACGGAAGGCCTGCTGTAGCTGACGGTCATGTCGGTCACTCCGACGGTTTGGGAGAGGGAGGCCTTCGGGCTCGGCGCGGGCGGCTGGAACTGCGCGAGGGCGGCCGCCGAGGAGACGAGCGCCGCAAAGGCGAGGAGAGCGGTGGTCTTCTTCAGACTCATGTCGAGGTACCTCTGTTTCGTGAATTCTCGAGACCCGTCGCGGGTACGGGGCTCGTTCAGAAGATGTTTCCGAAGCCCAGATAAAACTTGATGCGCGGGTCGCCCTCGCGTCGGTCGAGGGGAAAGGCGAGGTCGCCTCGCAGGATACCCAATGGAGTGTTTCCGCGCAGGCCTATCCCGGTGGATTTCACCAGAAAGTCGCCCATCGCCTGCCCCTCGTTCCAGACCGAGCCGACGTCGAGAAAGACGAGGCCCGAGACCATCGAGTAGATGGGGAAGCGCAGCTCCTCGTTGAGGACGAAGAGACGCGAGCCCCCCTGGTAACCGAAATCCGGATCGTAGGGTCCCAGGCCTTCCAGCGGGTATCCCCGGACGGACGAATCTCCGCCCGCCAGGAAGAGAACATCTTTGGTCAGCTCCTGACCCTCCTTCGGTTTCGCCCATCCCCCTCTCACCGACTGAGCCCACAAGAGTGCTCCGCCTTTCCACTTGATGAGAGGCTGATACACGTTGAGCTGCCCGAAGACCCGGAAGTAGGCGAAGTCGCTCGAGAGGAAGGGCCCGCTCGCCTGGAGGTCAGTCGTGGCGAGGAAGCCCTTGCTGGTGAAGAGGGGATCGTCTCGCGTGTCCCAGATCAGCTGGCTGCCGAGGTACGGGAAGGCAATCGTCACGTCAATCGGCAGTGTCGGATCAGGTATCTCGTCGAACTGGTGGCTCTTCTGGTACTTCCCGTACACGCGCGCGATGAAGCCACGTCCGAGGGGGCGGGAGAGCTGGAGCGTCATCTCGGTGGTGTCGTCGATGAGGCCATCGACGAAATCCCGGCGGATCTCGAGGAATCCCTCGAGGTCGAGACGTGTGTCGAGGAGGTTGCGAGAGGCGAGGTAGAAGCGTCCGCTCCTGTGGTTTTGCGAATAGAGCGCGCGAACTCCGACCGTGATCGCCCGGCCCAGCAGGTTCTGGTCGAGCAGGTCCACGACCCCGGCAAAACCCTCGTCGCTCGCCCATCTGAGGCCGTAGGCCACCGAGAAGCGCGGCCTCTCCTCGAGCGTGAAGACGGCTTCCGCCTTCCCGGGCCCGTCCGGGCGCAGCTCGGAGCGGATGGAGGAAAAGAGCGTCGTGCCGTAGAGGCGGGAGCGGGCCGCGTCGAGGTTTCTCTGCACCGCGGCCTCGCCGGCCTCGAGCGCGGCGGTTCGTTCGATGTAGGACCGGCTCGCGTACCGCCGGCCCTCGAATCTGATGGCCGACAGGATCGCGGGCTCGCCCGTGTCGACCGAGTACCGGACCCGGATGGGGGGAACGAGCTCGGGAGTCGCGGGGGAAAGGAGGGCCTTCACCCGCGCGGCGAGGTAGCCGCGCTCCTTTAGGGCCTCCTCGATCCGGAGCGAGCCGAGGGCGATCTGGTCACTGCGGGCGACCGCACCCGCCGCCAGCTGCGAGACAGCCGCCAGCCGGCTGGCCTCACCCGCGTCGACCCCCTCGATCGCCACCTCCGAGACCGTGCTGTGGGGTCCGCCGTCCACGACGACCCGCAGAAGGCGTCCCTCGTTCTCGGGGGTGATCGACTGGATACCGGCGGCGGGTCTGCCGAGGAGGGCGAGCGACGAGAGGACCCGGCGCCGGGCGCCCGCGCCGCCAGAGGCGAGCTCGAGCCGTTCGGAGGGACCGGAGAAACGAGCCTCTAGAAAGGCCGCCTCCTCGGCGGTCACGCCCTCGAAGGCGACGATCTCGATCGGGGCTTTCCGCCCCGGAGCGCTCTCGATTCTGACCACCCTGACCGGGACTCCGTCCTCCTCCCCATCCGAGACGGCAATCTGGACTCTGGGTTCCGCGAAGCCGAGAGAGCGGAAGACCCGGACGGTCTGCGCCTCCATCTCGGAGAGAGAGACCTCCTCGTCATCGCCGGGCATGTAGAGAGACGAGATCCCGGCCTGCGAGGGACGGGGAGGTTTCTGTCCGGTGAAGTCGAAGCGGACCTTCCTCCCAGGGGTGATCCGGACGGTCATGTCCACGGTGTTCGGCTTCCCCGCGGGAGCTGTCGTCACCCGAACCTCCGCCTCCGGGTAGCCGCGGTCCCTCAGGTGTGATCCGAGCTCGATCTCGAGATCGAACGGCAGCTCACGCGGGACCGGATCTCCTTTTCCGACGCGCACGGTGCGCTTGAGGGACCTCGTGATCAGGGCCTTGGGACCCTCGAAGCGGATCGAGGCGAGTCGCGGGGAAACCTCGTCATGGGTTTTTGTTCCCCCGAAGCGGATGGACTGCTGGAGCGTGCCACCCCAGACGGCGTCTTCCTTCGTGAAGATCTGGGCGGTCAAGGACGGGAGCCCCTTGAAGCCGTGCAGGTCCACGAGGTAGGTCTGCCTCTGCGCGTTCCTCAGATCGAGCGAGACCGCGAAGAGGACGTTTTTCGAGATGTCCTTGGAGACCGTCAGACGCGTTCCGGGGTCGGTCTCGCCGAAGACGAGGACGGGCCTCAGGAGAATCCTCGCCCCGCCCAGGGCCTCTCCGATCCCCTTCGTGAGCCGCTCGCCAAAGTAGGTCGCGAGCCCCTCCGCGAGGGCGTTGGCCGCGTCGGTTCGGGCTTCGGGGGCCTGATCGAATGTCGCCCGCGAGTCGCCCTGGGCAATCGTCGGGTCGTCGAGCGAGCTCGTCGTGACGAATTCGAGCTGGGGGTCGGAAGCGGCGTCGCCCGTGTAGGTCAGGGCCCCCCGGTCGATCCGGAACGCTTGCTGGTAGGCGTAAACACGCCCCCCGGGCTCGACCTCGATACGGCCACGGATCACGGGTTCGGCCGCGGTTCCCGAAACCGCGATCCGGTCCCACGTGGCCTTCAGGTCCGCCAGGTTGTTTCTGATCCTCACTCCGGAGGGGCTCGTCACGTCGATGTCGAGGTCCAGCGTGTCGAGAAGCCCTGGCTCGGCGGACCTCGACTCGGGAGGTGCCAGGAGCCGCCTCACGAGCTCGCTTTCGAGATCGATGTCCCTCTCCAGAAGCCCCCGCTCGACGGCCACCTGCCCCGACAGCCGCCGACGCCCCTCCCACGGGAAGTAGAGCTCCAGATGACCTCCGAGCGTCGAGACGAATCCATAAGCCAGGCGGTACCTCACGCTCGAGAACGCCGCCCTCAGATCGAGTCCGTCCTCGATCGTGATGGAGCCCGCGAGCGTCACCGGGCCGCCGTTGAGGGAGCCCGTTCCGCTCTTGACGACGAGTCCGTTGCCTCCGAAGGTCGCTTCCACGAGCACGTTCTCGAGCTTCGTCGTGTAGGGGCGCGGCCAGACGATCTTGAAGTCCTTGCCCCGCGCATTCAGAGTTCCGGTCAGCGTGTCGAGTGGCCCCGAGGCTTGGGCGGAGAGCTCGATCTGCCCTGATGGAACACCGCCCGCCAGGAAGGGACGCAAAAGCCTGGCTTCGAGCCTCCCCGAAACTCTGGCATCGATACTCTCGACCGCCCTGGCGACGGCCTTTCCCGAAAGGAGCCCGGGCGTGAGCCTCGCGCGCCCCGAAACCGAGAACTCCGTCTCCGGCCCGATGACGTGGACCGGGTCGAGCCTTAGCTCGCCGTTCTCCAGGGTGATCTCGGCGAAGGTCGACGTGGTCAGAAGTCCCGCCGGACCCTCGACTGTGAGCCCATCCGCGACGGCCTTGCCCCGGGAGGCATCGGGATTCACGAGATCGGCATCGACGGCGACCGAGAGGGCACCCGTCACCTGGGTCGTGAGCGTGCCGAGAGTGGCGGCCGCGGCCGGGAGCGGCTTCTGGAACGCGCCGAAAACGCGTTCGAGAAGCTCGGGCAGGGCGCAGGAGTCGATGCCGGAAGCGGACACGGCAACGGAAAGCGGGCCTTCGGGCAGGCCGTCGGGGAGAAAGGCCGCGCTTTCACGGGTGAGGGGAGCCTTCTTGAGGGTGCCGAGCGGGAGGCTCGCCGATGCCTGGAAGAGCCCGGCTCGCTCGTCGATTGGTACGAGCGCGGCCGAGATCACTCCATCTGATGCCTGAACCTCGAACTCGACGGGTGAAAGAGCGGCGAGCCGGAATCCCAGGCGGCCCCGAAGGCCGGTATCCGTCCAGGGCGCCAACGGGGTCGTCGAGCCCGTGAGCTCGAGGTTCAAAGTCTCCGTTTCGGCTTGGGCCTTCTCGATGACGAGACGCTGCGGCGAACCCGAGGCCGTCAGCTCGAGCCGTTCCACGCACTCGGCAGCCCCCTCGAGACAGACGTCCGTGGCCCGGGCGACGATCCGCCCCGAGGGCTTGCCGCCCGCATAGCGGATGTCCGCGGACCCCGAGAGGTACCCGGCGGCCTTCGGGGAGACGAGGGCCAAGGGCAGGTCCGCGACGGCGACCTCCCCGGAGATCTCCCGAGGCGAGAGCCTGCCGGCCAGGTCCCAGGTCGCCGACCCTCCCGAGCCCGGGTGGAAAGTCCCCGTGGAGCGAAGCCGTGGCGATCCGAGAGGCCCCGCGGCCTCGACGGTGGCCGACAGGGGCCCGGCGAGACGAGGGTCGAGCGCCTGCTCGGGAACGAGGTCCGGCCAGCGGGTCCGCAGCTCCTTGACCGAGTCGAGCAGGTCCGGAGCGGCGATTTTGGCCTCGGCCTTCCGGATGAGGGCGCGGGGGAGATCCTCCCACCTCGAGAACTCGATCTCCGCGGTCGCGTTCCTCTGGCCCGGCCCGGCCGGGAGGAGGGCCAGCGTCGCCTTCAGCATCGTCGCCGCCTCCGGCTTCACGGCCTCGGGGATTTCGGCGGAGACGATCGCGAGTGGCTCCTCGCCCCTCCACCAGTGGAGCTGGGCTTCACCTGAGAGGAAGGCCGGCCAGTCCAGATCGACCCGCCCACTCGACTGGAGGTCGAAATGTGTTCCCCTGGCCGAGAGGGCCCGGAAGGCAGAGGGGGACATCCACTTCTCGAGAGATTCGGCCCCCACTTTCGAAGCGGTCAACGTGTACGAACCGCCTCGCTCGCCGCCCTTCCAGTCCGCCGTGGCCAGGAAGTCCCCGTCGACTCCCAGCCCTGGGAGGAGTCGCTTCAGTGTGATCGCGAGCCGGGCCTGTCCGCTGATTCCGGCCGGCTTCGTGAAGTCCCCCGAAAGCTCGCCGGTCAGGTCCACCGCCTCGTTCGAGACATAGAGGTGCTCGAGTCTGAAGGGACCGCGGGTCGAGATCTCTCCGTCCGCATTGAGCGTGGCCGTCAGGGAAAGCCCCTCCTTGCCGGTGAGGGAGAACGACGTGACGTGAAGCGAGAACGGGGCGGTGTCGTTCTCGAAGCTGCCTTTGAGCGAGATCCTCGTCGCCTCGGCCTTCTCCACCCACTCGTTTGGAAACGCGGGACCCGGAGCATTCAAGATCTGCCCCTCTCTCAGCTCGAACGCGGCGACCGAGACCGAGTAGGGCGGCGAGCCGGGTTCCGAGGGGGCTATACGGGGTCTCGGGAGCGGAGCCGAAAAGTCGAGCGTGACGCCCGTCAGGGTGAGCGACCGGATGAGGAGCTTGTGGTGAGCGAGGGCGCCGACTTCGATGACGGTCTCGGCTTCCTCGATTCGGGCGAACGGCGCAGCGCCCCTTGCGGCGGCGATCTCGAGTCCCTTGACGGTGAGGTGTCCGTGGCGAAGCCTGAGATCGAAGTCTCGGGCCGTCACGAAGATCCCGAAGTCACCGAGGACGCGGCTCGTGACCTGGGCCAGAACCCGCTGCCTGAAGGCCTGGCTTCTCGGCAGCAGGATGACAGAGAGCGCGGTGAGGAGGACGAGGAGGAGACAGCCCGCGCCCGCGTAGAGAAGGACTCGCCTTCCGAGAGACCGGCGGGGAGTCGTCTCCGGTTCGGTCATCGCTTTCGAATGATCCCCGTGACGATTCGCCCGGCTCTCGGCCCGTCCCGCCGGTAGGAGGGAAAGAGCTCCGGGCCACTGGCGGTACAGAGGGGGGGACGCAGGATACGGCTGGCCGCAACGCCTCCCTGCAAGAGCTCGGACTCGGTCAGGAGCGCAACGTCGAGGTAGGACCTATCCCCGGAGCCTGCCTGGATGGCGGAACCCGGACAGGTGCCGTCGGGGAAGGCGTCTCGAATGGCGGAGACGACCTCGGGCCCGACCTCATAGGCAGGCTGACTGATGGAGGGGCCGATGAAGGCGAAAAGCCGTCCGGCGGGACACCCTCTTTCCGCCAGGAGTGCGAGCGTGGCGGTGACGATCCGTTTCGCCGCCCCCCGCCAGCCGGCGTGAATCGCGGCCATCCAGCCTGAATCCGGATCTGCCAGAAGAACGGGGACGCAATCCGCCGTCGAGACGACAAGAAGCCGCTCGGGCTCGGACGTGACCAGAGCGTCGGCCTGACCGTTCAGCTCATTCCTGCCGGGGATCGCCGGTCCTTGAAGCTCGGTGATGGCGTTGCCGTGCACCTGGAACACCCGGGCGATCTCGGCGTTCTCGAACCCGAGCGCGGAAGCCAGCCTCGCGGAGGCGGCGGCTCCGGACATTCCGTCGGGTACGAGCTTTCTCGTCGAAAAACCCGCGACGAACTGAGGCGGGAGCCCATCGAAGACGAAATGTCCCTCGGGCCTGAGCGTCGCGCGCAAGGTCACGCCAGGATTCTAGGAGAGAGGAGGGATCCCTCGAGGCGTCCGATTCAGATCAGATAGGCGATCGCGAAGATTCCGATCATGGTGAACGCGAGGGCGAGCTTCGTGGCGGTCCCGAGGAGGATGCCGAGCCAGGTCGCCAGGCCCGCCTTCAGCGCCTGCTTCTGGTCGGCAGACTGGCTCTTGCGCCACTGGGAGACGAGCTCCCCGGCCACGGCGCCCACGAACGGGGCGACGAAGACGCCGATGAGGCCGAAGAGGAGGCCGGCCACGGTCCCCAGGGCGGCCCCGATGATGGCCTCCTTGCTCGCGCCCACGCGCTTGGCGCCGAGCGACGTCGCCACGAAGTCGATGGCGAACGAGAGGACGGTGAGGATCCCGAGAATCGTCAGGGGGAACCACCCGACCTTCTGGAATCCGTCGATCCAGGCGGCCAGGAAGAGTCCCGCGAAGATGAGGGGGGTCCCGGGCAGGGCGGGCAGGATCGTTCCCGCCAGCCCGGCCAGGAGCAGGAGCGCCACGAGGAGCCACAGCCATGTCGTCACGTAGGGATATACGTTCGTGAATCCGGAGTACGATTCAGCGCGACATGCCGTATTTGATCTCCGTGGGAGGGGAGACGCCGGGACAGCGCCTTCCTCTGAAGCCTGGCGCGAACCTCGTGGGCCGCGGCCGTGAGAGCGACATCGTCGTCTTGCACGGCAGTGTCTCCCGTCAGCATGCGCGGCTCGATGTGGAGGCGGACCGCATCCTGATGACCGACCTCAACAGCCGGAATGGCTGTTCGGTCGACGGGCTGAAGGTGCAGAGGAGCCGGCTCAAGCACGGCGACACCGTCCAGTTCGGGGACGTCAAGTACCTCGTCGAGGACGAGCGCGAGGTGGCCCGGGCGCAGGTTCTGAAAAGAGCCACGATGGACCTCAGCGGCATGCTCGCTCTGGACGGGGAACAGCGGACGTCGGCCCTGAAGATCCGAATGGTCGAGCCCGAGCGGCGGGCGGAAGAGAAGCTCCGGCTCCTCCTGACGGTCAGCCAGTTTCTGTCGTCGCCGACCTCTCTGGACAGCCTGCTCCCGAAGGTCTTCGATCTCCTGTTCCAGATCCTCGAGGTCGACAGGGCCGCCCTGCTGCTTTCGCCCGAGGAAGGGAGCGAGGCTCTCGAGCCCGTTCTGATCCGCGCCAACAAGGGGTCGGCCGGGCCAGCCCCGATCTACAGCCAGAACATCGTTCAGCACGTCTTCAAGAAGGGGTCGAGCGTTCTGGCCGGTGACGCCACGATCGACCCGAGGTTCAAGGAGTCCGCGTCGGTGATGGCCAACGCGATCCGCTCCACGATGTGCGTGCCGCTGAAGGTGCAGGAGAAGGTGGTCGGGGTTCTCTACGTCGACAACCTCTCGGTGGCGAACCGCTACAGCGAGGAAGACCTCGAGTTCCTCGAGGCGTTCGCCTCGGCGGCCGGCATCGCCATCGACAACTCGCGCATGGCGAAGAAGCTCCAGAACGAGGCCGTGGTCAAGAGCGCCCTCCTGCGCTTCTTTCCCCCCGCCATGGTCGGCCCCCTCATGTCCTCCCCGGACTTCGGGCGCGAGCCGAGAGACGTGGAAGTCACCGTCCTTTTCTCCGACATCAGCGGGTTCACCGCGATGTCGTCGAAGATGCGCTCCCGCCAGATCGTCGAGCTTCTCAACCGCTACTTCCCCGTCATGGCCGGAATCGTCTTCAAGTACAACGGAACCCTCGAGAAGTACATTGGCGATGCCCTGATGGCGATCTGGGGGACGCCGGAGCCCCAGGAGGACGACGCGGACCGCGCCCTGGAGGCCGCCATCGAGATGCAGTCGGCGCTCCAGAAGTTCAACTCCGAGCTCTCCGGTCTGCCGCCCCTGTCCATTCACATCGGCCTCAATTCGGGGCCGGTGACGTTCGGGAACATCGGGTCGGCCGACTACGTCCAGTTCGCCGCCATCGGAGACACGACGAACGTCGCGAGCCGGGTCTGCAATCTCGCCAATGCCGGCGAGATCGTCCTGTCGGATGTCACCGCCGGCAGGTTGACACGAGGGAGGGTCCCCCTCATCGAGATGCCTCCGGCGCTGGTGAAGGGGAAGGAGCATCCCCTGAAGGTCTACCGCGTCGGCTCCCAGGCACCGGCCGTGGACGCCACCTGGACGAACGCGCCCCGGGTTCCCTGAGAGTCACTCCGAGGGTTCGCCTCCCCTGACGAGGCGAGCCACGAGAAAGAGCAGCGCCACGATCGACAGGCCGAGCGCCGCCCAGAAGAGGACGCGGCCCTTCTGTTCCTTCTGTTCATCGACGGAAGGAACGGGAGGCGCGGGCGGGAGCGCGAGCGGGCCGATCGAGTTCTCGGGCACCCGGAGTGTCTCGAGCGCGGAATCGTAGAGAGGCGGACGAACATCCGGGTTTCCGTACAGGAGCGTCAGCGGCTCGGCCGCGTCGACGTAGAAGCGGAGGCGGTAGGCCTGAAGGGCGAGCTCGGGTTTCTGGAGCCTCAACGGGGCGTTGTCCCCCTCCCGGACCTCGATGTAGAGGTGACGTCCCCGGACGGGCGGAAGCTCGATCTCTAGCGGATCCGGCGGCGAACCCGGATCGCGATGCGCGTAGGTTCCCGAGTAGATCCGGTCGAGGAGCGACCGGTCGAGCCGCCGATCGTGGCCCGGGGCCGGGGCGTGGATGACGATGTCTCTCTCGAAGACCGGGTCGAGAGCCGTCACGGTCAACGTCGAGCGCGGGATCGAGGGAAAGGGGAGCTCGACTCTGTACACCGATGTCGAGGCAGGGACCTTCACGCCGGGGAGATCTGTCTTCTCGAGCGGCGGCAGCGGGACCCGGACGGGTGGATTCGAACGCTCGAGGATATAGGGGATCTGGACGTTGCCTCCGGTGACGAGGCGCAGGTCGGCGAGATCGCGGCTCGCCGAGAGGACGTGGGCATCCAGTTCGAGCCGCTTCCAGCCGATGGAGCCCGTCTCGAAGGTCCGTCTGTGGGCGAACGGCTTCGGGTCGAGAGGAGCTCCCCGGGTGACGGCAGGGACCGGGATCTCCTCCGGTCCCGTGATGGCCTGCGCGAAAAGGAGCGGGAAGGCGAGGAGCGCGATCACGGTCCCTCGGTTCTCTTGGCGAGGACGAACTTCTGGATCGCAACCGCGACGAGCGCGAGCGAGATCGCCAGGCCGACGAAGGACAGAACCTGGTAGAGGCCTCCGAGCCTCGGCAGGTCCCGCAGGAAGGCCTTCAGGATCGTGACGGTCAGGAGTCCGATCGACGCGATCCGCGTCGGGCGGTTCTGGAAGATCACGCCGGCGGCCAAAAGAGCGATTGCGAAGATCGCCCAGGCGAGGGTGTAGGCCACGTCCTGCGCGAAGGAGGCCCCGCGCGTGAAATTGAAGGTCAGGGCCGGTCCCTCGGAGAAGTAATCGGCGATCTGGATGTTCACGAGATAGAAAAGGGTGATCGTCCCGAACGCGGGCAGGAAGGTCGAGACCCTCGGGAGCTTCTCGGCAAGGCGGTCATCGGTTTTTCTGAAGAAGGCGGCCGCCACGAAGAAGGCGAGAGCCGGGACGAAATAGGTGTAGAGGTACCAGTTGAAGACCGGCGTCCCCGTCCTTGCGTGGTACTCGAAGACCGCCGGGTTGAACGTCAATCGGACGAACACCGCGATCGCCAGGCCGAGTGAGGTCGCGGCGAGGCCCTTGTGTGTCACCCGCGTGTAGAGCCACGCGAGCGCGGCGGCCTCGAGAGCCCACCCGATCGTGATCCACTCCTTCTCGAGCTGGAGCGGGATCGCGGCGGTGATGAAGGCCAGGGCCGCTCCGGCCACGAGCGCGAGGCGCCCCTGGTGACGCTCTCCCGGCGCCTCGTCTTTCAGGAGCGACCAGAGAAGGAAGGCCAGAATCGCGGCCTCGCCGACGGGCAGGATCGCGATGATCGACTCGAGGTTCCCGTCGATGAAGCACTGCCGCCCGAGAGCGAACAGGAGGCCGCTCGCGATGACGGCCGCCAGGTGCGGCTCGAGTCTCTTCCCGAGCCGCTTGCCGAGGATCACGGGGTAGGCGAAGTAGAAGAGGCCGATCAGGAGGCCGAATCCCAGCTTGTCGTCCCAAAGCTCGGCCCTCGGCCCCGTTCCAAAAACCGCCGCGGCGAAATAGGCGGGAAAGACGGAAAGGGGGACGCCGAGAAAGGCTCTCGTCCGAGTTGCCACGACGAGGACAGCCGCGATCAGGAGCGCCTGGCAGACGATCACGAAGGCCAGTGGAGGATGCTGGTCGGTTCCTCCGACGACTCCCAGCGCGAGCTGTCCAACCATGAGACCGCAGAGCGCCGCCGAGGGGAAGAGGCGGGTCGACAGGTCCTGGTTCCGTGCCCGGTCGATGAAGACCGATGCGGCGCCGAGAAGCCCGACGAGGGTGATCGCGACGCCAGCCTCGGGACGAGCAAGCTGCTGGCTCGTGCTGTAGAAGAGGAGGACGAGCTGAGCGAGGAGGAGCGTGGCGAGCCAGAGGCCCCCGGCGCGAAGCCAGATCGCGACGCCGCCGACGGCGATCACGAGGAGCGAGACGAGAACCAGGGGCCAGATCGAGGACCCGGTCAATCTGCTGCCGAGAACGACGGGTATGAGGACGAGAAACGAGAAGAGCGGGAAGAAGAGACCGAAGCGGAAGGAGCGGTGCTCCCTCGTGAGAGCCGCGCCGCCAGCGGGCGCGGTCTCACGGACGCCGAACGATGCGGCAAGAAGGAGCGCGAGGGAAAGGACGCCGAGGAAGAAGAGGCCCTCCTCGAGGTTCGGGGCCCGAAGGTGCTTCAGGCACCAGACGACACCCGTCGTGACGCCAAAGGCGGCCGCGAGGTGGAAAAGGGCCGGCTCCCGACGCCTCATCGCGTAGAGGCTGACACCCGAGAAGGCCACGAGGAGAGCTCCCGTGAGAAGCCAGGGACTCGCGGTCACGCTCTCCTTGATGGCCAGTGTCGGAAAGGTGAAGAAGAGAAGCGGCGCGGCGATGACGGCCGGAACCGCGGCCCCCGTGAGCTCCCGTCCGAGCTTTTCCGCGATGAGGGGAACGGCCAGGAAGAAGAAGATGAAGGCGAGGGTGATGAAGGCGACCGCGGGCCAGGCTTCAGAGCGGTACGAGATGAAGAGCCAGAGTCCCGTCACGAAGAGCGTCGAGACCGCTCCCCCGAAATGGAGGAGGCCTTCCTCGAGCCAGATGGAGACGGCCGCCAGGCCGATCGCCACGAGGGCCAGGAACCCGAAGAGCCACCCGTACCGCGCGCCGTAGGCCGGGACGGCCGCGAGAAAGAGAGCGAAGAACAGGGGCACGACGGTCGCGAGCCGGCCGGCCCGGACAAACGATTTGAAGCTCGCCTCGCGGGCCGTGTCCTCGTCCTCGCCGAAGAAGAGGGCGGCGAAGGTCAGGGCGGGGAAGACCAGGAAGATCCCGAGCGCGAGCGGGAGCTTCCCTTCATTGAGGAACCGCGCGACCCATCCCCACTGGTAGAGCGCCGTGAGGACGATGGTGGCAAACGAGAGGAGCGGCCAGCGCTTCTTGTGAGCGACCCAGGCCAGCCCCGCGTTGAGGAGGGCCAGGTAGCTGAAGAGAGCGATCGGCCTGTCCTCGCCCGTTGACAGGAGGATGGGGGTCGAGAAGCCGCCGACGAGACCGAGAACGGCGATGAAGACCGAATCGCGCCGGATCGCGAGAAGAACCCCGGCGGCGGCGGTCAGGGCCATCAACCCGAAGGCGATTCCGGCCGGGACCAGATCCCACCGGGCGTGCGCCGCGAAGAACGTGGAAAAGAGAATGGCAATGGCGGCCCCGTCGAGGGCGTTGGCCGTCACCGGGTACCTCCGCGCGGCTTTCTTCTCGCAGGCGACGAGGAGCCCGACTCCGGTGAGAAGACCGATCGCGAGCCGCAAGGGAGGCGTCAGCCAGCCTTCCTGGATCGAGTAGCGCAAGAACGAGACGGCGCCGATGACGAGAGCGATCCCGGCGATCCACGAGAAGAGCTTGACGCCAACCAGTCCCTCCCAGTCGAAGGCGGGCTTCGGAGGAGGAGGTTCGGGAGCCTCGGCCTTTTCGAAGAGGGGGGGCGCGGGCTGGGTGGGACGCGGGGGAGGCGGAGGCGGTGGGGAAGCCGGATAGACGACCGGCGGGGGCGCGGTGACCTGCGGTCGCGCCGTGACCGGTGGTCGCGCCGTGACCGGTGGCGGCGGTGGCGGGGGAGGCGGCTCCGCCGGTAGGCCCGCGGCGAACCTCTCGCGCTGGGAGACGGGTTCCTGGTGAAAGACGGGTTCGAAGGGGCTCGTGGGGAAGGGCTCGGGTTCGGCCGGGACCACCGGAGGTCCGAAGGGGGAGGGCTCCAGGTGGGCGGGCGGGGCGGTTGGGATGGGTGGGCCGGGGTGCCGCTCCTCTTCGTGGGCTGGGGCTCTGCTCGCCCCTTTTGACAGCGTTCTCACCAGGGTTTCGAGCTGGTTCAGCTCTCGCCTCAGGAACTCGACCTCGGCCGAGAGCTCTCCCACCCTCTTCCTGGTGACGAGGGAGAGGATGAATCCTGCGAAGGGCAGGAGGAAGAGGGCGATGACGAGAAGGCCGATGAGTGCTTCCATCAGGGTAGGGCTCTCCTCAAAACCGTTTCGTGGATGGCGTGGGCAAGGGTAACCTTTTTCCATGCGAAGAGCGCGGCGTGGTCTCGGGGCGGCGGTTCTGGTCCTCCTCGCGGGCCTGGTCTTGGGACTTGGCAAACCGCCCGCGGCTGCCGGGGCTTCACTCGGGGCCGGGGTCGAAGCGGCGCTCGTGCGATACGGACCCTCCGCGTCGCAGCGGTTGAAGCCGTTCTTCGAAAAGGCTCAGCTCACGTTCCCGCCCCGGCGGGTGACTTTGCTGGCCTTCAAGGAGGAGCGATCCCTGGAGGTGTGGGCCTCGAACAGGGCGGACGGGGCGTGGAGGTTCGTTCGCGAGTACCCGATCCTGGCCGCGAGCGGGGAGCTCGGGCCGAAGCTGCGACAGGGAGACCTTCAGGTACCGGAGGGCTTTTACCGGGTTCTGTGGTTGAACCCGTACAGCCAGTACCACCTCTCGATGAAGATCAACTACCCGAATGTCTTCGACTTCGACATGGCGAAGAAGGAGAAGCGGACGAACCTCGGCGGAGACATCTTCATCCACGGCAACCAGGTGTCGGCCGGCTGCCTGGCGATGGGAGACGAGGCGATCGAGGAGCTCTTCGTCCTCGCCGGGCGCACGGGGACGGCGAACATCGATGTTCTCATCTCGCCGCGTGATCTGAGGCGTCCCGGCTCGGTCTGGCCGTCTGGCGGACCGCAATGGGCCGCCGGTCTCTACGTCAGGCTGGCCGCGGCGCTCTCGAAGTTTCCGCGCAAGCCGTGAGTCAGCGAGGCGGAAGGGGCTTCAGGTTCCGCCTGAGGATCTCGAGATCGCTCGCGGTCAGACCGGGAGCGGCCTTCTTCAGGGATGACAGGAAGTGCTCGATCTCTTCGGGTGCCGCGGGGAAGCCCGTGTTCTGACCCTTCGTGCCCGAGACGGGCCGAATCGAGGTGGCGAGAACCGTTCCCTTGCCATCCAGGAACGCGAAGAACGGAAGGCCGGCGCCGGGGAGTCCGCTCCAGCGAGCCATCAACTCCGCGCCTCCGGGGTTCTCGAGAGCCTTCTTTTCTCCGCGCTCCAGGACCGTGAGCCACGTGACCTCGAAATGCCGGTCGATGATGGGCTTCACCTCCGCGGAGTCGAGGTACCTCTCGAGCTTTTTGCAGTAGCCGCACCAGGAAGCGTGGAAACCGGCGAAGACGGATTTCTTGGAGGCCTTCGCCGACTGGAGGGCCTTCGACAGGACGGCGTCGGCCGGCTCCGGCTGAGTGGAGAAAGCCGGGAAGGCGAGGACGACGAGAAAGGTGAGGAGCACCCGCGTGCACTTCATGACCGGATGCTACGTCCGGCGCCGCCGGCCGGTTCTCGAGAAGGAATCTAGAATGCGCCCCATGCCGAAGACCCGCTGGTTGATCCTCTCCCTGGTGACTTCTGTGTTCGTGCCGTTTTCGGCCGTGGCCGAAAAGGGTTCGGGCGCAGGGCCCGACGAGCCCAAGATCTCGACGTCGAGACCCGCCAGGGCGGCGGTCCGACAGGAAATCCGGCTCGAGGCCGGGTCCTTCGATCCTCTCACGGAGCAGAAGGGAGCGGTTCTGAAGCCGGAATCGCTTCGCGCCCTGGAAGGAAGGGCGAAAGAACACCGGTACGGGATCGTCCAGTTCACCCCGAGGGAGGCTCCGTCCGCCAGGAAGGAGCTTGCGGAACGGGGAGTCCGGTTCTTCGGGCCCATCCCCGACTCTGCCTTCCTCATCCGCCTCGATGAAGCTGCGCGGGAGATCCTCCAGGAGCATCCCGCTGTCCGGTGGGTCGGGGTCTGGGAGCCTGGCTTCAAGGTCCACCCCTCGATCTGGCCCGGGTCGAAGGACCAGTCACCCGAGATCACCGTCGTCTTCTTCCCCGGCGAGTCCGCCGAGAAGGGGGGACGTCTCCTCGAGAGCCGCGTGCCGGGCGTCATCCGCCTCGCGACGTCGAATGACAAGGACACCCCGCGGATCCGGTTCGGCGTTCCTCACTCGATCCGCGATGCCTTCGTGGAAGCCGCGGCGCTCGATCCGGGTGTTGCGTGGATCCAGCCTTATCGGGAACCCCGTCTCCACAACTTCGAGTCCTCCGGACCCATTCAGGGCAACGCCGCGGGTGACGCGGGGCGGACGGTCTTCAAGATGGGTCTGACCGGGACCGGGCAGATCGTCGCCGTCTCGGACTCAGGCTGTGACTCCGACATGTGTTTCTTCAGGCAGCTCAACGGCGTCGACGAGATCACGGATGCGTCGGCGACCACGCCCCCGGCCCTCGGGCCGGTCTTTCCGAACCGGAAGGTCCTCGGCTACTGGATCCAGCCCGGAGCCACGGCCTACGACAACAACCAGGGTTGCAGCGGGCCGCCTGTCCCGTTCCACGGGACTCACGTCTCGGCCTCGGTGCTCGGTGACAATCCTTCCCCGGCCTCGAGCCCTACCGATCCGGGAGTCAACACCGGGGACGGCATGGCCCCGAACGCCCAGCTTCTCTTCATCGACATCGGCAACGACAGCAACGGGTGTCTCTCGGGGCTCGGTGACTACGGCGCGACGCTCGAGCAGGTGGCCAACGGCGGGGCCCGGATCTTCTCGAACTCCTGGGGAGGCTCCTCCGACGGGTCGTACGGGAGTGACGAGCGGGTCGTCGACCGCTTCCTCTTCGATGACGAGCGGCTTTCGGTGTTCTTTTCCGCCGGGAATGAAGGCTCCGCCGAGGGAAGCATCGGGAGCCCCGCCGCCGCCAAGAACGTCGTGACGGTCGGGGCCCTGGAAAGCGGGATGTCGACGGCCGTGGCCTTCTTCTCGAGCAGGGGCCCCGCGAAGGACGGGAGGATCAAGCCGGACCTGATGGCACCGGGGTCGGCCATAGTCTCGGCCGCTGGCGATACGAACCATACGAGCCAGAACTGCAACACGAGAGCCCTCAGCGGCACCTCGATGTCGTGCCCGATCGCCGCGGGCGGGGCGGCCCTCCTCCGGCAGTACTTCTCCGATGGGTTCTACCCGTCAGGAGAGCGCAACGCGGCGGACCGCTGGGAGATCTCCGCCGTGGCCCTCAAGGCGGTCCTCCTCAACGGGACCCTGCCGATCATCAGCACGGGACGCGGGTTCGGGAACCCGCATACTGGGTGGGGCCGCGTCTTTCTCGACAACAACCTCTACTTCCGGGGTGATGCGCGCGGCTTGCGGGTCTTCTCGGTCGCCAACGCCCAGGGGCTCCAGACCGGTGAGAAGTCGACGTTCAGCGTGGATGTCGTGGAGGGGCAAGAGTTCCGCGCAACCCTCGTCTGGGCGGATCCCGAAGGGACGCTCGGCGCCGCCGCCGCTCTCGTGAACAACCTGGACCTCTCCGTCACGGCGCCCGACGGAACGGTGTTTCTCGGGAATGTCCTTGGACCCGACGGAGTCTCGACGAGCGGCGGTACGGCCGATCAGATCAACAACGTCGAGCAGGTCCGGTTCACCGCTCCCGTGGCCGGCGTGTACACCCTCACGGTTCACGGGGCCCGGGTGCCCGGCACGGGCCGGACGTACACGGACCGGCAGGGTTTCGGTCTGGCCGTTTCGATGGGTGCCTGCTCGACTTCGGTCGCACAGGCTCCGTCGGCTCTGTCGGCCGCAAGCGATCCGAAGATGGGGGCCGTTCTGACGTTCACTCCCGCGAGCGGCTCCGCTGCAACCCAGGTCTACCGGGCATCGGGCCCGTGCGAAGCCCCGGGACCCCGGAGCCTCGTGGGCGAGACTTCTCGCGGGACCTTCACCGATTCGCGTGCCCAGGGCGGGTTCCCCTATAGCTACTGGGTCCGGGGGAGGGATGGGTGCGGAGAAGGCCCGATCTCGGACTGCGTCGGCATCACGCCCACGGGCAAGTGCGACCTCCAGCCACGATTCGCGGGTCTCGCCTCCGTGGTGCCCGACGCCCAGACGTGCCGCCTGAAGGTGACCTGGAGCCCCGCCACCGGTATGTGCCCTCTGGCGAATCCGGTGATCCGGTACAACGTCTACCGGGGAACCAGGCCTGGCTTCACGCCGACCTTCGATGACCTGATCGCCACGGTCACGGGAACGACCGAGTTCGTGGATACGACCGTGTCCTTCGCGTCCGGAACCACCTATTTCTATGTGGTGAGAGCCGAGGAGCTGGCCGGGTTCGGTTCGGGCCCATCCTTGGGCAATGAGGATCCCAATCTCGTCTCGGGATTCGGGACGGCCCTGGGGCCGCCGTCCGTGGCGGGCGATTTCGTCGATGACGGCGGGGACACGCGGGCGGCCCTTCTGCCCGAGTGGCCGTGGTATGTCTCGACCGCGCAGTCGGTGTCCGGGCGGGCAAGCTACCACGCCGGTTCCGTGAACGGGACGTACCCTGCGACCACCTGCGCCGCCCTCACGACCCCGTCCCTCGTCGTCGGGAAGAATTCCGTTCTCTCGTACCGGGCCCGCTACAACCTCGAGGACGAATGGGACGGAGTGGTCGTGGAGATCTCGACCGATGGCGGTTCGACCTGGGTGGACCTGCCCCCGGAAAGTGGCATCGGGTACCCGGGCCGGCTCGCCCAGACGGGCAACCCGCCCGCCAACCAGTGCGGCTACCCGGCCTCGAGGGGGGCCTTCACCGGGCCGACGGATAACACAGCACTCACGTCCTGGGAACCCTTCAGCTCGAGCCTGACCAAGTACGAGGGCAAGACCGTCCGCATCCGCTGGCGCCTCACGACGGATCCGGGACTCGAGTACACCGGCTTCTTCCTCGACGACGTCAAGGTCACGAACGTGACGTCGCCGGGGACGTGCGTTCCGGCGGCGCCCGGAAGTTTGCCGTCGACCGGCACGGGCCAGACAGGCGTCCAGAAGAAGTAGGGTCATGCAGCGGCGTGATCTGGGAGAGACCGGCCTCGAAGTGTCGATTCTCGGCCTCGGGGCCGGTCAGATAGGGAATCCGGAGCTTTCCGAGGCCGAGGCCGCGCGGCTTCTCCACGGGGTTCTCGACCTCGGTATCAACCTCGTCGACACCGCCCGCGGCTATGGGCTGTCGGAAGAACGGATCGGGCGTCACCTCTCGGCTCGCAGGCAGGACGTCGTCCTCTCCACGAAGATCGGGTACGGAGTTCCGGGCGTTCCCGACTGGACACCCGAGTGCATCCGTCTCGGGATCGACCTGGCTCTGGAGACCCTCCGGACGGACCGGCTCGATGTCGTACACCTCCACTCCTGCCCGCTCGACGTCCTGAGGGAGGCTGGCGTCGTGGAGGCCTTGGGCCAGGCCGTGGAGGCAGGCAAGGTGCGGGTCGCCGCCTATTCCGGAGAGAATGAAGCCCTCGAGTGGGCGGTGAATTCAGGTGAATTCGGCTCGATAGAGTGTTCGGTCAACTTCTGTGACCAGCGCGTGATCAGGGATCTCTTTCCCCAGGCCGCGGGCCGGGGGATCGGCGTGATCGCCAAGCGTCCCCTCGCCAATGCGGTGTGGCGGCACTCCGAGTGTCCGAGAGGGGACGACCGCGCCGAGGAGGAGTACTGGTGGCGGTGGCGGACGATGGGTCTCGACCCTCGCGGACTGGCATTCTCGGAACTCGGGCTCAGGTTTGCCGCCTTCGCTCCCGGAGTAGCCTCCACCATCGTTGGAACCCGAAATATCCAGCACCTCATGGATAACGTGAGGGCCTTGGAGAGCGGTCCGCTCCCCGATGAGGTCCGGGCCGAAATCGAGCGGTCGTTTATCGAAAACGACCCGGGATGGTGGGTCGGACAGATCTAGGGGTCGATTCATGACCCGTGGGTCAATACACTTAACCCAGTCCGGGTCGCAGGGTCAGCGGCTGACCATATTTTGGCCGTAACCCTGGCGCAAATGGCGGCTTCCGAGCGTTTCGAGGGTTGGCAACGAACCTGCAAGTAAGAGCAGCGAACAGAGATTCCAAAACAAAAAAACGGAGGAATGACCATGACACGCACCACCAAGACTTTCATCGCTTCCCTCTCCGCCGCCTTCCTGTTGGCCGCTGGCCTTCCGGCGATGGCCGAAAAGGCCGTTCGCAATCAGGACGAGGGTGCCACGGGCCCTGAAAACCGGCCCTTCGTCGTGAACGGCATTGCCTACGACAGCCAGGAGACCTTCATCAAGAGCGGCCGCCGTTGCACGACCGAGGATCTCGATGAGGAGACCCTCGAGAGGATCGAGGCCGAGATCGAGTCCGAGATGACCTATCAGCGCTGGGAAGCTGCTCCGATGGCCGTCACGATCCCGGTCTACATCCACGTCATCCGGAATTCCGCGGGCTCCGGCGGACCGACGGCGACCCAGATCAACAACCAGATGACGGTCCTGAACAACGCCTATGCTCCGCACGGCTTCTCGTTCAGCGTCGTCTCCACGGACTACTCCAACAACGATTCCTGGTACACCTGCAGCGGCGGAACCTGCGAGTCGCAGATGAAGAACACCCTCCGCAAGGGCTCGGCCGACGACCTGAACATCTACTTCAACAACATGGGCGGCGGCCTCCTCGGCTGGGCGACCTTCCCGTCGAGCTATGCCAGCAACCCCAAGATGGACGGCGTCGTGATCCTCTCCTCCTCCCTGCCCGGCGGCTCCGCGGCCCCCTACAACCTCGGTGACACCGGGACCCACGAAGTCGGCCACTGGATGGGCCTCTACCACACGTTCCAGGGCGGCTGCGCCAAGAGCACGACGAATGGCGGCGACTACGTTTCTGACACCCCGGCCGAGAAGTCCCCTGCCTACGGTTGCCCGACGGGCCGCAACACCTGCTCCAGCGCCGGCAACGACCCGATCACCAACTTCATGGACTACACCGACGACTCCTGCATGTACCAGTTCACCGCTGGCCAGAAGACCCGCATGACCTCCATGTGGAATACCTACCGCGCGGGCAAGTAAGCCTCCGGTAGAAAAAGGGAACTCTCCGGGCGGCGCGACTTCGGTCGCGCCGCTTCGTTTTTCGGGGAGCCGTCTGGACCTGTCATGGGGGCAAAGGGGAGAATCCAGCGAGATCGCCGCGAGCCGATGACGTCCAAGCGTTTCCCGTTCGAATCCCTGGCCCTCGTGCTTGCCCTGGCGCTGATGGCCGCCATAGGTGTCGTCTCATACCGGAGCACGATCAGAGCGGCGCAGGAGGCGGCCCGGATGGACACCACCCAGGACGTTCTCCGGTTACTCGCCGAAGCCCGGCTTGCGACGAGAGAGGGCCTGGCCTTTCAGCGGACCTTTCTCCTGACTGGAGACGAACGCTTTCTCCTGGAGTTCGCGAAAAGAAGCAGCCAGATCCCCGGCTACATGGAAGACCTCCGCGCGCTGGAGTCGGACAGCACGGTCCAGACAGCCCGGGTGGAAGCCCTGAATGGGCTTCTGACGGCACGGCTTCGCCGGCTCGAGGAGGATGTCCGGCGGGCCTCCCAGACGACAGGCCCCAGGGTGTTCGACGCCGATCTGGAGTTTCGCGAACAGCGGGCCATCGCGGAGGCCTTCGAGACCCTGCGTGACGAAGAGCTCCGCCGCCTGGAGATTCGGACGGCCGCGACGGCACGGTCCCTCCAGAGAAACAAGTTCCTCCTGATCGCCGGGAACGGGTTCGCGTTCGGACTTCTCGTGTGGGCGTTTGTCCGCCTTCGCCGCGACAACCTCGCCCGTCGCCGGGTGGAGGCTGCCCTGTCGGAGGCAAACGCCCGGCTGAGCCAGCACGTGGAGGAGTCCGAGACCCGCCGGGCTGAGATCGAGACCCTTGCCGAGATGACGTCCGGGCTCCACTCGTGCCTGGCGCTCGGCGAGATGAGCGCCGTCATGCGGCAGATGCGCACGCGGCTCTGGCCAGGTACGTCCGGCGCCATCTACCTCGCTTCCCCTTCTCCTTCAGGTCTGAGGATGGTGGCCTCGTGGCCGGCCGGGCACGAGCCGGTGGCGTCCTTCGAATCGGCGGACTGCTGGGCGATCCGGCGGGGGCAGCAGAATCACTTTCGGGAGGGGGTTTCCGGGCAGAAATGTGCTCACCACCCGGGCGTGACGGAAATGCTCTGCGTGCCGCTCATGGCGGGTGACGACGTCGTCGGTGTCCTGTCGAGCGAGGTCGAGCCGGGGCAGGTCCCGCCTGAGTGGACGCGTGTCGTGCCCGCCGCGGCCGGGCCGATCGGTCTTGCGGTGTCGAACCTGGTGCTCCGCGAGCAGCTGCGGGCCGAGAGCGTGCGCGACCCGCTCACGGGGCTCTTCAATCGCCGGTATCTCGAGGAAATCCTCGCCAAGGAATGCGCCCGGGCCCTGCGATCCGGCAAGCCCATCGGTCTCCTGATCGCCGACATCGATCACTTCAAGCGCGTCAACGACACCCTCGGGCATCCCGCCGGGGATGCGGTCCTGCGCGAGTTCGGGAGAGTCCTCGCGGACTCGGTTCGCGGAGGCGATCTCGCCTGCCGGTGGGGAGGGGAGGAGTTCGTCCTCGTCCTGCCCGAGAGTCCTCCGAAAGTCAGCGTGGAGAGGGCGGAGAGCCTCCGGCGTGCCTTCTCCACGTACCGCGTCATCCATGACGGACGGCAGCTCTCTCCCGTCACCGTCTCGTTCGGCGTCGCCTCCTTCCCGCACAACGGAACCCAGCCGGACGAGCTCATCCGGAGCGCGGACGAAGCTCTCTATCGTGCCAAGATCGGCGGACGCAACCGGGTCGTGGCGGCCGAGTTCCGCGAGGAGGCCCCTGCCGCGGAAGAACGGGCGCCCGGTGAAACCCCGGCCGGCGGCGACTCGGCCGAGAGCCCCCTGGCAGGCTCCCGAACCGGCTCGGGCTAACTCCTCGTTTCCGTTCGCTGCTACGATGCCGGGCGATGAGACGTACCGTTTTCGCCGCGCTCCTCGCGGCGCTCGTGCTGACGTTCCCCGCGGCGGCAGACACCAAGGTCCCCGCCCCAGAGAAGACGCAGAAGAAGTCCGTCCCCTTCATCGAGGACGACTATCAGAAGGCGCTCTCGGAGGCGAGGGCGAAGAAGCTCCCGATCTTCATCGAGGCCTGGGCCCCCTGGTGACACACGTGCCGCTCGATGAGGGCCACGGTCTTCACGGACCCGGCTCTCGGGCGGCAGGCCGGACAGTTCGTCTGGCTCGCGATGGACACGGAAAAGCCCCAGAACGCCCGCTTCCGCAAGACGTTCTCGATCGAGAACTACCCGACCTTCTTCATCGTCGACCCGGTAACAGAGGCTCCGGTTCTACGCTGGGCGGGCGGGGCCACCGTGGATCAGATCCTCAAGATGCTGAAAGACGGAGCCCGGAACGTGGCCAGCCGGAGCGAAGGGCTCGAGAAGGCCCTGGCCGAGGCAGACCGGTGGTTTGCGGCCGGGCAGTACACCGAGGCCGCGGCGGCCTACCGGGACCTCCTCGCGAAGGTGCCCAAGTCCTGGGCGAGCTGGGGGCGCGTCTCGGAGTCGCTCGTTTACGCGTACGGCCGGGCGGGGGACTCGGCGGCCTGCGCAAAGGCCGCCAGCCAGGCGTGGCCCCAGTTGAAGAAGACGGCGTCCGCCGCCAACGTTGCGGCCTCCGGGCTCGACTGCGCCCTCGAGTTGAAGCCGGACAACACCGGCAAGGCCGCACTCGTGGCGGAGTTCGAGAGGTATGCGGCCGATGTGATCGCGGACTCGAAGACCGCGATTGCGCCGGATGACCGCTCCGCGGTGTACGGGTCCCTGATCGAGTCCCGCGATCGTGCCGGTGACGAGGCCGGCGTCAAGAAGATCGCCGGTGAGTGGGCCGCGTTCCTCGAGAAGGCGGCCGCCGACGCGAAGACCCCGGACGCGCGCGCCGTCTATGACTCCCACCGGCTCTCGGCCTACCTGGCCCTCGGGACTCCCGAGAAGGCCATCCCGATGCTCGAGGCCTCCGAGCGCGACCTCCCGGACGACTACAACCCGCCCGCCAGGCTCGCTTCCGCCTACAAGGCTCTCGGCAAGCACGAAGAGGCGCTCGCCGCTTCCGACCGGGCGCTCCAGAAGGTGTACGGGCCGCGGAAGATCGTCGTCCTGAGAGTCCGGTCGGACATTTACGCGGCCAAGGGGGATCCCGCGGCGGCGAAGAAGACCCTCGAGGAAGCGCTCGCTCTGGCCGAGGGGCTCCCCCAGGGGCAGAGATCGGAGCGCATGATCGAGTCCCTGAAGAAGAAGCTCGCCTCGATGTCGTGAGGTCACGTACGAGGCCCGGCGTCTCGCAAGCGCCGGGTCCGGCAGGGAGACGGTAATGGTTCAGCGGGACTTCCGGGCGTCGGCCCTGACGCCCTTGCAGGTCGTGGCGTCGGTCTTTCTCTACCTGGAGGCTGCGCTCCTCCTGGGGCTCTCGGCGTACCCGGCCGTGAGACTCTGGGCTCTCGTTTCGGACCTCGTCCCTCGGGGGAACCCGTGGCGGCTCCTCATCCTCACGATGGCCGCGGTGCTCGGCTACTTCATCTTTGGGCTGACCCAGATCGCCGTGTTACCGGCTGCCAGGTGGTTGACCTTCTCCCTCGGAACTCCCGTCGGACATTTCGCCTTCCTCTCGTTTCCAGCCTGGCGGTGGGCCAGCTACAACGCGCTGACCCTCATGTTCCGGTTCTCGTTCTTGAACTGGGTGAGGCTGACGCCCTTCTTGAATCTCTTCCACCGTCTGATGGGCATGAAGATCGGGAAACGCGTCCAGATCAATACGGCCGTGGTCGGAGACCAGAATCTGATCTCGATTGGCGATGACACCGTGATCGGCGGAGACGTGACCCTCGTCGCCCACGTCGCGGAAAGAGGGAAGCTCGTCACGGCCCCCGTGAGGATCGGGCGGAATGTGACGGTCGGGATCATGGCCGTCATCCTTCCCGGGTGCGAGATCGGCGACGGAGCCGTCATCGCGGCGGGAGCAGTCCTGTCAAAGGGCGCGAAGGTCGGTCCGGGTGAGATCTGGGCGGGCGTGCCTGCCCGCAGGATCGGCAGAAAGTCCGAATCGAGGAGGCCGCCGGGGCCTCCGGTGTCGGCTATATTTCCGTAAGACCGGGTGATCGCGGCGAGCCCGCGGCGGCCGGACGGCACCGCGCCCCCAACCGCCTGAAGCTCCCGGCAAGGAGATTCCGATGCCGACGAAAAGAGCAAAGCCTCAACCTGGCAAGGCGAAGCCCCCGGCGAAAGCAAAGTCAGCGAAGGCGGCCACTCCCGCCGTCTTGGCGAAGCGGACCAGTCCGAAGAAGACGGCGACCAAGAAGAAGGCCGCCGCCACGACTTCCAAGGCCCCCGCCTCGGCCGGGCCCGTCTTCACGTACGAGAACCCCTTCCCGCGAGGGGAGGATTCGACGAAGTACCGCCTCGTGAAGAAGGGCCTCGTGACGGTGTCGAAGTTCGCCGGGAAGCCCGTGCTCGTCGTCGATCCAGAGGCCCTGACTCTCCTCGCCAACCAGGCGATGCGGGACGTTTCCTTCCTCCTGAGGGGCAAGCACCAGCGCCAGGTCGCGGCGATCCTCGAGGACCCCGAAGCCTCTCCGAACGATCGCTTCATGGCGATGACGCTCCTGAAGAACTCGGTCATCTCCTCGAAGTTCGAGCTCCCGTTCTGCCAGGACACGGGCACGGCCACCATCGTGGCCTGGAAGGGCCAGCAAGTCTGGACGGGGGCGGATGATGCCGAGCACCTCTCGAAGGGCGTCTGGAAAACGTACACCGAGGAGAACCTGAGGTACTCGCAGACCGCCGCGTTGACCATGTACGACGAGGTCAACACCGGCAACAACCTCCCCGCGCAGATCGACATCTACGCGACGCCGGGGATGGAGTACAAGTTCCTGTTCGTCGCCAAGGGCGGCGGGTCGGCAAACAAGACCTATCTTTTCCAGGAGACGAAGGCCCTCCTGAATCCGGAGAGCCTCGAGAAGTTCCTCGTCGAGAAGATGAAGCTCCTCGGGACGGCCGCGTGCCCGCCCTACCACATCGCCATCGTCGTCGGGGGGACTTCGGCCGAGGCCTGCTTGAAGACCGTGAAGCTGGCCTCGACCGGGTACTACGACACCCTTCCCACGAGTGGAAGCAAGAGCGGGCGCGCCTTTCGCGACCCCGAGCTCGAGGCGAGGCTCCTGAAGGCGGCGCAGGCCTCGGGTTTCGGAGCCCAGTTCGGTGGCAAGTACTTCGCCCACGATGTGAGGGTCATCAGGCTCCCGCGGCACGGAGCCTCCTGCCCGGTCGGGATGGGCGTGTCGTGCTCCGCCGACAGGAACGTTCTGGCCAAGATCAACGAGAAGGGGCTCTGGCTCGAGGAGCTCGAGCGTGATCCCGCCTCTCTCCTGCCGGCGCGGCAGGGAAGCGGGGAGCACTCGGGAATCGTCCGGATCGATCTGAACCGGCCCATGCCAGAGATCCTGGCGGAGCTCTCGAAGTACCCGGTCGCGACGCCGCTCGCCTTGACGGGCAGGCTCGTCGTCGCCCGTGACATCGCCCACGCGAAGCTGAAGGAGCGGCTGGACTCCGGCGCCGACCTGCCGCAGTACTTCAAGGACCACCCCGTCTACTACGCCGGACCGGCGAAGACCCCGAAAGGAAAGCCGTCGGGTTCGTTCGGTCCGACGACCGCGGGCCGGATGGATTCCTACGTGGACCTCTTCCAGTCGCGGGGCG
Source organism: Thermoanaerobaculia bacterium (assembly GCA_022071945.1). Lineage (GTDB taxonomy): Bacteria > Acidobacteriota > Thermoanaerobaculia > UBA5066 > UBA5066 > JAJVIN01. The sequence continues at coordinate 32,254 of JAJVIN010000054.1, read as the reverse complement.
GATCGATGGTCATGATCGCCAAGGGAAACCGGAGCGCGAAGGTCACGGAGGCGTGCAAGAAGCACGGCGGGTTCTACCTCGGTTCCCCCGGTGGACCCGCGGCGATCCTGGCGGAAGAGAACATCAAGAAGGTCGACGTCCTGGAGTTCCCCGAGCTGGGAATGGAGGCGATCTGGGCCATCGACGTCGTCGACTTCCCGGCCTTCATCTTGGTCGACGACAAGGGAAACGACTTCTTCCAGCGGCTGGCCTGAGCGACCGGGCCGGCAAGGTCATCCCCTCCCCCGCGGCGCCCCCACCCTCTCCCCCGCCCCGCAGGGCCCCCCGCGGGGGAGAGTTCAGCAACGGCCCGCGCGGCCACGCGCTCTCACAGAGTCGCGGGCGCGGTGAATCGCGCCCCTACATGAGAACCGATCAGCAGGACACGAATGGGGGGGAAAAACCCTAAATACTGCTCCCGATTCGTCCAGGGCGCCACAACTTTCTCCGGCATAGTGCAGATGATTCATGTCCGGTTCCTGTCCTTGTCCGGCGAGTAGAATTCCCCCGCGGTCCCCTCCGATCGACGGAAACCCACCGCTGATGGGACTGGGGCCGGGTTCTTTCCAGAGTCCCGAGTTCTCTTTTCAATATCCAGAGGGAGGGATTAAGTGCACCCGATTCAGCGTCGTTTCTTCCTGGTCCTCTCCGCCGCAGCCTTTGCCGTCCTCTCACACCAATCCGCCGTGGCCATCTCGGAGAACATAGGAGATGGAGCGAAGATTGGCCCTCCGTCAGCCTTTACTCCCAATTCGCAGGAGTACTTCCTGTCGGCCGACCAGATCGCCTGGATCCGTCCGGGGCTGAACGTCACGATCCTCGGCGTGACGGACTTGGCGCCGGGCAAGAAGCCCGTCGTCGAGTTCACGATCACGGACGATCTCAAGCAGCCCCTCGATCGCCTTGGGGCGACCACTCCCGGACCGGTCTCGGTCAGCTTCATCCTCGCCAAGTGGAACCCCACGACCCGCTACTACGTGCCCTACACCTTCCGGACGAGAAACGGCGTGACGAATCCCTCCGCTGACCAGGGCGGCACGTTCACCGAGGTCGCGATCGGACGGTACAAGTACACGTTCGGAACGACTCTGCCGGCTGACATGGACGTCGCGGCGACCAATACCCTGGGCGCCTACGGATCCCGGAACATGTCGGGCATCCTGGAGAAGAACTACTACGCCCCGAACGTTTTCCAGGAGCTGCGGGCCGACGGCGGGACGCCAGCTGCCGTCTGGAGCGCGATGAACACGACGGCCACGTGCAACCGCTGCCACGACCCGCTCGCCGAGCACGGTGGAAGCCGGCGCGACGCCAAGAACTGCATGCTCTGCCACAACGCCTCGATCAGCAAGGACGCGACGAGCGGTGAAACGTTCGACGGGAAGGTCCTCTTCCACAAGCTCCACCGCGGCAAGGATCTACCGAGCGTTGTCGGCGGGAAGCCCTATATCGCTGGAGCCGATTACTCGACAGTGGCCTATCCCCAGGACATCCGCAACTGCGAGACCTGCCACCAGACGACGGCTACCGAGGCGAGCATCTGGTACACGCGTCCGACGCGCGCCGTCTGCGGTTCCTGCCACGACAACATCAACTGGACGACGGGCGAGAATCACTGCGGCGGACTGCCCCAGATCAGCGACCTGGCCTGTAAGAACTGCCACGGCGCCACGATGAACGCCGAGTTCGACATCTCGGTGAAGGGCGCGCACGTCATCCCGGTGAAGTCCACGCAGCTGAAGGGCCTGAAGGCCACCATCGTGAGCGTCACGAACTTCGTCCCGGGCCAGAAGCCGACCGCCACCTTCAAGGTCACCAACGGCGACGGCACCGCCGTCAACGCCACGAAGCTGAACAGCTTCTCCCCCATCCTCGCGGGTCCGACGGCGGACTACAAGGCCTACTGGCGTGAGTCCGGCCTCGCGACGGGCGTCTTCGATGCCGCGACCGGCAATACGGCGTACACCTTCACGAATCCCATCCCGGCCGACGCCGTTGGTACCTGGACGGTCAGCCTGGATGCCTACCGCAACGTCAGCCTGGTGCGTGGCGATGGCACGGCCGACACGAGCGTGCGCGAGTGCGCGACGAACCCGATCTGGTACGGTGCGATCAAGGCGGGCGAGCCCGTCGTGAACCGGCGGAGCGTGGCCTCGATGGCCCTCTGTAATCGCTGCCATGATCAGCTGGCCCTCCATGGCGGGCAGCGCCTCGTCATGGAAGAGTGCGTGATCTGCCACAACCCGCTGAAGGACGACCGGAACCAGCGCCCCGCGGGGAACGGGGATCCGGAGTCCGTCGACATGAAGCGGATGATCCACCGGATCCACACGGGCGAGGAACTCGCGCAGGACTTCACCGTGTACGGCAACGGTCAGAGCCGTCACAACTACAACGAAGTCCGCTACCCGGGCGACCGCCGCAACTGCAGCGCCTGCCACACCGGCTCGACCTACAACCTTCCGCCCGGAGGGAACCTCGAGACGCCGACTCCTCGCGACTACATGAGCGTGCAGGGCCCCGGAACGACCTCCTGCACCGGCTGCCACGACTCCAAGGACCACCTGAGCCACGCGAACATCAACACCTCGAAGATCGGTGAGTCCTGTGCGGTCTGCCACGGGCCGAACTCCGAGTGGTCGGTTTCGAAGTCTCACTCCCGGTGATCTGAAGCCTCTGGCGGAGGGGGTCTCGCACCCCCTCCGCGCCTCGATTCGAGAACTCTGGACGCCACGGAAATCATCATGGCCTCGACGGGACCGCGAGGGTCCGGACGAGTTGAATTCGGATGACTGCACGAACCCGGCAACCGCCGGGTTCTTTTTTTGAGTGTGGGAGACGGCGCCCGCTGTTGGCCCGGCCGGCTTCGGGCTAGGATCATGGAAAACAGGAGGTCTCCATGCGTCTCTCGATGCCCCTCACGGCCGCATTGCTCTTTGCGCTCGGCCCTGCCCCGGCCCAGGAGGGGGCCAGATCCCTCGCGGCGGGAGACAAGGCCCCGCCCTTCTCGCTGACCGGCTCCGACGGCAAGGCCCACACTCTGGCCGAGCACGCTGGCAAGCGTGTCGTCGTCCTGGCCTGGTTCCCCAAGGCCTTCACGGGTGGGTGAACGCAGGAATGCAAGTCGCTCCGTGAGAGCGGCACAGAAATCCGGAAGTTCGACGTCGCCTACTTCGCGGCGAGCATCGATCCCGTCGAGGAGATCACGAAGTTCGCGAAGTCCCTCGACGCCGACTACCCGATGCTCGCGGACGTCGATGGTTCGGTCGCGAAGGCTTATGGCGTCGTGAACGCGGAGCGCAAGGTCCCCTTCCGCTGGACTTTCTACATCGGCAAGGATGGCAAGCTTCTCCACGTCGACCGTGAAGTGAAGCCGGCAACCGCCGGGCCCGACGTCGCTAGGAAACTCGGCGAGTTGGGCGTCGCGAAGAAAGGTCCCTGAGAAAGACAGTGACCCGCGGGCGGCGCTCCGCCGCCGCTCGCGCGTCTGACATCTCGAAGACAAGGAGGGCCCGATGGGCAATCTCTCGAATTCCGGGGATTCCGCGCAGAGGCCGTGTCACTGCCGTCCCCTGTGCGTGCCGCGCCTCGTCCTGACGGCTCTCCTCGTTTCTTCCTGGCCCTCCCTTCTTCGGGCACAGTCCGTCGTCACCGTGGCGGGCGGCGGGACCGACGACGGACGACCGGCGACGGCCGCGTCCCTCAGCTATCCGTTCGACGTGGCGCTCGACTCCTCGGGCAACCTCGTGATCGCGGACTACGTGAACCGCGTCGTCAGGCGGGTCGATGCGAAGACCAGCCGGATCAGCGTCGTCGCGGGGAACGGCTCGAGGCTCTCCTCGCCGGACGGAACCTCCGCGACAGCATCGGGGATAACGGCTCCTGCGGCCACGGCCATCGACGCGGATGGATCGATCTACGTCTCCGATCAGGCCGGCCACAAGGTCCGCCGGGTCGATCCTGTCTCCGGTCTCCTGGGGACGGTTGCTGGAACCGGAGATAGCGGGAGTTCGGGAGATGGCGGGCCGGCAACGCGCGCCGCGCTGAACGAGCCCACGGGCCTCGTGCTCGACGGAGCGCGCCGGATCCTCTACCTGGCCGATCGCGGTAACCACAAAGTTCGGGCCGTCGATCTGCAGACGGGCCTCGTCAGAACGGTTGCCGGCACGGGGGGAGAGGGCTTCTCGGGTGACGGCGGCCCCGCGACGTCCGCCCGTCTTTCGAGACCCCATGGTGTCTCCCTCGATGGTGAGGGGAACCTCCTCATCGCGGATTTCGGGAATGGAGTCGTCCGTCGCGTGAGCCGGGTCTCTGGCGTCATCTCGACCCTGGCTGGCAATGGACAATCGGGCTTCTCCGGAGACGGCGGCCCCGCCACCCTGGCGTCGATGTCCGGGGTCTACGCCTGCGTCCTGGATGCTGCCGGCAACCTCTACGCCGCCGATTTCCGCAACAACCGGATCCGCCGGGTCGAGGCTTCGACAGGGAAGATCACCACCTTCGCGGGTGACGGACGGGCGGAATTTGCCGGAGATGGCGGACCGGCCACCGGCGCCTCGCTCAACCACCCGGCGGGTCTGGCCATTGGCAAGAACGGGGACCTCTTCGTGGCGGACTCCTGGAACCACCGCGTGCGCCGGATGGACCTCACGACCTCGGCAATCTCGACGTATGCCGGTCCTCCAGCGGCCGGGACCGCGACAAACGGCGATGGGGGACCCGCGCTCAACGCCTTCCTGCACGCCCCGATGGGGGTTGCGCTCGAAAGCAGCGGGACCCTCGTCTTCTCGGAGCACGAGGAACACCGGCTTCGCCGGCTGAAGTCCGACGGAACGATCGAGACCATCGCGGGAAGGGGATTCGCCGGGGAGAAGTTCTCCGAGGACGCCGGGAACGGAGGGCCGGGCACGTCCGGCCTCCTGAATGGTCCCGCGGGCGTCGCGGTCAGTGCCAGCGGCGACATCCTCTTCGTAGAGCGGGGCTGGCACACCGTACGCAGGCTTTCCGCGGGAACGGGGCAGCTCTCGACCGTGGCCGGAACCGGCTCTCCCGCAACCGGTGGAAACGACGGCGATGGCGGCCCGGCAACGGCCGCGCGCCTGAATAGTCCGATGTCGGTGGCCATCGACTCCGCCGGTGGGATCTACGTGAGCGACACCTGCAACAAGAGGATCCGGCGAGTCGCGCCCGGCGGGACGATCACCACCGTCGCGGGAGGCGGCTCCGGAGGCGACGGCGGTCTCGCCATCGAGGCCCGGCTCGACACCCCGGCGGGAATCGCCCTCGATCAGAGCGACGGCCTCCTCGTCGCCGAACAGTGGGGACATCGGATTCGCAGAATCGACCTGAAGACTGGCCTGATCGACACGATCGCCGGGACCGGGGAAGCGGGATCCTCACCCGACGGCACGCTCGCGCGACAGGCAAAGTTCGAGGAACTGACCTGGGTCGCCGTCGACGCGAAGGGGACGATCGTTTTCTCCGAAGCAACCGCACACCGGATCCGGCGCATCAACGGCGAGGGAAAGCTCGAAACGGTTGCCGGGACGGGGGCGGGAGACTTCTCGGGCGATGGAGGGGCCGCCACCGCCGCGACGATGGACGCCCCCTACGCCCTGGTCTTCGACTCGCGCGATCGCCTCTTTTTCGCCGACGTCAACACGAACCGGATTCGCGTCATCTCGGGCTGCGGGCCGGTCGCGGCTCCCGCCCTCCTGAGTCCGTCCCAGGATGCATCTGGCACGCCGCTCCAGCCCATCCTGCGGTGGGAGACCGTCCGCGGGGCCGAGCGCTACGACGTCTACCTCGGGACCGACGAGGCGGATCTCACCCTCGTCGCCAGGGATCTGCCCGGAACGTCCCTCTCTCCAGCGAACCTCCTTCCCGGCAGACGCTATTCATGGCGCGTCTCCGCGAAGTCCGACCCCTTCTGCGTCGCACCATCGAGCGCGACCTCGACAACCGGGATATTCACGACGATTCTGGGTTGCGAGGCCCCGCCCGCGCCTCAGCTGTTGTCGCCCGCCAGCGGAGCGCTGGACGTGGCCGACGGGGTGGCTCTCCAGTGGTCGGCCGTTGCCGGAGCGGGGTCCTACGACGTCTATCTGGGCACCGGAGAGACGCCTCCATTGGTTGCCCCGGGAATCATCGGGACCTCCTATGTTCCGCAAGGCCTTCCTCCGGGGTCCCGCATCTTCTGGAACGTTGTTGCGAGAGCCGCTTGCGACCCGTCGAGAGCCTCGACGAGCGCGCCGGGCTCCTTCCAGCGCTCCGGGATGTGCAGCCAGCCGGCGTCATTCTCCTTGACCGGTCCCGCCTCGGGCGCCTCGAACGTCGAGGTGGCTCCTCTCCTCGGCTGGAGCCCGGCTGCCGGTGCGGGCTCGTACGACGTCTATTTCGGAACGGCTTCGGCCGCGGATCCTCCGCTGTACGCCGCGGGGCTGTCGCCAGCGACGTCCTCCCTGAAGGTGTCCGCGCTCACCCCGGCAGAGACGTACTCCTGGAAGGTTGTCGCCCGGGCCGGCTGCGAGTCGGGTGGGGTTCGAGAGACCCCCGTGAGCACCTTCACGGTGGAGGCAGCCTGCCGCGCGCCCGGAGTCCCTGTCGTCGATCTGGTGCCGTCGCGGGTGACGGCGGGCCGGAGCTACGTGGTCACCTGGAAGCCCCCGGACGGTCTCGACGCGGGGGCGGGATACATCGTCGAGAGATCGCGGGACCCGGACTTCGGTTCCGTCCTCGACCGGCAGTTCATCTCCGGCCCTTCCGCGGCCTTCCGTGCAGACGGGCCCGGCGACCTCTTCGTGAGAGTCCAGGCCGTTGCCGGGTGTGATCCGGCGGTCCGGGGCCCGGCCTCCGCGCCTGTCCGCACAGTCGTGACTTCCGCGACTCAGAAGGTGATCGTGACGCGCCAGCCGCAGCCCGTCTTCACCGAGATAGGAGAGAACTTCGAGGAGCCGTTCAGCGGCAGGAGGACGAGCTTCACAGTCGAGAATGTGGGTGGAACGGCGGCGACGCTCTCACTGAAGCGGCAGTTTCTGGAGAACAGCTCCCGGGAAGACTTCTTCTACTTCCGGGATCCGGCGGGAGGGTCCACGGAGACCTTCACGCTGGAAAGTGGAGCGAGTCGAACCTTCGAGATCCGTTTCCGTGGCGTTGCTCGTGACAGGGAGGGCTCCTATCAGGGTGTCGTGGAAGTCGCTCCAGCCGGAGACCTGTCCGCGCCGGGATCCTCGCCCCTGGTCTATGTGAACCTGAAGGTGGGAGGCGCCGATGCCTCGGTTCCTGAGTTCCGCCGGGACGGCAGACGAGTCGAAGCCGTCACCTTCCCTGGGCTCACGGGAGACGACAGCGGCCGTTCCCCCATCTCCGTCGATATCTACAATCCCGGAGCGTCTCCCATGGAGCTCGCGGCGGAGATCGGTCCCGAACTGTGGCTCGAGCCCCAGGCGGGGTGGAACGCCCAGCCGATCGCGCCGGGGGCGAGCCGGACGGTGAATCTCCTCACGAGGCGAACCCGGGCTCCTGACGGGACCGCGCTTCCCCGGTACACCTACTTCACCGTGCGGACGAAGGGAGGAGCCTCCGCAAGACTCCTGGTTCAGGATAACGATGCTCCCATCCTCGGATCCGGCCGGCCGCTCCTGGCGAGGGGCCAGGTGTCCTACATCGTTCCTTCCGCCGCGAGTGCGCTGTCGGCCCGGCAGAATCTCTTCGTCTCGCGTCTCACACTGTCGAACTCCGGCACGGAGACTGTCCAGGCGGAGATCTACCGGACGCCTCCGGGAGCCGATGGTGCCGTTGTCTATGAGAAGGCCTCGGTCATCGCTCCGCCCGGAGACGTGGTCGCTCTCACCGATCCACTCGTTCAGCTGTTCGGCCTGTCGCGGCCGGCCGTGGGCTCCTTGGAGGTACGAGTTCCCGAAGGCAAGGCGGGATTCCTCACGGTGACGAGCGGCGTGGACGCGCCCGCGAGGACCGGCGGGGTCTTCGGATTCCAGATGCCCGTCGTCCTCAGGGGAACCGGGGCGAAGCTTGGGAAGCCCAGCGAGATCTCCGGAATCACCGCCAGCGCGGACTACCGGACGAACCTCATCCTGACCGAGACGAGCGGACTGGAAGCGGTGGAGGTGAAGGTCACTCTGTTCGATCGGGACGCCGTGCCGCTGGGCGACGCGAAGATCACAGTTGGGCGCTACGGGATGGCACAGATCAACAATGTAGTGGCGGCCCTCGGCGGCGGCGAGGTCCGGGAAGCGGCGAGCGTGGAGATCGAGGTGACGTCGGGCGGTGGAGCGGTCTTCGCCGTCGCGACAGTGATCGACAACCGCAATGACGACGCGGTGACCTACGTCTCCCGCTCGATGGAGCCGGAGGCCCGGCCTCTGTCGCGCCGGCTTGTCCGGAGGCCGTTGTGGGCCAGGGGGACCGAGACATTCAAGTACGTCGTGCCGTCCATAGTGAGTGGCTACACGCAGCTTCTCCCGGGCACCGGGACGGCCTACATGTTTCGGTCGCTGATGGGCTTCAAGGCTCCGGCGAGTCAGAGGGTGACGTTCTCGCTCAGGTACTACGACCTGGCGGCGGATCCCGCCAACCCTCGGATCCGGGAGGCCACAGTCGTGGTCGATCCGAGAAAGCAGAAGACGTACCAGAACGTGGCGGTCGAACTCTTCGGTGCGGGTCCCGGCGAGGCCTCGCAGGGACCGGTCTTCGTGGAGGTCACGGGGGCCGGGAGCTTGTACACGAAGGTGTTCTCGACCGTCGAGGGAAGTGGGAGTTTCGGCGACAGCTTTCCAGTCATTCCCATCACGACGGAGGGGCTGACGGGCGGCGGATTCCGGACGCCGCTCGAAATCGATGGACTGGAGCAGGCCTTCGTCGAGACGAGTCCGGGAGCGTGGACCGAACGCGGGCGGGGGACGCGGTCGAACTTGATCTTGAACGAGGTAGGCGGGCTCCCGGCAACGGTGAGGGTGAGTCTCTACGAGCCTGGAGACAGGCTCGTGCCGATCGCAGAGAAGGAGTTCGACCTGAAGCCTCTCGAGCGGCTCCAGCTCAACACGGTGTTTGCGGCACTCGGGTTGAATGACGAGGCGCACCGCAAGGACCGGACGAATGTGAAGTGTGTGATCCAGTCGGTTGGAGGTGATGGGCTGGTCTCTGCCGTGGTGACGACGATCGACAATCAGACGGCGGACACGAGGAATGGGCTTCCGACGCCGACAGGCGGCGGAGGCACGGGCCCGATCGGGTTCTGAGGGCGCGCTCACCCGACGAAGGCGCCGTCTTCTGGCAGGAGGCTCGATCGTCAACTCAGGGAGAAGGCGACAGAACCCGGGATACGGGCAAATGAGGAGGACTTCCGGTTTGACCGGTCGCCGAGGATCAGGGATTGAAGAGAAGTCCCCGGTGCCGTGCTGCCTTGCGCAGCGCACGGTCATGGGTCGCCAGGGGCAGATCGAGGGAGATCGCCATGTCCAGGTAGGTCGCGTCGTACACGGTGAGGCCGGTCTCGCCTAGGAAAGCCAGGCAACGCCTCGCGCGCTCGAGGGGAGTACCCGCCAGGTCGAGTACCTCGATCCCCAGCTCGAGCATGGCCTCGAATCGAGCAGTGAGATCGCCAGCAGAGAGACGTCTTCTGCGCACGGCCTGCTGGAGTGCAGAGAGGACCTCGAGATACAGAAGTCCGGGAGCAAGGATGATCGCCGGGGTGTTCGCGGCCGAAGTGAAGAGCGCCTCTGACTCCTCCGAACTCTCGTCGGAAAGGAGCAGGGGACAAACGAACGACGCGTCGACGACGATGGCCTCTGTCATCGCCTGCCCATGCGAATCAGGTCCGCGACGGAATCCTCTCCGGCGGGCTCCTGGGCACGCATGGCTCGAAGCCTTCGAATCGCGGCGAGGATCCGCTCCTTTTCGCTCGGGGCCTCTTCCGCATGCGGCACGCGCCAGGGTACGAGTCGCGCAACGGGCTTCCCGCGAACGGTAATGATCGTCTCGATCCCGCCCTCGGCATCCTTGAGCAGCTGCGAGAGGTGAGTCTTGGCCTCGAAGGCACCGATGGTCCGCAAGCTGTCCGAATTCGAGGCACTCATAAACTAGATGATAAACCAGTTGCTAGCTTGCTGGATCCTTGCCGGCTTGGCCGGCGGACGGCCCGGTGCGGCTCGGCTCCCGACATCGGCTGGGGGGGCCGGGGCCGGCCGGCTTCTGAGCCGCGGCCTCGGGTGTCCGGATGCCGCAGGTTCCGACAACGGTCCTCGCCTGATGTCATGGACGGAGACCGGTAGGAGCTGGAGCGTTCGGTGACGGGGCTGGTCGACGAGTACCGGGAGCGCTGTCTCTGGTTCCTGCGTCCGGACTTCCGGCCCGCACGGATGATGAGATCCCGAGGACTCTCTCCGCGATCGAGAAGAATGGAGACCTCCGGGCCTTCCGGGAGGCCGCACGGTTGAGGAAATGGCTCTCACGCCTTACCAGCGAAGCGTCTGCCGCCTGATCGCCCTTCTGCCGGAAGAGTGGCCGGGGCGAACCCATGTGAAGGCTACACGACTGATTCGTGTTCTCTGAAGAGCGAAGTCAGGGAGTTCGAGGGATGCATCCGCGATCGGAATGTCCATTTCTGGTGCGTGAAGCCCTCGTTGACGGCGGGGTGACGGATCCCTAGACTGCCACCAACATCTCGCGAAAAGTTGGGGAGACCATGGACAACCTACTGCCGATACAGGGTCGTTCAACCCAGGCGAGGCCAGCCATCGGACGCGAGAGAGGCGCGGCCTGCAGCGGAGAAGCCGGATGCCCTCTCGGAAGATCCCGGATCTGGCCGCTCAAGTGCACGGCGCGCCTGGCGGTGCTGGCTCTGCTCTGCCTCGTCACTTTGAAGGCAGGAGGGCAGTCGATCTTCACGTACGCGGGCGGCGGAACGGACGATGGGAGGCCGGCGACGCAGGCGGCGATGGGGCCAAAGGGTCTCGCAGTGGACAAGATCGGAAACCTCTTCGTGGCGGATGGGACCTACAATCATATCTGGAAGGTCGACGCGAAATCCTCCATCGCAACAGTTGTAGCGGGGAATGGCGATGTTCTGGGCGGGCAGGAGGGCGTCCCCGCTATTCAGTACGGCATTGACCAGCCTCGCGATGTTGCCGTTGACGCCGCAGGCGACATCGTCATAGTCGAACGCCTGGGAATGAGCTGGGTTTCCGGGCAGTCAGGACTCCTCTACTCCGTACCATGGGCATATTATGTCAGCTCTGCCTCTGCCTTCGAGTCTTCGCTATTCTGGATAGAAGTGGAGAGAAGTTCTGACCCGTTCGATTGGAAGTGTGACTTCGAACTCGGGCGACTTCTGCCGGAGTGTCCGGTTTCGGTATTGAGGTGGGAATTAGGCAGCACAGCCTTGCCTGTGAGAGTGGCAGCGCTGACGATAGCTGAAGCAACCTCTATCGCCGCAGGGGTAGATGGGAGCATCTGCCTATCAGGCACAGAGGGGAAGGTCCGGCGATGGAGTCCCGCTGACGGAGGTACAGCTGTACTCGACGGATTCCGCGGCCAAGTCGTTGCGGATCCTGGAGGGCGAGTGTTTGGAAACGGCTGCGCTGGATCCGATTGTGGGATCTTCTTGCTAAGCTCTACAAGTACGCCACGACGAGTATCTGATGTAAGTGTGTCCGCTTCGTTCGCTGTTGCCAACGACGGACGTATATTTGACATAGAAATGGATGATCTGAAAGTGTATGTATGGGTGCCTGGGGCACAGGCAACACACTATGCTGGCTCTGGGCGGAGTTCGAATTACGGGGACGGTGGGCCTGCAACGATGGCGAGGTTCTCCTACCTCGATGGCCTAGCGATTGACGATGGAGGAAACCTTTACGTCAAAGACTGGACTGAGGGCACTATCCGCAGGGTTGACGGAGTGACGCACAGCATCGATACCGTCGTGAGCCGAACATCTGGAGCGCGGAAGATCCATGTGGATCCTACCGGAAGGCTGATATTCGCGCCGGACCATCAGGTTATGGCTTTCGACCTTCGAACTATGACGACGTCAGTAGTGGCAGGCACGGGCGCGGATGGGAACTCCGGCGACGGCGGGCCGGCGACATTGGCCGAGTTGGACACTCCGTGGGATTTTGCATCCGATGCCGGAGGAGACCTTTTCATCGCGGATTCGTATGCCGGCGTCATTCGTCGCGTAAACCGTTCTACGGGGATCATTACCCGAGTCGCTGGAAACGGAGAGATGGACGAGACTGGCGACGGTAAGTCCGCACTCGAGGCCGGGATCGGCCGTGTGAGTTCCATCGTCATAGATGGAGCAGGAAACATTTACCTTTCGACGGGCGTCAGTATCAGGAGAATCGACGCTCAGACGCAAGTAATCACACACGTGGCTGGAAGCAAGGAACTGGGAGCGAGCGTAAGCGACATTGAGTTGGCGGGCGATGATATGCTGCTCATCGCGGCTTGGCCCTACCGGCTACTGCGCATGGCCATTCCTTCTGGAAGAATAGAGACGATTGCGGGAGCACACGGTAGGAAATACTCGGGTGATGGTGGCGCGGCTCTGTCCGCAGGCTTATCAGGCATTGCGTACGTTGCGAGGAACCGATCAAATGGCGACGTGTTCGTTGGAGAGGTCTATAGCAATCGTGTCCGTTTGATTCCGGCATGCCGCGACGTCAGCTCCTTCTCACTCACCTCGCCCAGCCCCGGCGAAGTTGACGTTCGGGCATCCGTTCTCCTGCAGTGGGAATCGGGAGAGGCCGTGTCTTCGTTCGACGTGTACCTTGGTACGGCCTCGACCGGGCTGCAGCTCGTGGCCCAGGATCTGAGCGGCACCTCATTCACGGCATCTAGCCTCCAACCGGGCTCGACGTACTCCTGGCGCGTCGTCGCGAAGGGGGATCCCTACTGCACCCCCAAATCCGTGACGTCCTCCGAGACCTGGTCGTTCACGACCGCGACGGGTTGCGCCGCTCCAGCCTCGGCGGGACTGACACTGCCGGCGGACAACGCGACCGGGCAACCGACCACGTTGACCTTGACGTGGGCGGCGGTGACAGGGGCGCGGAACTACGACGTCTACCTGGGTACGACGAACCCGCCGCCGCTCGTGGTGTCGGGTGTGACGGGTACCTCCTACACACCATCCGGCCTCCAGCCAGGATCCCGCTACTACTGGAACGTCGTGACGAAGGCCTCGTGCGACACGACGAAGACCTCGACCAGCCCGGTGAGGACGTTCCAGACGGCAGGAACCTGCGCGGCACCGGGTTCCTTCACGCTGGCCTTTCCGCCCTCCGAAGCGAACGACGTTCCGGCAGGCGTGACCCTCTCTTGGAACGCCTCGGCGAATGCCGGGGGCTACGATGTCCACTTCGGGACGGAGCTCGATCCACCCTTGTTCCTCTCGAACCTGCCTCCGGGGACCAGAACCCTGACTCCGGGGTCCCTCCGCCCGGGTGTCACCTATCGCTGGAAGGTGGTCGCAAGACCCTCCTGCGTGACCGGCACCCCGGCTTCGTCCGACGTCCGCTCCTTCAGGGTCGCGGGAATCTGCACTCCTCCCAAGATCCCTGTCATTACCTTCGTCCCCGAGGAGGCTGGCAAGGGCCAGAGCTACGTTGTCGCGTGGAAGGAGGTCGAAGGCCTGGACGCCGGCGGCGGTTACATCGTCGAGAGATCGCTGAACGCGACCTTTTCGCCCATCCTCGATCGCCAGGTCACCTCCGACACCTTCGCGTCGTTCGTCGGAAATGAGGTGGGGCGCATCTACCATCGGGTCTTCGCGGCGGCCGGGTGCGATCCCACGAAGCTGAGCCTCGATTCCGACCCTCGCCGCGTGACGATCACAGAGGCAAAGGCGAACGTCGTCTTCACCGTCCAGCCCAAACCCGTCTTCACGGCGCTGGGCGACGATTTCGAGAACATCCTGACAGACAAGAAGACGTCGTTCGTCCTTCAGAACATCGGGGGCGAGTCCTTGACTCTGTCGCTGCAGAAACAGCGGCTCGAGAACGCCTCGGATGAGGACTTCTTCTATTTTCGTGACCCGATGGGCGGCAGCGTCCTGAACTTCACCCTCGGCTCCGGGGAGACGAGGAGCTTCGAGGTGCGCTTTCAAGGGGTCCAGAAAGACAAGGCGGCCTCGTACCAGGGCGTGATCCAGGTGATGAAGGCGGATGGCTCCTCGGTTCCCGGGATTACGCCCTACGCCTTCGTGAACCTGAAGATCGGATCAAGAGACACGACCGCACCCGAACTCTGGCTGAACGGTGAGAGGACCGAGGCCGTGTTCTTCCCGGGCTTCGACGGTGATGACTCCAGGCGGGCTCCGATCACCGTGGACGTCCACAACCCCGGAAGCACACCCATGGAACTGGGCGCCGAGATCGGACCGGAGCTCTGGCTGGAGCCGGAGTTCGGGTGGAACGCGACACCGATCCAGCCCGGCGCGACCCGGACGATCAAGCTCTACACGAAACGCGTGAGGGCTCCGAACGGGACGGCCCTGCCGCGGTACACCTACTTCACCGTCAGGACAAAGAGCGGGACCTCGGCACGGCTCCTCGTCCAGGACAACGAGGCCTCAAAATTCGGAGCGGGCCGACCCCAGCTGGATCGAAATGTGCCCAGCCATATCGTGCCCTCGGCGGCGAGCGCGAAGTCCAAGATCGGAAACCTCTTCATCTCGCGCCTGAAGCTGTCGAACACAGGAACGGAGGCGGTCCAGACCGAGATTTACCTGACGGCTCCCGACAAGGACGGCTACGAGACCTTCAAGAAGGCGATCGTGGTGGTGCCCCCTAACGACCTCGTGAACCTGACGGATCCCCTGATCCAGGTGTTCGATCTGGAACGCCCCGCCGTCGGAACGCTCGAGGTCAGGGTTCCCAGGGAGAAGGCAGGGTACCTGACCGTGGCGAGCGGTGTGGACGCTCCATCGAAGTCGGGAGGGACCTTCGGATTCCAGATGCCGGTCGTGAGACGAGGGATCGGGGCAAGAGCCGGGATCCCTTACGAGATTGCCGGGATCACCGCGACCGGGGACTACCGGACGAACCTGATCCTGTCAGAGACGACGGGGATCGAGGCGACCCAGACGCGCGTCACCCTCTACGACAAGACAGGGACGAAGCTCGGCGAGACGACACTGACGATCCCGAGGTACGGGATGTCTCAGCTCAACGGCGTCGTCCCTTCGCTCGGAGGCGGGAACACGCAGGAGGCGGCAAGCCTGGAGATCGAGGTTCTGTCGGGAGGCGGGGCAGTCTTCGGGGCCGTGACCGTGATCGACAACCGGAACGACGACGCCGTGACGTACGTCGCGATACCGTCGACGCCGGGGACGGCCGGAGTCCTGCGGAATCTCGTGAAGAAGCCCGCGTGGGCCAGAGCGATCGGGACACAGAAGGTGCTGGTGCCGTCAATTGTCACGGGGTACTCGCAGTTCCTGCCTGGGACGAGCACACCGTACATGTTCCGGTCGCTGATGGGGTTCAAGGCCCCGGCGAGCCAGGCCGCGACATTCGAGCTGAAGTACTACGACCTCGGGAAGGATCCGAACGCCCCGGAGTTGCGGACGAAGACGGTGGAGGTCCCGCGCCGGCAGACCGTGGAGTACAAGAATGTGATCGAGGAACTGTTCGGCCTTGCACCCGGGCAGGGCTCTCAGGGGCCCGTGTTCGTCGAGGTCGGCGGAGGCGGGTCCCTGTACACGAAGGTCTACTCGACGGTTGAGGGGAGGGGGAGTTTCGGGGACGCGTTCCCGGTGATTCCGATCGGCCCGGAGGGAATGACGGGAGGCGCGTCCCAGAGGCCCCTGGAGATCGACGACCTGGAACAGGCCTTCGTGGAGACGGGCCCGGGCGAGTGGTCGGAGCGCTCGCGAGGGACGCGCTCGAACCTGATCCTCAACGAGGCGCTCGGAAAGGCCGTGAGGATCCGGGTGAGCCTGTACGAGGCGGGGAACCGTCTGGTCCCGATCGCGGAGAGGGAGTTCGACGTCAAGCCTCTGGAGAGGCTGCAGCTCAATACCGTCTTCGCCGCCCTCGGGCTGAGCGACGATGCTCACCGCAAGGACCGGAAGAACGTGAAGTGCATCGTGCAGGCGGTCTCGGGAGAGGGTATGGTGTCTGCCGTCGTGACGACGATCGACAACCAGACCGCGGACATCCGGAACGGCAAGCTGGTCCCGGCCGGGACCGGGGAAGGTACCGGCCCCATCGGATTCTGATCTCGATTTGGAGGAGACGATGAAGATAACCCCCGTGGTCACCGCCCTCGTCCTGGGCACGCTTTTCTGCGCACCCGCGAAGGCTCAGTTCGAGGCACCCATCCTCTCGAAGATCCAGCCCAACCTGGTCAATCCAGGCGGCAAGTCCATCGCCATGGGCGGCGCCTTCGTCTCGATGGCGGACGACGCCACCGCGGCTCTGGCGAATCCCGCGGGGCTCCCGCAGCTGACTCGCTACGAGTTCGGCATCTCCGGCAAGTACTTCGCCTTCACACCCACCCTCGTCTCGAGCGAGTGGGTGGGGAGCCGGACCACCGGCAACTACCAGCTGACGGCGAACTCCACCGAGTACGAGCCCGAGGGCAGCGTCACCGATCTCGAGTTCGCGAGTTTCGTCTTTCCGGTCTCGAAGAAGTTCTCCCTTGCCGCCTACTACGCCGTCAACCTGCGCTACAAGTCCGATACCGCGAAGACCTTCTCGGGTGACTTCCGGAGCTTCGTGATCTCAGAGGATGCCTCGAACGTCCTCAGCATCGACGAGTCCGGGATCTTCGACATGAGAAACGAGATGTTCGGCATCTCGGCCGGGTACCGGTACCGGATGGTTTCCTTCGGGGCCGGGATCAACTTCAACCGGTTGAAATACGATCTGACCGGGCCCGGCACCAACGGCTCCCACCAGTTCTTCGTGAACCAGGACAACCTCGATTCGTCCGGCAGCCAGATCCCGGGCACCGACCGGGCGTACAGGACCGAGGTGTCGGTCGACGTCGATAGCGGAGCCGAGCTGGGGTGGGTGCTCGGGATGAAGGCGGACCTTTACGAGCCGAACGCCGTGGCCCTCGGCATCTCCTATCGAAAAGGGGCGAAGTTCGACGTCGCCTACAGCGTCCGGGCCCTGATCCCCGGCCAGAGCGCGCCCTTCGCCGACTTCGGCTGTGGCAGGTCCTCGGGGGACGCCGTGCAGAACGCCAGTGCCTGCGGGACTCTCGAGGTCCCCGACGACCTCTCGATCGGCATCTCCGCAAGCATCGTCCCGCGACTCATGGTCGCACTGGAGTTCCAGAAGGTCTGGTATTCCAATCTCAACGACGGATTCGTTCCTCTCTTCGCTTTCTGTCAGTCGCGGGGCCCCGGAGCCTGCCCTGCGGACAAGAGGGCCATCTCCAAGGGAGAGACGGAAGATGGGAACGTCTTTCGGGCGGGAGCCGAGTACACCCTGCTGCTCTCGTCGAGCTCTCGCCTCAGCCTTCGGGGCGGGTACTACCGCGAGCCCGCCCACGGGATGACCGTGTCTCTCTACCCGGATGCCAATTCGGATCGCAGGGCGGATTCGGGAGCGCCGGTCGACGTCTCTTCTCCCCCGTTCAGCTCCGCATACAAGAAGCTCTTCGACGGAGGGGAGGCCGAGGACCACTTCTCGTTTGGCGCCGGGTTCTCTCCGTCATCCTCGTGGTCCATCGACGTCGCGGGTGACGTTTCGAGTTCCAGCCAGTACTTCGTTCTTTCGGGGTTCTTCCGCTGGGGCAGCCCGAAGTGAGGCGCTCTACTATCTGCTGATGCGCATCCGGGCGGCGATTCTCCTTCCACTCCTCTTCGTCTCTCCGCGGCTCCTGGCGCAGCCCGGCCCCGAGATCGCCGCCTCCATCACTGCCAGGAAGCTCTCCGGACGGGCGATTCGCCTGTCCGGAGAGAAACCGCTGACGCTCGAGTCGCGCGCGGCGGCCTACTCGCTCATCAAGGGGACGCTCTGGGAGGTCGTCACGAGCAAGGGGGAGGCCCTCGGGTACTTCTTCAAGGGTGAGGGCAATCTCAGGTGGAAGCGGAGCCCGGCGCTGGCCGAGACGGGTGTTTCCGCCGGACCGGGCGACGGGCTCGCAAAACAGCTGGGAAAGTTCCTCAAGGCCGATGAGCGGGGGGCGGAGTTCCGGTTTCAGGAAGCGAGCTTCCTCTCTGCCGGGGTGAACCCTCTCAAGGTGCCGGCGGCCTGGGAAGCCCAGAAGCCGCCGTCCGACGCCCTCCAAAAACACGGGAGGAGGTTCGAGAACCCGTTTCTGCCTCCAGTCGATCCGGCGCTGGCCACGGCCCTCGTGGAAAAGGACCGGCCATTCTTCGCGGCCCAGCTCGAGGGCAAAAAGGACTTGGTCCACCACGAAGATGGCGTGTTCAGCGGCGAGGCGTTGCTCTGGGTCGTCTCACAGGGGGCGCCAGCCCTCTTACTCGATTCCTGGAGCGTCAGGGAGCGTTCCGGCTGGATGCTGAACTCCGTCGAGCTCGACATTCGAGAACTCGAGAGAAGTCACGGGCTGGGCCTCTTCCGCGTGACCGAGGAGATCCGCCTGGAGGAAGCCGCGAGCGTCCTGGTCTTCGCGCTCCTCTCCGATCCCCCTTTCACACCGTCGCCCGTCTTTTTTGATTCCCTTTCCGAGGAGAAGCTCGGAGATCTCCCGTTCATCCTGAAAAACGGGCGCCTCTTCGTCTTCCTTCCGGAAACGCTGCCGGCGGGGACCTCCCTGAGTCTCAGGATGAGGTACCAGGGCGGGCTCCTCCCGCGGTACGAGCCGGATCGTCTCGGGTGGGAATTGCCGGGCCATCAGGCCTGGTACCCGAGGCCCGCCCGGTTCGAGAACGTGCGGGCGACCTTCCGGGGCACCGTGCGGTCCCGGAAGCCGAGCCAGCCGCTCGCCCCTGGCCAGGAGCTGAGAAGGTGGGTCGACGGCGGTTGGAATGCCCTCGAGTTCAAGGTGAAAAGCCCGCGGCCTTCGCTGTCCCTCCTGGCCGGCTGCTACAACGTGGGGGGGACACCCTCTCGAGCGGATGCTCAGGGATTCTTCTCATGGCTGGTCAGTTCGCCGGCCCCCTCCGCCCCATCGCCTCCTGCCGTCACCGCTCACGGGTTCTGCGGCCAGCCGGATGTCTGGGAGGCGGCTGTCGTGGATCTCGTGACGAGGATCAGCCTCGCCTCGGCGGATGTTCTGGGAGGAGTTCCGGGTACCGAGATCCGGATCGTCGAACGCGATGCGTCCGCGGATGAGATGGACTCCCAGAGTTGGGGGCTGACACTCGGGAATCTCGTGGCGGCGCGGAAGTCCCCGAGCCTCTCCGAGGCCTCGCGGATGGCGGGGCGAGTCCTGCAGGGGGTCTGGCTGGATGAGATCCGGCCTCGGCGGCGTCAGGACACGTGGGTCATCGTGGCCCTCGCGAACATCTCGGCCCTGGAAGTGCTCGAGAAGATCGCGCCGTCGATCAAGACGGGCGGCCTGGTCGAATCCGCCAAGGAGCGCTCCCGTCAGCTCTTCGCGGACCTTCGGCGGACTCCCGCGACGCTCCTGTCCGAGATGGGCGATCCCGAGATGAAGAACGAGTTGAAGGGCCGAGTCAGGGTGGCCGCGGCCCAGGGCCCGGATGCCCCCGACGGACTCAACGCCCCGCGAACGCCGCTCGTGAGGGGCCACGCGCTCGCTTCCCATGCGGCCGGTCTCGTCGTGATGGACGCGATCAGGAGCCGGATGGGCCGCGAGGCGTTCGGGGCCTTTCTGAAGAGCTTCCTGAAAGAGCGGCGTGAGGCCGGAGAGATGGGCCTGGAAGACCTCCTGGACGCCCTCAACCGAGCCACAGGCGACGACTGGTATCCGTGGTTCGAGAGGTACATCTACGCAAACGAACTCCCGGAGGCCGCCGCTCTAAAGAAGCCTAGTCCGACTCCAGGAACCGGACAGCCTTGAGCACCTTTTTCGATCCGATCGAGACGGTGATCTCGAGCTCGCTCTCGGGCCTGAGCTGACGGCGCTTCTCCTGGTCGAAGACCCGGAGCCCAAGCGGGCAGATGACCGAGTCGTTGCCGGAAGGCTGACAGCTGAGGTCCTTGACCCCCGTTCGCAGGAGGAAGGATCCCGTGGCCCCCGAGATGATCGATTCGATCCGGATCGAGCCCGGCGCGGGGGGCGAGATGGGGCGATCGAACTTGAAGGTGAGGACCAAAGAGGGGTCCTTCACCCGGGCGGATACGGCCGAGAGGGTCGCTTCCTCGATTCGCACCGGACCTCCCGGAACCTGGGGCCGGCTGACCGCCGTGGGGGTGGGGATCGGCGCGGGCCGGGTCGGTGTCGGTGGGGCGGCGATCGGGGCAGGGGTGGCCGTTGGAGCGGCCATGGCCGTCGCTGTCGGAGGTACTGGAGTGGAAGTGGCACGCGCTGGCCGCGTCGCCGTGGGGGACTTGGGTTTGGGTGCCTCGGCGGCGACCGCTGTGCGGGTGACCGGAGCGGGCGGCTCGGGGGTCGGGGATGGAACGGCGACCGTGGGGAGTGGTTGATCCTCCGGCGCGGCTCCCTTGAACGGCTGTGAAGGCACCGCTGACGGAGTCGGCTCGGTGGCCGCGGCAGGCAAGGTGGAGGCAACAGGCTGGCTGAGAGGTTCCTTCGACCGTTCCCGTTCGAGGAGGCCCTTGAGGGCGAAAACGCCGGCGATGACGAGAACGGCAGCCACCGCGACCCCCGCGACGAAGGCCGTCCTGCCCGGGTTCGGGTTGAGGGACGTATCTCCCGTTTGAGTGGGACGCGATCCCGATTGGGCGCTCGGTCCCTTCGAGATGCTTGGTGGGGTCTTGGACTCACCCGGGCCCACCGGCTGGGTGGTGAATCCCGTTTCCGCCGTCCGTCCGTCACGCGCGTTGGCGAACCCGTCCGGAGCGGTCAGGGCTTCACTGTCCGGGCTGTCGTCGAGCCTCCCGGCGGGACCCTCGACCAGGGCGGCGGAGGCGAGGGCAAGGTAGAGGTTTCGGACGAAGTCCGAGCAGCTTCGATAGCGCCTCTCGGGCTTCTTGTCGAGGACGCGCTGAAAGACCGCGTCGACGCGGGGGCCGAGGGCAGGCCGGTACTTCGACGGGGGCGGCGGGGTTTCGTAGATGGCCTTGTGGAGAAGAACCGGGGTGGGAGTCTTCCGGTCGAAGGGGAGTTGTCCCGAGAGGAGCCGGTAAGCCATGACTCCCAGCGAGTACTGGTCCGCCGCCGGAGAGATTTCGGCGCTCATGGCCTGTTCTGGAGACATGTAGGCGGGGGTGCCGACCACGGCGCCGTCCTGTGTGAGGACAGTGCTTTCCTCGAGGCTCTTGGCGATGCCGAAGTCGGAGAGGTACGGCTTGTCCTTCTTGTCGAAGAGGACGTTCGCGGGCTTCACGTCCCGGTGAACGACCTGATGCGCGTGAGCGTGGTCGAGGGCGTTGGCGAGTGCTTGCAGCCACCCGATGGCGACGGAATCCGGGACGTGCTCGGCCATCTTGTCGAGCAGGCGGCCGCCCTGGAGGAGCGGCGTCACGAGGAAGGGCCGGTCCTCGAATGTGCCGACGTCGTAGACCGGCAGGATGTTGGGGTGCTCGAGAAACGCCGCCAGGCGAGCTTCGCGCAGGAACCGGCTCGTGAACTCCTTCTCGGTGGTGAAGGACGGCAGGACGAGCTTGATGGCGACGGTCCGCTTGAGGACCTCGTCGACGGCCTCCCAGACCTCCGCCATCCCGCCGACGCCGACAGGCCGGACCACCTTGTACCGCCCGAGACTCATGCCAGGTTCGACGTGGACGAGCATCGTCGGGATTATGCCCGGGAACCCGAAAGAAGCTCCCGTGACGGGATCGTCGCTACGGATCCGGACGTCCATCCTTCGTGCACCCTCCCGCGACGGTGAAGATCGACTGACCAGCGGAGTGCCTTGCTGCTGGAAGAACGAGAACGAGTATCAGCCGCCAACTGCCTGCGATGTTCATGGGCTCTGCGTGCCTTCCGAGACGGGATTTGCATCGATAATTGCAGACCGTAGGAGATGTTCATGGGAGCACTGCGATTCGTCTCGTGCTGTGTGATGCTCATGGCTTCCTGTGTGTGTGCACCCGCCATTGGCCAGTGCCCTGCACCGGGGAAGCCTGCCATCAGCCTGTTCTCCAACCTTCCGACAGCCAAGGATCAGTCGTACGTCTTGGCGTGGACGGCGCCAGCAGGTCTTCAGTCAGGTTCGACTTACCTTCTGGAGCGTACTGCCGACGCAACGTTCCAGACCGGGGTCGAGTCCTTCACGTCGACATCGACGGCCGCGTCCTTGAAGTCGAAGGTTGCGGGGAACTTCCTGCACCGGGTGCGCGCCGTGCAGTCCTGCGGAACCCAGGGAGAGCCGTCTGATCCGGTGACGATCCGGATCGTGGACGGATCCCCGGTCGTCATCTTCTCTTCTCAGCCGCCCGCCGTCGTCAGGACAGTCGGCGATGCTGCCTCGTCGGCCAGCTTCGAGGTCCGAAATCTGGGCGGGACACCCTTCTCAGGGTACCTCAGCCCCAAGGGTGCGCCGTTCTTCACGTTTCCGGATTCGATCGTGACGCTCGGACCCGGAGAGGCGAAGACGTTCTCGATCGATTTCTACTCGAGCTTCGTCAACACGCCTGGAACCTACCAGGGCCTCCTGACTATCGAGTCGGCGGGGACGATTCCTGACTATCCCTATCCGTGGGCCCTGGTGAACCTGACCGTGGCGCCGAAACCGGTGGCCTCTCGCAAGCCGGCACCCGATGCGGATGAACCGGCGCCGGTCTTCGAGACCGAGTTCGTTTCCTTTCAGGCGACCGAGCCGGGTTCGGATCCGCCCCCGATGACGATCTCGGTCACGAACACTCGATCAACCGACCTCGCCATCGCGGCCGAGACGGGACCAGACGGGTGGCTCGTCCCGTCCCCCGGATGGAACGCACTCCCGCTACGGCCCGGAGAGAAACGAACGTTTCAGGTCTCCTCCCGCCGGATCCAGGGTCAGGCGGGCGGCGTCCTGCCGCGATACGCGTTCCTCACGGTACGAACGCAGGATGGCAAATCGAGTCGCGTCCAGTTTCAGGATTTGGACGACAAATCGGGAGGAGCCTGTGACGTTCGGACAGCTCTGCTGGCGGAGAGCAGTTCGTTGATCGTTCCCTCCGTTGTGTCGGCGGACTATCAGGTCGGTGGGCGCCGGGTCGTCTTCGTCTCGAAACTCCTCATCAGCAACATCGGCAGGGATGCCGCCACGGTCGACATCTACTTCACGAGAGACGATGGGAGCGGCACGAGCGGCTTCGACTGCACGAAGGTCAAGAAGGCGACCCTCGCGATTCCGGGTTCGGACGCGCTCATTCTCACGGATCCCCTCGCCAAGCTCTTCGGGTATGGACCTGCCGACGTCGTGCACGGCAGCTTCGAGATCCGGTCGGACAAGATCGCCCAGGTCCGGGCCGACTCCGTCGTCGACACACCGGCGCCAGGGGGCGGGTTCTACGGCTTCCAGATGCCCGTGATGAAGCGGGGCACGGGTGCGGCCCTCAACACTGACCTCTGGGTCACGGGCCTGATCTCGAACGAGACCTATCGATCGAACCTGATCCTGTCCGAGACGTCTGGCCAGGCCGCCACGGTTCTAGTGAGCGTTTTCGGGCCTGACGGAACCCTGCTGTTCCGGACGACGAAGACGATTCCCCCGTACGCCAAGCTCCAGGCGGGGTTGAATGACTCCGAGATCTTCGCGGGCCGGGTGGCGGTGGGCGCGGCGGCCTCGGTCACGGTTCTAGACGGCGCGGGAACGGTGGCGGCCGTCGCGACGGTGATCGACAGGGTGAATCAGGATGCCTCCTGTCTCGTTGGCCGGCCCCAGCTGGCGGACGCAGCGAGCCGCAAACCCGTCCTGAAGGTGGGAGAGCTGCCGAACAGGGCGGCTGTTCCGACGGTCGTGACCGGCTACAACTCGAAGCCCGGACGGGGACCGTTCCCCTACGAATCGAGCGTGTCGATCACCAACCCGACGTCGAGGGCGGTCCGGTTCCAGCTCACGTTCGTCGACGGAGCGGGGTCGGAGCGGAAGACGGATGTGATGACCGTTGGTGCCAGAAGGACGGTTGCCTACCAGAGCGTCCTGAAGGAGGCCTTCTCGATCACGGGCGACGCGCAGGGGCTCCTCTTCGTCGACGCGGAGATCGGCGCACTGGTTCTGTCCTCGAAGGTCTACTCGAATACCGACGACGGCTCGTTCGGGGATGCGATCCCGGTCTATCCCCTGAACTCCGCGGCGCTGACGACGGCGCTGAACAAGAGGCAGCTCCTGTCCGACGGATTCGAGCATTCGACCAACGAATTTCGGGGAGCGCGAACCAACCTGATCCTGACCGAGATCGCGGGAAAGGCATCCGAGGTGGAGGTCAAGCTCTTCGAGAAGGGCAAGGAGCGTCAGGGACCCATCGGGAAGGGGACGTTCCAGCTGAAGGCCTACGAGAAGCTGCAGCTGAACCGGGTCGTGTCGGCCCTGGGAGCGGGCGGTAAGGACCGGACGAACATCCTCTGCGACGTCACGGCCACGGCGGCGAGCCAGGGAGCCGTTGTCGCCCTCGGGACCCGCGTGGACAACTTGACGGCGGATACCAAGGTGCTGGTCTTGTTGCCGTTGAACGAAAGCCAGGGGTCGTCGGTCATCGGGTTCTGAGGGGAAGAAGACCGTGAACGTTGATCGCCCAAGTGCGAGCCTGTTGCGGAAGGTCTGGGGCATACTTGAAATGCTGTGGGTGATCTGTGCGGCGCCGAACCCGGAAGCACTCCTAGCACAGTCGATCCTGACAATAGCCGGAGGAGGAAGCGATGACGGGCGCCACGCGACGTTGGCGGCCGTTTCGCCTTCGGACGTTTCGGTAGACAGTCAGGGAAACCTCTTCATTGCGGACTGGCTTCACAAGCGTGTCCGGCGTGTGGACGGGAAGACAGGCACCATTTCGACGGCTGCGGGAAACGGGGCCAGCTACGCGACTGGAGATGGCGAGCAGGCGACCCTCGCAGGTGTCGATCCGTTTGGCATCGCCATTGATGATTCCGGGAACCTCTTCATTGTGGACCACCTCAATTATCGCATTCGGCGCGTGGATGGCACGACAGGAGTCATCACGACGGTTGCCGGTAGCGGTAAGCGAGAGTACTTCGGCGACAGCGGAGCGGCGACGGCGGCAGGCTTGGGGCCAAGAGGGGTGGCCGTGAGCGGCTCTGGGGACCTCTTCATTGCGGACGGTCTAAACTACCGTGTCAGGCGCGTAGACGCGAAGACGGGAATCATCACAACGATAGCGGGAAACGGAATCGGCGTGCCCTCCGGCGATGGCGGACCGGCGAGCGCTGCGGGCATACGCGCTGACGGCGTGGATGTGGACAGGGACGGAAACCTCTTTGTCGGGGACGTCGTTAGTCACGTGACGCGCCGTGTGGACGGGAGGACTGGAATCATAACGACGGTCGCGAATCGCGGCAGCAGTTTTGCGGCGGTGGACAGTTCTGGGAGTGTCTTTATCCCAGATTGGCGCGTCTGGCGCGTGGACGGATCGACCGGGGTCGTCACGGCGGTGGCTGGGAACGGAAGCAGTGCGTATTCCGGCGATGGTGGACCCGCTACGGCCGCAGGGATTTCCGCTAGGGCGGTTGCGATCGACGGCGCTGGGAACCTCTTCATCGCAGACGACTTGAACCATCGTGTCCGGCGTGTGGACGGAAGAACGGGAATAGTCACAACGGCGGCTGGGAACGGGCATCTTAGTCACGCCGCCGACGTCACGTGGCCTGCTGGCCTCGCTGTCGACGGTCTTGGAAACCTCTTCATCGGCGACACCGCCAACAATCGTGTCCAGCGCCTGAACACGACCTCGGGTACGATAACAACGGTCGCTGGGAGCGGCGGTCTCAGTTACTCTGGGGACAATGGACCGGCGACGGCTGCGGGGGTATTTCCTAGTGGTTTAGCTGTGGATAGTGCCGGCAATCTCTTTATTGCGGACAATTGGCCCTTTAACAATCGGGTCCGGCGCGTTGATGCGGAATCTGGAGTCATTACTACGGTTGCGGGGAACGGAAGCTCCTCTTTCTCTGGCGATGGTGGATTGGCCACATCGGCCGGAATCGCCCCGTTTAGACTGACGGCTGGCAGTGGCGGGGTTCTCTTCGTCGTGGACGATAACGGCTATAGTAGTTCCGCTTATCGCGTACGCCGTGTGGACTTGGGCACAGGTGTAATAACGACGGCTGCGGGGAACGGAAACCCCAACTTCCTTGGCGATGGTGGACCAGCGACGGCGGCAGGTGTTGGACCCTCCGGTGTAGCCACGGATGGTACTCGGACACTCTTCATCGCGGATAGTAGGAACCGCCGCGTCCGAGGAGTGGACTTGATCTCGGGAATTATGACGACCGTCGCGGGGAATGGATCTTGGGAGTTCTCAGGAGACGAAGGACCGGCAGCAGACGCGGGCTTTCTGTCGGCGGACAATGTGGCCGTCGACGGAACTGGGAACCTGTTTGTGTCGGACGTTTCGCGCGTACGGCGGATTGATTCGAAGACAGGTATAGTAACAACTTCTGCCGGTAGCGGTAGTTTCGGTTTCTCGGGTGACGGTGGACCAGCAGTGGCGGCTGGTGTTTCCGCAGCGGACTTGGCGGTGGACAGGGCCGGGAATCTCTTCGTTTCCGACGCGAGGGCTGGCCGTGTCCGTGCTGTCTACGCCTGCCGTACCTCGCTCGGCGCCTTCGACCCGTCATTCCCCAGCGACGGCATCATCGCCGGTGGCACGGCCCTCAACATCGACTGGGCGAAGGCGGACGGGGCGTTCCGCTACGACCTGCTCCTCGACACGGAGTTCCCACCGAAGAAAGTCACGCAGCAGGATGTGACCGGCCAGGGTCTGTCGCTTTCGGGGCTCTTACCGGGCAAGACGTACTACTGGCAGGTTCGGGCCAAGGGGGATCCGTACTGCCCGGCCGTGGAGCGGTCGTCAGGGGTTCGGCGGTTCACGACGGCGGCACCATGTTCAGCACCAGCTCCTCCGGTTCTGGAGAACGTGACGAGTCAGGGGACGTCGGCTGCGTTGAAGTTCGGAGCTGCATCGGGAGCGGCGTCCTACGACGTGTACCTCGGCTCGGGAACGTCCCCGCTTGGCCGGATCGCTTCCGGTGTCCCGCCCGGGTCGTTCACGGCGACGGGCCTGAATCCTGGCACGGCCTATCGCTGGATAGTCGTGGCCCGCGCCATGTGCAATACCGCGCTGACCTCCTCATCTCTGGAAGGGGAGTTCAGGACCTCTGGGACCTGCGAAGGTCCCGAGAGCGTGAAGCTCCTCTCGCCGTCGAATGCGAGTGCGGGAAACCCGTCGGAGGTCGTGCTGAGGTGGAGTGCGATTGCTGGGGCGTCGAGCTACGACGTCTACGTCGATGACGGACTCGTCGCTTCGGGGATGAGAGGGATGGAGCTACCGGTAGCTCTGGCTCCCGGCAGGACGTACCGCTGGAGGGTCGTCGCACATGCCGCGTGCGACGATTCGAGGACGGCGCTGTCGGAGACCTGGAGCTTCGCAACGGTCGCGTGCGCGACCCCGGCTATCCCGGCGGGCGTCGCGTCGACGAAGGGGAATGCGCAACAGGGTTCGACCTACACGCTGACGTGGTCACCTGCGGAGGGCGTGGAGTCGGGCGGTATCTACCGCATCGAACGGGCCAAGGGCGGCGACTTCACGGGTGCGGAGAGCTTCACGACTCGGGAGACGTCACTTGTCCTCACCGGAGCCGAGAGGACCACGTACTTCCATCGGGTGGCCGCCCAGGCGTCCTGCGGGACGCGAAGCGCGTGGTCGAGTCCGTTGCCGGTTTCGGTGTCGGCGGCTCCCCCGTTCCTGACGATGACGAATCCCCCGAAGGCAACGGTGATCGCGCAGCCGAAGGCGGGATTGCCATTGCCGAAGCTCGAGGTGGAGGTCCGGAACACGGGAACGACGGACTTCGTGGGGTACTTCAACACGTCGCAGACGATTCCATTCTTCATCATGAACGAGACGTTCTTCTCGCTGCGGGCAGGGGAGATCCGAATCTTCTACTTGCAGTTCTCGGGCGTCCCGATGAACCAGCCGGGGCAGTACGAGGGGACGCTCTCTATCCACTCGCAGGACCCGACGGATACCACGGCGTTCCCGCAAGCGTCGATCTCGCTGAACGTCACGAGTAACAAGGGAGAGAACCCACTGCCGCAGACGGCTGCTCCGGTCATCCAGTTGGACGGGAAGGCCGTCGAGAGACTCCGGTTCGCTCCGGCGGGACTCGGCGAGGTGGCTCCGGAACTAACGGTGGATATCAAGAACGTGGGAAGCGCGCCGCTGGATCTGGCGGCGGACGTTCTCCCCGACCCATGGGTCACCATCTGGCCGAAGGGCTGGAATTCGGTTCCAATCCCGCCGAACGCGACCCGGACGGTGAGGCTGGCGCTGGAACGGTTGAGAGGGGAGTCGGGAGGGTCGTTCCCCCGGCAGACCTATGTCACGTTCCGGACGATCGATGGGAAGAGCAGCCGGGTTCTGGTCGAGGATCCCGGGCCGATGACGGCGGCCCCGTGCCGGGGACGTTCTCTCCTGGCCTCCGGCGAGACGAGCTGGATCGTTCCGTCGCTCGTGAGTGCGAGCGGAGCGGGAGGCGTGCGGTTCGTGAGCACGGTGCTTCTGACGAACCTGGGGCCGGAGACGATCCAGGCGGACCTCTACTACACGCCGGACGTGCCGGGGGCCGATGGGTACGACTGCACGAAGGTCCAGGTGGCCACGCTGACCGTTCCCGGGAATGACGTCCTGGTTCTGACGGATCCGGTGGCGCAGCTGTTCGGGACGGAGGGATCGGGAAGCCTCGAGATCCGGTCGGGCAGCCCGGGACAGCTCCGGATCACAAGCTTCGTGGATGCTCCGGCGTCGGGCGGAGGCTCGTTCGGATTCCAGCTTCCGGTGTTCATGAGCGGGGAAGGTGTCCGTTCTGGGAAGCCGTACGTGGTGACGGGAGTGAACCACGCGACGCCGTACCGGACGAACCTGATCCTGACGGAGACGTCGGGGCAGACCTCGTCGGTGACGATCACCCTCTACGACAGGACCGGGAAGCCCATCGGGTCTACGGAAAGGGCGTTGAGCCCCTTCACGAAGACGCAGCTCTCGATCGGAGAGCTTTCCGGGAGCAACGCGGTGAACGGGGGAGCCTTGGAGATCGTGGCGAGTGAAGGATCCGCGGGAACGGTCGCTCCGCTGATAACGGTGATCGACGGGAGGAGCGGAGACGCATCGAGCTTCGAGGGGATCCCGCTGAGCGGCTCCGCGAGCGTACTGGCGCTACCCAGCGTGGTGACGTCGACGACGTTCAACAGCCGGGTGGAGGTGAGGAACAACACGGACCGGGCCGTGAAGTACGGGCTGACATACCTGGGGAACACGGGGAACCTGACGAGTCCGGAGCGGACGCTGGGTCCGAGGCAGATCGATGTGTTCGAGAACGTGCTGAAGGATGTGTTCAATCTTCCGTCCACGCTGACCTCCTTCGGGCCGCTGCACGTGGAGGCGGAGGCGGCATCACTGTCGGTGGTGAGCCGCGTGTACGTGGAGACACCCGCCGGGAGCTACGGGGACGCCATCGAGAGCCACACCCTCGACGACGGGCGGACGACGGGTGAGAGCAACCGGATCCTGATCGCGGAGGGGCTGGAGGGGACGGCGAAGGGGGACCGGACGCGCGGAGCGCGGACGAATCTCATCCTGACGGAGATCACGGGGAACCCGGTGGAGGTCGAGGTGACGATCTGGGAGAAGACTCAGCGGCGAGTGGCGGCTACAGGGAAGCTGACGCTGAAGCTCAACGGCTACGAGCAACGGCAGATCAACGACATCTTTGGAGACGCGGGATTTGCGATTGGAGAGAAGGACCGGGCAAACGTGATGTGCCAGATCCGGCCGAAGCCGGGGAGCACGGGCCGCGTGATTGCCCTCGCCACCCGCATCGACAACAAGACGAACGACACGAAGAACTTGGGGTTGAGGCCGTGAAGTGCAAGGGAACTGTATGAGCAGATCGGTCGCGGCCAACAAGAACGTTCTCCTTGCATTCATGGCAGCGGCGAGCCTCTTCTGGTCCACGGAGGCTCAATCACAGTCGATCTTCACTGTGGCGGGTGGAGGGATAGATGATGGAGGCCCGGCGCTGGGCGCTGCGCTCCATCCGGAGAGCGTAGCTCAAGATGGAGCCGGAAATCTGTACATCGCCGACAAGGGCCACAGCAGGATCCGGAAGGTCTCGGCAGTGACGGGACTGATCTCGACGTTTGCGGGAAACGGCTTCTGGGGCTATTCCGGCGATGGCGGGTTGGCTACAGCAGCCGCGGTAAATCAGCCGTCGGACGTTCGATTCGATCGCGACGGCAACCTCTACGTCTCCGACTGGGCGAACTACAGGATTCGCAGGATTGCGGCCGGAACGGGCGTGATCACGACGGTCGCAGGAGGCGGATCCCTGTTGGGAGATGGTGGACCGGCCACCGCGGCAGCTCTGCACGAGCCGAATAGCCTGGATATTGACGACGCGGGAAACGTCTACTTCATCGACAGGCTCAACTATCGAATAAGGAAGATCGACAAGAACACGGGAATCATCACGACCATCGCCGGAAACGGCACAAACTCCTTCGCGGGAGACGGTGGGCTTGCGGTGGCGGCGTCATTGTACTTTCCGGATCGCCTCGCAGTTGACCCGGAGGGGAGCATCTACTTCTCGGAGTTCCGCCGAGTTCGAAAGATCGACGGCCGCACAGGACTGATAACGACCTTCGCGGGGAACGGGCTGCAGCAGGCTGGCGGGTTCGGGGTGGGTGACGGCGAGCCCGCCACGGCAACTGCGCTCAGGACCCCTCACGGAATCGCCGTCGGGCCGGACGGCGACATCTTCATCGGCACCGAGGGCGATGTGCGCAGGGTCGCCCGGAGCACCGGGGTCATCTCGACGGTCGTGACCGGCGGTTACTTCTATGGGATCAGGTTCGGACCATCTGGCAAGCTATAC
This sequence comes from Thermoanaerobaculia bacterium, assembly GCA_022071945.1. Taxonomy (GTDB): domain Bacteria; phylum Acidobacteriota; class Thermoanaerobaculia; order UBA5066; family UBA5066; genus JAJVIN01. The sequence continues at coordinate 1,093 of JAJVIN010000054.1, read as the reverse complement.
GCGGCTACAAAGGAGAACTACGTCTTCGAGATCGACCCGGTGGCGAAGACCAAGCTGAAAGTCGCAGGCGGGGGAACGGATCTCAGAGGTGACGGCGGGCCGGCCCTTCGCGCGACGCTGTCCCAGCCCTCGGGGATGGCGGCTGACGGCGGGGGCAACCTCTACATCGCCGACACCAACAACGGAGCAGTCAGGCGCGTGGATGGGCAGACGGGCGTTATCTCGACCCTGTTGCAGGTCAACGCGCTCTCGCCGGCCAGACCCTACAGTGTCGCGGTTGACGTTGCGAATGGCGACATCTACACCGGGAGCTGGTACGGGATCACCAAATTCGATTCCAAAACACTGGCCGCAAGCACTTTCGTCGACTCAGCCGGTCGGTGCGTACTCGGCGACGGTGGTCCGGCCAGCTTGGCCATGCTCGGATTCGCGTCAGGTCTGGCTGTCGATACGTCAGGCCACCTACTCCTGATGGGAGACCAGAGAGTACGTGAGATCTCGTTGAGAACGGGCCTCATATCGACGGCGGCGGGTAACGGAAGTTCAACCTTCACAGGAGAAAACGGAGCCGCGACGGCGGCCTACCTGAGGGGAGGCGTGGGCGGCGAACGTGGGGTTGCTCTTGATACTTCCGGAAACATCTATGTGACGGCAGATTCTGCCGTGCGGAGGGTCTCGGCCCAGACAGGGCTGATCACGACGGTGGCCGGGACGGGGAAAAGCAACTACTGCACGCCAGAAAGGGGAAGCAGGCAGGACCCTCTGCAGATTTCGATGAGTCCTTGGGACCTTGCTCTCGACCATTCCGGTGACCTCCTCATCGCGACGAGTCGCGGCATCTACAGACTTCTGGAGGACGAGAATGTTGCCGAGATGGTAGCCGGGGGTGGGAACGCCTCCCCGGGAGACGGAGGGCCGGCGACGTCCGCGAGCGTGACGGCAAGCGGAATCGCGCTGGACGCCGCGGGAAACCTGTTCCTGACAGATCGTTATGCACTTCGCAGAGTTGACACAGGAACGGGGATCATCACCACGGTCGCGGGCAAGATGGGCACAATGGGCTTCGCAGGCGATGGCGGACCTGCGACCGCGG
>JAJVIN010000021.1 GCA_022071945.1 Thermoanaerobaculia bacterium | reverse complement strand
GAGCGGCTGCGGCAGACGGGAGTCCTCAACACGCTTCTGTCGACGGTGGGCGAGACGGATCCGGGCTGTGCGGTCGCCTACCCGGCATGCAAGGGGTGGACTGACGCCGGTGGCGCAATGGACGTACCTGGGTGGCCGCGCCGCGAAGCGAACCTGGCCTTCCAGGACCGGATCACGTCGGGATGCTCCGGGACACCTGGAAACAACCTGAAGTTCTGTCCGAATGATCTTGTGACCCGGGCGCAGATCGGGGAGTTCCTGGCGAGGACGCTGGGGCTCGTGCCGATGCCGTAACCCTCATCCCCCGGCCCCTTCTCCCGCAAGTGCGGGAGAAGGGGAGACCGGACGTCCGAACGTCTGGGAGCCTCGAAGGAGGCGAAGGGGACGGCTCAGCTCTTTGGCGGGGGCTGAGTCCCGAATTTCTCAACCATGGCCGCGAGGGTCGGCATGACCTTCGTCCCGCCGAAGACTTCCGAGAGGAGCGAGGCGACATCCTTGCCCTTCAGAAGAGAGACGAGGTTCATGTTGGCCGCCGCCTCGCTCAGGAGGACCTTGTCGCCGAGCGCCGTCAGCGCCTCGATGAGGCCCCGCTGCACGGCCTCCTTTTCGGCCACCGAGGCGGCCGATTGCGCCTGGATCAGTTTCACCTCGAGTTCGTGGAGCCTCTCCTTGAACTCGGCGTCGGCGGACTGCAGGGCCCTCTGGGCTTCTGACCGCACGCTCGCGTCCCTCTGAACGAGAAGCAGTTCGGTCTCTCGCTTCTCCTTTTGTCTCTCGAGTTCGGCTTTCTGGACGAGGTCTTCCCGTTGCTGGGCGAGAGAACTCCGCTCCATCGCCACGGCTTCCTCGTCCTTCACCCGTCCCATCACGTCCCCGTGCGTGAGTCGCCTGACCAACTCCCTGACGGCCGCGGACCGCTCGTGTCCCGACATCTCGAGGTCTTTCTGCTCCTTCTCGACTTCCGAGCGCAGGCGGGCCGAGGCGAGTGCTTCCTGTGCCTGGCGGTCGCCGATCTGGAGCGTCACCGACTGGGTCTGCACCTTCCGCATCAGGTCGCCGATCTCCGCATCCTCGATCTTGGAGAGGAGGATCTCGACCTCGCTGACGATGAGGCCGTTCTCGTTGAGGATGCGGCCCTTGCGTCCCTCGGCCGTCCGCTCACCCAGGATGGTGTCGCGGATCAAGTTCGGAAGCTGCGGCCAGAGGGCCGACAGGGTCATGGTGCGACAGCGGCTCCTGACGAGGGAACGCAGGTGCTCGCAAAGAACCTGGATGTAGTTCTCGTGGTTGAACCACCTCTGGCGGAGCTCCGGCAAGAACGTGACGGAATACGACACCCGGATGGAGATCCGGACGAAGTCCGCCGTCTCGACCGAGATCTCGTCAGAGACCCGGTTGCCCGTCGACCGGAGGAAACACGTCCGCAGGAGCCGCTCGTCCGTCTTCGGGGTACTCGTCGACAGCGACAGAGGCGTCAGTCTCTCCTCGTAGCCGAGGAGGGTCACGCACGGCCCCTCCGCGACGCGCTGGCCATCGGCGGAAGTGACGAGAACGGCCGTGTTGTGGGGGACCGTGATGGAAACGGCCCACGGAGTGGTCACGGGCACGCTGGTCCGCTTGTGAGGCTCCATCGCCGCGATCCAGAGGTTCCAGTCGTCGGCCGGAACCGTCCGCGTGATCTGGACTTCTTTCCTCGGATCGACCAGGTAGGACAGCTTTCCGCGTACGAGACGCGCCTCGCCGGTCGAGAGGTCGCGCACGTAGATCCCGCTCTTCTGGTCGATCCCGATGGCCTCGATGAAGACGCGCGAGTGATCGTTGCCGACGATGGCTTCTCCCGATTCAGGCGAGAGGACCTCGATCTCGTTGAAGGGAAAGAAGAACGTTGAGACGCCCGTCAAGAGGAGTTCGTCGCCGGGCGTGTAGTGCTCCTGATCGAGGGTGACGCCTTTCGGGAGCTTCGCGGCAAGTTCCGCCCGTGAGATGGGCGAGATTATCCGGAGCCAGAGGGCCCGCTGTGGGAGGAGTTCGTAGGCGTCGTAGATCCGGTTGCGCGAGCCCTTGACCTGGAACTGGTCGTAAGGTCCGGGAAAGACGCGAGCCGGGCCGAACTTGATCTCGCGCTTGCCGTCCGCGTCGATGATGACGCAGTACTCCTTTTCACCGAGGACGACCGCGCGTCTGATGAGTCTCGCCTGCCGCGCCTGGCGCTCGAGGGCACGGCGGACCTCGGGAACCGCGAGGAACTCGGACAGGGATGGAGCCGGCGCCGGGGAGGGCGGAGGGGGTGCCGGGGGCGGCGCCATCGCCGACTGGACCGCCATTGGCGGCGGCATCAACTTCTTCTGCCGGCTGCGGGCTGCCTGATCGACTGTGTCCGCCTCTGCGAGCCCGCGGCGCATGACCTGTTTTTGCGCCTCGGGGATGTTCGGATACTCCTCCTCGGTTGCCGGCAGAAGAGCTTCGGGTTTCGGCTCCGAAACCTCCGACGAAAGCTGGTTGAGGAGCGTCCGGGCCGCCTCGGCGGAGAGACCCAGTCCGGAGGGATCGACGGAGGTATCCGGGACGACGTCGACACCCGTGGGCGGCATGTAGAGCTGGGTGTCGAGCCCCCGGATGACGATGAGCTGACCGCGCTGCAACTCGCTCGGCTCGAGGTCGGCGAGGCGGGTGCTGTCCTTCTTGTCTCCGCCCACGTTCTCGGCGGTGGCGCGAGTGATGCGCGCGGAGCGGGCCGTCAGGTCGTAGAAGGGAGCGGTCCGGTCGACCTCTCCATAGACCTTGACGACGAGGTACTGATCCGAGGCGAGTTCATGGGCGTCCCGGACCTCCACGCGCTGTCCCGGCCGCAGCCAGAAGCTGCACGGTCCGGGGATCATCGATCGCGTCCCGTTCTTCAGGGGCCGCGACTCGTTGCGGCCCTGCTTGAACTTCCCGTTCGGGCCCCCGTCCGGCTCCAGGAGCGGATTGAAGAGGACGGCGTACTGGATGTCGCTGACCTCGACCATCATCTGCGGCTTTCCGGTCGGGTCCTCTCGGAACCCTCCGAGCCCGTCATCGACGACGACGCGGTCCGCGGCGGTCGGTGACACCATCGTCGGGCCGACGTGGAGGGTCACTTCGCCCTTGTCGTCGTCCTGTACCCAGAGGAACTGCCGTTCGGTGACGGGGATCTTCCGGCTGGCCCGCTCGTTCATGGTCAACCTCCGGTCGAGGGGAATGGACGCATGCTAGCAGAGGGAGTGGAGGCCAAGGCGGGAGGAGGAGCCCCTGTGCTCCAGGCCGTCTCGTCCGCGACACGGGCGCCCGTAGACCGCGCCCGGGTCGCTGGACCCGTCACCCGCGGTCGTTGGATGGAAGCTGGCGCGACCGCTCAGCGACCGGGCGGCACCGGCAGGACCGCGCGGGAGCCGAGGTCGAACTGTTCGCCCGGAAGGAGAACGTGGACCTTCAGATCGTGGACGCCGAGCGAGTCCTGGCCCGTGGGCCGTGCCTGGCGGCTCGGAGCCGCGCCCTTGGCGTCGACGACCATGACACTGCTCTTTCCCAGAACCTGAAACGTCCCGTCTGGCCGCACCCAGATCGCGGTCTCCTCGTCAACGCCTACGCCGAGCAGGCTGGGGTTCTCGAGAATGACCGAGAGGAGGCGGTTCTCGCGCTGCCGCTTGATGAAGTGCTGGTCGACGACGACTCCGGCGGGGAGGAATCCCAGTCCCTGCCAGGTCTCGACACTTCGCGTCCGGATGACGGAGAAGTCCCCTTCTCCCGTGATCATGACCTCGCTCTGACAGGCAGTTCCGGCGGAGGTCCCGCCAACGACCGCGCCATGCGCGAAGGAGCGGGCGATGGCATCGCCCACGGGAGTCCCCAGGAGGGCCCCCGTGATCCGGATCTGGTCTCCTCCCCCGAAGAAGATTCCCCGGGCTCTGGCCGCGAGTTCGACGTAGTCGGGCCGCGACGCGTCGGCCTTGCTTCGAATCCGAAGCGACACGGCCTTTTCGCACCCGAAGGTCTCGCGGAAGAGCTTCTCGTAGAACTCGGGAGCGTCCGCGTCGGTGGACGCGGTCGGGATCATCACGATCGGCGCGTCCTTGCCGCCCGAAAGCTCGATGAACTTCAGCATCGCGTCGGCCGGCTTCTCGCCACCGCCGATCAGGACCAGATGCCCACGGCCGGCGAGAGCCGGCTCGGCCCCGGCGGGCACCGCCGCCAGAGCGAGGACCAGGAAGAGCAGCGGCAGTCGACGAAGAGGACGCAGGGTCACGGGATGCTTCACGAAGTGCTCCGCAGACGAAAAAGGGGCGGGGCAGCCGTTTCCGGACACCCCGCCCAGCCTGGTGGTCAGATCAGAAGGAGAAGCGCAAGCCGGCGCGGAACTCGCGCGGCTTCTCGATGGCAGTCGGGGTGCCGTAGTTGGGCTGGAGTTGCCACTGCCCCCGTCTGTATCGGGCATAGTACGTGTCGAGGTCGAGTGTCTCGCCCGTGTTCAGGACATTGAAGCACTCGAGGGAAAGGTCGAGACGGAAGGACTTGGCGATCTTCGTCCCCCACGCGAGGCGGAGGTCGAGAATGTTGCGAGCCGGGAGCTTCTCGGCGCCGCGCTCGGTGAGGTTGACGTAACGGCCGCTAGAGGAATTCTCGTCGAGGAAGGCGTCGACCCTGGCATAGGGCGTGTAGTACTGCCCGGAGAGATACGTGTACTGGCCGCTGAGAACAAACCCGACCGGGAGGTCGACGGCGCCGGAGAGTTTGAACTCCCACTCGTTGTAAGAGAGGTCCATCCTCCCGTCGGCGTTCACGAGTCCATTCTTGTCCCTCAGCTCGTCCGCGTAGCCGTTGTTCTTCAGAACGTTGCCCTTCAGGTCCGTCCAGACAAGGGAGGAGCGGAGCTGCCAGCCTTGCGCGTACCGCTTCTCGTACCGCAGGACGAAGGAGTCGTACGTCCGGTACCCGGGGTTGTCGGTCGTCAGGACCCAGTTCTGCGGCGTATTGAGGGTCCAGATCTGGAGGGTTCCCCCGGTGTACGGGTTGGTGGTCGTGACCGCCGTGTAGTCATCGTTGGTGTTGACGAGCCCCATGATGTTGGCGAACCGTCTGTCGATGAAGTCGAGGCCGAGGGACATGTCCTTGCCGAGCTGGTGCTCGACGGTGATGAGCGTCTCGTCGACATACGGGTGCGAGGTGCTGCCCATGGCGGCCTCGATCGGCGCGCCGGCATTGACCCACGGTCCCCATGTGTTGGTATCCGGGTCCCAGGAGCTGTCCGCGTCCTGGATCGTGGCGTGGCCCGACCGCTCGCGGTCGTACAGATACGTGTACATCGAGGAGTGGTAGCGGCCCCAGTGCGCCTTCACGGCCCACTTGGCGTTGCCGGCGACATCCCAGGCGAAGCCGATGCGCGGGTCGACGAAGTCAGTAGAGTAGACGGTCGAGTCGCCGAACCCTTCCTGCCACCCGGCCCGGTAGCCCGTGTAGCGCAGACCGAAGTTGACAGTGACACGGTTGAGGCGCATGGAGTCCTGAGCGTAGAGCGTCCAGCCCTTGTGCTGAGCGTGGACCTCGTACTCGCCATAGCCTCTAGAGCGCTCGTAGCGCCCGCACGCCGGGTTCGCGAAGTACGCGTCGAGGGAGTCACACTGAGAGGAGTCGTCGTAGTAAGTGAAGCCGCCGTTGCGCCGCCACGAGTCGGTGGCGTTGGCTTCCTCGTAAAGGCCCCCGAACTTGAACGAGTGCGAGTCGGTCTTGGCGACGAGCCCGTCCACGAAGAGGCTCCACGAGGCGTCTCCCGTCACGAGATGGCGGTGGGAGAGGTTCTGGAAGGGGGCGTTGTTCCAGATGTACTCGGTGTTGTAGTAGTCATTGTTGCCCGGCATCGACGTCCCGCCGTAGGGGAGGTAGTCGTCGTTCCCGTCGTAGCCCGTGACCTTGAGGTTGAGGAAGTTCGACGAGGAGACGAGGGACTCCCAGTTCAGGGAGAAGTTGAAGCCCGGGCCGTCCTGCTTCTGCGCGCCGGTGGGGAGCGTGTAGGTGCTGATTCCGCGCCGGTCGTTGGTCACGGCATCGTATTCGCCCATCACGAAGACGCGGTTCTTCTCGTTCATCTGGTACGTCACTTTTCCCAGGAACCGGGGGATCTTCCGGTCGGAGGTGCCGGCGGCGCCGACGGGGGTCGAGACCTGGTGCCAGTACTCGGCGCTGGCGAAGAACCAGAGCTTGTCCCTGACGATCGGCCCTCCGAGGCTCAGGGAGTAGTCCTCGAACTTGAACGTCTCCTGAGTGTCCCCGTCGGTGTTGTCCGAGACCCAGGATTCGGGCTCGTAGTAGACCTCGAATCCTCCCTTGAACTCGTTCCCGCCAGACTTCGTGACGCCGTTGATGATGCCGCCGGTGTACCCGCCGAACTCGGCATTGGCCCCGAGGCCCATGATCTGGATTTCCTCCATCCACTGGATGCTGGGGAGGAGCCAGTGCTGACCGGAGCCGGTGTCGGCGATGTTGACGCCATCGAGGGTGTAGGCATTCTGTCCCTCCGTCGTGGCGCCGTAGGCGAGGATCGCGCTGCCGCTCGACGAGAGGGCGTCGGCGTTGACGCCGGGAGCGCTCGTGATCACCTGGTAGTAGTTACGGGGGACCGCCTGCTTTTCCAGGTAGTCCTGGCCGAAGTTCGCCGAGACGCTATTGGAGACGACGCTGACGAGAGGCGCCTCGCCCGTCACCGTGACGGTGGCCGAGACCTTCGAGACGTCCAGCACGAGGTCGACGGCGATGGCCTGCGAGAGGATGACCTTCACGCCTTCCCGGCGTGCGGTCTCGAATCCCGTCAGCATTGCCTCCACCGTGTACTTCCCTGGAGGGAGCGCCGGGAAGCGGTAGGCGCCGCGACTGTCTGTGACGGTTGTCGTCTTCCGCATGACCAGGGCATCCGAGGACGCCGTGACGGCGACCCCGGGCAACGCGGCGCCGGTGTTGTCCTTGACGACTCCCTCGATTCGCCCCGTGACCGAACCCTGGGCCCAGAGGGTCGCGGGGAGACCGAGCAGGATGAACACAGCAGCACATATGGGAATCAGGATCTTCTTTGACATTTCTCCTCCTCGGGGCTGGGAATGACGGGCTTGTGGCGCCCGATGACCGTTAGAGACCGGGAATGGCACGGGCCGCCGCGCGGCGGTCCCGCTGACGGTCAGCCGTCCGGATGAAGGGGATGGGATGCCGCATTGCGGATCCGCCGGGTGGCGGAAACCCTGCGAGCTGTTCATGGACGGGCTTTCATCGCCGCCAGGAGGGTCCGGCCCGCACTCTCGATGTGGCTTCTGGCGGCTCGCGCGGCGCGGTCCGGATCGCGGGCCTGCAGGGCCGCGACGATCTCGGCGTGTTCGGCGTTATCCGGCTCGTCCCGCTCGGGGATGGACTTGAGGGCGATGTGGGGGACGTTGCTCCAGAGCATGGTCGGGAACGCCGTCCAGAGCTGGCTCAAGGTGCGCGTGAGGAAGCTCCGGCGCGACGCCGTGATGATGGTCTCGTGGAAACGCCGGTTGAGGTCGCGGTAGGCCTTCAGCTGGGACGGCATCTCGCACTCGAGCATCCGGGAGTGAAGCGATGCCAGGAGCTTCAGTTCCTCCGCGGTGATCGCGGTCGCGGCGTGGCGCGCCGCCATCGCTTCCAGGACCGAGCGACTCTCGTAGAGGTCCTCGACGTCCTCGACCGAGAACCGGACGACCTGGATGCCCCGGTAGGGGACGTGTTCCAGGAGCCCATCCGCCACGAGCTGTTTGAGCGCTTCTCGGACAGGTGTTTGGCTGACGTCCAGCTCGCGGGCGAGTTGCTCCTGCCGGAGCCAGTCGCCGGGCTTTCGCTTTCCTTCGAGGATCTCCGCTCGCAGGTGATCCGCGACCCACTGCCTGAGCTGCCGGTGCCGGGGCGGGGCGTTTTCGGCGGGCACGACCATCAGCTCGCCTATCTTATATATTTGACATGATGCACGCAAGGAGAGACGCGTTCTCCTGCCTCGCCGAGTGTTGAACTACTCCCAGCCCGGCAAGCAGTACCCGGGTCATCAAGATTGCCGCGAAGTCGGACTGGTCCAGTCTTCCCACAAGAACAGGGGTGGACCTGGTGAACGAGGCCCTGCGTGATGGTCTTCGGGTGATGACCTCCCCGCGACCGGAACGGCGGCCGGTCTTTGCTCGCCACGGGATCGAACCGACGGCCGCGCGAGACCCCGCCGGGAGTCGTCAGCGGCGGTCCGGTTCGGCCGCCGCCGGCTGGATCCAGAGTCCCGCCAGTTCCAACTCGATGGCATCGAACGGCTCGGCCCTCACGACCTCGTCTCCTCCCGCCGTCAGGAGCAGCAGCCAGCGCTGACCCTCGAGCCTGAAGACCTCGAGAGTCTGAAGATCGGGATCGATCAGCCAGACGTGGCTGACACCTTCGCGTGCGTAAATCGGGAGCTTCTTGATCCGGTCGATGCGGGCCGTCGAAGGGGAGAGAACCTCACAGACCCAGTCGGGAGCGAGCGTGAAGTACGGCTCGTCCGGGAGGATCGGGAGCTTCTCTTTTCGCCAGCCGCCGATATCCGGCACGAGGATGTCTTCTTCGAGGTGAAGCTCGGGCTCATCGATGATCCACCAGCCCCCAGGGCCACCCCGGCCGCGATGGAATGGGTTGAAAAGGTCGCCGCCCAGCGCGGAAGCACTCCATTGGTGCCGGATGACCGGTTGCGGCGACGCGATCAACTCGCCATCGACGAGCTGACCGGTCACGTTGTCTGGCAGGTCCAGGATGTCCTGGTAGGTCGCGCGGCGGCGCAGAGGCTGGCTCGACATCGCCGGAACACTATACGAACTGGGCTCTGGAATCATGGGGTTCTCCTTTCATCTGAAGTCGTGACTCGGGATCTGTGGCAGGTCCGGCAGCCGCCAGAACTTCTCCGCCCTCACGGAAAGCGTCCCGTCGGTCTTCTGCAGCCGCCCCTCCACGATGAGGCCTGGCGACCCGACGATGAGCGCCCGGTTCTCGCGAAAGATGTCGGGCTTCACGATCGCCTGGGCCATTCCCGTCTCGTCCTCGAGTGAGAGAAAGACGAACCCTTTCGCTGTCCCGGGCCGCTGCCTCACGACGACCGCCCCTCCCGTCCGGACCCGCATGCCGTCCGGGAGCCGTGTCAGCTCCTCCGCGGAGAAGATCGATTTCTCCCGGAACTGCCTCCGGTAGTAGGCGATCAGATGCGGTCCCGCCGTGATCTCGGAGGAGGTGTAGTCCGCGACCGTCTCCTCGAAGGACGACATCTCCGGGAGCGGGGACGGCGCCATCTCCTCGTCCGAGGAATCGAAGAGCGGTCCCTGGTGCCGGGAAACCGCCGCCACCTGCCAGAGCGACTCACGCCGCGTCAGGCCGAGGGATCCGAGCGCTCCGGAGAAGGCGAGGGCCGAGAGTTCGTCCTCGTGGAGTTCACAGCGCCGCGCCAGTTCTTGCGTGCTTCCGAAGGGACGGAACGAAGCTTCCCTCGCGATTCGCTCCCCGGCGGCCTGCCGGAGGCCTTTCAAGAACCTCATTCCGAGCCGCACGGCTCCCTTCTCGATCCGGCACATCCAGCCCGAGTGGGAGACGTCGATCGGTAGGACTGTCACGCCGTGCCGCTGGGAGTCCTTGACGAGAGTTGCCGGGTGGTAGAAGCCCATCGGCCAGGCATTGAGGAGCCCTTTCAGGAACGCCGCGGGGTGGTGGGCCTTCAGGTAGCAGCTCGCGTAGGCGATGAGGGCGAAGCTCGCCGCGTGGGACTCCGGAAATCCGTAGAGCGCGAAGGAGGTGATCGACTTGACGATCTGTTCCTGCGCCTCGCCCGTGATGCCGCGGTTCGTCATCCCGTCGCGCAGCCGCTTCTCGATGACGGCCATCCGCTCGGAGGAACGCTTGAAGCCCATCGCGCGCCGCAGCTCCTCCGCCTCGCCCCCGGTGAAGCCCGCCGCGACCATGGCGATCTTCAGGAGCTGTTCCTGAAAGAGCGGGACGCCGAGCGTCCGGGCCAGGATGGGTTCGAGCGAGGGGTGCGGGTACTCGACCGGGGCGCGTCCCTGGCGGCGGTCGAAGAAGGGGTGGACCATCCCGCCGACGATGGGCCCGGGCCGGATGATGGCCACCTGGATGACGAGGTCGTAGAAGTTCCTCGGCGCGTTTCTGGGGAGCGACGCCATCTGCGCACGGCTTTCCACCTGGAAGACGCCCACCGTGTCGGCCTCGTTGAGCATCTGGAAGACCTTCGGGTCGTCCATGCGGAGATGAGCGAGGTCGACGTCGACCTTCTCGTGCTCCCGGATCGTCGGGATCATCTCGGCGATCGCCCCGAGCATCCCGAGCCCGAGGAGGTCGACCTTGACGATCCCTAGGTCGGCGCAGTCGTCCTTGTCCCACTGGATGACGTTGCGGCCCGGCATCGCCGCGGGTTCGAGCGGGACGACCTCGTCGAGCCGCCCCATGGCGATGACCATCCCGCCCGAGTGCTGGCCGAGGTGGCGGGGGAGGTTCTGGATCTCCTTCCAGAAGGTCTCGAAGTGCCGGATTCGGAGGTCTTCGGGGTCGAATCCGGCGGCCCGCATCTCTTCCGGGAACTTCCGCAACCCGTCGCGGAACTCGCCGAAGCTCCACTTGCCGAGGTGCTTGGCGAGCCGGTCGACCTGCTCGGCGGAGAAGCCGAGAGACTTGGCGACCTCGCGGGCGGCGGAGCGGTCGCGATACGTGATGACGTTGGCCGTCATCCCGGCACCGTGCGAGCCGTAGCGCCGGTAGACGTACTGGATGACGCTCTCCCGGGCATCGCCGGAGGGGAGATCGAGGTCGATATCGGGCCACTCGCCCCGCTCCTCGGAGAGGAAGCGTTCGAAGAGGAGGTCCATCTTGACCGGATCGACGGCCGTGATGGAGAGGGCGTAGCAGACCGCGCTGTTGGCGGCCGAGCCGCGTCCCTGCGCGAGGATCCCGTTCCTCTTGCAGAACTGGATGATGTCCCAGACGATGAGGAAGTAGCCGGCGAGGTCGAGCTTCTCGATGAGGGCGAGTTCCTTGTTGATCTGTGCCTGGGCCTTGGCCGAAAGCGGGCGGAAGCGGCTCATCGCGGCTTCCCACGTGAGGCGGCGCAGGAGGGAAGCGGCGGTGTCTCCGGGCGGGAGCGGGTACTCGGGGAAGCGGTAGCCGAGGTTGGCGAGCGTGAAGTCGAGCCTCTCGGAAAGCTCGACGCCATGGACGACGGCCTCGGGGAGGTCGGCGAAGAGGAGCGCCATCTCGGAGGCGTTCTTCATGTGGCGTTCGCGGTTGATGTCGAGCAGGGTCCCAGCGGCGTCGAGCGTCGTGTGGTTCCGGATGCAGGTCAGGATGTCGAAGAGCGGCCGCTTTTCCCGCCGTGCGTACCGGACGCCGTTCGTCGCGAGCAGGGGGAGCTTGAGCGAGCGGGCGAGGGAGACGAGGGCCTGGTTGCGGTGCTCCTCGTCGCGACGGTTGTGCCGCTGGAGTTCCACGTGACAGCGATCGGGGAAGAGGGCGGAGAGCCGCTCGAGAAGACGCCGGGCCGAGTCGATCCCCTCCTGGGCGAGGGTGCGCGCGACGGGGCCCTCGTCGCTGCCGGTCAGGAGGTGGAGCCCGTCGGAGTGGTGGGCGATGTCGTGCCAGGTGACGGCGGCCTCGCCCTTGGGCTTGCCGAGGGCGCCCTGGGTCAGGAGCCGGCAGAGGTTGCGGTAGCCGCGCTGGCTCTCGACGAGGAGCGTCACGCGGGCGGGGGGGAGACCCGGCGGCGGGGGAGGCGGAACGATGCCGAGCGGGCCGCGCTTCTGCGTGTCGGCAGCGGCAGGGATGTAAGGAGAAGGGTCCAGGACGACTTCCGCGCCGACGAGAGCCCTGATCCCGGCCTTCTTCGCCGCCTTGTAGAAGCGCGGGGCGCCGTAGACGCCGTTCGTGTCGATGAGGGCGACCGCGGGGAGACCAAGGGCGGCGGCGGCTTCCACGATGTCCTCGGGCTCGGAGGCTCCATCGAGAAAGGAGAAGGCAGAGGCGGCGTGCAGTTCCACATACCGCGCTCCCGGTGCGGGTGCGGAGGGCGAGAAGGAGCGGTTGCGCAGCTTCTCCTTGCGGGCGCCGGGGCCGATGATCTTCGTCGCGTCTCCCGGCATGAAGAGGTCGCGGGTGGGAGGGAAGCGCTCAGTCATGAGGGGTAAGCCCCCGGGATGTGAACGGCCCGAAAAGCCACGGGCTGTGGATCAGGAGCGGCTCGAAAAGCCGCGGGGTGTGAATCTGGAACGGCCCGAAAAGCCACGGGGCGTGAATCAGGAGCGGCTCGAAAAGCCCCCTCTTTTGTAAAGAGGGGGTTGGGGGAGTTAGAGCTCGAATGGAAGGCCGGGCTGGACTTTGGTTCCCTCGCTCCCCCTTTCTCTTTGGGGTTCGGAGAAAAGCGTGCGAACGCCCGGCGATGAATCGCCGGGCTACGAAGCAGCGCCTCTACGAGGCTGACGTCGGTCTCTGCTGGGTTGGTGGCGTGTGTCAGGAAGAGGAGCGTGGCCCGGCGGTGCGGGTGGGGCTCGCGGGCGGGCTCTAACTCCCCCAACCCCCTCTTTACAAAAGAGGGGGCTACCAGAGCTTCCCCGTGGCGTTGAATCCTGCGAGGCCCGTGGTGTTGAATCCCACCAGCCCGTTTTCCCTGGATGGGAGGCGGCAGCGGAGAGGACCTCGACGTCTCAGTCATAGATTCCGTCTGCCCGAAAAGCTGCGGGGCGTGGATCTGTGGCGGCTCGAAAAGCCGTGGGGTGTGGATCTGTGGCGGCCCGAAAAGCTACGGGCGTGGATCTGTGGCGGCCCGAAAAGCCACGGGCGTGGATCTGGAACGGCCCGAAAAGCCGCGGGGTGTGAATCAGGAGCGGCCCGAAAAGCCCCCTCTTTTGTAAAGAGGGGGTTGGGGGAGTTAGAGCTCGAATGGAAGACCGGGCTGGACTTTGGTTCCCTCGCGCCCTCTTTTTTTTGGGGTTCGGAGAAAAGCGTGCGAACGCCCGGCGATGAATCGCCGGGCTACGAAGCAGCGCCTCTGCGAGGTTGACGTCAATCTCTGCTGGGTTGGTGGCGTGTGTCAGGAAGAGGAGCGCGGCCCGGCGGTGTGGGTGAGGCTCGCGGGCGGGCTCTAACTCCCCCAACCCCCTCTTTACAAAAGAGGGGGCTACCAGAGCTTCCCCGTGGCGTTGGATCCTGCGAGGCTCGTGGTGTTGAATCCCACGAGGTCCGAGGTGTCGAATCCCACGAGGCCGTTCCCCCTGGACGGGAGGCGACACCGGGAAGGAACTCGACGTCTCAGTCATAGATCCCATCCGCGAACCAGCAGCCGTTCGTCTCGTCTCGAAAGATCCGGCAGAGAGTCCCGCCCGATATCTCGAGGTCCCAGTAGGCCCGCCGGACGGGCTGGTCGCTCCACCAGCCGTCCTCGAGGTGCCAGGGGCCCGAGGCGACGAGCACCGTGCCGCGTAACGCGTCGAGGGCCTTGGCGTCTGGCGGCTTGACAGTTTCCCGGGGTGTCGTGTCCGTGTGCAGGGCTTTGCTGTCGGGAAGTGGCTTGATCGAGAGCAGCCGGAAGCCGCCCGGTTTTTCCTGCGTTAACACTTCCAGCTCCACGGGAGGGCGCAGAACGCGTGCGGAGAGAAGTCCCCGGCTCCGGGCCGGAGTGGGCCTGAGGGGGGCCGGCGGCGGGTCGTACGCCTCGGTGACGAAGCCTTCGGGAAGGTGGCCGTTGAAGAGATCCGGGGAGCCGATCCGGCCCTCTCCCACGAGGACGGCCAGCCGCGCGAGAGCCGTCGCGAGCTGGTCGGGAGAGATCTCCACCGGGCCGAAGAGCGTCAGCTGCCCCATCCGGGGCCGGTCCGGATGAGCAGACAGGGTGAACCCGATGATCGGGGCCTTCGGCGGACGGGCCTCGAGCTCGAGCTTCACGAGGGTTTTCAGTGTCTTCAGATCCTGTGTGGGGGCCGGGAGCGACAGCGCCCGCGCGTCGCTGCCAGAGGGGTCGAGCCTCATTTCCAGGGCGAGCTCCCGGCAGCTTCGGGCCTCGGCCTTGAGGCGCTTCAAGAGCCTTTCGAGAGCAGCCTCGACGAACTCGAGGAACGGTTCGAGAGTCACGACGGGCCAATCGATGTCGAACCCCTCGGAGAAGAGCGGCGGGGGCACGGAGGGGAAAAAGGGCTGACTGCCGATACCCCGGGCCGATTCGTGCAGCGCCCGGCCGGGTTCCCCGAGACGGGCCACGACCTCGGCGGCGGGGAGCTTCGCGAAGTCTCCGATCGACGAGAGCCCCCAGCGGGAAAGCACCGCCGAGATCTCGATCTCCGGACTCAGCCGGTCGAGCGGGAGCGGTGCCAGAAACGCCGGCTCCTCGCCCGCTGGAATGACCGTGGGAGACTCCGGGAGTCCCGCCGCCACCCGCGCCGCCAGCTTGTTCGCGGCGATGCCACAGCGCGCCGGCAGGCTCTCCTTCTCGCAACAGGCAATGAGGTCGCTTCCCAGGAGCTTCTCCCGTTTTTTCACGTCCTCTTTCCCCGCCTGCCCGAGTTCCAGGTAAACCACTCCCTGCCCCGCGTCTTCCCAGCGGGGGGTGAAGCGGCCCGCGACCTCGGTCAGAACTTCCTCCGCGGCCCGCTCGCAGGCGGCGTCCCGGCTGCGCGCCACCAGCTTTGGTAAGAGCGCCCTTGCCTGGGGGAGCGTCATGCCCGGCTGGATCCCGGCCTTGCGGCTCTTTTTCGAGGCCGCCACGACGTGGGCCGCCGTGCCATTGCCCTCCACGATGACGACGGCCTCGTCGCGCAACTCAGGCTCACTGCGTAAACGCGCCGCCAGGGGAAAGAGCGGGACAAAGAGACACGCGATGCGCGGCGCCACGGGATCCCTCCTTACGCCCCCACTGCCCGCCGGTGAACGGCGGCCGCGGCTTTCGACGGGGCTCCGCCCTCTGCGCTTTCCGGGTTGCGAAGCACCGGCGCCTCCGCCGCCACCGCGGGAACGGAGCCGGCCGCCCGTCCACGCTCCTCATGCTCGAGACGCTCCGGCCGGGTCAGAGCTTCGGGGACCTGGAAGCGGATCCGCCGGTAGAGCCCGGGCCCTGACCCGGGGTGCTTCTCGACCAGTAGACCGGTTGCCAGCCCCTCGAGGAGCGGGGGAGCAGGAGCCTCGATCTTCCAGAACGAGCGGGGGCGCGCAAGCGACAGGACATGACGCGCCGCCGGTCCACTCACCCTCGTGGCGCCGAGGATCACGAAGGCCGTGTCGTGCGTCCGGACCGTCCGGGCCAGCCGGAGCCAGGGAGCCGCTTCCCGGAAGGGCCCGCGCCGGATCGGATCCACCCCCAGGTCGAGAACGACGAGCGAAAACCCCGTCGCCGCCACGATCTCCGCCGCCACCAGGGCCTCCCGGAACTTCCGGGGCCGCACCCAGAGGAGCCGGGACGGATCCCCTCCCTCCGCCCGGACGGCTCGCGGGTCGAGACTGTCCCCCAAGTCGATGAAAACCGCGGAATTCCCCTGGCTCGTCACGGCGGCCAGAAGCGACAGGACGAGCGAAAAACGGCCCGAGGAACGAGAGCCGGTGATCTCGACGACCTCTCCCTTCGGCAAACCGCCCCCCAGCACTTCGTCAAACCCCGGAATCCTTGTCGGCAAGACGGTTGACCGGGTGTACCGGTTGCGCTGCAAGAGGTCCGTTCCCCGGGAAAGAAAGGAAGAGAGGGAGTCTGGAAGAGCCGCCCTCAACCGTGCGACCACCGCCGTGCCTGGCGTCCCTCCTGGCCACCCCGATGAGGTCATTCCCGCGATCTCGGCCGTGCCGCGTTCGCCAGCTTTTCCCGTTCCTCCTGCTTCCCTCGCCCCCACCATCTGAAGAGCCTCCATGATCCTTTCCCCCCTCGAGCACGAATCCGTATTTGCGCCTGACTAACGCTAGTCGCAAAAAAGACGTAAGTCAAGGGTGCGGGGAAAAGAGAGAAATTGGAGTAAATAGGGGAAATCAATGGAATGGAGGGATTTGCGGGCGTTCTGAGAGGTTCCTACGGTTTTTTGTGCCGGACGTCCCGGGAGCGTGGTAGTTTGATTCACGGGCCCCGTCCGGGGTCTCGCGTCAATTTCTAGAGGGAGCAGAGATGAATCACGTCGTCTGCATAGCGTACGTTCCGGATACAGAAACCAAGATCAAGATCGGCTCCGATGGGAAGTCGATCGACGAGGCTGACGTCAAGTGGATCGTGTCGCCCTATGACGAGTTCGCCCTGGAGGAGGCCATCAAGGCCAAGGAAGCCAAGGGGGGAACGGTCACGGTGGTCACGTACGGTCCGGCTCGAGCCGATGTCGGTCTGCGTGAGTGCCTGGCGCGCGGAGCGGACGAAGCGATCCGCATCGCCTCCGAAGGGATCGCGGATGTTGACTCCCTCGGCGTGGCCCAGATGCTTGCGGGCGCGATCAAGACGCTCAAGTACGACGTCGTGTGGCTCGGCAACAAGGGCGTTGGCACCGACGCCCAGGTGATGGTGCCGATGGTGGCCGAGTTCCTCGACCTGCCGCACGTGAACCTCGTGACGAAGATCGAGTGGAAGGCCGGTGCGGTCACTGCCTGGAGAGAGATCGAGGGGGCCAAGGAAGTCGTCGAGTGCCCGCTGCCGGCCGTGATCGGCGCGCAGAAGGGGCTCAACGAGCCGCGCTACGCCTCCCTCAAGGGCATCATGGCCGCCAAGAAGAAGCAGATCGCGGTGAAGAAGCCCGCCGAGGTGGGTGTGGATGCCGCCGCGATGAGCGGGGACAAGTCGCCCGTGCGCTGGACCAAGCTCGAGCTGCCCCCGGCCCGTCAGGCCGTCAAGCTCGTGCCGGCGGACGACCCCGCCAAGGCCGCGGAGGAGCTCCTCCGCCTGCTCCGCGACGAAGCGAAGGTTCTGTAGGTTTTCAGGGATCAGGAAGGAAGAGTATCCATGGCGAACGTTCTCGTTTTCATCGAACAGCGTGATGGAAAGATTCGCAAGGCCTCCCTGGAGGCTCTGACCCTTGGCCGGAACCTGGCGAAGAAGAGTGGCGGCTCCGTCGCCGCCGTCGTGGCCGGCTCGGGCATTGCCGGGCTCACCGGTGAGCTTTCGGCCTATGGCGCGGCCAAGGTCTTCGTGGCCGACCACGCCGATCTCGCTCTCTATTCTTGCGAGGGCTACGTGGCCGCGCTCGACGCCGCCGCCAAGGCGTTCTCCCCGAATGTCGTCCTCGTTTCCGCGACGACCATGGGCAAGGACGTCGCTCCGCGCTTTGCCGCCCGCAAGAAGGCCGGCATGCTCTCGGACGTGATGGCTCTGGACATCGAGGGCGGAAACCTCGTCGGGAACCGCTCGGTCTACTCCGGCAAGGCGCGCGCCACGGTGGCCCCCGCCGCCGGTGCCGCCCTGCAGATCGCAACCCCCCGCCCGAACGTCTTCCCGGCGTCGAAGGACGCTCCGGGAGCGGGTGAAATCGTGAATCTCGACCTCGCCGGTCTGAAGATCCGGGCGAAGGTCGTGAAGCTCGAGACCTCGGAAGCGGGCGAGCTCGACGTGGCCGAGGCCGACAAGATCGTCACCGGCGGACGCGGCATCAAGGGACCCGAGAGCTGGCCGATCCTGCGCGGGCTCTGCAAGGAACTCGGCGCGGCCCTCGGCGCCTCTCGCGCGGCGGTCGACGCGGGCTGGATCGACCACTCTCACCAGGTGGGCCAGACCGGCAAGGTCGTCTCCCCGTCGCTCTACGTGGCGTGCGGCGTTTCCGGCGCCATCCAGCACCTGGCGGGCATGGGTTCCTCGAAGGTCATCGTGGCCATCAACAAGGACCCCGAAGCCCCGATCTTCAAGGTCGCCACCTACGGCGTCGTCGGCGATCTCTTCCAGATCGTCCCGGCCATGACCGAGGCCGCCAAGAAGATGAAGGGCTGAAGCCCAACCATTCCCGGTAAGAAGACCTCGAGGCGGCCAAAAGGCCGCCTCGAGTGCTTCTGGGGGATCTCACCCCGCGTCCTTGGCGTTGCCCCTCCCCTGGTAGAGAGCGGCTTCTGGGCGATAGGGGCCGCCAGGCAAAGCCCTCTCCCTGTAGAGACGGGCCTTCAGGGCCTGGCGGAGCGGCGCTACGCCTTTGCCGCTGCCTGCTTGGCGACCGCCTCCGCCGCCTTCTTGGCGGCCTCTGGATCGCCGAGGTAGTAGTTCTTCAGGGGTTTCAGGTCGTTGTCCAGCTCGTAGACCAGCGGGATGGCGGTGGGGATGTTGAGCTCGATGATGGCCTCTTCCGACAGGCCGTCGAGGTGCTTGACCAGCGCCCGCAGGCTGTTGCCGTGGGCGGCGATCAGGACGCGCTCCCCGGCCTTGACGGCCGGCGCGATGACAGTTTCCCAGTAGGGAACGAAGCGGGCGACCGTGTCCTTCAGGGACTCGGTCAGGGGCATTTCTTCGGGCGAGAGCCCGCTGTAGCGCCGGTCCTTGCCCGGGTACCGCTCGTCCTCGGGCGTCAGCGCCGGGGGCGGAACGGCATAGCTCCTGCGCCAGAGCTTCACCTGGGCGTCGCCGAACTTGGCGGCCGTCTCGGCCTTGTTGAGCCCCTGGAGGGCTCCATAGTGGCGCTCGTTCAGCCTCCAGTTCCTGATGACGGGGATCCACATGAGATCCATCCCATCGAGCGTCAGCCAGAGGGTCCGGATGGCCCTCTTCAGGACGGAGGTGTAGGCCACATCGAACGTCAATCCGGCTTCGGTCAGGAGCCGGGCGGCTGTCTTGGCTTCCTCGACTCCCTTCGGGGTCAGGTCGACATCGGTCCAGCCCGTGAACCGGTTCTCGAGATTCCACTGGCTCTCGCCATGCCGGAGGAGAACGACCTTTTTCATGCGGGTTCCTTCCTTGCCGGCCCCGTCGCGCGGGGCCCTGCGGAAATCGGCCGTAATCTTAGCGGACCGCCCGCCTCAGCGGTTGCCGAGGAGCGGTTCATCGATCGACCGGATGTCTCCGGTCGGAAGGCCGTCGGGGAACTGGACCCGGATCTTCTCGATCGCCTCGATGGCCGTGGCCAGGTGCTGCTCCCGGCTCGCCTTGTAGAAGAGCTGGGCCTCCGCCGAGAGCTTCGGCTTGCCGTGAAGCGGTTTGTCGCTGACGGAGAGGAGCGCCGCGAAGGGGATCCGGTATCTGAACCCGTTCGCCGCGATGGTGGCGGACTCCATGTCGATGGCGACGGCCCGGCAGAGGGCCATCTCCTCGATCGTGTCCTTCGGGTCGAACTCCCAGTTCCGGTTGCCGGTCGTGTAGACCGTCCCGATCCGGTAGGGGGCATCGCGGCGGTCGAGCGCGGCGATCAGGCCGGAATTCAGGTGGTGATTCGAGGCGACCGGCACGCTCCTCGGCAGGATCTCGTCCATCACGCGGTCGCCCCTCATGAAGGCCGTCGCAATGACGAGATCCCCGATCTCCTGGTGGTTTCTGACCCCCCCGCAGTGGCCGACCATGATCATCGCGTCCGGCCGGAGCACCGCGAGGTGGTCCGTGATCGTCTTCGCGTTGGCGGGTCCGACCCCGATATTGAGGAGCGTGACGCCCGTGTTGCCGGGCATCACGTGATGGTAGGCCGGCATCTGCACGCCGTTCTGCCGGGGCCTGAGCGCATCCGGAAAAGCGTTGAGGAACACCTCCACGTGCATCGTGTAGTTCGTGAAGAGGACGAAGCGCTGGAACCACTCGGGCTTGCTCCCCGTGTAGTGCTCGAGACGGTTGAGCGAGAGCGCGATTCTCTCCGGACGAAACAGGATGAGCTTCTTTTTCCGCAGGTCCCACTCACGCTCGTCGAGGGCCGAGAAAAGAGCGGGATCATCAAAGCCGAGGACGGGCCGCGAGGCTCCCACCGAGACCTTGGCCTTCGATTGCGCGAGCTTTGTCAGCTCCCGCTCCAGGAACCACCGGATCGCCCGGGGGCACGCGAGCTCGCCCTGGAGCACGGGATTGTGACGCGACCAGGGTCTGACAACCTCCATCATCGGGTAGAAGCCGTCCTCGTAGATCTCTTCCGCGGTGTCGCAGAGCTCCTTCACCTTGGTCTTCTGGATTGCGGCGTCACGAACCAGGTCGAAGTCGATCACGAGTGGCATGCCGGACAGAGTAGCGCAAGGCGGGGGCCGCGGGCGCTGGCAGTTTCGGAGTCCTACTTCCGGGTTTCCCCGAGGACATCCAGCGCCCAGGCCGACCTGAGGATCTCGTCCTCGAGAAGGAGGGGCAAGATGCTCTCGCCGTGGAGATAGTTCGGGATGAAGACCACGTGGCAGAGCCGCGCGGGCGAAGGCTTCACCGCGAACTCGATGACCTCGGGAATCGAGTGCTCCAGGCACCAGGCCCCGAAGCCGAAGGCGGGAGCGTCCACCCCCTCGATCTCTCGCGAGTTCAAGGTGAGGGCGGTCAGTGCGGGCGATCCCGCCGCCTCCGTGAGGTGGTGAGGCAGGAAGAGTCTCAGGCAGGCTCCGTTCGCGAGCTCCGGGTGGTTCGCCTCGAACTGGATCTGCAGGAGAGCCGAGGAACGGGGCGCGTAGCGGTCGCCCCCGGGCTCGGGCGAGGGGAGGCGTGCCGAGAGGAGCCCGGCTCGCGTCGATGTCACCCGGGCGTCCGCATCCACGAGGATCTCGGAGACCTCCTCGAAGACCTCCGGAGTGTTCCAGGCCGATCCGTCCCGGCCGGCGGGCACGATCTCGGCCGCGGCCAGGCTCAGGAGACCGTCCGGGTGTTCTCTCTCGCCGCTCTCGGGGTGCTGGCTCGTGGCGAGCGCAAGACCGAAGCGCGAGGCGAGGCCCTCGCCCCCGAGCTCCGCGAAGGTCGCCTGCAAGATCGCCACGACCGAGAAACGGGCGACCATCTCGGCCTCCCATGCCTCGGCGAGCAAGAGATGCGCCCTGAGAGCCGTCCGCTTCGCGTCCTGATCGACCACGAAATGACTGAGCGGGGGAAAGCGCGAGAGCTCGCAGAATCCCTCAAGCGCGGCCGCGCCGGGACTTCCGGAGTAGAGGTCCGTCTCCGCCACCAGGCGCCGGGCCTGGTATCCCCGCCAGTCCACCTCTTCGATGTGAAGCCTCTGCCTCAGCCGGCCCGGCCACCAGGAGAACCCGGTCGCCTCCCAGTCGGTCCACTTCTCCTCGACCATCATGACACCGTGGAGCCGGCGCAGGGCCTCGAAGCTCTGCGCGTTGGAGAGCGGGGCGAGAAAGCCGGCGTCGTTTCTCTGTTCGGTCACGGCCTCACGCCCCCCTTTCGAGGCTCCTTCGCCTCTCGGAGTCCGGGGAGCTCGCAGGTCGCGACGTCCGATGCGGCCGAGGCCGGGGGATCCGCGAGCCACGAGGGCGCGTTCCCCTCGAAGGCGGGCCGGAGCCTCGCCCTCTGCTCTTCGATGAGGGTCATCGTGATCTCTCGCATCACTCCGAACGCCCCCGCCGGAGTGCGAGTCCGGGGGTCGAGCATCAGGGTGGCGCGGCACTCGAAGACGTGCTCGGCGCCATCGGCACCGGTGAGCTTGACGGTCGAACGGTCCGTGCCGTTTTCCAAGAGGGCCAGATTCGTCTCCATCAGGCTCATCGCCCTGTCGTCCACGGGGGCTCCATGGAACGTCGTTCCGATGATCTTCTCCTTCGGCTTTCCGAGAAACCTTGCTCCTGCCTCGTTGATCTCCAGGATGACGCCGTCGAGATCCCGCACGTACAGGATGTCCTCGACGGCGTCGAAGAGATCCCTGTAGACGCATGGCTCTTCAGAGCAGCGGGACATCGCCTTTCGGCTGGGCACGCACTGATTCTATAGATCTGGCGACGCCGTGGTCTCTTTTTGAGAGAGCGAGACGTGAGCAGCGGGCTTTTGCGCTCTCCGCGGCCTCCCTCTTTCGGTCTCAGCCTTGCTGCATCTCGAGCATCAAGATGATGCTCAGGCGCTCCCGCCAGGTCGTGGCCTCGCGAATGGCGAGAAACATGATCGTCTCGCCGATCGAGAGGTCCCTCAGGACGCGGATGTCTTCCGCGATCTGGAGGAAGCCCGGGACCGTGGGGTCCTTGGTTCCCATGGCTCCTCGTCTCACCGAGGCTGTGCCCATCAGTTCCTGCCGGAAGCGGTTTTCCGGGCGTCTCGACAGGACGTCGAACATCCTCGTCACGGGCCGGGTGATGGCCCCGCGAGTCAGAGAGACCCCGGGGACGTCGTTGGCGAGCGGGATGAAGAAGATGAGATCCGGCGTCAGCTGGGGCAGGTGGAACCCGGCCTCCTCGAGCAAGGCCAGGGCCTCGGCGGTCTTGCGCAGAATCTGGAGCCGCTCTTTTGGCGTCGCGTTCGGGTTCTCCTCCTCGAGGAACTGGGGGAGCGGCTTGGCGTTTTCGAGCAGGGGGCGAATGATCCAGACGAGGTACTGCCCTCCGCGGTGCTCCCTCACGAGGTCCCGGAAGCTGCCCGGGAAGTGCTCGGGGTGCTTCAGCCTGAGGGTGTTGAGCTTCTTGAGGGCATCGTTGCGCTCCTCGTAGAACGCCTTTTCCTCCTCTTCCGTCCGGAAGGCGAAGGGTACGCCGATGAGGTTTCTTCCAAACCGGTCTCTGAGAGCCGCGAGCGGCAGCGTCTGGCCATCGGATCCGGAGCGCGGATAGAAGTTCTGGTTGATGACGAGGTAGGGGCCGACGTGCTCGCCCTCGAGCGGCGCCATCGCGGCGGTGGCCGATTCCGTGTCGGGCGCCTCCGGGAACGTCAGGTGGACCTCGCGCTCCTCCTCGGTGGTCAGATCCCGGAAACGCCTGAACACCTGGATGACATAGCGCAGGGCCGGGCGCATGGCCCAGTCGCTCGCGCTCATCAGCTCGACGAGCTGGATGAGCTCGCGGGGCCAGGAGCCGGGGAATCGGAGCTCCGCTGGCGTCCCTTCCACCTTCTTGGCCAGGAGCGACTCGACGGAGGTGTAGAAGTTCTCGGGGAACCGTCCGCTGCCGATCCTGTAGAGGGTGAGTCCGAGGGCGAAGACGTCCTTGGAGAAGACCATCCTCTCCGCAAGGAGGTCGTCCTCGGGCACGTCCTGCCAGAAGTTCTCCGGGGGCATGTAGGGGAGAGTGCCCTCGAGGGCGATGCCGAGGGAGTACTGCCGGATCTGCTCCTCGGCCGTCGAGACGATGTCGAAGTCGATCAGCTGAACGCGCAGGCGAGACCGGCCGTCGGGGTGGACTCGTTTCTCCACGCAGAAGTTCTCCGGCTTGACGTCTCCGTGGATGAGGCCCTGCTGGTGGAGGTGGAAGAGCCCCCGGGCGGCGTGGTAGCCGAAGTCGAGAAAGTCGCCGTAGGTGAGTCCCTTCTGATTGACGAAGCTCGCCAGGCTGATCCCAGGCGCGAAATCGAAGACCTCGCACCTCTGTCCCTCGAACTCCCCGGTGGCCCAGAAGCGGGGGATGATGGGGTGCCTTCTGAGGACCGTCATCCGGTCCTGGACGATGAAGTCCCGCCGGGAGCGAACCTCTTCCTCAGCCGCGCTCTCGGACGGGAGATGGCGTCTCAGGATGACCGTCCGGCCCGTGAGGATCTCGATGCCCTTCGAGACGGCGTTCATCCCGCCCTTGCCGAAGCTCTCGAGTCCCGTGAAAAGGTATCTCTGAGTCTGGCCCCGATGCTCGGTCTCGAGGGTCGAGACAGCGTCGGGCAGGTCGGCTCCCTGCGTCGCGGCGATCCGCTGTCTGTAGACGGTGAAGAGGTGGGGCCAGGCCGCGGGCTGCGAGGCGACCGCGGTCGCGAACTCGCTGACCGTGCGCCGGATCTCGGTGAGCGGTCGCCGTCTCGGGCGGGAACTCTCGTTCATGGTGCTGGTGCCTTTCGAATTCTAAGCGGCGTTTCCCCGGAGATGGAAAGACGTCCTCGGGGCTAAACTGAGAAAAGAGGAAGAAGAACTGTCATGAGAGCGGTCGTCTGCCTGGCTCCCGGTCACTTCCAGTGGACCGAAGTACCCGATCCGTCTTGCCGGCCGGGGGAGGTCTTGGTCCGGGTGCGGGCGACGGCCGTGAACCGGGCGGACCTCTTGCAAGCCGCGGGCAAGTACCCGCCTCCGCCTGGAGAGTCGGAGATCCTGGGACTCGAGGCGGCCGGCGTGGCGGAGGACTCGGGAGAGCGGGTCTTCTTTCTCCTGCCGGGCGGCGGATACGCCGAGCGCGTGGCCGTTCCTCGATCGCATCTGATGCCGGTGCCCGCGAACCTGTCGTTTGCAGAGGCGGCCTCGATTCCGGAGGTCTGGCTGACCGCCTATCTCAACTTGGTCCTCGAAGCCGGATTGAAAGACAGGGAGAGCATTCTCTTGCACGCCGCGGCCTCGGGTGTGGGAACCGCCGGCATCCAGATCGCCAAGGACCGGGGCTGCCGCGTGGCGGCGACGGTCCGGTCGGCCGGCAAACTGAAGGCGCTCTCAGCCCTCGGGGCCGATCTCGCCCTGGCCGCGCCGGATGGCCTCTTTGCCGCCGCCCTGGAGGCGGAATGGGGACGGGATGCCGTGGGCGTGATTCTGGATCCCGTCGGCGGGTCCTTCTTCCCGCAGAACGTGCAGGTCCTCTCCCGGGGCGGCAGGCTCGTTCAGATCGCCACGATGGGCGGCCCAAAGGCCGAGCTCGACCTTCGGGCCCTCATGGCCAAGAGGCTGAGGATCATCGGGTCCACGCTTCGGTCCCGTTCTATTTCCGAAAAGGCCGAGATCATCCGGCGGTTCTCCGCCGACATCCTGCCCGGATTCGCGGCCGAGCGATTCCGCCCCGTCGTTCACGCCGTGATCCCGATCGGTCAAACGGCCCTTGCGCACGCCATCCTGGAACGAAACGAGAACATCGGAAAGGTCGTCCTGACGGTGCCGGAATGACTGAGAAGCCGCGAAACGGCTCGCCTCGCTTCTCGGGTTGTGTCTTCGACCTCGATGGCACCCTGATCGATTCCTACTCGGCCATCAATCTCTCGCTCAACGAGGTTCTCGCCGCTTTCGGCGAGCCGCCGATCGGCAGGGAAGAAACCCGCCGGCTCGTCGGGAATGGTCTCGAAGCCCTCATGCGAAAGGTTCTCGGTCCCGAACGTGCTCCCCTGGGTGTGGACATGTTCCGGAAGAGCTATGCCCGGAGCGGACCCGAGATGACCGAACTCTTGCCCGGGGCGGAGCAGGTGACCCGGGATCTCGCCAGCCGCGGCGTTCCCCTGGCCGTGGCGTCGAACAAGCCCCTGCAGTTCTCCATCCAGCTTCTGGAAGAGCTCGGTCTCGCCCCGAGGTTTCGTGTCATTGCCGGGCCGACTCCCGAGTTTCCGCCCAAGCCGGATCCCGCCATGGTCGTCGCCGCGCTCGGCGCAATGGGTGTTCCGCCCTCTTCCAGTCTCTTTGTCGGGGACATGCCGATCGATGTCGAAACCGCCCGGGCGGTCGGCATGCCGGTCGCCGTCCTGCCGACCGGCTCGTCGTCTCGCGAGGAGCTTGAGTCCGCCCGGCCCGATTACCTCGTCGATTCCCTGACGGACATCCTCGACCTTTTCGCTGACTAGCCGCACCCCGGACTTTGGTCTGGTCGCCTCCGGCCGTGGGAGTCTCCCCGGACTAGAATTCGGGGTATGAGCACCGAACAATTCGACTCGACCAGCGGCTTTGCCGGCAAGGTGAAGTTCTTCAACCCAGGCCCCGTCTGGGTTCGGCCCCAGGTTCTGGCGGCACTCGGCGGGCCGATGATGTCGCACCGCTCCGCGGCATTCTCGGACCTGTACGGCAAGATCCTCGATCGCCTCCCGAAGCTCTTCCGGACCAAGGGCGCCGCCCATACCCTCGCCACCTCGGCGACCGGCGTGTGGGAAGCGGCCCTCGTCTCGTGCGTGGAGGGTCCCGTCCTCGCCTGCTGCAATGGCGCGTTCTCGGACAAGTGGGGCGAGATGAGCAAGAAGCTCGGCCTCGAGACCGACATCCTGAAGGTCGACTGGGGCAAGCCCATCCTGGCCGATGACGTTAAGGCCAAGCTCCTCGCCAAGAAGTACGCGGCCGTCACGGTGGTCCACAACGAGACCTCGACGGGCACCATCAGCGACATCGCCGCCATCTGCAAGGTCATCAAGGAGAATTCCGACGCCCTGATCTTCGTCGACGTCGTGACGTCCCTGGCCGGAACGAAGGTCGAGGTCGACGAGTGGGGGATCGACATCGCCGTGTGCGGCTCCCAGAAGGCTCTGGCGCTTCCGCCCGGCATCGCCCTCTTCTCCGTCTCCGAGAAGGCTCTGGAGGCGGCCCGGAACAAGAAGTTCCGCGGCCTCTACCTCGACATCATCGACGTCCATGAGTTCGGAAAGAAGAAGCAGAACCCGACGACGCCGAGCCTTCCGCTGCTCTACGCCATGGACGTCCAGCTCGACCACATCCTGGCCGAGGGGCTGGAGAACCGCTGGGCCCGGCACCACGAGATGCTGTCCGTGATCGAAGAGTGGACGAAGACGAGCGGGTTCCGCTTCTTCCCCGTGGATGGCGCTCACTCGCCGACGGTTTCGTCCCTCTATCCGCCCGAGGGGATCAGTGCCGTCGAGCTCAACAAGGTCATCAAGAACGAGGGCATCACGCCTGGTTCTGGCTACGGAAAGGTCAAGGAGACAAACATCCGCATCGGCCACATGGGAGACGTGGACGTCGAGTCCATCAGGAACCTCCTGGCGGCCTATGACCGCTGTGTGGAGAAGCTCCGCGCGAAGGTGCCCGCGGCAGCCGGAGCCGGGGCGTGAGCGCCCGGCCGAAGAACTCTTCCGTCCTCGTCGCTGAACCGCTTTCCGAGACCGGCCTCGCGATCCTCTCGCAGGCCGGTCTCTCCTTCGACGTGAAGGCCGGGATCAGCCGCGAGGAGCTCCTGTCGATCATTCCGGGCTATGGCGGCCTCGTCGTTCGCTCGGCCACCAAGGTCAATCGCGAGCTCCTGGCCGCGGGCACGAACCTTCGAGTTGTCGGCCGGGCCGGAGTCGGTCTGGACAACGTCGACGTGAAGGCCGCGACGGAGCTCGGAGTCCTCGTCGTCAACGCCCCCTCGGGCAACGTCGTTTCGGCGGCCGAGCACTCGATTGCCATGCTGCTGGCTCTCCTCCGGCGCGTCCCCCAGGCCCACGTCTCCCTGAAGGCCGGGGAGTGGAAGAGGACCCAGTTCGTCGGAACGGAGCTTCAGGGCAAGACAGTCGGGCTCGTCGGCCTCGGACAGGTCGGCTCACGCGTGGCGGCCCGGCTTCGGCCCTGGCAGGTGAGCCTTCTGGCCTACGACCCGTACATTCCGCCAGAAAAGGCCGCCGAGCTCGGAATCAACCTGGTTTCCCTCGATGAGCTCTTCTCTCGCGCGGACATCATCTCCCTGCACACGCCGTCGACCGCCGAGACGGCGAGGCTCGTGAACGAGGCCCGTGTCGCGCAGATGAAGGAGGGGGTCTACCTCGTCAACTGCGCCCGCGGGACTCTCATCGACGACACCGCTCTTTTCGCGGGACTCGATTCCGGGAAGATCGCGGGCGCCGCGCTCGATGTCTTTGTCGAGGAGCCGCCCAAGGACTTTGCCCTCATTTCGCACCCGAAGGTGATCTGCACTCCCCACCTCGGGGCCTCCACCGTCGAGGCCCAGGACCGCGTGGCGGTCGAGACCGTGGAGATGCTCGTGGAAGCGCTCTCGGGCTCGCCCTTCGTTGCGGCTGTCAACCTTCCCTTCCCCGCGGGCGGCGATCCGCACACGGCCCTTCCCTGGATGCGCCTCGCGGGGGCGGCTGGCGAGCTTGCGAGCCAGCTCTTGAAGGAAGCGCCCGTCAAGGTCGAGGTCTCGCTGTCGGGAGTGCCCCCGGGCGTCCAGAAGGCCTGCACGGTAGCGGCCGTTCGAGGCGTCCTCACCCCGCGCTGTGCCGAGGCGGTCAACCTCGTCAACGCTCCGACCATCGCCCGGCAACGGGGCCTTTCCATCTCCGAGATCGTGGAGGGAGGTCCCGAGGGGTTCGCGAACCTCGTGACGGTCACGCTCTCGTCGGCTTCCTCGCGGCGAAGTGTGTCGGGCACCCTCTTCAGCGAGCGCCATTGCCGGATCGTCGCGGTCGATGGCCTGCCGATGGAATTCACGCCGGAAGGCAACCTGATCTTCATCGAGAACCGGGACGTGCCCGGTGTCGTCGGCCGGATCGGTACCAAGCTGGGAGAGCTCGGGATCAACATCGCCGACTTCGCCCTGGCCCGCAGCTCGGAGTCGCGCGCCGCGGCGGTCGTGAAGATCGACCGGCCAGAGACCGGCCTCGATGAGGACGCCCTGACCGCCTCGCTCCTGGGTTTGCCCGGCATCCTGGCGGCGAGGATCGTGACGCTGTCGTGAGCCGGATACGAGTCGGGGTCGTCTTTGGCGGCCCCTCGCGCGAGCACGGAGTCTCCTTCTACTCCGCTAAGTGTCTCCTCGAGAACCTGCCCGGTGACCTCTACGAGAGTGTCCCTCTCTTCGTCTCCAAGGATGGGCTCTGGCACACTCCCGAGGCCTCGGCCGAGGAGATGACGGCGCAGTTCGCGCGCCCAGACAACGCCCTCCTCTTCGACGGCGTCAAGCCCGGCAGCGAGCTCGCGAAGCCAGAGGCCATCATCGGGTCTTTTCTCGCGGCTCACGGCGCCTCCCGTGTCGACGTCATGTTCCCAATCGTTCACGGCACCTTCGGCGAGGACGGCGTCTACCAGGGGCTCTTCGAGTCCTTCAACATCCCTTATGTCGGCTGCGGGGTCAGCGCCTCGGCCGTCGGCATGGACAAGATCCTGATGAAGGCTGCTTTCTCCGCCGCCGGTCTTCCTCAGGTGCACTACGTGCCCGTGACGAAGAGCGACTGGGGGAGCGGAGGACGCCGCCACCTCCTCGAAGAACGTCTCGAGATGATGCCGATGCCCGTCTTCGTCAAGCCGGCCTGCGCCGGCTCGTCCGTCGGCGTGACGAAGGTCAAGTCGGTGAACGACCTCGACCGGGCCATCGCGCTCGCCCTGGAGATGGATACGAAAGCCATCGTCGAGGAAGGCGTCGATGCCCGCGAGATCGAGTGCTCGGTTCTCGAGGGCGAGGCCGGCGAGCCGGCGCTGGCGTCTCTGCCGGGAGAGATCATCCCGGGCCACGAGTTCTACGACTACGAGGACAAGTACATCGACAACACGTCGCGGCCGGTGATCCCGGCCGCCCTTGCACCCGAGCTGGTCGAGGAGATCCGCGCACTCGCCGTGTCGGCCTTCGACGCCGTTGGCGGCGCGGGATTCGCGAGAGTGGACTTCTTCCTCGAGCGGTCGAGCGGAAAGATCCTCCTCAACGAGATCAACTCGCTGCCGGGGTTCACGCCCATCTCGATGTACCCGAAGATGTGGGAGGCCACGGGCACGAGCCTCCCCGTGCTCCTCGGAAAGCTCGTGCAGAGCGCTTTCCGGCGTCCTGTCAGGGGCCGCTAGCTCGGGAAGATCTCGTCGAGCCGGACTGGCAGGCTCTCGAACGGCGGCGCCTGGATCACGGAACCGGGCGCCGCTGTCGTCTCGGGCTTCATTTGCCCCCGGATATTGACGAAGGTCTCGATTGTCCTCTCCTGCGGGTCGGCGATCCAGACCCATCCGATGCCCATCAAGCCGTAAGCCTCGAGCTTTGCGCCGCGGTCTGTCGCGGCGTTCGATGGCGACAGGACCTCGCAGACCCATTCAGGCATCAAGGTGATCAGGGATTCGTCGAGCCCTGGCCAGCCGGTCGTCGAGCGGCGCCACCCGGAGATGTCGGGGACGACTCTCGTCAATGTCACCTCTGACTTGAGCTCGGCTTCCTCCACGAACAGCCACTCGGGGGCCTCAGCCCCAGAGGTCCGTCCAAATGCGTCGTGGAGGTGGGCGCGTAGCGCCGTAATGGTCAGGTTGTGCCTGACTCTCGGCCGGGGCGACATGGCGAAGATGCCCCGGATGATCTCCACCCTGGGGCGATCCGGCAGCTTCTCGAGAGTCGCCTCCATCTCGTGGAAGATCTCCGTGAAGTTCGGCACGGCCGGCAACTCCGGCCGCGCCTCCCGCTCTTCGTCCTCGATGTGCTTCGCGATTGCCGACATGCGTCGAGTCTACGCCGGTGAGGGGAGCCCCTTCACTGCATCTCGACCGGCGGGATCGACAGGACTCCAGGCGGTTCGCCGATCACGCCCATGGCCTCGAGCTTCTTCAGATGGGGCCGAAGGGTCCGGATGAGCTCCTCCTGGGAGGAGACCGATGCAGCCGCCGCATCCTCGTCCTGGCCCGAAAAAGCCGCCATGAGGGCTTCGAACGGCGCCTTCTTTCTCGGGAAGACCTCGAGCTTGTACGAGTCGGTGTCCTTCAGGCCAGCGGCCCTCAGGGCCAGGGAAATGGCGGTCTCCATTCCTCCCAGCTCATCCACGAGCCCGATCTTCTTTCCTTCCTCTCCTGACCAGATACGGCCCTTGGCGATTTCCTGGACCTTCTCAATCGGGAGCTTTCTTCCCTCGGCGACCTTCTTCGTGAAGTCCTCGTAGATCCGGTCGAGCCAGGCCTGGAACCGCTCCCACTCGGCCGGGGTGTAGCTTCTCGAGCTGTTCCAGAAGTTGGAGTTCTTGCCGGCCTCCACCTGGTCGAAGGTGATCCCGAGCTTCTCCCACATTTCCTTGGTCACGAACTTCCCGGACAGGACTCCGATCGAGCCGGTGATGGTTGCGGGCTGGGCGACGATCTTGTCCGCGGGCATGGCGACGAAGTAGCCGCCCGAACCCGCCACCTCGCCCATCGAGACGATCACGGGCTTGCCCGCCTTTCTCGCGTTGACGACCTCCCGCCAGATGGCGTCGGAGGCGACATAGGACCCTCCGGGACTCGAGACGCGAAAGACGATGGCCTTCACCGACTTGTCCTCGGCGGCCTTGCGGAAGGCGTGGGTCACGGTGTCCGAGCCCATGGTCGCGTTCCCCGTGACCGGGTTCACGCTGCTCCGGCCGCGCGCCACGCCGCCGATTCCGTGGATGACGGCGATCGTGTGCTTGCCCTCTTCGTGAAGGAGTCCCTCCGCGTCGAGGTAGCGGGAAGCCTTCATGAGGTGTCCGTTCTTGCCGGCCCGCTCCTTGACCTTTTTCGTGACTTCATCCCAGTAGGCAAGCCCGTCGACGAGCTTCGCCTTCACCGTCTCGGGCCCCAGGTACGGTCCGTTGTCGATGGTCGTTCGGACCTCGTCCTCGCTCATCTTCCGGGCCTCGGCGATTCCGGAGACCAGCTGCCGGTAGCGCGACTGCAGGATCCCGTCCATCGCCTCGCGGTGGGCGGGGGTCATGGCCTTCTCGGTGAAGGTGTTCATCGCGTTCTTGTATTCCTTGCGGTGGTCGAACTCGGGCTTGACGCCGATCTTGTCGAACATCCCCCGAAGGAAGAGGGACTCCAGGACGAACCCGCTCAGTCCGATGTCGCCGGACGGCTGGAGGTAGATCTCGTCGAAGGCCGTCGCGAGGTAGTAGGAGCCGTTCCCGGGCCCGAACTCGCCGAAGGTCTCGGAGTAGGCCACCGCGAACTTCTTCGAGGCCCGGAATCGCTTGATCGCGTCCCGGATCTCCTGGGTCTCCGCCATTCCGGTCGCGCTGGCTCCGATTCGAGCCAGAAGCCCCGACACTCGCTCGTCCGTGGCGGCCCGATCGATGGTGCCCGTCAGATCCGCGAGGGTCATGGTCTTCTTACCGAACGCGAAGGGACCATCGCTCGCGATTTCGGGGTACGCCGACTCGAGGTTCAGCTCGAGGACAGTCCCGCCCTTGACCGCCATCTTCTTTCCGAAGAGGAGGAAGCCGATCGCGGCGATGAGAACCAGGAGGGAGAAGATGCCGGCCCCGATGAAGAGGAACTTCAGGCCGCGGCCTGGCTTCCTCGGAGCCGCGGGCGGGGCGGGTTCTGGAGCCTGCGCGGCGGGCGGAGGCGGCGCCGCAGGAACGGGCGCCGCTGGAGCGGGAGCCGCGGGCGGTTCGGGGACAGGGTCGATCGGGAAAACGTCGGAATCACTCATGGTCGAACTCCTTCGGAGCTTTTCTGTCGCGGGCTCGCGAGAGCCATTGGAACCTCACTGGAGGGGGAGAACGATTCCCGCCAGTCCGAGCGTTCCGAGTGACTCGCGCGCTTCCTCGGCATCCTGGCGCTTTTCGTAGGGCCCGAACTTGACCCGCAGGAGGCCGAGGTACTTCTCAAGATACGGATTCGGATAGCTTCGGGATAAGAGATCACGCACCTTCACGGCATTCTCTTCGCTCGAGAAGGCGCCGGCCTGGACGACCCACGCGCTCACGGGAGGACCCGAGGGGCGCCTGGAGTTGTCTCCGAGGGCCAGCACACGGATCGAGACCGGGACGACTCCGTCGATGACGGCCCCGAGAGCCTCGGCCGCGGCGCGGGAGAGATCCAGGATCCGGCCCGCGATGAAGGGGCCGCGATCGTTGATCGGCACGGAGACCGACAGACCGTTCTTCTCGTTCGTGACCTCCACGAGCGTCCCGAGCGGCAAGGTCCGGTGCGCCGCCGAGACCCGGGCGGGATCGAAGATCTCGCCGCTGGCGGTGGGCAGCCCGGCGAACTCCTGGCCGTACCACGAGGCCATGCCGCGTTCCACGGCGCCCTCCCTGGCGGGGAGGCCGCCGGTCTTCGGGGCAGAGGAGCATCCCGACACGAGACAGACCCCGGCGAGAGCCAAGGCGAAAAGCTCCCGCCGGCGTGTCAAACGGTGACCTCGGTGGGCGGTGTCTCGAGAACGGCGGCGTGCCGGCGCAGGACCGGTAGGACTTCCTCATCGAGGAATGTCTCGACCTGGTCAGCCGCGCGGCCCGTGAAGAGCTCGGCCGACAGGAGACTGTCCAGTTCGGACCGGGAGAGCTGGAAAACCTCGTCTTGCGCGATTGCGTCGATGAGGACGTTCTCGGTTTCGCCCTCGTTCAGCCTGTCGGCGGCCTCGCGCGAAAGCGTCCGGATCCTCTCGTGGAGAACCTGGCGGTCGCCCCCTCGCTTCACCGCTTCCATCAGGATGTTCTCGGTGGCCAGAAACGGCAGCTCGGCGGCGAGCCGTCTTTCCATGACGGTGGGGTTGATGTGGAAGCCCGTGACGACGGCCTCCATGAGGACCAGGATGGCGTCGGCCGAAAGGAAGGTCTCGCCGATGGCGAGTCTCCTGTTGGCCGAGTCGTCGAGCGTCCGCTCGAGCCACTGGTGAGCGTGCGTCCAGGCGCCGTTTGCCGAGACGGTGATGAGCCAGCGGGCGAGCGAGTTGATTCGCTCGCACTTCATCGGATTGCGCTTGTAGGGCATCGCCGAGGAGCCGACCTGCCCCTTGCCGAACGGTTCCTCGAGCTCTTTCAGATGCTGAAGGAGGCGAACGTCGTTGGCGAATTTCCCCGCCGTGCCCGCCAGGCCAGAGACGGCAGAGAGGACAAGGGTGTCGAGCTTTCGGGTGTACGTCTGCGAGGCAATGGTGAGCGTGCGGCCAAAGCCGGCCTTTTCGGCGATCCGCCGGTCGAGCTCGACGACCTTGTCCGCATCGCCCTCGAAAAGAGCGAGGAAGGAGGCTTGCGTGCCGGTGGCTCCCTTGCAGCCGAGGAAGGGAATGTTCTCCTTCTGCCTAACGATCTCGTGGTAGTCGAGGAGGAGGTCCTGCAGCCAGAGGCAGGCTCTCTTTCCGGCCGTTGTGGGTTGGGCGGACTGGAAGTGCGTGAAGCCCGTCGCGGGCAGCGCCTTGTGGCGCCGCGCGAAGATGGCCAGGGCATTCATCACCCTGACGATCCTGGCGGTGAGCCGTTCCAGGGCCTCCCGGATGATGAGGAGATCCCCGTTGTCGGTCACGTAGCACGAGGTCGCTCCGAGGTGGATGATCCCCCTGGCCTCGGGCGCGGCCTCTCCGAGGGCATGGACGTGAGCCATGACATCGTGGAGCGTCTGCCGTTCGTGCCGGGCCGCGGAGGCCATCTCGCCGTCCGTGGGTATGAGGTGGCGTCTCAGGGCGTCGACAGCGGACTCGGGAATCGGCAGTCCGAGGTCCCTCTCGGCCTCGGCTAGCCACAGCCAGAGCCTTCTCCATGTGCCGATCCGCGAACGCGCCGAGAAGAGACGCACCATTTCTGGCGACGCGTACCGCGAGACCAGCGGATTCTCGTACCGGTCAAAGAGAGAATCGGCGGGCCCAGGGGTCACTCGTCGACTCCGGTCTCGTCCGCGTCCGGGAGCCGGAACTCGGTCACATCGTCGTTTCCGCACAGCGTGCAGAAGGCGGACTGGATGTTCCCTTTCCTGTCGAGGTCGAACATGTAGCACGGTGTCTCGCAGTTCTTGCACACGATGAAATCGTAGTCGCCAGCCATCCGATCCTCCGGTGGTGCCGCTGGCATCTGCTCTTGGCGCGGCTCCCGTGTTTGCTAGTATCCCTCGTCCCGCGAGAGCTTGTCCCCGTCATGAGACTCCAGATCCATTCCGAAATCGGAAAGCTCGAGACTGTCGTCATCCACCAGCCGGGCAAAGAGATCGACCGGATGGTTCCGGCCATGATGCAGAACCTCCTGTTCGACGACATCCTGTTCGGGGCCAGGGCCCGCGAGGAACACCGCCGCTTCCAGCAGCTCCTCCGGTTCGTCGCCCAGGAAGTCCTTGAAATTCAGGATCTTCTCGAAGAGGTCCTGCTGGACGACGACCGGAAGGAGATGGTGCTCGAGAGCCTCGTTTCCGAGCTCCATCTCTCGGCGGAGCTCCTGCCGGTCCTTCTCGAGATGCCGGCAGAGAAGCTCGCGGCCGCCCTCATCGAGGGAGTCGAGAGGGAGTCGCCCGAGATCTCGGGAACGCTCGACTCGCTCTTCGCCCTGCCCCCGATCCCCAACTACTTCTTCCAAAGGGATCCCGCCATAGCGGTGGGAGACCGGTTGATCCGGGCCTCGATGGCCACGCCCGCCCGGTCCCGCGAGCCCCTGATTTCCGGGGCGGCCTTCGCGCACAACTCACGCTTCTCGTTCGATGGCGACCCCTTCTGGTTCCAGGAGTTCTCCACCGAGTTCTCCCGGCCGGTCTCTTTCGCGCGGATGCGTCCGACGATCGAGGGCGGCGACGTCTTGGTCCTGCGGGAAGACCTCCTGGTCATCGGCTACTCGGAAAGGACCGAGAAGATCACCATCGAACGCCTGGCCGAGGCGCTGCGGAAGGGCAAATCCCACGTCAAAAGGATCCTCGTCGTGGCGATTCCCCCAGCCCGGTCGTACATGCACCTCGACACGGTCTTCACCCAGATCAACCACCACGAGTGCCTCTGCTATGCCCCGATGATCCTGGCGGGAGGAGCCGAGGAGGCGGACGTCTATGTCGCGGATCTGACGAAAAGAGAGATCACATGGACGACCGAGGCGGATCTGTTGACGGCCCTTCGCCACCGGAAGATCGACCTCGAACCCCTCCTGTGCGGCGGTAAAGACCCGATCGACCAGCAGCGGGAACAATGGACCGACGGAGCGAACGCGTTTGCGCTGGCGCCCGGGATCATCCTGCTCTACGACCGAAACACGCGCACGTGCGACGAGCTGACGCGGCATGGGTACCAGGTCATCACCGATGACGAGCTGCTGCTCGGACGGCGGGAGCTCGAGCTCTGGAAGCCGTCGAAGAAGTACGCGATCCTCCTGACGTCGACGGAGCTGTCTCGGGCTCGCGGCGGGCCCCGCTGCATGACGATGCCCCTCGTGCGGGCCCCGCTCTCCTGAACATGCGGGGGCGGGGGGCGATCGCCCGGGCGGTCCTGACGGCATCTCTCATCTCTGCCCTGTCGGCCTGCGGCAAGGGCGCCGCGAAGAAGTCGCAGGCGGACGAAAGCACCGGGATGATCTCCGTCGACCCGGCGTTTGCCCGGCAGGAGGCCACGGCGGCCTCGGCCCTCGTCGCGACGCTCAAGCGCGGAACCCAGATCAAGGCCGGCGCGGCGAGGAATGGATTCGTGTCGGTTCTGTTGTCCGACGGACGTCGGGCCTGGATTCCCCAGGGCACTTTCGAACGGTCCTCTGAACTCGTCGAGCGGCAAGAGCGAACCCGCGAAGTCCAGGGTTTTGCGCCCCAGCCGGGTCTGACAGTCGAGCGGACCCTGGTGTTCCTCGCACCCGACTACGGGGCCGCCCAGTGGGGCGAGATCCCGACCGCCACCCCGGTCGAGGTGCTCACGACGCGAGGAGACTTCTTGGGACTGAGGCTGCCCGGACTGCCGCTCGGATTCGTGGCGAGCCGCTCGGTCCAGCTCGTCCCGCCCGAGCCGACTCCCACTCCGGAGCCCGAGAACCCTCCCGAGGAAGAGCCGGAAAAGCCCGCACCCCGCCCCGCCGCCCGAGAGGTCACCATCCCTCCCGCACGCGAGCTCGAGCCCCCCGATCGGCCGGCCGTGTCGAGCGGCCCCTACGAGAGCCTCCCCGAGGGGTCGGAACGGCCCATCCTGAAAAAGGAGGTGAAGCCCCGCTACCCGGACGGGGCCCGCCGCGCCGGCGTGCAGGGGATCGTGATCTTGCGGATTCTGGTCAAGCGGGACGGGACCGTCGGGTCCGTCCAGATTCTGCGTGACCTCCCGATGGGGCTCGGACAAGTCGCGGCGGAAGCGGTGAAGGAGTACGAGTACGAGCCGGCCCGGGTCGAAGGGGTCCCTGTCGACGTCTATCTCACGACGACCGTCAGGTTTTCTCTCGGAGGTTAGGAACAGGAGTTTCCGGGTCTGGCCCGCCGGAACCCTATAATCGGAGCTCGAATGCTCGAACTCGTCTACGAGGTTGAGGGGCAAACCCGTCGGTACCGGCTTGCGGGCACCGAGATCTCGCTCGGCAGATCCAGTGATAACGAAGTCGTCCTCAACGACTTCTCGGTTTCACGCCGGCATGCGGTGCTGCGGCGCGAGAAGGAACGCTGGATCATCTACGACCAGAACTCGACCAACGGAATCAAGCTCAATGGCCGCTTCGTGACTCAGGCGCTCCTGACCGAGGGAGACGTGGTGACCGTTGGCACCTTCACCCTGACGGTGAAGGAAGAAGTCCAGGTCGGGCCCGTGGCCTCGTCGAAGGTCCAAAGTGAGTCGTCGGCCACCTTCGTGCGGTCGATCGCGGACTTCAACCGGGACTTCGGCCTCGAGCAGGTCGGACCGCTCGAGGCGGACGCGAGCCTCACAGTCTCCGGGCGGCGGTTCACTTCGCCCGTGGCCAGGGGCAAGATCTTCGAAATCCTGGTCCAGGTCGCCAAGACACTGATCGTGGCGCGCGAGGTCAACGAGATCCTCGAGAAGGTCATGGACCTCCTGTTCGAGTACCTGCCCGTCGATCGGTCCGTCGTCGTCCTTCTGGACCGAAACGACCGTCCCGTTCCAATGCTGGCCCGGCAGCGGGGGAAGGATCGCGTGGAGGCGACCGAGATCTTCTCGCACACGATCGTCGACACCGTCGTCCGCGATCGGATAGCGGTCCTGACGTCCGACGCTCTGGCCGATGGACGCTTCGAGGCCGGGCAGTCGATCCGTATCCAGCAGATCCGGTCCGCAATGTGCGTCCCGCTCTGGAATCAGGAACGCATCATCGGGGCCCTCCACGTCGACACGCCCCTGCGCGCCGGAACCTTCACCGCGGACGACCTCGATCTTCTGACGGCGCTCGGGAACTTCGCCGCCGTCGCCATCGAGCGCGCCCGGCTCCAGAAGCGCATCGAAAACGAGGAGAAGATCCGGGAGCGGCTGTCGCGCTACCACTCACCCGCCGTGGTCGAGGAGATCGTCTCGGAAGCCGACGTGGCCAACGTCGAGAAGATCCGGATCCGGCCCGTCTCGGTCCTCTTCGCCGACATCGTCGGGTTCACGACCGCGGCCGAATCGATGGAGCCGGAAGAACTCGCGAAGTTCCTCACCACGGTCTTCACTTTCGCGGCGGACGCGATCTTCGCCCAGGGCGGCACCCTCGACAAGTTCATCGGCGACGCGGTGATGGCGTTCTTCGGCGCGCCCATCTATCAGCCGGATCACGCCCGCCGCTCCGTCGCCGCG
The DNA here is from genome assembly GCA_022071945.1 of Thermoanaerobaculia bacterium. GTDB lineage: Bacteria > Acidobacteriota > Thermoanaerobaculia > UBA5066 > UBA5066 > JAJVIN01. Next base: position 58,405 of record JAJVIN010000021.1, on the reverse strand, counting down.
GCCGCGCGGCTCGTGGAGAACGTCAAGGCCTGGAATGCCGAGCGCGCCTCGCGCGGGGAGCCGACAGTGGGAATCCGCATCGGCATCAACACCGGCAACGTGTTCGTCGGCGACGTCGGGTCGGACAAGCGCGTCGACTACACCGTCCTTGGGAACACGGTCAACATCGCAGCCCGCCTCGAGGAACACGTGGCCGGCCCGAACGAGATCGTCGTCGGGTACGAGACAGCCGAGCAGGCCGCCAATGACTTCTCGTTCGAGCCGCTCGGCGAGATGAAGCTCAAGGGCCTGACGCGAGGCTTCAGGGCCTATCGGGTCCGGCTCGACGGCAGGGGACTGCCCCTGCCTCCCCCCGGAGCGTCGTATTGAATCTGCCCCGCCAGGATGAAGTCATCACCCTGGTGACCGGCAACGAAGGAAAGAGAAGAGAGGCCGAGGCGCTCGCCGGACGGTCTCTCCGTTCCCTCGGGCTCGATCTTCCCGAGATCCAGTCCGCGGATTTTTCCGCCGTCGCGGCAGCCAAGGCACTCGCCGCCGCCGCGGTCGTCAATGGCTGGGTCCTCGTCGAGGATTCGGGTCTCTCCGTTGCCGCGTGGAACGGGTACCCCGGGCCCTTCACGAAGTGGGCCGTGGCGGCCGCCGGAGAGGCCGGGTTTGCCCGGATGCTCGACTCCTTCCCGGATCGCTCGGCGACGGCGGTATCCGTCCTCGCCCTGGCCCGGCCGGGATTCACTCTCCCCGACGTTTCTTGCGTGCGCGGGGAAGTCGCGGGAACGATCGCTTCTTTCCCGCGCGGTTCGGGCGGTTTCGGCTGGGACGTTCTCTTCGTGCTGGAAGGGGAGTCGCGGACGTTCGCCGAGATGGAACCCGCCGAGAAGAACGCGATCTCGCACCGGAGCCAGGCTTTCTGCAAGCTCCGGTCTCTCCTCGATCAGGTCCGCTGAAGCCGGGAGACCGCCCTCTTCAGGAGCGCCGTGGCGAGGGCGCGGCTCGCTTCGATCAGCTCGGGCAGGGTGCCCTCGTTTCGGATCACGATGTCGGCCAGCTCCTCTCGCTTGCTGTCGGGCCACTGGGCGTTGATCCGGGACCGGACCTCTTCCGCCGTGATCCCAGACGTTCGCGCGAGGGCTCGCTCGATTCGAACGGCTTGTGGCGCCGAAACGGTGACGATGATGTCGAACCGTGACCGGCCGCCGCTCTCGAAAAGGAGAGTCGCCTCGACGACACCGAGCGCGTGTCCTTCCCGTTCGAGCTCGGCAAACCAGGACGCCTGTCTCTTGTGAACGAGAGGGTGGACGAGGGCATTGAGCCTTCTCACCTTCTCGGCGTCGCCGAACACCGCCGCCGCGAGCGCCTTCCTGTCGACCGCACCCGAGCTCGCCAGCATCGCCGGTCCGAATGCGGCTGCGACAGCGGCTGCCCCCTCCTCCCCGGGTTCGTAGAGGGCATGGACGATCCGGTCCGCATCGAGAACGGGAATCCCGCATTCGGCCAGCGTGCGGGCCACGGTGGACTTGCCGCAAGCCATGCCTCCCGTCAGGCCGGCTCTGAGAATCAAGAGAGGATGCTCAGCCGCCGGCTCTCTGCGAGCTCGACGGTGTTCTTCAGGAGCCGGGCGATGGTGAGGGGTCCCACACCACCGGGAACGGGAGTGACGGCGGAGGCGACCGAGACGACCGAGGCCCACTCGCAATCGCCGGCTAGGACCGAGCCCTTCCGGTCGAACTCCGTGAGCCGCTTCTCGTCGTGCCCGAAGAGCCGCTCCACCTCCGCCCGAGAGTCCACGCGGTTGATGCCCACGTCGATGACGATGGCACCGGGCTGGACGAAGTCCGCCGTCACGAGACCCGGCTTTCCCAGAGCCGCGACGAGGAGGTCGGCCTCGCGGCAAACGCCAGCGAGGTCGCGAGTGCGCGAGTGCGCGATCGTGACGGTGGCGTGAGCGTGCATCAAGAGGAGAGCCATGGGCTTTCCGACGATGTCGCTGCGTCCGATCACCGTCGCCCTCATGCCTTTCGGGTCGATTCCCTCGAGTCGCAGGAGATCCATGATTCCCGCGGGCGTGCAGGGAACGGGCCCGCGCTGGCCCTGCAGGAGCTTCCCGGCATTGAGGGGATGGAAGCCGTCGACGTCCTTGGCCGGCACCACCGCCTCCAGGACTCGCTGTGTCGAGATGTGCGCCGGCAAGGGGAGCTGGACGAGGATGGCGTCGACCGTGTCGTCGGCGTTGAGCTCGTGGATCGTGCCGAGGAGCTCTGTTTCCGAAAGCGATGCATCGAAGCGCAGCGTCCGCGCCGCGATTCCGGCCTCGCCGGCCGCTGTCGCCTTGTTTCTCACGTAGACGGCGCTGGCAGGGTTGTCGCCAGCGAGGACGACGACGAGAGAAGGGGTGATCCCTTGCTCCTTCAGCCGCGCGGCATGCGCGGCGGCCTCCGCTCTCAGTGTCTGTGCAGCCTTCTTTCCGTCGAGAATCCGGGCGGTCATCTCTCTCCTCCTCGTTCGGCAATGTGGACGGCGGCCATCCCAAGGACCAGAACCTCGAACCGGACGGTCACAAACCCGACTTGCTTCAGTTTCTGTCCCAGCAGTTCAGGGCTGGGCCACTGTTCGACCGAATCGGGAAGGTACTGATACGCGTGGTCGTCGCCGCTGATCCAGGCTCCGATCCTGGGCAGGACGGTCCGAGTGTAGAGGCGGATTCCGGGCGCCAGGATCGAGTCGGGCTCGGGGATGAACTCGAGGATTGCGAGCCTTCCGGACGGTTTCAGGACCCGGTGGATCTCCCGGATCCCCCTCTCGAAGCTCTCGAAGTTCCTCACGCCGAAGGCGACCGTGGCGCTGTCGAAGGACGCGCTTTGAAAAGGCAAGGCGAGGGCGTCGGCATTGACCTCGGGGATAGAGGCCCGCGCCCTCTCGATCTTGCGCTTCCCCAGGGCGAGCATCTCGAAGGTGAAGTCGGCGGCCACGCCCCTCGTCTCTCCGCTCGAACGGCGGAAGACCTCCAGAGCGACGTCTCCGGTGCCCGAGCACAGGTCCAGGTTCCGCTCTCCTGGCCGTGGCGACAGCAGGCGGATGGCCTTTCTGCGCCAGACGATGTCCGACCCGCCGGAGAGGAGCCGGTTCAAGAGGTCGTAGCGGTGCGCCACCCGGCCGAACATCCCCCGGATCCGGTGAGACGTCTTGTCAACCCGTGCCTTTTCCATGACGTCTAGCGGCTGCCACGCTCGACGCGCGTCTGGAGGAACTCCGACTGGCCCGTGGCCTTGTCCTGCCGGATCCCGTAAACCCAGAGCCCGTGGACGACCTTTCTCCCCCGGTTGCTCCCGAGAAGGGTCACCTCGAGATCGAGAGGCATGCCGGGCGGGAGTCCGTGGGCTTGCCAGGGGTCCGCGACGACGAGCGGAACGCCGGGAATGGTCTTCGTCTCGGTCAGGAGATGACGCTTTCCCGTCGTCATCACGAGCCGGATCAGGTAAGGAACGCCGTCCTTCTCGGTCCAGGGCATCGTGAAACAGTAGTGGCTTCTGTAGTGATCGTCGTTCAGGAGCCCCTCGATTCTGAGGGTGTCTCCCGGCCTGGCGAGATCCTGAATGTGGAGAACCGGCACGCGAAGGGGGGCCAGATCTGACTTCCTGCGGGACTCGACCAGGACCTCGAGCCCGACCGGCTGCTTGCTCTCGACATAAAGCGAGGAGACCGCCGGAAGAGGCGCCACGAGGCTGGGAATCGATGTCGTTTGCCCCGAAGCCAGCGTGACGTCGAACGTCTCGAGCGTCCGATGAGCCGGCGGCCACCGGTACGCCCTCACGGGCACTTCCGACCCGGACGGATTCGACAGCACGACTCGCGTCTTCCACTCCAGGCCGCTTCCTCGCGGCGAGCGGACCACCGCCGGGATGAAGTACTGATAGTCCCCGATCGGTTGATGCTCGCGCTGGCAGCCCGTCAACAACAGAAAGAGGACGAGCGGGACGAGAGCCGACTTCATCCGGCCCATAGCCAGTGCACGAAAACGAAAACGTAAAAGACCTGGGCGGCGGCGCATCCGGTGAGGATGAGGGCCCAGAGAATCGGTCGGGTGTGAAGCCGTGACAGGGCCACGAATGCCGGGAAGGCGGGCAGGACGTAGCGGCCCGTCGACTCGAGCGTTCCGCTCGCCAGGATGATGCCGGTCGTCATCCCTGAATAGGCGCCGTGGCTGAAGCGCTTCTTCACGATCAGGTAGAGGGAAAGCCCGATGAAGAGGACGAAGAAGAAGCCCTCGAGCGTTCGGGCCGGGCTCTTCGTCAGGATCCGGCCCGTCGTGATGTCGGTGACGACGGCCTCCCAGATCAGCCGGGGGCCATCCCAGACGGTCTTGGGGGCGTCCGCCCAGTTGTGCTGCGCGGTGAAAAAAAGGAAGGGATCGCCGAAGCGCTTCCAGTAGTAGAGACAGAAGGTCCCGAAGCCCGCGAGGGGAGGGAGTGCGGCAACGAGCGCCTTGATCCAGGTTCGCGGCTTTTTCAACTCGTCCCGGCCCGATTCCTCGAGCGAGAGCAGGAACAGGTACGGAGCCAAGAGGATTCCCGAGATGCGGGTCAGTCCCGCGAGGTAGGCTCCCGCCGCCGAGACGACGGGTTTCTTTTCCTGCAGCGCGACGACTGCCAGAAGCGAGAGAAAGAGGACGAGGCTCTCGGTGTAAACGGAGGCGAAGAAAAACGAGGTCGGAAAGAGCAGGAACAGCCACAGGGCCGGCTTGACCTCATCCTCTCCGAAGTTCCGTCTCGTGAACTGGGCCAAGAGAGGGAGAGTGCCCAGAAGCGCAAGCGCGGAGACGATGTTGCCCGCGACCGACGTTTCCATCTTGGTCGCCTTCACGATCGCCCGGACGATCAGGGGATAGAGCGGAAAGAACGCGTGGTTGGTCTGCTCCGCGACCCTTGTCGGCGGATTCTGGTAGCCGCTCTCCACGATCGCGACGTACCACCCGGAGTCCCACCGGGTCAGGGCGGTCGCCCTGCGGGAGACGTCATAGGACCAGTTGTGCGGGCCCATCATCCAGGGCCACACCTGCTCCGAGATCAGCGCCACCGCCCAGATCCAGACGAGCCAGCCGAGTCCGAGCAGGATGGGATATCGGAAACGCCTCACGGGAAGGCGGAGTATACGCTCCCACGCTGCCCGGGGCTGGCGGGGAGACTCCGTTCCCGGGACGTTTGGACAGCCTAGAATCGGGCCCGATGCTCGAGTACCCGGAACCGGCGCGAATCGATGGCCCCGTGGCCATCATCGCGGATTCGCACCTCGGACAGGTCGAAGGGGATGGCGACGACTTTCTCGCCTCTCTCCATTCCCTGCGGGAACGGGGATTTCGGACCATCGTCTTGCTCGGAGACATCTTCCAGTACTTCATCGGCGACAGAAAGTTCGAAACGCCCCTCGTGAGACGGGTCCTGGAGGCGTGGCGAGAACTGGCCGGGGAGGGGATCGCCATTCGCTACATCGAGGGAAACCGCGACTTCTTCCTGGCGGGCACGCCCTACGCTGCCTGGTTTTCGTCCTACGGGCGGACGGACGGCATCGCTGTCGGCGGCCGCACCTATGCCTTTGTCCACGGGGACCGGGTGAACACCCGCGACCTGCCATACCGTTTCTGGCTTCTGGTGTCGAAGAACCCGGTCTCGCGAGCTGCCCTGAAAGTAATCCCCGGCCCGATCGCTCGGGCCATTGTCGCCAGGACGGAGGCACGCCTCTACCACTCCAATTTCCGGCACAAGCGGTACCTTCCCGAGGAGGCCCTCGGGAGGGAAGGGGCTCGCGCCCGGCGAGCGGGATTCGACGAGGTCCTGATCGGCCATTTCCACATCAGCAGGTCATTCGAGAGCTCGGGAGGAGTGGCCCGTCTTCTGCCCGCGTGGCTCCAGGAGAGAAAGCACGCGGAGATCGACGCGAGCGGGGTCCTGACGCTCGTCGAGGAGCCGTCCGTGTCGAATCTTTCGCGGCTTCGCCCCGACTTCTTCAGGAGGCGAGAGTGAACCGAAAACTGCCGGCGGGACGTCTCGAGGGAACGGTCCGGATTCCGGGTTCCAAGAGCTACACGAATCGGGCCCTCGTTGCCGCCGCGCTGGCCGGGAGGCCCTGGGTCCTTCAGGACCCGCTGGACTCCGACGACACCCGGACCCTGGCCGGGGCCCTCGACCGCATGGGGGCGTCCGTCGTCTTTTCCGGGAGGCGCTGGGAGATCGCGGGTCCGCTCGCGGTGCCGCCGTCACGGGACCCGCTCGTTCTGGACATCGGCCCAGCGGGAACGCCCGCCCGCTTTCTTCTCGCGCTCTGCTCGGCCCTGCCGGGCGAGTTCGTCCTGGATGGGTCGAAGCGCATGCGGGAACGGCCGATGGGGGACCTGGTCTTCGCCCTGAGGCAGCTCGGAGCGGAAATCGAGTCCGCCGAAAAGGAGGGCTTCCTTCCCCTGAAGATCCACGGACGAAAGTTGCGGGGAGGCCACGTCGCCATCGACGGGAGCGTCTCCTCCCAGTTCATCTCGGCCCTCCTCCTCATTCAGTGCCTGCTGGAGTCACCCCTCACGCTGGAGGTCCGGGGCCAGGCGGTCTCGGGGGCCTACGTCGACATGACGCGAGAGACGCTCGAGGAGTTCTCTCGCGAGAGCGGTCACTATGAGGTGCCGGGCGACGATTCGGGGGCGTGCTTTTTCATCGCGGGGGCGGCGATCTCTTCGGGTTCGATCCGCCTCGAGGGCCTCAGGAAAGAGTCGATCCAGCCCGATGCCGTCTTCAGGAGCTGGGCCCGGGAGGCCGGGGCAGTGGTGTCCTGGGAGGACGGTCTCGTCGTCGGTGGCCCGCCGTCGAGCGGGCTCCGTCCCCTCCGCGTTTCCGTCGACGGAGCTCCCGACGCGGCCCTCCCGCTTGCGGCTCTCTTGGCTTTTGCGGACGGCACGAGCCGCCTCGAGGGAGCGCGAAGGCTCCGAGAGAAGGAGTCCGATCGTCTGGCGGCGGCCCGGGATCTTCTGTCGCGGGCGGCGACGGCCTCGGAGGAAGGCGCCGATGGCGGCTTCCTGGTGATCGAGGGTCGAAGCGAGCCGAGGGCCCGCGCTTCTTTTGACGCCCATGATGATCACCGCGTCGCGATGTCGGCCGCGGTCCTGGCCCTGAGATGCTCGGAGGGAGGAGAACTCTCTGGCGCCGAATCGGTCTCGAAGTCGTTCCCCGAGTTCTGGAAGCTGTGGGAGTCCGTGGTCGTGCCGCATCCAGCGGCTCGCCGCGAGGATCTCCAGGCCTAGCGGGTTGTGAACTGGAGCATCCCGAGCGGCGACTTGATCACCGGGGCGACGATGCTCCTGAAGCTCGAGCACCGGCTTCTGCCGGCGATCGAGTCGGCCTTTCTCACGGGGGACGGTGCCGTCCTCGGGCTCAGGGGTGCCGCGCCCGTGCCCATCCGTCCCATCGCGAGCCTGGAGTCGAGAAGGAGCTATCTCGTCCGCCTCGAGGCCCTTCTCGCCTATCTCCGGTTCTGCGGCCTTGGCCTCTCTTTTCAGGATCTCGACGCGCTGGGAAGCCACCCTTCCGACCCGCGCCGCCCCGCGCTGGCGAGACCACCCGTACCGCTTTGGCGGTCCGTTCCGGCCGCCGAGGCCCTGACCTTTGCTGCCTCGAGGCTTTCGGGGCACACGCCGGCAGAATCCCGGGCTCTTTCCGAAAGGCGGCAGGGGGAACCGGGACAGCCGGCTCTCGACGGTCTGGCGAAAGACGTCATCGAGCTGTCGGGAAGGGAGTCCGTCTCCTTCAGCGGATGCAGCCTGTTTTTCCACTGGCAGCCGAGAGGGGGCTGGCCGGAGCCGGTGCTGCGCGACTGCGCGGGCCTCGTCTATCCCGCCGAGTTCGAGGCAGAGCCGGGGCCGGCGAGTGATCTGCCCTTGGCCGGAATCGGGAGAGGGGGCGGTTTCTCGATTCGGGGAAAGGTGCGGAGGGGCTTTGGAGATTCCGACTTTGTCGAGCTTCGCCCGGCTGCCGGGCTTTCCGGAAGGACTGTCTTCGAAACGCTCCAAGAAGCGGGTCACGTTGCCGGGAGGTTGAGCGCCCTGCTGGAAGATCCAGGCGTCCGATCGTCGGGGAATCCCGGACGTTCCCTCTCTCTCGTGGCCTTCGACATGGAAGGGTGGGACTCGGCCTCGCTCGACTTCTGGAAGCGATGTGAGGGGCTCCATCCGTGGGTGGCCCGCTACGAAGTCCGGGCCCAATCGACGTTGCCGTGGGCGCCCGTGAGGCTCATCCGCCCGCGTCTGGGAGCCGGAGAGGTCTCGAGTCTCGTCTGGTTCCCGTTCGAGTCCTCGGCTGAGGCGCAAAAAGCCTGGTCCGAGCTTTCCGAGAAAGCCGCGGGAGAGGCAGGCCGTTTCGTCAGTGCCTTCGAGTCCCTCTCCTGGACCGGCCGGCGAGCTCGCGGGGTGACCGCCACGCCCAGTTTCAGGCGGAACCCGGTCCTGAAGGCGGCCGCTGTTCTCGACGATGAGTTCACGCTCTCCGAGCTGGCCGTCGTGGCGGGCCGCGAGGCCGAGGCCCTGGCCGGTTCTGTCGCCGAGTCCGTCGAGGAAGGAACTCTCGAGGAGGTTCCCGGCGGGCATCTGCGGCTTTCGAGCTCCATTCCGCGCGAGAGTCTGCAGAAGGCGATGGGCGGGACCGAGAGGCAGGGAATCCTTGGACGCGTCCAGAGCTCGGGACTGGTTGCGGACAAGAAGCTCAGGATCGCGATGAGGCTCGATCCGGCGGCCCTCCCGGCTGCTCGCGATCGTTTTCGCGCCCTCTTCGACGCGGAAGACTGGCGAGGGGCTTTTGCCCTTCTGGGGGCCGCTCCTGAGTCCGATCCCGTTCTCGGCTCGGCCTGGCGCGCCCTCGTGCTCTCTGACCGGTTCGGCGATGGAGAACGAGCCACGCGAGCCGCCGCCTGCTTCGAGGGCACTCTGGACGAGAACGCCAGCCCGCATGTCGAGGGCGCCGGCAAGCTGCTCGCTCGTTACCGGCACGTGGAGAAGGCGCTCTCTATCGCTTCCCTTGTTCCTGCCTCTCGAAGGCGCCTTTTCGAAATGAGGGTCTTGCTCGAGGCGAATCGCAATCTCGAGGCGCTGGCACTGGTTTCGAAGAGCCGTGGAAAGTCCCTCGATTCGACACATCCGCGGGAGGTCCAGGACCACGATGTGGAGTGGCTCCTGGCGGCCGCCGAGGCGCTCTCGCGGTGTGGTGAATACGCGGAGGCTCGATCCATTCTGGACACCCTCACGGCGAGCGGCGGACTCGAGAACTCCGGCGAGAACTCTCTCGATTTTGCCTTCACGTCGGGGTACCTGTATTCGGACCTCGGGGAGCACTCTCGCGCGGAGGGGTGCTTCCGGCTGGCGAAGGCGTCCGCCACGACCGACAGGATCCGGGCGAAGGCGGCCCTGGACATCGGTGGCTCGCTGATGCACCTCGGAAGGTTCGAGGAGGCGCGCCAGCAGCTCGAGGAATCGATGGCCCTCTTCGTGTCCCTTCGCGACTCTGGCGGCTACATCTCCGCGCTGGCGAACAGGGGGGATCTCTTCTTCCGCGAGGGCTGCGTGGCCGAGGCAAGGCGGGATCTCGAGAGAGTCCTGGACTTCGACGGGGTCCCCGGGCGCGAGTATCAGTGGCTCTTTTCCGTCCCGACCATGATGGCGATTCTCCTGACCGAACTCGAGCTGGAAGCGAGTGCCGGCCTGTTCCAGCGGGCAGCCTCGGCCGGCCGTCAACAGCCGGGGCATCCGGCCTGGCGGGAGATCCTGATCGTTCAGGCGCGAGGGTCTCTCCTCAGGCGAGAGCCGCACGCAACGAGGCAGCACGTGCTCGAGGCCGCCAAGCTCACGGACAACCGGATGCAGAACGAGACGAGCCGCATCCGGCTCTGGCTCTCGAGCCTCATCGATGCAGCGCCAGCCGTAGCTGGCGCGCCAACCACGGCTGGCGCACCAACCACGGCTGGCGCGCCAACCACGTTTGGCGCGCCGACCGGCGCACCGGCGGCGGCGGTCCGGCGGGAGATCGAGACGGCGAGTCTCCTCGATCTCGAGAAACGCCTGCTCATGACGGAACTCGCCTTCAAGAGCGGTCAAGTGCCCTCCCTGGAAGAGTCGGGAATCACCCTCGTCAGAGGAAGCAGAAAGAAGGACCTGGAGAGAGCGGAACGCCTCTGGGAGTGGGCCGTCCGGTTCCCGGCGGCCTTCGAGCTCGCGAGGGCCGGGGTCTTTTTCGAGGAGGGAGCCCGGGCCGCGAGCCTGGCGGGATGTCCGGCCCTGTCACGGTATTTCGAGACGAGAAAGTACTCGACCCACACGCTCGCCTCCGGTGGGGCCGATCCCGGCGGCCCGCGGTCCTCCCGGGAGTTCGTCTGCGAGGACGAAGAGACGAAAAAGGCCTTCGAGCTCGCGCGGCGGGTCGCGCCATCGTCGATGCCCGTCCTGATCACGGGCGAGACGGGCACGGGAAAGGAGATCCTGGCCCGGGAGATTCATGGCGCCTCGGGCCGTCCGGGGCCGAATGTCGCCCTCAACGTGGCCGCGCTGACCGACACCCTGCTGGAGTCCGAGCTCTTCGGACATGCCAGAGGCGCGTTCACGGGAGCGGAGAAGGACCGGGCCGGGCTCGTCGAGACGGCCGGTTCGGGGACCCTCTTCCTCGACGAGATCGGCGAGCTTCCGCTCGCCTTGCAAGCCAAGCTCCTTCGGCTCTTGCAGGAGAAGGAGTACCGCAGGCTGGGCGAAACGCGGACCCGGACAGCCGATTTCAGGCTGATCTCCGCCACTCATCAGGATCTCGCGAGCCTCGTGAGGCAGAACCGGTTTCGCCAGGACCTCTACTTCCGGATCGCGGGGGTCACGATCGAGCTGCCTCCCCTCCGCCGACGGCCCAGGGACCTGGCGCGGCTGATTGACGGCGCCCTGTCGCCCTCCTGGCGCCTTTCCCCTCGCGCCGAGACGGTTCTGATGACGTACTCGTGGCCCGGGAACATCCGGGAACTGATGGCGGCCCTGGAGTCCGCCCGGCTCATGGCCTCGCCGGGAAACGTCATCGACGTCCCGCATCTGCCCTCGAGGGTCCGGAAGGAAGAGGCGGCTCTGGAGTCTTCTCCGCCTTCAACGGAGAAGCGCTACTTCAAGGCCGTCGCGGACGCGAAACGGAAGGAGATCCTCGCCGCACTCCTGGAGGCGCGGGGGAACCGGACGGCGGCCGCCAAGCTCCTGGGGCTCACGAGGCAGGCGCTCCTCTACGAGATGAAGAAGCTCGGGATCGGACAGGCATGAAGAGGGTCGCAAGAAGACTTGTCGGGATCGTCCTGCTTCTTTACGCGGCGGCCTCGATCGTGTTCCTGATGCTGCATCTGATTCCGGGGGATCCCGCGGCCGTGATGCTGGGCGACGGTGCTTCCAGGGAAGATATCGAAGCGCTCAGACACCAGCTCGGTCTGGACCGGCCGCTCTCCACCCAGTACGTGGCCTGGACCGGGCGGCTCCTGAAGGGAGATCTCGGCTCGTCCTTCGCGACGGCAACGCCGGTCACAGACGAGATCTTGCGGGCCTTCCCGGCAACCCTCGAGCTGGCGTTGATCGCCTTCGCGTTTTCGCTCCTGATCGCGATTCCCACAGGCGTGCTGGCGGCACTCAGGAGTGGCCGGCTGGACGACCACGCCCTGAGATGGATCGCTCTCTCGGGCGTCTCGACGCCCAGCTACGTTTCGGGGCCTCTGCTTGCTCTCGTCTTTGCCGTGTCCCTGGAGTGGTTTCCGGTTTCCGGGCGAGAGGGACCCGGATCCGCCGTCTTGCCCGCGTTGACCCTCGTCATCTCGGTCTCGTCCCTTCTTTCGAGGATGGTCCGCGCGACAGTCGGCGAGGAATTGGGCCGCCCGTATGTTCTGGCCGCGCGCGCTCGGGGCGAGAACCGCTGGATGGCCGCTCTCAGGCACGCGGGCCGCAACGCCCTCACTCCGTTTCTCACGGTCGCGGGACTTCAGTTCGGGTCGCTTCTCACCGGGGCCGTCCTCACGGAGACCATCTTCTCCTGGCCTGGAGTGGGCCGCCTTCTCATCCAGTCGATCCAGAGGCGCGACTACCCGATGGTGCAGGGGTGCGTGCTCCTGATCGCGGCCGTCTACATCCTCGTGAACTCAGCGGCGGACGTCCTGTCGGCGTTCTTCGACCCCAGACCGGCCTCGCGGGAGGGCACCCATTGAAGCGTGCCCTTCGCGTCGCGGCGCGCCGACCGGCGCTCTTCGTTTCGCTCGGGTTCTTGCTCTTCGTTTTCGCGAGTGCCGTGCTCTCCCTTTTGCTTCCACGAGATTGGGTCTTCTCCATCGATCTCGCCCGGCGGCTCCTGCCTCCGTCCCCTTCCGAGTTTCTGGGAACGGATGAGCTCGGCCGTTCCCTCCTCTACAGGCTGTTTTTCGGATCCTCGGTTTCCCTGGGAGTGGCTGCGGCCGCTGTTGCCGTCTCATCGATTGCCGGCAGCTGCGCCGGTCTTATCGCCGCCGAGATGCGGGGCATCATCGATTCTGCCGTCGAGAGGACCGTCCAGCTGACGCTCGCCTTTCCGGGCCTCCTCCTGGCCATGGCCCTGGCTGCCGTCCTCGGACCGTCCGTCGGAAACACCGTCATCGCTCTCTCGATCACGGGCTGGGTTCCGTACGCCCGGCTCGCACGGGCCGAGGCGATGCGTCTCGCCTCCCGGGACTATGTCGCCTTCGCCCGTGCCAGCGGCTGTTCCCGCGCCAGGATCCTCATCAAGCACCTCCTGCCTGGCGCGGCGCCGTCTCTGATCGTGCAGAGCGCGCTCCATCTCGCGGGGGCCATTCTTGCCGAGTCGGCGCTCTCGTTTCTCGGTCTTGGAGTCCCGGCTCCGTACCCTTCCTGGGGCAGCATGCTCGCGGCGGGGCGGACCCACCTCCTGGACGCCCCCCACCTCGTGATCGTCCCGGCGGCCGCGATCGTCCTGACGGTCCTGGCGGCGAACACGGCCGGCGAGGAACTCCTGGAGACGATCTCGGGGAGGGGGCGAACAGCCGGAAAAGGGAGCGGATGAAAGAGGAAGAACTTGCTCCGCCGGGCGAACGGGCATCGAGGTGGATCCTCTGGCTGATCGTCGTCTCCGCCGTGGTTCCTTTCCTGAACGGGCTTCCGAACGGCTTCACGTACGACGACAAGATCATCATCCGTGACAACCCGAGGCTCGCGGCCCCCGGCTCGGCTCTGAGTGTCTTCACGACACACTACTTCGGCGGGAGCCTGAGCACGGGACAAAACTACCGGCCGGTCGTCCTCCTGACCTACGCGGCGCAGAGGTGGGTGCACGGCAACCGGCCGTCCCTGTTTCGAGCCGTCAACATCGCGCTTCACGCGCTCGTCTGTCTTCTGGCCTACTTCTGGATCCTGCGGCTCGGCCTGGGAAATTCTCTCGCGGCGGCCGCATCTCTCTGGTTCGCGGCTGCCGCGGTTCATGTGGAGGCGGTGACGTCGCTCGTGGGCCGGGCCGAGGTCCTGGCCGCCGTATTGGTGCTTGCCTCGGCACTCTCGTGGCTCTGGGCAACGGCTGCAGAGCGGGTTCTCCGCGGACCGTATTTTCTGTGCCTTCTCTTCTTTCTCCTGGCGGTTTTCGTGAAGGAGAGCGCGGTGGTCGTGCCGGGCGTCGTGCTCCTCGGGGAGTTCTTCCGCCAGGGCAGGTCCCAGGGGCGGGTCAGGAGTCTCATGGCCGCCGTGTGGGTCAGGCGGTGGTGGCTCTCGGGGCTTCTTTTTCCGCTCTTCATCCTCTTCGTGGTGAGGCTCGCGGTTCTCGAGGGGTTTCTTCTCTCCCGGCACGCCGGGATCTTCGAGGTGGAGAACCCTCTGGTGGCGACGAGCGCCCCGCTTCGGGCCCTGAACGGATTCGTGCTGCTCGGCCGCTACGCGTTGACGTGCCTCTTTCCCTTCGACCTCGCCGCCGACCATTCGGCGTACTCGTTGAGGCTTCTGTCGCGTGGCGACGGACTCCTGATCCTGCTGGCTCTCGGGGCGGGCGTGGCCGTTTTTCTCGCGATTCTCGCGGCCTGGCGGCGCGTTCCGGCCTTTTCTTTCGGGCTGCTGTTTTTCCTGGGGACGCTCTTTCCCGCCTCCAACATCCCGTTCCCGATCGGCACGATCTACGCGGAGAGGCTGGTCTACCTTCCGAGCCTCGGCGTTTTTCTCGCGGCTCTGTCTCTGTTCCAGCCTCGCGGCTGGGCCGTGCCCCGGCTGTCGCGGGTGAAGTGGGGCGAGCTGGGCGTGACTCTTCTTGTCATGGTCAACGCCCTCGTGACGGTGAACCGGAACCGAGTCTGGAAGGACGACACATCGCTCTTTACCGACATGGTGGCCAAGCGGCCCGGATCGGCCAAGGCCCGCTACAACCTCGGGTACGACCTGTACCGGAGGCAGCGGCCCGACGAGGCGGCCCGGCAGCTCGAGACGGCCATCGAAGTGTTCCCGAGACACTATGATGCCTTCACTCTGCTCGGGCGGATCTACAGGGAGAGGGGAGATCTCCCGCGATCGATCCGTGCCTATCAGAAGGCGGTCGAGATCTTCCCGGGCTACGAAAGGGCCGTGCTGGGGTTCTCGGGCGCCCTCATGGCGGCGGGGAGGACGCAGGAGGCGGAGAGAACGCTGCGCTCCGCTTCCCTGCGGACACCGCAGAGCGCGGCCATCGCCTCGGCGCGAGCGCGGCACTTCGAGACGACGGGTGAGTGGAAGCGGGCTTTCCACGAATGGAGGCGGGCCCGGATACTCGACAGCGGATCGGCCGAGAGCCGGGCAGGACTCGCCAGGGCCTTGCAAAGGGCCGGGAGGGCGGCGGAAGCGAGGGAAGAGGCCCGCTGGGCTCTGTGGAAAGACGCCTCGAAGATAGAGGCCCGCTTCGTTCTTTCGGAGATCTACGAGGAGGAGGGCAAGTTCCTGCCCGCCTGCGTGGAGCTGGCGAGGGCCTGGCGGTCGGACCGGGCGAATCCGGTGACGCTCGCCAGGCTAAACGAGTTCCTCGAGCGGCATCCCGAGCTTCACGCGCGGGCCCTTGGCAAGGACGCTGGCGGGGCCTCCGGGGCGAAGTGATCGAATCCCCGGTCGGGGAGAGGCTCGGCCCCCTTCGCGGTCACGATCCTCACTCCGCCGCCTTCCTCGATGACGCCAATCCTTCTCAGGGCGAAACGGGGAGCGAGCGCCGTGACGCGATCGGCCTTGCGCCGGGGCACGGTGAACAGGAGCCCATAGTCTTCGCCCCCGAAAAGGGCGAGATCCTGCACCGGCGGCCGGTTCGCCGGGGCGATCTCGACGAGAGCCGAGTCGGTCGGGAGGGCCGCCTGGTCGATGAGAGCCCCGGTTCCCGAGGCCCGGCACAGCCGGTGAAGGTCGCGGGCGAGTCCATCCGAGACGTCGATGGCGGCCGACGCGAGCCGTTCTTCCGCGAGAAGAGACGCGAGGGCGGGTTTGGGGCGCGGGTCGAGCTGGTGGCGGATCAGGCGGGCGAGAGACTCTGAGTTGCGGGTCCGGGATCGCTTGCCGCCCGGGAGGCGAAGGCCCCCCGAGTCCTCGATGCGGTAACCCTGGAGAAGGAGGTGAAGGCCGCCGGCGGCGGCGCCGAGGGTGCCGGAGACGTAGATCGAATCTCCGGGCCTCGCGCCCGACCGCAAGAGCGGATCCTTCGCCATGAGCCTCCCCAGGATCGCGACGCTCGCGAAGACAGACGGGGAAGCCGAGAGGTCTCCGCCGGCGATCGCTATGCCGTATTCCTGCGCGGCCTGATGGCACCCCAGAATGAAGGAGTCAAGCCAGTCGGCGGAGAGATCAGGGGGAAGGCCGAGAGTGATGAGGGCATGCGAGGAGACGGCTCCCATCGCCGCCAGGTCGGAGACGTTGATCGATATCGCCTTCTTGCCGAGCCGCCGGGCTCCCCAGTCGCGGTGGAAGTCAGTGCCCTCGACGAGGGCGTCCGTGGCGAGGACGGTCCTGTCGGGGGTCCGGATTACGGCCGCGTCGTCGCCAATCCCGACCAGGACATCGCGGCGGCGGGTTTTGAAGGCGCTCGAGAACTGGGCGACCAGCGCGTCTTCAGCGGGGAGGGTCACGGCTTGCGCCTCTTTCCGGATTGCTTGGCCGCGGCCTTCTGGGCGCTCTTCCGGGGTGCGGCAAACGCGGACAGCAGCACCTCGTCGACCGTGTGGACGAACTTGAAGTCGAGGTCGCGTCTGAGCTCCTCGGGGATCTCCTCGAGGTCGCGTTCGTTCTCTCGGGGGAGGATCACGGTCTTGATGCCGGCGCGGCGCGCGGCCAACACCTTCTCCTTGACGCCGCCGATCATCAGGACGTCCCCGCGCAGGGTGATCTCGCCCGTCATCGCGACGTCTTTCTTGATCGGCCGTCCCGTGAAGGCCGAGATCATGGCGGCCGCCATTGTGATTCCGGCCGACGGGCCGTCCTTGGGGATCGCGCCCTCCGGGACGTGGACGTGGATATCCGCGCTCTCGTAGAAAGTCTCCGACAGGCCGAGCTCTTTTGCGCGGGAGCGAAGGAAGGTGAGGGCGGCCTGAGCCGATTCCTTCATCACCTCTCCCAGATGTCCCGTGAGCTGCAGCCGGCCCTTGCCCTTGACTCTCCGGGCCTCGACGATGAGGACGTCGCCGCCGACGGCTGTCCAGGCGAGCCCGGTCGCGGCTCCCACCTGGTCCTCCTCGAGCCGCTCGTCACGGGAGAACTTGGGAACTCCCAGGAATTTCCGGACGTGCTGGGGCGTCACCTCGACGGGATCCCTCTTGCCCGCGGCGAACTGGACGGCCACCTTCCGGCAGCAGGAACCGATCTCACGCTCGAGGTTTCGGAGCCCTGCTTCGCGCGTGTAGTCCTCGATGATGGCGCGCAGCGAGTCCTCGGTGAAATCGATCCCCTCGTCGGGGAGTCCGTTTTCCTTCTTCTGTTTCGGAATCAGGTGCCGCCGCGCGATGGAGAGCTTTTCCTCGAGCGTGTATCCGGAGAGCCTGATGACCTCCATCCGGTCGAGAAACGCTGCCTGGATCGTGTCGAGCACGTTGGCGGTCGTGATGAAGAGGACCTTCGAGAGGTCGTAGACGACTCCGAGGTAGTGGTCCCGGAACGTCTTGTTCTGCTCCGGATCGAGGACCTCGAGGAGGGCGGAGGAGGGGTCGCCCCTGAAGTCGGCGCCGATCTTGTCGACCTCGTCGAGCATGAAGACCGGGTTGGAGGTGCTGGCCTGGTTGATGCCCTGAACGATGCGTCCCGGCAAGGCTCCGATGTAGGTTCGCCTGTGGCCCCGGATCTCGGCCTCGTCGCGAACCCCTCCCAGGGAGAGCCGGATGAACTTCCGGTCGAGGGCCCGGGCGATGGAGCGGCCGAGTGACGTCTTCCCGACACCCGGAGGTCCGACGAAGCAGAGGATGGGACCTTTCGAGTCCGGGGCGAGCTTGCGCACCGCCAGAAACTCGACGATTCGCTCCTTCACCTTCTCGAGGCCGTAGTGGTCCTCGTCCAAGATCTGCCGGGCGCGCTCGAGGTCGAGGTTGTCCTGGGAGTAGGTGCCCCACG
Organism: Thermoanaerobaculia bacterium; assembly: GCA_022071945.1. Taxonomy (GTDB): domain Bacteria; phylum Acidobacteriota; class Thermoanaerobaculia; order UBA5066; family UBA5066; genus JAJVIN01. The sequence goes on along the minus strand of JAJVIN010000021.1, from coordinate 40,812 downwards.
GCAGCCCGGTGAGCCATTCGAGGTAGGTCCGGAGCATTCCCGTCTCGGCGGAGTCGGGAGAACCCCGCTCGAGCCGCTTGATCTGCTTCTCGATCTCCTCGACGACGTCGTCGGGGACGTGCTTGGCCTGGATCTTTTTTCTGTATGCCTCGATTTCCTCCGACAGGTCGTCGGTCATTCCGAGCTCTTGCTGGATCGCCTTCAATTGCTGTCTGAGGAAGTACTCCCGCTGGGACTTGTCGATCTCGCCGCGGGCGGCTCCGCTGATCTCCTGCTGGACGGTAAGAACGCGAATCTCGCGCCTGAGGATTTCGAGCACGGCCTTGAGGCGCTCGATCGGGGAGATGATCTCGAGGATCTTCTGAGTCTCCTCGACCTTGAGCTCGAGATTCGAGGCGATCAGGTCCGCAAGCCGGGCCGGGTCCTCGAGTCCCGAGGCGATCAGCATCACCTCCGGGGAGATCGCCTTGCCCAGGGAAACGGCCTTGTCCAGGCCCTCCTTGGCGCTGCGGAGCATGGCCTCGAGCTCCTCGGTCATCTGCTTCGGGGGCTCGGGCTCGGCAATGCGCGAGACGCGCGCCCGCAGGTACGGCGTCTCCTGCACGAACGTCTCGATCTTCATCCGGGCCAATCCCTGGACGAGGAGGCGGACGCGCCCGTCGGGCAGCTTGAGCATCCTGAGGATCGAGGCGGCGGTCCCGATCTCGGGGAGATCCTGCGGCCCTGGTTCCTCGACGGTGCCGTCCTTCTGGGCGACGAGGAGCATGACGCGCTGCTCGGAGAGGCCGGCGTCGACCGCGGCGATCGACTTCTCGCGGGAAACGGAGAGCGGAACGATGACGAAGGGATAGAGAACGACGTCTTTCAGGGGAAGGACGGGGAGGAACTCTGGAATCGTTTCGACGTCGCTTCCTGAAGAGGACCCGGAGCTGCTGTTGGCCATCGTTTCCTACCTCTTGCTGGTGTCGGTCCGGCGAATGGGAATCGTGCGGGACGACTCCCGATTGAGCCTGGGAATGGTGACCGTGAGAAGGCCGTCCGAAAAGGAGGCCTTGGTCCTATCGGGATCCGGGTCGTCCGGCAGCTCGAGGGCCCTTTCGAACGGCCCCGGGACTCTTTCGACGCGGATGAACTGCCCGGGTTCCCCCTCCGTGGCCCGGCGCTCGCCTCGCAAGACGACGATCCGGCCCGTGATCTCGAGGTCGAGCCGGCTCGGGATGGAACCGGGAATCTCGAAGACGAGCCTCCAGGCCTTCCCATCGTCCACGATATCGACGGGCGGTCCCGTCAGCGAGGGAGAAGCCGCTCCTTCTCCGGCATCGAGGTCGTGCAGGAGGAACGAAAACGGAGGGGGGCGCCGGCGCTGCCGCATGAAGACTCATCCTTTCGAGGGGGCCGGGTGAGTGGGGGACCGGCCGAGGAGCTGTTTGAGTTCGTCGACGAAGTCTCCCAGGTCCTCGAATCGCCTGTAGACCGAGGCGAACCGGACGTAGGCGACCTGGTCGAGCTCCTTGAGGTGCTCCATGACGAGCGAGCCGATGTCGGCCGTCGTCATCTCGCGCCCTTCGCGTCCGTTCAGGGCCGCCTCGACCTCGTCACAGATCGACTCGAGGCTCCGGGTCTCCACGGGGCGTTTCTCGCAGGCTCGCCTGAGGCCGTGCAGGAGCTTCGTCCGGTTGAACTCCTCGCGCCTGCCGTCCTTCTTGACGACAAAAAGCGGGACTTCCTCGACCGTTTCGTAGGAGGTGAACCGTCGGGTGCACTGGTGGCACTCTCGCCGCCGCCTGATCACGGCGCCCTCACGGCTCTCCCGGGAGTCGACGACGTGGTCGTCGGTGCTACCGCAGTAGGGACACCTCATCGCGGCTTATTCTGCGCCCTTTTCGGGCACGGGGGACGAGTCCGATTCCGCCGCGAGACGGCCGAACGAAGTCCCCTGAAGCGCCAGGAACGCGAGGCCCAGAATCGTGATGGGAACGAACGAAACGGCGTGCGAGACGATCGCGAACCCGGCCGCCTCGGAAGTGGAGGCGCCGTAGAAACCCGTCAGGGAGTAGGCAACCGCCTTGTGGTAGCCACCCACGCCCCCCGGAGTGGGGATCGCCAGACCCAGGATTCCCCAGGCCAGCACCCAAAATGTGATGGGGAAGGGAAAGTTGAACTCGAATGCCCGCAGCGTGGCGTACAGCTGCAGGCAGATCACGAGCCACATGAAGATGGAGGAGGACGCCAGAAGGAGCCCTCGTTTCGGACAGTCGAGGGCGTCCAAGCCCTGAAGGAGGCCCATCAGGATGGGGCGGAGACGGTGTTCGAACCGTTCCGGAAGGAACGAGAGGAACTTCGAGGCCCACCGGGTCCTCAGGTCGCGCCGCACGGCGAGGAACGTCATTACGGCCAAGACGATGATCGAGCCCGTCCCGGCAAGGTACGCGGAGCGCTGGAGGATGAGAAAGGCTGTCCGTTCGGCCGGGGCGAGGCCCTGGGGCATGTATCCGCCCAGGGCAAACGCGAGAAAGAGGAGGAGGATGACGATGAGGTCGATGAGCCTCTCGAGGCCGACCGAGGCCAGAAAGGGGCTCACGGGCTTGTCGGACATCCGGGCGAGGGCGACGGGCCTGACCACCTCGCCCGCCCGGGCGGGCAAGAGCGTCGTGGCCGCGAATCCGATGCAGGTGGCGGCGATGGCGTCGGTCTGCCGGAGCGGGCCGGCGTGATGGAGGAGGATGGTCCAGCGCCAGGATCGAATCGGGATGACGACGAGAGAGGCCACGAGAGCGGACCCGAGCCATAGCGGATCGGCGTTGCGGATCGAGTGGCCGACTTGGGCGAAGTCCAGGTTTCTCAGGAACAGGGTGAGGAGCAGGGCTGTCAGCCCCAGGGAAATACCGATGTTGAGAGCTTTTTTCGATCGGGGAGAGAGCGCCATTCGGCCGAATGCTACCCTAGCCGCACGGGGGCGCCTTCGACTTCGAGGCGTGGGGGATGCGGAACAATTTGACACCCCTTATCCACGGCTCCTAGAATCTCCCCAAGACCAACGGATCGAAAGGCTCGCACCGGCCGGGCTCGATGTGTCCGGCCGCCGAAAGGAAAGCAGGCGAATGTTTCGTAGAGACTTCAGTCCGGACGGAGGGAATTTGATGAGACTCAGAGCCGCAGTCCTCCCTGCCCTTGCTTTCGGTCTTGTGCTGGCGGCGCCGGCCAAGGCTCAGAACGGCGAAGGGTGTCCGGCTCAGACCGTGGGCGTGATCGAGCAACCGGCCGAGATGGCCGTCGTGTCCGGCTTCGTCCGCGTGAAGGGCTTCTTCCTCAACGGCAACGAGGTCTCCAACGTGGATCTCTACGTCGGCGGCCAGGAGGAAGCGAACCGCGTGACGGCGCCCGGCGGGACGAACATCAACCTTCCGCGTCCCGACGTCGTGCAGGCCTTCCCGGCGTACGCGGGAACTCCGGGCGAGCACCCGGGCTTCGAGACCAGCTTCCGGGGCTCGAACTACTCGAACGGGACGCAGACGATCTACGTGAGGATCACGGACCGGACCGGCTGCGCCTACTTCCTGGCGCCGCGCCGTGTGAGGCTCGACAACAGGAAGAACCAGGCGCCGTTCGGGAGCCTCGATTTCCCGAAGGAGAATGCCTCGGTCCACGGGAATGGCGTCCTGCAGGTCGCCGGCTGGTCGCTCGATGACCGCCGCATCGACCACGTCGAGATCTACGTGAACGACCTCCAGGAGCGCCAGGCGGTGCTGGGCGTCTACCGTCCGGATGTCTATGGGAACTATCCGGGCGTTCCCGAGTCGCTGCTCTCTGGCTTCATCATGAACATCGACGCCACGAAGTACCCGGCCGGGTGGTACCGCCTGTCGGTCATGGCGGTCGATGATCAGGGACAGAAGGGGCTCCTCGGGAGTCGCCGGTTCCAGGTCCTGGGCGTTGGCGCGGGCAACCTGCCTCCGTTCGGCGAGGTCGAGTACCCGATGCTGAACGCGAACTGGTTCGGAAACTGCTTCGTGCAGCTTGGCGGACCGGGACCCTCGGGAGATCCTGGCTTCATTCGCGATCCTCGCTTCGTCATGTACGTGACTGGATGGGCGCTCGACACATCGACCTACCAGGATCGGGGCGGCGTCTCGCACGTGCAGGTCGAGATCGACGGCGTCACCATCAAGGACAGCCGCCTCAATTGCGGACGAATCTCCAATCTCGGGAACAAGCTCCTCGACTGCTACGGCTACTACCGTCCGGACATCGAGGTCTTGTATCCGGGATTCCAGCAGGCCCCGAACTGTGGCTTCCACTTCGCCGTCGACGTCGGCTGGCTCTTGACCCAGAAGGGGTTCAAGGAAGGCGCCCACATGCTCCAGATCAAGGCGTACGACAAGGAAAACCAGTACAAGGAAATCGCCTCGATCCCGATCAACATGCATTGCGCGACGGCCAACCTCGACCCGCCCCCGATCGGCCTCATCGAGGACCCGACGAACTACAAGTTCATCAACGGCATCTACACGGTCGTCGGCTGGACGCTCGACCTCGACGGTGTCCAGAAGGTGCGCCTGCTCGTCGACGGGATCCCGCAGATCGACGCCGTCCGGAAGGTGGACTACGCCGAGTACGGGCTCCCGAGCTCGGACATCGAGGATGTCTACCCGAACTACAGCGGCTCGGCCAACGCGCGGTTCCGCTTCTACCTCGACACGACGCTCCTCTCCAACAGCGAGCACGACCTGCAGATCGAGGTGTGGGACTCCCGCGGGCCGGCGAGCGCCGGAACCCGGCGGTTCCTCGTGAGCAACAACACCCTCGTGCGCTGATCGGTCAGTCATCGACAGGTTGAGAACCGGGGCCTTGCGCCCCGGTTTTCGCTTGTGAGGGACCGCCAGCCGTCGCGAGGAGGGCACGAACGACAAGGGCCGCCGGGTGCTCCGGCGGCCCTGAGATCTCTGGGGGGCGAGGGCAGGCTACTCTTCGGCCTCGGCCTTCTTCAGCTTGGCTCGTTCGGCGACGAGCTTGTCCTGGAGCATGCGCGGCAGCTCCTCGTAGTGGTCCATCTCCATGTGGAAGGACCCTCTGCCCTGGGTGATCGACCGCAGGACGGGAGCGTAGGAGAGCATCTCCGACATCGGGACCTCGGCCTTGATGATCGAATCCTCGCCCTCGGTTTCCATGCCGGACGGGCGTCCGCGGCGGGACGTCAGGTCGCCCATGATGTCACCCATGTACTCCTGCGGGGCGCGCACGGTGACCGCGACGATCGGCTCGAGGATGATGGGGTTCGCCTTGGCCATGGCGTCCTTGTAGGCGAGGGTGCCCGCGATCTTGAACGCCATTTCCGAGGAGTCGACGTCGTGGTACTGACCGTCGAAGAGCTCGACCTTGAAGTCGACCATGGGGAAGCCGGCCAAGAACCCCCTCTTGCGGGCTTCCTGGACACCCTTCTCCACCGCGGGAATGAACTGCCTGGGGATGGAGCCGCCGAAGATGTCGTCGATGAACTGGAAGTCGGCGCCGCGCGGCAGGGGAGCCACCCGGATCTTGCAGTCGGCGAACTGGCCGTGCCCGCCCGTCTGCTTCTTGTGCCGCCCGTGGGCCTCGGCGTTGCGGGTGATGGTCTCGCGGTACGGGACCTTCGGCGGGTGCAGGATGACCTCGACGTTCGACTTGCGCTTCATGCGCGCGATGGCGATCTCGACGTGGAGCTGGCCCGACCCGGCCAGGAGAAACTCCTGGGTATCGGCGTCACGCGAAAGCCTGAGGGACGGATCCTCGTCGACGAGTCGCTGGATCGCGGCGGAGATCTTGTCCTCGTCCCCCTTGGATTTCGGCTCGATCGCGAACGAAATAGCGGGTTCGGGGAATTTGATCGGGTCGAAGGAGAGCGGCTTTTCCTTGGTGGCGAGAGAGTCTCCGGTCAGAGTGTCCTTTAGCTTGGCGACGCACCCGATGTCGCCGGCCGGAATCTCGGGAACGGCGTTGAGCTGTTTGCCGAGAGGAGCAAAGACCGTTCCGAACCTCTCGGCCGTCTCGCGGGTTGAATTCCAGTACGTGCCGTCCGCCTTGATGGAGCCCGAGTAGACCCGGAACAGGCTGAGGCGCCCGGAGAACGGGTCGGAGATCGTCTTGAAAACAAAGGCGCCGGCCGGGCCAGCCGTGTCGGCGGAGAGGACGTCGGGCTTTCCATCCTTCATCCTCGCCGCGACGGTGAAGCTGTCCGAGGTGGGCAGGAGGTCGACGATCTCGTCGAGGATCTTCTCGACGCCGGTCTCGTGGTTGCCGGCGGCGGCGAAGAGGACGGGGATGATCTTCCGGTCCCGGATGGCTTTCCTGAGCGCCGGGAGCATCTGCTCCTCGGTGAGGCTGCCCTGGGAGAAGAAGGTCTCCATCAAGGCGTCGTCTCCCTCGGCGACCATCTCGACGAGGGCTTCGTGCAGGCTGGCGGCCTCCGCCGAGAACTCGGCCGGGATGGGGCCTTCGCTCGTCTTGCCGGCGTCGTCGGTCAGGAATCCCTTCATACCGACCAGGTCGATGACGCCCCGGAATCCGCGCTCTCGTCCGATGGGCGATTCGATGCACACGCACCGGCGTCCAAACTTCGCCGCGAGCTGCTCGGAGACCCTCGTCCCATCGGCGCGCTCACGGTCCATCCTATTCACCACGACCACCTTCGGCAGGCCGAGGTCTTCCGAGACCCTCCAGGCGCGTTCGGTCTGGACCTCGACGCCGGCGACCGCGTCGACGACGATGATGGCGGAGTCGGCGGCTCTCATGCCGCAGACCATCTCGGACTCGAAAATGCCGTAACCTGGGGTGTCAATCAGGTTGACCTTGCGCTTCCTCCACTCGAGGGACGCCACGGCGAGACCGATGGATATCTTCCGCTCGATCTCCTCGGGGTCGAAGTCCGTCGGTGCGGTGCCGTCCTCGACACGTCCGAAGCGGGTCACGGCCCCCGCCTCGTGCAAGAGCGCCGAGATCAGTGTCGTCTTTCCCACGCTGTTGTGGCCAGCCACGACGACGTTATGGATGGCCGATGCCGGGTAAACCTTCATCCGGTCCCCTCCTAAAACTAGAGGTAAAGATCCGCGCCGGATTATAGGGTTTGCCGCGCGGGAAAAAGCCGCTCCGGACGGCACGGAAGGTCTCGCGTTGACCTTCCCATCCCCGCAACCTAGAATTTTGAGTTGGTTGTAACAGATTGAAGGCAGACGGCTCGAGCCGTTTGCCGCGCACGAGGAGGTTTTCTGCCGACCGAATCGGGGTTGTCCGGGCCGAACTCCCTCAAGAAACTCGGCCGATACGAGGTCGTCCGTGAGCTGGGTAAGGGAGCCATGGGGATCGTGTATCTCGGGCGAGACCCCGTCATCGGGCGGATGGTGGCCCTCAAGACCATCCGCGCGGTCGGCGAGGATGACGCCGAGCAGAAAGAGTTCCGAGAGCGGTTCCTGAGGGAGGCTCAGGCCGCCGGGATCCTGTCTCACCCGAACATCGTCACCGTTCACGATGTCGGGGAGGACCCGGTCACCACGACGTCCTTCATCGCGATGGAGTACGTCGAAGGGAAGAACGTCAAGCAGCTCCTGCAGGAAAGGACGGCGTTCACCTACGAGCGAGCCGCAGAAATCGTCGGGCAAGTCGCCGAGGCGCTCGACTACGCTCACCGGCGAGGGATCGTCCACCGCGACGTCAAGCCGGCCAACATCATCATCACACCCGATGGAGTGGTGAAGATCACCGACTTCGGGATCGCCAAGATCGAGAAATCGAACCTGACCTCGACCGGGCAGTTCCTCGGCACGCCGAACTACATGTCTCCCGAGCAGGTAACGGGAGAGGCCGTCGACGGAAGAAGTGACCTGTTCTCCCTCGGTGTCGTGCTCTACGAGCTCCTCACGAGAAAGAAGCCCTTCTCGGGAGAGAACCTCACCCAGATCTCTTACAAGATCGTCCATGAGGCCTTCACGCCGCCTCAGGCGTACGACGCCTCGATGCCCTCGGAGCTCGTGACGGTCCTGACGAAGGCTCTTGCGAAAGACCCCGCCAGCCGCTATCAGAGAGGGAACGACTTCGCTCTGGCTCTCTACGAGTACAAGGCCCGCGAAGAGGAACGGCAGATGCTGCGGGACCTCGGACAGATGGTGGCGGCTGCCGAGAAGCTCGGCCCCATCTCCGCGATCGACACGGCCTTGCCGGACCTTTCCGCCCCCCAGGCGCCGGCGGCTCCGGTTCCGCCCCGGCCTGCCGCGGCGCCCGTGCCTCCGCCTCAGGCGCCCCAGGCGCCGGCTTCGTTCGCCCCTCCCGCCGTCCGGCGTCTCGACCCGGATGCCACCCCCGCGGGCGGCGTCCGCGGAATATCGCGGCCCCCGGACTTCGACTCGACTCCTCCCGGTGGAAGGAGCCGGCCGGCACAAGGTTCGCAGCAGGATTGGCAGCTGGACGAGGAGGCCGCCCGTCCTCAGGCCAAGCCTCCGCAGCCCGCGCCTGCCCGCCCGGCGCCTTCCGCGCCTCCTTCCTCTGCTGCCAAGCCCGCGTCGCAAGCCGAGGAAACCGGCAAATCCTCTCGAGGAAGAGGGGAAGAGCGGGGCGGGCTGCCCAAGATACCGGAACCATCGGCACTGATGGGCATGGAGCCGAATCCCGACGGGCTGACCGAACGGATCTCGACAACGGATCTCTTCGGGCGGACCTCCTCGGCCCAGGCCCCGGTCGCTCCGTCTGGACGGCCCGCGACCGACCCCGGCCGGCGGCCCTCGGTTCCGGCCATGCCGGCCGTACCCGCAGCTCCTCCCGCATCTCCCGCTCCCGTGGCCCCGCCTCGGACGGCAGCCGCTCCGGCCGCCACCGTGAGCGCTCAGAAACCGCTCCCGGGCTACGACTCGGAAAACAGACCGACCGAGATCATCACGGATGCGGCCCGCATGGTGAAAGCCACGCTGGCCGCGGCTGCCGCGTCTCAGCAGCAGCCCGTGTCGCCCGTAACGGGCCCGATTCCGACGTCGAGTCGTCCCACGCCTCCGGCCGTGACACCCGTTCCCTCGGCGCCTCCCGTCACGGCACCCCCTTCCAGCGCGGGGAAGCCCTTCCCTTCCGTGGCCCCGCCACCGCCCGTCAAGATTCCGGAGCCGCTCGTGCCTCCGCCGGGTCCCGCGGCAGCAAAACCGGCCTCCGCACCGCCTTCTTCTCTGTCGCCGGACCTCGCACATCCGCCGCAACGCACAACCGCGCCTCCACCCTCCGCCAAGACTCCTCCGCCGCTCGCTCCGCCGCCGGCCGCGAAGAAACCGGCGTCCGTGCCGTCCGGGCCCGTCCCCATCCCGGCGCTCCCGGCCACGACTACGACGAAGTCGATCCCGACGAGCAGCCTCAAGCGCGAGGTAACCAATCGCTACGTCTATCTGATTCTCGGGGGCAGCGTCCTGATCGCGCTCGCGATCGCGGGGTTCTTCCTGCTCAGGCGCTCCTCGGAGGAGAAACCGACCGCGCCCGTCGAGGACTCGCTCGCCAAGAGAGTGGCCGAGAACCGGACCCTCATGGAAGACGGCAACCGGCTGGTCATGGAAGGGAAGTACGCCGAAGCTCTGGCGAAGTATCGCGAGCTCGCCAACCGGGCTCCTGATTCCGCAGCGGCCCGGGACGCCGTGCAGAAGACAGAGGTCCTCCTTGGTGAACAGCAGAAGCGCGACGCCAGGACAAACGAGATCCTCACCCGGCTGACCGCGGCCCGCCAGGCTCAGAGCACCGGTGATGACGAACGCGCGATCGCCGAGGCCGAAGCCGCTCTGGCCGTGGATCCAGGAAACGCGGACGCTCTGGCCCTGAAGCAGGCGAGCGAAGACCGGAAGGCCGCGACGGCCAAGGCGGCCACCGAGCAGCAGAAGAAGGAAGAACTCGCCAAGAAGAAAGCGAAACCGACTCCCACCCCCATCCGCGTCGTCGAAACCAAGAAGGAACCCGTCGCCGCGATTCCGCCGACTCCTACTCCGGCAACCGCCTCCGTCAAGATCTACTTCGACTGTCCGATCACCGACGGATACGTGATGATCCGGCATAACGACAAGGAGATCTTCCGCCGCACCATCAGCTTCGGCCGGAAGTCCCAGGGGGGCGTCATCGAGGGGTCCGTCCAGATCCCCGCGGGCCGGGGCGAGTTCAAGATCTGGGTCATCTCCACGGACAACAGCGTTCGGCAGTACTTGCCGACGGTATTGGAGATCCCAGGCGGAGAGGGTCGCACCCTTCGCCTGGAGCTCGACACGAACAAGAAGCTCTCCGTTCTCCTTCGGTGACGGTGAGTTCGCGGCGAAATTCCGCTTGATATACGCCTTCCTTGCGCCTAGTATGGGGGCGATCATGGAACACGCCCGCTTTCCTCGACCCCTCGCGGGGGGATCCCGCCATGTCTGAGATCGCGCTGACTCCGCGTCAGAAAGAAATCCTGGACTTCATCCGCGACTATCGCCGCCGAAAGGGCGTCTCGCCGACCCAGCGCGAGATCTGCCAGAACTTCGGCTACTCGTCGTTCGGGACGCTGCAGAAGCACATTCGGCTGCTGATGGATAAAGGGATTCTCGTCAGGGAGAAGAACAAGCGGCGGTCCCTTCTCGTCAGCGGCGAAGGTGCGGGTGCGGAGAAGGGGCTCCTGCAGCTGCCACTTCTGGGCAGGATCGCTGCCGGCAGTCCGATAGAGGTCCTTCCCGGAACGGAGCTGGTCCTCGTCCCCGAGATGCTGACGCGCCGGGGAGAGAACTTCGTTCTGAAGGTCCGGGGAGAGTCGATGATCGACGAGGGAATCCAGGACGGTGATCTCGTCGTCCTGCAGCGCCGGGCGACCGCCGAGAACGGCGAGCTCGTGGCCGCGCTCGTCAAGGGGGAAGCGACCCTGAAGCGGTTCCATCGCGAGGCGGACAACCGGGTCCGTCTCCAGCCTTCGAACCAGGCGATGCAGCCGATCCTGGCGCGGGCCGACGAAGTGGAAGTGCAGGGCATCGTCGTCGGTCTGATGCGGAAATACTGAATGCGGCTCGAGCAGCGGTGAGACGCCTCGCCTCGCGTCTCCTCCTCTGCGCGCCCTGGACGGCGCTATCATGCCTGGCCTTCATCGTCGCCGGAGGAGCCATGTCTCTGCCTGTCGAGAGCGCACAGCCGTTCACCTTTGTTCTTTCCGTTCCGGAGCCTTCAACCCATCTCGTCGAAATCGAGATGCTCGTCCCCCCCTTCTCGAAAGGGGTCGCGGCGTTCGAGCTCGTGATGCCGGTCTGGGCCCCCGGCTCGTACTCGGTGCGCGACTTCTCCCGCAACCTGAGGGATCTCGCCGTCTCAACGGAGACAGGCGAAGCCCTCCAGGCGGAGAAGATCGAGAAGAACCGGTGGCGGGTGAAGGTTCCGAAGAATAGGAGGCGTGGCGGGTTCCGCGTCCGGTACAGGGTCTACGCCAACGAGTTGAACGTTCGCTCCTCTCACGTCGACTCGAGCCACGCCTACGGCAATGGGACGAGCCTCTTTCTCTACGTGGAAGGCCGGAAGGCCGAACCCCAGAGGCTTGCCTTCAGGCTTCCTGACGGCTGGCGTCCGACCATCGCCTTGCCGGAGAAGGAGGGTTTCTTCTTCGCCGTCGACTACGACGAACTCGTGGATTCGCCCTTCGAATGCGGGACTCACAGGGTCCTGGAGTTCACGGCCGGGGGCAAGCCTCACGTCCTTGCGATCTGGGGCCGCGGAAACGAGGATGAAGACCGTCTCGTGCGTGACTTGACGAAGATCGTCGAGACGACTTCGTCGATCTTCGGAGGCCTGCCCTATGACCGCTATGTGTTTCTCGTGCACATCGCCGCGGGGGCAGGTGGAGGCCTCGAGCACCGAAACTCGCAGTCGGTCGGGATCTCTCCCTGGCACTTCCAGCCCGAAAAGGAATACCGCGACGTCCTCGCGCTTTTCGCACACGAGTTCTTTCACACCTGGAACGTGAAGAGAGTTCGCCCGGAACCCCTGGCGCGGATCGATTACACGAAAGAGGTCTACACCAGAGACTTGTGGGCGATGGAGGGGATCACCTCCTATTACGAGTGGCTTCTGATCGTCCGTGCCGGCCTCGTGGAGCCGAAGCATGCCTTCGAGGACTGGGCGAAATCGATCAAGGCGCACCGCGAGACTCCGGGCACCGCCGTTCAGAGCGCAGAGGCCTCGTCCTTTGACACCTGGATCCGCCTCTACCGCCCCGACGAGAACTCACCGAACGTGTCCGAGAGCTACTACCGGCGAGGAGCCCTGATCGGCCTCGCCCTCGACCTCTCGATTCGCCAGAGCTCGGGAGGACGCTTTTCCCTGGACGATGTCCTGCGCCGCCTCATGGCTCTCTACGGGAACAGCGAAGAAGGCTATCCCGAAGGGGCCCTCGAGAAAGTGATCGTCGAGGCGACTGGCTTTCCGGCGCGGCACTTCTTCGAGGAGTACGTCGAGGGGACGAAGACTCCGCCGTTTGAGACCCTCTTCCTCCCGGCCGGTTTGTCCCTCGTCGAGAAACCCGAGAAGGATGGAGACGAAGACGAGTCGAAGGACCCCAAGAACCCCAGGGATCCCGAGGTGAAAGAAAAGCCCGATTTCCGGTGGAAGACCAAGACGGAAGAGGGGCGCCTCACCGTCACCGAGGTTTACACGGCCGGGGCCGCACAGCGGGCGGGCATCAACGCGAAGGACGAGATCGTGGCCATCGATGGCTTCAAGGCCGATGAGGCCCTCTTGAAGCGCGTCGAGAATGACCTCAAGCCCGGCGACACCGTCAAGCTCCACGTTTTCCGCCGGAGCCAGCTCACGGAAATCCCGGTCGTCCTGGGAGCTCGGCGATTCTCGCGCTACGACCTCGGCCCCGTGGAGAAACCGGAGCCCTCTCAAGAAGGTTTTTTCTCCTCCTGGCTGGGCCGGCCCTTCCCGAAGAAGGATCAGGCGTCTCCGCCGTCTCCCTGAAGACAGACAGCCGCGGGATGGCTCAATCGGAGAGGCAGAGCCCGACCCGATGACCCGCGCCGTGTCCGGACAGCACCCACGTGTCGCCCTTCCTCGACGCCCGCTCCGGCGGAGAGGGAAGCGAGCCCCAGCCAAATCGTGATGCAAGCCTGCGGTGGAGCTCGTCGAACGACAGCTCGAGCCGCCGGCCCGATTCGAGCTCGATGACCGTTCGGCGGTAGCCCGACGTGACCGAGCACCTCAGATCCCGAACAGGCCCGCCGAGAAGCTCCGCAAGTGCCTCGGAAGGGAACGGGCGGGACCAGGATTTCGTGGGCGAGCGGTGCCTGGGACAGGGCCACGTCTGCCGGGAGCCCCGGCCCCAGACTTCCCACTCGGAAAGGGCCCGCCCCCCGCAGTGATCCGTCCAGAGACTCGGACCAGCCGTTTTCGACCTGGCGATGATCGAACGGAAGGTCTCGTCATCGATCCTGAGAGGTTCCGCCCGGCTCTCCTGATGGACGGGCCGGCGCGGGTCTTTCCAGAGGACCTCCGGGCCCTCGCCGAGGAACCAGGCGCAGTGATTTCGGTCGCAGACCGACGCCGGGGGGTGCCGATCCCCGCGCCTGAGAAACCGGAGAATCGCCGCGGCAAGGTCTCTCTGCCGCTGGATGCTTCCACTCGAGAGCTCCGCCCTGATGACGCCCTCTACGTAGCTCCGGACGGGAGTCCGAAGCACCAGCCGCCCCGGTTCGGCGCCTCGCCCTCTCAGCATTTCCAGGCTCCCCTTGAAACGCCGCTTCAGTCCGTACGGCTGAACGGTGAGCTCCCAGTCCGCCCCGGCAAGATTGTCCCCTGGCTCGATCGAGGTCGTGCCTCCCTGGCCCAGCCACCGCGGGCCGGACGCCCCCTCGGCCAGAACGGGAGCCGTGGAGAGATTCGTGGCATGGACCTCTTCCGGCGCCAGTGCGGAAAACACCCAGACCGCCACGTTCTCGGCCGGGTCAGCAGGGGTCTCGTTGCCCTGCGGCGCGAGTGGCTTCAGCACGGCCCGCTGCCCGAGCTCGAGGGCGGCGAGACGTCCTGTGGCTTTCTCGAGCTTGCCGAGCGCGAGCTCCTCTCCATCGGGGGTCGCCGCGAGGACCCACCCGGTCAGATCCTCCAGGACGTTTCCGCCCCGGCTCACCGTGCCGGTCTTGACGAGGAGTCCGCGGAGTCCCGGACTCGAAGCGGTGCCCGAGCGGCCCGCCTCCTCGAGCCCCCGTAGAAGCTCGAGCCGGTGGGTCTCTCCCGACGTCCACGGCTCCCGGATCAGCTGTCGGAAGGCGCGCAGGAGCTCCGGAGGAGAGATTCGAATCACGCCACTCGGTGCCTGAAGGCCGATCGCGGCCTCGGGACCTGGAATCCCCTCCAAAAGGAACCCCGCCTCGGTGAAGGCCGAGACGAGGCCTCCCCCGGAGGTCGATCGCGCGAGCCGGATGAAGTACGCATTGCACGACTCGGCAATCGCCCTCCTGAGTCCCAGCCAGCCGTGACCGCCCGCTCGCCAGCACGCGGGAGCTCCGGAGCAGAAATATTCCGGCGACTTCTCGCCGGCGTGTTCCGCCGCCCAGGCCTTGAGCACCCACGGTTTCTGGAGCGAGCCCACGGGTCGCGGCGCGGACGGAGTCTGCGATCCGGGCGACAGGGTCCCGTTCACCAGAGTCCAGACCTGCCAGCGGTCCGGACCCTCCTCCGGGGCGCTGCCCAGAAGGAGCAGCGCCGCCAGAACCCAGGGTGCGCCCCGGATCACACCTACTTCTTCGGGGCCGCGGGGGCGGGTGCCGGAGGAGACGAGGGCTTTTTCGCCCCAGCCGTCTCCGAGAACGTGAACGTCACACGTTCCGTGAACGTGTCGCCAGAGCGCTTTCGTTCAGAAGAAATGGTCTCGAGCGAGGGAGCCCAGCCCAGGAGGCCGAGGATCCTGTCAGAGAAGGGACGCGTGTACTCCGGTGAGAAAGCCCCTTCCGCCCGGCGCCAGGCCTCTCGCTCGAGGGAGGCGTCGGAGAGATTCAGGTATCCCCACCGGACGAGGTCCGGCGTCCCGGAGGGCTCCGGGCAATCCGTCAAGTCCTCTCCCCGCAGGCCAACCCAAAGGAACCCGCCCTTCCTTTTGTAGGCGAGTCCAGCGAGACCGGGTCCGACCCTCAAGGTTCCGCCGTCATCTTTCGGCGTCATGCCCGAGCGGCGCGAGAGCGTTTTGATCGAAAGGTCCACGAATCCCTTGTCGAAGGCTGGCGGCTGGCGCAGGGCGAATCTCGGGTATCCGTCCCGGGTCACCTCCCAGCCAAAGCCATCGGGGGCCGCGGTCTTGATGAGGTCTTTCCACGCGGGGATCTCGCCCTCGCCGCCAGCGTCCGTGCCGGCAGACACCGGCTGCCTCAGATCGACGAGGTACCGGCTCTCCGCGGCCTCCGAGAATGACGGCAAGACCTTCACGGCGGCGACGGGCCTGTCCGAGGGATTGGGCACCGGATCGAGAACGGCGCGCCAGAACGCGCTCCAGAGTCTCTTGCCGTCTGGCTCCCACCCGGCCGCCCGGACGTTTCGCTGAGCGACGGGCCACGTGGCTCCCGGCGCCCGGCCCTCTCCCGTGCCTTTTCGCACCTCGACGAGGCGGTTTCCCTCGAGTTCCAGGCCGGCCAGGAGAATCCCTGTCGCGGGCCCCTGCGTTCCCTCGTCGAAGAGAAACTCCCTCTTGAAGTAGAGGTCCTTCCTGAGGGCATCGAGGTTCAGGCGCAGCTGGGCGAACCCGCCCACCATCGAAGAGAACCCGCCCTGTCCGGCTTGAACATCGAGGGCGGCGAGAAGCGATCTCTCGCTCGTCGCCAGGAAGAGGTGGCGGCCCGCGCGGCACCAGGCGAGTCCCATCCGGCGTTCGAGGTTCCTGTCGTCGCCGGCTCCTCGAGTGACGAGCTGGTAGGCGTACCCCTTGTAGGTCTTCTGAGTCCCATTCGGGAGCGGCACCGGCAATTGAGCCAGCGCTGTCCGGACCACAAGGACGGCCTCGAGATCCCCCGCGGCCAGCAGGGTCATCCCGAAGGCCGAGGGCTTAAGCGCCGAGATCTGCGACCAGGTCAGCGGAATGTCACTGGCGAAGAGCTGCCACTGAGAGTCGAGCTTGCTCCCGACCCGTGTGCGTCGCCAGGCGGCTCCGACGGGATCGCTTTCGGGGAGTTTCCCCGTGACGGCCTTTCTGATGCCTCCAGAGAGGGCCTTCTCGAAGGCCGGCACGTCCTCGACGAGGAAGACCACCGGACCGTCTGGCAGAGGGAGCTTGCCGAGGGCGGCCGCCGGCGCCGCGGCCGGCTCGACGGCCCGAGCGGACGAGGGAGCGGCGAAGATGACGACGGCCGAGAAGGCCAGAACGATGTTCTTCATCACGGCACCTTCTCCTGGTTGAGGACCCGTGCGTAGAGGGCCCAGTCGAGGTCGCGTGGACGGATCGGGAGATACTGGCCGCCCCTGAGGAACGCCTGCGAGGCCGCCCCGCGCGACACCGTCAGGGACTGTTTGAGGGCCGTGAGCTCGGGCTGCAAGGCCCTGGACGCTCCGGGCTTGATGACGTCGAGACCCGCGGTGGCCTTCGAGACGAGACCGTCGAGCTCATTGGCTGCCCCGATCCGTGCGAGGTCGGAAAGCAGCCCCTCGATCTCGGTCTTGAGGAACCGGCGCGTCCTCAACGAGTTCACGTCGACAGTTTGAGACGGCAGGGCGTTGCGGGCCGCGACGGCGGAGCGAGGGCGGACGGACCGGGCGATTCGCCAGGCCGCCACGTCTTCGGACGAGTTCAGGGCCGCAACGGCCGGTTCCACGTAATCGGCCCGTGCCGGGGCCAGGCTCCGCAGGACGTTTCGCGCGGCGAGCCTGTCGTAGGGCGACTTGGCCAGGTGTGCCGCAAAGGACTCGCCCCATGCGGGGTCCAGCTCCGCAGCCGGTTTCTTCCAGAATGCCGCGGCCTTTTGCCAGGCATCGGGGGCGGCCGGAGCGGAGGTGCCTGCCTTTGCGGCCGGAAGGCGTCGCCAGGCGTCGAACGACTGCAGGTCGATCTGTGGACTCTGCCGAAGCGTCGTCCGCGTCTCGATCCACTCGCGTGCGGCATCCTCCGGGCGCCCGAGCGTCACGAGGAGCTCCGAGCGTTTTCGCATGGTCGCTAGGTCGGAGGCCCGTTCCATTCGCGTGAACCACGTCCGCGCGGCGGCGGGATCCTTGGGGAATAGGGCCCCGACGAGCCCGGCCTTGTCGGCGAACGAGAAGTACTCGCCCCGAATCCAGGCTCTCTCCAGGGCCTCCGAGGTGGACCGAATCGTCGCGGGCGTTGCCAGGTCGACTGCCAGGATCCATGCATCTCCAGAGGCCAGGACCCGATTCTCGAGGCGCTTCTTCACGAGGTCGCGAAGGTAGGCCTCGGTTTCCTGGATTCCGGCCGGGTTCTTCACCGCTCTGGCGATTGTCAGGAGCCGCCTGAGGCGAGAAGAAGCCGATTCCGTCTCGGAGTCCGCCGGTTCGCCGCCGCCTTCTTCCCCGGCCTCGGCGTGCTCCTCCGATGCTTCCGAGGAGAGAACAGCGGGCGCAAGAGTCAGGGCGGCGGCCTCGGTATCGCCCGTCATGAGCCGCGCGCGAGCCATTGCCGCCTCCACCTGCGAGGACGCGAGCTCGGCGCGGAAAAGGAGGAGCTGGGCCGTCTCGCGCCGGTCTCCCGACTGATCGACGACGGAAGCGACGGGTTTCGGATCGGGAAGAGATTTCACGGCCGAGAGAGCCGCCTGCCTGTGCAGGGCCGGCACGCCCGAGAGGTACTCGATGGCCTCCGGCCACATCTTCTGGATGTTTTTCACCGCCCGGGCCGGGAACGTCCCGCTGCCCGTTGCCCACAGCTCCCTGAGGTAGTAGTCGAGCTCCTCACGAGACATCAGGCTCTGGGCGCCGTACCAGCGATTCGCCAAAGCGGTCTTGAGATCCGCGTGATTCGCCGGTTTGAGGTTGGAGTACTTTTTGAGGTCGGAGACGTCCAGAAGGTAGGCGAGGAGCGGGGCGGAAACCGGCTTTGCCGGATCGAGGAAGTCTCCCGGAGCCGAGAGCGAAAGGCGAGCGGAGGCTCCTTCCCACTGACGGAAGAGGGTCTCACTTGCCGTTCCTTGCAGCCTGACGACTTCCTTCTTGAGCAGTTCTTCCGCCTTTGCCTTGCCCTCCCCGCCGTTGGCGATGAGGAGCCGCATCCGGCGCTCGAGCCGGTCGGCGCGGGAGAGGTCGGCGAAGTACGCCTCGTCGAGAGCCAAGGCGAGGGAAAGGTTCTGGAGCCCTTCCGAGGTCCGGACTCCGAGGAGCGTTCGATCGGCTTCGTTCCCCCGGGCCGCGGCCTCGAGGGGGACATAAGGGGCCTTCGGGTCCTTCTCCCGGTATCGCGCGAGCGACTCGAGGACGTACCAGGCATCGCCGGGCCGGCCTCCCCAGAGGCGGCCGGGTGTGCGGCCGCGGTCCACACCGGCGCCGTAGATGGCTTCATCCGCGTGGTCGGTGGGGCGAGGCTGAAAGTCCGGCCAGACCCATTTCGGGTCGGTCGTCATGACGTCTCCGACCGTTCTCGGGCCTCTCAGCCTCGCGATCTCTGGACTCTGGAGCGCGCCCGCCTTGCCCTCGATGAGGGAGGCAAGGGCGCGGGCCGTGTCGACCTCGACCCTCCAGCGCTTCTCGTCGACGGGGTCGAGGCTTTTGCGGCCGGGAGCGGCGTGCAGAAGCCACGCCGTCACCGTCTCCTCGTCCGTCAGCTTGAGAAGGGAAGTCAGATCCCACCTCGAACCGACGGCCTGGGCAAGACGCTGATAGGTTTCCTTTGTCTTGAACCAGCGCGAGAGCATCGCCCGGGTCTCCGCGCCTGCCGAAGCGGGCGCGCCAGCCCCAGCTGGCGCTCCAGCCCCAGCTGGTGCGCCGTCGGGCGCCTGAGCGATCCTGACGAGCGCCTCGACGGGGAAGAGCGACGTAGCCGCCGGAGCGGCGGACGTACCCGTCGAAACGAAGGAATCGAGCGCGGACAGGCGCGGTGCGATCGCCTGCCGGAGCGCCGGGACATCGTCTGAGGCGATCAGGTGCTGAACCCACAGGTACTCGAGGTTTGGCTTGGCCAGGCGGGTGGGATTGCTGACTGTCGGAGAGATCCGCCTGAGGAATCCCACGGGCGGGTTCGTGCCCCATGGACCGGGCGTCCGGGCCGCCAGATTGCGGGCCAGCGCCTCGTCCCACCGGTAGAGGCCGCAACTCCGCGCGAACTGGTCGAACTTCTTCAGGGCCGCGTCGCTCGGAGGTCCGGTCTGTGGGAACACCTTTGACAGGAGGTATTCCTGCAGAGCCGCGAGATCCTCGCCTCGGGCCGATTGAGAGATGGTCTCGGCGCTCTGCTCGAGGAAATCGCTGTCGTTCTCGTTGGCCTTCAATAGGGCGAGAAGGTTGCCGGTGCGGACGGCCACGTCGGTCCTGAATGTGTGGTCCAGCGGAATCTCCGCCGAGCGCGAGAGCTTTCCTCCCGGGACCGCGAAGGCCCAGGCTGCCGAGGGGCGGTTCCTTTCGAGGAACCGGCGCGCGACCCGGGCCGTCCGCTCCGCGAGCTCGGACTCGACGTCCCCGGTGTTCTGGCTCTGGCTGCTCTCCTTCTTCCACGCCTCGAGCGCGGCACGCTCGACCTCCATGGCTTTCTGGGTTTGTCCGCCTCGAAGCAGCAGATCGGCCCGCCACGAGGCGGTGCGCTCGTCGCCCTTGCGGCTCGACGCCCAGCCCTCGAGGAAGGTCGCCGCCTCGACGAACTGGCCGGCGCGCGAGAAGAGGTCGACCGCGTCCCTCCAGTAGATCTCCTTCTCGGGAGCGATCCCGCAAACCTCCTTCGCGGCCTGGATGGCCCCGGCGAGATCGCCGGCCTGGGTTCGCAGCTCGCGGACGGCGACGGCCCACCTCACGTCGCGCGGGCTCCTCACTCTCTGGCTCTCGAAGAACTTCGAGAGGATTGCCTCGAGCTGGAACTGGGTAGCCGTCTGGCTCGCTTCCACCAGCCACTCACGAAGCGTCCGACGGTTGATGGCCTCGATCCAGAGGTCGACGCTGGCCTTGCCCCGGCCTTCCTGGCGCGCGCCCCGGGCGACGGCGGCCCACAGATCGGGCCGGACCTCTTCCGGCAGCTTCGCGGCTTCGGTCTTGGCGAAGGTAATGGCGTCAAACGAGGGGTTCTCGCGAAGCGACAGGCGTCCCATCAGGCCGACCGCCGACACCCTCAAGGCCGGGTCCAGGTTCATGCCGAGAAGCGCCGTGAGGGCCTTCTTGGCTCGCGGCAGGTCGCCATTCTCGAGCGATTCCCGCACGAGCCTTTCCGAGAGCTTCTCCTTGTGTCCGGAGGCGGCCGAGACGGCGGCCTTCTCGAGCACGTCGAGGGCCTCGGAGGTCCGTTTGTTCCGGTAGCAGAAGGCGATCCGGTCTTCAATGACGCCGAGGGACCAGGGGTACCGGTCCGTCAACGAGCGGAAGGCGGTGGCGGCATCGCCACCGAGCCGCTCGGTCATCTGGGCCAGGCTTGCCTGGCTCCTGATCTTCAGGCCGCCCTCCGAGAGCGAGTTCACGCGGGCGTCGAGGCGAGTGAGCGCCTGGCGTGCCTCCTGCTGCTGGTTGTGATCGATGAAGAACGCGATCCGGGCGAGCTCTTTCTGGATCCGCTCTTCCTCCGTCGGCATGAGGGCGGCTTCCCTTTCCAGAAGGAGGCTCTGCAGGCGCGAGGACGCCAACGGGTCCTTCGTCCACCTCGGGTCGAGGAGCTGGGTCTGGAATCCACGCAAGGACGCCAGGAAAGCGCGGTTCGTGGCCAAGGGAATCATCTCGAGGGTCTTCTGGGAAAGAAGCGCACCGATCTGGGTCATGCCGCGTTCCTGCGCGGGCGTCGCCTTCTCGCGCTTCTGCGCCCTCTGTTCCCGCCCGACAGGGTCATTCGGCATGTCGATCCAGTCGTCCCAGGAGTCCTCCACGGTCTCCGGCTCGGAGTTGAGCAGATAGAGCAGCGGCAGCAAGCGCTTCTCGTCCTCGGCCACACCGGGCTTCAGATTTCGAACTCGCTTCTCGAGCTCGACCAGAACCCGCTGCCGGCCCAGAAGCTGGGTGAGGCGGCGGAGGGCGCGGTAGTCGTGAGGGTCCCAGCTGCTCTCTTCCGATGCCTCTCCCTCGCCGTCCAGGGCGGCGAGGTACTCGGTCAAGGCGCCGTCGATGTCCTTTTTCTCTTCGCGCAGCACTCCGGCCTCGAAGGCGTGCAGGCTGGGCTCCGAGATGCGCTTTCTCCCGTCCCGGAGCACCCTTTCGGCCTCGTCCATCCGGCCGTAGTCCCAGTAGACCGTGGCGAGGTCGAGGATCCGGGACGGCTCCCTGGGTCCTGGTTCGAGGATCCTTTCGAAAGCCTCCGAGGCGCGTCCGGGCTGGTCGAGGTCCTGCCACATCTCGCCCGCGTTCGTCCACAGGGCGGTGGTGTCGGCGCCTGTCGCGGCCAGCCGTCTCACCATCGGCAGGACTTTCTCCGCCATGGCGGGGGAGAGTCCCGAGATCGAGCGGTGGAGCGTGATGGCATCCGAGGCCGCGTCCGGGGCGGCCGGGTAGAGCTCCGAGAGCTTCAGGGCGTAGCCCGCCGCCAGTTCGAACTTCGAGAGCCGGCTCCAGCCATCCGACAGGAACCGAAGCTCCACGGGAGTCTTCTCGGGGCTCGCCTCCAGAGCCTTCAGGAAGGCTTCGAGCCGGTTCTCCTTCATCAGGCGGTCGAGAAACGCGGCGCGCCTCGCGGGCTCGATGAAGAGCACGGCATCCCGGCGCAGTTCGAGGAGCGCGTCTTCCACGACCCCGTAGCCCTGACGCGCCGCCCGGTCACTCGTCGAGAGCCCCTGGTAGATGGAGCGGGAGATCAGGCGCGACTCGGCCTCCCTGAGGACCTGTGGCGAGGCCGGGAATCGCTCGAGTGCCTTCAGCCGGATGTAGTCGCTGATCGTGATGAAGGGATTCGGCTGGCCTTCGAGTGAAATGGCTCCCTGGAATCCTGGATCCCGCCGGAAGATCTCGCTCGTCCGAAACGTCGCCACGACCTCGTCGGCGAGCGCGCGCTGCTCGGCCCCCCGCTTCTGACGGACGTACCAGCGGAAGACGCGCTTCCACCACTCGGTTCCCTCGAACGTCTTCAGGGCGTGCTTGTAACGGCTCTCGAGCGTGGAGTCGAGGGTCCAGCGCTCGATCTCGTTGCAGGCGTACGTCCAGAGGGGCTCGGCTTTCGGCAGCCGGTCCATCTCGTTGAGGAGGAGAGCGAGAGAGGCCGCGTTCGACTTGTCCCGGCTCGAGAGCCGCGAGAGCGCCTCCTGCAAGACCCACTGGTACTCGGGAGAAGCCATTCCCCTGGACTCCGCGGGTGCTCCTGGCGGGTCCGCCTCGTCGTTCTCGTCCTCCTCGGAGCGGGCGCTCCGGTAGGCCTGGAAGGTGACCTTCGATCCGTCAGGTGCAAGAAGCGCGAGCCGCTCCTTCCACAGAGCGGCTTCGCGATCCAGGGGCGCTTTCGTCTGGCGGATCGCCAGGAGAGCGACCTTGCGCGCGGCAGCCCTGATTTCCGCCGTACCTTTGTCCGCCTTGGGCAGAAGTTCGAGCGCCTTGGAACCCTCGCTGCGCTGGACGAGCTTTTCCATCGTGCCAAGGGCGAGCGCCGGCAGGCTCGGGTGTGTGGGAGACCTCTTCTCGAGCTCCGCGATGAGGGCCTGGGCCGTCCGGAAGGTCCTGTCGGGCAGCCGCTGATTCTCGAGCTCGGAAAGAGAGGCCTTTCCGTCGAATCCCGTCAAGAGGAGCGAGAGGCCCCCCGTGAAGAAGCCGGGGGTCACGTCGATCCGGGCCGCCCACCGGTAGGGTTCCTCGTTGAACTGACCCCAGGCGAGGGGACGCGAACCGGCCTTCAGCGCAAGGGAAGCGAGGGCCGCAAGATCGTCGAGCTTCTCTTTCTCGTTCGCGTTTCTCGATGACGCCAGACGCGTCCGGAACGCCTCGGGAACGGCGTTGAGACCCTCGTAGAGCTGGGCGAGGAGCATCGCTCCCTTGCGGTCGACGCTGCCCAGGTGCCGGGCATCGGACTGCTGAAGGAGCTGAAGCGCCAGGTCTCCACGCCCCTTGCCCTTGAAAAAGACCTCGAGCAACAGGAGGGCGGTCGCGTCGAACTTCTTGTCCAGGGTGGCCCGCCACTCGTCCACTCTGGACGGCGCGGTGGCCAGAACGACCTCGGAAAACAGGGTGGATGTGGCCTGCTGTGGGGCCCGGCCCGACCGGCTGATGAAGGTCTCCAGGACAGACAGGGCTCCCGTGCCGTCGCCTGACTTCTTCTTCAGACGCGCCACCAGGACGGCCCGGTTCTCTTCCGAGAGGCTGGTGTTCTTCCTGAGCGCCTCCTCGGCGTCCTTGATCCGGTTCGACTTCTCGAGGGACTGGATCCACGCGTTGAAAAAGGCCTGATCTTCCGGGAAGAGCTTCGCGCGGGCCTCGACGAGCTTCTCCGCGCTCGCGTGCTCGGGGAAGGCTTGCGCCCAGTCGATCCTGTCACTCGCGAGCTTCTTTCTGCCAGCCTCGCTTCCGGCCCCCGCCGGAGCCTGCAAGGCCTTCTCGGCCGCTTCGAAGGCGAACGGGAAGAGCCGGTAAGAACGCGCCCATCGGGCCGTCTCCGCCCACCTTTCAGCAGCTTCGCTGGCGCTTGCCGTGGCCCACCGGGTCATGGCTTCTTGGGCTCCCTTGAGGTTGCCCAGCTCCCGCCGTGTCGCGGCGAGGTGCCGGGTGGCCGCCTGGGCCTCCGCGTCCGCTGCGGCCGACCGCCGCGAGAGCTCGGGCTCAGCCTCGGCCGGAGGTGCAGGGTAGTAGACGATCCGCCCCTCGATTCTGGCGGTCCGCCTCAGGACCGCCGCCAGGCCGTCCTTGTCCGTGAGGTCCTCGAAAGGGATGTAGGACCCGGCGCTCGCGAGGGCGCCCAGCGCCAGCAGCGAGAGACTCGCGGGCAAAAGGGCCAGGATTCGACGCCGCGGGAATCGCCGCCGTCCTCGAGTCGCTTTCACTGCAGCACCTCCACCCGCGTCCGGGCAAAGCCATGGTTCCCGGCCCCGTCAGAAGCCTCGAAGAAGAGCTCTTCCACGGAGGCGGCCGAGGGCGGGACGAGAATCTCCGCTTCCGAGCGCTTGGTCTCGGGATTCCACCTGAGGGGAACCGGGGGGCCGGAGCCGAGCCTCACGGACAGGAAGATGACATCCGAGTCGGCCCGCGCGGCCACGACGGCGGGGCGCCCCGGCAAGATCGAGCGGGGAGGGTCGGGACGGATGCTGGGGGGGGTCCCGTCGATGACGACTCGCTTCGTTTCTGTGATCGTCTTTCCCGATACGTCCCTCAGAAGGAGCCGTACGGACATGGGACCGTCTTTGGTCCCCTCGGGGACAAGGAACCGGCCTTCCCACAGCTGCGTTCCCGGACGCCTCGTCAGGGTGAGGGCTTTTCCGAACGGAAGCAGGGCTGTCACGGCTCGCGTGCCCTCTTCGGCCTCGACCCGGATGACGGGGTCTCCGGGCTGGATCCGGCGCGGCCTCAGAAGCGATCGGGGGGCTGCCAGGAATGCCGTGTAGGGGGTGACGAATTTGTACCGGCGGGAGAGCTCGATGATCTCCTCGATCCACTCCCGCTTTTCCCCCTCGAGCTCGATCAAGGCGAGCAGGTGGTCGACCCGTGCCTTGGCCCAGCGCCTCGGGAGATCCCGGGCCTCGAGCGCGGATTCGGGAAAGCTCGTGACGGTCTTCTGATCGGGGATCTCCCGGAGGGAAACCGTGACGCTGGCCGCCGGCGCCTCGTAGCGGCCGACCCATCCCGAGAGGGAACCGGGCACCGGAGGCTGCTTCATGACGGGGTAGACGTCTCTCACCCTGGGGTTCGCGGCCCCCGATGTGACGACGGGAACCTCCGCGCTGACAGCCTTCGGCGTTGCCTTCTGAGTTGTTCGGGCGGGCGCCACGAGCTCACGCAGGAAGAGGGTCTCGTCGGCTTCGCTGGCGGAGGCCAGATGAAGGCTCTGCTCGGACGCCACCGTGAAGGCCTCGCGGCGTTCCTCACCGGTCAGAATGGAATACACCGGCAGCCTTCCGGCCGCATCCTTGAGGTTCTTCGCGAGCCCGTACCCGTCCGTGATCACCAGGATGCGGGCATTGGGAGAGCTTCCCAGAAGGGCAGCGGCGGCCTTCAGGGCCTTGGCGAAGTCTGTGCCCGGCCCGAGCTCGCGGGCGCGAAGCGCGGTCAAGGCCTGATTCCGGCTCTCGGGCGAGAGGCGAGCAAGCGCGACGCCGGATGCGGGGTCGAGATCGAAGGGCACCAGGGCAAAACGGTCATCGCCCTTGAGGGAATCCAGGACGCGGCTGAGGAAGTTGTATCCGGATTCCAGTCCTGCCCAGCGATGGGAGAGGGACGTGTCGAAGAGGATGGCAACCGAGATCGGGTCGCGTTTTTCTTCGGGAGCCTTGCCCTGGGCGCGCGCGACCGTGGAGCCGCCTTTCGATGGGAAGTACTCGACGAGGAAGAAGCCGTCCTTTTCCGGAGGGACGTCGGCGGGGCGTTCCCACGGGGCCAGGGAGAGACCGTCGGGGAGCGACCCCGCCGGATTCCGGAAGGCCGAGAACGTCATCCCGGAGGGAACCTTCGGCTTGAACCTCACGATCACGTCCCGCGCGAGCTTCACGTTCCGGCCCGAGAAAGAGGCCTCGTTTCCCTTGACTGAAAGCTCCAGGCTGTTTTTCGAAAAGGGGAGGAACTCGCCGTCGAGGAGAACCACCCTGACGTCGAGTGTCCCGGCGACCATCCCGTCACCTTCGCGGGGACGGATGGCCAGCCGGAACTCGCCCGAGCCGTCGACCCATGGCACCTCGTACTGATACTGCATCTCCAGACGTTTCGTGCCCCAGGCCGGGATCGGGGCGACGCGGACGGAAAATCCCGCTCCGCCCGACGGCCTGTCGGCCGGCCGCCCCGAACCCGATGGCTCGGTGTCTTCTTCCTCGCCCTGCTGCAAGAGGCCTGGATCGATCCGCTGCGTCGTCAACTCCTTGTAGATGGCCCGGGCGCGCCGCTTCTCGAGGATCACGCCGGGAATTCTCACGAGGCCATCCCAGACCGCGAAGTCGCCGACGAGCCCGGAAGGGGGGAGCTGGAACCGCCAGATTCCCTCCTGGATCAGCGCCGTGTGGTTTTCGTAGACCTGCTTCACGTTGACCCTCACGAACCCTCGCGCGATGCCCGCATCGATCGACATCTCTCTCAGAGAGAGGACTTTCGGGTCAGGCACCCCGCTGGATGCCGGGACCAGAAGGCCGGACTGGGCAAGGAGGGGGGAGGCCAGGACGATCAGGCTTGCGCCGAGGAGCGCCACGAGACGCCGGTTCATAGAATCTCCATCAGGGTTTGAAGAGCGCAGCGAGCGGGAGAAACGCCAAGCCCTCGTCCGCTCCGGCCAGGAGTGTGGCCGGAGAGGTCGCCGGGTAGAGCGCCAAGCTGAAGACATTTGTGGACGGCAAGGGAATTCTAAGCCGCTGGAACTGCTGTGTCCCGGACTGTAGGCCCCAGAGGCCCTGGCCTTGCGTGCCGAAGATCACATCTCCAGAGGGTGTGCGCACGAGGGCGCCCGGGTTGACCTTGAGGCCCGCCGTCTCGGGGAACGAAGTCCAGGCGAGTCCGCCGCCTGATTCCGCGACCCGGCAAATCCCGCCTCCATAGGTCGCGATCCAGAGCCCCTCATCGGCCTCGACGAGCGCCGTGATCCAGGGGTGAGGAAGCCGGCCCTCTCCCCGCGCCACCCTCAACGTGATCCGGCGCCCCTCGATGCGGCCGAGCCCGCTCGGAGTTCCGACCCAGAGGGTTCCGGGACGGCTGCCGGCCGCGAGCGCGTAGGCCTGGTTGCCCGGCAGTCCGTGGAAAGCCGAAAGGAGACGGGGCCCCGGGAACAGGACTCCCTCGCCGAAGCCGAAGATCACTCCCTCGGGGCTCTCTGCCACGGAGAACGCGGCGCCGCCTCCTGGCAGTTTTTCGAAGGCTCCGCCCGCGATGCGGTACGCGCCACGGAGGGTCGCGGCATAGACCGCGCCGCCCGCCGAGAGAAGGGCATTGACTCCCCACGGTTCCCTGGACCCGGGAGCTTCGATCGAGTCGAGGTTGCGAAAACGGACGATGGGTCCGTCGAAGAACCCGAGCCAGGCATCCGTTTCCCGGACGGCCAGAGCGTTGACGTGCGGCCAGGGGAGGGAACGCGACGGCCGCTTTTTCACGAGCTGCCAGGTCCCGTCTTCCAGGTAGACGTGAAGGCCGGAATCGCCATCTCCAAAGAGCTGTCCCGCCCAGGCCAGAACGCGAGGGAAGGGCTCGGGGATCGCGATCTCCGCGCTGTCTCCGCCGGCCGCAAGCGCCGTCAGGTGTCTCTCGCCCGGGCCCGACGGAGCGATCCAGCGCCCTCTCCAGAGGACTCCGGAGCTGAGGCCGAAGCCCTTGGGGTGCGGATTCAGTACGATGCTTCTGCCGTCCAGGGCCCCGAGCGCGATGCCTGAAGCGGTCGAGACCCAGACGTTCGCTCCGTCGAACGCGAGGCCCTCGATCCAGGGGTCCGGCGCCGGTACTTCCTCCCGGACGGAGGAGGCGGCGGGAAAGAGCGCGAGGCCCGTCTCTCCGCCGGCCAGGAGCCCCCCCGAGGGCAACAGGAGGACGGCGCGAAAGGAGCTCGCATCGAGCCGTTCGATTTCCTGACCGCCGGGCGAGACGCGGAAAAGACCCTCCGCCGCGGCCAGGTAGAGCTCGCTGGCGGGAGAGGCCGCCATGTGGCGGACATGAAGGGTCCCGAAGCCCGACGAGGCCTCCTCGGGTCCGTCTACGGTGACCCTGCCCCAGCCGCCCGCTTCCAGGGCGTAGACGAGGGACTCCTTGAAGACCGCGATCGAGGCGACCCGGAGCGAGGCGAGACCATCGGCCGGCGTGAGCGGGGAAAGTCCCGAATCGAGGCCGCTGCCTCCTCCGGTCCAGAGCGCGTCACCGAGTCTGGCCAGGGTTCGGACGGAGCCATCGCCGAGAAGGCTGGCGCCCTTCTCTGAACGGGCGAGCGGGCGGAACAGGAGCTCCCTGGTGGACTTTTCCCGGTGAGACTCGGGGGACGCCAGGCGGGTGACCTTGCGATCGAGCCATCGCCAGCTGGCGAAAGCGAGAGTGACGAGGAGAACGCCGGCCACGGCCAGCGCCAGCCAGAGGGAGCGTCGTCTACCCACGAACTGTCAGCTGGCGCGGCGGAAGGCGGTCAGCGCTTGAAGAACCCCGAGGGAGGCTGAGGAGCTGGAGCCGGAGCCGCGGCTGCCCCCCCGGCGCTCATGAGGCGCTGGTTCAGCTCGCGGATGCGGTCGTTGAGCTGCGCGATCCTGGCGGCGGCTTCCTGTTTGACGCGCTCGTTTTCCTGACGCATCCGGCCGACCTCGCCCTCGACGTCCGCCTGCTGCTGCATGCGTGCCTCGACCATTCTTTCGCGATCGCGGATCTCCTGCTCGAGCTGAGCGATGAGGTCTTCCTTTTCCTGGAGCCGCAGGCGCCACTTCTCTTCCTGCTCCTCGTAGAGCTTCTTGACGTCCATCAGCTCGGTGATGGCGGAAAAGTCATTGGGCGACGGCATGGTGATCCCTCCGCGGAGTTTCTCTTCGATTTCGGGGAACAGCTTTCGGAGCTTCAGGGAGAGGTCTTCCGGATCGCTCGAGGCGGCCATCGCCTTGTCGATGCCGATGATGCCGTTGACCAAGAGAGCGATCAGCGACTGGTTCATCGACTGCATCTTGTAGTAGCCGACCGACGTCTCCATCTCCTCCAGGATTTCCTTCGTCTCGCCGTTCTCGATCTGCTTGGCGATCTTCGGCGAGTTGATCAGGACCTCGACGACGGGAATCTGACCCTTCCCGTCGACGCGCTCGATGAGGGACATCGAGACGATTCCCCGAAGGACGAGCGCGACCTGGCGGCGGACCTGATTCGACATCGTGGGCGGACACGAGTCCATGATGCGGTCGATCGTCTGCGCCGCGTTGTTCGTGTGGAGCGTCGAGAAGACGAGGTGGCCCGTCTCGGCCGCCGTGATGGCGGTCGACATCGTCTCCCAGTCCCGCATCTCGCCCACCATGATGACGTCGGGGTCCTGGCGCAGGGCGTTCTTGAGGGCCTCCTCGAACGAGACCGTGTCCGTGCCGACTTCTCTTTGTGAAACGGATGCGAGGTTGTCCTGGAAGAGGTACTCGATCGGATCCTCGATCGTGACGATGTGGACGGGGTGCCGCTCCGTGATGCCCTTCATGACCGAGGCCAGGGTCGTCGACTTGCCCGATCCGGTCGGTCCCGTGACCAAGACGAGGCCGTTCGGAAGATCCATGAACGTTCCCAGGACGTCGGGCAGGTTCAGGTCCGCGACGGACGGGATCTGGAAGGGAATCCGGCGGAAGACGGCAGTCCAGCTGCCGCGCTGGAGGAAGATGTTGCCTCGAAACCGCGCCACACCCTGCACGCCGTATCCGATGTCCACCGAGTAGTTCACCATCAGCTTCTCGCGCTGCATGGGCGACAGGATCGGCAAGACCATGTCTTCGAGATCTTTCGGGGCCAGGGGGTCGGTCTTGAGCGGGACGAGGCGGCCGTTCACGCGCAGGAGGGGCGGCCGCCCGGGCTTCAGATGAAGGTCCGAGGCTTCCTTCTTCGTGACGAACTTCAGGAGTTCCGTCAGGTCCATTGGCATCGCCACTCTTCTCCCTGTCTGCGCGCTTAATCGGCAAAGTAACACCCTCACCCGGGCGGGTCAATGGCGGCTCGAGACTCCCGAGTCCGGATCCAGGGCCAAGAGGTCAGGTGTCAGGCCTCCATGGCCTCTCGCCGCGTCAGGAATCGCGCGAGGGATGCGGCTGATCGAATCGTGCCGGCGGCCAGGAGGCAGTCGACCTCTTCCAGGAGCCGGGCTCTTTCGGGAGAGGGACCGACTCGGGCCAGCCGGAAGATCTCGCCTGTGGGAAGCGGCCTGGGAGGGGCGAGAATCCTCCCGAGTCTCCTTCGGTCTGCCACGACGCGCCGCGCGGACGCGAGGAGGGGCTCCAGATTCTGGGGCCCGGTCAGACGCAGGAGCTCGATGGACTCCCTCGGGAAAGGCGAGATGAGGCGGACGAATCGCACGAGCGCGTCTTTTTGAGAGGGTGGGTCGAGTGTTGCGGCCCTCAGCCCGAAGAGATGCCGGGCCATCTCCGTTTCCCGGCCCGGGACACGCCAGCCTTCCAACGTTGTGAGGGCGCGGTCCTCCCCGGCGGACCAGAGCAGGAGGATTCTCAGGAAACCCGCGTCGAGAAGAGCGGATCTCGAGACGAGAGAGCACCCGAGCCGGATCTGGAGAGGCGAGAAACCCGGCATCAGGGTCTCGAGGGCGCGCCAGCGGGCCAGGAGCCGCAGGGCCAACGAGGCTTCCTGCGCGCGGACCGAAAGGAGTCTGTCGAGCTCCGAAAGGCGCCTCTCCGGCGCGGTGAGGGGCAGCAGCCTCGCGGCCTCCCGCAATTCCGGGAGGGCCGTGGGGTGAACCGTCATCCAGGGAAAGTGGGCGATGAAGCGGGCGGCCCTGAGAACCCTGACTGGATCCTCGATGAGGACGTGTGGCCGGGGGAGCCTGAGGTGTCCGTTCTCCAGGTCTTCCAGCGCTCTGGGGGCGCTCGTCAACGCGTGACGAGGCAGGGAAAGGCGGAAGGTATTGATCGTGAAATCCCGTCTCAGAAGGTCGCTCTCCGAGTCTTCTTCGCTGGTCTCCCACAGGTCGATCTCGACCGCCGGGCACACGACCCTGACGATGCGGCGCGGGGCCTTCCCGACCACGATGACCCGACCGCCCAGACGGCGTGCGACTGCTTTGCCGATCCTCTCGCCGGCCCCGAGACCGCAGGCCGCGTCGAGATCCTTTGACGCAAGGCCCAGAAAGGCGTCCCGGATCACTCCCCCGACGAGCCACACCGGTTCTGTCACATCGAGAGCCGCCCTCTCGAGCGCGCGGACCGCTGACCGGGCCACAAGCGACCGAATGACGGAGGCCAGCGGCCGGACCACCGGCGGCCGGACCACCGGCGGCCGGACTACTGGCGGCCGGATTGCCGGTGGGCCTTTTCTAGCTCGGTCTTCTCGGGTCATTCGAAATCACGGGCGAATTCGATGCGGGCGGCGTCATGGGCGGCGGCTATACTCCGCGCGTGATTATCGATGCCGGGCTCGTTTCGAAGGTGGCGCGGCTCGCCTCGCTCGAGCTGTCTGAGAATGAGCGGGATCAGATGTCCAGGCAGCTGACGCGGATCGTCGAGCATTTCGAAGCCCTTCGGCAGGTCGAAGCGGAGGAGCTTGGTTCGGACGAGCTCGCTCCGCCATCCCCCTATCGCGAAGACGTGCCGGTCGGCCGCCAGATGGGCGGCGAGGTCCAGAAGAACGCCCCGGAGTTCTCTCACGGGCACTTTGTCGTTCCCCGGATCGTCTCCAGGGGAGAGTGACGTGCCGGAGGCAACTCTCCTCCTGGATGGCAGTGGACTCGAGCTCGCTCGCCGGGTTTCACAGGGTGAGATCTCGGCCGTCGAAGTGGCGAAGGCCGCTCTCGCCCGCGCGGAAGAGGCCCGGCGCCGGCACGGCTCTTTCCTGTTCCTTGACCCTGACGTGACGCTCCGGCAGGCCTCGACCGTCGACCAGCGGCTCTCGGCCGGGGAGAAACTCCCGCTCGCGGGAGTGCCTCTCGCCGTCAAGGACAACATCAACGTGGCGGGGCTGCCCTCCACGGCGGGCTCCAGGATTCTCGAGGGCTTCACCTCCGTCGAGGACGCAACGTGCGTCGCGCGGCTCGTTTCGGCCGGTGCGGTCGTGGTGGGGAAGGCGAACTGCGACGAGTTCGGAATGGGTTCCTCGAACGAGAATTCGGCGTGGGGACCTGTCAAGAACCCCTGGGATGAATCCCGCGTGCCCGGCGGATCTTCCGGAGGGTCGGCGGCCGCGGTGGCCGCGTTCTCGGTTCCGCTGGCTATCGGGACCGACACGGGCGGCTCGGTGCGCCAACCCGCGGCGCTGTGCGGCCTCGTCGGATGGAAACCGACCTACGGGCGAGTCTCGCGCTATGGCCTGATCGCCTTCGCTTCGTCTCTCGACCAGGCGGGGGCTCTCGCCCGTTCCGTCACGGAGGCGGCGGTCGCGTTCTCAGTGATGGCGGGAGCCGACCCAAGGGATTCGACGTCGCTCCCGACGCCCGCTCCCGACGTTCTCGGCAGCCTTGGGGACGGGATCGCGGGTCTCCGGGTCGGACTGTTGGCGGAAGCGGAGTCGGCCGAGGGAGGCCTCGATCCGGATGTGAAGGTCTCTTTGGAGAGGACGGCCGAGGCGCTCCGGCAAGCCGGTGCCTCCGTCCGGACGGTCTCGCTCCCGCGGGTGAACCTGGCCATCGACGTCTACTACCTGACGGCCACGGCGGAGGCGTCCTCGAACCTGGCCCGGTTTGACGGGGTTCGCTACGGCAGGCGGGTCGAGGGAGAAGACCTGGGAGACCTGTACCGCCGGTCGAGGTCTTCCGGCTTCGGGCCGGAGGTCAAGCGCCGGATCCTGCTCGGGACGTTCGCTCTGTCGGCCGGATACCACGACGCCTACTACGGACGCGCCCAGAAGGTCCGCGCGCTTCTGAAGCGAGATTTCGACCGGGCATTCGGGGAGGTCGACGCGATTCTGTGCCCGACCTCTCCCGAACCCGCTTTCGAGTTCGGTTCCAAGACCGAGGACCCGCTCGCCATGTATCTGGCCGACGTCTTCACGGTCTCGCCGAGCCTTGCCGGCATCCCGGCGATCTCCGTCCCGTCCGGTCTTTCGAGCCGCGGCCTCCCGATCGGGATGCAGTTCATCGGTCCGGCCGATTCCGAGCCGGTTCTCTTCCGCCTGGCCAGAGCCGTCGAGGAGTGGTCGGGGTTTCCCGCTTTCAAAGCCGCCGGCGCGATCCGTTGAGAGCGGCTTCTCCGACCCTCAGATTCGGGCCCAGGCGAACCGTTCTGGTTCTCGGGGCGCTCCTCGCATGGGCTCTGCCCGCTCTGCCGGCTCCCCAGGCCGAAAGAACCGTGAAGATCTCGGAGGACTTTTCTGCCCTCCTCGCTGGCGGGACGATTCGTGTGTCCGCCCGGCCCCTGGAAGGCGAGGCCCCTGCGGAGTTCGCCGCGCGGATCTCGCGGGACGAGGCGGCCGCGGCCGAGCTGAAGAAGCTGTGGCCGGCCGATCCGGCGGCGCCCGTGCCAGAGATCTCGTTTCGGGACCTCTCGAGCGCCGCCCAGCTCGCCGCGGTCCGGGCCCTCTTTCCCGCCGACCTGAGATCGAACGAGTTCTGGGTCCACATCGCGACCTCCGACGAGCCCATGGAGACGATCGCGGTGTGGTTCACGGGTAACGCCGCCAACGCGGGCGAAATCGCCAAGCTCAACGGACTGGCGGGCGACATCGCGATCCGGGGAACGCGCCTGCAGATTCCCGCGCGGCTGCTGTCGCCCGCCTTCCGGGATGCCCCGGCGATCGAGGATGCCGAGCCGGTCACGCTCGAGTTCGGAGAAGACGCCAAGGGCAAGTACGCCGTCTACAAGCTGCGGCCCCGAGAGGCGCTCTACTCGTCGGTCGTCGTGCGGTTCACGGGAAGGCTTCATGCCGAGGACGTGATCCTCCTCGCGCTCCGGATCGCGGAACGGTCCGGCATCGACGACGTCCATGGGATTCCGGTCGGCTTCCCCGTGAAGATCCCCGTGGAGTTCCTGACCGAGGAGTACCTCCCCAGGGACGACCCGCGGGCCGTCGCCCGGCTGAAGGAGAGGGCCGAGACGTCGCAGTTCGCGCCGCCGGCCGTCGCGGAGTCGCTTCGGGGCGTGAGGATCATCCTCGATGCCGGACACGGCGGCCGGGACACGGGAACCATCCACGGGGGGGTCTGGGAGTCGACATACGTCTACGACGTCGCCTGCCGGCTGAGGAAGTTCCTGCTGACGAAGACCCGGGCAGACGTGGTGATGATCACGAAGGATCCCGGGCTCGGCTTCGAGAGCCCTGACAGGGACCGGCTCCGGGATGGGAAGAGCCGCCTCCTGCTCACCGAGCCGCCCTACCGTCTCGACGATCCCGTCGTCGGGGTGAATCTGAGGTGGTACCTCGCCAACAGCTGGCTGCGCCGGCCCGGGAGAGACAAGAAGCCGATCCCGCCCGAGAAGACCGTGTTCATCTCGATCCACGCCGACTCTCTTCACCCCTCGGTCCGGGGGGCCATGGCCTACGTTCCCGGCGAGCGCTTCCTCAGAGAGAAGTACGGCAAGCGCGGCACCGTCTACGCGAACTACAGGGAGTGGAAAGAGGAACCGTCGGTCTTGTTCAATCGCAAGGAACGCGTCGCGGCCGAGGGCGTCTCGATGGTTCTGGCGGGCCGGATCCTCTCCGCGATTCGAGACGCGAATCTCCCGGTGCACCCCTTCTCTCCGGTCCGTACCCACGTCATCCGGGGGGGCCGGGAATGGGTGCCTGCGGTCCTGAGGTACAACCGGGTTCCCGGCCGGGTGCTCCTGGAGATCGCCAACCTCAGCAACGAAAAGGACCGTGCCCTGACGGTGACGAGGTCTTTCCGCCAAT
Organism: Thermoanaerobaculia bacterium; assembly: GCA_022071945.1. Classification (GTDB taxonomy): domain Bacteria; phylum Acidobacteriota; class Thermoanaerobaculia; order UBA5066; family UBA5066; genus JAJVIN01. The sequence goes on along the minus strand of JAJVIN010000021.1, from coordinate 6,129 downwards.
CGATGGCCGAGGCAGTCGGGCGAGGCGTCATCGACTATTTCCAGACACGCCCGGCCGAGAGCACGGTCGTCACCGTGGCCTCGCGCCCGGATCTCCCGGCTGCCGATCCCGCTTTTCTCCGGCCCAAGCCGGCTCCCATCGCTCCCGCCACGCACACCCCGGCACCGGCCCTCGTGCCCACGGGGACACCCGTGGTCGTGCAGGGCCCCTGGCCGCCCCTCTATGGTCCCTCGAAGCCCTCGGCCGTGACGCCGGCAGGCGCCGCGAGGGTTCCGGCGGCGGCCGAGCCCACGACGGTCGTGATCCGGGAAATCCCGTTCCTTCCGGCGGTCCCTGTGGAGAAGTCCTCGCCAACGAAGAGCCCGAAACCCGAGGCGACGAGAACACGCTGAGGAAGGCGGGCAAGAGGCCAGGGATGAGCTCGTCCCGGCAGCGCTCCGGGGCACCGTTCTCGCGCGATTCCGGCCGGGTTCCGCGTGTTATATTCCGGCCCGCCTTCGTCCTCTCCAAGGGCTCGCTACCGGCGTGCCCGAAGCTCTCCCGCGGAGGCTTTAGGAACCGATGCTCGACGTTCAGGGACTCAGCAAGTCATTTTTCGGCGCGGTGGCGGTGGATAACGTCACTTTCCGGGTGGAGAGTGGCGAGATTCTCGGGTTCCTGGGTCCGAACGGAGCCGGGAAGACCACCACCATGCGGATGATCACCGGCTTTCTGCCGCCGTCGGCTGGACGTGTCTTTCTGGATGGTGTCGACATCCACGAAAAGCCAATCGCGGCAAAAAAGCACCTCGGCTATCTGCCCGAGACGCTCGCCCTGTACCCCGAAATGCGGGTCCAGGAGTACGTCAAGTTCCGGGCGCAGCTCTGCGGGGTTCCCTCGAGGGAGATCCCCGATCGCTGTCACGAAGCGATCGAGAAGTGCTTCGTCGACGACGTGGCGAAAAAGCCGATCGGAACCCTGTCGAAGGGGTACCGCCAGCGCGTGGGGCTCGCGGGAGCCCTCGTCCACAGGCCCAAGGTGTTGATCCTCGACGAGCCGACCGTGGGCTTGGATCCCAGACAGATCGTCAAGGTCCGCGAGTTGATCCGCAACCTGAAGAAGGACCACACGATCCTGCTCTCGACGCACATCCTGCCCGAGGTCGAGCTCGTCTGCGACCGCGTCGTCATCATCGACCGGGGCCGGCTCGTCGCCTCGGGTTCGCCGGAGAACCTGAGACAGCAGATGTCGCAGGCGCCCGGCCTGACGGCGGTCGTGAAGGGTGAAGTCACCGAGGCGGACACCGTCCTTCGGGAGATCCCCGGAGTCCTCAGAGCGGCGCGCATCGGAGCGGGTGGAGAAACACGGATCCTGCTCGATTGCGAAAAAGGACACGACATTCGCGAGGCCGTTTTCCGCGAGGCCGTGACCCGCAATTGGACCCTGCTCGAGCTGACGCCCAGGCAGGCCTCCCTCGAGGACGTCTTCGTCAGACTCGTCACGCAGGTCAACGACGAGGACCGGCAGAAGACCCTTCCCGACGCCGAAGAGGTTCCCGAGGAAGCTGACGGGGCGAAGGAGTCCTGAAACCGTGAAGCCCTTTTTCGCCATTGTTCGCCGGGAGTTCCTTTCCTACTTCTTCTCGCCGCTCGCCTACGTCGTCCTCACGGCGTCGCTCGTGATGAACGGAATCCTGTTCTCGGGTCTTTTGCAGGCGTTGAACTCTCCAGAAACGCCGCGTTCGATGTTCTGGTCGCTCTACTTCACGAACGTGTTCTTCTGGATCTTCATCATGGCGCAATCGATGATCATCGCGATGCGCCTCCTCGCCGAGGAGCGGAAGTCGGGTTCGATCGAGGCCCTGCTCACGGCCCCGGTGAGCGAGGCGGTGGTCGTGGCCGGGAAGTTCACCGGCGGCTGGTTCTTCCTGCTGTTTCTCTGGCTGCCGACGATCCTCTATCCGGTCCTCCTCTCGCGGTTCGGAGCCGTGGACGTGGGACCGGTCGCGAGCGGATACCTCGGGATGGCCCTCGTCGGAGCCCTGTTCGTCTCGGCGGGGACATTTGCCTCCGCGATCACGAAGAACCAGATCGTCGCGGCGATCGTCGGCTTCGTCTTCATCATCTGCACGTTCTTCGTGGGCGTCTTCCAGTCGTTCGTGAACGATCCTGAAATGAGAGACCGGCTGTCCTACCTGAACCTCCTCGAGCACATGGATGATTTCTCGAGGGGCATCGTCGACACACGGCGCCTGGTCTACACGCTCTCGATGGTCGTGTTCTTCCTCTTCCTTTCCACCCGGGCCCTCGAGGCCAACAAGGGGAAATGACCTCGATGAACGGACCGAACCGGAACGTCTTCCGCGTGACGATGGCGGTCGCCATCCTGCTGGCCGTGGGGATCCTGGCTCTCGTGAACTGGCTGGGCTCACGGCACTACAAGCGCTTCGACTGGACCCGCGCGGGCCTCTACTCGCTCTCGGACAAGACGAAGTCCGTCCTCTCTGGACTGAAGAACCCGGTCACCGTGACGGTCTTCATGGTCGAGGGGACCCAGCTCTACCCCGAGGTGCAGGAGCTTCTGAAGCGGTACAAGGCGGCTTCGGCTCTCGTCTCGGTCGAGACTCTCGACCCCACCCGGAACAAGGCCCGCGCCGAGGCGCTCCTGAAGGAGTTCGGCGTCAGCGGTGCCTCGGTTGTCTTCAAGTCAGGGGAGAAGAAGAAGCATGTCGCCATCGACCAGCTCGCGGAGTTCGATTTCGCGAGGGCCCGGATGGGCGGCGAGCCGGCGATCAAGAGCTTCAAGGGCGAACAGGAGTTCACGTCGGCGATCCTGGCCGTGACCGAACAGAAGTCTCCCAAGGTCCTCTTCACGAAGGGCCATGGGGAAAAGCAGATCGAATCGCGGGACCGGGACGGCTTTTTTGCCGTGGCCGAGACCCTGCGCCGGGACAACTGCACCGTGGAAGAGTGGGGAAGCCTCGGTGCCGAGAGGGTGCCCGAGGGAACCGATCTCCTGATCGTGGCCGCTCCGAAGTCCACCTTCACCGAGCCCGAGCAGAACGCCATCAAGGCGTACCTCGATGGCGGGGGGCACGCCCTCCTCTTTCTCGACCTCGAGTTCTCGCCGGCCGGCAACGGCGACGTGATGGAGTCGGGCCTCGAGAAGCTCGTCGCCGGCTACGGCATCAAGGTGGGAACGGACCTCGTCGTCGAGCCCAAGAACCGCGTTCCCATGATGGGAGCCGAGACCTTCTTCTCGGCGGCCTTCCGTTCCCACCCCGCGACACGGCTTCTCGAGGGCTCCGCCGTTGTCCTGTCTCTCACCCGCTCCGTGGGACTCGTCGACCCCATGCCGGAAGGGAAGCAGGCGAGTGTCCTTCTGGAGACGACGAGTGATGGCTGGGGCGAGACCAATCTGAAGGCGCTGGAGAACGCCAAGCCGGACGACACCGATGTCAAGGGCCCCGTGCCTCTCGGAGCGGCGGTCGAGTTCGGCGCCGAGGGGAAGAAGTCCCGGCTCCTCATCCTCGGTGACGCTGACTTCGCCTCCAATGGGCTCCTTCCGAACTCCGGCAACCTGTACCTCGTGACCGGAGCGCTGAACTGGGTTCTCTCGCGAGAGGCGCTCGTGGCGATCCCTCCGAAGTCCACGGACCAGGTGGCCGTGACGCTGTCGGGTTCCGACATCGCGCGCATGTCGATGTTCGCCATCCTGTTCCTGCCCGCCGCCGCGTTGGCCCTGGGCATCTCGATCTACCTGCGCCGCAGGCGCTGACACCACCCGGCCATGTCGACGAAGAAGCTCATCATCCTCACGGGGATCTTCCTTGCGCTCCTCTCCTTCGTCGTCTTTTTCGAGAGGCACCAGCCCACGTCCGAGGAGTCCGCCAAGGCCAGGAAGAAGCTCCTCGACTTCAAGGCCGACACCCTCGAGAAGCTGACGCTCGATAGAGGAGAGCAGGGGAAGATCGAGCTGGTCAAGACGGACGGGCGCTGGAGCCTGACCGGTTCGGCTTCCGGCGCGGCCGATCAGAGCGTCGTCGACTCGCTCGTTTCGGATCTGAACCGCCTCGATATCGTCGGCGAGGTCCGAAAGGAGTTCGATCCCAAGGAGTTCGGTCTCGACGTGCCGAGGGCGACGGCCGAGCTCACCTTCAAGGACGGAAGCCGCAAGAAGGTGGCCTTCGGCAAGGAGGTCCCCGGAACCAGCGGGACCGCGGCCGCCGAGGAGAACCGCTTCGGAACCGTCAAGTTCGCTCCGATCGCTTCCCTCACGAAGCCGGTCGAGGAGTTTCGCTCGAAGAACCTCTTCGAGGTTCCGACTTCCGAATGGTCTGGCTTCACCATCCAGAAGGGTCCGAACAAGATCGTCCTGAGGCGGGAGAAACCTGAAGGGAAGGATGCATCGCCGGCTTCGGGCGCCTGGTTCATTGACGAGCCGGTGAAGGACCTCGCGGCCCGATCCTTCGTCGAGCAGCTCCTGGCGGACGTCGGCTCGACGCGAGTCTCGGAGTTCCCTGTCCTTCCCGCCTCGGAGCTGTCGAGAATCGGCTTGCAGCCCGCATCGATCACCCTCACCGCGTTCAAGGACGGCAAGAAGATCGGGACGGCGTCTCTGGGCGCCGCCAAGGCAGATGCCACCGGAAAACTCTATGCCCAGCGAGACGGGCTCCTCGTCATCGTCGACGATCGGGTCCTGGAGAACCTCTCGAAGGAGTTCTCGGCCTTCCGGGAAACGAAGGTGCTCCCGCTCGATTCCTGGACCGTCACCCGGTTCATGATCGAGATGGGCGACTTCCGGACGGGGGCTGAAAAGATCGAAGGCCTCTGGCGGTCCACCGGAAAGCGAGTTCCGACGGGTACCGTCGAGGACTTCCTCGACCGGATCGCCCGTCTGGAGGCAAAGGTCTTCGTCGGGAAGAAGGACTACGCGGCGTTTGGCATCCCCGTCCCGAAGAAGGGGGCCACCGTCTCACCGCTCGGGTCCATCGAGATCCGCGATGAGAAGTCCACCCAGCCGCGCACCCTGACCTTCATTCCGGCTTCGCCTCTGCAGTCGGAGCCCGCGGTCGCCGTCGAGGTTTCGGGCCGGAGCGACGCCATGGTTCTCGGGAAATCCGAGATGACGGAGCTCCTGATGCTGGCCAGGAAGGTCAAGGACGCCGCCCTTGCCGAGCCGGCACCGACGCCGACCCGGGAAGCGAAGGTCTCTCCGCCGGCCGAGGCTCCGGTGACGCCGGCCGCGACCCCGCGATAGGGCTCCAGCAACCCAGAAGAGGTCCCCTTACCCAAGGCGCGCGCCCTGAGAGGGAGATGCGATTCGGACCCTTTCCCTCGCCCCGCGGCAGCCCGCCGCAGCGGGGAGAGGGGAGGGTGAGGGGCCTCTTCGGCCGGGTGATCTCGTGTCTCCGAGCTGGTCGAGAATCAGGCCGGTGCCGGAGGAAACACTCCCAGAGCCGCCATATCGGGGAGGCGGCGATCCGGGCGTCGAGAGACCGTTCTCTCGCCAAATCGCCATCGGTTCCGATCGAGCCAGCCGTCGATGAAGGCGCGGCTCCCGAGGATGAGGCCCTCCGAGAGGTAACGGATCCGGTGCCGGAGGGCGGCTCCGGCCGGCAGATGTCCTTCCTGCGCTTCGACTTCCGAGGTCTGCTCGCGAGTGAACCCTTTGCGGGTCGAGCTCTCTTCCCCGTTGGAGTAGAGCAGGCGCCGGTACTCGGCCTGGACGGCCTTCCAGGAATTCGATTGCCTCAGGAGGAGCGATCGGAGGCCCTCCCGGGCAGTCTCTCCCCCTCCGACGGCCTCTCCGTAGCCGCAGAATCGGTACTCGGCCGGATCGGTCACGAGCCCGGCTCGAATGGGATTCGAGTCGATGTAGAGGGCCATGGTGAGGAGGGCGGATTCGTCTCCCTCGACGATGATGTTCTTGAAGCGTTCTTCCCAGAGGGTGCCGGATCGCTGGTTGTTCCGGTTGTAGAAGGTGGAGAAGCGCTGTTTGAGCGACTTCATGAAGTTGGAGAGGCCCTCCGTGCCAATATGGATGAGACACGAGATCCCGGAAAATTAGTGAGCAGGGCGGGGAGGTGAGACCCCGATGGCGAAAACGGAGACGGTACCTGACAAGGGCTCGGCCGAAGTGCTCGAGAGG
>JAJVIN010000009.1 GCA_022071945.1 Thermoanaerobaculia bacterium | reverse complement strand
AAGCTGGGAGTGCCCCGGCTTGCCACGTGACCTCAACCGTCCGAACCGCCGGATGCGGACCCGCATGTCCGGTGGTGTGGGAGGGGAGCGGCGGTTACCTACCGCCGCCCCCTATCCCGATGAGGGGTTTCCTCGGACTCAGCGGGAAGCCGTGGCGGTGTCTTCAGTCCGCCGCTCTGATTGACTCCCGAGACCCAATGACGCCGGATATGACACTCGAGCGACCAGCCAGTCCGCTGGTTCGCTCCCCTGCGAGGCGTGCGAGGCGGGGGAGGGCCAGGTTCGGGGCGCCTCGCTGCCGGTCGCTCACCCGCCGTCTCTGGAATGGCCCGTGCTGACGAACGCCCGGCGAAGCGAAGACGAGACTTCGCCAGATCAGGCTCTTCATGGGAGGGACACCATTTGTCCGTGGGTCGGCGCCAAGCTCGAGAGGTGGGCTCATTCGAGGACTCTTCTTTCGGGGTGTCTCGAGAAAGGCTCCTCGACTGCACTAAAAGGGAAATGGAGCCCCGGCCTCTGGCGAGGCCGGGGAGTGGATCGCCGGGAGGCGGCGACACCGAAACGGAATAGCCTTCAATGGAGCCGGGTGTGGGGTCCCGGAAAAGCGATGAAGAACCCTTGACGGCGCGGCGTCGAGGAACTAGATTCTCTCACGACGAGGGGGCTACGCCGTAAAGTAATAGAAAGATGCCGATCACCACCAGTCAGCGACCCCGGTCGTAGCCGGGGGGGGCCCGCTGGGATGTACTGCGATCTCGTGCACAGGCTCACATTCTATCGTCCAGCTCCTTCGGATTGATCGTCGGGAGGATTCATGACCAGCTTCAGGAAGCTCTTCCAGGATGCCACCGGGTTGCAGCCGTATCCCTACCAAGAGGCCTTGGCCGGCGCTCCCCGGCTCCCCGAGGTCTTGAGTGCCCCCACGGGTGCCGGGAAGACGGCGGCGGTTGTCCTTTCCTGGCTCTACCGGCGCCGGTTCTCGTCTTCAGAGGTCAGGGGCCAGACTCCCCGGCGTCTCGTCCTCTGTTTCCCGATGAGAACGCTGGTCTCACAGGCCGCGGCGGCCTGCCGGGGTTGGTTGCAGCGCCTCGAGTTCTTGGACGAAGGGCGAGGACTCGACCGGGGAGAGGGGATCGGGCTTCATGTCTGGATGGGGGGCGCCTCGGACGACGACGCTCACCTCCACCCGGAAAAGGACGCCATCTTCCTGGGGACGCAGGACATGCTCCTATCCCGTGCTCTCAATCGCGGCTACGGCAGCAGCCGGTTTCGCTGGCCGTGGGATTTCGCTCTCTTTTCCAACGACTGTCTCTGGATCTTCGACGAGATCCAGTTGATGGGGGCGGGCCTTGCCACCGGGCTCCAGCTGGATGCACTCAGGAGGACGTTCGGCACGTTCGGCCCCACACAGTCGCTCTTCATGAGTGCGACACTCGATCCCAGCTGGCTCGTCACCGTCGACCACCTCACCCCCGGGCAGGTTCACTCGCTCGGTCCCTCGGACCTCGCCTTCCCTGAGTTGAAGAAGAGACGGACGGCTCCCAAATCCCTTCGCCGTGCGCGTGCCGAGTTCCAGAAGGACGATCTGAAGCCACTGGCCAGGGAAGTGGCGGAGCACCACGTGCCCGGGACGAGAACTCTCGTCATCCTGAATACCGTGGACCGGGCCGTTTCTCTTCTGGCGGCGCTGGAGAAGGAGAAGGCGCTCAAGGGAACCAACCGCGTGCTCCTCCATTCACGGTTCCGTCCGCCGGAAAGAGCCGCCGCCCTCGCGGAGGCGACGCGGCCCGGCTTCGATGGCATCGTCGTTTCCACTCAGATCATCGAGGCGGGGGTCGATATCTCCTCGAGAACACTCTTCACGGACCTGGCCCCCTGGCCGTCCATCGTCCAGCGCGCCGGCCGCTGCAACCGCTTTGGAGAACTCGATCAGGCCGCCATCTTCTGGATCGACCATCCGGGGGGAATGCCCGTGGATGAAAAGGCCGCCTTGCCGTACGAGCCTTCCCACCTCGAGAGCGCTCGAACGGCGCTGTCAGCCCTGGACGGGGCGAGCTGCGAGGAGCTGGAGAACGCTCACGTCCGGCTGGATGCGCCGGAGTTCCCGCACGTCATCCGGAAGCGGGACCTGATCGAACTCTTCGACACAACACCCGACCTGAGTGGCGCTGACATCGATGTGTCCCGCTTCATCCGCGAGGGGGAAGAACGAGACGTGCAGGTCTTCTGGCGCGATCTCAGAGGTGAGCGGCCCACGAGGGAGCTGCCTGCCGCGCGGAGGGAGGAACTGTGTCCCGTTCCCTTCCTGTCTCTTCGCAAGGCCCTCGAGGCCCGAACCGCGTATCGGTGGAACCACATCGACGGTGAGTGGAGGGCCGTCGCGGCGGCGGCCGTCTTCCCGGGAGGGCTTTACGTGCTGGATGCGGCTGAAGGTGGATATTCGGAACGGACTGGCTGGGATCCGAAGAGCAAGAGCCCGGTCTCGGTCCTCGCCGAAGACGGGCCGCCCGAAGAGGACGTGACTTCGGATCCCTGGTCGGAAATCGGGAGCTGGGTCGCCCTGTCGACTCACGCCACCGACACCGGTGTCGCGATGACGGAGATCCTGGACGCGCTCGCCTTTTCGAACCTCCCCTTCGCCACTCTCGTGCGGTCAGCGCGCGCGCACGACCTTGGCAAGAGCCACCCCGTGTTCCAGGAAACGATGCTCAAGTCCCGGCCCGAGAGCGAAGCGGGGACCCTCTGGGCAAAATCGGGGCTTCGCGGCGCCAGGCACAAGAGAGCGGGCTTCCGGCACGAACTCGCGAGCGCTCTGGCCTGGCTCCAGAACGGGGCCGATGAGGACCGGGAGCTGATCGCGTATCTGCTCGCAGCGCACCACGGCAAGGTGCGCCTTTCGCTGAGGTCCCTGCCTCGGGACGCGCAACCCCCCGATCCCAGGCAGCTGAATTCCCGAGGGATCTTCCAGGGCGACGCTCTACCGCAGACGGACCTCGGCGAAGGCGGCCTTTTCCCCGCGACCACGCTCTCGCTCGCTCCGATGCAGATGGGGCGGGAAGGCGGCCGGCAGAGCTGGGCCGAGATCGTGCTCGGTCTTCGGGACCGCTTCGGACCGTTTCGTCTGGCCTTTCTCGAGATGCTGGTTCGCGCCGCGGATGTGAGGGCGAGCATGCGGGAGGAGAAGAAATGAACGACCTCGTTCTCGGAGGGTGCTCCACCACCGTTCTGGCGCACTATCTCAAGGCGCTTGCCATTCACCGGCTGATCTCGGAGCAGAAAGATCCCGGGGCCCTCTCCTACTGGGATACAGACGGTCAATTCCATCTCGTGACCTCGCTCGATCTCAACGGCCTCGTCGAGTTCTTTCTCGAGGAATACGAGCCGTCGCCTGTGATCACGCCCTGGAACGGAGGCAGCGGGTTCTTCCCGGGCGACCAGCAGGCCGGGATCGAGGCAATTACAAAGAGCGCATTGCCACGCCTCTCTTCATACCGGGAATCGATCTCGGAGGCACGGTCGTGTCTGCAATCGCTCGGCCTGAAGGCCAAGCCCGACGCGGGGGAGACAAAGGCCCGCCTGCTCCGGCTCTTGCGATCACGGGTGCCTGACGCCGCCCTCTCGTGGCTGGACGCCGCCGCCGTCGTGACCATCGAGGACCCGAAATACCCCGCGATCCTCGGGAGCGGCGGCAATGATGGCCGGCTCGACTTTGCCAACAACTTCATGCAGAGAATCGCCGAACTCTTCTTCCCGGCCAAGAGCGAGGCCGCAAGCGTGAGGCCCGCGCTGATCGCTTCCCTGACCGCAAAGGCCGAGAAGCGAACGATGGTCAAGGCCGCGATCGGGCAGTTTGCCCCGGCCAACGCGGGTGGTTCGAACATGACCGCCGGGTTCGATGCCAGTTCGCGTGTGAACAGGTGGGACTTCGTCCTCGCGATCGAGGGTGCCCTCGTCTTCGCAGGGGCGGCTGCCAGGAGATTCCAGAACGACGAGTCTGGCAAGGCCTCGTTCCCGTTCCATTTCAGCGCTTCGGCTTCGGGCTTCTACTCGCTGGATGGGAGCGACGGGGAGTCGGCGCGCGCGGAAATCTGGCTGCCGCGATGGCCGAGACCCACGGTCTTCCCCGAACTCCGCCACCTGTTCTCGGAAGGACGGATCGAGAGTTCAGGCGAGCCGGCGAGAAGCGGACTCGACGCCGCTCGCGCCGTCGCGTCGTTGGGGGCCGACAGGGGGATCGACTCCTTTTCCCGGGTGGCAATCCTGCGCAGAAACGGCCTCGCCTACCTCGCTTCCTCGCAGGGCGAGTTCCAGGTTCAAGACCTACCGGGTGCGTCCCTGCTTCAGCGGGTGGCGGTGTTTCTCAGGGCCGTCGAGGGAGCGATTCGCAAGGATGAACTCGGCGCCGAAGCCCGCGCGGAAGCGACACGGATGATCGGTTGCGCGTTCGACGTTTGCCGTTCCGAAAGGCCCCTCACGGAGTTCCTGGTGGCGCTCGGCCTTCTCAGGCGTGCGGTCTCTCGCTCCCCGAAAAGCGACCTGCGATTCCCGAAGAACCTGGGGGGTGACTGGGCAGAGGCCTCCGACGACGGTTCGCCCGAGTTCGCGATCGCGCTGGCCATCCGGCCCTGGCTCGCCGTGAAGGATGAGAAGGCCGCGGAGCGGGTTCTGCGCTTCCTCTCCAGCAGTCCGGACCCGTTTCTCAACATTGTTGCCTTGGCGAAGGACCGGATTCTCGCCGCGGAACAGGCCGGCGAGTACGAGAAGGTTCCGGCGGCCGACGGGAAGAGGCGGGAGCGCCGCTTGCCGCTGAGGGGAACGAACACCGCCTCGGCGGAGCACCTCCGTGTCCTCCTGGCCGGCAAGGTCGATCGCCGACGCCTGATGGGACTCCTCTGGGTGATGCACCTCATTCCCTGGGCCAGCGATCCTCGGAAGCGAGAGGATCTGCGGCCCGCCGTTCCGGCCAGCTTCGCGCTCTTGCGCGCCGTGACGTCTCCCGATTTCGCCGGGGAGAGGATCGAACACCCATCGCCGCGGACGGTCCTGGCGATCCTTGCGCGGCTGGAAGCCAGGGACCTCCCCGGTGCCTGTGAACTCGCCGTCAGGAGGCTCCGCGCGAGCGGAGCTGTCTTGACCGCCCCGATTCGTCCCGTGGATCTCATTGCCGATTTCCCGCACTTCATGGCGGCTCTGGTCGTTCCCCTGCCGGGACCGCTCGAAAGACAGATCTTCCGGACGGTCCTCTCTCCCTCGCGCAGCTTGAACCCTGTCCCGAAAGGGGCAGAAACCGATTCTGAGACAACGAATGGAGGTGCCCTGTGATGAATCTCGAGAACGAATCACGCCTGCTCGTCGAAGCCACCCTCGAGCCGGTCCAGACAGACCGATTTCAGCCGACCGGGTTCCCGGACCTCGGCGCCGCCGAGTACGCGCTCGAGGACGGCACGAAGATGCTCCTCGTCGAGTCCGCGCAGTCGATGGCCAACCGCCTGGAAGCGGTCGTCTGGGATGAGGCCGCGGGCAGTCTGGTCCCCGAACTGAGCGGGCTTCCGTACATCCACGTCGACATCACGGAGGGCGGGCAGCGGATCGCCTCCACTGCTTCGCTGCTGGAGGCGCACAGAATCAACTCGCCCTACATCCTTGGGGGGAAGCTCGATGGCCGGGTTTTCGAGAAGGTCTTTCAGGAGGAAGTTGGTTCCCGCACGAACAGCCCTGTCGACCGGGCCGCCTTCATCCGGACCCTCTTGAAGTTCGACCCGTCGGTCCTCTTGCACGGCGTTTTCATGTCGAACGTGGAGGGAGGCCGGATGCGGCTGGCCCGCCTCGTCTCGAGCTTCATCGAGGCTCGGAACGTCCAGATCGCGCAGTCGGGGGGTGTGAAGAACGATCGGGTGAACGCATCGGGCGACACCGCGGCCGGCTTTGGGAATGTCCCGTTCTCCCGAGCCGAGTACACGGCTGGGTCGATCAAGGCGTTCTTCAACATCGATCTGCGGCAGCTTCAGGGCTACGGTCTGGAAAAGCCGGCGGAGGGCCTCCTCCTGAACATGGCGCTCTTCAAGATCGTCAAGCTCCTCGGAGACGGGATGCGACTCCGGACCGCCTGCGATTTCGAGATCGAGAGTGTCCGTGTGACGAGGCCCTCTGGAGCGAGCCTCCCGTCCCTGGAGGAGGCCAGGAAGGCCCTCGTGGCGTCCATCCAGGCGTGCGCGTCGTACTTCGCCACTCCCCGGGTAACGAAGCTGACGTACGAGGTGACGAAGGAATCGGCGAAGGAGTCCAAGAAGGCCGCCAAGAAGGAGTCATGACAATGCTCCGGGTCGCGATTCGGTTCCTGGCCGGGCGATTCCATGCAACGCCGTGGGACCATCACGTCAACGAGGGTGTTCCGGAATGGCCTCCGAGTCCGTGGCGCCTGCAGCGAGCGTTGATCTCGGTCCTGAGGCAGCGAGGCGCGGAGATCGACGTGGCGCAGGCGGAGCGAGCGATTCTGGCGCTCTCCCAACCGCCGTCGTTCCATCTGCCTCCCGCCTCGGCAGCCCACACCCGGCACTACCTTTCCCTCAACCAGCTCGAACGAACCAAGACGACGTTGACGCTCGATACATTCGTGACGGTCGATCGCAGCGCTCCAGTGATTGTGAGCTGGGATCTCGAACTCGAGCCGGGTTCACTCGAGGTCCTCTCCCTGCTCCTTTCTCGGGTGACGTATCTGGGCCGGGCGGAATCGTGGTGCGAGGCCTGCGTGCTCCCCGGCCACGAGGAAACGCCGGAGCCGAACTGTGTGCCTTCAGATGGAACGGCAGCGGTGGGAGTCGAGACGGTTCGAACGCTCTGTGCGGCTTCGCCGGCGGGAATCGAAGATCTCGAGAGGACGACCACGGAACTGCAAGACGAGGGGTGGAGTGAACCTCCCGGATCGCGCTGGGTCTTCTACCGGCGAAAAGCCGGCCTTCTCGGGAGCGGCTTTCGGAACGCGGTCCCAAGGCTCTCGCGCCCGCCGGTCAGTGTCGCGGAGTTCACCGTCGCCGGCCTCCTGCAATCCGAGGATGAGGGAACGGGCCGTCAGGAGGTCTCGCCGGTCTGTCCAAGGGTGACCAAGGCGATACTCCTGACTTCGAGACTTCGGGATGCCGCGTTGAGCCGGCACGAAGTGCCGTCCTCGGTTCTGTCCGGAAGGGGTGCGGATGGAACGCCGCTGACCAGCCAGCACCGCCACGCCCACTACCTTTTCGACTCCCGGGCGGATGGAGACAGCCGCCGGCAGGGGAAGGTCACTCATCTCTACGTATGGGTGCCGGACAGCGGGCTCGGCGAGAAGGAGCAGGAGGCCCTGGAGAGGATCCGGAGGCTGATTTACTTCGATGGAGCCGAGCGCCATCAGTTGCGCGTGGTCCCGTCGGGATTCGGGGATGTGGAGGACTTCAGAGCAGTTTCACGGATCTTTGGAGAGAGCCGGGTGTGGGAGTCCGTCTCTCCGGTCGTGCTCCCGAGGCACCCGAAGAGGAACGGGCGGGACCGCGCCGAGGATCAAGTCCGTCGAGAACTCGCGTTCCGGGGATTCCCGAAGCCCGTGCGCGTCGATGTTCTCGATGACAGGAAGGTGGCCTGCGAGGGACTCGAGATCCCCTGCGCGGAGTTCGAGACGCGGCGTAAGGGAACGCGTCCTCAGACCGGGAAGGTGGGGTTTCGGATCGAGTTCGCGGAGCCGGCGCGGGGGCCGATTTCCCTCGGTCTCGGCGGGCATTTTGGCCTGGGCCTGTTTGGAGCGGTCTCATGAGCCTCGTGGAAGGCCCCCCCGACCCTCTCCCAGCCCGCATGTTGAACGAGTATGTCTACTGTCCGCGTCTCTTCTTTCTCGAGCACGTGGCGGGGGAGTGGGAGGAGAGCGCGGACACGGTGGCGGGCCGGCGCGTGCACCGGCGGGTCGACCGGCCCACGCAGGCCATTCCCGGCCTGGCAAAGCTCCCGGCGGAGTGGAAGGTTCGCTCGGTGGAGGTCGCGTCCGAGATTCACGGGGTGACAGCCACGTGCGATCTCATCGAGGGCGAGGGACAGGACGCGCATCCGGTGGACTACAAGAAGGGTGGGGCGCCGGATCCCGCTCGGGTGCCGGGAGGCGTCTGGCCGGCTGATCGCGTCCAGATCGGTGCTCAGATGCTCTCCCTTCGGGAGTGCGGCTACACGTGCGATGCGGGATCGATCTACTACGCCGAGACGAAGAAGCGGGTGGAGGTTCGTTGGAATGAAGAACTCGAGACCTTCGTTCTCGGAGCCATCGCGGGGGCGCGTGAGACCGAGCGGTCGAGTGTGCCGCCACCGCCACTGGTCGACAGTCCGAAGTGCCCCCGGTGTTCTCTCGTGGGGATCTGTCTCCCGGACGAGTCCACGGCGCTGAGCGCGGGCGCGACGGGAGGAACGCCGGGAGAAATACGCAGGCTGCTGCCGCCGAACGACGACCGGAGGCCGCTCTACGTGAAGGCGCACGGAGCGACGGTGGGTCTCTCCGGGGGTGAGTTGGAAGTCCGTCAGAGAGATGCGGAGACGGTGTCGGTGAGACTTCAGGACACGTCTCATGTCAACCTCCTCGGGAACGTCCAGATCACGGCGGGGGCCCTGCGGGCCCTTTGCGACCATGGAATCGGAGTGTCCTATTTCAGCTACGGCGGCTGGCACTTCGCGAGCCTGAACGGATATCCGGCGGCGAGTGTCCACAACCGGATCGCGCAGTTCCGGGTCTACTTTGCGCCGGAGCGCCGGATCGTGCTGGCGCGGCAGTTCATCAAGGGGAAGATCCTCAATGGAAGGACGCTGCTCCGCCGCAACGGTGGAGCGGGACAAGACGGGATGCTGGCGCTTCTGAAGAAGGGGGCGGATGATGCGGGGACGGCGGAATCGCTCGAGTCGCTCCTGGGAATCGAGGGGCTGGCGGCGCGGACGTACTTCGAGGCGTACGCGGGGATCCTGCAGGGCAAGGACGGCGTGAACCGGTTCGAGTTTTCGGGCAGGAACCGGCGGCCGCCGAAAGACCCTGTGAACGCGCTTCTTTCCTTTGCGTATGCCCTGCTGGTGAAGGACTGCCGGATCGCGGTGGCGGCGGCGGGGCTCGATCCGATGGTGGGTCTACTGCACCAGCCGAGGCCGGGAAGGCCGGCGATGGCTCTCGATCTGATGGAGGAGTTCCGGCCGCTGATCGCGGATTCGGTGGTCCTGACGGCGATCAACACCGGGGTCGTGACAGGGGACGACTTCGTGCGTGGAGCGGGGCGGGTGGCGCTCACGGATGGGGGAAGGAAGGCGTTCCTCGGCGCGTACGAGCGGAGGATGGAGCAAGAGATCCAGCATCCGGTGTTCGGCTACCGGGTGAACTACAGGCAAGTTCTCGACATCCAGGCGCGTCTGCTTGCCCGGACGCTGACGGGAGAAATCGAGACCTATCCGGCGTTTCTGACCAGATGAGAACGCGGTACATCGTGACCTATGATGTCTGCGATCCGAAGCGGCTGAGGCGGGTCTTCAAGGTGATGAAGGGTGCCGGGGACCACCTTCAGTTGTCGGTGTTCAGGTGTGATCTCTCGGACCGGCAGCTGGAGGAGTTGAAGGAGAGACTGGGGAGGGAGATCCACGCCGGGAAAGACCAAGTCCTCTTTGTTGAAGTCGGACCCTCGGATGGAGGTCTGGCGGAGCGGATCTGGACGCTGGGGAAGCCGTACGAGGAGGCGGAAACGGGACCGGTGATCGTCTGAACCGGAGGGGCAGGCGAGCTCCTTGAAAGCCGAAAACGAGGTTCGAGCGGTCCGGTGGTGAAGAAAACCGCGGGTCCGCTCGACCCGGCCAAGCTATTTGGAATCAGGAACTTGAGTGGATCGATGGGTGGCCGCCGAGGAGAATCCTGGCACCGAGCCAGGGCCGCTCGAAAAGGCGGGAACAAACCAGCCAGGAAGAGTAAGATCCACCGCGCGCCCTTTCCCCGGCTCCACAGCCGGGGCTCCATTGAAGCATTCCCGTAACGGTACCGGCAGAGCCGGGAACAGACCTTTCCCCGGCTCCACAGCCGGGGCTCCATTGAAGCCACGGCAGCCGCAGCTTCACGCACGGCCCCGCGTCCCTTTCCCCGGCTCCACAGCCGGGGCTCCATTGAAGCTGACCCGGATTTCATGGACCGCGGCGGAGGACGCCCTTTCCCCGGCTCCACAGCCGGGGCTCCATTGAAGCGGATTCGCCAGTGAATTCGTTGTACCGGATGAGGCCGCTTTCCCCGGCTCCACAGCCGGGGCTCCATTGAAGCAAATGTGTAGGGCGGGTCTCCGGTTCCCGTGCTCGCTTTCCCCGGCTCCACAGCCGGGGCTCCATTGAAGCCTGAGCACCGGAGTGACAGTGATCGGGCCGGGAGTCTTTCCCCGGCTCCACAGCCGGGGCTCCATTGAAGCTGGTCAACGATCGCCCGTGCCGGTGGCGTTTCATCGGCTTTCCCCGGCTCCACAGCCGGGGCTCCATTGAAGCCGGACGTCCGCAGATCGTCCCGACTTTTCCACCGCCGCTTTCCCCGGCTCCACAGCCGGGGCTCCATTGAAGCAGCCGCTCGATCTCGGCCTGGCAGTCCAGGCAGATCTTTCCCCGGCTCCACAGCCGGGGCTCCATTGAAGCGTTGCGAAGGTGTACGTGAGCCAGATGCACGGCAACTTTCCCCGGCTCCACAGCCGGGGCTCCATTGAAGCGAAACTGCCGTGTACGCCATCCTCAGCGGCCGCTGTCTTTCCCCGGCTCCACAGCCGGGGCTCCATTGAAGCCAGAACTAAGGTGAAACTTTTACCTGATCCAGGAAGCTTTCCCCGGCTCCACAGCCGGGGCTCCATTGAAGCGTCTCCGCGACGGACGATGGCTCGTATGACGCGGACTTTCCCCGGCTCCACAGCCGGGGCTCCATTGAAGCCACTTGCGCCCGTCGTTGCTCGGCGGCTGCCCGATCCTTTCCCCGGCTCCACAGCCGGGGCTCCATTGAAGCAGGATCGGCGCCGTGCTGTCGACGAGTCCGGCAGGCACTTTCCCCGGCTCCACAGCCGGGGCTCCATTGAAGCATGGCCCGTAAACGGCCGATCGTGAGTTGTGGCTACTTTCCCCGGCTCCACAGCCGGGGCTCCATTGAAGCCACATGGTCTTCCGGGCCTTCGGTGTCTCCGGGACCCTTTCCCCGGCTCCACAGCCGGGGCTCCATTGAAGCATGCGTTTGTGGTTGGCCATGATCACGCCGTGGTCAACTTTCCCCGGCTCCACAGCCGGGGCTCCATTGAAGCGAGTTGTTCGCGGAGCTTCTGTTGAGCCGCTGCCAACTTTCCCCGGCTCCACAGCCGGGGCTCCATTGAAGCGACCACCCGATGAGGCCAGACAGCGTCTTCAGCGCATCTTTCCCCGGCTCCACAGCCGGGGCTCCATTGAAGCAGCCCCGCAGGCCCGATTTTCTCGAGTTCAGCCCAACTTTCCCCGGCTCCACAGCCGGGGCTCCATTGAAGCGGTCGTCTCGGTCAAGATGGTGATTTCCCCTGATCTGCTTTCCCCGGCTCCACAGCCGGGGCTCCATTGAAGCAGGCTGTCGGCCGAGGGGTCGGGGTGAAGGGGTGGCTTTCCCCGGCTCCACAGCCGGGGCTCCATTGAAGCACTTGGGCCTTGGTGGCCGCGCTCTCGATACGGTCCCTTTCCCCGGCTCCACAGCCGGGGCTCCATTGAAGCTTCCCCCGCCACCCGGGCGTGAACACCTCGAAGGTGCTTTCCCCGGCTCCACAGCCGGGGCTCCATTGAAGCGTGCTCATCGTCTGCCTGCCTGCTGAGTGAGGGAGGCTTTCCCCGGCTCCACAGCCGGGGCTCCATTGAAGCGTTCGCTTCGAGAATTGCCCGGCGCTCGAGCCCGCGGACTTTCCCCGGCTCCACAGCCGGGGCTCCATTGAAGCCCTGCGTCGATTGCCTTCCCGATGCCCTGCCACAGGTCTTTCCCCGGCTCCACAGCCGGGGCTCCATTGAAGCGGCGCTGATGTCGCGGAGCAAAACACGCCCCTCGTCACTTTCCCCGGCTCCACAGCCGGGGCTCCATTGAAGCGTGGATCCCATCCCGCATACCGCAAGGGGCTCTGCGTCTTTCCCCGGCTCCACAGCCGGGGCTCCATTGAAGCGAGTCGACCATCCGGCTGAAGAGCACTTCGACAATCGCTTTCCCCGGCTCCACAGCCGGGGCTCCATTGAAGCTCCTTCTCAATAGCGGCTTTCTTGTCGGCCTCCGCTTTCCCCGGCTCCACAGCCGGGGCTCCATTGAAGCGCCAGGACGTCGATGACGGCCGAGGAGACGATCGCGCTTTCCCCGGCTCCACAGCCGGGGCTCCATTGAAGCGCCAGGACGTCGATGACGGCCGAGGAGACGATCGCGCTTTCCCCGGCTCCACAGCCGGGGCTCCATTGAAGCTTCCGATGATGTAGCAGGCAGAGCCACCGCTTGCCTTTCCCCGGCTCCACAGCCGGGGCTCCATTGAAGCCTCGCGGTCAAGGACTCGCGGAACAACAGCGACGACTTTCCCCGGCTCCACAGCCGGGGCTCCATTGAAGCCTCGCGGTCAAGGACTCGCGGAACAACAGCGACGACTTTCCCCGGCTCCACAGCCGGGGCTCCATTGAAGCACCTTGAGTAGCTTCTCAGCCATCAGTCGCCGTCCACTTTCCCCGGCTCCACAGCCGGGGCTCCATTGAAGCGTGAACTCCGCGTTAGCGAACATCTCGGCCAGTCCAGCTTTCCCCGGCTCCACAGCCGGGGCTCCATTGAAGCTCCGCCTCCATCTGCGCAGGGATCGGACCTGGTGCAGCTTTCCCCGGCTCCACAGCCGGGGCTCCATTGAAGCCGTTGTGAGCACGACCAGTGACGACATTTGCGAATCCTTTCCCCGGCTCCACAGCCGGGGCTCCATTGAAGCTGAAGCAGTGGGGCCCGCTGGATGGGTGCGTGGGGCGCTTTCCCCGGCTCCACAGCCGGGGCTCCATTGAAGCTGGGCGGTCCAGGTCGATGAAGAGGGCGCGCAAGGAACTTTCCCCGGCTCCACAGCCGGGGCTCCATTGAAGCGTGGATCTGGGCGCTGCGCTCGATTGGGCGAGTGTGGGCCTTTCCCCGGCTCCACAGCCGGGGCTCCATTGAAGCTCCGGGGCTCACGCACGCCCCGCTGTAGGGGTATGCCTTTCCCCGGCTCCACAGCCGGGGCTCCATTGAAGCGCGGCGAGTCCGGCCGTCCGGCTTCCGGCGGGTGGCTCTTTCCCCGGCTCCACAGCCGGGGCTCCATTGAAGCCTCGAAACCGTCAAGGCCCTCCTTGCGGACTACGCTCTTTCCCCGGCTCCACAGCCGGGGCTCCATTGAAGCAGGTTCGCGCCGGCGGTGTTTACGGTCGCCTGACTCTTTCCCCGGCTCCACAGCCGGGGCTCCATTGAAGCGCGGGCCGTACTCGTCCTGTATGAGCCGGACGATCTCTTTCCCCGGCTCCACAGCCGGGGCTCCATTGAAGCGCGACCCTGCTCGGGTGGGGGCTCCTGGAGTTCTCCTTTCCCCGGCTCCACAGCCGGGGCTCCATTGAAGCCCTGCGCCGTTCAGCGGCCTCTTCGAGCACCACGGCCTTTCCCCGGCTCCACAGCCGGGGCTCCATTGAAGCGCGTCATCGAGCGTCCAGGCGATGCGGAGCGATCCGCTTTCCCCGGCTCCACAGCCGGGGCTCCATTGAAGCGCCCCGTCCGTGTGCTCCCGCACGATCGAGCGGACCCCTTTCCCCGGCTCCACAGCCGGGGCTCCATTGAAGCAGAGACGTAGGCTGTCTGACGCGATCGGGGTTCACGACTTTCCCCGGCTCCACAGCCGGGGCTCCATTGAAGCGCCTCACGGTCAACGGGATTTTGACTGACTTCTATCTTTCCCCGGCTCCACAGCCGGGGCTCCATTGAAGCCATTCAGGAGCAAGCCCTCGTTGTGGGTCCGGGCCGCCTTTCCCCGGCTCCACAGCCGGGGCTCCATTGAAGCTTTCCATAGCGATCTGGTGGAAGCCGGCTTCCCAGCGCTTTCCCCGGCTCCACAGCCGGGGCTCCATTGAAGCGCCAGGTCGGTAAACGCGTTCGTGATCGCCACGAACTCTTTCCCCGGCTCCACAGCCGGGGCTCCATTGAAGCTTCGGCTCGAACATCTCGACCGCTGATCACGACGAACTTTCCCCGGCTCCACAGCCGGGGCTCCATTGAAGCCGCTCCTGGCCGGCCTCGATCCGCGCGAGGATGACGCTTTCCCCGGCTCCACAGCCGGGGCTCCATTGAAGCGCGGCCGGCGCGACCATCGACACCCGCCTTGACGCCGCTTTCCCCGGCTCCACAGCCGGGGCTCCATTGAAGCGTGTCCGCGCTGACGTGCAGGTTCAGTTCGTTTTCAGCTTTCCCCGGCTCCACAGCCGGGGCTCCATTGAAGCCTTTACCGCGTCGTCCGCCTGCTTCTTGAGTTCTTCTTTCCCCGGCTCCACAGCCGGGGCTCCATTGAAGCTGGTGTGCTTAGTTAGTGCGTCTCACAATAATTCCGTTACACTTTCCCCGGCTCCACAGCCGGGGCTCCATTGAAGCGGGCCGCGCTTTTGCGCTTTGTCCCCTGGCCGCTCTACTTTCCCCGGCTCCACAGCCGGGGCTCCATTGAAGCATCCCGACCGTTGTCAACCTCGGAAGCACCGGCACCGCTTTCCCCGGCTCCACAGCCGGGGCTCCATTGAAGCCAGGCGGCCATCGATTATGCGGAAAGCCTCAGCGGGGCTTTCCCCGGCTCCACAGCCGGGGCTCCATTGAAGCGTGTAGACCGTGCGGCTGTCAGTGGCTGCGGGCGTTCTTTCCCCGGCTCCACAGCCGGGGCTCCATTGAAGCGAGTACACCGTCCTGAATTCCAACGGCGGGAAGGGCTTTCCCCGGCTCCACAGCCGGGGCTCCATTGAAGCTTGAATACGACTTGCTGGCGCCGGATGACATCCCTCTTTCCCCGGCCCCACAGCCGGGGCTCCATTGAAGCTTGTCTTCCCAGAGATCCTTCTCGCGTCTGGCGGCGGCTTTCCCCGGCTCCACAGCCGGGGCTCCATTGAAGCGCGCAGATCGGCGCGGGCGACGGGGGGAACCTCCGCTTTCCCCGACTCCACAGCCGGGGCTCCATTGAAGCAGTCGCGTGGCGGGGCTCTGGAAACACGGAAGGATGGCTTCCCGTGTCTGACGGTCGAACGCGAACACGGCCTCCCGGGAGACCGTCACGGTGTCGGTGCCGAGGCCCTTCTCTGCCACGTGGTTAGCGTGCGGAGGGCCGGCGGCGGTTTCTAGGGGGTCTGCACCGTCGGCGGCGCAGAGTCGAGCCCCCAGACACAAACGCCCCAGAGAGATCCGGGGCCTATGTCCCTCTGTGTGCCTCGAGGGTGTCGGTGCTTCTCGGCGGCTCTTACCGAGGTTGTGCCCCTACCTGATTCTCTCGGGCATCCGCCGTGGCGGTATCGATTTTCAGGCTACTCGCTTCTCCTGGCCGTCCTTGGCGCCTTCTCCGTGGCGGGGAGAAACCTCTGCAACAGTTCCGCCGAACCGCTCAGCCGCGGCGAGCGCGATAGCCAGATCAGCCCCTAGCCCGAGAGTTGGCGTCGATGTCTCAGCCGAGAACTCCTCCAGGCGACGGACGGCGCCGGCATCAGGGCCCTGCCATGCACCTCGATCCGACACAACGTACTCTCCGAAGTCGAACCGTACTTTGACCATCAGCTGCCTCGAAGCCAGTCTATCACTTTGAGGAAGAGGGCCGGATCCAGCTCCGCGAGCCGAGAAGGGTCCTGGAACATCATCTCCAAGCCAACGGAGAAGAGTTCGGTCTGGCCGTTTGGGTAGTCCCGCCCTGCGTATGGGTCGACCCCGGAAACGTCTGGGTACACCAGCATGGACTCGAACTTCGGATTGCCAGCCAGCGCCTTCCACTTCCGAAGCGTCGTGAGCGGCACCCGGCTCTTCCCAAAGACTCGGGCCGCGAACTCAGAGTCGACTTCCTTGCGCAGAACGGTCCATTCGAGGTGATGCCCGAACTCGTGGACGAGCGCGGATGCCGCGGCAAGGGTACTTGGAATCCATGCGGAGAGGCTGATCGTTCGCGATCGCCATGAGTAGTCTCCCTCCCCTTCCGCCATGACCGGGTCCACCACCAAGTGAACGGCTGGCGGCCGAAGTGACGACCATGCCTCGATCCTCTGAATCGCCTGTGTGGCCGCGCTCCCGAAGGGCACCGACACCGCCGAGGTATCCACCGGGAACTGTCCCTTCCCCTCGACGGGAAGAGCGAGCATGTCGTGGATGATCTTTCTCCTGTCTGCTTTCGGTGTCATGGCAAGCTCAGGAGATCTGGCCACATCAAGGATGGAGTTCGGCGAGTGCTGTATCGGTCGAGGCATGGAGTCATCGAGGCCAGGCGGGCCTTCACCCCCAAAGATACTGCCACCAGGTCCTTCAGCACGGATTCCCTTCAGCGTCCCCGGCACCAGGTTGTCTACCCGGTCCGCGTCCCAGCCCTTCGGAGGCGCTCCAACGAACTGGGGCTGCTTCGTCTTCGGATCGAGGAGCGGATTGCCCGGCGAGTCGACGAGCGGAATGCTCAGGATGCCGGTCCCTCGGATGACCTTCGTCTTCTGCTCTCCCCGTCTCCACGGCCGGGGCTCCATTGAAGCGGCGTCGCGGTGAGTCCCTCGCCTTGACATCCCCGTGGCGACGGTTCTTGGGAGGAGGATTCGTGTTTCTGCCTTCCGCCGGACCGGATACGCCCAGGCTCTACCGATGGCTTGCCGCAATCCAGAGACCGTGGCGACACTCTCTTGACCAATATGGTTCTGTGACCTGTATTGCCTCGGTTGTGATCATCGAGAGCGCCGTCTTCAGCCGCCACATCAGACGGCTGATGAGTGATGACGAACTCGCCCGATTCGAAGCGCTTCTCGTCGAATCTCCAGATTCGGGGGACGTCATCCCGGAGGGGGGCGGGCTGAGAAAGATCAGGTGGACCGGGAAGGGACGAGGGAAAACGTGGCGGAACCCGGATCATCTACTTCTGGGTCGTTTCCGCCAGCCGGATTCACCTCCTATTGGCCGACTCCAAGAACGAAAAGGACGATCTGAACGCTCAAGAACTGTAGGCCATCAGGGCCATCGTCGAGGGGAATGATGGACAAGCGACTCTTCGAGGATCTACTCGACTGCGTCCGGGAGATGAAGTCCGTCGAAAGCGGCGAGGCCCTTCCCAGCAGAGTCTGGGTCGTGCCAGAGGTCAATGCCAGCGCGATCCGGGAAGAGCTGGCTCTGACGCAGGTGGACTTCGCCCGGCTCATGGGCGTGAACGTCTGGACGCTGCGAAACTGGGAGCAAGGGAGACGCCGACCGACGGGTTCCGCCTGCATCCTTCTTCGTACGATTGAACTGCACCCGGAAGCCGTCCGAGCCGCCGTCGACTCGCTGGAGCCACAACTCCTCGATGGGGTGACCAGCGAGGCAATGGGCCATCCCGGCAGGCCCGCGCCGAGGAAGCGCGGCAGGCCGAAAAGGCCAGGTGCGGAGGCCGGCGTGCACCCATGATTCCGGTCGATCCGAGGTGGACGGAAGCCTCGGCGGCGCCCGGACGGGGGAATGCGCCCGCGATAAGGGGCTACGCGGATCGGGCAGTGCTCCAAGGTGAGCGGCTCGGCGCGAATGCCGGTGCGGAAATCGCAGATGCTGTGGGTCTCGATGCGGTCGTCGAAGACGGCGATGGCGACGTACGAGTACGCGTTGCTGAGGTCGCTGTGGATGAAGGTGTCGATCGCGATCTCGCGCTGGGCCTCCGTGGACACGGGCAACCGGTCCTCGCGGTTGATTGCGCGCTTCGGGAAGCAAGCTGACAGCGGTAGCGTCCGGTCGAGCCAGACAAACGCCTCGCGGACCATCGTGTGCTTGAACTCGTGCGTCTCGGACTCGCCCTGAGCGACGAGGCAACGGAAAACGGCGAGGAAGCTCAGGGATGGTCTGGGTCGTCCTCAGGGCGGAAGAGGCCACCACCGAGATAGCGAGTTCTTCCGAGCAGGAGCGGTCCCGCAATGCACCTCTCGAAGAGCAGCGTCACGTTCCCCGTGAGCCCAATCCCGGGCGCGCCCTGAACGTTGCTCGATTCCACCCTGGGCTCGGGCAGTCCGAGGCGACGGCATTCCGCATGGACGTCAGCTGCAAGTGCCTCCGTCGCCGCGCGGTCCTTGGCATGTCGCGTGACGACGTAGGGCGTGATGGTCTTCCACACGCGCGATCGTCCCAGGAGCGAATCATCGCGTTCTCCGATGGAGACAGGGGAAATCAAGAAGAACCCAGCGTGCCGCGCGCGCAGCTCGCAAAACCCTTCGAGAGCGGCATCCAGGGTGCGGAGGTGGTCGAGTTCCTGATGCGTCGGTGCGCGTCGCTCGACGACGTGGGGAGCGAGAATGAGCAACCTCTGCAAGTCCGGCTCGAATGCGAATGAGAGGTGCGAAGAACGAGAGCGCCGGATGGGAGCGCCGTCCTCCGCGTGACCGCTGAAAAAGGCTGCAAGCCGCTCATGCGTGCCGATGGTGGCCTGCACTCTCGCCATGACCGCGCGCCGCAGCGCCCGTGAAACATCGAGCGGCTCAGGCTGGCCAGCGAGGCCGTCAGTGACCGCGAAGGCATGTGTGCCCGGAACGACATCCTTTGCTGGCGCCATGAGCCCAAGTCCGAGAAAGCGCCCATCGCCGAGCAATAGCGGGCCCTCGACTGGCACGCCGAACGCAACCTCGACGTGCCAGAGGCGCTCCTTTTCGAAGCGAGTTCCCGCGGCGAACGGCTCGACGCGTGAGCCGGCTCCGTCGAAAGGCTCCCGCTGCAGGCGAATGCTCTCCGCTGGAGCGCTTACGCCCGCGTGACGGAGCGCTTGAGCGACTGCCGCTCTCGCTCCCGAAATCTCCACGACGCGCTCGAGGCCGGGCTTGGCCTCCGCGAGCTTTCGGGTTGGCTCGATGCGCCGGCGCTTGCCATCCTCGGGGAGTACGACTGGCGTGACGGACCGGAACACTCGGGCCCCTTCGCCAACGCCGTAGTGCCGGAGCATGTCGTCCCCGGCCGATGGTGACAGGAGAACGTCCTTCAACTCGCCGGTGTCTGGGTCGAACAGTTCTGCACCTGAAAACGCCCAGCGAACATCCTCGCTTCGAAGCGCGCACGCCGCAGGGATCTCGACGAGGAGACGCCGGATGGCGCGGTCGGCGTAGTGCATGCCGATGGATGGAATCGCGATGATCCGCACGCGGCTCTCGGCAGGCACCGCGTTTGAACCATCGGGCTTACGACCCACGAGATGTCGGTCCACATCATGGAGCCGATCGGGCATGGCGGTCGTCAGGCGAGCCCGAGCCGCCTCGCGCGCCGCCACGACGAGCGACGACGTGCTTTCGAGTGGCCACGACACACGTCGTTCCGAGTCACTTGAGGATCGAAGCTCGAAGACGTGGCGAACTGGAGGGCTCTCGTACGAGATCTGTCGATAGCCCGGCTTCGGCTGTTGGACGAAGACGCGCTGGCCGCTCTCGGACCGGAATCGCGGGGCCCGATACCGGCGTTCCAGACTCTCGAATGAACCCTTGCTTGGACATGCGAGCAGAGGACCGTCGCCCGCGCTCGGCCGCCGGACGATTCCGTTGTACTCGACTAGCTTCGCGTCCAGCACCGCTTCGTCGAGGACCTCGCCCCAAGCCCAGGCCATATCGACTCCACGCCCGAGCTGGTACAGCTTCTCGGAGAGCGCGCAGATCTTGGCCGCAGGGGTTGCCCCCTCCTCCGCGAAAGGCCACGCATAGATCCAGGGCACCGCCGCATCGAAATGGTGTGGCCTCCACACCTTCTGGGCGCCGCGTGTCTTGGCGATATTCCGAACATCGCCACTGAACTTGTCGAGGTCGTTGTTCGGCATGAACATCGTGACCGTCTGGCCACGCACCATACGTGGCGAAGCGATGATCGGGGCGTGGAGTCCTTCAAACCAGGCGAGGGCTTCCTTGGTGCTTTCGTCGAGAGGCCCGCTGATGGCGGCACCCGCCACGAGCGCCTGAAACAGGCGAAAGGGCGACGGAACTCCGTCACCGTTTCCGTGGTAGCGCCCCTCGTGGACGCGCACGTAAATGGTGATGTAGCTCGTCATTCCTGCGCTTCCGCCTGAGCGTTGTCGTCCTTCTTCGCCAGCAGCTTCTTGGCCTCTGCGAGGTTGAACTCGTGCTCGAGGACGGGTTTGTCATCCTTCTTGAGTCCGTCGGGCCATTTCGCCTTGAATGGCAAAGCAGCAGCCATCGCGTAGGCGACAAGCTGGTCCTGCTTGGGGAGGGTTACTTTGTCGGGCTCACCGCGGCGCGGGACCTCCGTCCACGTGTCGTCGTTGGCGTAACGGAGCAGGCATACCTCGCGCAGGAACAGCTCGAGATCCGCGGTGGCCGCCAGGAGCGCCAGCCCGAGCAGGTACTTCTGAACCTCCGTGGTCTCGTCGGCGTCCTTGCCACGGATGCCTCGAAGAGCGACGAGGTTGATCGTGACGTCGCGCTCGATGACCCCCTTCGCGAGCACGCCACCGAGCACGCGCGCCTCGGGGTTTGGGGCACCATTGACGAACTGGTTCTTGTCGGTACGGAACGTCGCCGGTGCGTCCTTGAAGCCCTTCACCGAGAGTTTGATTTTCCTCGCCTTGGCCTCTTTCTCGAGTTCCTGCTGCTGCTCCTCACTCAGCGCCTTCCACACCGAGTTGAACTGCGCCGCGCTGTGAAGGACCTCGACGTCCCATGCGCGGATGATCGAGCGCACCAACCGGGGGCGCTTCTCACCGGTGCCGCCGCGTGAATCCCACACGCCGAAGACCAGCGAGGTCGGCGCGATCGCAGCGAGCAGAGCGGCGTTCCCGCAATTGCGCAAGGCCATGAAGGCATCCTCGACGGCACCTTTTAGCGTCGGGCTCGCGAGCACGACGGCGTCCGCGCTGCGGTGCGCGAGGTCAAGGAGTGAGCGCTTCTCGATGTGGCCACCCCCGCCCTCCTGTTTTTTGTTCCCCTTCTTGCCGGCGGCCTGGTGCAAGATGATCTCGACCTGCGGTACGAGGCTCGCGAGCGCGTTCAGCTCGTTGCCCTCCGCGTCTTTTCCGGTCGACTTGAAGATCGGCTCCAGTCGGTTTGCCTGGGACCCGACCGTGTCGATCATCGCGACGCGCGTGCCGTCCGCGAGCGTATCGATGTTGTAGCCGATGTCGGCATAGGTCGGCGGGAAGATGACGCCGCGACCGCTCTCATCAGCCTCGACGGGGAGGAGCTTCTGGCGCAGACGGAGTGCGACCGGCCCATCGGCGGCGAGCCACGAATCGAAGAGCTTGGTGGTCTCCTGGCTCGGCGACGGATCGGTATTTTCTGCGGCCTTCAATGTCATGGTTGGGTCTCCTCTCTTGCGGTGGTCACGATTGGGCTGTGCTTCGTTCCAGACAGGTCGAACTGGAACCTCCGCATGGGCACCTTGAAGTCGGCGCCGGCGAGCGCCGCGCGCCCCAGCATCGGTGGCAACGGATGCCCCCAGACTGCGTAGCGAACCTTGCGACTCTCGTATCGGTCGGGCCGCGCGTGCTCGAGCCCAATGGCCGCGAGGATCTCCACGACAGGCGAGGCGGCGATGCCGTCCTTCTGCGTGTTCGGCGAGTAGCCCGCGTCGATCGCGGTCCAGGCACCGCGAGGATCGAAGTTGAAGCTGCCGCCCATCGGCGTGACGACGTCGAAAGGAGCATTCACCAGATCGTCGCGGCGTTCCTGCCAGAGCTGTTGCAGGCCACGGTTCCTGAATTCACCGATCGATTGGTTCTTCCTTGGTTTCGCGCCCACGCCCTGAAGCATCTGGGTCGCGATACGGTTGGCCGACCGATTACCCGAATAGAGCTTGAAGTCATCTCTGGAAAGCCACGGCGTGTGCGGACTCTTTCGGGCCTCGGCCCAGTGACTCACTGCGAGGCGGCGTCCGTCGGCCTCGAGTTGAATCGGGAGCGCGTTGCGCTCACCTTCTCCAGCTGGGAATGCACGAGCGATGGTGCGTCCCTGCGCCTCGCCCGGATCCTCGTCGTCAGACTCAGGACCGTCTTCAGGTTCGCCGGGCGTGACGTCTTCCTCTTCACTGTCGTCGCCGTCGGCTGCACCACCTTCGACGTAGCCAATGGGCGTCAGTTCGCGGATCCTCGCCTTCGACAAGAACTCGAGGACGACTTCGAACGGGTTCTTGTCACCGTCAGCTCGGAGCACAAAGGTCGCTTGCGCTTCGCTCCAGTCGAAGTGCGCCTCGGTGCCGCCGGCCAGAACCTCTGCCGCTTCGAGGAAGCCCATGCAGGCGAGCACCTGGCCCGGGCTCGCAAGGTCGACGGGGATGGATGCAGTCGTGTGCGTCATCACGGCTGGTCCTTCTGTGCTATCGCTGCCAGCTGGTTGCGGCGCGACGCCGTCTGGTCTGCCGCGCGGAGAAGCGCTTCCCACCATGCCAGCCCCCACGGTCCCCAGCGCTTCGAGAGCCTCGCGAAACGAAGCGCGATCGCACGCGCACGTTTCTCCACGATGGACGGCGGCGCATCGTCGCAGCCGCGCGTGCCGATCACGGGTCGAGCGAAACCGTGATGCGCCGCGATGAGATGGAGGACGAAGTCCTGATCATCTGGGGGAAGCGCCTTGAAGTTCTCGTGGGCCTCCACGTAGGGCAGCGAGCCCAGCTCGTGTCGGTAGCCGTCGAGGAGGTCGAAGTCGATCGGCCCCCTCGTCTTCGCGTAGTCGCGGCCATCGTTCGGGGCCTTGAACGCGCGCTTCCAGCGCGGCGCGCGCTTTCCTTCGTCATGAAGACGAGCCGCCAGAGCAAGGAGATTCGCGCGTTCCGCCTCGATACCGAGACGCTGGGCGATCCGCCGCGCGCACTGTTCGGCCCAGCTCTGGTGCTCATCGAGCTGCTGCGGACGATCCGCAGCTGCCCGTTCTTCTTCGTTCGCGGCATCGCCCGCCCACCCATCGATAACCAGCGCCTCGGATGGCTCACCGTTCACCACGTTTGTCGCGAACAAATGGCGTCGCACCCATCCGGCTCCTGGCGCCGTGCGCCACGCTGACTCGTCTTCCCCGCTGGCACCCAATAGACGGATGCGGAACCCCGTTACGGGGACATCCGCGGTGTCAGGGCGAGCGAGCCAAACCGTCGAGCCATCGTCCGAGGCTTCGGCGGTAGCGTCTGCCTTCTCGCTCAATAGGCCGTCGACGAGTCCTCCGAGGCGTGCGTCGATGACGAGTGTCGCCGTGCTCAGCAGCTCCCGGAGTTGCTCGCGCGCCTTCTTTCCTTCATCGCCGGCAGGGATCTGAAGCTGGCTCAGGGTTCGTCCTTTGGTTTCACCTCGCGGCGTCAGAACTACTGCGACCACGTCCTCCGCCTTCGGCCGGGATTCCCAAAACCGGACTCTTTCGTCATGGGCGGCCAGTTCATCCCGCTGCTTCGCTGAAAGGCCGGCATCGGCAGAACGCTTGTCGAGAATGCTCTTGAGGGTCTTGGATGGCTCCGGCTTCTTCGCGGAAGCACGCGCGATGAGCCAATCAAGCACGATGTGGGTCTCGGTCTCGAGTTGCTCGCTCGTGTGCGGAGGCGCAGCTTCGAAGAAGCGCTTCGCGGCCTTCGCGTCGAAGGCTCCATCAGTACGCACTGGTAGATGTCGTCGCCATACCAACGTGGTCTGAGGTGGATCGCTGGGACGAAAGCCGCGCAACCACGGATCGACGTCGGGCCTGCCGGGGTGCTCGTCGAGCGAAGTCATCGACCACGCATCGACCAGGGGGCGCGTCAGCTCGGGCCGAAGCGGCTCGACGGTCGTCGCGTCGCGGAGGGCATCGACGAGGTCTGGGCGAGAGCGCAGCCCCGCAAGAGCATCGGGGCTCAAGGTGCCACCGTCCCTGGTCGCGGCGGCGAGCAAACTCCGGAGAGCACGATGTTGCCCAACCGCCGCCTCATGTCGCGCCACGACCTTCGCGTCGGCGTCCTTGAACGCCTTGATGCGCTTCTGACACGCGGAGATCGACTTCTTCAGCTCCTTCTCAGCTTGCTTTCGCCTCTCCTCGGCAGCTCGGTCGTCGGCGGACTTCTTCTGGCCTCTCGGAACGGAGGCTTTCGGGCCCTGCAGGTCGTTCGCCTTCTTCGTCAGCTCATCGAGTCGTACCTTCGCCGTTTTGGATGCCTCCCTTTTCTGGAGGGCTTTCGTGGTGCTGTCAGAGGGCGCGGGCTCACGGTCGACGACGACGACGACCTTCGCATCTCCGTCTCCGCGCCGGTTCACTCGGCCGAGTCTCTGGACCATGCGCTCCCACGCGACCAAGTCACAGACCATGTGGTCCGCGTCGAGGTCGACACCGACCTCTCCGGCCGAGGTTGCAATCAGGAAGGCCGGGCGCTCCAAGTTCACGGCTGTGCCCGCGAGGAAGCCGAGCCGGGCCAGAGCATCGCGCGCTTGAGTGCGCTCCTTGACTCGGCGACCGCCTACGAGTAGCTCGATGGTCGGCTCGTTCGCGCCGGCCGGCTTTGCCAGATCGCGCAGTTCGGAAGCGATGGCGGTCGCGTCGTTGCGCGCGTCGCAGAACACGAGACACCGGACTTTGGCCGACCCTCTTCCCGCCAGATCCCATGCCTGCCGTGCGAGGACGTCAGCGAGCTGGGGGCCCTTCATCTTGCTGGTCGCCTCGTCGGCGTCGTCAGCATTCTTGCCGTCGTCCGGGGCGGCCGTGGCCTCCTCCACACTGGCTAGATTCACGATGCTCAGCGCCTTCTTCGCTGTCAGGCGCTTCTTGACGATCGGGTTGCTTCGATCGTCGTCGGAGAGTGTCAGCGTCGTGGCGTCGGTCTGGCGTCCCGTCGCCGAGAGCGACAACAGCCTGAACGAAGGAACGAGATGACGAAGCGGAGATTCCCTCGGGCCGAATGATTCGGCTCCCCGCTCGATCTGTCTGAGGAGGTCCTCGAAGGCAGGGACCAAGTGGGCCTCATCGAGAACAACGAGAGTGTCCGCGCCGAGGAGACCTGCGTGGTAAGGCCGCATTTTCGACGAGACGCCGTAGCCCGAGAAGAGGAGCCGAGAGCCCACCATGTCGACGGTGCCGACGACGATCGCGGGCGACGAGGGGTCCTCGAGCCACGCCCGGTTGTCGACGTGCTGGCCACGGAGCGTGGAGATGGGCAGAGGGCGATCGTCGAGGCCGAGGGCGTCTGCGACATCTCCTTCTCTCGCTACCCACTCGCAGAGTGACTCGGCCACCGCGGTCGCTTGATCCACGACCGCTCGTCGATCGACGACGTAGATGAGCCGTCGAGGCAAGGCGGCTCCGAGCGCTCGCGCGACGAGCCACACGGCCATGACCGCAGTCTTGCCTAGGCCCGTCGGGATGTCGAGTGAAGAGACGACTTCGCCTCGGCGGAAGCGTCGAAGCAGCTCGATCTGCCATGGGAACGGCGCTTGGGCCGCATCGAGGCCGAGCGCACACCGAAGCCACTCCACCGCCTCTGCCTCGCCCGTAATCGCCACGGAAGCGAGCGATTCGCTACTCGCCACGACCTCTCCCGTCCCCACCGCGCGGCCGCGCCTCGATCCTCTGGTCGAACTCGGTGCTCCCTTTGGGAGACCGTCCGCGGCTCTCGAAAGCCGAAATCTCGCCGGCCAGGGGCGTGGCGTATGCGGTCTTCTCGGTGAACTCGAGCAACGCGGCGACTTCCTTGATGGTCATGACCTCGTAGGGAATCCGGGCTCCAAGTTGGCTGGCGCGTAGGGCTAACAGCAGCATCAGATTTCGAGCGGCACCATTCTATGCAATGAGCCCGGGTGGCTCAACGCATGTTCAGGTGGCCGGCGAGCACGTCCGCGGCCTCTCCTGGGGCTGCTTACGCGCCGCCACCAGCGAGGGTACCTGGTGGCCGCCCAGCATTCTCCCGCAAGTAAAATCGAGACATGAGGCTGAAGCCGGTACGCGTCGATGAACACACATATCATCGACTCAGGGGTATCGCCCGCGACGAAGGGCGCCCGATCGCAGCGGTGATACGGGAGGCGATGGAGCGTTACGCCACGCGGGAAAGAACGGCGGCCGGGAAGTCCATCCTCGATCTCGAGCCGCACGACTGTGGACCCCTGACCGAGTGGTGGACGCGCGAGGCGATCCGCGACGAGATGTTGGAGCGGTGCGTTGACAGTGGCCGCGATTGACACCGGTGTCGAGCGACTCGCCTCCCTCCCGGCGCCGGCCTGCGATCTCTATCATCCGTCGTACGGGATGGACGGTGAATTCGATTCATGAGTCCGCCGAGCTTCGCCCAGATGACAGGCCCTAGATGAACGCGATTCGGGGACCGTTTCGTCTCTACATCCCTTCGCCTCGGAGAGGCACTCCCCTGGTGAACCCGGCCCGGCTCGCGTTAATCTCTCGCCTTGCCATCCATGCCACGCTCCTACTCCTTCGTCACCGTCTGGCACCTGGACGCGCCCGTCGACCGGTTGTGGGATGCCCTCCTCCTCACGGAACGCTGGCCTGAATGGTGGCCCTCGGTCACCAGCGTCGTGGAGCTTCAGCCAGGCGGTCCTGACGGGCTGGGGTCCGTGCGGCGCTTCTCCTGGAAGGGGCGCCTGCCTTACTCCCTTTCCTTCGACATGCGCCTGACCGAGCTCGTTTCCCTCCTGCGGATTTCTGGGATCGCCTCTGGCGAGCTGCAGGGCCAGGGAACTTGGCTCCTCGACCCCGCCGGTGAGACCACACGGGTCACCTACACCTGGACCGTCCACACCACGAAGCCCTGGATGAACCTCCTCGCTCCGGTACTCGGGTTCGCATTCCGCTGGAATCACGACTACGTCATGAACACGGGAGGCGTCGGACTGGCCCGGCACCTCGGGTGCCGGTTGATCTCTCAGAGCGAGAGAGCTGCTTGACGGAGTGAGCGGCTCCATCCGCCCGGTCACAGAACCACCATGAGAGCTTTCGCTCCGCATTCGTCATCTGTCCGCGGAGTACCCGGTCGCACTCGCAGGGATCAAGCGGCTTTGCCATCCGGAGGAGTCTCGCAACAGGGGCCAGGACAAGGGGGGCCCCTCACCCGCCTGCCGGCACCCTCTCCCCGCTCACGCGGGGCGAGGGGAGGGAGGGTCCTCGCTTGGGTCTTCCAGGAACGGTTCCTGGCTGAGGCCTACTTCGTCAGGTAAGAGTCGCCAGGGCGGCCGGAGACCGAGGGAGCTGGAGCAGCCGGCTCCCTCACCGGCTTGGCCCACCGGACTGGCGAGACTTCTTCAAAAACCCTCCGGAGGTCCGTCGTGACGGCCACGTCCCCCGGTCCGGAAAGCTGATGCCGGGCGAGCCCCGGCCAGCTTCCCTTCACCCGCCCGTTCCCGATCGACCGGCCAAGACGCAAGACGACACCGCCCTGCCCGTGATCCGTGCCTGCGCTGCCGTTCTCCTCGACCCGCCGGCCGAACTCGGAGAACGCCAGGACCCCGACCCGCGAGGAGGCGGTTCTGACATGCCTCCAGAAGGCGGCAAACCCCTCCGCGAGCTCGCGGAGCTTTTCCGCCATCGGGCCCCGCGCGGCTCCCTGCCCGAAGTGCGTGTCCCAGCCCGGAAGGTCGATGACGGCGGCGCGGACTCCCAGTCCGGAACGAATGAGCTCGCCCAGGAGCCGCAGCCGCTGGCCGAACCGAGTCGCGGGATAGCCGCCCGTCCCCGCGGCGATTCGCCCCCGGATCTCGTCGACCCTTCCGAGCGCCGCGAGCGTAGAACGGCTCGCTTCTTCGAGGGGCCCCCGGCACCCCGCGTGGAGACGATCCAGCGCCTGCCCGACACGCGCCCGCGCTCCAGCCGGGACCTCGAGCCGGAACGCATCGGCCGAGGGCATCAGAACGGCGCCGGGGAACCCCTTCAGGAGGAAGGGTAGAGTCTCGGAAAGGGCGACCGCCGCCAGCGGGTTGCTCACGTTGGCCTCGGTCAGCGCCCGGCCCAGCCACCCCGACGAGGGACGCGCCGCTCCCTCAACGCCGCTCTCGATCTCTTCCCAGGCCTCGAAATGGGAATGACGCGCCCCCGGCCAGCCGGCCGCATGGATGATCTCCAGGTCCCCCGCCTCCCACAGTCGCATCAGTGGCGCCATCGCCGGGTGAAGGCCAAAGAACCCATCGAGATCGAGACAGCAGCCTGGACCCTTGCCCGGAGCGAGGATCCTCAGCGCCCGGCGCCAACCCGGGTAGTCGGAATCCCCGTGCGGTATCACGGTCCCGAGCCCGTCCATCCCGCCTCTCAACGCCACGATCACCCACACGTCGCCGGTTGAAACCATGGGTCGCTCCTCATTGCCTCTGGAATTCCGGGTGGCAGAGCGCCAGCGCGCGGCCGCTGTCCCCGGCTTCCTCGAGGGCTGCCTCCTCGGCCGGCGTGATGGGCCGCTGGACCAGAGTCTGGAGGACTTGGGCGGGGCGCTCTGCCCCCAGATGACGCGGAATGCGAGTCCCCCGGATCCCGCTCGAGAAGAGCCGGAAGGCGAAGTTCCACCGGCCCAGGAAGCCGCCACTCCACCGGGAATCGTCCTCCGGCGGTCCGTCCGGAGTGGGCCACCCGAATGGGATGTGACCGAGCATGTCCAGCTCTCGCTGCAGGCCTGGCCCTCCGTCACTGGAGGCTCCCAGCCCCCGGAGAACCGACAGCACGAACGTGTAGGGACGCTTCAGTTTCGGCGGGGCCGTGAGGAACTCCTCCGAAAAAAGGAGTGCGCCGAGTGTCTGCCGGATGTTGCCTTTCGAGTTCCGGAACGCCAGCGAGACCCGCGACTGGAGTGAGGACGGAGCGCCCGGACCGTGGAATCGGCGGCAGAGCTTCAGGGCGATGAAATCCGCCGTTGCAGGATGCGACGCGAGCCTCTCGGCGAGCTGGTCCAGGTTGTCCTCGGGACTCCCCGTCAGACGCACTCCGAGGACCGTCTTCTCACCCGGATCGTGACTGGCGGCATCGACCACGCGCTCTCCGCGAGAAAAGAACCGCCTCAGGCGCCAGCCTGTCAGCGCGCGAGCAACCTCCTCGACATCCGCCTGACCGTAGCCACCCCTCACGCCGAGGGTGTGGAGTTCCAGGAGCTCGCGAGCGTGGTTCTCGTTCGGCTTCTGCTTGGTGCTCGAGATCCCGTCGAGGTAGACCAGCATCGCGGGACTCCCCAGCGATGCCCGCAGGAGATCGCGGAACGACCCCATCGCGTGCTTGCGGATCACGTCCCGGTCGTCCCCCACCTTTAGCCACGCACAGTCGCCCTTCGCCGCATCGATGTTGAAGTGGTCGCTCCAGAACTCGACCATCACTTCCAGGAGCTGGCGCTCGCTGAAGAGGGCACGGAGCAATGTCGCCCTTCGCAGCTCCGTCAGGACCTCGGAAGCGGGGTAGTCGAACAGGTCCGGCGCCGAGAGCGATGCGATCTCGATCCGCCGGACGGCGAAGCGCGACGGCCAGTCCGCTATCGACTGTGGCGACAGCTGCTCTTCAACGTAGGGATGGATCCCGAGGGAGCGAACGCGCTCCACGTCACCGGGCCGGGGACCGTAGCCGAGCCGGTTCAGAACATGGATGGCGCGCCAACCACGGCTGGCGCGCCAGCAGTCGCTGGCGCGCCGATTCTCCGGCGGCGAGGGGACTCTGCCGGCAAGATCGAGAAGGTTGCCCGCGGCTCTGCGTGCCAGAAGAGCAGCGCCGGCTCCGGCCGGCGCCAGGAGAAAGTCCCGCCGGGTGAACATACGAAGCGATCAGGCGGCTTCCGCCCGCGGGGTGAAGAGAGACCGCAGTCCGGCTCCGAGCGTGACGAGGAATGCGACCGGAAAGACCACGAACCAGCCCACGATCGGAAAGGCCACCGCGGACTCGAGGAGAACCGTTCCCCGGAAAAGGTCCCGTGGTGAGGGATCGAGCTTCGCGGCCTCGCGGTACCGGCGGCCGATGTGCAGGGCAAGGCCCGTACCTCCGAGCGCCGCGAGTGTCAGCCCGGCCAACAGCAGTCCGATCGCGGCCAGCCGAGCCGGTGGGAGCGGCGCTTTCACGAGCACCGCGGAGGTCACGAGGACCGCCAGCAGCAGGCCCAGACCCAGGAAGAACGACGAGAGGGGCCGCTCCGAAACGTGTCGCGCGGCCCGCTCGACAAGAGTGGGCACGAACAGGTCCAGGATCAATCCGAAGGCCCCGAACCCGAGACCCAGAAGGAAGAGGGCGACAACGGTGGCAAGGACGTCGGCGATCGTCATGGTTCCTCCTCGCGGCGGCTTTTCATGCCGTCCGGAAGCCTTTACACGCCGGTTGCCCCTTTGGGTTCGAGAACGCGCCGCACTGCCCTTGCCATTCTGGGGCCGGGATCGGCTCGCTGGCGGCCTTCAGGGCCCGTAAACGAACCGTCCGGCTCTCCCTTGCGGGATGAGCCGGACGGCGAAGGTCAGGAGTCCGGAGGGGGGAGCCGGGTCAGAAGGATTCCTCGAGGGCCCACACCGCCATCTTCAGACGCTCTCCGCAGTCCTGGCAGTAGGCTCGAACCGATTCCTTGACACGCGCAAGCGTTTCGTCGTCCACCAGGGTGAAGAGGACGGCGGATGTCTTCGGAAAGGCGGCCGAGCCCATGCGCGGGCCCGTCACTCCGGCTCCGCGAGCCCCCGGGATCTCGGTGTAGCCCGCGACCCCGGCCCTCCCGAGGAGCACCTCGAGCTCCTCCTTCTTCTCGTCGCTGACGATGAGCATCAGCATCTTCATCGATCAGCCCTCCTTCAGCCCCGCCTTCCTCAGGATGGTGATCATCGGGCACCACTTCGTGAATCCGGACTGCAAGAGGTTCAGGCCGACGAATGCGGTGAAGAAGAACCAGCCCGGGTGGACGAAGTAGCCGAGCGCGACGGAGATGAGGACGAACAGTCCGGCGATGATGCGAAGAACTTCATTGATGGTCATGGAAGGGGCTCCTTTCAGGCTTCCTGTTCTTTCGAGATGGCAATCTCGGTGCCGACGGTCTTCAGGTACATGTAGTAGAGAAGCGGGATGACGACGAGCGTCAGCGCGGTGGCCACGATGACGCCGGAGATGAGGGCAACCGCGAGGCCCTGGAAGATCGGGTCGAGCAGGATCACGAGACCGCCCACGACGAGGGCCGCCGCGGTCAGCGCGATCGGGCGGAACCTCACGGCGCCCGCCTTGATCACGGCGTCCTCGAGCTTCTCTCCCAGCTCGAGCTCGAGGTTGATGAAGTCGACGAGCAGGATCGAGTTCCTCACGATGATGCCCGCGAGCGCGATGAAGCCGATCATCGACGTGGCGGTGAAGAAGACGCCTCCGAGCCCGTGCGCGGGCAGGATTCCGATCAGCGTCAGCGGGATCGGCGCCATGATGATGAGGGGCGTCACGAAGGACCGGAACCAGCCCACCACGAGGAAGTAGATCAGGACGATGACGGCCGCGAAGGCGATACCCATGTCCCGGAAGACCTCGTAGGTGATGTGCCACTCTCCGTCCCACTTCATCGAGTACTTCGACGAGTCCGTGGGGAGGTGGGTCGACATGACCTCGATCTTGCCGCCATCCGGGCCCTCGAGCGCCTCGATGCGGCTCTGCATGTCGAGGATGCCGTAGACCGGCGCCTCGGCCACGCCCGCCATCTCCGCCACGACGTAGGTCACGGGCTGGAGGTTCTTGTGGTAGATGAACCTCTCACGCACGGTTTCCTTGACCTCGACAAGCTCCTTGAGCGGAACGAGCTGGCCCATCCCGCCGTGAACCGCCGTGGCCAACAGACCCTCGAGGGAGGACCGCTGGGCCCTCTCGAGGCGAAGGACGATCGGAACGGGGGAGCGCGACGTCTCGTCCCTGAGGAGACCGGCGTCGGCCCCGTCCAGCGCGACGCGGATCGTCCGCGTCACGACCTCGGGCGTCACGCCCGCCCGCATCGCCTTCTCACGATCCACGGCGAGCTCCACCTTCCGCGCCTGGTCCTCGACCAGCCAGTCGGTGTCCACGACGCCCGGGGTCTCCTCGAAGACCTTCTTGACCTCTCTCGCGATCTCCACGCGTTTGCCGAGGTCGGGACCATAGATCTCCGCGACCATGGTCGACAGGACCGGCGGGCCGGGCGGGACCTCGGTGACCTTCAGGTTCACGTTGTGCTTCTTTGCGATCGGCAGAAGAAGGTTACGGGCGTCCTTGGCGAACTGGTGGCTGTCGCGCTTCCTCAGGCTCTTGTGGACGAGATTGACCTGCAGGTCGGCGACGAGCGGGCCGCTCCTGAGGAAGTAGTGACGGACCAGGCCGTTGAAGTTGAACGGGGCGGAAGTGCCCACGTAGACCTGGACATCCGTGACCTCCGGCATTTCCCTGACTGCCAGCGCGAGGTCGCGTGCCGCGGCGGCCGTCGCCTCGAGAGTCGTTCCCTCCGGCATGTCGAGGACGACCTGGATCTCACTCTTGTTGTCGTAGGGCAGCATCTTGACCTTGACAACCTTCACGCCCACGAGCGCCGCGGATCCGAGGAGCAGGACGACGACGCCTCCGATGAGGGCCCAGCGCTTGACCGGGCTCGCGAGGAGCGGAGTGAAGAGGGCCTTGTAGAAGCGGTGGAGCCTGTCCTCGGACGGGGTCTCCGCATCCACCTCGAAGTGGCCGGAGCGGGCCTTCGCGTGCTCCTCGGCGTACTTGCGGAAGAGCTTGAAGGTCAGCCACGGCGACATGACGAAGGCGACGAAGAGCGAGAAGACCATCGCCGCGGAGGCATTGATCGGGATCGGCCTCATGTAAGGGCCCATCAGCCCCGAGACGAAGGCCAGGGGCAGCAGGGCCGCCACGACCGTGAAGGTCGCCAGAATCGTCGGGTTGCCGACCTCGTCGACCGCGTAAACCGTCGTCAGCCGCGGCGGGCCCCAGCCGAGCTCGTAGTGCCTGTGGACGTTCTCCACGACCACGATGGCATCGTCGACCAGGATGCCGATCGCGAAGATCAGCGCAAAGAGAGTGACCCGGTTCAGCGTGTAGCCGAAGAAGTACGAGGCGGCCAGGGTGAGCGCGAGCGTCATCGGGACGGCGACGAGGACGACGACGGCCTCTCTGCGGCCGAGGGCGAACGCCATCAACAGGACGACCGAGAAGGTCGCGAGCCCCATGTGGAACATCAGCTCGGAAGACTTCTCTTCCGCCGTGTGGCCATAGTCGCGGGTCTTCGTGACCGTGACGTCGGACGGGATGACAGGGCCCTTCATCGAAGCGACACGCTTGTCGAGATCCTCGACGAGCTCGACCGCATTTGTGCCCGGCTTCTTGGCGATGGCAATCGTGACGGCGGGCGTGTCGTACCCGGCGGCGAGATCCTTCTGGCCCGCGGCGGCGCCCGCCATCATCCAGACGTACTCGCGCGCCTCGTCGGGTCCGTCGCTGATGGCGGCGATCTCGCGCAGGTAGACCGGTTTGCCGTTCCAGACGCCGACAACGGCGTTGCCCACCTCGTCTGCCGTGCGGAACAGGGAGCCGACCTCGATCTGCGTCTCGGCGTTGTTCTCCGAGAAGCTCCCGGCGGGGAGCCTCCAGTTCAGGCCCGAGAGCGCCATGTAGGCCTGCATGAGGGAAACGTGATGCGCGGCGAGCCGGTCGCGGTCGAAGGTCACCCTCACCGCGCGGCGCTCACCGCCGAGGATGGTGACCTGCGAGACGCGATCGTGCCTCACCAACTGGGCCCTCATCTCCTCGGCGACCTGCTTTTGCTGCATCGGTGTCGCGGATGAGGAGGAGAGCGTGTACGCCAGCACCGGAACGTCGTCGATTCCCTTCGGCGCGACGAGAGGGGGCATCGCTCCGGGCGGCAGGTTCGGCATCTGCTCCGCGATCTTGGCGTGCACCCGGACGACGGCCTGGTCGGGATCCGTGCCGACCAGGAACCGGACGATGATCATTCCGCCCGAGGGCTGAGTCGTCGAGTAGACGTACTCGACGTTGGGGATCTCGTAGATCGCCTTCTCGAGAGGGCTCGTCAGCCTCCGCTCGACCTCCTCGGCCGTCGCGCCCGGCATCGCCAGGAAGACGTCGATCATCGGGACCTTGATCTGCGGCTCCTCTTCCCTCGGCGTCACCATCACGGCGAAGCCGCCGACCAGGAGCGAGAAGACCACGATGAGGGGCGTCAGCTTGGATTCGAGAAAGGCCCGGGCGATCCGGCCCGACGCCCCGATCGGGCGCCGCGTCATCTTCAGGCGGAGCGCCTCGCGCTTCGTGTCTGCCAGAGACGGTGGCTCGTGAGCGAGCGGCTCGTGAGCGAGCGTCTCGTGACCGAGCGGCTTCTGTCCGAGCGGCTCGTTTCCGAGCGGCTCGTGTGCGCCGGAGTCTTTCGGTCCGGACTCATCCGGCTTCACTTGGTCACCTCACCGGTGGATTCGACGGGCGAGCCATCTCGAGGAAGGGCGGAAAGGCCGGTCAAGAGCGTTTCTCCGCCCGTCAGTCCCGACAGGACTTCGACCAGGCCGCTCGCCTCTGTCTGACCCGTTGTGATCGCCCTGGTCCGCAGCTTTCCGGCGTCGTCGCGAACCGCGACGAGCTGCATGCCGCCCTGGGTGAGAACCGCCGCGGCCGGGACGAGGATGGCCTTCTTCGAACCCGTCGCGAGGAAGGCCCGGCCCGTGATCCCGGTCGGGAGATCCCCGATCGGCAGGTCGACCTTCGCCATGAACGTGTGGCTCGCGGGGTCGGCCCCGGGACTCATCTCCGCCACCTTCCCCGCGATCTCCTTCATGTCGGGGCGGGAGTCGATTCGAACGGGGAGTGTCTTGCCCACGGAGAGGCCCGAGGCGACGACCGCGCTCTCGGGGACGGAAAGAACGAGTCTTCTGCCCGCCGTGGACTCGATCATCACCAGGGGACGTCCCGGGGCCGCGAGGTC
Source organism: Thermoanaerobaculia bacterium (assembly GCA_022071945.1). GTDB lineage: Bacteria > Acidobacteriota > Thermoanaerobaculia > UBA5066 > UBA5066 > JAJVIN01. The sequence continues at coordinate 62,285 of JAJVIN010000009.1, read as the reverse complement.
CCCCGGCTCGACCATGCGCGAGGCGACGCGGCCGGCGAACGGGGCGACGACCTTGGACTCCTTCGCGACGGAGGACGCCGCGGCAACCGCGCCCTCACCCTGCTGGACGGCGCCCTTGGCCTGCTCGAACTGCATGCGGGCCATGTCGAGCTCGAGCTCCGAGGCGGCGCCCGTCTTGTAGAGGTTCTGGAAGCGCTGGTGGTTGCGTTCCGCCAGGGCGAGCGCGGCCTTTGCCTGCGCGAGCGCTCCCTTTGCCTGGGCTTCTTGCCCCTGGGCGGTCTGCGGGTCGATGTCCAGGAGGACTTGGCCCTCGGCGACCGAGTCTCCAGCCTTCACGTGGACGGCCGATACCAAGGCCATGACCCGGCTCGAGACCGCGACGGTCTTGCCCGCGGCGACCGTTCCGTAGAGCTCGGTCGTCCGAGGAACGTCTCGGGTCTCGGCCTTCACGAGGTTGGCCTTGACCGCGGGAAGAGGAGCGGAAGGTCCGGCGGCCTTTTCGTGAGAGCCGCCGCACGCGGCCGTGACGATGAGGAGTGAGAAGGCACTGATTCCGGCAAGGGTCCGCTTCGACGTCATCTTTTCCTCCGTGGATCTCATTTCGTGTCTTTCTGTGTCAGGACGGATTCGGGGGTTCGGCCGGCCTTCAGGGCAAGGCGGTAGGAGGCCGCGTGGGCCTCGGCGCGGGCCGAGAGCTCGCGGGTCTCGGCCTCGCGGCGGGCCGTCGACGCATCGAGAACGTCCAGCGTCTTGACGACGCCGCTGGCGAAGCGCTCCTTCATGATCCGTTCGGTTTCCCGGGCCGACTCCAGGGCGAGGATCGCGGTCTTGTGACGTTCGCGCGCGGTGACGGCCTCTTCGTAGGCCTGGCGTGTTTCGAGAGCGACGCCCTCGGTGAAACGCGCGATGTCCTCGCGCCCGGCCCGCGCTTCCTCGCGCGCGGCGATCCTCGCCGCCTTGTCGGAGCCGCCCGCGAAGAGGTTCCACGAGACGAAGGCCATCACCGTCCCGGCGTTCCCGGAGGAGCCGAAGAGGTTGGTGCCGACCCAGTCGTAACGCGCCAGGACACCTGCCTTGGGGAAGTAGCCCGCCTTCTTGACCTTCTCCTCGAGCTCGCCCGCCGCGAGGAGATCCCGTCCCGCCGCCAGGTCCTTGCGATCCCGGGAAGAGGCGACCCACTCGGCCGCCGTTCCCTCGAGCGGAGGCGGAGGGGGCAGGGGAGCGAGCGCGTACTGAGCGTCCTGCGGGGCGCCCATCCGGAAGGCCAGGTTCGCGCTGGCGATCCGGACCTTTCCCTTCACGTCCTCGAGCATGTCCTCGACCCGCGCAAGCTCGACCTGTGCCCGCAAGAGCTCGGACCTCACCAGCATCCCCTCGTTGACGTAGGCGCTGGCGAGGTCGACGTGAGCCTTGACGGTCTCGCGGGCCTTTGAAAGGAGCTTTGCGTACTCCTCGGCCTGGGCCACCATGATGAAGGCATTGGCGGCCTCGAAAGCCGCGCTGTCAGCGGCCCAGTCCCGGCTCTTTGCCGCGGCGGCCGCCGCGTTCTCCGCTTGCTTGATGCGGCCCGAAAGCTCTCCGCCGGTGAAGAGGGGCACCATGGCCTCCAGCCGCGTGATGGCTGTTCCCGAATAGCCAGGGTTGTTCGGGTCGGAGGAGACGAAGTCGGGGAAGGAGAACTGGTTCTTGTTCAGCTTCAGGGCGAAAGACTCCGCCGGCGAGTCCGTCCGGATGTAGGTCTCCGAGAACGTCAGGGACGGAAGCCTGAAACCCTGAGCTTGCTTGACCCTCTCCCCGGCCGCGTTCATGCGCGCCTCGGCGGCCGTGACCTCGCGCGCCTTTTCCCGGGCCGCTTTCATGGCCTGGTCGAGGGTGAGGGTTTCGGCAGCGGAAAGGGGGAGAGCCAGAGCGAGGGTGAGAGGCAGGAAGGAGATCCTCATGACACCTCCTCGGTCGTTGGGACAGATGGATTTTGCGCTCGGAATTCCATATGCGAATCGAAATATAACCATATAGTTATGTTTTGTCAAGGGGGGCCCGTGTCTCGAATCGCGGGTTCAGGTGACCGCTGTCTCTTCCCGACGATGGGGTCCGGGGCCGGGACGGCTTATCCTTCAGGTATTCGGACCGGAGGAATCGCGATGAAGAGATCGGTCATCTGTGGGGTTTTCCTGACGCTCGCCGTCTCGCTGGGCGAGAGAGAGCTTCTGGGCACGGTCCGGACCGTGCCGATCATTTCGGGTCTCAGCAGTCCGATCGCGGTGACGTCACCTCCCGGGGACACCGAGCGGCTTTTCGTGGTGGAGCAGATCGGGAGAATCCGGGTCCTCAGGAACGGCATCGTGGACTCGACCTTGCTCAACCTATCGACGAGGGTCAGCTGCTGCGGGGAGCGGGGGCTGCTCGGGCTCGCGTTTCACCCTCGATTCCTCGACAACGGAAAGTTCTACGTGAACTACACGGATGCAACCGGGGCGACCGTCATCTCGGAGTTCCGGATCGGGAATGAAGACCCCGACGTTGCGGACATTTCGACCGAGAGGGTGCTCCTGCGTCAGTTCCAGCCCTACGCGAACCACAACGGCGGGCACATGGAGTTCTCGCCCTTCGACGGCTATCTGTACATCGGGTTCGGCGACGGGGGAGGGGCGGGGGACCCGCAGAACAACGCGCAGAGCGAGCTGACCTGGCTCGGCAAGATGCTTCGAATCGACGTCGACGGGCGAGATGGCGGGAAGTTCTATGCCGTGCCTCCGGACAACCCCTTCTTCGCGCGGGGCGGCAAGCTCGCCGAGGTGTGGGCGACCGGGCTGAGGAACCCCTGGGGATTCGGCTTCGACCCCTGGACGGGAGATCTCTTCCTGCCCGACGTCGGACAGGATTCGGTCGAGGAGGTCAACCTCCAGCCCGGCACGTCTCGGGGCGGCGAGAACTACGGCTGGCGCTTGATGGAAGGGTCGAACTGCTACAACCCGAGCCAGGAATGCGCCAACGGCCGGACGCTCACGCTCCCCGTCCACGAGTACCGCCACACGGATGGCCGCTGCTCGGTGATCGGAGGGGCCGTCGTGCGCAATGCGGAGGTTCCCGAGCTGGATGGAAGCTTCGTCTTTTCCGACTACTGCACCGGTGAGCTCTTTGCTCTCTCGAGGATTTCGGGAGGCCGCATCGAGGTGAAGAACTTCGGGCGCGAGATCTCGTACGGGGGAGGAAAACGCTTCCGGAACCCGGCGGGGATCGGAACGGACTCGGCGGGACGGCTTTACCTTTGCGACGTCTACGACGGGACGATCTTCCGGATCGAGTCGGACAACAAGTCGATCCCGCGAACGGTTCCCATCGTTCTGGACGCTTCAGGGCGCGGCGGGGCGCGCTACAAGTCCGCCATGTCGGTCGTGAACACGGGTTCCACTCCCGTCTCCCTCACCTACACCTACAGCGCTGCCGCCCAGCTCGGCGCGTCCGGCAGTGGCTCGGCCTCGGAAAACCTGCCGGCAGGCACGCAGCTCAGCATTCCGGACGTCCTCGAGAGGCTGCGCACCCTGGGCGTTCCGATCCCGCGAGAGGGGAACCAGGGCGGAATCCTGCAGATCGCCTCCGTTGGAGGGACCTCCGCGGGTGCCGTGAAGGTCACGGCGAGAACGACGGCTCCGTCAGGCCCGGGCGTTTCAGGCCTCGCATACGGGGCGCCGCTCAACAGTCAGATGTTCAAGACCGGCGCCCTGGTCTTCGGGCTCAGGGAGAACGAAGCGGAGCGCTCGAACCTGGCCATCTACAACCCGAGCGGAGTCGTCGTAACCGTCGACGTCACGATCATCTCGGGCGACACGGGGGTCAGGAAGCCCCTGCCCGAGCCAGTCATTCTCCAGCCCGGTGAATGGCGGCAGCTGGAGGGACTCCTTCCCTGGGCGGGCTTCTCTCATGGCACGGCGTCCCTGCGGCAGGTCGGCGGCACGGGCTACTTCTCGGCCTACGGTGTGGCCAACGACACCACGACGTTCGACGGGAGCTTCCTGAAACCCGTCCGCACCGAGATGCCCAAGGAGCCCGTTGTCGTTCCCGTCGTTCTCGAGACGAACGCCTATGACACCGAGGTCATCCTGGCCAATCCGTCGGACGACCCCGTCGTGGCGACGCTCCAGTACCGCGAGTCGCTTGGCGGCTACACGGGAGACGTGGTGACCCTGGAGGAGCGCCTGGAGCCGCGGCGGCAGGTGCTCCTGAAGAGCTTCCTCGACAAGCTCCGTGCCTCGGGTGGCGCGGTGGGAGCGAAGGGGACGAACCTCGCGGGTTCCCTGACCGTCTCGTTCCGAAACTCCGACGGGTTCCGGGTCTCTGGCCTGGCAGGGGCGCTGATCCGCACGATCGCCGCTGCCGGATCCGGGCGCTATGGCGTCTTCCTGCAGGGGGTCACCCAGTCGGAGGCCTTCTACGGCACGGCCACCGTTTCGGGTCTTCTGCAGGACAGCAAGAGCCGTTCCAACGTGGCCGTCGTTCACGCCGGGGACACGTCCTCCTATTTGAACCTCTACCTGGATGTCGTGAACGGGGAGACGGGCGCGGTGGCTGGCACGGTGGGTCCGATCGGACTCGGGATGGGTGAGCGGAAGCAGGTGGACGGGATTCTGAAGAAGTTCGGCCTGACGCAGGGCTACGTCAGGGTCAGGGCGGAGGGGACGGCGCGGTTCATCGCCTATGGCGTCATCAACGACGGCCCCGAGCCCGGACAGGGGACGAGTGACGGGAGCGCCTATCTCGGAGAGTGAGACGAGTCTTTCTCCTCTTGATGCTGGGAGGGCTCCTCGTGCCGGGGAGAGCCCCCGGCCTGGATCCCGAACGGCCCCTCTCCCAGTTCGTCCTGGATTCGTGGAAAAACACGGACGGCCTTCCGAACAACACGGTGAACACCATCCTGCAAACGAAGGATGGGTATCTCTGGATCGGAACCCACGAGGGGCTCGTGCGGTTCGATGGGGTGGCGTTTCGGGTCTTTGACAAGGACAACACCCCCGCCCTGCGGCACAACTGGGTTCAGAGCCTGGCGGAGGGACCCGATGGAACCCTCTGGATCGGGACCTTCGGAGGCGGACTGGCTCGCCTGCGAAGGGGAGTCTTCGAGGGTTCACCGGTTCCGGACCTCGCGCCGAATCTCCTGATCTGGAAGATCGCTCTGGATGACAAGGGAGACTTGTGGGTCGGGACCATGGGGGCGGGAGCCTTTCGCCTGTCGAGTGGCGGGCCTTCCGGCTGGAAGACAGTCTGGAGAGGTCTTCCGGACGAACGGGTGACCTCGGTTGCCCTGGACCAGCGGGGAAGGATGTGGCTGGGCACCTTTGGAAGCGGCCTTTTCGTCTTCGAGAACGGAGCCGCGCGGCCGTTCTCCGTGGAGCCGCGGCTGGCCCAGGCTCAAGTGAACGAGCTCCTCGCCGATACGAACGGAGATCTCCTGGCAGGCCTGATGGGGGGAGGCCTCCTCACCATTTCGCCCGGCGGGGCGGTTTCCACCCGGACGCAGGCCTCGGGTCTGGCGAGCGACGACGTCTATTCGCTCCACCGCGACCGGGCCGGCTCGCTGTGGGTCGGGACGATCGGCGGGGGTCTGAACAGGATTCATGGCTCGCGGGTCGAGGCTCTCTCGGTCGATCGCGGCCTCTCGAGCGAGCGTGTCTGGTGCTTTCACGAGGACCGGGAGGGGAGTTTCTGGATCGGGACCGCTGGCGGTGGTCTCAACAGGTTGCGAGAGGGGAAGTTTACGGTCCTCACGACGCAGGATGGCCTGTCCCACAATGGCATCCGCTCGGTCTACGAGGACTCGAGGAAGGTCTTGTGGATCGGCACCAACGGCGGCGGGCTCAACCGCGTCGAGAACGGAACGGTCACCACGTATCGCAAGCGGGACGGACTGTGCAACGACCAGGTCTGGGCGACCGTGGAAGACAAGGCGGGCGGACTCTGGATCGGAACGTTCGGGGGGCTCGGGCACCTCGTAGACGGCCGCTTCACGTGCCTGACGGTCGAACAGGGACTCCGGTCGAACCACGTCCGGTCGCTGTTCGTCGATGACGACGGGAGCCTGTGGGGCGGGACGTACGGCGCGGGGCTCTTCCACATGGTGGAGGACCGCTTCGAATACTTCGACGTTCGCGGCGGCTTCCCCGCCAACGTCGTCTTCTCGATTCAGCGCGACCGCCGGGGAACTCTCTGGGCGGCCACAGAGGGGGGAGGCTTCGCCTACGGAGACGGAACCCGGTTTTCCCGTCTCTCGCGTCCGGAGGGCCTCGGCCACGATGTCGGACGTTCCATCTACGAGGACAGCCAGGGAGTCCTGTGGCTCGGCATGCACGGCGGCGGCCTGGCGCGGATCGAGAACGGGAAGATCACCCACTACCGGGTCGAGAACGGACTGTTCGATGACGTGGTGTTCAAGGTTCTCGAGGACGACCGCGGCTTTCTCTGGATGAGCTGCAACAAGGGCATCTCGCGATGCAGCCGCCAGAGCCTCGAGGATTTCGCGAAGGGCAAGGCGAAGAGGATCGCCTGCGAGGCCTTCGGGACCGCCGACGGCCTCATCAGCGCCGAGTGCAACGGGGGTGGAAACAACGCCGGGTGGAAGCTCTCCGACGGACGGCTCGTCTTTCCGACGACCCACGGAGCGGCCCTGGTGGATCCAGCGCGGATTCTCAAGAACCCGCTCCCTCCGCCGGTCTACATCGAGGACCTCTTCGTGGACGGGACACGGATCGACCCACGTGAGCGGACCGTCCTGCCAGCGGGGGGCGAGCAGTTCGAATTTCGCTATACCGCCCTGAGCTTTCTGGCTCCCGAGAAGGTCCGCTTTCGAGTCATGCTCGAGGGGTTCGACAGGGCCTTCACCGATCCCGGCCTGAGGCGGGCGGCCTACTACACCCGCATTCCCCACGGGACGTACACATTTCGAGTCCAGGCCTCCAACAACGATGGAGTCTGGAACGAGACGGGGGCTTCGTTCTCGTTTTCGATCGAGCCTGAATTCACGGAAACGCCGCTGTTCTACGCCCTGGTGGCGGCCGGCATCGGGGCTGTGGTCCTCATTTTCCTGAAGTTGAGGACCCGCCACCTCGAGGAGCGGCACCGGATCCTCGAACACGTCGTCGCCGAAAGGACGCAGGCGCTCGCCGAGGAGAAGGCCAGGGCCGAAGCCGCCCTGGTGAGAGCCGAGGACGCGAGCCAGGCCAAGAGCCGGTTTCTGGCCAGCATGAGTCACGAGCTGCGCACGCCCCTCAATGCCATCATCGGGTACAGCGAGCTTCTCATGGAGGAAGTGGAGGAGCTCGACCCGGGAGCCGTGAGGGAGGACCTCGAGAAGATCCGGGGGGCGGCGCGCCACCAGCTCGCCCTGGTCAACGACATCCTGGATCTCTCGAAGATCGAGGCCGGACGGATGGAGCTCGAGAGCCGGACATTTGCGGTCCAGCCCCTTCTGGACGAGGTGGTCGCGACCATGGGGCCGCTGTTCCAGGCCCGCCAGAACGAGCTCCGGTTCGTGATGGCCGGCGAACTCGATGACATGACGTCGGATCCGACGCGGCTCCGGCAGGTCCTGCTGAATCTCCTCGGAAACGCGGCCAAGTTCACGACGAAAGGCGTCGTGACGTTCGAGGTGGACGCCTCCGAGCCCGGCTGGGCCGTCTTCCGCGTCAAGGACACGGGTCCCGGGATGAGCGACGAGAAGGTCGCCCGTCTCTTCCAGCCATTCGACCAGCTGGATCCTTCGATCCCGAGGAAGCATGGCGGGACGGGCCTGGGCCTCTTCATCTCCCGGCAGTTCTGCCGCCTGATGGGGGGGGATTTGAGCGTCTGGAGCGTCGAGGGGCAAGGATCGGTGTTCACGGCGAGGCTCCCGAGGGTCCACCGGCGCGTGGCGTCCCGCTCGTGAATGGCGGGGGTGGGGGCACTCCTCGGCCGCTTGCCACGAAGACCGGGGCGCCCCCTCCCTGACGCTCCTCCGCGCACGCGAGGGAGGGAAAACGAACGGTGCGATGTCGCCCTGATCCAGTTTCTCGAGGAGGGGGATTCTGGAGGCGGTGTCCGGGGCGGCCAGGGTGCTTTCTGGCCGTTTCTGTGCTTAGATGTTCGTTCTTCGAGAGGGCAGGGGAAGGGGCATGCAGGGAAGCCGGGAGAGCTTTCTTTCTGAACTGGCTCTGGCGATGGTCGAGGGGCGCGATCTGTCGGCCACGCTGCAGGAGTCGGTGGACCGGCTGGGTGAGCTTCTCTCGGTCGATCGGGTGGCGCTCCTGCTCGTGCCGCCAGGCGGCGCGACCAGGCAAAAAGGGCTACTCGTACGTGCGATACACGTGGCGGAAGGGATCCCGCCGATTCCTGGCGGGCTGCTCCCGATCGACGGCCCCGGGCTCGCCAACCTCGAGGCGTGGCCCGAGCTGTTCGCGACGTCGGACGTGTCGGTCGAACGGCTGCTCGAACCCTACCAAACCACCCTCTCGGGTCTGGGAACCCGGTCTCTCGTTGCGGCCCGCATCACCGTCGATGGCCGGATGAGGGGGTTCCTGAGTCTTTCCACCGTGCGGATGCGGCGCGACTGGGAGGCCTCGGAACTCGAGTTCGTGAGGGCCGCGGTCAGGCTCCTTGCGGCCGCCATCAAGCAGCTCGAGCTCCTCTCCGATCTGGCCAGGCGCAACAGGATCTCGGAGACGATCGCGAGGGTGACGCGGCTTTTGAACCTTCGTCTCAGCGCTCCGGACGTCCTCTCGTACTTCGTGGAGGAGGTGAGCGCGGCTTTCCCTCGTTCGCAAGGGTGCGTCGCCTACATCTCGGGAACGACACCAGACTTTTTGCGCGTCGCGGCTGCCTACGGATCCGGCCGGGCCACGCAGGCGGCAGCCGAGACCGGACAGATCCCGGCCGCGTCACTGCAATGCGCCGGCGAGGCGTACCTGTCGGGGCGCCCTGTCCGGCTGTCGACGGCGGGTCTCGACGAGCTCATGGCCGGAAAGGGGCTCGAGGAGCGGGCGGCCGTCCTTTCCGCGGTGCCGGGCGTCGATGTCCGGAGCCTCCTCGCCGTGCCGATACGGGTCGCCGAGAAGAGGCTCGGCGTGATCGAGCTCCTGAGTGCCCAGCCCGAGGCCTTCTCCGAGGAAGACTCCGCGACGCTCGTCGTCCTGGCCGAACAGGCCGCCATCGCTCTGCGGAACGCTCACCTGATCGAGGAGCTGACGCGCTCGAACCGCCTGAAAGATGACTTTCTGGCGAATCTCTCTCACGAGGTCCGGACGCCCTTGACCGGCATCGTGGGCTGGGCCGAGGTTCTGAGAGAAAGCCACGGCTCCGACCCCTCGGTCGAGTCGGCCCTGAAGGCGATCCTGGGGCAGGCGGAGACGTTGAACAGGATCCTGGGAGAGCTGATCGACCTTTCGCGAATCGAGAACTTCGGTCTCGAGCTCCGCCGCGAACGGGTCGTTCTCTCGGATGTGATTCGCACCGCCCTGGATGCGGTGCGTCCCATGGCGGAGAAGCGAGGAGTCCAGATCGAGACAGAGGTCCCCCCCGCCCTGCCTTCCCTCGAGGCCGACCCCGCCCGCCTCGAGCAAGTCCTCTGGAACCTCCTTTCCAACGCCGTCAAGTTCTCGGGTCCCGGGGAACCGGTGGCGCTTCGGGCCAGAATCGATGCGGAGGGGCGGATGGTGATCGAGGTCGAGGACAAGGGCTTTGGCATCGACCCGTCCTTCTTGCCGTTCGTCTTCGACCGGTTCCGGCGCGAGGAGGCGGCCGTGAATCGCAGGCACGGCGGGCTCGGGGTGGGGCTGAGCATCGCACGCGCGATCGTCGCCGCGCATGGCGGTACGATCGATGCCGCGAGCCCGGGACGGGGAAGAGGCTCCCGGTTCCGGGTCACGTTCCACCCCGGCCGGGTCTTTTCCGCGGGGCAGGAGAAGGAGTATCGAGAAGAGGGACCCACGGTGTCTTCGGGGGGGAGCCGGGAAGAGCGGCCAGGATCGAGAGGGAGAGAGCACGGAGAGGACCCATGAGCCAATCAGGAACGACTGAATTCCCTGCCGGCCACAACGATTCCGAAGCCGAGCTGAAGGAGGCGCTCGAAGCGATCGCCCGGGAACGGGAATCTCTTAAGAACCGCCTTGCCGAAACGGAGGCGCGGATCGAGACCCTGAACCAGATCGGTATCGCGCTCTCGGCCGAACGGGATGTCGAGAAGCTCCTCGAGAAGATCCTCACGGAGTGCCGGCGGTTCACGCGCTCCGAGGCGGGAAGCCTCTACCTCCTCGAGGACGGGCCGTCGGGTCCGCGCCTGAGGTTCAAGCTCGCGCAGAACGACGCCGTTCGGTTCGCCTTCACCGAGCGGACCATGCCGGTCGACGAGCAGAGTCTTGCCGGCTACGTCGCCTTCCGCGGGGTTCCGATCCTCCTCGAAGATGCCTACAAGATCCCGGAGGGAACCCCCTACAAGCACAACGATCTCTTCGACGTCGCCACCGGCTGGCGGACCCGGGCGGTCGTGGTGGTCCCGATGAAGGACCACCGGGGCGAGATGGTCGGCGTCCTGCAGCTCATGAACCGGCGGGGACATGAGCCCGGGACCTTCGAGGCTTACCCCGCCGACCTGATCCCGCTGCTCCTCTCCCTGGCAACGCAGGCCGCCGTGTGCCTGAAGGCGAACCTCCTCACCGCCTCCATCAAGAAGCTCTTCGAGGACTTCGCCCAGGCCGCCATCGTGGCCGTCGAGCAGCGCGATCCGACCACCGCGGGCCACTCGAGCCGTGTCGCGGAACTGACCGAGGCTCTTGCCCGCATCGTCGACCGAGCCTCGGATGGTCCCTACGCCGAGATCGTCTTCACGAAGGAAGAGCTCCACGAGATCAGGACCGCGGCCCTCTTGCACGACTTCGGCAAGATCGCGGTTCCCGAGAAGGTCCTGGTCAAGTCGAAAAAGCTCGAGCCCGAAGAGCTCTCACGGATCCGGGACCGCTTCGACTTCGCCCTGGAGGCCGCGGACACGGCTGACTACCGGAACCTCCTCATCCGTCTCATGGATGCCGGTGTCGCGCCGCGCGCCGAGGACCTGAGGCTCATCGACATCCAGCGCTATGAGAGAGCCCAGGAGCTGGAGTCGCAGTTCGAGGAGATCCGCAGGGCCAATGAGCCGACGGTCTTACCCAAGGAGGCGGCCGGCAAGCTCAGAGGTCTCTTGACGCGGACGTGGCGAGACCGCCGCGGAATCACTTCGGCCCTCCTGCGCGAGGAGGAATTCCGGCTCCTCTCGATCCCCAAGGGCAGCCTCTCCCTGGAGGAGCGGCTGCAGATCCAGAGCCACGTGTCCCAGACCTACAGGTTCCTCTCGTCGATTCCGTGGACGCCCGAGCTCGCCCGGATCCCCGAGATCGCCTATGCCCATCACGAGAAGCTCGATGGCTCGGGATACCCCCGGGCGCTCCGCTCGGACTCCATTGTCGTTCCGTCGCGAATCCTGACCGTCTGCGACATCTACGACGCCCTGACGGCCTCGGACAGGCCGTACAAGAAGGCCGTCTCGCGGGAGGGGGCCCTACGGATCCTCGAAGACGAGGCGCGACTCGGCCTCCTCGACGCGTGGCTCGTGCAGATCTTCATCGGGGAGAGGATTTGGCTTCGCGCCTCGGCTGGCTGACCCTGCTGGCCGGACTTCTCCTTGGCCCGGGCGATGAGGGGCGGTCCGTCGAAGTCCCGAAGAAGGCAGCCGGGCGATGGCACTTCGTCTACGCAGCCGAGCCGCGTTTCGAGATTTCCGTTCTTTTCGGAAGGGATGCGTCCGGGGACGAGACGAGACTTCTCGTGAGCCTCCCCTCCGGCCGGTTCGATCTTTTCTCCCGGCAGGATCCAACAGGTCGCGTGACGTTCGAGAGCGTCAAGGACCTCTCCACGGGAGCCACGATCGAGCGGCGGTTGTTCCTTCCCGGGCCCCTGTTGCCAAAGGGCTGCACCCAGAACGCGTCTGATGCCTGCGTCGAGTGGAAGGCCGCCGGGGGGGGACGCCGGACCACGCTCTCCGGCTTCTCGGAACAGACGACCGGGGCTGAAAGAGACGCCGTGAAGAAGCTTCTTTCTCCCGGACTCGAGGCCAGTCTGAGACAGCTTCTCGCCTACTTCCCCCGCTCGCACGAGTTCGATGCCTACGGGGACGACTTTCTCTACCTGATCTGGCCCCAGCCACGCCGGATACGACCGGTCGATCACGCCGAACGGGCGCCTGGCTGCGAGTTCGACGCCACGTTCGGATACCCCTGTTCCGAGGACGAAAAGAGGCGCGAGGCCGCCCGTTTTCCAAAAGACAAAGGGCCGGGCCCGGCGCAGTGACGCCCTTCCTTCCTGGGCGCCCCTGACCGGACCCGGCCCGGGTTGTTCTCTTCCTGTGCCTACTTCCCGACGACTCGGACCACGGCCGTCGAACCCGGCAGCTTGTCGGCCGTCATGGGCTCGACGCGTCCGCCGAGACAGTTCCCGAGGAAGACCTCGGCGCGAGCGTTGAAGTCCATCCGGTTCTCGGGACGCGCGAATCCGTGGCCCTCGTCCGGGTAGAGGACGTACGTCACGCTCCCCTTGTTCTTCTCGATCGCCTCGACGATCTGCTCGGACTCGGCCTGCTTGACGCGCGGATCGTTGGCTCCCTGCCCGATCAAGAGCGGCCGGATGATCTTGTCCGCCTTGAAGAGGGGAGAGGCGTTCTTGATGAGGTCGGCATCCTTCGGATCGTCCACATTTCCCATCCTCACGTCGAAGACCGCGCGGAGCGGCTTCCAGTACGGCGGGATCGAGGCGATGAGGGTCTTCAGGTTGGAGGGACCGACGATGTCGACGCCGCAGGCGAATTTGTCAGGGGTGAAGGTTAGGCCAGCCAGTGTCGCGTAGCCGCCGTACGAGCCGCCCATGATGGCGACCTTCTTGGGGTCGGCGTACCCCTGCTTGACGGCCCAGTCGACCGAGTCGAGGAGGTCGTCGTGCATCTTCAGGCCCCACTGCTTGTTTCCGGCATTGAGGAACTTCTTCCCGTATCCCGTCGAGCTCCGGAAGTTCACCTGTAAGACGGCGTAGCCGCGGTTGGCGAACCACTGCGGGTACGGATTGAAACCCCACGTGTCGCGGGCCCACGGGCCGCCGTGAACGAAGAGCACCATCGGGAGGTTCTTGGCGGGCACGCCGGCGGGAAGCGTCAGATACGAATAGAGATCGAGGCCGTCACGGCTCTTGATGGTGACGGGTTTCATGTCCGAGAGCGTGTACTTCTCGAGCTTGGGACGGGCGGAGAGCAGGAAGGTCCCCTTCTTCTCCTTCCGATCCCACGAGTACCAGCGGACGCCCACCTTGTCGGAGGTGAACGCCACCAGCCAGGTCTGGTCGGCCCGGTCGCGGCTGGTGACCTGGAAGTCCCCGTCGAAGAGCTTCGCGATGGCGTCGAAGTCGGCCTTGAGCGCGGGGTCGACCACGGTCCAGGAAGCCCGTCCCGGAGCGAAGGCGACAGCTTCGACGTTCTTCTTGTCGGGGTTGATCTGGACTTCCTCCGCGTCCACAACGGGTGAAGACGCGATGACCTTCTCCGTGCCCGCCTCGATGTTCTTCTCGACGAGGCGTGCCTTGTCACTGCCGATGGAAGAGATGAGGTAGGCCGACTTCCCGTCGAGCGAGAAGTCGACGAAGTTCAGGATTTCCTCCGGGCCGACCTTGATCCATGACTTCCAGGGGGAAGTGGTGTCGGGCCTGATCCGGATCTCGGTGCCCCCGTCGGGGAGCTGGGCCTGAGCCGCACGGATCTGGAACTTCGAGTCAGCGACCCAGCCGGCCACGTCTCCCGGGTTCTCGGTGTCGAGGGTGACAGCACCCGTCGACAGCTTGATGCGGTAGACGTCGAAGAGCTGGCGGCTCTTCAGGTTGAGGGAGACGAGCATTTCGTCCGGGAAGTTGCGGTCGAGGTCGAGAGGCTGGGCTCTGACGCCCTGAAAGGGCGTGTAGTCGCGGACGTTGCCGCCGTCGAGATCGGCGCCATAAACGTGGAAGTTCTCGTCGCCGTCGTTGTCCTGAAGATAGAGAACGGTCTTGTTGTCCTGGGCCCAGAAATACTGTCGGATCCCGCGCTTCTTGTCCGCGGTGATGATCTTGTCATCGTCCTTGCCGATCGTCTTGACCCAGACTTGGAGCACGTTCTTCTTGTCGGGCGCGATCCAGGCGAGGCGCTTGCCGTCGGGGGAAAGCTGGGGGTTGGCCCGTTCGGGGTTGTCGAACAAGACATCCCGCGGAATCAGGGGTGGAAGCTGTGCGGTTGCCGCCCGCGCGACGCTCCCCGCCACCAACACGACTATGAGACTGGTCCCCAGGGAACGCAGCCAATTCCGTTTCATGCGAACTCCTCCCGGCCGCCTCGAATCCCTCCGGGCGGCTGTCCTCATGTGATACGGGAGTTTGGCCGATGGGTTCCAAGCTCCCCGGAGTTCCACGCTTTCGGAGCGGAACCTTTGCCCCCCCTCGTCCGTACCTGATGACACGAGACACCAGACGGCCGCATCGGGGAGAGTCCTCTGTCTGGCCGGGGGAGGGATCCATGGGAAAGCTCATCAAGGTCCTGATCGGCTTCGCGATCGTGGCCGCGGCCGCCACGGGCCTGTATGCGTGGGCCAGCGCGGGGAAGAAGGGAAAGGACGGACTGACGCTCGTGACGGCCGAGACGGGCTCGATTACCGAGAAGGCGCTGGCCGTCGGGCAGATTCAGCCCCGGCAGAAGTTCCAGGTGAAATCGAAGATCTCGGGGATCGTCAAGGTCGCGCGCGTGGAGATTGGCGACGCCGTTCGCGCCGGTGACCCTCTCTTCGAGCTCGTTCCCGACCCGACGCCCCTGGAAGTGACCGAGGTGGATCGCCGCGTGGAGTCCGCCAAGGCCGTCCACGAGAGAGCTCTCACCGAGTTCAACCGGGCCAAGGAGCTGCAGGCACAGGGAATCGTCGCCAAGTCCGAGGTCGACATCAAGCGAGAGTCCTACGAGCTGGCCAAGATCGCTCTGAACAAGGCCGAGCAGGACCGCGAGCTGACCCGAAAGGGGCGCGTGACCACCACCGAGACCGGGATCGATTCCATCATCCGGGCGCCGGCGGCCGGGACGATCCTCACGCGGACCGTGAATCCCGGAGACCCTGTCGTTCCCCTCACCTCCTACCAGCCAGGCACCGAGCTCGCCACCATCGCCGACATGTCGGACCTCGTCTTCAAGGGGACGGTGGACGAGATCGACGTCGGTAAGCTCAAGTTCGGCCTCCCCGCGCGCATCAAGGTCGGAGCTCTGCCAACCGACGTCGTCACCGGAAAGGTCTCGAGGATCGCCCCGCAGGCTCAGCAGAAGGACGGCGCCACTCTCTTCGACGTCGAGATCGAGCTCGATCCCGGCCAGAAGTTCACCCTTCGAGCCGGCTACTCGGCCAACGCCGACCTCATCATCCGCGAGAAGAAGGACGTCCTGACGATTCCCGAGCGGCTGGTCTCGTTCGAAGACGGAGGCAAGAAGGCCTTCGTCGAGATCCCGGCTGCCGACCCGAAGGCCCAGCCCAAGAGGCTCGAGGTCAAGCTCGGGATCTCCGACGGTCTGAACGTGGAGGTCGTCGAGGGCCTCAAGAAGGGCGAGAAGGTCGTGCAGCGGCCTCCCAAGGAAATCTCCTGACGAACGTGGGACAGGAGGAGGCGCAGCCGTGTTGATGCTGAAAGAGGTTCTCTACCAGATGCTGAGGGATGCCCGGAGCCAGAAGCTCCGGACGTTTCTGACCGGATTCGGGATCGTCTGGGGGACCGTCGCGATCACGCTCCTGCTCGCCTTCGGGACGGGATTGAAGAAGCAGATGATCAAGTCGACGGCCGGTCTCGGGGACAGGATCGGCATCGCCTGGCCGGGCCTGACGTCGAAGCCGTTCCAGGGCCTCGGAAAGGGCCGCAGGATCCGGATCACCGAGGAGGACTTGATCGCCATCAGGAGCCAGGTTCCGGGACTTCGTTCCCTCTCGCCCGAGTTTGCCGGCGACATGAAGCTCCGGTATGGGCTGAAGACTTACCCCGTGGACGTGACCGGTGTGACCCCCGAGTTCGGCGGCATGCGGAACCTCATCCCGCAGGCGGGGAGCCGGTTCATCAACCCGATCGACATGGAAAAGCAGCGGCGTGTCCTCTTCATCGGGAACAAGCTGGCGGAGACGGTCTTCCAGAAGGAGGACCCGGTCGGCAAGACCGTCATCCTGAACGGGTCGCCCTTTCTCGTCGTCGGAGTCCTCATGCCGAAGAACCAGGATTCCAGCTACCGGGGACGCGACCACGACCAGGCCTTCATGCCGACCTCGACGTACCGCGCCCTCACGGGCGCCAAGTACGTCAGCAACTTCGTCTTTCAGCCCGCGAAGGTTCTCGAGATGAAGGCCGTCTCGAATGGTGTCCTCACCTCGCTTTCCAGGCGGCTGCGCTTCGACCCGGCCGACAAGGAGGCTCTGTCGGTGTGGGACACGACCGAGCAGTTCCAGTTCTTCGAGGTCTTCATGCTCGCCTTCACGGGCTTTCTCGGCATCGTCGGCTCGTTGACGCTCGTCGTCGGCGGAATCGGTGTCTCGAACATCATGAATGTCGTCGTGGAGGAGAGAACGAAGGAGATCGGGATCAAGATGGCGCTCGGAGCGCGCCAGCGCTCGATCCTCACCCAGTTCCTCATGGAGACACTCCTCATCACGGGGTCGGGCGGCGTCCTGGGGCTCCTCATTTCCTTCGGAATCTGCTCGGCCTTCCCCAAGCTCGGCCTGACGGACTACGTCGGCGATCCCCAGGTCTCGCCCGTGGTCGCCCTCATCACGACCGGGATTCTGGGCGTCATCGGCCTTCTGGCCGGGTACTTCCCGGCTCGCGACGCGGCCCGGCTCGATCCGGTCGTCGCAATGAAGCTCTGAGGGGGGCGCGCGGTGAAAGTCATCTGGCAAATGTTCCTGCAGTCGGCTCACATCGCGAAGAAGAGAGCCTTTCTGACGATCGCCGCGATCGCCTGGGGGACCGTCGCGATACTCCTGCTTCTCTCGTTCGGCGAGGGCCTGAAGATCCAGCTGAACAAGAACCGCCGCGCCATGGGCGAGCGGCTCGCCGTGATGTGGCCGGGCGAGACGACGAAGCCCTGGAAGGGGCTGCCCGCGGGGCGGCCGATCCGGCCCACCATCGACGACATCGAGTACTTGTCGGCCCGCATGCCCGAGTTGGAGGCCGTCATCGGGGAGATCTACTCGTGGCGGACCGCGCTGGGCTACGGAGCGAAGGTGGTGAACGGACGCGTCGTCGGGACGAACGCGGTCTACGGCGAGGCACGAAAACACTACCCGGTCGCGGGCGGCCGGTTCTTCTCGGATGTCGACGTCTCCGAGAGGAGGCGGGTGGTCTTTCTCGGCGACGAGATCGCCGCGGACATATTCGGGAAGGGAGATCCCGTCGGAAAGACGCTGCTGCTGTCGAACTCGCCGTTCACCGTCATCGGCGTCATGCAGAAGAAGACCCAGATGGGGATGTACGGCGGCCCGGATTCCAAGCACGTCGTCATCCCGGTCTCGACCTTCAAGGCCCTGTTCGGCAGGGAGCGGCTGAACGTCCTCGTCCTGCAGGTCAAGAAGGACGACGACATGAAGATGGCCCTGAGGCGCGTCAACGAGCTTCTGGGCGCGAAGTATGGATATGACCCCAACGATGACCGCGTCCTGCAGACGTGGGATACGGTCAAGAGCGGAAAGATCACGGCAAACATCACGATCGGCATCCAGCTCTTCCTCGGCATCATCGGGGCCCTCACCCTCCTGATCGGGGGGGTCGGCGTGGCGAACATCATGTACGCCGTCGTCAAGGAGCGCACGCGCGAGATCGGGGTCAAGATGGCGCTCGGCGCCAGGAGCGCCTGGATCACGGGTCCGTTCGTCTTGGAGGGGCTTCTCTACACCGTGCTCGGAGGAGTCGCCGGGCTCTCCATCGCCATGGTGATCATCGCGGGACTCGGGCTCATCCCGGCCGACGGGAACAAGGTGATGGAGTTCCTCGGCAAGCCAACCCTCTCCTGGCAGATCGGGGTCGCGACCTCCGGCATCCTCGGCCTGATCGGCCTGGCCGCCGGCTACTTCCCGGCGAGACGAGCTGCCCTCATCGACCCGGCCCAGACCCTCAGATACGAATAGGAGTGATGACCATGGCGACGAGGCACGAGGAAATCCGGGCGGACAGGCCGATCATCGAGATGGTGGATATCCGCAAGGTGTACGACACGGGCAAGGTGAAGGTGGAGGCGCTCAAGGGCATCGACCTCTCGGTGGCGAAGGGCGAGTTCATCGCCATCGTCGGTCCTTCCGGCTCGGGCAAGTCGACTCTGATGAACCTGATCGGGTGCCTGGATACAGCCACCGGCGGCGAGTTCCGGATCGGGGGCGAGCTCGTGAAGGGACTCAGCCGGGACCAGCTGGCGGACGTCAGGAACCGGCGGATCGGGTTTGTCTTCCAGGCCTTCAATCTCCTTCCGCAGATCAGCGCGGCCGAGAACGTCGCGATGCCCATGATCTTCGGGGGCGTTCCCGCCAAGGCACGCAAGGAGCGGGTCGCCGAGCTGATGGAGAAGGTCGGCCTTGGCGACCGGATGGAGCACAAACCCACGGAGCTCTCGGGCGGCCAGATGCAGAGGGTCGCCATCGCTCGCGCCCTGGCCATGAACCCCGACATCGTCCTCGCCGACGAGCCGACCGGCAACCTCGACACCTCTTCGGGGGGCGACATCATGGGGGTGTTCCTGGACCTCTGGAAACAGGGACGCACCCTCGTCGTCATCACGCACGACATGGCTCTCGCCAGGAGGGCCGGACGGATCGTCGAGATCCGCGACGGACGGATCGTGCGGGATGCCGCGGTGGGACCGGAAGAAGGCGCGGCCAGCGTCTCCGCGGCCGCCGGGGCCCACGTTCAAGGCCTTGCCAGCACGGCCGAACAGGCTGCCTGAAGAACAGCGGGCGGCTCGAAAGCCGCCCGCGGATCCCCGAAAGGCTTGAAGCCCCCTTACTGTCCGCCGGGGCCGCCGCCGCCCTTCTTCATCATCTGCTCGATCTGCTTCCTCTGCTCGGGCGTGAGGTTCTTCATGGCGTCCTCCATCTGCTTCTGCATCTCGGGCGACATGAACATCCCCATCGTGTCGGTTTCCTTGTAGCCAGCCGGGACGTCGAAGGTCGAGTCAGGGACGGCCTGCTTCTTGGCGGAGACGAGCTCGGTCGTCACCGTCTCGGTCCGTCCTTTGGTCTTCATCGTCATCCGGATCGGCATCCCCTCGAGGCCATTGTCCTTCAAGGCCTTCATCATGTTTCCGCCTCCGGTGTTCTGGGCGCGAGACATCATCTTGGTCCAATCTCCCGCGCTCATGAATTCCTTCGAGACGCACATGTCCATCTCGTCACCCTTTGACGAGGTGAGGGTGGCGTTCTGACACGAGTACCCGGCGACAGATCCCGCGGCCCCCTTCTTGACGGTGTAGGTCGTGTCGTCCTTGGCTCCGCCCGCGTTCTTGCGGGCCTCGCTGACGTCCACCTTGGAGTAGGTCTTGTTGGCGTCGTTGAGCATGTAGACGACGTTGGGGTTGGCGAACTTCTGGAGCGAGACGATCTTCATGTTCGCGCCCCCGGCCTGTCCCGCGGGCGCCATCGCCGTCATGTCCATCTCGGACCGGGCCCCGGTCTTCCCGATCAGCATCTTGATCTTCCCCTGGGCCTGGCTGCTGGAGGTCGTCAGCTTCATATCGATGGCGCCTTCCCACTGAGCGAAAAGCGTGGTGCTCATCGCGAGAGGCAGGAGAAGGGTTATGTATTTCGTCGCTTGTTTCATTCTGGACACCTCTTTCAAATGTCGCGGGGAAGTATCTCACCCCAGACGCAAGGGGAGGCCGGAGCGGACGCTGCGATAAACTGAAACACTCGTCGCTGATGGCATCGCGAAAACGGGAGTCTGCCGAGTCACCGGTCGTGCCGCGAGAAGAAGCCGCAGAGCTGAGGCTTCGGAAGCAGAACCGTGTCCTGGTCGACCTTGCGCGCAACCCGGCCGTTCACGATGGGCATCTCCCCGAGGCCTTTCGGGAAGTGGTCCGGGCCGTTGCGCGGACGCTCGGCATTCCCAGAACAGGAATCTGGCTCTACGAGAAGCACGGCAACTGCATCAAGAATGTGTGCCTCGTCACAACGGATGGAAGCGACCCGAGGGAGGGAACCGTCCTTTCTCTCGACGATCACCCCGAGTACCTCGCGGCGATCCGGGGAGAGCGAACGGTCCCTGCGGACAATGCCCGCAGCGATTCCCGGACCAAGCGGTTCTCGGACGAGTACCTGATCCCGAACGGCATCCATTCCATGCTCGACGCTCCGATTCGTCTGCAGGGAGAGCTCGCGGGCATCATCTGTGCCGAGGAGACGCGCCAGATCCGGCGATTCTCGGCTGACGAGCAGGCGTTCGTCGCGGCTGCCGCGGATCTCTTGTCCTTGAGCCTCGAGGCCGTCGAGGCCCGTGCCGCGGAGAGAGCCCGGCGCGCGGCCGAGACGAACTACCGGCTCCTGTTTGAGCGAAACCTGGCCGCCGTCTTCCGGGTTCGTCTCGGCGGTCATTTGCTGGACGCCAACGAGGCCTGCGCGCGAATGTTCGGGTTCAACTCCCGCTCGGAGCTCCTGGAGACTCGCCGCTTCTCCTTCTTCGACAGTCTCAGGCGGGACTCGAAGCTTCTGGCCGAGCTCCGGGCGAAGAAGAGCCTGAGCAATCTCGAGATCCTCACGACGCAGCGCTCGGGTTCTCCGATCTGGGTTCTGGGCAGCGTCACCGTCATCGAGGGAGAGAGCGAACCGGTCGTCGAGGGGACCCTTATCGACGTCACCGCGCGCAAGGCGGCCGAGCAGAAGATCGAGTTCCTCGCGTTTCACGATCCCCTGACCGTCTTGCCGAACAGGAAGCTCTTCGAGGACCGGCTGCAGATGGCGATTGCGCACGCGAGATGTGGCGGCCCTCCGCCGGCGCTCCTTTTCCTGGACCTCGACCGGTTCAAGGCCGTCAACGACTCCCTCGGACACGCATTGGGCGACCTGTTGCTCTCCGAGACGGGCCGGCGGCTGAAGCGCTGCGTCCGGGGAGACGACACGATTTCGCGCATCGGCGGGGACGAGTTCATGGTCCTTCTCCAGGAAGTCCGGCACGCCGAGGACGCGGCCCGGATCGCCCAGAAGATCCTCAATCAGTTCCAGGAGCCGTTCAACCTGAATGGCCACCACGTCTACTCGACGGCCAGCATCGGCGCGAGCTTCTTTCCCGCGGATGGCGATTCGCCCGAGGACTTGATCCGCAGCGCCGACACGGCGATGTACAGGGCCAAGGAACTCGGTGGCAACTCCTATCAGTTGTTCAGCCCGTCTCTCACCGAGAAGGCGCTCCAGCGGCTCGAGACCGAGAATGGCCTCCGTCGGGCGCTGGAGCGGCACTCCTTCGTCCTTCACTTTCAGCCGCAGATCGACCTGAACACTCTCGAGGTGGCCGGTCTGGAGGCGCTGGTTCGCTGGAAGCACCCGGTGCGGGGGCTCGTCATGCCCGGGGAGTTCATCCCCGTGGCCGAGGAGAGCCGTCTGATCGGGCCCCTCGGGCTCTGGATCCTTCGGCACGCCTGTCTTCTGGGCAAGGAGTTCAACTCTCCCGGACGGCGAGGCCTGCGGATCGGAGTGAATCTCTCGAGCCGGCAGTTTCTCGACCGGTCTCTCGTGAGAGTCGTCGAGGATGCCCTCGCGTCGGCCGGGCTCGAACCCGAGCTCCTCGAGCTCGAGATCACCGAGTCGACGGCGATGGAGGATCTCGGGGTCACGGCAAGGACCCTCCAGGACTTGCGGGCCATGGGAGTCGGGGTCGCGATGGATGATTTCGGGACCGGCCATTCCTCGCTGAGCTACCTCAAGAAGCTCCCGATCACGGCTCTCAAGATCGACCGGAGCTTTCTGGCCGACGTGCCGGAAAACCCGGCCGACAACTCCATCGTCTCGTCCGTGCTCCGTCTGGCGCAGGGGCTCGGGTTGCGCACCATCGCCGAGGGCGTCGAGAGGCCGGAGCAGGTCGAGTTCCTGAGGCGATCGGGTTGCCAGGAAGGGCAGGGGTTCCTCTTCGCCCGTCCGCTGGATGTCGCCGGGACGAACCGGTACCTCACGGAAGCCTCCGGGGAAACTCTGGTCTGAAGAGGCCTTCTTCGGCGGGCGGCTCCTTGATCGTGCGAGTCAGGAGCATCCGGGCGAGCGCCGCGATTGCCAGGGCGGCCAGGAGGTGCTTGACCGTGTGTCCGCTCACGGCGCCGAGAAGATCGAAGATCGCCTGGTCCCAGACCTCTGCCGCCTTGGCGGCCGCGTAGAGGCCGAGGACGAGCCAGAGCCGTTCCCCACCGGTGTAGCGGGATGGGAAGAGAAGAAGGAAGACCGGGATCATGAGCAGGGGGAAGAACTGCACGAGGGCGTAGGGGCGCAACACCCCCGTCACATGCCAGTAAAGAGCGCTGCTGGCACCGAGGGGAAGCAAGACCGGGAGGCTGGCCAGACCGATTCCCTCGTCGAGGCGCTCCATGATGACGCTCGAAAAGACGGCCATGAAGACAAGGGTCATGGGCAGCCGGTCCCAGAACAGTGTCGTGTCGTTGGGTGAGAGGTGGTAGACCGAGCTGCCGATTCCCACGAGGATCGCGCCGGCGAAGGCGAGGCCGTAGGGCCATCGCTCCCTGCCGTGCTCGAAGCGGCGAGAGGCGGTTCTGAAGAGCAGGAAGAGGCCATGGACGCCCGCCGCGACGAAGGCCAGGTTCGACGAGGTGTCCGCGAAGTTCGGAATTCCAAATAGGGACCGGGAATCCGCGAAGAGGTGGTACGACGGGTCCTGAGTGGGGGGAGCCAGCCGCAGCGTCACGACGGCCGCAATCACGGCCGAGACGAAAAGGACGAGGAAGCGCCAGGGGGGCTGGGTGCCGGTCCGTACGCCGGCGGTGCCTCGAACGCTCATGGTGAGGTCAACAAGCGAAGCACGGGCCACGGCAGCCGTGGGAGGTGAAAGGTCTCGCCGGGGTGAGATCATTGAATCCCAAGGCAGCCCACTTCGGTCCCCAGCGGGAGGTTCTTTTTCGTGTCCGTCGGTCCGGGAGTCCGGCTTGGCCCCTACGAGATCATCGCCCCGCTTGGTGCCGGGGGAATGGCCGAGGTCTACCGGGCCCTGGATACCCGGCTCCTGCGGGAAGTCGCATTGAAGATCCTGCCCGGAGACCTGGCGTCGGATCCGAAGATGTTGTCCCGGTTCGAGGCGGAGGCCAAGGCGGTCGCCGCCCTCTCACATCCGAACATCCTGGCGATCTTCGATGCGGGTGAGAGCGACGGGGTCCGGTACGCGGTCACGGAGCTTCTGGAAGGGGAGACCCTCGGGGCGATCGTCCGCCGCGGTCCCGTGCCGCTCCGCAAGGTGATCGACTGGGGCGCCCAGGCCGCGCGCGGCCTCGCGGCGGCCCACGAGAGGCAGATCGTCCATCGAGACATCAAGCCCGAGAACCTCTTCCTGACGTCGGATGGACGGCTCAAGATCCTCGACTTCGGGCTGGCGAAGCATCAGCCCGGAAGGTCGAGCGACCGTTCGAACTTCGCGACCCTCACGATGAACACGGATGCCGGAACGGTCGTCGGCACCCCCTGGTACATGTCCCCCGAGCAAGTTCGCGGAGAGCAGCTGGACGGACGCTCGGACATCTTCTCGCTCGGGACTGTCCTCTTCGAGCTCGTCTCTGGCTCCCTTCCGTTCCGTGCGGCCTCCGCCGCCGAGACGATGGCGTCGATCATTCGAGACGAGCCGCCCGACCTCTCGGAGCTCTCGCCGGGGGCCTCGCCCGCTCTCGTCCGGGTCATCCGCCACTGCATGGAGAAGAAGCCCGAGCGCCGGTTCCAGTCCGCGACGGACTTGGTCTTTACCCTCGAGGCCATGGCCGGGGGCTCGTCTCCGAGACGGGCAGAGCCCGCCACGGTGGTGACGGGCGTGGACCGGCAGCGGACGCGGGGGCTTCGACTCCTGTTCCGCCGTTCGGCCCCCCTCGCCGTCTCCATCGTGGCTGCGGGCGCCCTGGGTTTCGCGGTACGGGACCTGATGGCTGGACGCCGCCACGACGCTCCCAGGCCCGTCTCGTTCTCGCAGCTGACCGATTTCCCGGGTGTCGAGCGGCAGCCCGCTCTCTCGCCCGATGGCAAGACCGTGGTCTATGTCGCGAGCCCGCGCGGGAACGAGGATCTCTTCTTGCTCCGGGTCGGGGGCCGAAAGCCGGTGAATCTCACCGAGGATTCCGATGTCGACGAGACGGCTCCGGCGTTTTCTCCGGACGGCGGCCGGGTCGCTTTCCGCTCCGAGAGGTCCGGGGGCGGGATCTTCGTGATGGAGGCGACGGGGGAGTCGGTGCGGCGCGTGACGGACTTCGGACACGACCCGTCGTTTTCGCCCGATGGCAAGCGCCTCGTCTTTGCGACCGAGGGGATCCGCGATCCCATGAGCCGCTCGTCCTTGAGTGAGCTCTGGGTGACCGCCCTGGACGGGGGCACTCCCAGGCGCTTGTCGGTGGCGGACGGAGTCGGCCCGAGGTGGTCTCCGGACGGCAAGCGGATCGCCTATTGGGGATCGCGGCAACCCAGCCGCAACCGCGACATCTGGACGGTCGATGCGGAGGGCCGAAGCGAGGCCATTGCCGTCACCGACGACGCCTCGGTCGACTGGAATCCCTTCTTCTCACCGGACGGCCGCCTCCTCTACTTCGGGAGCAACCGTGGCGGGACGATGAACCTCTGGCGGGTGCCGATCGACCAGACCTCCGGGCGCCTGACCGGAGAACTCGAGCCGGTCACCACTCCCACCGCCTGGAGCGGCTGGTTTGCTTTCTCGTCGGATGGAAGGACGCTCGCCTTCTCGGATCTCGACGACCGTTCCAACGTCTGGCGGGCCCGGTTCGATTCCGTCGCGGGCAAGCTCGCGGGCCCCCCCGAGTCGGTCCTTCGGGGACGGGCGATCGTGTCGATCGACTTCTCGCCCGATGCGGCATGGCTGACGTTCTCCCAGCGCGTCCTTCCCTGGGAGGCCGTCGGCATCGTCCGGTCCGATGGGGGCGGGTACTCCAAGCTCTCCGATCACGCCTCCTATCACAGGATTCCCCGGTGGTCTCCGGACGGAAAGGAGATCGTCTTCTACTCGAACCGCGACGGCAGAGTCGGCTTCTACACGATTCGACCGGATGGCAGCGGGCTGTCGCGGCTGGGCCCCGACGCGGACGAACATCTCTACCCGGTCTGGTCGCCGGACGGCGCCGAGCTCGCCGCCGCCACCTTCGCCGGTGGCGGGATCGCCCGTTTTTCAGCCGGGGGACCGGGTGCCGGTCATCTGAGGCTCCTTTCCAGGATCCTGGAAGGCTCGGTGCTCCTCCCGCTTTCCTGGTCGCCGGATGGAAAGAGGCTGGCGGTCATGGCGCGCGGCTCGGGAGGCCAGGGAGCCTCGGCTCGGCCGCGCCAGGGGGTCTTCGTCCTCGAGCTGGGGCCGGGGAATCTCGTCGAGATCGATTCCGACGCTGTCAGCCCCGAATGGCTTCCCGACTCGCGGCGCCTGCTCCTGAGCAAGAACGGAGGAATCGAGCTGGTGGACACGTCGAAAAGGCAGACGACGGGAATCCTGCCCAACGCAGGGCTACCAGGATCGTGGGGCCGAGAGATTGCCCTATCGCGAGATGGTTCCTGGCTCGCCTGGATCGAGTCGCTCGGCGAGGGCGACATCTGGACGATGACGCTCGACCGCGATGGCGTGAAGCCCTGACAGGACCGCCGCGGACCGTTCCTGGGTGCTTACTTGGCGAGCTCTGACCTGTCCCGTCCGCGCTCTTTCGCGCGAAACAGGGCCTGATCCGCCGCGCCGAGGAGGTCTGCCGGGAGGCTTCCAGGAGACGGCTGCAGGGCGGCGGCCCCCGCGCTGATCGTCACGATTTCCCGGCCCGGCTCCCCGCCATGGGGAAGAGCGAGGTCGCGGACGGCCTGACAGAGCCTGTCCCCTTGACGCTTTGCTTCCTCCGGGCCCGCCCCGGGAAGGAGGACCGCGAATTCCTTGTTCCCGAACCGGGCGACGACGTCGGTCGCGCGGGTCAGGGCGCCCTGGAGGGCGCCGGCGACCCGCTTGAGGCAGGTCTCGCCGGCCACCTGTCCGTGAAGGCGCACGTAAGACTTGAAGAGGTCCACATCGATGAGGAGGACGGCGACGGGGTCGCTTCTCCTGGCGGCCCGGTTCCACTCGGCCAGGAGCTCTTTTTCGAACTGGCGCCTGTTGGCGAGGCCCGTCAGGTTGTCGGTGATCGAGAGAACGTCGAGGGCCGCTTCCAGTCTGACGATCTTCAGGTGAGCCCGAACCCGGGCAAGGGCCTCGGCGGGGCGAAGGGGCGACGGGATGTAGTCGGCCGCGCCCACGGCGAAGAGGCGCTCCACGTCGAGCCGGTTTTCGGCCGGTTCGAGGAACACGACGGGAATCCTCGCCGTGCCCGGCGCCGTCTTCAGCTGGTGGCAGATCTCGTAGCCGTCGCTTCCAGGGATGGTGCAGTCGAGGAGGATCAGGTCCGGGACAGGGTTCACGACTGCCTCGAAGGCTTCCGGCTCCGAATGAACGAGACGGCAGTGATGTCCGTCGTTCTGGAGCGCGTCGATCACCGAAGCCGCGGCGGCCGGAGTGCCCGTGACGATCAGGATTTCCGCGGGGCCGCTCGTCAGGTTCTCGATCAGCATCTCACCCTCTTCCTCACGCGGCGCAAACGCCGGTGGTCTGGAGACATCATCCGGAGCTCCTCTCCTCGCTCAAGTATGCGCCATCCGGGCGGACGGATGTAAACGATCGGGGGAAGCCCCCCGTCAGAACAGGTGTCCGGCGAGATTGCCGGCGCCCCTAACTCAACGAAAAGAGGTCGATTGCCATGAGAAAAGCCCCCTTCCTTCTCGTTCTTCCGCTCCTGGCTTGCCTCACCGCTTCCGCGGGTCCCGGAAAGGGCCCGATGGGTGCGGAGGGAAGAGGCGGGCTCCCGTTTGTCCGGCGGGCCCTGGCTGCCCTGGATCTGAGTGACCAGCAAAAGACGCAAGTCAGGGAGGTTCTCGAGGCCCAGAAACCGGCGATTCAGGCCTTGATGGAAAAGGCCCGTGCCGACCGCCAGAAACTCGACACCCTCCTCCAGACTTCGAACCCGGATCCGGCAGCCGTTGGCACCGCATTCCTGGCCGTTCACAAGAACCGGGAGGCGATGAAGTCCGAGCGTGATCTGGCCCTTTCCGAGGTCAAGAAGGTCCTCTCTCCCGAACAAGCGGCCAAGCTCGATGCGATCATCAAGTTCGCCCGGCCCGGCCGCGGGATGCGCGAGGGCGGCCAGGGCGGACACCGCTTCGGAAACTGAACCTGCGCTCCCCATCAGCGCAGAACCCCGGGAGTTCGAATCGGCAGACCCGCATCAGCGGAGAACCCCGGGGAGTTCGAATCGGTAGACCCGCATCAGCGGAAAACCCCGGGGAGTTCGGATCGGTAGACCGGTATCAGCGGAGAACCCCGGGAGTTCGAATCGGTAGACCGGTATCAGCGGAGAACCCCGGGAGTTCGAATCGGCAGACCCGCATCAGCGGAAAACCCCGGGGAGTTCGGATCGGTAGACCGGTATCAGCGCCGAACCCGGGGAGCCGGGGACAGCGTTTCACTTGTCCCCGGCCCATCTCTCCCGCCCCTGCGGGGCATGAGGAGAGCGACGCCCTCTCCGGTTCTCCCCTCAACCCGTTCTGAAGGCTCGGGAAACCAGCCGGGGACCCTCCCCGGCTCGTTTCATTTCGGGCGTCTGTCGATCGAGGAGAGAGCGGCCAGGAGGAGCTCCGCCTCTCGCTGGGTCGGGCGCGCGCGGCGAACGGCCTCGACGATCTCGTCGATGACGTCGGGCCGTTCCCGGCGAATCGGAAATCCCCCCTCGAGCGTTTGTCGCAGGACTCTCATCAGATGCCTCCAGGTCTCCCGTCTCACGGTCTGAGGCGGCGGGCCCGAGGATGGGCGCCGGCTTCCCTCGCCCCTTATCAGCGCGAGGCTGACGGCGACGGACTGTGCGAGGTTCAGAGTCGGGAAGTCCGGCTCGGCCGGGAGGCTCCAGCGATGGTCGCAAGCCAGGACCTCCTCAGTCGACAAGCCATTTCTTTCGGGGCCGAAGACGAGACCGACCGACAGACCCGCTCTCTCGGCTCGCCTCAGGGCTGCCCCGGTCGTCTTCCCGGGGAGTCCCCGTGCGTTGCGGCCCCGCGTCGAGGTGAGGGCCACCAGGATGTCGAACATCGAGGACGCCTCCTCGAGACCCCCGATCTCGGGTGCGGAAAACAGCGTGTCCTCCGCCCCGGAGGCGAAGGCGAGGGCGTCGGGGTGGTCTCTTGCGACGCGGGGGCCCGCCAGGACGAGCCGGGCCCCGAAGTTCCTCACGACGCGGGCCGCCGCGCCGAGGTTCCCGGCGTTGTGGGTTCGCAAGAGGATGGCGGTGATCAAGGTTCTTCGGTCCTCGGGTCCCGGGAAGGGTGCGCCTTTTCCGACATACTACCGGGACCGGTCATTGGACCGGACCGCCCCTGGGGGCGAAGGCCGAGGAGGAGACATGGCGAAGACTCGCTCCGAGGAGGAGCAGAAGGCGGTGGAGACGGTCCTCTGGGCGCTGGGGCACCGGCTCATCCGGCTGCGGGACGAGTACGAGATGAAGGCCCTCAGAGGCGAGGAGCCCGAGGGGGTCAAGAAGGGCCTCGAGATCGCCCTTGACGAGATCAACGACTTGCTGCCGAGGCGCAAGCGTCTGAAGGGGCTCTGATCGCCGCCCGAATCGGCCGTCAGGGGGCGCCCGCGGCCTTCATCGCCGTCGCCACGCGGTGCATGTGGTACTGGAAGTAGAAGACGTTGAAAAAGAACGTCATGACACCGCTCAGAGGTGTCCCGAAGGCCTTCTCGAGGCTCGCCCTGAGCTTGAAATGGCCGAGCAGGATGAAGGCGATTCCGGCGAAGCTCAGGGCGAGACTCAACAGGATCAGCGGCATGCTCTCGAGCTTCTGGCCCCCCGCCGCGCCCCCGATCGTGAGCGCCTGGTTCAGGGCTGCGCTGACCAGATAGAGCGCGTAGTAGAGCGTCGATTTGTTCGCCGGGTCGACCTTCTTGGCGTAGTTGGCCTGCGTGAACATTCTGACGATGGCGAAGATCCCGCACGTCGCGAACGTGATCAGGAGGAGGACCCACCACTGCATGGAGGGTGGAACCGGGATTCCCGATGGCGTGGCCTGGAAGCCTCCCGGCATCCGTTCGAGGGATTGCCAGGTGGCCGGTGCCGCGTACGGCGAGGCGGGATCCGGGCCTCCCGGGTGGAGGGAAGGCGCGCCAAGTGTGCCGAGGACCTCGTGCACGGACCCGAACTGCCGTCCCGACGCGCCAGCCTCCCGGATGCCGTCGGAGGGCGAGATGCGGCCCTCCCCGGTGTACCGGCGCAGCTCGTCGGCATCATAGGGACCGAATTCGCGTCCCTCCCTCAGGACGAAGTACTTCATGAGGCTCTCCCGTCCGTTCGTTGGCTCGATCCAGCCTGGTAAGTCGTGCGAGCATAATCAAAGAACGTGAGGCGGGGGAAGACATTACGGGCATGCTGAAGCCAGACGGCCGGCAGCCGCTCGCCGAGGCCGTGAGGCGCGTCGAGACACCGGAGGGCGTGGAGTTGACACTTCGCACGGCCGGGGTCGTCCCGCGTTTCTTCGCGGCCCTTCTCGACTTCGGCATCCGCTTCTTCATCTACCTCTTCGGGGCCGTTCTTTTCAGTGGGCTTCACACGGCGGGTCCGGGCCTGTTTCTTCTCCTCTTGTTCACGGGCGAGTGGTTCTACCCGGTTCTCTTCGAGCTCTTCAGACGTGGACAGACCCCGGGCAAGGCGGCTCTGGGCCTGCGGGTTCTTCACGATGACGGCACTCCGGTCACCCTGCCCTCGTCGATTCTGAGGAACCTCTTGACCTTCGCGGACTTCCTGCCCCTGGCCTTCCTTGCCGGGATCGTGTCGATTCTGGTGACGCGCGACTTCAAGCGTCTCGGCGATCTGGCGGCCGGGACCGTGGTCGTTCACGATCCGCGCGCCCGCTTCAGGAGGCCGGTGCCGCCTGCGGCGCCAGAGGCGCCCCCCGTGCCTCTCTCTTCGCCGGAGCAGCAGGCCATCGTCGAGTTCGCCGAACGCCTCGCCTCGTGGCCGCCCGAAAGGGCTCGCGAGCTCGCGAGCCTCGCCCGCCCCCTCACCGGCGCCACCGGGACCGCGAGCGTGGACCGCCTCTCTCGTTTCGCTTCCTGGCTCGTCGGCCGGAGAGCCGCGTGAACAGGGAGCTCTTCGAGGCGCGGTACGCGGCGCTCTGGGACCAGCTGGAGGCGCTCCTCTCCGATGCTCGCGACAGGTCACGCTTTCGAGGCGCGAAGGGGCAGCTCCCCGAGGAGGCGCGGGCCCGGCTCCCCGAGCTC
This sequence comes from Thermoanaerobaculia bacterium, assembly GCA_022071945.1. Taxonomy (GTDB): domain Bacteria; phylum Acidobacteriota; class Thermoanaerobaculia; order UBA5066; family UBA5066; genus JAJVIN01. Next base: position 31,697 of record JAJVIN010000009.1, on the reverse strand, counting down.
CACCGGGCCGTCTGTCATCACCTCGCGCTCGTGAGGCAGCGGCGGTATGGCCCCGACCTGGAGGAACGCCTGAACGGTCTCGCTCTGCGAGCGCACGACCTCCTCTATTCCAGACGGAGGATTCCGCTGAAAGAGGCGATCGAGTTCGTCGCTCTCGGCTTTCCGAGGCGCGTGCGGGAGGAGCGGCTCCTCGTCTGGCTGGCGATCGCCGTTCTCGTCCTGCCCGCTTTCTCGATGTGGGCCGCGGGTCTCGCCGACCCCGATCTCGTCGCGACCATCGTCCCCGCCGAGGTCGCCGGCTCGCTCGCCGAGTCGTTCGGCCCCCAGGCACAGAGGCTGAGGCCCGCACGTTCCGACTTCGCGATGTTCGGCTTCTACGTCCGTAACAACGCGGGCATCGCCTTCCGGACGTTTGCGAGCGGGCTCTTCTTCGGGGCGGGCGCCCTTTTCTTTCTGGCCTACAACGGACTTTTCTTCGGAGCCGTGGCGGCCGAGATCTCGAGCCTCGGCTACGAGGAGGGCTTCTACTCATTCGTGATCGGGCACGGGTCGTTCGAGATCACGGGCATCATCCTGGCCGGCGCGGCCGGACTGAGGCTCGGCCTGTCCCTCTTGCTCCCGGGAGAGCTCTCACGGGCGGAAGCGCTGCGCGTGGCGGCGAGAAGAAGCCTGCCTCTGGTGGGGGGAGCCACGGTCTACATCGTCATCGCCGCGGTGATCGAGGCGTTCTGGTCCGCCTCCGCGATCGTTGCGCCCTCGATCAAGCTGGCCGTGGGGACCGCTCTCTGGCTGGCCGTGGCCGCCCACTTGCTCCTCGGAGGCCGCTCCCGTGCGGCTTGACGAGATTACGGCGGTTCTCAGGCCTCGGGGCCCGTGGGAGTCGATCGACCATGGCTTCTGTCTCGTTCAGCGGTTCTGGAAGCCCCTCTACGTCTGCTGGGTTCCGCTCCTCCTTTCAGTATGGCTCCTCGTGGCTCTGCCCCTGGCGAAGGAGCCGGCCTGGGCTCTCCTCATCCTCTGGTGGATCCGTCCCGTCCTCGAGCGCGTCCCGCTCTTCGTCCTTTCGAGAGGCCTCTTCGGCGCGCCACCGGCGCCCAGGGAGGTCGTCAGGGCTCTCCCGAGGCTCTTCTGGGGACACCTCTTGTCGGCGCTCTTCCTCTTTCGCGCGATGCCCGCGCGGTCGCTGAACCTGCCCGTGTGGGAGCTGGAAGGCCTTCGCGGCATGGCCCGGTGGCGGCGATCCTCGATCCTGTCCAGGGACGTTCGAGCGCCCGCCACGCTCCTGACGATCGGGATGAGCCTGCTCGAGCTTTTCGTGATCCTTGGGCTTTCGGCCCTGGCCTCCTTCCTCTTTCCAGAAAGGGAATGCGGTTTCCTCGCGCTGGACGAGCTTTTCTCTTCCTCCTCTGGCGGGGATGCCCAGCTTCTCTTGCTGGTCTGGCTGTTTTTCGTGTCGCAGAGCCTCCTGGGGCCCTTCTACGTCGGGGCGGGGTTCGCGCTCTACATCGACCGGCGCACCCTGCTCGAGGGCTGGGACATCGAGATCAGCTTCCGAAATCTCGCCCGCCGGCTGACGAGCGCGTCTCCGTATGCGGTGCTGATCTTCTGCCTGGCCGCCACGCAGGGCGCCTGGGCCTCGGAGACGTCTGTGGAGCCGGGCTCGACCGAAACCTCGCCGCCCGTCAGCGTCTCGGAAAAGCCGCAAGAAGGGGAGACGCCCGAGGCCACGATCGCCCGCATCCTGGCTCACCCCGATTTCGCCACGAAAAGGACGGTCACGCGCTGGGTCCCGAAGAAGCCGTTCCAGCGAAAGCTGGAGGAGAAGGACCGCGATCTCCTGTCGACGGTGGACGGAATCTCGGCGGTGTGGAGCGTCGTGAGGCCGGTTCTCGCCGGACTCGTCGTCGTCGTCGTCCTTGTTCTCCTCTGGAGGTTCGCTCGCCGGGCGTGGGACGAGCGGCCCCTGCCAGACAAGAAGGCGCCGGGCCCGGCTGGCCGTCCGAGGCTCGGCCGGCTGTCTCGAGAAGAGGCCCTGCCGGCCGACATCTCGGCCGCGAGCCTCGAGGCCTGGAATGCCGGGAATCCGGAGGCGGCCCTCAGCCTTCTCTACCGGGCGGCCGTCGAGCGCCTCGTTCTCGAGGGGGCTCTCTTGACCGCGGCGAGCACCGAGCAGGACTGCATCGACCAGGCCGGCCGCCTCGGTCCCCCTCACCGGAGCGACTACGTCCGCCGGATCGTCTCCGCCTGGCAGGCACTCGCCTTCGCGCACCGTTCGCCAGGCGAGGAGGAGGGCCGGAATCTCTGCCGGAATTTCAACTCGGCGTTCTCCCTCTCTGGAGGCCTCTCGTGAGGGTTCCGAGACCGCCAGGATGCCTCGTCGCCGGCGCGGCGATTCTGGTCGTCCTCTCGATCGGCTTTTTCGCGACGCACGAGCGCGTCCGTGAGGAAATCACGACGGGCCTCCAGGGCCGGGCTCGCAGGGACCCCTACCTGGCCCTGGGCCGCTTCCTGGCCGAGAGTGGAATCCCTTTCGACGAGAAGCCCGGCGGGCTCTCCAGTCTCCCGCCCGACGGGCACATCCTGCTGTTGTTCTCGCCCAGGGAGTCGTTCCCATCCGCGCAGGTGGACCGCGTCTTGAGCTGGGTGGAGCGAGGGGGGCAACTGGTCGTATCTCCCTCGTCCGGATCAGAGGACGACGAACTCCTCACCCGAATCCTGATTTCCAAGAAGCCGGTGCAGGTTTCGGACGCGGCACCCCAGGCAAAGGGCTCGGCCGATCCACCGTCCCTCGTGCTCGACATCTGGGGCGAGGAGATGGAGGTGCAAAGCCGGGCCCCCTCGCGCCTCCTGGACGGGAGGAAGGACTGTGACATCGCTTCCCCTGGGCCGGACGCGGCTTTTCTCCTGTCGTTTCCGCTGGGGAGCGGCCGGGTCACGGTGGTTGCGAACCCCGGGATCTTCTCCAATACCTCGATCGGGAAGGCCGGTCACGCGAGGCTCCTTCTGAGGCTTCTGTCCGGGCCGCAAGAGGACGAGGGCGACGGGGATCTCTCCCCGCGGAGCGCGTGGCTCGTGCGGCGAGACGAGGCGCCCTCCTTTCTTTCCGTCTTGAACCGGCGGGCCGGACCCGCCCTGTGGTCCCTGGCACTGCTTGTAGCCGTCGTGCTCCTTCACTCTGGCCGCAGGTACGGTCCCGTGCGCGAAACACCTCGGTCCTCGCGGCGGAGTCTCCTCGAGCACATCGACGCGGGCGGGGAGTACCTCTACAGGAGGGGGCTCGTCGCGGTCCTCGTGAAGGCAACGCGGGAGGCCCTGCTGAGAAGGCTGGCGGTTCTCGAGCCCGCGACGGTGGCGGCGGGGCCCAGGGACTGCGTCCGGCGCCTCTCCATCCTCGCAGGCCTTTCTCCGGCCCGTGTCGACCGGGTGCTCTTCGGGGACATCCCGGAAAAACCAGAAGAATTGGCCGGGCTCTTCAGGTCTCTCGAATCTCTCAGGAGGTGTTTGTGAACGAATCCGAAGGCGGGGCCTCCGTTCCGGCCCAGGCCTCGCTGTTCTCGCGGGCCGCCGAAGCGGCGGGCTCGATGCGCCAGGAGATCTGCCGGGCCGTTGTCGGCCAGGACAAGGCCGTCGATGGAATCCTGACGGCTCTCCTGGCCGGGGGGCACGTTTTGCTCGAGGGCGTTCCCGGGCTCGGAAAGACCCTCCTGGGGCTCGCCCTGGCGCGAACATTCGGCGGAGCGTTCTCGCGAATCCAGTTCACGCCCGACCTGATGCCGACGGACGTCACGGGACATGCGGTTCTCGACGGACGGACGGGGGAGTTCCGGATCCGGCGGGGACCGGTTTTCGCGAACCTCGTCCTCGCCGACGAGGTGAATCGCGCTCCGGCCAAGACGCAGGCGGCACTTCTGGAAGTGATGCAGGAGTATCAGATCTCCATCGAGGGGCAGGCCTTCGAGGTTCCCCGGCCGTTCCTCGTCGTGGCGACGCAGAACCCGATCGAGATGGAGGGGACGTATCCGCTGCCAGAGGCGCAGCTCGACCGGTTTCTCCTGAAAGTGAGGATCGACTACCCGTCGGAGGGCGACGAGGTGGAGCTGGTCAAGGCCGTCACGGCAGGACGCGTCGCCGACTCGCTGGACGTCTCGAAAGTGGGCGTCGTCGGGAGCCCCGACCTGATCGCGTGGCTACAGGCGGTCGCGGCCGAGATCCTCGTGGATGCAAGGATCGTCGACTACGCGGTCCGGATCGTGCGGGCGACCCGTGCGTATCCGGGGCTTCGCAACGGCGCGGGACCGAGGGGAGCGATCTCGCTGATTCGCGCGGCGCGCGCGGCGGCGCTCCTTGCGGGCCGGGAGTTCGTGATCCCTGACGACGTCAAGAGAATCGCCCCCGAGGTCCTTGTTCACCGGGTCATCGTCAGTCCCGAGTTGGAGATCGAGGGCCAGCGGGCGGCACGGATCATTCCGGCGCTTCTGGAGAAGGTCGAGGCCCCCAGGCTGTGAGACCCGGGAGGGGCCTCGTGCGGCTCGCCGCGCTCCTGTTTCTCCTCGGGGTGGCGGAGGCGCTCCTGCCAGGACTGCGGACCGTCTGGGCCGTTTCGGCCGGTCTCTTTCTCGTGGCCGCCGGAATCGAGACCTATCTTCTCCTGACAATTCCGATCCCTTCCGTGACCCGGACGGCACCGTCGACCTTGCCGGTCGGGGAGCCGGTGGAGATTTCCTTGAGAGTGACAAACGACTCCCCGCGCCCTCTCGCTTTCACGCTGACGGATCACCCGCCGGCGGACTCGCGGGCCGATGGGGTGCCGGTCCGGGTCGTGGCCGGTCCTGGCGGGTTCGCCGAAGTCTCGTACCGGCTGACTCCCGGGTTGAGAGGGGACCACTCCTTCGGCGCGCCCGATCTCCTGATCGAGAGTCCGTTCGACCTCGTGCGTCGCCGGATTCGGTCCGGCGAGGGGCAGAGCGTGCGGATCGTCCCGAATGTGAGGGCCGTGACGCGGTTCTCGATCCTCGCCCTCGAGGACCGGCTGGGCCAGATGGGCGTGATGAAGGCACCGCTGAGGGGCGAGGGGATGGATTTCCGTGAGCTTCGCGAGTACCGGGCGGGGGATCCTCTCCGGCGCGTCGACTGGAAGGCGACGTCGCGCCGCGGGCAGCTCGTCTCCCGCGAGTACCAGGACGAGAAGGACCAGAGGGTGGTCTTTCTCCTCGACTGCGGAATGAGGATGCGGGCGAAGGACGGTCCGCTGTCTCACTTCGACCACGTTCTCAACGCCGTGTTGCTGCTCGCGTACGTCGCGCTCAGGCAGGGCGATTCCGTGGGGCTTGCGACGTTCAGCGGGGATGACCGCTGGCTTCCTCCGGTCAAGGGAGTGGCCGGGCTGGAGGCCATCGTCTCCCGCGTCTACGACCTCTTCCCGTCGGCTTCGCCCAGCGACTATCTCGAGGCGGCAACGGCGTTGATGAGGCGGCAGGCGAGGCGGGCGCTCGTGATCCTCGTCTCGAATCTGAGGGACGAGGACTCGCCGGAGCTCATGCCGGCGCTCCGGCTCTTGCGGACCCGGCACCTCGTCCTTCTGGCAAGCCTGAGGGAAACGGTTCTCGACGAGGTCCTGGCGAAGGAACCCACGGACCTTCGCGAGGCCCTTCGCGCCGGAGCGGTTCACCACTATCTTGCGGTCCGAAAGGCCGCTCTGGATGCCGTCCGGGAGCCCGGGACGATCTCCCTGGACGTGGCGCCTGCCGCTCTCCCGCTGGCCCTCGTCAACAGGTACCTCGAGATCAAGAGGGCGGGGAGCCTGTGACGGCGGGCTTCAGTGTTCGCCCAGCCGTGCCTTCAGCTCCTTGAGCTCCGTTTCCAGCCGGGCGATGCGCTCCTCGAGGGCGGCGACTCGGTCCGTGACAGATGGGCCCGAAGGTGAAGCCGGGGGAGTGAAAGCCTCTTCTTTCGGGAGCGGCATGGCGGTGTGCGCCCAGCGCGTCTCGGACTGGCCGGGCCTTCGGGGAAGCTCGGCCACGAGCGGTTCTGGCCCTTCCGAAAGCCGCCTGAGGACCTCTTCGACCTCTCCCAGAGTCTCGAAGGCGTAAAGCCGCGCGCTTCTCGCGCGAAGCTCTCCCGGGGTTTGGGGGCCCCGAAGAAAGAGCAGCCCGAGGATGGCCTTCGACTCGGCGTCGAGAACGAGCTTCGTGTCGAGGTTCTGCTCCCAGCGCTCCGCCCGTCCCCCAGAGATCTTCCAGACGAGAACGAACTCACGCAGGCGCTCGAGGGCCGCCAGGACCTCCTGCTCGGAGAGGTCCATCACCGGGTCGCGGCTCGTCTTCTGGTTGCAGGCCGCGACGAGGGCGTTGAGCGTCATCGGGTAGTACTCGGGCGTCGACAGCTGCTTTTCGATCAGGCTGCCGAGGACGCGGACCTCGACCGGATCGAGTTGACGCGGGAAGGACGGCATCAGGTTTCCTCCGAAACGGTCCGGCCGAGCAGGCGGGCCAGGATGAGAACGCCCCGGCGAACATTGTCGGGACGGGTGGCCGTGTAGCAGATCCGGATGTGTTCAGGGTAGGGGCCAAAACTGGGACCAGGGGCCGCGAAGAGCCCCTCGTTGGCGCAGTCGTCGAGAAAGCCCGCGAGCCCGCGCTCGTCGAGTTTCTCCTTCACGTCGATGAACAGGAACGTGCTCCCCTCGGGTTTGGGCACGCCGAGGACCTTCGCCGCCCCTTCCCCGGCCTGGCGGTAGAGCTCCCGTGCCGCTTCGATCCAAGCCGTGCCGGAACCCTCCAGAGCCCTCAGTGCGGCCACCTGGGCCGGCGTCGAGGCGCTGTAGACCGAGTGGGTGTGGGTCTTTCGGAGCTCGGCCATGATCGGGGCCGGTCCGGTGATGAAGCCGCAACGGTAGCCCGCCATGCCGAGCGCCTTGGAGAACGAGTGGACCGAGAAGGTCCGCTCCGGGGCGAGCGGGCGGGCGTACGTGTGCTCACCCTCGAAAACGTAGTCCTCGTAGACCTCGTCCGAGAAGATCCAGAGGTCCTCGCGCTGGGCCCAGGCGACGAGAGCCTCGACGATCGGGCGGGAAAGGACCTGCCCGGTCGGATTGTTGGGAGTGCTCATGTAGAGCCCCACCGTTCTCTCGGTCAGGTGCTCGCGGACGACTTCGACCGCGCTTTCGGGAGAATCCGCGACCCCGATGAAGGGCACCGGGACGGGCCGGCCCCCGTAGCACCGCACGATCCCGTCGATGAGGGGCCAGTGCGGGGCGAGGATGAGGACCTCCTCGCCCGGAGAGATCACCGCTCCGGCGGCGTTTGAAAGTCCGGCGGTGGCCCCGCCCGTCACGAGGATGTTGTCCGTGCCCACGTGCTCGCCCGTGCGAGCTTTCACGCGCGTGACGAGGGCCTCGAGCAGACGCTTCATCCCATGGGGCTGTGTGTAGCGGTTCAGGTCGGGCCACTCACTCTGGAGAAGGTCCTGCATGAGACAGCCATGGGGCGGTTCGAGCCAAGTGTCTCCGACGTGAAACGGGAAGACCTCCCCCTTGTGAGCGGCGAGCTTGTGCCCGAGGGCCGAGTAGACCGATCCACGGATCGCGGAGACGTGCGGGGCGGCTTCTTCGGGGCGGGGCATCGGCCTTCTCCTTCGCCGCGCATCGGGGGAGCGTTCTTGCGGCGCGTCAGTCTATGATGCGCCCCGGAAAGATGTCACACAACGCCGATACCGAGAGCGTCCTGCGGGACCAGATCCGCAGGCTAGAGGCGGATCTCGAGAACACCCGCGTGGCGGCCGAGGCCGCGTTGAGCGCCAAGGCTGCCTTTCTCGCGAACATCAGCCACGAGCTGCGCACGCCGCTCAACGCCATCATCGGGTACGCCGAGATGCTCGCGGAAGAGATGCCCCAGGCGGGCCTCGAGACGTTCGAACCCGACATCGCGAAGATCCTGACGGCGGGCAGGAACCTGCTCGCCATCATCAATGACGTTCTCGACCTGTCGCGGATCGAGGCGGGCCGGACCGAGATCGTCATCGAGGAGTTCGATCCCAAGGTTGTGGTCGTGGAGGCCTCCTCGGCCCTCAAACCGCAGATCGAATCGAACGGAAACCTCCTCGAGATCACTTCCAACGAGCCGGTCCGGATGCGCTCGGACGCCGGCCGGGTCCGTCAGATCCTGGTGAACCTGCTCAGCAACGCGGCCAAGTTCACCCAGAACGGAACGATAAGGGTCCGTATCACGCCCGAGGTTCTCAATGGCGTCCCGTTCGTCCACTTCGAGATCAAGGACACGGGAATCGGGATCGCCGAGGAGCAGCTGGCCTCCCTGTTCCACCCGTTCGTACAGGGCGATGCGTCCGCGCGGAAGAAGTACAAGGGAACGGGGCTCGGCCTCGTTCTGACGCACCGGATCTCCCTGCTTCTCGGCGGCGATGTCTCCGTCGAGAGCGCTCCCGGAACCGGTTCGACGTTCACGGTGCGGTTGCCCCAGCAACTCGGCGGCCCGGAACTGACGGCCAGGCCCGAGGTGCCGGGAACCCGCGTGAAGGCCGTCAGTGGTGTTTTCAACCTCCCGGAGAACTTCGGCAAGAAGGGGGCCGGGACGCCCGTTGTCCTCGTCGTCGATGACGATCCCGCCATGCGGGACTTGATGATCCGCAACCTGGGAAAGGACGGCATAGGGGTCGTGACGGCGTGGTCCGGATCCGAGGGCCTGCGCCTCGCGAAGATCCTGCGGCCGAGGTGCGTCATCCTGGACGTCCTGATGCCGCGCATGGACGGCTGGAACGTCTTGACCGAGCTTCGCAAGGATCCGGCGATCGGAAGCCTGCCCGTGATCATGACGACCGTTCTCGACGATAGGAGCCAGTACATCCAGCGCGGGGCGAACGCCTTCATCAGAAAGCCCGTCGACTGGGTCCAGATGTTGAAGGTCGTGCGTGAGCTGGCCCCGGACCTCCCGGCTGGCCGCGGGGCGTAGATCTCCTTTTCAGGTCGAGCCCGAGACCGGGGGACCCGGGGGCAGCGCACCGCTTGCCCCCGGCTCACGTCTTCCAGCCCCGTTCGGGGCGGCAGAATGTAGCCGGGGACGAGCTCCGCGTTGGCGGCGGCTCGCCGGCGGGGTCATCGTGACAGGAAAGTGCTGGAACGTCCCGAAGGCTCCTGGCGGTTGCTATCCGCAGAGCCGGGCCGTGATTTCCCTCGCCGTCGAGATGTTGCGGAACGTGGCCGTGATCTTCAGGCTCTTCTCGAGCTTTCCCGGCCAGCTGATCGACTTTGGCGACCTTTCACGGCAGAGCCAGTGGATCTCGCGTCCCGCGACCCGGAACTCGTCGTTTCCCCCGCTGAAGGCCTCCACTTTCGCGGCCTCCGCAGGGGTCAGCGGGCGCTTGAGGAATCCCGCGTAAACCGCGTGCGACGACTCGGCCTCGGCGGGCGAAAAGACCTGTCTTGCGGTGATCTCAGACATCTCCCTGCCCGTCCGCAGGAACGGGACCGAGCCGAAAGGAAGGGCCTTTTCGATGGCGATCTCGATCCTCTCCTCGAGGATCGAGGCCGGTGCCTCCTCAGCCGAGAAGAGCACGTTCCCGCTCGCGATGAGCGTCTCGACGTTCTGGAGGCCGATTCCCGTGAAGATCTCGCGCAGGCGGTCCATCTTCACAACGCGTCCTCCGACGTTGATGGCGCGCAGGAAGGCCACGTAACGCATGAGAGGGAGAGAGGCCCGGATAAGGGCCTAGTAGTACCCGCCGATCACCCGGTTGCGGCCGGCGTGCTTGGCCTCATAGAGGCGCTGGTCGGCGGTCGTCACGAGGGACTCCTCGTCGATGGCGTCGTCGGGGAACGTCGCCACGCCGCCGCTGACGGTCAGCTTGCCCATGGGCTGCGTCTCGCCTCCGGTGAACTTTTCGTTCTCCACGCGGTTCCGGATCGATTCCGCGAGGTTCCAGGCGTCGGCGGGAGCGGCGCCGTACAGGAGCAGGACGAACTCCTCGCCGCCGTAGCGGGCCACGATGTCGCCCCTCCGGCTCGACCCCTTCAGGATCTCGGCGACCCGCATGAGGACGTTGTTTCCCTCCGGGTGTCCGTGCCGGTCGTTGAATGCCTTGAAATGGTCGATGTCGAAGATGATGATCGAGATCGGGTCGCCCGTCTCCCGGGCCCGCTGGACCTCGAGGAAGAGACGCTCCCGGAAGAAGCCGAAGTTGTAGAGGGAGGTCAAAGAGTCGGTGATCGCCTTCCGGTGAGTCCGGCTGACCTGCTTCGTCAGGCTCCTCACGCGTTCGATCTGTTCCCAGAAGAGGTTCTCCAGAAGATCCGCCCGCCGCTTGACGATCTGCCGGAAGGCCTCGGCCGGGATGCGGGCGATGCGGCAGGCCGTTCGGGCGCGGACGGAAGCGGACCTGTCGAGACCCTCCAGGCAGGCGAGTTCGCCGATCAGGGCACCTGGGGGAAGCGTCCGGATGAGAATCGGAGCCTGGCCATCCCCCGGCTCGTTCAGGATCTCGACGACACCATCCAGGATCAGGGCCGCGTGGTCCCCCGCATCTCCCTCTCTCCAGAGAAACTCGTTCTCCTTGAACGTGCGTTCCTCCCCGAGCGCCGTCAGCTCCTGGAGGATTTCGGCCGAGAGCCTCATTCGGGACGTCCTCGGCCGCGAAGTATCCCAGTTTTCGCGGGCTCTGTCTCGTCTGTGACCGCAATCACGGCTGATGCTCGGGCCGGAGCAGGTCGAAGACCGTTTTCACGGGCGCGAACGTCTCGAGAGGGACCTCCACGAAGACGGTGTTCCAGCGGGCCATCGCCCCGTTCCACAGTCCCGGCCTCTCGAGGGCTTTCAGTTCCCGGCCAGCGTGGGACTTGCGCGAGATGAAGACGGCGTCGGGATCGACGAATCCGGACAGGGAGAACGGGCGCCCGTCGGGGCCCCTGAGGCCGCAAACGAGATCGACCGGGTTGAAATGCGTCGAGGACTTCCAGACCGACGACTGGGCGGGGTCCTTCGCGTCGACTTGCGAGGATTCCACGATCTGACGGGACTCTCCGGCGGCAGGGCTGTCCACCCAGAAGGGCCCGCCCCCCGGCTCGCCCTCGTTTCGAACCACGCCGCAGACCCGGATGGGACGCGCGAGGAGCTCGAGGGCCTGCTTGCGGCGATCCGCTCCATCGGGGCCGGACACCCGAGTTCCGAAGACCGCGCGGACGAAGTCCACAGCCTCGTCCAGGTCGCCCCGCCCCGCGGTGAGGGAATTGAAGAGCGCAAAGACCTGCTTTTGAAGGCCAGCCAGGAGCCCTCCCAGGATGCGCTTCCACCGGACCACGTTCTGCGAACGTTCCGCCGGGAGGACGTTGTCGATGTTCTTGACGAAGACGAGGTCTCCCCGGAGGGCCTCGAGGTTCTTCAGAAGCGCTCCGTGGCCGCCTGGACGGAACAGGATCGACCCATCCTCCAGGCGGAATGGCTGGTTCTCGAGGTCGACCGCAACCGTGTCCGTCGAGGGGTGCTGGATCGAGAAACCCAGGTCGAACTTCACGCCGAGCTTCGGTTCGAGCACGGGGAGAGCGTTGGCGGCGGCCCGGCGGAAATCGGCCTCGTTCTCGGCCCCGACCGTGAAGTGGATCCGGCAACGGCCACCCGCGAGGCAGACCGTCCGGGCCCCCTCGATGAGGTGCTCCTCGAAGGCCGTCCTGGGACCGTCCGGGCCGAGATGGAAGAGGACGAGGCCCTTCGGCGTCTCCTCGTAGCCCAAGCCCTCGGGAGACAGCAGGGCGGTCACGACGGACCTTGGTTCGTCTGCGGAGAGACCGGTTCTGGCGAGGGCCTCCGTCAGTGCCGCGGAAAACGCGAAGAGTTCGCGGTTCTGCAGGAACCTCACGACGTCGGGACCTGGCTCGGATTCCAGAGCGCGGGAGAAGGCCAGGAGGGCCTGGAACATCCGGCTCGCTGCGCCAGAGGCGGGGACGAACTTCGAGAATCGCCCCGCGGCCGCCGCCTCTTCCCAGTCAGCGAGCGCTGCTTCTTGTTCCACCTCGGTCAGAACGCGGACCCCGTCTCCGGCGGTACAGGGGCGCAGGAGCCGTGCGGGAGGGGGAGGATCGGAAAAGAGCCGGAGCTGGTCCTCGATTTCGGTGAGATCCCGGCCCTCCGCCCAGAGGCGATCCAAGTCCTGTCCGGTGAGATCGGGCATGTTGGCGGCGATGCTAGCACCCGGATTCAGGGTGCGACGCGGCTCGTGTGCTGAAATAGAAAAGGCATGTGTCTCGCAGTCTTGGCGATCGCGCCCCGGCCAGGAATCGAACTCCTCCTCGTTGCCAACCGGGACGAGTTCCACGACCGGCCGGCACGGCAGGCGGAATTCTGGGCGGATGCGCCCGATGTGGTGGGGGGGCGGGACCTTTCCAAGGGGGGGACCTGGCTCGGAATCACCCGGTCCGGGCGTTACGCCCTCCTGACGAATTACCGGGATCCTCGCGACGTCAAGCCGGACGCACCGTCCCGGGGACTCATCCTGCGGGACTTTCTACTCGGGCGGCAAGAGCCGCGGGCCTTCCTCCAGGACCTTCGGGGACGAGCTTCGGCCTTTGGCGGATTCAACCTGGTCGTCGGCGACCCGCTCGGGGCTTTCTGGTTCTCAAACAGGACGAACGACCCCCGGGAACTCTCCCGGGGCGTCCACGGTCTCAGCAACGCGCTCCTCGACACGCCGTGGCCAAAAGTCCGAAAGACCAAGGAGAGACTCGAGGCTCTTCTGTCGAACGAGTCGATGTCGACCGAGTCGATCTCGATCGAGGCGGGCTTCGGGATTCTGGCCGACGCGGAACAGGCGCCGGATTCCGAGCTGCCCGACACCGGGGTCGGACTCGAGTGGGAGCGGATCCTGTCCTCTCCCTTCATCCGGAGCCCGCAGTACGGAACGAGGGCTTCAACGGTGGTCCTGATCGAATCGGCGGGCCGCGTCACCTTTGCGGAGCGGACGTTCGACCCTTCGACGGGAGCCTCATCGGACGCGGTTTTCGAGTTCGACCGGATTGGGGGACCGGCGCGGTGAGAGAGTGCCGCTTGTTTCGGACGGCGCTGCTGGCTCTCGCGCTGATCTCGTCGCGGGCTCTCGAAGGATCAGCCGGAGGTCCCCAGGAAGCCGGCGTGAAGCCTGTGGTCACTCCCGCTTTGCAAGAGAAGCGGGGGGCGCCCGATCCCGAGGCTCCCAGGGTCCAGGCGGCCGAGACGGTTTCGAGAATCGAGGTTGATGCCTTCGTCCTCGGGTCCAACAACCGGCCCATCCCGGATCTCTCAAAGGACGACTTCAAGGTCCTCGTCGATGGGGTCGAGGTGCCGCTCGAGTCGGCGGAGTTCATCCCGGCGGCCGAGCCCGAGAGAGCCCTCCCCCCGCCCGAGCTGCGTCCTCCCGGGACCAAGGTCGTGCCCGGGCGGCTCTTCGTGATCGTCTGCCAGACCGACTTCGGGCGCGTGCGAGCGAAGGGACAGATGCGGCTCAACAGCGAGGCCGGTCCGTTCCTCGAGGCGCTCTTGCCGACCGATCGCGTCGCGGTCGTCTCGTTCGACTCTCACCTGAAGCTCCGCCAGGACTTCACCAGCGACAAGACCCTCATCCTCGACGCGATGGAGAGGTCCCTCATGATCGAGAAGGTCACTCCGTGGCCTGCGGGCGAGTACCCCTCCCTGGGAGCGGGGCTCGACCCGGCGGAGTGCAAGAAGGCCGGGTCGATCGACCGGTCCCTGGAGCTGGTCGCCCGGGCGCTCAAGCCGTTCCCGGGTCCGAAAGCCATCCTCTTTCTCGGCTGGGGACTCGCCGTCAATCACAGTCCGAGGGAAGGCCGGGAGCTCGGCCGGGCCCTGGCGGCGCTCCTGGATGCTCGCGTGCACGTGTTCACCCTGGATGTCACCGATGCCGACTATCACTCGCTCGAGTGGCGCCTGAGGGACATCTCCGAGCTCACGGGCGGCCACTACGAGAAGACGTACCACTTTCGCGGGTCGCTCGAGAGGGTGCAGAAGCAGCTCGAGGGGCGCTACGTGCTGGTTTTCGCCCGGCCGAAGCTCGGCTACACGGGGTTCCACAAGGTCGACATCGAGCTCGTCGGGAAGAAGGGGAGGGTTCTCGCCCGGCCCGGCTACGAGGACTAGATCGACGCCTCAGTCTCCGGGGCCAGCGGATGCTCGGCCAAGACGTAGTCCGCCACGGGTCTTCCCTCGACGAGGTGCTCGTCGATGATGCGTCTGAGGACGGCCGCGTCGCACGAGTGATACCAGATGCCCTCGGGGTAGACGACGGCGATCGGCCCCTGGGCACAGATCCTCAGGCAGTTTGCCTTGGTCCGCAGGATGCCGCCGGATTCGGAGAGCCCCCGGGACCTCAGCTCCTCCTTCAGGAACTCCCACGCGGCGAGGGTTCTCTCCTTCTCGGCGCACTTTGGTTTCGTCGCGTCCGCGCAGAGGAAGATGTGCCGCCTCGCGGCTGCGATCCCCGTTGACTGAACGGCCCTCCGGGCGGCGGTCAGGTCCCTCGCGTCGTTTTCTCCCATGGGAACATCTTCCCACGATGGACTTGGCGAGCGGTTCTTCAAGACCGAAGCTCCGCGCTGCTAAGATGAGGCGGGAAAAAACCCGCATCCAGAAACCCTCGAGGAGGAGCCATGAAGAAGGTGTCAACGCTCAACAAGGACGCCGTCCTCTGGCACGTCGGAGACTGTGCGAAGACCATCGGCCTCGTCGAGCGCGGGCGCCTCGGGATAAGGACCGAGAAGGGAATGGTCGGCGTCATCCTGCCGAAGATGATTCTGGGAGAGGCGGCGATCCTGGTTCATGTGGGCCAGGAGCCCCGGCGGACCGCGGAGGTCTTCGCCCTCGACAACGACACATGTGTGGCCGAGTACCCCGTCTCGTTGATCAAGCAGGGATCCGACGATGGCGTCCAGAAGCTCCGGATCGCCGTTCTCGGAACGCTTCTGGGGCAGATTTGCAGGAACTGCCTCCTGGTGACCCGTGCGAATTCGGGGATCCCTCACCGCGCCCTGCCCATCAAGGGCTTGATGGAGAGTCTGGTGCAGACCCAATCGAGCCGCCTCCAGGCGGTTCTGGGGTGGGACACCTTCCTGACGGAATTCCACTTCCTGTTCGAAACCCGGAACTACTCGGAGACTGTCCGGCGGTACTTCGTTCCGGGAGCCTTCGACAAGGAGAGCGCCCAGCGGGCCTCCGAGGTCGTGGCGGAAGTGCTCAAGCACGCCGGGGACCTGAGCCTCATCCAGGACTTCATGAAGGCCGAGGTCGAGCTTTTCGAGCTCGATGACACCCGGCTGAAGGAAGCGACTCCGAGGGCCAAGGCCGCGCCCCAGGGCTGAAGCCCGATCTCGTCCGGGGCGGGAACGCACGTGGGGGGTCCCCAGCCCCGCACCAGCTTTTTTGCGCTTGATGAGACCTGTGATAAACTAAAAGTTTTTTCACAGAGGAGACCTAATGAAGTTTCAGATGAGGCCACGCACGGGACGATTCTTGCTGCTTGCGGCGGTGATCGCAGCGTTGTGCCCTTTCGGGTCAGCACTGAGAGCACAGGAGAGCGACACGGAGGCGGTCAAGGCGAGCGAGGAGCGCCAGCGAGAGGAGAAGCAGAGGCGGTACGAAGACCGGCTGTCGCGCGAGTACGGTGACGAGAATCTCCCGGGGCTCGTGGAGAGGGCTGCCACGACTCGTGTCCGCGAGCGTCAGCGGGAGGGGGCCCTCGTGCGGGAGGCGCTGAAGAAAGGCCTCCCCTCGCCCCTGAACACGGAGCCGCTGTGGAACTTCCTGGGGCCAACCGTTCGGACGCATCGTCTCCCGTCGGTGCCCCTGGACGATAGCGGCCTCGTCGCCTCGATCGCCGTCGATCCGGTGGACCCGAAGATCCTGTTCGTGGCCTCCGCGGGGGGGGGCGTCTGGCGGACGACCGACGGCGGGGCGAAATGGGATCTCGTGACCTCTGACATTCCCGCGCTTCAGTTCGGAGCCGTCGCGATTGCCCCCTCCGATTCCAAGAGGGTCTATGCCGGGACGGGCTGCGCCGATGCCTCGTCGTTCCGCCTGGGTGCCGCGCGGAGCGTGGGGGGCTACCCGCTGCGTATCGGTTTCGGGATGATCGTCTCCACGGATGGGGGGACGACCTGGACTCCGCTCGGCCGGGACAACCGGCCCGCGGACTACTTCTGGGACATCCTCGTCGATCCGCAGAACCCGGACATCGTGCTCGTCGCCGGCGATCGTGGCGTCCAGCGCTCGACGGACGGCGGAAAGACCTTCACGGCAGTCCTGCGCTCCGAAGAGGCTCCGTGGGCCACGAAGCTCTCGAGGCCCGCCGGGGACTCCAGCACTGTCTACGCGTCGACCTGGGGCGCAAACATCGCGGGACTCGTCTGGAAGTCGACGGACGGCGGACAGACCTGGGTCCAGAAGAGCGCGGGCTTGCCGGGCGATTCGGAGACCCGGGGACGGATCACCGTGGCCGTCGCCCCGAGCAATCCGAATCGGGTCTACGCCCTTGTCAACGGCTACGGCGCCCAGCTGGACATGGCCCGCTCCGACGACGGCGGAGACACCTGGTCCGCGCTGAATCTCGCGAGCAAGAAGCCGACGAATCCGACCAGTCCAGAGAATGAGCAGACAGACATCCTCAAGAACCAGGGGGACTTCTGCAATGTCGTCGGAGTCGATCGGTCCAATCCCGATATCGTGTGGGCAGGCGGCACGGATGGCTATGCCTCGACGGACGGGGGGGCGACGTGGGCCTGGATCACGGACTGGAGGGGAACCGATCCAGGCCGTTCCTACGTGCACGCCGATTTCCACGTCTTCGCCCAGCTCCCGGATGGCACGATTCTCTTCGGGACCGATGGCGGAGTCTTCGCCTCCTCCGACCAGGGTCGGACCTTCAAGTCGCTCAACAGGTCGATGCAGACGTTCCTCGCCTCCGGAATCTGTCACGACGTCAACAATCCCGACCGGATCGCGATGGGGGCGCAGGACAACGGGAACAGCTTCCGA
The DNA here is from genome assembly GCA_022071945.1 of Thermoanaerobaculia bacterium. Taxonomy (GTDB): domain Bacteria; phylum Acidobacteriota; class Thermoanaerobaculia; order UBA5066; family UBA5066; genus JAJVIN01. The sequence continues at coordinate 14,679 of JAJVIN010000009.1, read as the reverse complement.
GTCCAGGAAAAAGAATGGCGCGAGACGTCGACGGGAGACGGGTTCGCCTGCTTCTTTCATCCGACCGACGCCAACGTCGTCTTCGCTTCGACGCAAAACCAGAACGTGATGAGGTCGACGGATGCGGGCCAGACCTTTCTCCGGGCGACCAACGGGCTCACGGACGCACGCGGCAAGCAGGCGACGTTCGGCACCTGGTTCGCCTGGACGACCAACCCCTTCCGGCTCTACACGTTCTCGAAACGAAAAGTCTGGGTCACGACCGACAACGGCGACACCTGGAGTGAGCTCGCCCAGAATTTCCCGCTCACCGCGGACATCGCGGATCTCGCGGTTTCCCCGAACGGGAGCACCTTCGCCGCCCTCGATGGCCAGAACAACGTACACGTTTCGACGGATGGCGGCCTGAACTGGGAGCGCGTCTCGAAGGTTCCGGCGGCTTACTCCGCCAAGATCCGGCTCGATCCTCAGGACGCCAAGAGGATCTACGTGGCGACTCGTGACCCGCGCGCCGAAAAGCAGCGTGTGTGGCTCTCGACCGATTCGGGCGCCACCTGGACGGCCATCTCGAAGACCGGAGAGGCGGATGGCCTGCCCGATTTGCCGCTGAACGCCTTCGAGATCGACTTGAAGGACAACAACGTCCTCTGGGCCGGCAGCTTCATGGGTCTGTACCGCTCGGGCGACAAGGGACAGACCTGGCGGCGGCACGGACAGGGTCTGCCCAACGTTCCCGTCATGACGATTGCCCTCCTGCCCGATGGCTCGCGAGTCCGAGTCGGCACGTTCGGACGAGGGGTCTGGGAGGTTGGGGCCACGCCCGGAGGACTGCAGGTTCCGTCCGGACCCGACGCTTCCACACTCGCGACACCCATAGCCAAGTTCTCCTTCACGCCGGCCACTCCTCGTCCAGGAGAGTCGGTCGAATTCAAGGACCAGTCGACAGGCGCCCCTTCGGCCTGGGCGTGGACATTCGGAAAGACCGGAAGCTCGACCGTCCCGGATCCGAGTCATGTCTTCGCCTCCACGGGACCCCACGAGGTCACCCTGAAGATCACCACCTCGCAGGGCTCCTTCGAAACCATCCAGACCGTGACCGTCGCAAAGCCGAACACCGGAACCGGCGATGTGCTCACCTACCTTCTCCCGATCGTCCTGACCTCCGGGGGCGACGGAGGGACGAGTTATTCGAGCGAGCTGACCCTGACGAACCGGACGTCCGCCAGCCTCGCCATCGTCTTCACCGCGAAGGGGAAGGCCGCGGGAACGGACTTCGAGTCCTCGGCGAGCTACACGCTGACGCCGGGACAGCAAATCAAGCCGGATGCCTTCGCGTTCTTCAAGTCAATCGGGATGACGATCCCGGCCGACGATCAGATCCTGGCCTCCGTCCGGGCGGCAGTGACGGGGACGGACGAGATCTCCGGGTTCGGCGCGCAACTCCGGGTCACGACACCCCCGAATACCGATCTGGCGGCCAGGGGCGTGAAGGGGAATTTCGGCCTGGCGTACGCGGCGACGCCGCTGACGCGCGGCGCGAACAACGAAGCGATCGTCTACGGGTTACAGCAGAACGCCTCCACCCGGTCGAACCTGGCGTGCGTTCACGCCGGCGGATCGAGTGACCCAATCACCCTGGAAGTGACCTACCACGACGGTACGACGCGGAAGGCGGACCCCACCAAGGACGGGACGCTCACGTCCTTCACGCCCTTCGAGTGGAAGCAGAGCATACGGCCGCTCGCGAGCCGGTCGATCGCGACCGGGTACGCCGTGATCAAGAAGGTCTCGGGGACGGGGCAGTTCGTCTGCTACGGAGTGCTCAACGACAATGCCAACGGCGACGGGTCCTTCGTTCCCATGGTCGTCACGGACGTGCCGAAGGCGACGTCGCAGGCCTTCGTCCCGGTGGTGCTCGAGGCAGGCCCGTACAAGAGCGAAGTCACCCTCACGAATCGCGACAGGAACAAGATGACGGCCTACCTGACGCTGGTCCTGGACAGCAAGCCGGACGATCCCGAGTACCTCGCCTACGACCTTTCGGCCGGTGAACAGCTCGTCGTCGAAAACATCATGGAGGACTTCCGAAGCGTCGGGATCTCTCTGCCGCAGAACCCGATCGGAAGCCTCTTCATCGACTTCGAGCAGTGGGCCGACCCGGAGGGAACCGACGAGGGCGGACTCGAGATCCCCGTCACGTCCGCCTACGCGGGGGTCCGAACGACTGACTTCAGCGGCGTCGCCGACAACAAGGGGAGCTTCGGGCTGGCGTACGGCTACTCTCCCGTCGGTGAGCTGGCGGACTCCGAGGCCTGGGTCCTGGGTCTCCAGCAGTCGGGGGAAAAGGGCCAGACCGATGGAACCCGGTCGAACCTCGCCATCGTCAACGCGACGGGAGTCGACGAGGAGGACATCCAGGTAGAAATCTCGTATTTCGGACCCGATGGAGCCCTCCTGGGTCAGGAAGTGAACTGCAAGCCCTGCACGCTCAAGCCGGGTCAGTGGAAGCAGTTCGGTGAGGTTCTGAAGCCCTTTGGCGTCACCCACGGCTTCGCCCGCATACGAAAAGTGGCCGGTAACGACCAGTTCTCGGCGTATGGGGTCCTCAACGACCAGCTGAACAACGACGGCAGCTTCGTTCCGATGACAATCCCATAAGGCATTCTCTTTCAGTGATTTCAGGGCCCGGCCAGGCGAAGACGCCTGGCCGGGCCCTGAACGTTTCTGAAGGGTAACGCGAGGAATTTACACTCCCACCCTTGCGCGGAGAATTAACGCGACGCATAATTACGGGTGGCGGCGGTGCCACGTGACCAGGAATGGCCGGCGAGCACGAGCCGTGAACGTGGGAGGACCCGGTGGACCGAGATCCCACGCGCGAGGAGGCTGACATGAACGACATGAAGGTCCACGACCAGAGGTGCGAAACCTGTGCGAGGAAATCGGAAGAGCTGAGCTGCCAGAGCTGCCCGGTCTGCGGCAGCGAGGAATGCGAGATGCTGAGCCAGCTCGGAAACTACTGCGAGACGAGAACGGCGATCACGCTGGCCGCCCGGGTTCTCGAACTGGAGATGGCGGCGGCGAGCTGACGGGGTTTTTCTCCCTCTGCCCCGCCGGCTCGTGCTGGCCGCCGGCTACCGTTGGCCGCCGGCCTACCGCCGGCCTACCGCCGGCCTACCGCCGGCCTACCGCCGGCCTACCGCCGGCCTACCGCTGGCCGGGCCGGCTGGCGACGGGTGACCGCTCCCCTGGACGTCCCGCCAGGGGGGGCTTTTTTTTCGGCCGCTTCGTCCCTGAAGACTTCTTCACCTTGTCAGTCGGCCCTGGCTTGGCCAATCTGCGGTGGGCGTCACCGTGGCCGGTGTGTCCGGCCAGCACATCGAAACGGACCGAGGCGAGGTGGGCTTCGACAAGGGCCGTCGTTTCCTGCCAGACGGTCTGGGCCGGGCAGCTGCCGGAAAACGGGCAGTGGTGGTCCCCGTCGAGACACTGGTTCAGCTCGACGCCGTCTCCCATCGCCCGGACGACATCGAGCATGGAAATCTGGCTCGCCGGCCGCGCAAGCTGAATGCCTCCTCCCATGCCCCGCATCGTCGACAGGAGGCCCGCGGCGCTCAGACGGGCCACGATCCGGCGGACAAACGAAAGCGGCAGGAACCTCTGTTCCGCCATCGTCCGGACCTGCACCAGGGATTTCTCGTCGATGGCGGCGAGGTGAATCAGAATCCGCACCGCGTAGTCCGTCTCGCGTCTGATACCGAGCACTGGTCCTCCCACACCCTGAGCCCGCGCTAGCGGGACCGGCTCCCGGACTGCCTCGGGGAACGCGGCCGGCTTCCACGCCCCCCCGGGCCGGAAAAGTTGATTCTCGCAATAATATTAGGATTATAGTGATGTTCTGCCTCGACTGCCCGGAGGAGGAAGGGGCGGTCTTTTCCCCCCGGGCCACCGGATGCGCTACGGCAGGACGATCTCGAATCCCTGTCCCGTCTCCGACCACGAGCAAGAGAGGGAACCCGCGACGGGGGCCAATGCGGACAAAGCCCTCGTAGTTCGTTGCCGATTCGATCGCCGCGAAGGTCCAGGACCGGCTCGGCTCGATCTCGTTGGGCGAGCGGACCGCCGCGGGAGCATCGTCCCGTCTCCGGCCGGAACATCCGGCGGCGCTCAGCCGAAGGCAGAGATTCCTCAAGGACCGGGAAGCTCCGCCCGGCCGGCTCGGCGTCCTTTCGAGTCCAGGGTGAACCCGCCTTAGACTTCGCGTCGGGGAGGTCTTCTCTCTTGCGCTTTCTCCTGGCACTGGTCCTCGCGTTCGTCTGCTCGATGGGTGCCGCGATCGCGGCGCCTCCGTCCCCGGCGGAGTTCCTCGGTTTTACTCCCGGCACGGACCGGACCCTCGCCGACTACCGGCAGATCAGCCGCTATTTCAAGGCGCTCGATGCGGCCTCGCCGAGGGTCGAACTCCAGGTCTTGGGCCCGACCACGCTGGGCGAGGAGATGATCATGGCGGTCATCTCGTCCGAGACCAACATGAAGAACCTCCCGCGGATCAAGGAGATCGCGAGACGTCTGGCCGACCCGCGAGGGCTGACGCAGCCAGAGGCGGAGGCGCTGGTCCGCGAAGGGAAGGCGATCATCCTGGTGACGTGCAGCATTCACGCGAGCGAGATCGGCGCCTCCCAGATGGCCATGGAATGGGCCCATGCCCTCGCCACGGCGGAAGACGAGGAGACGAAAAGACGCCTCGAAAACGTCGTTCTGCTCCTGCTTCCGTCGCTCAACCCCGACGGACTGATGATGGAGACGAAGTGGTACCGGAAGAATCTCGGCACCCGGTACGAGGGGAGCCGCATGCCCTGGCTCTACCACCACTACGTCGGCCACGACAACAACCGCGACTGGTTCATGCTGACCCAGAAGGAGACCCGGGCGCTCTCCAGGGCCGTCTACCGGGAGTGGTTCCCGCAGGTCTGGCTCGACGAGCACCAGATGGGCTGGGCCGGACCTCGGATCTTCGTCCCGCCGTACGCAGAGCCGGTGGACAGGGACATCCACCCCCTGGTCTGGCGGGAGGCGAACCTGATCGGAGCGACGATGGCGCTTCGACTGGAGCAACGCGAGAAGTCGGGCGTCATCTACGGATTCACGTTCGACGCCTACTGGCCGGGCGGGACGAAGAACACGGCCTGGTGGAAGAACATCACGGGACTCCTCACCGAGGTCGCCTCGTGCCGGCTGGCGACACCCGTGCGCGTGGAGCCGGGGGAACTGGCGGGGCGAGGGAAGGGTCTCGTGGAATATGGCCCGCAGACGAACTTTCCCAACCCCTGGCCGGGAGGCGAGTGGCGGCTGCGCGACATCATGGACTACGAGAGGATCGTCTCCGACGCGCTGCTCGAGACCGCCTCGAACCACCGGGCTGACTTTCTCGGAAACGCCCTCTCGCGTGCCAGGGCTTCGACCAAGACCTTCGCGGAGACGGAGAGCTACCGGATTCCGGCCCTCCAGCGGGATCCGGTGGCGGCACACAAGCTGGCCAGCCTGATGCTGGAGCACGGAGTCGAGGTGAAGGCCGCGCCGAACGGAGATGTCTTCATCCCGCTGGCCCAGCCCTACGGCCGTTTCGTGGCCGAGATGTTCGAGGCGCAGCGGTTCCCCGAGGTGAAGCTCGTCGCGGGGACAGAGGCCGTCCGGCCTTACGACGTTTCGGCCTGGACCCTGCCGATGATGACGGGAGTGAAGGTCGAGCGGACGACCTTGCCGTCCGGCCTTTCGACGTATCAGTTGCCCGCCGCCCGGCCGTCCTCGGAGGGAGCGGCGGTTGCCCTTCTTCCTGGCGGAGCGGAGAACGCCAGACTGGTCAACGCGGCCCTCCGGAGTGCCGGTCGCGTGCGCATCGCGCGGGGCGAGACAGGGTTCGAGGGAGAGAGATGGCCGGCGGGTACCTACTTCCTGGATTCGGTCGCGGCGAAGGCGGCGGCGGCACAGCTCCAGGCGGGGCAGACCTGGCGAGCCCTGAAGGGCCTTCCCGAGGGGGCCGAGAAGGTCTCCGCGCCCCGGGTCGGTCTCTACAAGCCCTGGATGGCTTCCATGGACGAAGGCTGGACGCGATTCGTCCTCGACGAGTACGGATTCGGGCCGAAGGTGCTGGACAACAAGACGATCAGGGCCGGCAAGCTGGGCGCCTCGCTCGATGCGCTGGTCCTGGCCGATATCGGAAAGGACGTCATCTCCCAGGGCAAGCCGAAGCGGGAGGAAGGGGAGATGAGGTATGGCCTGGAGTTCCCGCCGGAGTACTCGGGCGGGCTCGAGAAAGAGGGTGCGAAGGCCCTCGTCGAGTTCGTCGAGGGAGGCGGGACCCTCGTGGCGATGGGGGCCTCGACCGAGTACGTCCTGGAGGAGTTCAATCTGCCGGTCCGTAATGCGCTGGCGAAGGTGAGCGCGACCGAGTTCCAGGTACCGGGAAGTCTCTTGCGGGCGCGAGTGACCCCGGGCCATCCGGTGACGTACGGCCAGCCGTCCGAACTGCCGCTGTTCGTCGATCACTCGATCGCATTCGAGACGACGCTGCCCGGAGCCGAGATGGAGCGCTGGGTCCTGGCCTCCTATCCAGCCGATGCGCGAGACATTCTCATGTCGGGCTGGATCCGGGGTGAGTCGCGTCTTTCGCGGAAGGCCGCCGCCGTGGCGGTCACGTACGGGAAGGGGAAGATCGTTCTGCTGGGATTCCGGCCGCAGCACCGGGCGCAGACTCCGGTCACCTACCCCTTCCTCTTCAATGCGATCTACTGGTCAACGGCAGGCGCGGGAGGGTCTTCTCGCTGAAGGGGTCCCGTTCAGGACGAGGTGGAGGCCGCTGGTGGCCGGCGGTGAGACTCGGGTAGGCTCGAGGGGAGTGCTCGGGGGCCCTTGGGCTTCCGGGCCGGTCTGGAGCAGGAGGGCCCATGTTGTCTATCTCGGTCCTTGTGACGACCGTGCTGCTGAGCATGTCCGCGCCGGTGCCGGTGCCCACGGCCTTGCCTTCGATCAAGCTGCCGGCCGTGTTGCAGAAGGTCCTCACGGACTACGAGACTGCCTGGCGCGCGCGCGACGCGGCAGCTCTGGCGGCCCTCTTCACCGAGGACGGAATGGTGCTCCCGTCGTCCCGTCCCCCTGTCCGGGGGCGGGGCCCGATTCAGGCTTACTACACCGGACAGGGGGGACCGCTGGTCCTCCGGGCATTCGCTTATGCCGTTGAGGGAGATGTCGGATACATCCTGGGCGGCTACTCCCGTGCCGTGGGGGAGCCGGACATGGGGAAGTTCACGCTGACGCTGCGGAAGGACGGAACGGGCCGCTGGTTCATCGTCTCGGACTTGGACAACGGGAATCAGCCCCCGCGGACGCCGCAGCAGTCGCCAGCGCCAGAGGCCGCCACGCGGGTGCCCCCGACGCCGCCGAGCTGAGAAGCGTGTGGGGGTGCCGGGGAGCATGGGCGGAGCGGGTCCCTCCCCTGGGGCCGGCTCTGCGAGGGCGGGGAGGCGGTCACTGCGGCTGCGGATCCGTGAGGGCGGTACTCACTGCGTTCGCCCGCCCGTCGCGGCCAGTTCTCAGGAAACGGCGCGAACTGGAGATCGCCGGTTCTCAGGCCAGGAGGCCGGTCTTCTGGACAGACGAAAGGAAGGCCCTCCCGGGAACGATGACGGACCAGGAGCTGGCCGAACGGCTCTCGGTGAGCGTCTGCAGGTCCGACACGCGGGGTACCGGTTCGGGATCGCGGATCGCGGCACCTCCACCCAGGCGGTGAAGAACTCCCAGCCGAGGTCCCGGATCGTCCCTCACCACACGTCACGGCCGGAAACCCGCGAGAACCCGGTCCCGACCCTCCCCGTACCACGAGGAGGCCGTGCCGCACGTGAGCGAACCCGGAGTCTCGAACTCCGTGTCCTGGTGGCACGCTGCTCGAGGAGGCTCCCATGCGCCGTACGTCCGCCGCCTTTCTCCTGGCTGTCGCGATCGCCGTCGCCGCACCGCTTGCGGCACTGACCCCACCGCTGCGGCTCCCGCCGGCCAGCCCGAAGGCATCGGTCAGCCAGACCGTCGGCATGACCGAGATAACGGTCCGCTACTCCCGGCCCGCCGTGAAGGGGAGGAAGGTCTGGGGGCAGCTCGTCCCCTTCGGCGAGGTCTGGCGAACCGGGGCTGACGAGAACACGACCATCCAGTTCTCGACGCCCGTCACCGTCGGAGGCAAGTCTCTGCCAGCCGGAATCTACGGCCTGCACACGATTCCCGGAGAAAAGGAGTGGACCGTCATCCTCAGCACACAGGCTTCCGCGTGGGGAAGCTACAGCTACGACGAGAAGGAAGACGCCGTCCGGCTGACGGCCGTGCCAAGAGCCGGGGATCTCGTCGACAGGCTCCAGTTCACCCTCGAGGATCCGACCGACCGCTCGGTGTCCGTGACTCTGGCCTGGGAGAAGATCCGCGTCGCTTTCCCGGTCACCGTCGATACCAGCGCCGTCGTCCTGGCGAGTCTGAAAGAACAGCTCCGGGGGCTCCCTCGCTTCTCCTGGCAGGGGTGGAATCAGGCCGCCGCCTGGTGCCTGAAGAACGACACCGCGCTCGATCAGGGCATCGAGTGGGCCGACCGGTCGCTCAAGATGAACAAGAACTTCACCAACCAGATGACCAAGGCCGGGCTCCTCGAGAAGAAGGGGGACCCGAAGGGCGCCGCCGATCTCCGGCAGGCTGCCCTGTCCAAGGCCACGGAACCGGAGTTGAACCAGTACGGATACCAGCTGCTGGGGGAGAAGAAGACCGACGAGGCCATCAAGCTCTTCGAGCGAAACACCAAGGAACACCCGGGATCCTGGAACACGTGGGACTCGTTGGCCGAGGCCTGGGCGGCCGCGGGGAACAAGAAGAACGCCGTCCTCAACTACGAGAAGGCGCTCTCGATGACCGAGGACGAGGAGCAGAAGAAGCGGATCCGCAAGGAACTCGAGAAGCTCAAGTAGCCAAGCCGCTGGCGGAAGGGTGAGCGGTGAGGTCGAGTTCGGCTTCCGCCACTCACCCCCCTCTACGGCAAGACGATCTCGAAACCGGTTCCCGTCTCCGCCACGAGGACCAGATGGAACCCGCGACGGGGCCCGATGCGAACGAATCCCTCGTAGTTCGTTGCCGATTCGATGGCCGCGAACGACAGGAGACACGGGGACAGACAGTTTCTCAGTACTACCTGATGGCTTTTCCCGGACTTTTCAGCGAGGTCTTTGTCGCCGACGGGCTCGACAGGATCTCAATCTCGTTCCTCGTCGACGAGATGCGCAAGGTCCGCGGGGCGAGGGAAGAAACGGGTAGACCCTCTCAACAGGCATGCCGTCGTTCGAGGTGAAGGGTCCGAATCCCTTCTCCCTCAGGGAGAAGGCGCCCGAAGGGCGGGTGAGGGCCTGCCGGATCTCCGCGCGGGTCCAGGGACCGGGCTCAGATCGGTCCGCGCCTCGGCAAGGTATTCCTCCCGCCAGGGGGCCTTCTGCGAACCAGACAGATCCGCAGAACGACCGCTCAACTTCCAGGCGTTTCAGTCGAGTGCAGGCCAGGTAGACAGGCAGTCTCTGGGAGCCGGTGATCTCCGTCACATCTGGAGCTGGGAACCGACACTCCCCCTATCTAAGTGCATTCTGGAGGCCCTTTTAGGGACAGAAGCAGATGCATCACGCCGAATGAATCATCTGCTTCATGGTTAACGCGGTGGATCCGGGTTATGTTCCCAGCAGTTTTCACATCGCGTAAGAACGGATCCGCTGCATGCACATCTCTCACCTCCCAGCCGCCGATTCCCGGCGGCTTTCTTTCTTGGCCGTTTTCCCGTCGATCGCCGCCATCCTGTTCTTCTGGGCTTCACCCGGCCTCGCCCAAAGCTTGACTTCGGTAACGCTGAGCCCCACAACGGTGGTGGGAGGCAATCCTGTGACCGGTACCGTGACCTTGTCCTCCAGCGCTCCGGCGGGAGGAAAGACGGTGACGCTCGCCAGCGCCGATACGAGCAAGGCGACCGTGCCCGCCTCGGTGGTGGTCCCTCAGGGCGCCACGACGGCGACCTTCACCGTGACGACCAAGGGAGTCGCGGCCAGCGGAACGGTCTCCATATCGGGAACCCTCGGCACGACGACCAAGTCAAGGACGCTCACGGTCAACGCGGCGGCGCTCAGCACGGTCTCGGTGAACCCTCTGAGTCTCGTTTCCGGGTACGGGAGCACGTCCCTGTGCACACTGACTCTCAACGGCCTTGCGCCTCCCGGGGGCGCGGCCGTCACTCTCACGAGCAGCCAGGCCGAGGCGGTCGTCCCCGCCAGCGTCACGATCCCGGCACAGCAGTCGAGCACGGCGTTCACGATCACGACGACGGCCGTCACGAGTTCAAAGAACGCGACGATCACGGGGAAGTACCCGTCCACGACGAGCAAGACAGCGACCCTGTCCCTTCGCCCGCTTCTTGCGGGTCTCTCCCTGAGTCAGTCGACCGTTCCCGGCGGCAAGGGCGTGACCGGAACGGTCCGCCTGGAGAGCGCCATGACATCCGCGACCGTGGTGACGCTCACCAGCAGCCTCACCACCGCGGCCACGGTGCCCGGGAGCATCACGATCCCGGCGGGCTCCACGATCGGGACGTTTCCCGTGACATCCCTGACGGTGACGGCCAACAAATCCGTGACGGTCACGGCCGCTCATGGAGGCGTGTCGAAGACGGGCTCGCTCACGGTGACTCCCTCCGTGGCCCTCGACGCGGTCAAGATCGACGTGCCGAGCGTGAAGGGGGGCGGAGCTGTGAACGCGACGGTCGTCCTGAATGCCCCGGCGGCGAGCGCGACCACCGTGACGCTTTCCTCGAATAACTCCGCGGCATCCGTCCCGGCGAGCATTTCGGTTCCCGCCGGGTCCCGGACGGCCTCGTTCTCGATCACCACAACGCCCCAAACGAGCAACAAGAGCGTCACGATCACGGGTTCCTTTGGAGGAGTTTCCAAGACGGCGAGCCTCTCCGTGACATCCGCCATCGAGATTCAGTCAGTCTCGATCAGCCCCGCGAGCCTCGTCGCGGGAACGGCGACGGGGACCGTCACGCTGAACGGAACGCCAACCTCGAATGCCTCCGTGACGCTGACAAGCAGCAACACATCGGCCGCGACCGTTCCCTCCACGATGACCGTGCCGGCGAATCAGGAAACGGGCACCTTCACCCTCACCGCCGTTTCGGGCTCGACGCTTCGCGCATCGACGATCACCGCCAAATTCCCTTCCACGGTCTCGAAGACGGCATCCGTCACCGTGACCGGTTCCGCCTCTCCGATGACGGTCTCGGTGTCACCCTCCACCCTCCTTTCCGGCGGCGCGAGCAGCGGGTCGATCACACTCAATGCTCCGGCTCCCACGGGCGGGACGACGGTCGACCTGAAGGTCTCGGACTCCATTGCGAGCCTGTCTGTCTCGAGCGTGACGATCCCGGCGGGCCAGACGAGCGGGTCCTTCACGGTGAATACGTCCTCGGTCGCACTGGACACGGATGTGGTCGTGTCGGCCACGGCAAACGGTGCGTGGGCCGAAGCGGTCCTGAGCCTGACGCCCGCCTCCGGCCTTTCTTCGGTCACCGTTGCGCCTGCCTCGATCCGGGGCGGCGGGAGCGCGACGGGAACGGTCACCCTGACCTCCCCGGCACCGGTCGGAGGTGTGACGGTGGCGCTCTCCTCGAACAACGGAGCGGCATCGCTTCCCGCGAGCGTTTCCGTGCCTCAGGGTCAGACGACCGCGACGTTCTCCGTCACGACGATTCCTGTCTCCGTGTCGGCGGCGGCCACGATCACCGCCACCTACGCGAGCGTCGCCAAGACGACAACCGTAACCGTGACTCCGGCCGTCTTGACAAACCTCACTCTGAGCCCCACGACGGTCGCCTCTGGCGGGACGTCCACCGCGACCCTGACTCTCGACGGGCCAGCGGGTCCGGCCGGAGCGACCGTCAGCCTGTCGTCGAGTGACACGAACGTGGCCACCACGCCCTCGAGCACGACGATTGCGGCCGGCCAGACCTCCGGGACCTTCACGGTCACGGGAACCAGTCTGCCCGCCGGAGGGACCGCCACGATCAGCGCGGTCCTCAACGGCGTGACGAAGACGGCAACCCTCACCCTTCAGCCGTCGGCTTCGCTCCAGGGGCTCTCGATATCGCCCGCGAGCATCCCGGGAGGAACGACGGCGACGGGAACCCTTACCTTGAGCGGTCCGGCGGGCCCATCGGGTGTGACGGTGGCGCTCTCTTCCAGCGACACGAATGTCGCGACGGTTCCTGCAAACGCCACGATCGCCTCGGGCCAGTCGACCGGCACCTTCGCGATCACCGGCGTCCCGGTCACCGGGGACGCCGTTGCCACGATCACGGCCACCCTCGGATCTGACGTCCACACGGCCGATATCACCGTCACCCGGACGATCGGCACCCTCACCGGCACGGTGAAGGACGCCTCGACGGGGTTCACGCTTCCGAACGCTCACGTTGTTCTGACCTCCGATCCGGCCATCGAGACCTGGACGGACGGCAACGGCGCGTTCCGGCTTCTCGACATAGCGGCCGGGATCCACACGGTCGACGTCAGCTACGAGAACTACTCCTCGGCAACGAGCGATCCGGTCACCGTGATCAACGGCCAGGCCTCGACGATTCCGCCCGTCTCGTTGACTCCCAGCACGGCGACGGTCTTCGGGACGGTCGTCGATCCGGACAACGGCTACCAGCCTGTCTCGGGAGTGCTCGTGACCGAGGTGACGGGCCTTCACACGGCGACGACGGATGGAAGCGGGAACTACACCATCACGGGTGTTGCTCCCGGCTTCACGCAGCTCGTCTTCGCGAAGAGCGGCTACCGGCCGACGGCGACGGGAGAGATCGACGTGAACCCCGGGCAGGCGCGCGATCTGAACGCGGGGATGGTGGCGATCAGCGAGAGCGACCAGCCCGGCAAGGCCGAAGGCTACGTGCGCGATTCCGCCGGCAACCCCGTCAGCGGGGCGACCGTTTCGGCGGCCGGGCTCGCTGGTGTCACGGCGACGACCGGGGCGGACGGGACGTACTCCCTGACGATTCCGGCGGGCTTCGCGTTCGTCCTTCAGGCCGAGAAGGCGGGCTTGGCGAGAGTCTTCTCGCGACAGCTCCAGGGCTCCGCCGGAGACCGGCCCTTCCACCTGACGAAGGACTTCACGCTCCCCCTGTCTGGCGCGACGGGAACGGTCGAGATCCGGACCTTCGATCCGGTGTCGCGGACTCCGTTCCGTTCCGACCTCTGGTTCCGTACGCCGACAGGCCTCTATCACGCTCCCGTCACTGACACGGGGATGAGAACGGCGGCGGTCATTCCGGCCGGACCGGTGTGGGACTGCCTGGGAGTGCGAATCCTCCCGGCGAACGGGACGCTGACGATCCGCTGCACGGGTGAGCCGGTCGTGCCGCCTGGAACCCCGCGCTGGGCGGCGGGCGGCATGGTGGTGAACCGCTACACGGCGGAACCGGTGTCGGGAGCCACGGTGACGTTTGTGAACGGAGCCACGACGGTCCCGGTGACGACGGATGCCAACGGCATCTTCAGCTACGTGTCGGGACCCGTGGGCGACTACTCCGTGACGGCGGCGGCGCCGGGATTTGTCGCGAGCAATACCTGGGCGTTCACGGCAGCAGACAACCAGGAGAACGGCCCCTACTACGGCACGGCCTTCTGGCCCGAGATGGAGCCCGGCAGCGCCTCGATCACGTCTCCCACGGAGGGAGCGGTCCTCACATCCCTGACGCAGATCTCCGTGACTCTGACCCCCGGCCGGACGGGCGACACGCTCCTGCGGGCCTGGCCGTGGGTCTCGGCCGGGAACCTGACGGCGGTGACGCCGGTCTACGCGGTTGATGGGAGGAGCGTCGTCTTCACGGTCGCGGGAGCGATCCCGAACGGCCCGGTGACGATCACCGTGGAAGTGGTGACGCAGTCCGGAGCGAGCTTCCTCGTGCAGCGGAACGTGACGATGAACGTCGCCTCGGTCCCGGCCTCCCTCGCGATCTCGCCCTCCTCGGTTACGGGGAGCGAACCGGCGCTGGGAACTGTCACGATCGATCCTCCGGCTCCGGCTGGCGGAACGACGGTGACCCTCGCGAGCGACAGCGCGGCGGCAGGGGTTCCGGCCTCGGTCTCCCTCCCTCAGGGCGAGACCTCGACGACCTTCACCGTCACGACGAGTCCGGTCTCCACTCAGACGCTGGCCACGATCACGGCGACGGCGAGTGGTCAATCGAAGGCAGCGCCGTTGGCCGTGAACCCGCCCGCGGTCCTGTCGCTGTCTTTCGCGAATCCCAATCCCGGCCCCGGGCAGACGACGACGGGAACGGTCACCATCAGCGGTCCGGCCCCCTCGGGCTACAGCGTTTCCCTGTCGAGCTCGGATCCGGTGAACGCCTCGGTGCCACCCAGCGCGCTGGTCGCGGCGGGGACTCTCACGGGCACCTTCACCGTTACAACTGGCTATCCCCTCGCCCCCACGCCGGTGACGATCTCGGCGGGAGGCACGGTGACAGGGAACCTCACGGTGAGCCCTCTTGCCCTCTCGACCCTCTCCCTGACGCCGAAGATCCTCTACAGCGGCGACACGGCAACAGGCACCGTG
>JAJVIN010000048.1 GCA_022071945.1 Thermoanaerobaculia bacterium | reverse complement strand
CTCGAAACGCCCACCCTTCGGTCTCAGATTTTGTGTCGCAACCTAATCTTAAACCGTCTGGGAATGGGCGTTTCCACTATCAACTCCATCTCAACGAGCCGGGGATCACGCCGGTTCTAGGCCTAGCACCGACGAGAATCTCGGAGAAGATGCCGGCTCTCCGCGCCTTCATCACATCTACAACGATGCGCGGCAGACAGATCACCGTGGCTTTCCGCGCATTCAGCCCCGAGGGACCGCGCAGCGCCATAGAATGAGACCGTGGACACCGTTTTCGAAGCCACCCTCTCTCCCGCCGAGTTTGCCGTACTGAGCCGGCGCGATCTCAGCGGGGCCGTCTGCGTGGTCCTCGACATCCTGAGGGCCACCAGCAGCATGGTGACGGGCCTCGCCAACGGAGCACGCGGAATCGTGCCCGCTGGAGAGATCGAGGAGGCCCTGACTCACAAGACGGCCACACCGCAGGCGCTTCTGGCAGGCGAGCGAGGGGGATTGAGGATCACGGCGGAATTGACCGGCAGCGTGGATTTCGATCTTGGGAACTCGCCCCGCGAGTTCACCTCCGAAGCCGTAAGGGACCGGACGCTCGTCATGACAACGACCAACGGGACACGGGCTCTCCGCGCTTCCGAGAAGGCCGCATCCACACTGGTTGCCTCCTTCCTGAATCTCGGTGCCACCATCCAGTGGCTGGAAGCCAGGAAGCCAGAGCGCATCATCCTCGTTTGCGCGGGAACCGAGCATGAGCCCGCGCTGGAAGACGTCATCGCGGCTGGGGCTTTTTGCGATGCCCTCTGGCCAGCGAGCGGCCCCTCGAATGCCTCGGATGGCGCCTACATCGCACGCCGGATCTACTCCTCCTTCGGCGGCGATGTGGCCGGGGCCCTCCGGTCGTCGCGCAACGGGAAGAGACTGCTTGCCATCCCTGCCCTGCGCGAGGATGTCGCGTTTTGCGCCCAGCGTGACATCTACCCCTTCGTCGCTCTCCTCGAACCTGACGGAGTGATCCGGAAATCCTGACCGCGCCGAGAAGGCCTGGAGGAAGCCGGCTCCGGTGGGCCGGCGATATGGTGTGCAGCACCTCGCGACGGCGCCGGACAGACGGGTTCTCCAGATCACCAGCAGACCGGATGGTAACCTCCTACCGCTTGTTCACAGCACCGGTGATCATCGGCATCACACTCGCGCCGGCCATCGTCGCCCTGGGACGGCTATCGGGTCTCGACCGCGACCGCGCGCTCTATCCGGTCACGCTGATCGTGATCGCGGCGTATTACGTCCTGTTCGCGACCATGGGCGGAGCGCAGGCACTGTCGAGTGAATTGATTGCGGCGACGGTGTTCGTCGTCGTCGCGATCGTCGGGTTCCGTACCAGCCTGTGGTGGGTCGCGGCCGGGATCGCCGGTCACGGAGTCTTCGACTGGGTGGTGCACCCCCACCTGATCTCGAACCCTGGCATGCCGGCGTTCTGGCCGGCGTTCTGCGGGTCGATCGACGTCGCGCTCGGGATGCTCATCGCCATCCTGTTGCTTCGCGGCGCCATCCCTGAGCGCGGCAGAGCGCCCGCGCAACAGGCCTGATTCGAGATAGGTATCGAGAAGGCGCCGTCGTGTCAATGCCGTTGTGCCGGGAAGGCCGGCGTTACACCTGGATTACGGTCTGCCCCTGCGCGTGTCCTTCGCCCACGTGCCGCAGCGCGTCGGCCGTGTCGCGGAGCGCGTAGCGGCGGTCGATCGCCGGCTTGATCTTGCCGGCCTCGACCAGCTCTTTCAGCACCAGCAGATCCTTCTGGTTGAGCGAGACGATGAAGGGCCTCAGTTTTCTGGTCGAGACGCTCGAGATCAGAATCATCGCCGCCAGCCGCCGCATCCAGCGCAGGCCGGAGCTGCCACCCGATATCGAAACGAACGTCCCGGTCGGGACGAGCACGCGCCGGCAGTCCAACAGGGAACGATTGCCGACTGTGTCCAGCATCACGTCGAAGCGCGGTCCGCCGGTGACGAAGTCGGTCGTCGTGTAGTCGATCACATCGTCGGCGCCGAGGGCGCGCATGCGGGCCACGTTGCGCGTGCTGCAGACCGCCGTCACATGAGCGCCGAATACCCTGGCAATCTGGACAGCCCAGCTGCCCACGCCGCCGGACGCGCCGTTGATCACCACGCGGTGACCCGCTTTCACGACCCCGGCGTCGCGCAGCGCCTGCAAGGGTGTGACGGCCCAGGGCGTGGCGGCCGCTTCCTCGAACGACTGGTTGCGTGGCTTCGGCGCGAGCCGGTCCGCACGGACGACGACGTATTCCGCGAACGCGCCGGTGGTGGTCTCGCCAAACACCTCATCGCCAGGCCGGAGCGTGGTGACCTTGGCGCCGGCCGCTTCGACGCGCCCGGCCATGGCCGAGCCCGGCACCAGGTGCCCGGGTCGGATCAAGCCTCCGATCGCGGGGCGAACCACGTAGGGCTTCCCGGTGACGATGAGGTGGTCACCGATGCTCGCTCCGGCCGCGCACACCCGGACCAGGACGTCGTGTTCGCCGGCGAGGGGGCGAGGGATTTCCTCGTACGACAGCACGTCGGGTGTCCCATACCGCCGTCGCACGATGGCGTGCATGCTCGCGCCGCTCATCCTCGATCCCGCCGAAGGATCACCATTGCCCGACTCCACACCGGGCATTCAACTACATAGATTCGGATGTGCGCAAGCGGGCAGAAGAGAGCAAGGCGGCGCCCTCGGGAAGCGGAACGACGAAGGGGCCGATGTTGACCAGCCCCATGTTGACGAGACTGCCAGCGACAGCACCCGCCAGCACGGCCAGGACGATTCTTGCAACACGTGTCATGTGATGAATACTCCTCTTTCTATCAATGGGAGCTGGGTCGCGTCGAAGTTCACGGGAGGGAACAACCTCTCGCTGTCACGAAGGTCCTCCATGGAGGAGACGTCAGCGCCCGCGGGATTCATGAGCAGGTCATTCCTTCGCTCCCCCCACGGGTACCGGATCCCGAGGGCACAGGCGAGCGCAGAGCCACCGGGCATCGAGACGGCGCTGCTGGCAGCCTTCCACGGACCCTGATGGAAGAGAAGCGACGGCCAGATGTCAGCCCCCAGGCCAATGACAATGAGCAGGCACGCTGCACGCAGAATGTAGAGCCGCACACGTGAAACGTCATGCATCGGCGATCCTTCCTCCGGTTCGAGCCGTTGTAGGCAGGAGTATCGCCAGCAGGGGCCACGCCGGCGGGGCGAGTGCGACGAACGGAGGAATCTGCCTGGCGAGATGCGACCTGGGACGACGGACGGGGAGGCTACATCTGCCGGAAGAGGCGCAAGAAGGACCAGCTGACCGCGAGGGTCTCGGTTCGTCCCTCGAGGTGAATCACGGCTGTCTCGTTGTCGAGCCTCTTGACATGCCGGATTGCGTGCAGGCTGACGACGGCGGAACGGTGAACCTGCACGAAACGCGAAGGGTCGAGACGGGTGGCGAGTTCCTTCAGGGGAGTGCGGACCACCGCCTCTCGCGGATTCCCGGTGTCGCGCCAGACGACGGTGGTGTACCCGGCATCCTACCGAAGGTGGTCAACGTCGTCGGCGTGGATGAAGAGCACGGTCTGCCCCGCCTGCGCCCGGATCCACTGGAGCCGCTCCGGCGCAGCGGCGGCTCACAGCTCCGCCATGCGGGCCGTGAGTTCACGAAGCAGAGCCTCGTCGTTCACGGCTGGCCGAAAGGACTGGATTCGTTTCCGGATGCGCGCTGGCGTTCCCCGGTGAATCGGTCCCCGCTTCATGGATTCGGGACGAGCCCGATGACGCGCGCCAGGAATTCGCCGATCTCGCCCCGGGTGACGTTGTTGAGGACGCACATCGTGAGCCCGTTGCCTGGCGATCCCGCACAGCCCGCCGTCAACCGATCGGAAAAGGCGACGTTGACTTCGCGTCGCGGCCACTGGGCAGTCTGCATGCCTGGGTCTGTCCAGCCCGAGCATGTAGGCCAAGGCTGGGCGCACCCTGGGTCCGTCTCGCCAGCCGTCACGAGCAGATTGGCCAGTAGGCTCCCCTGCTTGAGCCTTTCAAGGAAGGTCACCATTTCGCCGCGTGTCAGGGAATTGGCGGGGAGGAAGCAGACGCCCTGAGGACAAGGCGCACCCGAAGTGACTCCCCATTGCTTGATCCAGTGGATCGGGAGCCAGCGCGGATGGCTACAGGGGACGTCAGGAAAATCAGTTGAGCCTGCGCCGCTCGGGACACATGTCGCCGGCGGAAGGGCCGTCGAGCCGGAACGCCACCACTGGTACGCCTTCGCCAGGTAGTCGGCCATCTCCGCCCTGGTGACGGTCGTCGAAGGTGCGAACTGCGGGCCTTCCGTCAGGCTGTCGAAATCGGCCTCCATGACCCCCACGGTTGTTATCCGGTCAGAGGACTCGAAGTAGAACTCCGACTCCGTGACATCGGTGAAGGCTCGCACGGCCAGGACCCCGTTGAGGCGTCCCGCCTCCCCGCGGATCGGGTCCAGGACTCCGATGTCGTACCTTCCCGCCGCCGCCGATGGCCTTGCGCTCAATCCCACCGTGACGAGCGAGTCAGAAGCGGAGGACACGTTCAGCGCTCCAGCATCCTGCCCGAGACGGTCGGTAAAGAACCCCTTCCCGGAAAGCCCACTGCCAGTGATCTGGAAGGTCCCACCCACCCATCGGTTCACGAATCCGGGAGAAATCCCCCACAGGTAGGCGCTACCGGGTCCGGTAGTGAACTTCAGAGTCGGCGACGAGACCGCGGCCGACGAGCTGCAACCTGGATACGCCACGACACGCCAGAAATAGGTTGAACCGGGGTTCACCCTGACAGAGAGTGAGGTCGATGGGGCGCTGACGTCTCGATACAGAACGACCGGCGGGTCCGCCGTGCCGAGGTAAACCGCGTAATGCGCGGCACCCGGAACGGCTTGCCAGGTCAGGTCGAGCTGAGTTCCGGCTCCTGGGGAGTTGTTGGCTGGCGTCAGAAGTTGTGGCGCGCTGCCCGTCCAGGGACAAGCACCCGTCGTGAACGAGAACACGTTCGAGGGGGTCAACCCGCAAGCGACGACTCTCCAGTAGTAGGTCTGGTTCGGAAAATAGACGGGAATCTTGGCACTGCTGTAGGTCGTCGAGGTGATCTTCTTCTCTGGCGGATTGACGGTGTCGAAGTAGACGTCGAAGTATGAGCTGCCCGGATCAGACCACGTGAGGGTTCCTCCCACGTACCCGGTGGCTCCCGGGGCCGGGGAAACGGCTGTCGCTGGCCCTGGACACGACTTCCAGTACCGCAGAAGCTCACGAAGCGCCTCGGGCTTGTTCTCGGGCCGCGTACCGTTCGCCTGGTCCTTCGAGTTGAGACCGTGGCAAGACGTGCAGAGGCGGATCTCGCCCGGCTGGAACGTCAGCCAGTAGCGCTCACGGACGACGCCGGTTCCCGCGCCGTCGGTAAGCTGCCAGGTCGTGGCCCGGTGGGACGGGACGAACGCGGCCGCCGAGCCGTCCGCCGCCACCTTCACGCTGGCCGCGGGGCCTGTCGCAAGCGGCGGGTTCTTCACGGCGGGTTCGTGCAGCAGCTGCGCCAGCACGCGCCTTCCGGCACGCGGTTGTTCCGTGCCACCAAGGCCGCGGATCTGATCGGCCTGGAAGAGCTGGAGGAACGGGACGTCGTAGACCTTGCCGGACGCGCCGATCGTCTGGATGCTCGAGCCGGGCACTCGCAGGTTGAAGGGCTGCTGCCGGTCGGCCACGTCACGTGTGGTGATGTTCCGGCTGACGATAAGGGACAGACCGTTCTGCCTCATGTAACTCCTGAACACGTTCAGGTCTACGCCCTCCTCCGTGAAGACCGCCTGTTCCGGCGGCTCGAGGCCGGACGTCGCCACTGCCGGCTTCGTCCGTGCACGCACCTCCACGGGGTCGAGTTCCCACAGAAGGCCGTTGTAGCTGACGAGGACATCTGGGTCCCAGTACGAAATGCTCTTCGAGATGCCCTGCGTGAGCGGCTGGTCTGCGACGAAGACGCTTCCTGACACCTTCAGCGTCTTCATCCGGAAGTCGTAGCGCGAGAGCGGGCTCGCGCGGGTCCCTTCGTTCGCGTCAGCGCGGGTCTCGGCGGTGTGGGCAGCGATGATCTGCCCGGACGAAAGAGGCAGCGGGTTCCGGTAGAAGCCCGAGTGGTTCGCCGAAGGTGTGCCGTCGGTGACTCCTGCGGTGTCGCGATGCGTGACATAGGTCACAGCGACCTGGTCCGCGGGCTGCTCCGGCGGCGCCGTGAGGGAGATGATCTGCCCGGCCGCGTGCGTGTAGAACTCGGGGGCGTCGATGGCGACATACGTCCCGGGGCGCGTCGGGTCTTCCTTGATCTGGAGCATGTTGTTGATCGAGCGTGGATTCGTCCGTGGAACACCGCCGAAGATGAACTCGGTGAGGTTCGGATCGTCCGTCAGGCTCAGGTTGAAGTAGCTGTGCAACTCGTGCCGGCCGATGTGGTTCAGCGTCTCTTCTTCGGTCCCGTCCTCGCGGATCTGCCACGGAAAGAAGTGATTGAGGCTGTGGCCGGCCAGGTTCGTTCCTTGCAGCAGATCGAGGCGGGAGGAGCGAGGCTCCGGGAAGACCTCGGCCCGGCTGTCGAGCCGGGCGGCCGTCGCGCTCTCGGAGGCATAGTTGAAGGTGCCGTAGACGTCATTCTCGAAATCGGCGTCGGCCTGCTGGTCGCGCTGCAGGTGGTCCCAGCGGGTGAACACAACCCGGCCGTAGCTGTCGAGCGTGGGCGAGAAGACGCCCGAGGGCGAGTGGTTCAGGAGCCGCAGGTCGCTGCTCGACGGGTCGAGACTCCAGAGACCCGTCACCGTGGGCGCCTCCTCGTACTCGTCGAGCTGCGGGTAGAGGTGCAACTCGCCAGAGCGGGGGCGATCGGAGGTGAAGAGGATCCGCTCGTCCGTACCGTACAGCGGG
This sequence comes from Thermoanaerobaculia bacterium, assembly GCA_022071945.1. GTDB lineage: Bacteria > Acidobacteriota > Thermoanaerobaculia > UBA5066 > UBA5066 > JAJVIN01. Next base: position 18,201 of record JAJVIN010000048.1, on the reverse strand, counting down.
GCCACGTTGTTGAAGCCCCCCGGCTGATTCGCCACTTTCGTGATGACGGGCGTGTCGTTCTTCCCGAGGCCGGTGATCTCGTAGAGCTGCCAGGTGTAGGTTTCCCAGACGTATTGCTGCACCGGCGCGCCGATGATCATCGAGAAGAGCGCCTTCGTCCCGCTCCAGTGGACCGCCGGCTCGCGCACGGCAATGGAGGTCGCGCCCTGGAATCCGTCCATGCCGTAGCCCGCGGCTTGCGTCAGGTTCTTGAGCGTGCCATCGGGGTAGAGGATGTACAGGTCGCCGCCCCTGGGAGCCATTGCGACCGGCCCTTGGTGGTTCCCGAACACCGATGCCACCGTGGTGAAGTCAGATGGAAGGGGCACCTGGGTGACGAAGAGGATCGGATTCGGCAGCGCCTCCGCCGCGGTGACAGGGGTCGCCGCGTCCACGACTGCCGCTCGCCCCGGAACACACGGCTCCCCGCCCGGTGTGTCCGTAATGGCCATGGCCGGCGAAGCCAGGAAAAGGACGAGGAGAATCCTGCATCCGGTACGCCCGGTGTTGGCGAACATGGTATTGCCTCCGTTTTCGCGACTCTGTCTCACTAAACATAACTCCCGAAGACGGATCCCGCCATGATGAAGATCACAGCTCTGTTGCGCCCGCGTCTGCCGACATGTAGGCCGCCATCACTGTCGTCAGGATCCCGAGAGAGGGACCGAACTGCACCTTGGCCCTGAGTTTCCGGAGGTCCAGCGTCTGGGCATCGTGTTCGGTTAGCTTGCTAACGCCGAATCTTGGTGACGGGATCCGCAACGCCGCTCGCGGTGGAAGGACAGGCGTCCGGGTTCGGAAGGTGGGCCTTCTTCGTCTCTGGCGGCAGAGCCGGAATCCGGGCTAACTCGATGGGAGCCAGCCATGTTCCCATCTGGCGAAGCCATGGCAAGGCGGGTTTCGCCGAGAAGATGAGAAGGTCGGACCGCGAGGTGGTTCATCAATCGTGCCATAATTTGATGGCATAGGAGACGCCATGGCATCCGTTGCTCGGAAGAACTTCCACCTTCCGCTCTCTGCCGAAACGTATGAAAGACTCCGAGAAATCGCCGAGCAGGTAAATGTCCCTGCGACACAACTCGCTCGCGAGGCCATCGAAGCCTGGCTCAAGGAACGCCGGCGGCAGGCGGTCGCCGAGGCCATCGCCGCGTACGCGGCCCAGATGGCCGGTACAGAGAGTGATCTCGACGCTTCTCTGGAGGCGTCGTCGATCGCGTCCTGGCTGGAGACGGAGAACGGGCGATGAAGCGCGGCGATGTCTTCTGGGCCAATGTCGAGCCGCGGTCAGGTTCGGAACAGAGAGGAACGCGGCCCGTCATCGTGGTCTCGCACGATGCCTTCAACAGGACCCCGGGCTGGAGATCGGTCATCGTTGTTCCGATCTCTACCTCGGAACGTCAGGCGAGGAGGGGGCCCACCGCCATTGGTCTCGCGGCGGGCTGCGGAGGCCTCAGAGAACCCAGCGTAGTTCTCTGCCACCAGGTCACAACCCTGGATCGAAGTAAGTTGACGGAGCTGATTGGCTCTGTTGGCGGGGAAGACCTCGCGTCGGTGGACGGCGGCCTCAAGGCAGCAATGGCGCTCGACTGACGCGGCCCATCGCCTTGCTCGAACCTGAGTTCGCCGACGGCCACGCCTGGAGCCGCGCGGCGGCTCAGATCCTTCGCCCTCGGCCAGGTATGGAGATCATCCTCTCCCCTGCGGATGGCTGAGCGATCCAGCCAGGAAGGACTGGATCGCGGTGGACGAGAAGGGTCCCGGCGTGGTCGAGCCTGGTCGGCTGGCCGCGGGCATCGAGACCGGATGTGCGAGCTGGGTGCGCGGGTTCGGGCACTGGCTGGTGAAGCAGAGTCAACGGATCGACGGGCCGGTGCGTATCAGAATCAAGCGTGATGCGTGCAACGCCATCGACGGTCGCCTTTCTCGTCGTCCTCGCTCCGATGCTGCTGCCGGGCTCGACGCCAAACGCGGTGGAGAGCGCCGAGGAGGCGTTCTGCCGGTATGCGACAACACCGGGACAGGAACACCTGGCGGTGCGGATCGCGCGGCCCCACCCCGCTGAGTTTCTTCCTCTCGTCGTGCCGCTCGGGGGAGTGAGTCGCCATCGCGTGAAGCTCGTCGAAGGCGACCTCCGCCTAGCCCTGGGAGAGAAGGAGAAAGCTCTCACCTGCTATCGCCTGGTGGCCGCGGGGCTCGACCCGGACGACTACCCGGTGGAACCACCCCTCCCGCGGCCCGGCAGCGGGGAGGACGCCTTCGAACCGCTGCCGGTCGAACCCCTGGTCGTTGGTCCCGGAAGCCACCGCGACAACTGGCTGCTCCGGCGGTTCATCGCTCTCGAGGCCGTAAGCGATGCAGCAAACGAGTTCGCGCGTGTGTGGCGGATCCACCGCGCCAACACGTGTCCGCGCGTGGTGATCGAACGCGACCATCTCCCCACACCGCCTTCCGCGCCGATGCCTCGATTCATCCTTACCCCAGCGGGGTTCGACGGGAAGGGCTTGCTGTTCGCGCTCGACTACGCCTACTTCCTGAAGCGTCGGGGCGACACGGACGGCGCGCTGCGGCTTCTCCTGGAAGCTGCAGCCGAAATGGACATGGACCGCAACCCGTCCGTCCCCTGGCGCGAACCGCTCCCGGCGGGCGCGCCGGCACCGTACCCCGAGCGAGTCGAGTCACGGGCCCGCCGGACCCTGTGGCGCGCTTCGGCCGGCATCTCTCGGAAGGAGTTCCTCCGCCTGGCCTACGGCGAGTTCGCGCTCGCAGGTCAAGCGGACCAGTTCGGCCGCTTCTTCGAGGGCCGCATAGCCGCGGGTGAGAACGGGGCACGCCGCGTGCTCGCGCGGATCCGGATCATCGAGGGAAGGAAGGCGGACGCCCTCGCCCTGGAACTCGAGTACATCGAGAAGGCCCAACTCGACGCGCTCACGACTGCGTGCCGTCGCGGTAGGGCCTTCGAGGACTCGGCCAGGCTCCCCGAGGCCGTCGCCGAATACGAGAAGGCTCTCGCAATGCCGTACACGAAGCCGTCCCTTCCCGACGCGGAAGAGGAGGACTACCAAGACTCGATGATGGCGCAGAGGGGCGGACCCATCATCGCGGACAATCCTGTCGCCTTCAGTCAGGAGATCCTCGGCCGGCTGCAGCGCCTGTACGCAGCGATGGGGAATACCGCCCGCGTGCTGGACCTGGATCTACTCCTGCTCGAAACGAATGTTCACAGCCTCGATGCGATCGAGCGGACACTGGCCCGCTTCCGGACGGCGGGAGAAGAGGCGCGCGCCCTGTCCTGGATCCGGGAGCACGCCGCCGAAGCGACGCAGCCTACCTCGAAGGCGAACCTCTGCTGGATGGCTGGTGACCGCGCGGGGGCGATTCGCGCCCTCGCCTCGTGGCAGAAGGTGGTCCGGTCGGACGAGCCGGGAAGGCTCGACCAGTGGAAGGAACGGTTCCGAAAGGTTGGGAGCGCGGACCACATTGCACTTCTCGAAGCGCTGGTCGAGGCAAAGCCGCAGGATGCGCAGAGCCGGCTGGAACTCCTCGACGCCAAGGGAATCGCGGAGGGGCCCGCCTACATCTCTTCTCTGGAGGACCTGCTCGAGTACCAGTACCTACCGCATTTCGCGGCGGAAACGGAAGCGCAAAGGCGCACGCGCTTTCGCAATCACTACGATCTCGCATACCGCCTCTTGCGACTGTACGAGCGCCTGCCGGGGGAGGAGTCCCGGCTTCTCGCCCTCGGCTTCCGGATCCTGGAAGGCGAGCGGCCGTTCTCGCGCAAGGAAGGCGCCCTCGTCACGCCGAGCATCGAATGGACGCGGCGCCCGAGCGACTTTCCCCTGCAGGACACCCTGAACTGCCTCTATGTCTTCCTCGCCCACCTGAGGAGACCGGAGGACCTCGAACGAGCCGCGGCCGTGATCGAGAAGTCCGGGAGCATTCCGCTGCAAACCCAGCTCCGGACCGTGCAGATCTCTAGAAACGGCAATCGCGTCAAGCGCGACCGGCGGCCCGAGACGGAATACGTGGCGGTGAAGGTCCGCACGCTCGGCGCCGAGGAAGGCGTTCGCATCCTCGCGAGCCGCGACGACGTGTGGGCCATCGCGCCTGGCGCGCGATGGGGCGACCGCGCGGGGACCACCGGATTGGTCTGGGTCGGCACGTCGTGGGGCCTCGTTCGTTACCGCGAGACGCCGGGTCCACGGCTGGAGATTCTCCAGGTGCCGACGGGCGCGGGCGTGACGGCGCTCGTGAGCACGCCGGCCGGGCTCTATGCCGGGACGCGGGACGGGCTCTACCGCGTGGAAGCCCCCGAGGGCGACACTCCGCGGCTCGTCCGTGTGGCGGTGGAGGCAGCCGATGGCGAGACGCGGGATCGCGTCGAAACATCCACAGGCTCCGACGGAATCACGCGACAAGAGAACGTCCACATCGAGTTCCCGATCGAGGAACTCCTGTGGTGGAAAGACCACCTCTGGATGTCTACAGCGCGGACCCTGCAGGGCATCGGGATCTACCGGTATGACCCGAAGAGCCGGAAAGCACGGCATTTCGCGGACCTCGAACCGGGCCTCTTCACCGGCAGGGGGCGGCTCTTTTCGAGCAAGGCCATCTACGACCCGGCCACCGATGAATTCAGGGCGATCGAGGGTGTCGGACGGGAATGGCGCCTGATCGGCGCGACGGAGGACGAGGTCTGGGCCGACGTCCTCGTCGAGGGAGTGGGGCATCGACCGGCGATCCTCGACGTGTCCACGCTCACGCTGAAGGTGCTGCCGGTCACCGAGCCCGTCCGTGGCCAACCCCGCCAGGACGACCCGTTCGTGCTCCTTGGAGAGAAGGATGGGCGCGTCTGGTTCTCGGAGAAGGGAATCATGTGGCGGACGGGACCAAACCCGCACGTCCTCGTCTACGACCGGAACAACGGGGCACTCACGCGGCACCGCGGGGACGTGCCGCGGGCGGTCGCGCCGCTACGGCAGGCACTCCGCGATGTGAAGCTCGAACTCCGGGGCATCGGTGACCCGCGTCTGAGTTTCGTCGCGCTGCCGGGAGAGGGCTATCTGGTCGGCAACGCGCTCAGGTCCGATTTCGGCTACCACGTTGAGGGAAACATCGAGGCGGCTGACCTCGAAGGCGGTCTCTTCTTCGTGGACACCGCCGCGCGACAGTGGAGGCGGATCGGCGCCTCGCTGGAATCTCTCGCTGGTTCGCAAGTCAGGAAGCTCGTCCGGGACGGCGACCGGGCCTATGTCTGTACAAACGGCGGGCTCACGATCCTCTCCATGCCTGACGGGAATGTCGCCAAGCAGATAACGGTCTCTGACGGGCTCCCCTCCAACGCCGTCGAAGACGCCGTGCGCATCGGAGAGAGGCTGTACATCGCGTGTGATCGCATCGAAAAAACCGGCGGCCTCGCGGCGTACGACCTGCGCAGAGGTCTGGTGCAGGTGGAGGTTCTCCCGGCCCGGGACCGTTCCGAGAGCGACAGGGTCTACAGGCTTGCCGCTGAAGGAGACCGGCTTCACGTCCTGGGCCCGACGTATCGCTGTTTTGTGCTCGACACGCGATCGGGGCGCGTCACAGGCGCGGAGGCCCACCCTGATGCGGCTCCTCCGAAAGGCGCGCGCCCCCCGCCAATGCCAGTTCTGGGAGGGAACCTGCTGCAGATGAACTCCGGACATCCGGAACTCATCGCGGGCACGCGAGGCCTCCTGATCGCCAAGGACGACGTGACGGAGAAGCCGCGGAGGCGTGAGGAGGTCATCAGGGTTCGGTCGGAACGCCTCAGGCAGCTCGAGGACGCCGAGCGGCGACCGGTGGACGGGACGACGAGAGAGGACGTGGTGCGAGGACTCGCGGACCGCAACCCGCTCTACCGGGCCCGCGTCGTCGAGGCGCTCTACCGGTGGAGCGATCTTTCGAGGCAGTACGTCCCGGAGCTGCTGAGGTGCCTTCACGACCCGGAGCCGAGGGTGCGAAGTACGGCGCTCTACGCACTCTCCCGCCTTCCCGCTCAGGAGCGCTTCGTCGACGCCACGAAGGAGCGTCTCGCCGACCCGGAGCGCGAGATCCGGGCGCTCGCGACCGTGATGCTCTGCCGGCAGGGGTCTGTGCCAGATTCCTCGTTCCTGCGCGAGATCCTGACGAGAGCCGGCTGGGGCGGCATCCCGCTCGGGGCATCGAGTACCCTGACCTGGCAGGACCACCGGGAGCTGTACACCGCCCTGGCCCCCCGCGCGGACGCACGCATCTTCGCGGTTCTCGTCGAGAATCCTCCAAACTTGCACCCGCCGGGCGAGACGGAATACGCCAGCGTGCTCGGCGACCTCGGTCGCTCGCTCCTGACTCATCCGGACGCGGTTGCGACTCTTCTCCGTGCCCGGGAAGCCGCCGGCATCCTCTTCACCGAAGCCGTCTTCCGGCACGCTGGCAAGGGAATGCTGCCGGCCCTGCACGACTCGTTGAGGAGCATGGACCGCGTCGTGAGGTCAAACGCGGCGCGCGCCTGCGGTGCGCTCGGTGACGCTTCCTCGATCGCGCCTCTTCTTCGTGCGCTGGATCTCGAGAGCGGGCTCTCGCGCGCCTCGATTGTCCGGGCGCTTGGAGCGCTGAAGGCAAGTGAGGCACTGCCGGCGCTCGCCGGGCTCTGGGCCGAAGCGCAGAGCGACGAGAGGCGCCGGCGCGGGGTGGGGTTCCGCGGATCGCAATCGGGGGCCGAGGCGAGCGCGCAATATGCATCGATCGCGAACCTCGATGCCCTCGGGGCCGAGTGGACCGAGTTGAAGCAGGCAGCGCTGTTGCCTTCCGACGACCCCAGTCCGTACGAGAATCGCCTCACGCCGCGGATGATCCTGGAGGCGGTGCGCGCGATCGGGCCGGCCGTATCGCAGGACTTCTACCGGACCCTTGCTGGCAACAAGGAGACCAACGCGCGCACGGAGGCGGCGGCACGTCTCGCGGAGTGCGCGCCGAGTGACGCCGGGCGGAACGTGGTCATCCTGAAGAACCTCCTGGCGGATCTGGAAGTCAGCGTCCAGATCTCCGCGGCGGTGAGCCTCCTCATCCTCGAGCAGGATCTCGCACGGGCTCCGCTTCTCGGCTGGCTGGCGGGAAAGCAGTGGGAGCAGAGGCGGGCAGTCATGGAGCTGAGCCGGGTCACGGACCCTTCTCGCCTCGACTTCGCCCGCGATGCCCTTCGCGCCATCGCGGAAGGCGGCACCATGGACCGGGAAGTCCGGTCGGCGGCGAAGGCTCTCGTGAAGTGAAGAGCACCGTCAGATCGGCCCTCGATCTGAATCCGAATCAACCGGCCGGGTTGGAATTGCCATGGGGGTACTCCCTCCCTCGTACCTACATGGCTCGATGTCCGCTGATTCCGCTGCAATTCAATGCTGGCATTCAGGATGGCGTCGGGGTGTGGTCGAACGTGTATTCGCCCAGGACGCGCTCGCGCCCGTCGCCGCGCGCGACCAGACGGTAGCGAAGAACAGCCCGGCCCAGGGCACGCGCCGCGGGCATTGCCTGCGCCAAGATGAGTTCCCCGGCTTCCGGACGGACCGGGACGTCCTCGATCCTCCCAGGGGCCTGACCCGCCATCTCCACCAGCACGTCGAGACGTGAAACGCCACTGAAGTCGGCCCTCATGCGGCCGACGAGCAGGTCGTCCTGCGCCGTGACGGTGCAGGCGACTCGCCCGCCGGGGGGGACGGTGTACTCCCGGACTCGAAGTCCCGCGCGGAGGGCCGCCTCGAGGAAGGAGGGGGTGACCACGACCTGGACCGCGCCCCGGCGCGCCAGCCGGCGCACCCCGTCGCCCAGGCTCACGAGTGCGCGCAGGCGGCGGCTGCAGCCTTCACACGCGAACAGGTGCTCCTCGAGCTGGTCGGAGTCGGACGCCGGGAGCTCCCCGAGCCAGTAGCTCGCGAGGGTCGCGAGGTCCAGGGTCCCGTCGCAGGGGGGGCTCACGGCTCCGCCTCCAGACAGGCCCGGAGTCGCGCCAGGGCGCGGTGCCGCACGACGCGCACGTTGCCCGGCTTGAGCCCCAGCTCGGAACCGATCTCCTCGGAGGCGGCCTCGGCGTAAAAGGTCAGGACGATCACGCTGCGATCCCTCTCCGGCAGGCCTTCGAGACATCGGGCCAGGTGATCGAGATCCATGGGTGCCTCCTCGGCGGGTGGTGGCGGAGCCAGAACGGAGCCGAAGCGCTCGAGCAGCCCCCGCCGCCTCGCGGTCCCGCGCCTCAGATCGGCCACGAAGCGGCGGCAAGAGCCGAGAACGAAAGAAGTGAAGCGCTCGGGATCGCGCACGCCTCCGTCTCGAAGAGTCTCGAAGGCCATCAGGAGAACGTCCTGGACCAAGTCGTCGGCCGCGGCCGCGTCTCGCAGGTGCCGGAGGCCGTAGAGGCGAACCCGCGGCGCGAGCCGGCGGTACAGCTCCGACTCGGCCGCGGTGTTTCCCTCCGCGACGCGACGTGCCAGAGCGCCGTCGCTCGTGTCCCCTCCGACTTCTTCCTGCTGCAAGGCTCCGAAAGCATATCTCGGGCGTCCCTTCGGAAGGGAGGTGTAACGGTGCGCCACCTCGTTACACCTCCTGCGCAAGGAGACTCGGAAATGATCACGAATCAACAGTCACGAACGAGAATCGACGAAGTGGCCGAGGGCATCTTCCGGATCAGCACGCCGGTTGACGCTGTGCCGGGGGGGTTCACCTTCAACCAGTACCTGATCGTGGACGAGCAGTCGATGCTCTTCCACACGGGGCCACGCCGGATCTTCCCCCTGGTCAGCGAGGCCATTGCCGCGGTCACGCCCCTCGCGCGGCTGCGTTACGTCGGTTTCTCGCACTTCGAGGCGGACGAGTGCGGCGCCCTGAACGACTTCCTGGCGGCCGCGCCTGGCGCGAGCCCGGTGTGCAGCCAGATCGCTGCCATGGTCTCGGTCGACGATATCGCGGACCGGAAAGCGATCGCGCTCGCCGACGGCGAATCGCTCCCGCTCGGACGGCACTCGGTGCGCTGGGTCGACGCGCCTCACGTTCCCCACGGGTGGGACTGCGGCTTCCTCTTCGAACCTCTCACCGGGACGCTTTTCTGCGGCGACCTGTTCACCCAGGGAGGCGCCGAGCACACGCCCGTCACGGAGTCGGACATCCTCGGCCCGAGCGAGGCCATGCGTGCCGGCCTCGACTACTGGGCCCACGCGCCAAACACGCGCGGCGTTTTGGAGCGCCTGGCCGGGTTCGCCCCCACGACGCTCGCCTGCATGCACGGCGCGGCGTTTCGGGGCGACGGCGCGGCCCTCCTTCGGGCCCTCGCTGACAGCCTCGAGAAGCCGCCAGAACCCGTGACACCGACGGCCTGAAGACTGCCGGCGGGTCCCGGCGTCGGCTCGCCCACCTGAAGTCGATGCGCGCAAAGGCTCGTCACCCCGTGTGAAGGCTCGTCCGATTCCGCCCCCGAGATCCGCTGCCGGTCACGGGTGGTGGAAGCGCCGCGACCGGAGGGCCGCTGTCTCATAATCAGCGGACGCGAGAGGCCGCGGACGCGATGGCCTTCCGCGGAGGTCCATCCATGAAGACTTCACGTTTCCGGCCGTGGCGAGGAGCCGCTCACCGGTTCCTCGCGCTTCTTCTCGTCGTTGGCCCCATCCTGAGCCGCGTGACGGTGGCTCAGGAGCCGGTCCCGGCGGACGCGGGAGCGGCTCCGGCTTCTGAACCTCGTGCTTCCGGTCCCGAGGGGCTCGGGGTGCCCAAGTTCCCCCCCGGGACTGTCCGGCTGGGTAACAGAGAAGTCGCGACGCTTCGGGCCGCGACTTTTGGCCTGCCGCCGGCGGAGAGGGCGATAGCGGCCAGCAATCGACTCGCGGCCATCGCCGAGAGAGGTGTCTGGGGACCGGTCGTCGTCAAGGAAGAGGAGTATGGAAGGGCTTTCTGGGTCGGTGACACCCCGGCATTCGTCCTGACGCCGCGGGACGTGGACGAAGCCCGGGGTGAAACGCTCGAGCAGGCGGCGGACAGGGCAGCCAATCGTCTTGAAATGGCCCTGTCTGAAGCCAGGGAGTCCAGGAACCTCCCCGACATCCTGAAGGGTGCCGGCCTCACGGTTCTGGCGACCGTCGTTCTCGTGCTGCTGGTGATCGGCATCGAACGGTCGCGGCGCCGTTTTGCCCAGAGGGCCCTGCGGGCGGCGCAGAGGAGATTCGCCGCCGCCGGGATCCCGGGCGCGACTCTCCTCGAGTCGGATCACCTTTACGTGGCGACCACGCGAGCCCTGGTGATTGCGGGACGGTTCCTCGAGCTCGTCCTCTTGTACGTCTGGGTCGGGTTCGTCCTGAGGCGTTTCGCGTTCACACGGCCGTGGGGAGACCAGCTCCGGGAGTTCCTCGTCTCGACGCTGAAGGAGCTCGCGCTTGCCGCCGTGGGCTGGATTCCGAACCTCCTCGTCGTCCTGATCATCTACGCCGTGACCCGGTTCCTCATCCGGCTCGTTGACATGGTCTTCCGCGCGATCGAGGATGGCCGGATCGAGGCCGCCCCGACGCTCGTGGAGACGGCGCAGCCCACGAAGCGCATCATCACCGTCATCTTCTGGCTGTTCGCCCTGATCATGGCGTATCCCTACCTGCCGGGAAGCACCAGCGAGGCCTTCAAGGGAATCAGCGTCATGGTCGGACTCATGGTCTCCCTCGGGTCGACGGCGCTCGTTGGTCAGCTCGCGAGCGGCTTCATGCTCATGTACTCGAGGACCTTCCGCGTGGGTCACTACATAAAGGTTGGGGACATCGAGGGGACCGTCCTGGGGCTCGGCCTCTTCGCTACCAAGATTCGGACGGTCAAGGGAGAGGAGGTCACGATTCCGAACACCGTCGTCGCGGGGACGACCACATTGAACTACTCCCGCACGCCCGATCCTGACGGCTTGATCCTCTACACCAGTGTCACCATCGGCTACGACACACCGTGGCGTCAGGTCGAGGCGCTCCTGATTCTCGCAGCCGAGCGCACGGCCGGCTTGAAGAAAGAACCTCGCCCGTTCGTCCTCCAGCAGGCTCTCAACGACTTCTACATCGAGTACCAGCTCAACGCCGTCATCGAGAAGCCCGAGACGAGAATCCGGGTTCTCGCGGAGCTGCGCGCGAAGATCCAGGACACGTTCAACGAGTTCGGAGTCCAGATCATGTCGCCCCACTACCTCGGAGACCCGGCTCGCGAGAAGGTCGTCCCCAAGGAGAAGTGGTTCGAGCCGCCGGCTCAGCGGACGGAAAACGGGAAGTGAGACCCGACGGGCCCGGTCAGTTCGCCTTGGGTGGAATGAAGGTCATGGCTCTCTCCGCCAGGGCCGTGATCGTCAGGGACGGGTTTACGCCAGGGTTAGCCGACATCGCGGCGCCGTCTATGACATAGAGGCCGTCGTAGCCGAACACGCGGTGGCGGTGGTCGATGACGCCCTTTTCGGGCGACTCCCCCATGGGACAGCCGCCGAGGATGTGGGCCGTGGTCGGGATGCCGAGCAAAGTCTCCGTCAAGAGGCTCAGCGGATAGCCATCGAGGATCTTGCTGACCCTCTCCGTCAGGTCGTTTGCCTCCGGGGTCCAGGCCTTCGCCGCCGGCCCTTCGCCGGTCTGGCTATCGAGGCCCCGGAGATAGCCCGTCCGCCATGAACGGCCGAGCCGGAACTTGATGTGGCCGTCCACCGTCCTCATGTAGAGGAGGATCATCGTCCTCTTGGCGAACTCGGTGATGAAGAACGCCTTGAGGCTCTTGACGGGGTTGCGGATGACGCGGGCGAGCGCGGTCGCAAAGCGCGCGGGTATGGAATCGCCAGGGGCGAAGGGCAGCATCAGCGGCCGGAAGAAACCCGATCCCTTCGGGTACCTCACGGGCTCGAGGTGGGAATGCTCGTCGGTGTGGAGAATGGAGCCGATCGCCACCCCCTGCGAGAGGTCCTCGTCCTTCGTCGTGAGGACCCCGACGAGAACCTCTGAGTTCGTCCTCACGAAGTCTCCGAGGCGCGCAGAGAGTCCCGGAAGACCATCGGGGCTCTCTTTCAGCTGCAGGAGGAGCTTGACGGAGCCGAGGGCGCCGCCCGAGAAGATGACGTTTCTGGCCGTTGTCTTGGACTTCCGCCGAAACGCGGGGAAAGGCGAGTTGAGCTCCCGCGTCGTCAACTCGTAGCCGCCGCCGGCGAGGGGTTTCACCCAGGTCACCTCGGTGTCGGCCTGAATCTTCAGCCCGCGCTTTTCGGCCAGGTACAGGTAGTTCTTGTCGAGCGTGTTCTTCGCCCCGTGCCGGCACCCGACCATGCAGCCGCCGCAGCGGGTGCAGGCCGTCCGCTCGGGGCCGTCGCCGCCGAAGTAGGGATCCGGGACCGTGTCACCGGGCCTGTCGTCCTTCCCCTCCCTGCCGAAAAAGACGGCCACGTTCGTGGCCTCGTACCCGTCCTCCCTGCCGATCTGGCGCCCGACCTCGCGGATGACCTCGTCCGGCCGGGTGACAAACGGGGTCCTGTTGGCTCCGAGCATCCTGAGAGCGGTCTCGTAATGCGGCGCAAGCTCCTTCTCCCACCTCGCGAGGTGTCCCCAGGAGGGGGCTTCGAAAAACGGGGTCTTAGGAACTGGCAGCGTGTTGGCGTAAACGAGCGACCCCCCGCCGACTCCGACCCCCGAGAGGGCCGTGACGTGCGCCAGGTAGGTCATCTTGAAGATGCCCCTGCAGCCGAGGTGGGGCATCCACATCCAGCGCTTCAGGTTCCAGTTCGTCTTCGCGAAGTCAGGGGCGAGGAAGCGCCGCCCTTTCTCCAGGACGAGCACTTTGTAGCCCTTCTCGGTGAGGCGAAGGGCGCTCACGCTCCCGCCAAAACCCGAACCAACGATGACGTAATCCCAGTCCCACGAGTTGTCGGCCATCCGATGATTTTACGTTCGCGGCAGCCCGACAGGGTGGTGAGACCGCCCGGTGGTACGAACGGGCCGTCACCTCGATGCCGGAATCCGGCGGCGAAGAAAGGGCATTCTGGCTAGAATAGACACTTCACGGCCACCGGATTCCGGGCAGCGATGCCGGGCTGCGCGCACGGGCTTTTGCCGGAGGCCTCAGATATTTCGAGCGGACTTTGCTCAGACGTCTCGCGACGGTCGAGGGAGAGAGCTGATGAAAAAGGTTGTAGCGGTGACCCTCGGGTCTTCGGCCCAGGATTTCGAATTCGAGACGAACTTTCTGGGCCAGGAATTCTCCGTGCGGCGCCTCGGCACCGACATGGACACGGGCAAGGCGTGGGAGTTCCTCCGCCGCGAGCAGGCGAAGGCCGACGCGATGGCGCTGGGAGAGATCAGCGATCACTACAACGTCGGGGTCCGCACGATCACTCACGAGGAGACCCTCCGGCTCACCAAGGTCGTCACCCGGGTTCCCGTCACGACCGGCGCGACGATGAGGCGTCTCTTGCAAGTCCGGGCGGTCCGGCACCTGCAGAAAGAGCTCGTCAACTACTTCAACAACAACATCGTCCTCTTCCTGTCGGGAATCCGGAACTACGACATGGCCGTCGCGATGTCGTCCTACACCCAGAACCTCAGGTTCGCCGATTCCGTGTACCAGACAGGCGCTCCGATGCTCCTCGGGTCGCTCTCGGAGCTCGAGCTCTACGTCAAGGGGAAGGACCTCTTTCTCGGAGGCCGGCCGGGCGACCTGCTCGAGTCCGCGCTGACCGGCCTGAAGAACAAGCGAGTCGGCATGGCGGCGGCGGATGCTCACGTCATCGTCGGAACCTTCGCCGAGATCAAGGCCGTCGCCGACGGGAAGAACTTGCGCGGAAAGACCCTGATCACCTCGGCGATCTTCGAGGACCGGCTGAAGTTCTTCAAGGATCAGAAGGTCAACCTCGTCGTGGACGTGTCGCCGAAGCTCTTCCAGCACGTCGTCGGGATCAGCACCGTGGAAGCCATGATCCTGGCCGCGCTCGAGAGATCCGCCATGGAGGTCTCCGACGACGACTTCGAGGAGATCATCCACGAGCTCGACATCAAGCCCCGGCTCCTTCACCCGACGGGCAAGTTCAGAAACATCCGCCGGTTCGCCTTTGTCATCCACCCCTTGAGCCAGGAGTACCTGCGCAAGGGGCTGCCGATCCCCAAGGCGACTCCCAAGTTCCTCATGGACGGCGTGGAAACGCTGGCCGCCCACATGCCGCCCATGGTCTATTGCAAGATGGAGAACATCGTTTCCCCCGCGGGCGCGGAGGCCGAGGGGTGGCTGATCACCGTCGGCGGGACGCCGAAGCAGATGCTCTCTCACAGCCCCGAGTTCACCTACCGAAGGCTTCTCGCCGCGGCGGAGATGGCCGAGAAGATGGGGGCGCAGATCATGGGCCTCGGCGCCTTCACCAAGGTCGTCGGCGACGCGGGTGTCACGGTCGCCAGGCGCGCCCGGATCCCCATCACGACCGGGAACAGCTACTCCGCCTCCGGCGCTCTTTGGGCGGCCGCCGATGCCATGCGGCGGATGGGTCTCGTCGAGATCGACAAGAAGACGGGAAAGGTCGCCGCCAAGACGATGGTCATCGGCGCGACGGGCGCCATCGGATCGGTCAGCGCCCGCCTTCTCGCCATGGCCTTCGACGAGGTCTACCTCGCGGGCCGAAGCCTCGACAAGCTCGAGCCTCTCCGAAAGTCGATTCTCAAGGACACGCCCGGTGCCAAGGTCTTCACCACGGACAGCTACGACGATCTTCTCGGCGAAATGGACATGATCGTCACCTCCACCTCGGGGGCCGGCAAGAAGGTCCTCGACATCATGAAGGTCAAGCCGGGTTGCGTCATCACCGACGTGGCGCGGCCTCTCGACCTCCCGCCCTCGGAAGTCGTCAAGCGCCCCGACGTCCTGGTGATCGAGTCGGGTGAGATCGAGCTCCCGACTCCCGTCAAGGGCCTCAGGCACATCGGACTTCCTCCGAACGTCATCTACGCCTGCCTGGCCGAGACGATCGTCCTCGCCCTGGAGGGACGCTTCGAGGTCTTCACGATCGGCCGCGACACCGAGTGGGAGAAGGTGAAGGAGATCTACAAGCTCGGGAGAAAGCACGGGATGAAGCTCGCGGCCATCTCGGGCGTGAACGGCGTTCACACCGACAAGGACATCGCCAGGGTCGTCGCCCTCGCGCGGGAGGCCCGCCGGACATGGAAGAGCACGGCGGTCACGAAGACTCCCGAGGCCGAGGCGGTACAGGCGCCCGCCGCGCCTCCCGCGAGAAAGGCTCCGGCCAGGAGAAAGACCGCCGCCACGGCCCCGGGGAAGACTGCCGAGAAGGCCCCAGCCAGAAAGAGGACGCCCGAAGCGCCGGCCTCCCGTCCCGCCCGAAAGAGCTCGAGGTCTTCCAAGAGCCGTACCTCTTCGCCGGAGTAGGACCCTTGGCCGCGCCGTCGCTCCTGGATCTCGGGTTCTTCATCACGGAGTCGTCCGCCAGCCCGAAGCACGTCGCCGGGCTGATGGTCTTCGAGAAGCCTGAGGGCTCCGATGCCGGGTTCGCCCGGCGGCTCTTCGATGAATTCCGCACCCACACGGCCGTCAAGCCGCCCTTCAACCGCGTGATTTCCCTGTCCCCGACCTCGCTCCCGCGCTGGCAAGAGGCAAAGTCGATCGACCTGGGGCGGCACCTCGTCTACCACGAACTGGAACCGGACGAGAACGACAGGAAGGCTCTGTACCGTCTCGTCGCCCGGCTCCACACGCCCGTTCTCGACCGTTCGCGGCCGCTCTGGGAAGTACACGTCATCGACGGGATCGCGGAGGGCCGCTTCGCCCTCTACCAGAAGATGCATCACGCTTGCGCGGACGGCGTCACGATGATGCGCTGGGCAACCGAGAGCCTCGCGAAGACCCCCGCCGATCACACCCTCAGACCCATATGGACTCAGGAACGGCGGGTGAGGCGTGAGCAGCCAGAGGACGAGGGGAACTGGAAGCTCCTCGAGTCGTTGTGGGACGGGACGGTCGTCGCGGGACGGCGGGCCCTGGGGCTCGGCCGTCTCGCCGCCATGCTCGCCCTCGAGACCGCCAATCTCACGAAGAACGCCATTGCCCTCCCGTTCATCGCCACGGAGAAGACCCCGCTGACCGGGACGGTCACGAAGGGGCGGCAGTTCTGCAGTGCCGAGATCTCCATGGACCGGGTGAACCTGATCCGAAAGAAGACCCGCTCGACGCTGAATCACGTCGCCTTGACGTGCCTGGACCTGGCCTTGCGCCGGTATCTCGAGGAGCACGGGTACGAGCTCGAGCGGCCGGTCACGATCCAGATGCCGGTCAACCTCAGGCAGCCGGGCGAGAAGCGGGCGGGCAACAAGATCGGCATCATCCAGGTGGAGCTCTCGCCGCCCACAGACGATCCGTACGTGAGGCTTCGGAACATCGGGTTCTCGCTTCGGGGCGTCAGGAACATGATCGACAGCGTCGCCCCGGAGGCGATCGAGTCGTACACGATTCTCAGCAATCTCGTCGCCGTGGCGGCCGAGTCGCTGAATCTGAGCGACACGCTCCCTCCGATGAGCAACACGCTCGTCTCCAACGTTCCCGGGCCGAAGGACTACTTGTATCTCGCGGGCGCCAGGCTCGCCGAGATGCACCCGATCAGCACCCTCCCTCCGAGCAATCTCCTCAACATCACGCTCGTCAGCTACGCCGACAAGCTCTTCTTCGGCCTCATCGCCACGAACCAGGTCTCGAACCTCGATCACCTCGGCACTTACATAGGGGAGGCCTTCACCGAGCTCGAGGCGTCGGTTCTGGACGCCCACTCTCGCTGATCCGGCGCGGGAGACTTCTCGATCCTCCCGATAGTCTCCACGCCTTCGTGACACACACATGGGGAAGGAGCTCCCGGAAATGGACCAGAATCTGCCCCTGACGCCGGAATGCGATTTCGCCCCCGCCGGGGGAGAAGCCTTCACACGCGAGCCTCCCTCGGGCGAGCCGATGGGCGAGATCCCCGAGGCATTTCGGGGCCGGATCCTCGTCGACGCGATCCACGACGGAAGCCGGATCCCGCCGGAGTACCTGGTGCGGGAGGACGGAAGCTCGATTGCGCCAGGCGAGATCCGCTCGCATTTCGAGCTCGACCGCGACTGGGGGGCAAGCCTCGTTGCTTCGCGGCTGGCCGGCGCGCTCGGGCTCGACGGCTATTACAGGGTCAACGTCGCCCGGGTCCTCATGGACTACGGACGGTTTCCGGGGAGCACGACCGCGGGAGCGGACTATCTCAGCCGGTTCGCCATCAACTACCCGTTCTCGGAGTGGTTGAGTCACGACGCCAGGCGCCGCCTTCTCGAGGAGCAATACGACGCCTGCTCGAGAGGGATGGAGGACGCGACCCGCGGAAAGAAGATCAAGATCGCCTGCCACACATACGACCGGAAGAACCCCTCCGGGACCCTGCGTCCGCATGTCAGCCTGGTGACGCGGAGCCTGGCGTACCAGCGAGACAGCCGCATGCCGGTAGGAGTCTTCGACCCGCTCTATCCGGACGTGCTGGCGGAGTTCACCGCGGACAGGGTCCTGACGGACAGAATCTCCCTCGACCTCGAGAAGCGCGGCATCCCCGTGGCGCACAACTATCCCTACTGCCTTCCGGAAGGGAGCATCGAGGTCCGGGCCCAGGTCTGGTACTTCTTCGACTTCGTCCGACGGCGCTTCGAAGCGGAGCGGCCGGAAACGGTCTCGGACCCGGCTTTTCGTGCCGTCTGGGAAATGCTTCTGGACACGAACCGGCGAAGCGCGGAGTCGGATACGCTGCGGAGTTACATCCACTTCTTCCGCCGTCCGCCGTCTGGCCTCGAGGACATGTTCCATCGAGTGAGGCGCGCCTACGACGAGGTGCGGAAGAAGATCGAGTCGAACGACCGCCAGATCGTCACGGAGTACCGGTATTCGGAAGAGCGCCTCAGCACGATTGCGATCGAGGTTCGCAAGGACCTCGTGTGGGAGTTCTCGGAAGAGGACCGTCCGGTCCGGCCGCGTCCCGAAGTCGCGGGACGGATCGCGGAAGCCATCGCGGCCGCTGTGCTGAGGTACCTCGCGGAGGATCTGTCCGAGAGGAAAAGCAGCGACGTGACGCTGGAGTTTCTCGAGCCTCCCGGCGCGGAGCGCGAGCCCCCGCCGCGCTGAGGGGCC
>JAJVIN010000047.1 GCA_022071945.1 Thermoanaerobaculia bacterium | reverse complement strand
AGTCTCCTGGGTCTGCCTGACTCTTCCCTGCTTTTTCGGGACGATACTCGACACAGAGTGGCTCCGGTCTCAATTCTCGAATCCGAGGATGAGGAGATTCGAGGCCAGTTCCTCTCTCTCGAGAAACGGGTACATGTCTTCGAGGGGCGAGGAGACGATCCGTCCGTCCGGCAAGGAACGCGACGAGAGCCTCGGCTCGAATTCCTGGCCGGGTTCGAGCACTACCTGGCAGAGGACGGGGCCGAGACCGGAGAGGGCCCTGTCGATCCCATCCGCGAAACTCGGTCCCGTGAGGCGGAAGGCCGGAATGCGGTAGGCCGTGGCCACGGAGACGATGTCGGGAAAGGAAAGGCCGCTTTCCGGGCCTTCTCCCACGAGACGCCCGAAGAAGTTCTTCTGAGTCTGCCGAATCGAGAGGTAGCCCCCGTTGTCGAGGACGAAGATTTTTATCGGGAGCTGGTGGCGGGCAACGGTCTCGAGCTCCTGGATATTCATCTGCAGGCTTCCGTCGCCGGCAAGACAGACGACGCGCTCCCCAGGCCGGCCGAAAGAGGCTCCGATCGCCGACGGCAGATCGAAACCCATCGACGCACACCCCGAGTTGGCGAAAAGCCGCTGACCCCGGCGAAGCGTCGCCGCCTGAAACGTGACGACGGCCGCCGCCCCGTCGCCGCAGGCGATGACATCCCCCGCAGACAGCCTCTCGAAGAGAACTTCGATGAAGTGATAGGGATTGATCTTCTCCGACGGCGTTCTGTGGCGCGGCAGGACGACGGGATAGCGGGAGACGCGTTCGCGGCACCATGCCAGCCATGCCTCGTGCCGTCCCTTTGGAAGGGGGGTGCCGAGCAGCTGCCGTTCCAGCTCGACGAGGAATTCGCGGGCATCCGCGACGACGCCCAGGTCGGGCCTGGCCATCGGCTTTTCTAGCTCCGCGGGGTCGACGTCGACCTGGATCTTGAAGGCGGCCCGGGCGAAGGACAGCCAGTTGTAACTGATCTGCCGGATATTGAGTCGCGATCCCACGACGAGGAGGAGGTCGGAATTCTGGACGGTGAAGTTCCCGGCGCGGTCGCCGATCGTGCCTGTCCGTCCGCAGAAATGAGGGTCGTCGTTCGGGACGACGTCGGGCGCCGTCCACGCCGGGACGACGGGGATTCCGAGCAGGCTCGTGACCCGGCTGAAGACATCCCGCGCTCCGGCCAGACTCACACCCGTTCCCGCCATGATCACCGGCCGCGCCGCGCCTCTCAACTTCTCAAGAACCATCGCGCAGGCAGAGGTCAAGACGCCCTCGTCTCGCTCGGGCGCCGGAGGGGCGAAAGGTTCGAGTCCGCCGGGGTCGACGTCCGCCGACTGCAGGTCGATCGGGATGTCCACCCAGACCGGTCCCGGCCGCCCCGAAACGGCCAGATGAAGGGCCTCCTCGAGGTGGCGACGGATCGACTTCGCATCCTTCACGAGGATCGCGAACTTCGTGATCCCCTTCGCCATTCTCACGATGTCCGCTTCCTGGTCGCCCAGCTGTCGCAGTCGAGGCACATCCTGGAAGTTCATGCAGGTCTCGCGCTTGACCTGCCCGGAGATGACGATCATCGGGATGGAGTCGGTGAAAGCCCCGAAAACCCCATTGAGAGCGTTGATGCCGCCAGGTCCTGTGGTGACCTGAACGACAGCGGGCTTGCCCGTCACTCGGGCATAGCCTTCCGCGGCCATTGCGGAGGCCTGCTCATGGTGGTTGAAGACGAGCTTCAGCCTCCGTTCCTTTCCAAAGGAATCGTTCAGGTGCATGGCGCCGCCGCCCGTCACCATGAACACCCGCTCCACCCCAAAATCCGCGACCTTGCTGGCCACGTAATCAGACAACTTCACGCCTGTCCCTGCTCCCTTGCGGCATCCTTTGACTATAGTACGGGACTCCTCTTCTTCCCGGAGGCCGCCTTGCCGATCGACGAACTCGACATCAGGGAGATCCTCTCCGGAATGGAGGGATCCCGGAACGAATTCCGGGCCAGCCGCCTTTTCATCACGGGAGGGACAGGCTTTTTCGGGAAGTGGGTCCTGGAGTCGTTCGTCGCGATGAACAGGGAGCTCGGACTCGGGGCCTCGGCGACGGTTCTCAGCCGGGATCCGGAGACCTTCCTGGCCCGGGAGCCCCACCTGGCCGCTGAGAGGTCGTTGGCCTTCCTGAAAGGGGACGTGCGGTCTTTCGGCTTTCCAGAAGGGCGCTTCACGCACGTCCTTCACCTGGCGACCGAGTCGAGCGTTTTCGTGGACGCCAGGGAGCCGTTGCCCAGGTTGGAGGCGATGATCGACGGCATGCGGCGGATCCTCGCCTTCACGGCGGAGTCCGGAGCTCATTCCTTTCTCCTCACGAGCACCGGAGGCATCTACGGCAAGCAGCCCCCCGAAGTCCTCCGCGTTTCCGAGGACTTCCCGGGGTCCCCATCCCCGACGGCCTCTGCCTCCTCGATGGGCGAAGGGAAACGGGTCTCGGAGCTGATGGCCTGCCTCCATGCCGAGAAGTTCGGATTCAGCGCCAAGATCGCCCGCTGCTTTGCGTTTTCGGGACCGCACCTTCCTCTCGATTCCCACTACGCCTTCGGGAATTTCATCGGGGACTGCCTGGCCCGGCGGCCCGTTCGTGTGAGAGGCGACGGCAGCCCGGTCCGCTCGTACCTGTACGCGAGCGATCTCACGGTCTGGCTCTGGACCATCCTCGCGAGGGGGGCACCCGGCGAGGCCTACAACGTCGGCTCGGAGGACCCCGTTTCCATTCTGGAACTGGCGAAAACGATCGCCTCGCACTCGGATGAACCGCTGCCCGTCATCGTCGAGAAGCCTGCCCTTGGAGGAGGACCTCCCGAACGCTACGTGCCCTCCACCGCGAAGGCCCGAGGGCAGCTCGGGGTCGGAGCGTCGGTCTCTTTGAACGAAGGGATCCGAAGAACGTTGAAGTGGCACCGAAACCGGTTAGATTTGGCCTCATGAAGACGATCCTGCTCGCCGGGGGCCTCGGAACTCGCCTTGCCGAGGAGACGGCCAGTATTCCGAAACCGATGGTCGAGATCGGCGGTCGGCCGATCCTCTGGCACATCATGAACATCTACGCCTGCCAGGGGTTCTCCGAGTTCGTCGTGGCTCTCGGCTACAAGGGCGAGGTCGTCAAGGACTACTTCCTCCAGTTCAATACCAGGAACGCGGATCTCACCATCAAACTGGCCACTGGGAACAGAACCATCCACGAGGCCAGCCATCCCGACTGGACCCTGCACCTGGTCGACACAGGCCTCTCCACGCAGACCGGAGGCCGGCTGAAGCGGCTCGCGAGGTGGCTCGATGATGGCGAGGCCTTCATGATGACCTACGGAGACGGCGTCTCGAATGTCGACTTGAAGTCCTTGCTGCAGTTTCATCGGGCTCATGGCCGCCTCGCCACGGTGACGGCTGTCAGACCTCCGGCGAGGTTCGGAGGGCTGCATCTCGACGGAGATCGCGTCACGGCCTTCACCGAGAAACCGCAGACCGGAGAGGGCTGGATCAACGGCGGGTTCTTCGTTCTCGAGAAAAAGGTCTTGGATTTCATCCAGGGAGACGGTACCTACTGGGAACTCGACCCGATGGAGCGGATTGCGCGGGAGGGCCAGCTGATGGCCTTCCGGCACGAGGGGTTCTGGCAGCCGATGGACACGCTTCGCGACAAGAAACACCTCGAGGACCTGTGGAATTCGGGCAAGGCCCCGTGGAGGATCTGGCCATGACCTTCTGGAAGGGCCGCTCCGTCTTCGTCACCGGCGCCACCGGTTTCCTCGGATCCTGGCTCACCCGGGAACTCCTCGACCGCGGCGCGCGACTCACCGTTCTGGTGCGCGACTGGGATCCGCAATCCGAGCTGATCCGCTCGGGCCGCATCCGGGAGTGCACGGTCGTCTCGGGAGAGGTCGAGAGCTTTTCGACGCTCGAGAGAGCCATCCTGGAAGCGGAGGCGGACACCGTCATCCACCTCGCCGCGCAGGCCCTCGTCGGAGTCGGGTATCACGCTCCTCTGTTGACCTTCGAAAGCAACGTCAGGGGTTCCTACAATCTGCTCGAGGCCTGCCGCCGGCACCCGGAGTTCGTCCGAAGGGTCGTCGTCGCCAGCAGCGACAAGGCGTACGGAACGGGCCCCGCGTTGCCGTACACCGAGGCGATGCCTGCCGCCGGGAGACACCCCTATGATGTCTCAAAGAGCTGCACGGACCTCCTGGCCCAGACCTACGCGGAAACCTACGGCCTTCCCGTTGCCATTTCCCGCTCCGGCAACCTCTATGGAGGGGGAGACCTCAACTGGAGCCGGATCGTGCCGGGCACCATCCGCTCCGTCCTCCACAACGAACGGCCCATCATCCGGTCGGACGGGACCTTCCTTCGCGACTACGTCTTCGTGAAGGACGCCGTGTCCGCCTACCTGCTCCTCGCCGAGAAACTGCAAGAGAAGAACCTCGCGGGAGAAGCCTTCAACTTCGGCCCGGCACGGCCCGTCAGCGTCGTTCTGATCGCCGGTGAGATCCTGAAACTCATGGGGCGGACCGACCTTTCCCTGGACATCCAGAACACGGCCCGGGCCGAGATCCGAGATCAGTACCTGGATGCCGGAAAGGCCCGGGAAATCCTGGGCTGGGCTCCACGCTGGTCCCTGGAGGAAGGGCTGACCGAGGCCATCCGCTGGTACCGGGACTTCCTTGCGGAGAGAAAGTGAGCGCAGAGGACCTCCGGGCGCGAATCCTGGCCGATGTCGAGGACTTCTCGCGGGAGAACTGGCCCGCGCGCCCCTTCATTCCAGGGCAGACGCCCGTCCCGGTCGCGGGGCGCGTGTTCGACCATGAAGATGTGGTCAGCCTGGTCGATGCCTCGCTCGACTTCTGGCTGACGACGGGGCGCTTCGCCGAACGGTTCGAGCGGGAGCTCGCTGGCTGGCTCGGACTTCGCCACGCCGTCCTCGTCAACTCCGGCTCCTCCGCCAACCTCGCCGCCGTCTCTGCCCTGACCTCGCCAAAGCTGGGAGAGAAGAGGCTGAAACCGGGTGACGAAGTCATCACGTGCGCCACCGGGTTCCCCACGACCGTGAACCCGATCCTCCAGAATGGACTCGTCCCGGTCTTTCTCGACGTCCACATTCCCTCGTACAACATGGAGACGAGCCGGCTCGAGGAGGCCGTCTCGGAGAAGACGCGGGCCATCATCCTGGCCCACACCCTCGGAAACCCCTTTGACCTGACGAGCGTTCTGAACTTCGCGGAAAAACACGATCTCTGGGTCATCGAGGACATGTGCGATGCCCTGGGAGCGGAGTATTCCGGCAAGAAGGCCGGGACCTTCGGGCATCTTGCGACGATCAGCTTCTATCCCGCCCACCACATCACCACCGGAGAGGGAGGCGCCGTCGTGACCTCGCGGCCCGATCTGAAACTCCTCGTCGAGTCCTTCCGGGACTGGGGACGGGACTGCTGGTGCGACCCTGGCCACGACAATACGTGCCACAAGCGCTTCGGCTGGCAGCTGGGAGACCTCCCCGCGGGATACGACCACAAGTACATCTATAGCCACATCGGGTACAACCTGAAGATGACGGACATGCAGGCGGCCGTCGGGCTCTCTCAGCTCCAGAAGCTCCCCGTCTTCATCGAGAAGAGGAACCGGAACTTCGCGTTCCTCAGGGCACTCCTGGCACCGCTGGAAGACCGGCTCATCCTGCCAGAAGCCACACCCGGGAGCACTCCGAGCTGGTTTGGATTCCCGATCACGCTGAGGGAGACGTGCCCCGTCTCACGGCAGGACGTCCTGAAGGCTCTCGAGAGGAACCGGATCGGAACCCGGCTTCTCTTCGGCGGCAACCTCCTGCGGCAGCCGGCCTACCGCGACATCCCCCGGCGTGTCGTGGGCAGCCTCGCCAATGCGGACCGCGTCATGAACCGGACGTTCTGGGTCGGCGTCTATCCGGGGCTGACCGAAGAGATGCTGGCGTTCGTCTCTGACACTCTCGAATCCGTTCTGGAGGGGCGCGCGACCCTGTGAGGAGGGCGGCGCTTCTGCCCTCATCCCGGAACTGGAATCAGTGGCCCGCCGCGCGGGCGAACTCCCCGCAACCGTTGCGGCGCTGCCGAAACGCCGTCAGCCGGACGAAGCCGTGGAAGACCGCGTCGAGGAGCCGTGCCCGGAGGCTCGGGAAGAAGACTCCGCCGGCCAGGACGTAGGTCACGCCGCGCTCGATCCACTCGTTCGGGGCCTTCGTGTAGAAGGTCTCGAGGAGCGGCGGCTCGTAGAAGCCGTGCACGTACTTGCGGAACTTGCCGATCCCGCGGCGCATCACCTTGTCCCCCGGGGAAAAGTCCCGTCTTGTCACCGCGCCGCGCTTCGAGAGGGCGCGGGCGGCGGCGGAAGCCTGGAGTTCCGCCGAGACCATCGCCAGGAGAACGCCGCTCGAGAAGACGGGGTCGAGGAAGCACGCGGCATCGCCGAGAAGACAGAACCCGTCCCCGTGCGTCTCCGCGGTTCTGTAGGAGTAGTCGGCGATCGCGTGGACGTCCGTCGTCCGCTTCGCCCCTCCGAGAAGGGCGGCGACCTCGGGAGTCGCCGCGAGGGACGACTCGAAGAGGTCGGTCACGCTCCCGGACCGCTCCTTGAATCGTTTCGATGGCATCACGACGCCGACCGAGACCGAGCCGTCCGAGAGGGGAATGAGCCACCACCAGCCATCGGGCGTCGTCAGGATGATGATGTCCCCTCCCTCCGGCCCCTCGGCCCGCTCGAAGCGGTCGTAGTGGGCGAAGGCGGACGAACGATCGAGCCGCGGGTCGCGCGTTCGGCCTCCGAGCTTGCGTGAGAAGAGCGCGTCGCGTCCGGTGGCGTCGAAGACCACGGCCGCCGGGATCTCCCGAGGGGCTGCCTCACCCTCGAGCCTCACCCTGACGCCTGTTGCCGTGCCGCCTTCCCAGAGAGCGTCCTCGACTCGCGCCCCCTCGAACACCATGGCCCCGCACTCGCGCGCGTGGTCGAGCATCAGCTTGTCGAACTCCGCTCTCTTGACCTGGAAGGCCAGCGGACGGCTGCTGTCGATGCTCCTCGCGAAGCGAACGAGCCTCTTGCGTTCGGTTCCCTGGTGGTAGAAGCGTGCGCCGAACTTCTTCTGGAACCCGGCGCTCTCGATCTTCTGGAGAACTCCCAGTCGCGCGAAGAGCGGGACGTTCTCGGGGAGGAGCGATTCGCCGATGTGAAAGCGGGGAAAGTGCTCGCGTTCGAAGAGGGCGACCTTGTGGCCCGCGCGCGCGAGGACGATCGCGGCCGTGGCGCCCGCCGGTCCGCCTCCACAGATGACGGCGTCGAGCCTCTCGGGCAGGGAGTTCGCGAGTACGGGCATCGCAGTCCTCTCGAGGGTCAGAAGTCTAGTGTTTCTCTTCCTTCTCGCGCTCGTCCTTCTCGTGCCCGTCCTTGTCGCGCCGCCCCTTCTTATCCTCGCCCATCCCCAGGCTCGCCATGACGCCGTCCATCAGTTCCTGCTTCTCCGCCGGGGTCAGCCGTGCCTCGGGATGGAGCAGCAGGTACGGCGGCAGCGGCATCTTTCCTTCATCGATCAGGCCGGCGGCCTCGAGACCGTAGTTCTTCCCGGCCTTCCACTGGGAGACGTTCATGTGCCGTCGGCCCTTGTCCACGTCTCGCTGGACCAGCCACGAGGCGGGAGCCACGTTGCTGTACCACGGCCAGACCGTCTTGTTGCTGTGGCAGTCCCCGCAGGCCCGGTAGAAGAGTTCCTGGGTCCGCGGGCTGTTCCAGGCCGGTTCCGCCGTGACCGGCGGGTTCGTGTGCGCCCGGCCGTACGGGACGGCCTGGATGAGGACGAAGAGACCTCCGGATACAGCGAGGAGCACGAGAAGCGGCTTTCGCCTGTTCGTTGACGCCATGGCACCAGCCTCCGTTCGAGGGTTCCGCACCCCGTTGATTCGGGCGATGGGATCGGGAGCGTAGCGCAGATCCGTTTCCGCGCCTGTGATTCCTGTCTCACGACGCGATGGGTCTTATCCAGCGGGGCCGTGGCTGCCGAGTTTCTCGGCACCCTGCGGAGAAATCCGCCACGCCTGGCCGCCAACTGGCTGGGTACGCCCCGTGTAAATCGTTCGAATCAATCGAATCCGACGCGGTTGACGGTCGCGGATCCCTGGCGCGAAAGTCGCAAGGAGGATCAGCCAGGGAGGACGACATGAGCACATCGAGCAACGGGTTCATCGGCGGATCGGTCCAGCTGATCCTGAACGGCACGAACTCCAAGCTGACGGGAGACGCCCTGGATTTCACCAACCGCTGCTTCGCCTTCTACTTCCAGGCCAGCCAGAACATCAAGAAGTGTCCGGACGCCAAGCACAAGGAACAGATGAACACCGCCCTCTGGTCGTGCGCCGCGTTCAACGGGGAGTGGAGCGACATTGCCTCCTGGGGAGCCATGGCGGTCGGCAACCCGAACAGCCTGATGTCGTGCGCGGAGCGCTTCAAGAAGGACGGGAAGAACTGGAAGTTCTCGGGGACGGGGGTCTACTACTCCAAGGAATCGAGCCCGATCTGGTCGACGTCGGACAGTTCGAATGTCTCGGACGTCCCGCTCGGCCCCAAGCACTTTGCCGACAAGGTCAACGAGAAGTTCGCGAGCCTTCTGGAACTGGTGAAGGAGCACAAGAGCACCGCGGCCGCCATCGTCGACGCGATCAAGAAGGGCAAGAAGAACAACCTCGCCGACGACGTGACGGCCCAGACGGTCTCGGGCGACATCGACAAGATCATCGATTACGCCGAGAAGGCCAAGCCCCTTCTCTGGCTCGCGCATCCGACGATCGAGGACAAGGTGCTCGAGGCGTCTCAGGGGCCGCTGGACTTCGCGGGCACGCTGAGCAAGGCGATCCAGTACGCGGACGTCCTGAACAAGCAGACCGCGGTCTCGATCAACGGCAAGTCGCTGACCTTGAGCGGGCTCCAGATCGTGGCGAGCCTGATCCCGGTCTTCGGCGAGTTCTATGCGTCCGCGATCGAGTTGATCCCCGCGGCGACGAACTGGGCCCATGACATCGTCCGGGACGAGGTGAAGGCGCTGGCGCCCGTGCTGGGCAAGCAGGCGGGCGAGATCTACCCCGGCTGGCAGGCCTTCCAGTGAACCCGGCAGGGGCGGTCCCCACGGGCTCCGTCCCCCGGCCGGTTTCCTTCCGCCTCCTCCCGTGGTGGAATCTCTCGGGATTGACCAGAGACCGAGAGATGGCGACGGGGCCCGAAGCGAGTCTGTACAGAATCCGGTGGACCCTGGACGGAAGGGTCCACCAGTTTCTGATTCGCGAGGGAACCTCGGGTGTCGGCTCCCAGCCCGACAACGCGGTCGTCATCGCGGACACGGCGGTCTCCCGCCGCCACGCGGTCTTGCGCCGGTCCAAGGACCGGCTGGAGATCGAGGACCTCGGGAGCACCAACGGGACGTTCGTCAACGGACAGAGGGTCCGGGTTTCCCCGCTCAGTGCGGGAGACAAGCTGCGCCTCGGTTCGGTCCCGATCGATCTCGATCTGATCGACCCCGAAGAGGCCGAGATCGCCATTCCGCTCGCGGTCCGGATCGCGGCACCGGAGAAGACCCTCGTCCGGCAGACCGGAATCCTGACGCCGAAGGCTGTGGGAACGGATGCGGTCTGGATGCGCTATCTGGCCGGAGCCGTCCGCCCGCTTGCTCTGGGAAAGGAAGGATCGAGGGGGCCCAGCCTGGAGGAACTCCGCGAACTCCTCGAGGCGGCGGCCGTCGTCCATGTCGGCTGGGACCGGAAGAACGAACCTCTGGTCCGGGAGTTCCGGGGCGGCAGTTCCCACCTGCACGCCCTGCCAGCTCTCCTCGACCAGGTGTCGTCCAAGCCGATCGAGGGGTTCGCCTCGGTCTCGGAGCCAGAGCCGACGTTTGCATCTGTCGCGACTCAGGAGGCCGGGGGCATCGACATCCTGGCCGCAATAGGAGTCGAGCCCTCGATCCCCGGTCTGCGCTGGCTCCTGAAAACGGTGCACACCCTGCTCCTCCTGTCGGAGACGGGAATCACGGAGCCGGCGGGGCAGGCGAGGCAGGAGTGGGCCTTTCCGCCGGGATTCGTGGCGGGGTCGTCGATGGAGCTTCGCCGCGTTCTGGAGCAACTCCACCCGTTCCTCGACACGGAGATCCCGATTCTCATCACCGGAGAGACCGGGACGGGGAAAGAGATGATCGCCCGCGCGATCCACCTTTCGTCCTCGCGCCGGAAGGGTCCGTTCCAGGCGATCAACTGCGCGGCCGTTCCGGCGGAACTCCTGGAGGCGGAACTCTTCGGCATCGAGAAGGGCACGGCCACCGGCGTGACGGAGCGCGCGGGTCTCTTCCAGATCGCCTCGGGCGGAGTCCTCTTCCTCGACGAGGTCGCGGAGATGCCGCAAGGGCTGCAGACGAAGCTCCTCCGCGTTCTTCAGACCGGGGAGGTCTATCCGGTGGGCAGCCGGAAGCCCTCCCGTCTCGATGCCCGAATCGTGTCGGCAACGAACGCTCCGGCCGGACAGCTCGTCAGCGAGACGAGGTTGAGGGCGGACGTCTTCTACCGGCTCGCGGGCTTTGCGGTGGAGCTTCCGCCTCTCAGATGCAGGAAGGCGGACATCCCGGTCCTGGCCGAGCACTTCCTCTCGAGGTTCGCGGCGGAGGTCAACAAGGAGATCCTCGGGATCTCGTTGAAGGCCCTCCGGCAGCTCGTCGAGGAGCCCTGGCCGGGCAACGTCCGGCAGCTGGAGAACGAGATGCGGCGGCTCGCTCTCGTCTGTCCGAATGGGGGCGTCATCGAGGCCTCGATGCTCGAGCGGAGCGGCCCGCCCCCCGCGACCCTCCCGGAGCCGGCTTCGCCCCTGTCAGACGACCTCCGGATGCAGCCGCAGGTGGATGCCCTGGAGAAGCGGCTGATCGCGGAGGCTCTGTCGCGCACGGGCGGAAACCGCTCGAAGGCGGCGGACCTTCTCGGCATCTCGCGTGACACCCTCAGAGCCAAGGTCGAGAAGCTCGGGATAGCTCCTCCCGAGGGCTGAAGCCCGGGCTTCCCAACGCTAGATTGTCAGAAGCCCGGTGGCCGAATCCTCTAGATTGTCTGTCCCTCTCCTCTTCGTGGGCCGGCGGGACTACACCCTAGAAACGATAGCCAATGCCGCCGCCCAGCAACCAGGGGTCGATCTTGACGGCGCTCACCTTGGCCCCGTTGGACTGGAGCATCACGTCGCTGCCAATCTGCACCCACTTCGCGTCGAGATTGATGAAGACCTTCTCAGCGACCTTGATGTCGACTCCCAGACCCGCGGCAAACCCGACGCTCGACGAGTCCAGATCCAGCGCCCCGACACCAGGGACGTTGAGGTTCACATCCGAAATCAGTGTCAGGTTCACGCCGGCACCGACATACGGGTTGACCACCTGATCGGGCAGGAAGTGATACTGCAGCGTCAGGGTCGGGGGGAGGTGCTTGAAGGTGCCGATGTCCAGGCCCGTGAGGTAGACGTGGTGTTCCTGCGGATACGTCAGGATCAGCTCGGCTGCGAAGTTCTTGGTGAAGAAGTAGCTCACGTCGACTTCCGGGATCGTCTTGCTGCTGACCGTGATCGCGTCCTGGGGGACGCCAAGAGCCGGGATCGCGTCGGACTTGTCAGCCGGACTGATGTAGACCGCCCGCAGCCGGACGAGCCAGGGGCTATCCGCCGCCATCACGGTTGCCGGCGCCAGAAACGATGCCAGAGCGAGGACGCAGAGGGCTTTTCTCATCGGGATTTCCTTTCGAATGCTGTGGTGTGGGTCTGGATGAAGGAGACGTGACTGGTTCGGCAGGCACGGTTCTCGAGATCGGCGGCGCGCCATTCGCCCTGTAAATACCACCTAATGGATAATATTATCGGCTAGGTGATCTTTGTCAATCCCGGCGAGAAGGGAGTTCGCGTGATCGGCGCAGCACACTTGCCAGCGAATCCCGTCAACATGGAAGAACTGGAGTAGGGCGGCATCGTGCTGGGTATCAGACGCGAGACGGACTACGCGGTGAGGACTGTCCTACACCTGGCCTCGGTCGGGCCTCAGACTCAGGTCCGTGTCCGGGATGGCGGCGTCGATGGAGGCCCATCTGGCCTCGATTTTCTTCGACGCGCTCGCGATCCGCTCAGCCAGGCACGCCGAGGCTCATCGCAAGCTCACGGAAGGGAAGAACCGAGGCCGGGCAGGGCCTCCCGCTGGAAAGGCGACTCCTCGAGGCCGGGATCCAGGGGATCGAGCGCCCGTAGAGCCAGCAAGGGGACGCCGCGGCTGAACGGACGTGCCTCAGGGGTACGAATTGTCTGTCCCGATATCGGATGGATAGCCCTTCGACTCAAATGACCTGGGTCCTCGGAACCGACGAACTCGAACGTCGGGGTGAGGCGAGCGCTTCGATGTCGTCCGGCCAGCCCGGAGTCGATGCGGGGGTCGATTCGAGTTCCTGGACGAGGAGGGGAACCCATTCCGCCGAATTCTGCGGCCGCGCCCTGGGGTCCTTCGCCAGCGCCCACAGGAGGAGCCGGTCGATCTCCGGGGAGAGCCCCGTGACGAACACCGACGGAGGCGGCGGGATCGTGATCATCACGTCGTAGAGGATGGTGCCGATGTCCGATGCATCCCCCACGTCGACCGTCTTTCTTCCGGTCAGGGCCTCGTAGGTCACCGTGGCGAGTGAGAAGAAGTCGCTCAGGGGCCCTGCCGGCCGGCCTCGCGCCTGCTCGGGGGACATGTAGTGCGGTGAGCCGACGACCATCCCTGTCAGGGTCATCCCTTCCGCATCGATCTTCTTCGCGAGGCCGAAATCAACGATCTTCGTCTGGAATCCTGATTCACCGCCCGTCAAGACGATGTTCTCGGGCTTGATGTCCCGATGGACGATCCGCTGGCGGTGAGCGGCCTCGAGACCACTCGCCGCCTGGGACAGGAGCCGGGCGACCTGCGAGGGCGTCCCGCGTCCGAACGTCCTGAGGAGCGTGGCGAGTTCGACGCCTTTCAGGAGTTCCATCACGATGAAGGTCGATCCCTCGTCCAGCTCTCCCGTGTCGTAGACCGCGATCACCCCCGGATGGTCGATCTGGGCGAGTGTGCGAGCCTCGCGCTGGAACCGGAGCAGCATCTCGCGATCGGCGAAGCGGTCCAGCCGCATCACTTTCAGCGCGACCTTGCGGTCGAGCCTCTCGTCCGCGGCCTCGAACACGGTCCCCATCCCTCCCTCGCCCAGTACCCGCAGGAGGCGGTACTTTCCCTGGATCCGGTACGGGAGAAACGAGGCCGGTGGGACGAGGGTAGCCCCGTCGCTCGCGCATTTCTCCTGTTGATGTCCGTAGCAGCGCTGACAGACCGGACAGATCTCCAGGATGTCGATCCCCTTCTCGATCAGCTCCTGCCTGCGCGCGGTCCGGACGCTCATCGCCCGCGCGAGGTCCTCCCTGGTTCGCTTCAACTCCAGGGTCGCGCCGAGCTGATGGGAGAATCCGAGGATGAGGCGTTCCTCCGCTGACGAGAACGGGTCGGATCTCTCGGGGACCGCTACGGCGCCGAGGAGTTCGCCATAGCCCGTCCGGATCGGAACCAGGGACGGCCTTCCGGCGCGCAAGTCTGTGGATTCAGAGGTCGCGCGCTTGAGGTCTTCCAGCCCGGGAACGCCGGCCCGGGGAGTCCCGGAGACCGGCACCAGGGTCTCATCGACGAGCGTGTAGACGTCGATCTCGGAAACACGGAGCGCGGACGCGAGGTCGGCCGCCATCCGGCCCGCCCAGCCGCCGACATCGTCCATGGCCCGGAACCCGGACTCGGTCATTCGCGCGATTCGCTCGTTCGCCTCCTCGAGTCTCTCGTTGGTTTCCCTCAGGTCGTGCGTCTTCTCCTCGACGATGCGGGCCAGCTCGGCCGCTCGCCGCCTCGTGCGGCGTCCCCGCAGCTGGTTCAGCATTGCTCCGGCGCCCGCGATGGAAAGAGCCACTCCGAAAAGGAACCAGCGGGTCTGGAAGAACCGTGGAGCCAGCTCGAGGGAGACCCGTGCCGTCTCCTCGCTCCAAGGGCCGTCAGCGTTCGAGGCGCCCACGCGAAAGACGAACTGGCCAGGGGGCAACCCCGTGTAGAAGGCCGTCCTCCGGTTTCCGGCCTCGATCCAGTCGGAGTCGTACCCCTCGAGCTGGTACCGGAACCGAATCTGCTCCGATGACAACAGGTCGAGCCCCGTGTAGCGAATCTCCAGGTCGTTCTCGCCGGGCGCGAGCTGGATGCCCCGGCCCGAGAGGTCCCTGTTCTTTCCCCGGGCGCGGAGTTCCTCGATCAGGACCCGGGGTGGAGTCTTGGTCTTCACCGTCCGGCGCGGGTCCAGTACGGCGAGTCCTCTTGCGGTGGCGAAGAGCAGCCGTCCATCCGATGCCCGGATGCCGGCGGGCTGTTGGCCACCGTTGCACTCGCGAGTGCGAAGGCCGTCTGGCAGGCCGAACATCTGGCATTCCACGCGGCTTCTGCGTCCCCCGGCGACGTCGAGAAGCGAGGCCCGGGAGGTTCGGGCGATGCCCCGGTTGCTCGTCGTCCAGAGCGACCCTGCCCGATCGTCGACGATCTGGAAGGCACTGTCGTCGCAGAGTCCACGAGAGGAATCGAAAGTGAAGAACTTCCCGCCAGAGAGGCGGGCGATGCCGCCTCCGACCGTGCCGATCCAGAGACCGCCGTCGGCGTCCGGCATCAGTGTCGTCACCGTGTTGCTGGGGACTCCGTCCGCGATCTGGTACTTCCGGAAACGCCCCTCCTCTGTCATTTCCGCCAGGCCGCCCCCGTACGTTCCCAGAAAGAGGGTTCCGGCGCGGTCGGCCGCCAGGCAGAACACCTCGTTCGAGGGGAGGCCGTCCGCTTTGTCGAATCCCGTCAGGGTCTTGCCGCGAAGGTGGAAGAGCCCGTTGAAGGTGCCGATCCAGAGGCTGCCATCCGGAGACGGGTGGATCGACGTCGCGTTGTTGTCGGGAATGGTGACGGCCCGCCGGAAGCGGTCGTTCTCGATCGTGCCGACCCCGCCTCCTTGCGTTCCAGCCCACATCCGTCCGTCGGTCCCCTCGCCAAGCGTGCGAATTTCGACGGACTGCAGACCGGAGTCACGGGCAAAGGAGCGGACCGTCCCGTCAGGGTCGAGGCGGCCCATGCCCTTGGGGGTTCCGATCCAGATTCTGCCGGACGAGTCCTCGAAGACGGTCATGATGAAGTCGTCGGGAAGCCCATCGCGGCTGGTGATGTTCTCGAAGCGCCCGAGTTTCAGCCGGTAGAGGCCCCCGCCTTCGGCTCCGAGCCAGAGGCTTCCCTCGGCGTCCGGAGAGAGGCAGTAGAGGCGCTCCCGGGCGAGGCCGCCCGTGCGGTCCAGCACGGAGGCGCGACCCTTCCAGAACCGCAGGAGACCGCTCGACGTCGCGGCGAAGACGGCTCCGTCGGGATCCTGAACGATCTGCCAGACCTGGGTCCGGCACGCGGGCAGGTCGCACGCCGGCTCGAAGCGGTTCCCCGCAAGGCGGGCGATCCCGCGAGTCGTGCCCGCCCAGATCGTTCCCGAATCGTCCTCCAGAAGGCTCGAGATCCAATCCGAGGGCAGACCGTTCGCGGTGGAGAGGACCGTGATCGCGCCCGCCTCCAGGAGGGCGAGACCGCTGTCCGTGCCGATCCAGAGGCGACCCCTGGAATCTTCTCGAACCGTCCGGACGGAGTCGGCCGGGAGTCCCTGTGCTTGGCTCAGGGCCCGCTGTGGCTTCCGGTCGCGGATCAAGACGGCGCCTCCATCCGTCGCGGCCCAGACTCCTCCGTCCCGCGCGGGGCTAAGGCTCCGGATGTACTCCCCGCGGCTCCCGCCGCCGAGAGGGACGGTCTCGAAGCCCGACGGGGCCAGACGGACGACTCCACCCCCGAGGGTTCCAACCCAGAGGCTTCCGTCGCGGTCCTCGGAGAGAGCGGAGATGCTGTGGTTGGCCAGCGCGGGCGTCGTGCGCCGGTCGAAGATGGTGAAGCGAATCCCGTCGAACCGGACGAGCCCCTCCTCCGTCCCGACCCACAGGTACCCCCTTGGAGTCCGGTGGACCGCGGTCACGGTGTTGATGGGGAGCCCCTGTTCGGCCTGCCACACGTCGATCAGGAACCGGGTGAGCGGGGGAGCCGGGTCGAGCCCCTTGGCCGGGGGCACCGCCAGCAGGAATGCGGCCGCGAGGACAGAGCCGACAGCAGGGGTCCGCGTCTTCCCGCGGACTCTCGAGTCACCGGTCTTACCGAGATCTCTCTCAGCCACCCTCGTTCCAGAATAGCGCGGGGAACGCTGCGGGGGCCGTCCCGGCGAGGGGTAGGATTCAAGGATGTCTCGGGGTTTTGCGGTTCCTCTGTCCTCCGGCCGTTTCCTGCAATTCAGTTCTGTCCCCCTGGTGATGGGGATCGTGAACGTCACCCCCGACTCGTTTTCCGACGGCGGACGGTTCCTCGAGCCCGAAAAAGCTGTTGCCCACGCCCTCGGCCTGCTCGACGAGGGCGCCGCGATCCTGGATGTGGGAGGGGAGTCGACACGTCCCAGGAGCGGGACTTACGGAGAAGGGGCGTCCGACATTCCGGTGGAGGAAGAGCTGAACCGTGTGCTGCCCGTAATCCGCGGGATTCTCGCAGAGCGGCCCGAGGCCATCGTCTCGATCGACACGCGCAAGCCGGAGGTCGCCCGGGCCGCCGTGGGTGAGGGGGCCCGGATCGTGAATCTCGTGACGGGCCTCGATCCTCTCCCCGATCTCGTGACCCTCGTGAGGGAATCGGGAGTTCCTCTGATTCTGAACCACTGCCGGGGAACGCCGTCGACGACCTTCGCGGTCTCGCGTTTCGCAAACGTCGTGGCGGATGTGACCGCGGATCTCGAGACGGTCGAGGGGCGGCTCGCCGGTGAGGGCGTCTCGGCCGAGAAGATCTGGCGAGACCCTGGATTCGGATTCGGGAAGAGCGCCGACGAGAACTTCTTGTTGCTGGCCAATCTTGGAAAGATCGCCCCGCCGGGCAGGGTCATCGTCGCGGGGGCGTCTCGCAAGGCTTTTCTTGGAGCCGCATCGCGCGTACCACCGGCCGGCCGGCTCCCGGAATCGCTGGCCGCTGTCGTGATGGCGGCCCGCGTTTCTCCGAGAACTCCCGTCGTGGTCCGCGTTCACGATGTCGCGGAAACCGCGAGGTTTCTGGCCGTCATCGAGGAAACCATCGAGCGAGTGAATATCCCGTAAGATCGGGTCGTGCCACTGACGACGTTCGAGCTTTCGGTCCGTTTCTTCCTCCAACTCGTCTGCATCTTGATGGTCTGTCAGATCGCGGCCTGGGTCTTCCGGCGTCTGGGGCAGTCGCAGGTTGTCAGCGAGATGATCGCCGGCGTTCTCCTGGGACCCTCGCTTCTCGGCTGGCTCTGGCCGGAGGCCTCGGCTTTCCTGTTTCCCAAGCAGTCGATGCCCATCCTCTTCTCGGTCGCCCAGGTTGCCCTTGTCCTCTACATGTTCCTGGTGGGCCTCGAGTTCGATCTGGCGCTGATCAAGGCTCGCGCCAAAAGCGCGGTGTCCGTCTCAGCCGCGGGGATCACGATGCCGTTCGCTCTGGGTGCGGGAATCGCCATCTACCTGACGAACCACCCCGAGTACCCGGTCTTTGGCCAGGGGGTCTCGACCTTGCAGGCGATCCTCTTCACGGGCGCCGCGATGTCGATCACCGCGTTCCCGATGCTGGCGCGCATCATCCACGAACAGGGCCTCTCCAAGACGGCACTCGGCACGCTCGCGCTTGCCGCGGGATCCATCGACGACGCGGCCGCTTGGTGCCTTCTGGCGATCGTCCTGTCGGCCTTCAGCAACGATCCGAAGCTGGCCATCATGGCGGTCGGAGGAGGCGGGCTCTTCCTGCTCTTCACCCTCGTCGTCGTGAGGCGCCTCCTGGCGCCCCTCGGCAATCTGGTCAAGGGTCCGGGTGAGATGAGTTCGAACCTCTTCACCCAGATGCTCGCCATCGTCATGCTGGGGGCCTTCATCACGGATGTCCTGCACATCTATGCGGTCTTCGGGGCCTTCCTGATCGGCGCCGCGATGCCGAAGGGGCACTTTGCCGAGGAGCTGCGGACGAAGATCGAGCCGCTGACGGTCGGGTTCCTGCTGCCTCTCTTCTTCGTCTATTCCGGGTTGAACACGAAGATCGGCCTCGTCTCGACTCCGGCCCTTGCCGTGATCGCCCTCGTGGTCCTGCTTGCCGCCTGTCTCGGAAAGGGCGTGGCGTGCTGGGCCGCCGCCCGCCTGAGCGGGGAGAACAACCGTGACGCTCTGGCGACGGGAGCCCTGATGAACGCCCGGGGCTTGATGGAACTCATCATCCTGAACATCGGCCTCGAGCGCGGCATCATCCAGCCGACCATGTTCACCATCATGGTCGTCATGGCCATCGTGACGACCCTGATGGCGACACCGATCTTCGAGAGGGTCTACGGGAGAAAGGCGACGCGAGAGGCCGCGATCGAGAGAGGTTTCGAGGTCTCGTAGCTCCTTACGCTCCAAGTGAATCCGGAAGAGCGCGGCAGAAACGCCCGGAGATGATTCTCCGGCTACGAAGCGGCGGCCCTCAGGGCCTACACCGGGAAGCCCCCTTCAGGGGGCGCAGTTTCGTGGCCCGGCGAATTGTCGCCGGGCGACTCTACCTGGCC
Source organism: Thermoanaerobaculia bacterium (assembly GCA_022071945.1). Lineage (GTDB taxonomy): Bacteria > Acidobacteriota > Thermoanaerobaculia > UBA5066 > UBA5066 > JAJVIN01. The sequence continues at coordinate 30,084 of JAJVIN010000047.1, read as the reverse complement.
GCTTCCGGGCCGTTTCTCAGGTACACCGTCCTCGAGGGGAAGGCAAAGGAACTTCCTTCCTTTTCGATGACGTCCATGAACCCGAGCAGGACTTCCTGCCGCACCGCGCGGAACTCGAGCATGTCCTTGACGAGGAACCACGCGGCCACCTCGATGTTGATCGCCGATTCTCCGAAGCCGAGGAGCTTGACGATGACCTCGTCCGGCCAGATCTTCGGGTGGTTCGCCAGGGTGCCCTGAAGACCGTCGATGATGGCGCGGAGCTGCGCGGCCGTCGTCCCGTACTCCACTCCGATCGTGGCGATGAGGCGGAACCGGTCCCTCAGACCGAAGGTCTCGATCTCGCGGTCGGCCAGCTTTCCATTCGGGATGGTCACGATCGTCCTGTCGAGCGTGCGGACCCGAGTCGAGCGGAGCCCGATCGCCTCGACCGTGCCGAGAATCCCGCCGATGTTGACGAAGTCCCCGACGCGGAAGGGTTGATCCACGCCGATCGAGATCGACCCGAAGAGGTTCTCCACCGTCTTCTGGGCAGCAAGGGCGATCGCGAGACCTCCGAGGCCGAGACCCGCCAGCGCGCTTCCGACGGGGAATCCGAGCTGGGCGATTCCGGCGAGGGCGCCCAGGATGATGAGGGTGATCTGGCATCCGCGGACTCCGAGCGACAGGATGGCGGGAGCCGAGGGGTTCGTCCGGGCCCACTCCGATTGCGAGAGGATGTCGCTTGCCACCGCAACGATGCGGAAGGCGATCCAGAAGAAGGTGAAGATGGCGAGCGCGGCGAGGACCTGGCTCGTGAATCGGTACCCGGTCTCGTTCATTTCCAGGAACGGGGCGAGGATGTAGCCGAGGAAGATCGCCCCGGCCAGGGAGAAGGGGCCGGACACCCTCGCGGCGAGGGCGTCGTCCCACGTCGTTTCCGTCTTGCGTGCCGCGCGCAGGAGGAGCCTCTGTACAGCCCAGGCAACAGCCCGGCCGCCGAGGAGGAGAAGTGGGAAGCCCCCGAGGATCGCGAGCCATTGCCAGAGGACGAGGCCCTTCGGACCCATCCGGAAGAAGAACCCGGGCAGGGTCTCCCTGAAGTGGCGGTCAGGGAGCTGGGAGTACCAGCCCGGGACTCGGTTCAGGGTCGCGCGAGAAAAGAGCCAGATGGCCCCCGCCGGGCGATCCTTCCGAACGATCCGGACGGGTTCTGGTTGTTCATGAGAGCCGGGGATCGTCCCGAGCTGGTCCACTCCGGGGGGCAGGGAGTCGTCCTCGAATCCCTCGGCGTGGGGAGAGAGTTCCTCGAGCCGCACGTAGAGGTGGCGGTCCAGGACGGCCTTCAGCTGCCTCGCCAGGAGCGGTGCGTCCGGACCTGGAGGCCAGTCGAGGTAGTTCGAGGCGCCTTCCCAGTCGCCCTTGTTGGCGAGCTTCAAGTACTGGGTCACGGACGACCGGGGCGATTCGGGTGAAACCTCCACGGGAACGGGAGTCGGCGTGGCCGCTGACGTCGCCGGCACCCCCGGAGGCGGAAGGGCGGCCGCGAGGGAGGAGACGAGACAGGCGCCCAGACAGATCGACGGGAGAAGAGCCCTTCTGAGAGAAACGGCCATGGGACCAATCCTGCCCGAATTCCACTCCAGTGCCCAGATTTGACTCCCCCAAATCCTGGCCCTTATCCTCCGTGCGCCGAGAAGGAGGCCCCGTCATCCGGTCCAGTTCGTTTCCCATGTCCCTTCCCGAGAGCGGCCTCAGCGTGCTTTTCGGGGTCCGGGACGAGAATCTGAGGCTCCTGGAAGAAGCGTTCGACGTCGAGATCTCCGCTCGCGGAGGGGAGCTGATCCTCTCGGGCGAAGAGAAGGCGGCTGCCGTGGTCGCCCGATTGCTCGAGGAGTTCAGTCATCTCGTCGAGAGAGGTTTCACGCCCAAAAAGCCGGAGTTCGCCGCGGCCATCCGTGTGCTGAAGGAGAACCCGGAAGCTTCGCTGAGCTCCCTTTTCGAGAGCCGGTCGGTCAGCCCGGCCCTGCGGCAGGTGGTCTCGCCCAGAAGCCTCAGGCAGCAGGAGTACCTCTCGGCCATCGCCGAGCACGACATCGTGTTCGGAATCGGCCCGGCCGGCACTGGCAAGACATACCTGGCCGTTGCCATGGCCGCCGCCGCTCTCCTGGAAAAGCGGGTCAAGCGGATCGTCCTCTGCCGGCCCGCCGTCGAGGCAGGGGAGAAGCTGGGTTTTCTTCCCGGCGACCTCGCCGAGAAGGTGAACCCCTACCTCAGGCCCCTCCACGATGCGCTCTACGACATCCTCGGCTACGACAAGGTCGGCAAGCTCCTCGAGCGGAACATCATCGAGATCGCGCCGCTCGCCTTCATGCGAGGCCGGACCCTCAATGACGCCTTCATCATCCTCGACGAGGCCCAGAACACGACCTCCGAGCAGATGAAGATGTTCCTGACCCGTATCGGATTCGGCTCCAAGGCGGTCGTGACCGGGGACGTCACGCAGATCGACCTCCCGCAGGGGAAGGTCTCGGGCCTGAGGGAGGCGGACCGGGTTCTCTCGGGCGTCCCGCAGATCTCGTTTGTCCGATTCGATCAGCGGGATGTCGTCCGGCACCCCATCGTCCAGGCCATCGTGAACGCGTACGAGGAGTTCGACAAGACGCGGCCCGTGGACGCGACGGGACGGCCGCGGGCGGCTTCCGACGAGTCCTGAAGAGACGGCATGGACATTCCGGACAAGCGATACCCGGGGGGGAAGACGCCCTCCGTGGAGCTGACGGTGACGGTCAAATCCGGCCCGCCGGCCGAAAGGATGAGACGCTGGACCCGCGCGGTGATGAAAGCCTGCGGAGTCTCCCTGCGCCCCGTTTCGGTTCTGATCTGTGGAGATCAACGTATTCGCGGGCTGAATCGGGCCTTTCGCGGGATCGACAAACCAACAGATGTTCTATCCTTCCCATCAGACGATGAGACGTTCCTCGGCGATCTCGCCATCGACGTACCGTATGCCCTTCGCCAGGCGGTCAGGCGCGGACACGGGCTCGACCGCGAGATCCAGATCCTGCTCACGCACGGCATCCTGCACCTGCTCGGTCACGATCACGAGACGGACGATGGCACGATGTTCCGGTTACAGGCAGAGCTGATGGCCCGCGTCTTCGGGCCGGGGCCCGATGGGGTCCCGCGGGACGAGGCGTCAGAGCCTGCCCCGTCCCGCGCCCTTCCCGAGAGAGAGACATGAACTTCTTCTCGGTGGGAGCCGGCCTGGCGCTGCTCTTTGCGGCAGGCTGCTCGATCGTCTACATGCTGCTCTCCGTCTTCGCGCAGGCTCTCGAGAGCCTCTCGACGATCCGGCGCAAGGCGCTCCTCGAGGAGCACCCGGAGCGATTCCAGAGAATCCTCGCTTCCGGCAACGTCCAGGTCTCCAGGGTGGCGGTGAGGGTGACGGCTCAGGCCGCCGTTCTGGGAGGGCTTCTCTCGCTCGGGACGGCCCTGGCCGCTTTCCAGTCTCCCGAGCCCTGGCTGGTGGCCGCGCTCGCGATCCTCTTCGGCTGGGCACTCCTCGAGACTCTCGTCATCAGACTCGTCCTGCGCCGCGGCGCGGACGCCCTTCTGAAGGACTTCGTCTGGCTGATCCCGGTCGTGGGGCTCCTGTCGGCGCCTCTCACGCCGTTTCTCTCCCGGCTCCTCGTCAAGGAGTCGGAAGAACACGACGACCCGGGGGCTTCCGGCCCGGCGCCCCGGGATTCCGTCACGAAGGATGCCGAGGTCCGGGCTCTCCTCGACGTCGCGCGGGAAGAGGGGATCCTCGAAAAACACGAGGAGGAACTCGTTTCCCGGGCCGTCGATTTCGGAGACCGGACAGTCGGCGAGGTCATGACCCCCCGGCCCGACATGGTCGTGGCCGAGGCGGATGCCCCGCTTGACGACGTGGCGGACCTCTTCGTCAAGACCAAGTACACCCGGATCCCCCTCGTCGAGGGTCAGCTCGACAAGCCGGTCGGCGTCGTTCACGTCAAGGACGTCTTCAGCGTTCTCCGGACCGCCGAACCCCCCGCCACGATCCGGCCTCTCTCGCGCGAAGTGCTCTTCGTGCCGGAGTCCCAGGTGATCTCGACCCTCCTGGGCGAGTTCCGCCGGACCCGGACTCACATGGCCATCGTCGTCGACGAGTACGGCGCCGTCACCGGCCTCGTCACCGTCGAGGACTGCATCGAGGAGCTGGTCGGAGAGATCGCCGACGAACACGAGGACTCCTTGGACCCCGTCGTCAGCCAGCAGGACGGCAGCTACTCGCTCGCCGGGAGAGTCCGGGTGTCGGAGGTCGAGAGCCTCTTCGAGACCAAGCTCCCCGAATCGGAGTCGGGTACGGTCGCCGGATTCGTCTCCGAGCGCCTCGGTCACATTCCGCGGGTGGGTGAGAACCTGACCGTGGCCGGACTCCTCTTCGAGGTCGAGGAGGCCGACCGGCGCCGGATCCAGAGGGTCGTGGTTCGAAAAGCTCCTCCCGCCGAGCACCAGGTCAAGACTTTCGAATGAAGGACGCGCCGAGACACTCGGGAACGGTGGCCGTGGCGGGCCGGCCCAACGCCGGCAAGTCGACCCTTCTCAACGCCCTCGTCGGACAGAAGATCGCCATCGTCTCCGACAAGCCCCAGACGACCCGAAAACGGGTCCTCGGGATCTACACCGCGGAGGAAGGCCAGATCGTCTTCGTGGACACTCCGGGCATACACAGGCCCCTGTACCGCCTCAACCGGATCATGGTGGACGAGGCGATAGAGGCAGTCCGCGAGGTCGACCTGAGGCTCCTCGTGATCGATGCTTCCGTCCCGTCCGGTAAGGGCGACGAGTTCGTCCTGGACCTCTTCGGGAAAATGCCGCAACCGAGGATCGCCGTTCTCAACAAGGTCGACCTGATCGAGAAGAACCTCTTGCTGCCGCGGCTCGCCGCGCTCTCCGAGCGGAAGATCTTCGACGAACTGGTACCGATCTCGGCCCTCACGCAGGAGAACCTGGGAATCCTCAGGGGCCTCCTCTTCAAGTTCCTGCCCGAGGGGGACGAACTCTATCCGGCTGGAACCCTCACGACCTCCCCCGAGGTGGCGCGGGCCGCCGAGATCATCCGCGAGAAGTTCCTTCACCGGACCCGCGAGGAGATCCCGTACGGGCTCGGAGTGGTGATCGAAGAGATGGCACCCCGGCCCGGCAAGGACATCACCGTGATCAGGGCCGAGGTAGTCGTGGACCGCGAGAGTCACAAGAAGATCGTCCTTGGCCGGGGCGGACGGCTCATCAAGGAATGCGGCGTGGAAGCTCGCACCGAGCTGGAAGCCACCTTTGGTCGGCGGTTCTACCTGGAGCTCGTCGTCACGGCTCGGCCGGGCTGGCGGGAGGATCCCCGCTTTCTTTCTCAGCTGACGAGCTGACCTCCTCGAACTCCGAGAGGGCGCGCCTGAGGTGGCCAAAGAGCTGCCGTGACTTGCCTTCGGCGGAGGCGGCCCGGTCCGTCGCCTTCCTGGTCTCGACAAGGGCGGCTTCGAGGGACTCCCTGTGGCTCTTCTGCGCCTCCTCGAGTTGGGTCAGGAACTCGGTCTTCAGAGCCGCGAGCTTCAGATCCAGGAGAGTGGAGACACTGTCCACAGTCATCAGCTCCGCTGTCGTCTGCTCGAGAGCCTCGAATCTCAGACTCGTGCTCTTTTCGAACCCGGCCAGCGCCGAAGCGGATGCGGCGGTCTCTCTCGTGACCGCTGCCGGGATCTGTTCCAGACGCTCGCGAAGTCCCTGCAGAGCCTCCGAGAGTTCCGCCTTCAGCGAGGCGAGGCCTGCGTCCTGCTCCTCTTGCAGCCGCTTTTCGGCCATCCGGCGTGCTTCTGACTCTTCGGCCAGAGCGTTCCCGAGGACCGCGAGCTCGTCCTTCAGGGACTGGATCGCAACTCGAACCTCGTGGATCCCCTCCGCCGGCACGGTCAAGGCCGATGCCATCGAGTCGAGATCGGATTTCAGCGCGGAGAGCCGCACCTCGACCTCTGACTTCAGAGAGGACACGGAATCGGCTGACGCCAATGCCGCACTCGCCACCTTCTGAGCCGCCACGGCGTCGGCGGCAGCCAGGATCTGGGATCTGTCTTCCTCGCGTCCCGAGACGAAACCCTCGAGCCTCTCCTTCAGCGCCTGCCCTTCGGCAACCAGGCGGCCCGTGAGGGAGTCGCGAAGCTCTCCGACGCTGGTGGAAAGCGAGGCGACCCGGCGCGAGTTCTCCTCCCCCTTTTCGGCCGCCTCGGCTGCGAGCTGGACGGCGGTTTCCTCCAGGCGGGTCTCCAGGGCTGCGAGCCGCTCCGCGATTTCAGCCTGTTTTCTCGCGGTGCCTCCGGCATCGAGAGTCCGCTCGATTCCGTCCATGCGCAGAACGAGGGATTCGAGCTTCTCCGTGAGCGGCTCGACTCGCGCCCGTGAGGACAGCTCATCGAGACGGGTCGTGATCTCGTCGAGCCGGTTCCCGATTGCTGGGGCCGGCTCCGCGGGAGCCGCCACGGACGCCAGAGCCTCGGGCAGAGGGGCCGAAAGCGAGAAGATCTGTCCGGAGGTCTCGACGGGGGGCGCCTGAGGGAGTTCGAAGACCGGTAGAACGGGGATCTGCTGAGTGATGGCTTCCGTCTCTTCGACCTCGACCTCGGGGGTCGGCAGCGCCGGAGCGAACGCTCCACCCGAAACAGCCTCGCTCACAACGACAGGACCCTGCTCTGGCACGGCCTCGGCGGGTTCCGCCAGGGGCGGGGGCTCGAGGAGAACCGGGGCCTCGATGTCGAGGTCAGCTGGCTGAGAGGATGCGCCCAGTTCAACGGGAGTCGAGGAGAAGGGAGGGGGTTCCGCGTCGACGATGGCCGTCGGAACGGCGGCCGTCGGAACGGCGGCCGTGGGAACGGCGGCGGCAGAGTCCGCGGCGGCCGGCTCGGCCACGGGCGGTTCCGATGGCAGGGGCTCGAGGAGTGTCGAGGCCTTCCCGCCGGGGAAGACCGGGATCCGCATGGTGGGCACGGGCTCCTGTTCGGGTTCTCCGGCCCCGACATCGAACGGCGCCTGCGTCGTCTCCGGGGCGGCTGACATGGGTTCGAACGGCGGCTCGGGAGCCGAGTAGGCGGGCTCCCTGAAGTCGGCTTCCGGCGGTGCCAGGGGTTCGGCCTCCGTCGTTGCCGGCCTCGGCGGTGTCATCACCGCGGCGGCATCGACCTCCGGGATGGCTGCGGCCGTGGCCGGCGGAGGCGGCGGAGGGGCGAAAACGGGAGCTGGGGGCGGTGGAGGCGGAAGGGGCGCGGACCACTCGGGGGGGACCGCGATGGGCGCCTGAGCCGGAGCCAGATCGCGGGCGGCGAGCGGCGGACCCGCATACGGGGGCGGCGGTGGCGGCGGGAGCAGGACGCCGGAGGACGGCGGTCCGGGTGGAATGTGAGGCCGGGTGTAAAAGACCGGCCTCGGCGGCACGGCCGGGGACCCGGGCGGGGGCGGAACGGGGGGCCGGGGCGCCCTTGCTCCCGGTGCGAAGACGTCCGTACCCGCCTGGACCGGCCAGCTCGACGAGATGTCGAAGGGGTTCTCGACGGTCTTTGGCGGGTGCTTTGGGGGCTCGAGCTTCGTCGAGGCCGCGACCGCCATGCCGAGCAGGTCCCGTCCCGAGTTGGTCGGAGGCGAAGGCTTCTTCTCCTCGCGGCCGAGAAGCTGGAGCCAGGCATCCTCTCTCTTCGGTTTCGGGGGCGGGGTCAGGGCCGGGACGGGAGGAGGCGTGAGCCTTTCGGAGACCCCGGCGACCCGCACGGTTGCCGAATCCGGCTCCTGCCGGGGAACCGGAACCCTCGGCTTGTCGAACAGGAGATCGGCGGCGATCTCCATGCCTCCCGGTTTCTGGAGCCTCCGCATCAGGTCGGTGAAGGTCAGCTTGGAAACGAGCCGGAACGTCTCGACGACGCCCGGGCCCTGGTTCGCGATCGCCTCGACGAACGGGTACGAGCGAAAAGCCAGGGAGTCTTGCAGCTCCTCGATCGACAGGACGCCGGCGAGGTCTCGCTTGTTGTACTGGATGACGATCGGTATCTGATCGAAGGGCCTGTCGAGCTCGGCCAGGTTGTCCTTGAGGTTCTGGAACGACTCGAGGTTGTGAGAGAGGCTCACCGGCTGGGAGTCGACGACGAAGACGATGCCGTCCACGCCTTTCAAGACCAGCTTGCGGGTCTCGTTGTAGAAGACCTGCCCCGGCACCGTGCAGAGCTGGAATCTCACGGTGTAGCCCTTGATGTTGCCGAGCTCGACCGGGAGAAGGTCGAAGTAGATGGTCCGGTCCTGTGCCGTGGAGAGCGAGAGGAGCTTGCCGACGCTCTGCTTGTCCAGCTTCTCGTGCAAGATCTTCAGGTTCGTCGTCTTGCCGCAGAGACCCGGGCCGTAAAAGACGATCTTTGCCGTCAGTTCCCGCGTGGAATGGTTGAACAGGACCATCGTCTCTCCCGCTGGATTCGTTCGTGAGAGTATAGGTCTTCCCGTTACCTGGGATTCCCACCGAATGATGATGTCTCTTCGCGTAAACGAGGCGGAGGAACGGCTCTCGCCCATCACCCGGACTTTCGCGGGGGTCAAGCTCACCGGTGTCTCGGTCGCGGGGAGGGAGACGTACTTCTTCTTTCCCGGACTGGGAATCGGCTTCGATCTCGGGAGGTCTCCGCAACTCCTCGTGCCGGCCCGGCACGTTTTCCTGAGCCACGCCCATCTCGATCACGCCGCCGGCGTTCCCTACTGGATGTCCCAGCGCCGGCTGCTGCGCCTGCCCGCGGGGACGATCTGGACCGAACCCTCCGCCGTTGCCATCTGGAAAGAGATCCTCGAGCGCTTTCAGCGCCTCGAGGGCGCAAGCTACGACGCGGCCATCGCCCCGCTCGCCCCGGGACAGACGGTCGAGGTGCGCCGGGATCTCGGCGTGACCGCCTTTCGGTCCCCTCACAGGATTCCGGCCCTGGGCTTCATCGCTTCCGAACGCAAGCGGAAGCTCTTGCCCCGCTTTCAGGGCCTCGCCGAGGAGGAGATCCGGGGCCGGATCCTCTCGGGGGAAGCCGTCAGCGAGGAGATCTCGAACCCGATCGTGGCCTTCTCGGGAGACGCCTCGAAGGGCCTCTTCGACGCCGCTCCGGCCGATTTCTTCCGGGCGCGGCTGCTGCTGGTCGAATGCTCGTTTTTCGATCCCGAGGACAGCCACCGGGCCCATCACTGGGGCCACCTGCACGTCTCGGACATCGCCCAGCACGCGGACCTCTTCGAGAACGAGGTGATCGTCCTGACGCACCTCTCGCTCAGGGCCACCGCCGACGAGATCCGGCGGGAGATGAAGAAGACTCTCCCGCGCCGCCTTCTCGAGAGGACGGTCCCGTTTCTGCCGGACCCCTGAAGGGTCAGCCGCGGAACAGCTTCTTGCGGTTCCGGATGTAGTCCCTGAAGACGAAGGTCCCGAGATCGTCCGGTGAGGCGTAGTAGGCCCGGCCCCGGGCCACCTTGGTCAGCGTGTCGACGAACTTCACGAGGTACTCGTCGGTCGCGATCATGAACGTCGTCAGCTGGATCTCCTCGCGGCGGCAGCGCTCGGCCTCCTCGAGCGTCCGATTGACGATCTTCAGATCGAGCCCGAAAGGGTTCTTGTACAGACGGCTGCCTTCCTGGATGCAGGAGGGCTTCCCGTCGGTGATGAGGAAGATCTGCTTGTTCCGGGACCTTCGCCTGTTCAGGAGAGTCCGGCAGAGGGCCAGGCCCGCCTTGGTGTTGGTGTGGAAGGGACCGACCTTCGCCCTGGAGAGGTGTTCGGTGGGGACCGAAACGGCCTGGTCCCCGAAGAGGACGATGTCGATCGTGTCCTTCGGGTACTTGTCCAAAATGAGCTCTGTCAGGGCGAGGGCGACTTTCTTGGCGGGAGTGAACCGGTCCTCGCCATACAGGATCATCGAGTGCGAGATGTCGATGGCAATCGCCGTCGCGCAGGCGCTCTGGTCCTCGACGTCGAAGACCTCGAAGTCTTCCGGCGACAACGAGATGTCCTCGAGGTCGCGTCGCGAGGCGTTCGCGACCGTCCGGATGCCGTCCAGCCTGGCGATGTCGTCCCCGAACTCGTACTTCCGGGTTTCCGGCATCACCTCGATGCTCGACCCGGGCCGCGGGATCGAGTGGAACCCCGGACCGGACCGTGACAGCGAGGAGAAGATCTCTTCCAGCGCCGCCTTTCGGATGCGGCGCTCCCCGGGGGCGAGAAGCTGGAGGTTTCCCTTGCCGTCGTCACCGACGAGGCCACGCTCTTCCAGGATGCGCCGGAACTCCGAAAGGTCGACGTCCTCGCCGATGATGCCCATCTCCTGGAGCTCCCGCATCGCGTCCAGAGCGGCCTCCACGTCGCCCCCCAGCCGCGAGACGAGCTCCAGGAACATCCGGACGAGCTCCTCGAACGTCAGGAGCGACCGGAGGAGGTCGAGGGGAAGCTGCCCGTATCGGTAGTCCACGCGGTTTATCCTACGACCCATGCAGGAAACCGGACGCAACGAACAGCCGGGCGAGGGGGCCGAGGCCGAGGCTCCCTGGGTCGAGGAGGCCCCTCTCTCCCTGGCCGACGAGATGCGGCGTGACTGGGACAAGCGAGCCTCCGAGGATCACCAGTTCTATATCGCGAGCGGCAGCGCGGCCTCGGAAGCCGAGTTTCGCGAGTCGGGAGCCCGCGAGCTCTCCGACCCGATCCTCGACGGAATCGAGCTCGACCCGTCCGCTCGCGGTCTGGAGATCGGGTGCGGGGTCGGACGGCTTCTGGCCCCCCTGTCGGAACAAATCGCCGAGGCATACGGTGTCGACATCTCTCCCCTGATGATCGAGAAGTCGGCCGCATTCCTGCACGACTTTCCCCGGGCTCGAACGTGGGTCACGGACGGCACGCTTCAACCCCTTGCGGACGAGAGTCTCGATCTCGTCTTTTCGTACATCGTCTTTCAGCACATCCCGGCCGTCGAGCCAATAGAAACGTATGTGCGCGAGGCGGGACGGGTCCTCGCTCCAGGGGGCGTTCTGAGATTCCAGGTCGACGGGCGCGGGGCCTCGCCTTGGGGGCAGGACGCAGGAACCTACGACGGGAAGAAGTTCACGACGGCCGAGGCGCGCGGGCTCCTGGACGGGACGGGCCTTTCGATCGTCGACGAGTGGGGCGAGGGGACGCACTACTACTGGATCACGGCCCAAAAACCCGGGAGCGGGCGGGTTCGGGTGCGCCCGAGGGCCCTCGATCCCGTGGCCGTGGAGTTGGTCCTCTCGGGCCTGGGCGTGGCCGAGCCGCATGTCCGTGCCTTCAGGGTCGTTCACGGCAAGATCCCGCTCCGCGAGGCGCTCGGAGAACTCGACGCGCTCTGCCAGGCGGATTCCGACGAAGAGTTCGTGAAGAACGCGTACAGGCGGCTCACCGGGGGAGACCCATCCGCCGAGACGCTCGCCTTCCAGCTCGGGATTCTCGAGAAAGGGTTCGAGACGCGGCTGACTCTGCTCGAGTCGGTCCTGTCGGGCTCCGAGTTCCGGAACTTCGTCCGGCCGTTTCCTTCTGAGGTTCCCTGGTACGTGGCGGAGGGTCTGGCGCGGTTCTTCCCGCGGGTTTCGGGGCGGATCCAGTCGACGGAGATCTCTCTGGCGGTGTGCCGGGACGGGGAGGAACTCGAGGATGGAGAGTTCCTCCGGAGCGTCTTTGTGGGGGCGGCTGGGCACGGACCCGATGCCGAGGCGCTCACGCACTACTCACGGCCGCTCTCGCAGCACTTCGCCGGACGGCTTCTCCTCGTGCGCGCCCTCCTGTCGGATCTGGCTCGCTCTGAGCCGCCCCAGGATGTGCCCGAGGGCCGCAAACAGGTCTTGTTCGACTGTCTCGGCATCGAGCCTGAATCCGAAGGGCTGACAGCGGGGGAGACCTTCGCCGGCGAGGCAAGAGCGGCGAGAATGCTCCTTTCGAGGACGAACGAGGCGGGCCCTCGCGATTTCGTCGAGGCCGCATACCTTGCGATCCTTGGCCGCCCCGCCGATCCGGAAGGGGCGGCCTTCTGGGCGTCCAAGGTCGGAGCCAACGACATCAATCGGCCGCGGTTCGTCCGGGAGCTGATGCGCTCAGCGGAGTTCCAGGCGGAGGGGTAGGGAAGACCTCAGTCCGCGGGCTTGTCCGGCAGCGGCATGGACGCAAAGAAATCCGCGCGGAAGCGTCCCACGTACTCGGCCATCAACGACTCGACGCGCTCGAAGCTCGGCGACACCACGATGAGCCCGGCATGGTGGTGTTTCTTCAGGCGCCAGGTCACTTCCGGGTCGTTGTAGGCCGCCATGTCGGGCCACTCTTGCTTGGCCAGGGAGACGAGGAGCCCCGCGTAGTCCTCGCGCGCCTTCGGAGGCTCGTAGGTCATCTCGTCGCGGAGGACCTCGATCTTCGCCCACTCGCGCCAGAGGTTGATGCCCGTCGCCTGTTCGATCAGGTCGGAGATGTGGGCACCGCCGACTCGCATGGAAGTCTCGAGGAAGTAGAAGTCCGCCGGGGTCTCGCCCTCGATGAACTCGGTGTGCGAGACGCCTTCCTTCAACCCGAGCTCCGAGAGGACGCGCGCGTTCAACTCGAGAAGGGCCTTCTCTCGCTCGGTTCCCCGGCGCATCGTCCGCGTCGAAAAGACCTTCCCTTCGTGAGCAACGGACATCGGCGTCTCGCCGTACTCGCTCGCGACCGCGAACCGGATCCCCCGTTCGTGGACGATCGAGTCGACGTGATAGACCTTTCCCGGCTTGAACTGCTCCAGAAGGTAGAAGGACTGCTGGTCGCCGAGCGAGTCGACCTCGCGCCAGAGGTCGGCGGAGGAGGCGATCTTCCGTATGCCGATTCCGCTCGCCTGCAGGCGCGGCTTGAGGACGTAAGGGGGCTGGTTTTCCGCCAGGTACTCGTTGATCTCCTCGTAGTTGAGGATGGCGACGAAGGCCGGGACGGGAATCCCGCATTCCCTCGCCTTCATCCGCATCGCGAGCTTGTCCCTGAAGTAGCGGGCCGTCGTCTCGCCGGCGCCGGGGATCCGGAGGTGTTCCCGAAGCTCGGCCGCCTTCTCGACGTCGAAGTCGTCGAGCGCGACGATCCGGTTCAACCTCTCGCGGCGGGCGATGTAGCTGACGCCGTAAATGACGTCGTGCATGTTCCACTCTTTGTTCTTGTCAGGGATGTAGAAGATCTCGTCCAGGCTCTCGCGCGGCCACTCCTCGTTCTCCAGGCTCTTCGACGTGAGCAGGACGACACGGCAGCCTTCCTTCTTGCACTGCTTCATGAACTCGTGGCCCTTGAAGTAGCTCGTGACGCAGAGAACTGTGAATGGTTTGTTTCCCACTGTGTCCCTCACTCGGATGCGGAGCGGGCACTCTCTGAGCGGCCCGTCTCGTGTCGTTCGAGAAGCCTCAGGATCGGATAGGTCTCTTCGCGCCGGTCGAAGTACGGGGAGCGCCGGTAGAGGAAGTCGAGCCTTTCAGACGGGCTCTGACGGAAGTCTTCCTCCTCGAGGCGTTGATCGAACTCCACCCGCAACTTGCTGTTTCCTTCCAGCATTTTGCGGGCGATCGGCTCGAAGATGAAGTCCTCCGCGTACTCCTTGCGTTCCAGGAAGGCGTTGAAGAAGCCCCAGTGAAAGAGCGAGTCGGGCCCGTGGGGCTCCAGGAGCTGAATGAGGAGCCGGGCTCGTCGCTGGGCGACCGGGACGACGAACCCGTTCCCCGAGAGCCGCACCCACTCCTGCCGTGCCCTGATGGTGCAGCTGACGGTCTGGCGGCCCTCGTACGGCCTCGGCGAAAACTCGAGTTCGTCCCACTCGTAGCGCTCGGCGCGCCAGGCCCCTTCCTCCTCCCGGTGCTTCTCGATCCCGTTGAGGGCGAGCACGTCGAGGACTTCGGTCAGCTCCTCGGGAACGAAGTACGCCAGAGGCGGGGTGACGGTCTCGAGAACGGCAGATCCGGCAAAGTACGGCACCTCGAACTCGATGGCGGTTTCGGAGTATCGCCGGACGGCCGCGCCCGTGACGGGGCTGTACTCCCAGCTGCTCTCGAACCCCTTGAAGAGGAACGGGTCGGTGTCGCGGCTTCCCTCGACGATCAGGGGGAACTCCTCCTGCCTCTCTCCGAACCCCAGGACCGCGTTCTGGTCGGCTGCCTCGTTGAGGTCGCGCAGATGTGAGGCGTTCTTCGCCAGGCACTCGAGAATGGCGATGTTCATGGCCAGGGTCGAGGCCACGCGGTTCGCATAGGGCTTCAGCGCGTGCGCTTCCACGAGGAACGATAGCCGGTTCTGGGCGGCGGCGTAGCCGGTCGAATAGCGCATCAGGGAGGGCGGGTCAGCGAACCCGTCCTCGATCCGGGAGGTCCGGAGCTGGACGTAAGGCGCCGTGAGGAAACCCGCCGCCTCGACGCCTTCGCGAACGAACGGGATCAGTTCCTCGCGCGCGAAGCTGGCCAGCCCCTTGTCGATCGTCTCGTGCGTCTCGATCGAGTAGGTGACGTGGTACTGGTAGTCCGCCCCGTTGGTGGTGTGGTTGTCGATGACGAACCCGGGCAGCCACTCGTTGAAGAGGGAGAGCAGGGCCCTCATCTCGGGAGAACGGGCCTTGGCGTAGTCCCGGTTCAAGTCCAGGCTCTGGGAGGTCGTCCTCCAGCCCATCCGGACGGGCCCATTCTGATTCGGACGGTTGTAGGGGCTCATCCTCTCGTGCCCGTCGACGTTGAGCACGGGGACGAGGAGAAGGATCAAGTCCTCGAGGAGGTGGCGGAGCTCGCCCGAGACGAGGATCTGCCGCAAGAGCAGCAACCAGGCGTCTTTTCCCTCGACCTCGCCTCCGTGGATGGCGTTCTGGACGAGGACGACGAGCTTCCCCTCGCGCTCTGTGCTCTCGGGAGAGAGGTCCTCGGAGTGGCCCGCGATGAAGACGAAGATCGGGCGCTTCTGCGGGGTCTCGCCGATGCAGATCAGCCGCCCCTGGCCGGTCTCTTCCGCGAGCCTCTCGAGGAACGACACCGTTTCTTCATAGGACGTCGTCTCGAGTCCGGACGTTCTCTCGAAGTGGGTCTCCCATCCGCTGTCCTCTCGGGGCATGCCGGGATCATAACGTTCACCGGGACGCCGGACCTTCGATCTGGAGGGTCACCGCGGGGGTGTAGCGAACCCTCAGATCCGCGGTCCCAAAAGCGACCACGAGTTTCGCGCGACCCAAGGGCAAACTCTTTGCGGGAATGACCAACTCGAACCCGGCGCGGCTCGCGTCCCCCATGTCCGGGATGGCGGCCGCCACGTCGTCGCGCGGCACCCTCACGAGAGATCCCAGGTCGAGGCTTTCTCCATCGAGCCTGGCTTCGACGACCCTGACTTCTCCGCCGCCCCTCTCGAGACACCACCCCTGAATCTTCAGGTCGCCACGGATGACCGCGCCCTCGACGGGTTCGTCGACCGAGCCAGGAATCCCATCATCGACGGTGACGAAGGGGAGGGGAACCGCGTGGCCCGCGGGAGGGTTCTTGACGAGGTAGACCTCCTGGTCCCCGCCCGAGAAGATCTTCTCGAAGCGCGCCGGGTCGAGCGCGACCCAGCCTGCAACAGGGTACTCGTCGCCCGTCCTCGCGATCACGACTCCTTGGATCTGGCGGTCCACCAGATTCCGCCAGAAGATGTCCGCCCGGGACTTCTTCCTCGGGTCGATGGACCGGTGGGGAAAGTCGAGCGGGCTCCCCCACGAGTAGAACTCGGCCCCCGCCGCCTCGTGAGTGGGAACGTAAGAAACGCTGTTCTGGAGCCGGCTGCCGAAGAACAGGTAGGGCTGGTTCGTTCCAGCGAGCGCGATCCGGACGGGTTTTCCCGCGACGGTCTTCTCGATGAACTGCGCGGCGGCGGCGCTGTCGAATCTTCCACCCGGGGCAGGTTGTGAGCGTGAGGCAACGGTGAAGGCCCGCGCGCCCAGCAGGATCGCCGAGACCGCGAGAAGGGCGGCCCCGGCGTGAGGCCTTCTCGCTCGAAATCCTCGCTCGAGGACGAAGGCTACCGAGATCGCGGCCACGAGGGGAGCCGCGAAGATGTAGCGAATCTCGCGGTGGTCGGGCATCAAGCGAACGTAGACGAGGTAGAGATAGACGGGCGTCAGGAGAATCGCCAGATCGCTGAAGCGCCGCTCCCGCCCGCGGAAGAGAGCGAAGGCCGGCGCGAGGAGCGCCGCGGGCAGGAGCAGGAATGCAAAGTGTGCTCCCCACAGGTCCGGGCGCGCGAGAAGGAACCTCACCGGCTCGATGGCGAATTCGGGAGACTGCGCCAGGGTTGCCTGGTCGAGGGATCGCCAGCCCTGCAGGAGCGTGTGGCCCGCGAAGCGAACGGTGGCCGGGAAGAGGGGGTTCTCCGCGGTCACCCAGTTCCTGAGGTACGTGTAGCCGCCGGCAGCGGCCGCGGCCGCGACGGCGAGAAGGAGAGAGGCGGCCAAGGTGGGGCGAGAGACCTGAGTCTCCCGTGTTTCCCACAGCCTCAGGACCAGGACCGCGACCACGAGTGGCAGGAACATCACCCCGCTGTACTTGGTGCCCACGAGAAGGCCCGCCGCGAGCCCGAGGAGAACACCGCGCTTCTTGCCCGGAGCCTCCACGAAGTGAAGGGAGGCCAGAAGCGAGGCGACGAAATAGAACGCCGTGGCGTGGTCGTTGCCCGCGCTCAGCATCTTCTCCGGGAACGCCTTGGGAGTCAGGGCCGAGAGAGCCGCGGCGGCCAGAGACCCTTCTCTCGAGAGTTCCAGTCTCCGCGCCAGAAGGTAGACGGCGGCAAGCGACAGGGCCGCAAAAGGAAGCTCGGAAAAGCGGGCGAGGATGTCTGACGGGGCGGAGAGGCAGAGGAGAAAGAACGAGAAGAGTTCCGAGCCGATCGGGTAGAACGCCGGACTGCCATCCCCCACGGGGAACTTCACCATCCGAAGGTCGCCGTGAGCGAGCCACGTCGCCGCCGCCGTCAGGTGATAGTGGGTGTCGTCATAGTTGAGCGCTCCGGGGGGCGCTGCCCAGAAACGGACGAGGCCGGCGATGAGGAATCCGGCCAGAAGGACGAGCGTGACGGTCCAGAGGACTGCCGAGGCGCGGCGAAGGGCGGCGTCGCGAGGAGCGGCGGGCTCGGAGCTGCGGGACGAGGTCAGCTCGCCCCGCAACCAGAAGAGAAGAGACAGACCGATGACGATCGAGGCCAGGATGAAGAATCCCGGCCGCAGGATCCCGAAGTGCCCCAGCCAGGCGGCCGAAACGGCGATTGCCGCGTGGAAGGCCGCAAAGCCGAAGACCAGGGCGAACACGGGGGGCGCCTACTCGCGCGCGACGTAGACCGCCGGGTAGATCCGGTACCGGCCATCACGGGAGAGGAAGACGGCCTCGATCTTCACCGTGCCGACATCTTCCGAGTGCAGCTCGATTTCGGACTCCCACCCCGCCGCCGAGCAATTCCCCATCGTCGGGATGGCGGCGCAGACGTCCGGTCTCGGTCCGCGCGTCAACGACAGAGGCTCCCGGCGTGCCCCGTTGACCAGAATGAAGACCTCGAGGTCTTCCTGGGGTGTGCGGGCCCAGCCTCTGACCTTCACCCGGTCCTTGACCTTGGCCCCCTCGGAGGGACCGTCCACTGAACCCGGAAGCGAGGTATCCAATCTCGCCTCGCGCCCGTCTGACAGGAGAAGCCCCTCGCTGATCCAGGGGATCTCCTGCTGCTGTTTGGCTCCGGGCTCGATCTTGACGACCGCCCAAAGGTCCTCCGCCTCAGCGCTCCCGAAGCGCTTGATGAACCGCAGACGCCCGGCCCGGGCCGCTCCGGCGAGGAAGCGGTGATAGATCCGGCCCTCCACCTCGCCGAGTCTCCACTCCCTGACGATGAGGTAAGACGTCGGGATCGACTCCAGGTGATCCATGAGGGCGTCGACGGGGATCGGACGCTGGTTGGCGAGTTCCTCGATCTTCATGGGGATCGGCAGGCCGAATCCCGAGACCGCCGTGATGAGGGGCTTGCCGTGGTCGGCGGCCCTGAGGACCGAGAGGTAGGGGCTCTCCATGTCGACGGGCTGTACGGGGAAGACGGCGAGGCCTCCCTTCATGTCGATGCCCTTGAGGTAGAGGGAGACGGGATCGGGATCGGGCCGCCCCCGAAAGACTGTCAAGGGGGCGACGCGGTTCTCCCACAGGAGGACCACCGCAAGAAACCCGATGAGGGCCGGTGTCAGGCGCCGCAGCCTCTCCCAGCGCGCGCCCGCGGCCCGGGTGAGGGCCACGGCGCCGAGACCTGCCAAGACCGACAGGCCGAGCATCGCGATCATCGTCCAGCGCACGGGTGCCCGGATGCTCCGGTAGAGCGAAACGAACTCGAAGAGCGTTCTGTGAAGGAAGAAGTTCATGCCGAACGAGCCCGCGAAACCGATCAGACCCCAGAGCAGGGCGATGGAAAGCGGCTCGGGCCGTCCACCCGCCCGGATCGAGTCGTAGAGGCTCGCCTCCCTGAAGAACGCGAGGGCCTTCGGGTAGGCGAAGAGGCACCGGACGAGAAGCAGGACCGCGAAGGCGGCGAAGGCTCGCGTCGGTTCCTGGGCTCTGAAAACGGTCTTCCCCCCTAGTTTGAGGACGATGTGGGGCGGGAAGGCCGCGAACAGGGCGACGACGCCTGCCGCGATGATCAGGACATCCAGAATGTGGATCCAGCGGCCCGGCGGGGGAGAGGGGGCGAAATCGGGGTCGGGCCGTCTTGCGGGCGGCATCAGGAGGATCGCCGCGAGCGCAAGGAGAGGCAGGAGGAGACCGGGGAAGAGCGAGAGCTCTCCCGGGGGCGGCTGCAGGCCCAGACCTTCCCAGACGTGGTGGCCCGGGTGAGCCGTCATCCAGTTGATGGGTTTGGCCGAGAAATGGGCGGCTTCCTCCGGACTGCGCTGAAGGCCGTAGAGATCCCGGACCTTCTTGTAGGGAATGAAGAACGGGAGGAGGACGAGGCTCGCGACTCCCAGAGCGATGGCGCCCTTCCTCCAGAAGTCGCGGCACTTCCACAGGCTGCTCCTGACGGCCAGCCACAGTCCCGTCACGCCGAGAGGGAGGGCCGAGAGGACGAACCAGTGGATGCAGCTGAGCCCATTCATCAGGAACGCGGCGCCGAGCCAGAGCGCCCTCTTGTTCGTGCGCTCGCGCGAGAAGAGGATCAGAGCCTCCAGAACGAGCGCGATCCAACCAGCCGAAATGTAGTTGGAGTGCGAGAGGTGCTGGTAGCGGTACGGGACGAAGGCGAAGCCGATGCCGGCGATCCAGGCGGCAGCCGTGGAACCCGAGAGCGTCCGGGTGAGCCGGAAGGCACCGTAGCCCGACAAGGCGAAGCCGTAGAAGACGGTGAGCCCGTGAACCGTCAGCGGTCGCACACCGACCGCCAGGAGCGGGAAGAACGGCAGGGCCAGACCGAAGTTGTGCTCGCTGAAGGCCAGCGAGTACTGGTAGGGGTAAAAGATGTTCCCGTGGAACATCGTGAACGGGTTGGTGAAGAACCCGTGGAATGCCTGCCAGATGATCCAGGCGTTGAGGTAGGGATCGCCCGGGTCGGGAACGCCATCCCGGATCATGGTGGCCCATGGCCAGGTATTGAGGACCGTCAGGGCGAGGAAGGCGGCGAAGATCAAGACCTCGCGAAAGAAGGGCTTGCGCGAGAGGAGGTTCTCCGTGGTCACGGGCGGAGTATAGAGGGCCAAGGGACAGGGCCGGGGAGGCTATGATTCGTGACAGCTGGAGGGTCACATGAACGGAGATTGTTTCTTTGTCCCGAACGAGAGGAGCTCCCGGCTCGCGGCCTTAGCGGCCCTTCTCCTTCTGCCGGCAACGCCGCTCCTTCAGGGAGCCCCGGGGGCCTACCAGTCGGCTCGGATCGAGCGATCGGTCGAAAAGCTTCCGGCAGGATTCAGTCCTGCCCCGCCAGAGTCCTTTTTCTGGACGCTGCCGGGAGCCAAGGACCAGCCGGAGGGGGCTCCTGCCGCCGCCCCCGGGACCTACGGATTCGCGATCGGGCTGAAGGCCAGTTCGTCCTCGTCGACGCCCTGCACGTGGATGGTCAGCTCCGACGCTTCCGGCAAGACGGTCCGGGTGAAGATGACGGCCCCGCCCCCGGGGGACTCGCTCTGCCTCGCGTTGAACCGTCAGATCCGCAAGCGCCCGGTCACGGAACCTTCCGGGACGAAGGTGATCGTCGACGAGATCTACGATAAGGGAGTGGCTCTCAAGCCGGCGGACGCGGCGGAGCTGGCCTTTCTGAAGGCGGTGCTGAGCGGCCAGGGTTTGGTGATCGATCTCGAGCGGCCGGACGCGGCCGACGCCGCCCGACTGGCCAAGGGTGGGCTCGGCGCCATTGCCGTGTTCGACGCGGACGGAAAGCCCGAATTCGACATGGAAGACAAGCAGCCCGAGCCCGGCGCGACGAGCTGGACCCGCCGCAACATCTATCAGGTCTCAGGCTCCAAGGCCGAGGTCTGGCTCTACGACAAGAAATCCGGGGCGATCCTTCTGAAGAAGGCTCTCTACCCCTGAGATCGAGAAGTCCAGCCCTGACGCCCGAGCCCCTCGCGCCCGAGGCCCTGACGTCGACGGAGTCCCCTCGTGGGCGGTTTCCCTACCCTCGGCTCCTCATCAGGTTGAACTTCGCCATCTCCGAGTATGTGACGGTCGAGTCGAGGTCTTCGCGCGCGATCCGGAGGCTCTGGACGAGGCCTTCCAGGACGAGCTCCATCAGGAGAGCGAGGTCATAGTCGTCCTTGGGGCTCGCGTGGGTCCTCACGAATTCCTCCAGGCCGTCGACGGAGCGGAGGGCCTTGAGGTGGTCCGCGAAGGTCGATTCGTCAGAGAGGACGATCTTGCGGTCCTTGCCGAAGGAGCTGACGATCTTGTCGTAGGGCGTCGGGGCGGGGGGTGAAGACCGGCGCTCCGATCGATCGAAGGAGGCAACGCTCTCGTCTTCCTCGAAGTCGTTGCGGTTCTTGCGTGCGCGGTCCGCCCGGCCCTTCGGACCCTCGACGGGCGGGAATCGAGCCTCGAACAGGGCCTTGACGGCCTCTCCGATCAGCTTCTTTGCGACGATCTCGGCTCCCTGTTGTTCACCCTCGAAGACCATCTCCACTTTTCCGGTGATGGCGGGAAGAGTGGCGAAGAGGTCGACGAGGCGCGGCGAGGCGTGGTTCTCTCCGTTCTTCAGGGCCCGTTTCTCGAGGTTGGATGTCAGAAGCTCGCGGGCCGCGATCGGCATCCGGGCCGAGACGCCGGAGGTCTGATCGACGAGGTCGCTCCGGCGGGCGACGAAGGCGACCTCCTCGAGGAGGAGTTTCACCTCGTCCGGGATGTGGATCTGTACGCCGGGGAGGGGCCGGTCGAGCCAGGCCTCCTGTTCGGTGATGGCGGCGGCCGTCGAGACGGTGAGGGGGTAGTGCGTCAGGATCTGCGAGGCGATCCGGTCCTTGAGGGGGGTGATGATGTTGCCGCGATTGGTGTAGTCCTCCGGGTTGGCCGAAAAGACCATCAGGATGTCCAGGGAGATCCGGACGGGGAAACCGCGGATCTGCAGATCCCGTTCCTCGAGGATGTTGAGGAGGCCGACCTGGATGCGGGGCTGCAAATCGGGCAGCTCGTTGATCGCGAAGATTCCCCGGTTCGTTCTGGGGATGATGCCGTAATGGATGACGTCCTCGTCGGCGAACGTCTTCTTCTGGGTTGCGGCCTTGACGGGGTCGACGTCTCCGATCAGGTCGGCGATGGTGACGTCGGGAGTGGCGAGCTTCTCCCGGTACCTCTCCTCCCGGCGGAGCCAGGCGACCGGAGTGTCCATTCCAGCGGTCTGGCGAAGCCGCCTGCCGAACTTCGTGACGGGTTCAAACGGGGACTCGTTCAGCTCGGAACCCGCCAGGACCGGGATTTCCTCGTCGAGGAGTAGGACGAGGGAGCGGAGAATGCGCGTCTTGGCCTGGCCGCGCAACCCCAGAAGCAGGATGTCGTGCCGGGCCAGGAGGGCGTTTTGCAGGGCCGGGATGACGGTCCGCTCGTACCCGATGATCCCCGGGAACGGATTCGCTCCGGTCCGGAGGTGCTGGATGAGGTTCTCCCGGAGTTCCTCGCGCACGGTCTTTGGGCGGTACCCCGCGTCGATCAGCTCGCCGAGGGTCGAAGGTCTGTCCAACATGCCAACTCCTACGCCCGGCTCCGGCATCCGGCTTTTTCGATTTGGGGGTTCGCTCAGCGGCCCGAAGGCGGCGGCGGGACTGTCGGTGTGGTGCCCGGCAGGTCGGCCGCACGGATCGACACGGCCCGCAGACCCTGAGGAGTCACGGAATAGTTGGCCAGGACTCGATCCTGAGGCCGCAGCTCACTGAGCGTGATGGTCCGCTTGCCCCGGGAGATCTGCGTTCCCGCGTCCACCGAGATCACCACCGTTTCCGGGACTGCTTTTCTCGGCGACCCGGCGGCGTTCGCCGATTCCTGGATCGTCACCCTGGATCTCGGGACGTCCACGTTCCGGATCTCACCCACGATCGTCTTGGGACCCGAAGCTCCTCCCGGACCCTGAGCATTCGCCGCCGGCCCATGACTCAGGACGGCAAGCCACATTCCAGTTGTGATGACGAGAATCCGAAACACGGACACAACCTTCTCCCGTTTTGCGGTATGCACGAAGCATTCCTGCCCAATAAGACGGTTCCGGAGCGAAAAGTGCCTCATTCAGGGTATCCCGTTCGCCTAATTGGTCGAGGATGGGGTTCTCTAGGAAGGTTTCTTGAGGCCAAACTTCTCGAGCCTGTACTGTAATGTTCTGTACGTCAGGCCGAGCAACTTGGACGCCTTGGCGATGACCCACGCGCTGCGCTCCATGGCCTGCACGATCAGCTGCCGTTCGAACTCCTCGATGTCGATGCCCTCGGGAGGGATCTCGAAGCCGTAGGGGCGCGCGGACGGGGCGGTCTGGTGACGGATTTCCAGGGGCAAGTCTTCGGGCCGGATCGTGTTCAGGTCACAAAGGAGGACGGCTCGCTCCACGACGCTCTCGAGCTGCCGGATGTTTCCGGGCCACGGATACCGGATCAAGAGGTCGAGGGCCTCGGGGGAGATGGTGGTCACGCCGGTTCCGTGCGCCGCGTTGGCCTTCTCGAGGAACCGGTGCACGAGCGCCGGAATGTCCGTTGCGCGCTCTCTCAGAGGGGGAAGGGTGAGCGGGATGACGTTGAGGCGGTAGAAGAGGTCTTCGCGGAACTGCCCCGCCTTCATCATGGCTTCCAGATCCCGGTGGGTCGCCGTCACGACACGGACGTCGACGGGCAGATTCTCGTTTCCCCCCACCCGGCGAATCTCTTTTTCCTGAAGGACGCGGAGGATCTTCCCCTGAAGAGGGAGTGAGAGGTCGCCGATCTCGTCGAGAAAAAGGGTCGAGGTCGAGGCTGCCTCGAAGAGGCCCTGTTTCTTTGAGTCGGCGCCTGTGAAGGAGCCCTTCTCGTGGCCGAAGAGCTCGCTCTCGAGAAGGTTCTCGGGAATCGCGGCGCAGTTGATGGCGAAGAACGGTTTGCCGCTTCTGGGAGAACGGCTGTGAACGGCCCTGGCGACGAGCTCCTTCCCCGTGCCGGACTCCCCGCGGATCAAGATCGTGGAAGATGTTGGGGCCACCTTCTCGACGAGGCGGAACACTTCCCGAAGGGCGGGGCTCTCGCCGACGATCGCCTCGAGGGCGTCGTTTTTCAGCCTTCTTTCGAGGCGGAGGTTCTTCTCGGTGAGCCTGAAGGTCTCCAGCGCGCGTTCGACCCTGAAAAGCAGCTCGTCGGCCACGACCGGCTTGGACATGTAGTCGAAGGCGCCGAGCTTGTGAGCCTCGCGGGCCCTCTCGACCGACCCGTGCGCCGTGATGAGGATGATGCGGGGCGGCAGGGGGCCCTCGTGCAGGGCCCGGATGACGTCCAGGCCAGAGAGCCCGGGCATCTTCAGGTCCGACAGGACGATCTCGGGCCGCAGCTCGGAAGCGCGCGTGAGGGCCTCCCGCCCGTCGGCGGCGGTTGCCACCTTGTAGCCCTCGTCTTCGAGAATGACCTGGAGGGCTTCGCGCTGGTACTTCTCGTCGTCCACGACGAGGATGGTGGCTTTCGGATCTTTCGGGCTCACGCGGCGAGATTACCGGAAGTCGGGCCATTCCCGGCCGAGACGGGGAGCCAGACGATGAATTCAGCCCCGGGTTCCCCTTCCCGGTTTCTTGCCAGGATCCGGCCGCCGTGTTCCTCGATGATCCGGCGGGTCATGGCGAGCCCGAGCCCGACGCCGCCTTCCTTCTTTGAGAAGTAGGGTTCGAAGAGCCTCGGCAGATCGTCGGGCGCGATGCCGGGACCGCTGTCGGCGATGACGAGCTCGAACTCTTCACCCTCGCCACCCGCCGCCGGAATCCTCGCGAGGTGGACGGTCAGGGTCCCGCCCGTCCGCTCCATGGCCTGGATTCCATTCTGGATGAGATTCCAGACGACCGACTTGATGAGAGATCCGTCGAGAGTGCCCTCCCCCGGTTCTCCGTCGATCTGAAGCCGGGTCGTGACCCGTGCCTTCTCCGCCTGTTCCGCGAGGCCGTCGAGGGAGGCCTTCACGACGTCCAGGAGCTTGACGCTCGTCCTATTCATGACGAGGGGACGGCCAAAAGCGAGGAAGCTGTTGATGAGGGAGGCGAGCCTCTCGATTTCGCTGCGGAGAACCTGGATGCGGGAGCCGTACTCTTCGGCGGACGCGGGATCCTGAGGGCTGTGGCGTCTTCTGAGGACGTCGAGGCCCAGGGAGAGCGAGTTCAGGGGGTTCTTGATCTCGTGGGCGAGGCCGGAGGCGAGGTGTCCGATCTCGGCCCGCTTTTCGGCGCGAACGAGACGGGTTTCGAGCTCCTGGCGCTCCTTCAGCTTCTCCGTCATCCGGTTGAACGCGCGGGCCAGCTGGCCGAGCTCGTCGGCCCTCTCGGCCGGGACCCGGACCTCGAGGTCTCCCTCGGCCACCTGCCCGGCCGCCGTGGCAAGCTGCTCGATCGGCCGGACCAGGTCACGGGAAACCAGGAGCATCACCGCCAGGCCCAGGGCGAAGACGCCGATCAGGGCATAGAGGCGCCGCCTGAAGTTCTCGTCGACGATGTCGCGGATGTTCTCGAGCGAGTAGGCGATCCGGACCCAGCCCAGAAAGCGGCCCTCGACGACGAGCGGAAGCTGAAGGACGGAGTTCGCGGCGCCTTCGCCGACGACTCCGGTGATCAGAATGTCCTTCATCGCCTGCTGCTTGGCCGCCTTCTTCTTCGCTCCTCCCGGCCCGGATGGGGAGAGCACCGGGACCGTCTCGGAAAACGGCTTGCCCGCTTCGGTGACCTGAATGTCTCTCAAGCCGCTCGCCTTCAGCTTGTCGCGGTAGTCGGCGAGGACCTTCGGGTCCTTCCACCCATCGGGGCCGATCTGCATCGCGGCGACCTCGATTGCCTTGGCGAGAGTCTGGTAGGAGGCCTCGGCCTCGAGCACCGTCTCGTCACGGGTCTTGAAGTAGAGAAGCGTCTGCGCGGCGGCGGCCAGGAAGAGCACGGCGGCCATGGTCAGCGCGAGCCGGGAGGAGAGACGCCGGGGGGGCAGATGCTTCAGAAGCGGCATGAGGAGACCTCAAAGGGCCCGGAAGGACTTCCAGGTGAAGGCGAGCCCGAACCCGACGAGCAGAACGCCGGCCAGGGTGGTGGAGTTCTTGATCCACTCCCCCGCGGGGTGGTTCTTCAGGCGGGTGACGAGCTCGATCAAGACGAGAAACCAGAGGAAGACTCCGAGCCCGACTCCCACGGCCAGGGCGGAAGCGGTCAGCGGTCCCGGCCGGAAGAGCTGGTGGCTGACGAGAAACCCGATGAAGAGTGTCCAGTTGATGAAGACGGCCGGGTTGGCGGCCCCATGCAGCACCCCGACGAAGAAGGAGAGATCGAGCCGCTCGCCCTCGGCGCTCGTCTGGGGTGTGATTCCCGCGGCGGAAGGCCGGCCCTCGTTTCGCCGGTCCCAGATGAGGATCTTGAGGCCATAGAGAACCAGGAAGATCGCAAGACCCAGCCGCACGCCCGGATAGTTGACGACGCGTTCCAGGATCGAGCCGAGTCCGTAGCCCGCCAGGCCGCAGATCAGGCCGTCGACGACGGCCCCCCCGGTGGCCGCCCGGAGGGCCTCCCGCGTCCGGCCGATCCCGGCATCCCGGATGACGGTCACGTTCAGCGGTCCCGGCGGGATCGCCCCGGCGAATCCGAAAACGAGGCCGGAGACGAAGGAGATGGTGAAGGCTGCGGTCTGAGACTCTGGGATGAACACGTCCTCGTCCCGAATCCTCTCACGATCGGTTGCGGGCGAGGGACCAGCAGCGTAGAGTGAATCATGATGAGGAACGTCCTCAAAGCGGTCGCGATCGTCTTCGGACTCCTGGGTTTGTCCGCGCAAGGGGCGGACACCTCGCCCCTGGAGTTCGAACCCCGGGTCGGCAACACGGGCGCGAAGGTCGTCCTGAAGAAGGGCGTCTCGAAAGACGCGGTCGTGAAGTTCGGCGGGGCCCCCGTGGCCGTTTACCGGGACGAGGCCGGAAGCTGGTTCGTGGTCCCGGACGGGGCGAAGTCGTCCTTCATCGAGGTCGAGGAGAAGGGACGAACCGTGGCCAAGAGCGCGGTTCCCTTCGTGGTGGCGGGCGGACAGATGACGGCTCCCGCCAAGCTGATCGGGCTGAAGGAAGCGATCGATGTGTTCGGCTACGCCGATCCGGTTCCGGAAGGAGGAACGGCGCCCGAATCCCGAGTCCGGCCCGTTCTGAAGCTCGACGACGTGGAGATCCTGACCCTCGGAGAGCCGCCGCTTCAGCTGCCTCAGCCAGCAGTTCAGCTCAACGACTTCGGGTCCTACGCCAAGGGTTCCCTCGGGTACGGGTTCATGATCACGGCGCGTCCGCCGAAGGCCAAGAAGCCGACTCCGACTCCCGTCCCGCCGAACTGAATGCCTCGCCTCGAGTTCGAGCTTGCCCTTCCCGGGGTGACGAGGGAGGTCCTGTGGCGCCTGCACGAGAGCCCCGAGGTCCTGCCCCGGCTCTCGCCCCCGGACAAGCGTGTCAGGGTCGTGAGCCTGCCGCCGGCGATGGGCGAAGGGGCCGAGATCGTGATTCGTGTGGAGCAGTTCGGGGTCTCGCTCGAGTGGGTCTCCCTGATCGAGGTGTGGGAACCGCCGGTCCGGTTCGTGGACGTTCAGAGGAAGGGGCCGTTTTCCTTCTGGCGTCACGAGCATCTCTTCTTGGACGGACTGTTGACGGACCGGGTCGACTACGAGGTGCCGCTGGCCCGGATGGGGGGCGCCGCCATCGACCGGCTCGTCATCCGGCCGGATCTGTGCCGGATGTTCGCGCACCGGCACCGGGTGACGCGAGAGCTCCTCGAGGGTGGTCCTGCCGCATGACCCGCCCCAGCGGGGGAGGTGAGCGGGGAACTTATCGCCTCTCTCGCGGGTCTCAGTCCATGTATGGAGGCGATCCTGGTTTCCCTCGCGGCGTCGTTCACGGCAGGGAGCCGTGGGAGAATCCCGGCGATGCCGAGTCCGGTGAAGGTCCCAGAGCGTCAAGACTGGCCAGGTGACGAGCGGGCGATCACCCGGTTCTTGGCCGGAGACGTGGCGGGATTCGAGCTGATCGTCAGGCGCTACTCCTCCATGGTGTTCTCCGTGGCGGCGCGGATGCTCGGACCTTCGGAGGCCGAGGACGTGGTGCAGGAGACGTTCCTGCGGGCCTACCGGGGCCTGGAGCGGTTCCGGGGAGAGTCGACGCTGAAGACCTGGCTCCTGGCGATCGCGCTGAACCGGATCCGGGCCCGTCGCGGGATCCTGTCGCGGCTGCGGGAGTACTTCGTTCCGAACGACCCGAAACCGGGCCAGGACGACGGGGAGGAGCTCTTCTTCTCGAACGTGCCGGATCCGAATCTCTCGCCGGAGGACGAGGCCCTGCAGAGGCAGCGCCGGCAGAAGCTGAGGTCGGCGATGGCGGCCTTGCCTTCGGAGTTCCGGACGGCCGTCATCCTCAGGGACCTCGAGGGGATGAGCTATCAGGAGATCGCCGAGGCGCTGGAAGTACCGGTCGGGACGGTGAGGAGCCGCATCGCGCGCGGGCGCTCGATGCTGAAGGAGCGATTGTCATGAGTGCGGTGCCTTCCTTGAAGCCCCTCGGGGACGAGGAACTCGAGCTTCTGGGCTCGCGCTATCTCGACGGGGATCTCTCCCCCGAGGAGCGGGCCGAGTTCGAGACCTATCTCGAAAGGCATCCCGAGGCGAACGCGAAGCTCTCGTCGCTCCAGGCGGTCGTCGAGGAGTATCGGAGCCTGCCGGGGCCCGACACGCCGTTTGCGTTGTCGACGCGCATCGCGGCGCGCGTTCAGGACCAGGCGGTCGGGTTTTCTGGAGTGCTCCTGAGGCTCGGCATCGTGCGCCGGATGGGAGCGGTCTTCGTCCTGATGGCGGGTCTCGGGGTGGTGGCCATCTATTACCTCGCCACGCTCGGAGGGTCTCCGGAGCAGGTGGCGGCCAGGCGGAGGCCCACGGGCGAGTACGTGCCCGAGAAGGACATCGAGGGGCCGGTTCAGGTCTTCTTCGAAGAGAAGCCGCAGCCAGGGGAAAGCGCGAAGGTCGCCGAGCAGGCGTCCCGGCCGGTCGAACCGTCTCCCGTGCAGGTGGCATCGGCCGAACCGGACCGCGGTCCGGCCCCGTCCGCCGCCGGATTGGCGGGCCGGGATGAGGACGCGGCCCGGGCCGCCGGGTCAGGGGCCGCGAGCGAACCGGTGGCCATCGTCGCGCAGGCAGCCGAGAGGCAGCCCGAGGCGAAGGAGGAACGGACGCGGGATCAGCGGGAGGCCGAGTCCGTGGTGGCGGGGGCGGTAGCCCCGGCGGCCCCGGCCCCGGCTGGTCCGGCCCCGGCTGCTCCGGCGGTCGTGGCGGACGCCGCGGGAGCGAGAACAGAGGACAAGCCCACGGCGATGCGCTCGGCTCCGGCAAGGAAAGCCGACGAGGGGTTGGCCGCGGTGGCGGCCCCGCCGGCAGCCGCGCCAGCCGTGGCGGGCGCGCCAACGGCGCAAGCGGGAGCCCCGGGCCGGCTGGCGGCCAACGAGGCGGCGCTCTCGAAGGGAAAGAAGCGGCAGGGTCCGGTGGTGTCGGTGACCGGTCCGGGGGGACGGGCGGCCGAGTGGCGAATGGCGCCGGCTTCCGAGCTCCCGCCTCTGGCGCCGGGGAGCAAGGCGCTCTTCCACGTCGTCCTGGACCCGGACGGCCGGGTGAAGAAGGTGATCCGGATCAGTGGACCCGCGAGCGGGTTGGACGAATGGGTGAAGCGGGCGAGATTCGAGAAGGCCGCGGGCGGACCGGCGGCGAGCGAAGTGGAAGTGCGGGTGGAATCCCATCCCGAGTGAGCGGACGGGATGCAGGCTTGACCTCGTGGTGTCGCTCCCCTAATATTCGCGGGCTCCGCGTTCCGCGGACGCCCGCCTCACATGGGCCGAAGTAGCTCAGTCGGTAGAGCAGCTGATTCGTAATCAGCAGGTCGTCGGTTCAAGTCCGACCTTCGGCTCCAGGTAAGTCCGCTCGGGACAATAGGTTACGGAAATCGCATTCTGTGGCGCCCAGTCGGTACTCACACCCTACTCACACAGGCGACAAGATCTCTCCGCCCACCTCCCTGGGCTAAATACCTACAATTGCTAATCTTAGGTGCGAGTTGGGAGCTGGCCCTGGAGGGCCTCTCTCCGCGAGCGAAAAAGAGTCGCGAAAGCCGGGGGGATGCCCCGGCGGACATCATCCGTCCTCTGGACAGGCGAAAATTCCCGCATGGATGGATTGAGACCTGCCACCTGTCCGAAATGTCTCGCTCCCCTGACCGACCCTAGCGGGAGTTTACTGAGAAGCGGGTGTCGCCCCGAGGTCTCGGTCGATAAGTGCTGCCAGTAGAGGGGTTTACAGGCGAGGCCCCGACTCGATTCTTGTATTACCCTATATCGTTCGTTCCTCG
>JAJVIN010000004.1 GCA_022071945.1 Thermoanaerobaculia bacterium | reverse complement strand
CGCCTTCCGCAACAGATAACCTCCGCCGCTTCGGTTATCCCCGCCCAGACTGGCATCCTGAAGACCCCTCGGGCAAACAACCGCCTCTGCATCAAAGATTTGCGACCGGTGGAAAAGAGCCGCTCCCGTCCCTGATGCGCCCGTCGCAAGTCATCAACAGAGCCCTGACAGTCACGGAAGGGGCCTCGGTCCTCATGGAGATGCTGACGTGTCCACCGGACCCGGCGACGGTCTTCCGCGGCGCGCTGGGCGTCCCCAAGTCGGCGGCGTGGTCGTCACCCCTGGCGCTTTCCGAGGTGAAGGCCATCAGCAGGAGCGCGGGAGGCACGGTCAATGACGTCCTGGCGGCCGCGGTCGCCGGCGCTTTGCGCCGCTACCTCGTCTCCCGGGGCGGGAGCGCCGACGGGATCGAACTCCACGCCACGAGTCCTGTGAATCTGCGCGGGAAGGGACACGACGAGGCCGGCGATCTGGGAAACCGGTTCGGCCTGATCTCCCTCGGCCTGCCGGTCGGGGTCCCCAGCCTTCCGGAGCGATTCCGGATCGTGAAGAGCCGGATGGACCGGATCAAGACGTCCCCGGAGCCCTTCGTCGGCTTTCACATCCTCAACGCCATCGGCGTCGCCCCCGCCGAAGTGGTCGACCTCTTCGTCAACCTCTTCGGAACGAAGGCCACGCTTGTCCTCACGAACGTCATCGGACCCGGCAAGCCGATCTACCTCGCCGGAGAGAAGGTCACCCGGATGCTTTTCTGGGTTCCTCAGATGAGCCGCAAGGGACTCGGAATCAGCTTCTTCAGCTACGGCGGCGAGGTCTCCCTCGCGGTGGCCTCGGACCGCGGCCTCGTCCCCGACCCGGAGAATCTCGTGTCGGCCTTCGAGGAGGAGCTCAGGGCAATCGCCGAGTGGGCCCGCTCCCTGCCCCCTCCGGGTTCGGGAGACTCTGGGCCGGCCGCCAACTCCGGCGCTGGCACTGGCAAGGACGGCTCGGCATCTCCGGCGCCGGGCAAGCGCCCGGTCAGGCGAGGAGGTGGGTCCACCCCTCCTTCTTCATCACCTCGACCCAGACGGGGTGAAACGCGTGGAGGATCGGAGCGGTCCAGAGGAGCCCGACGGGGCTCCCCTGCGTGATCTTCGCCTTGCCCCGGAGCAGGGCCATGGGCATGTTCTCTTTTCCCTGGAAGTAGCGGTTCATCAGTTCGGATGTCGTCTCGAGAGTGACGTCGGGGTCCCACGTCTGCCCTTCCCCGTTCCAGGTCCAGAAGAGGTGGTCCCCCCTGGCGGCCTTCTTGTCGTCCGAGTCCCTCACGTCGAGCGTGATCTTCAGATCCGTGATCACGAAACGCTGCGGGAGCTTCCGTGCTCTGAGGGGAGGACCGAACCTCTCGTCACGAGACAGGACCTCGAAGGCGCGGTCGAAGACCTTCCGGAACTCCTTCTTGTCACGGAACGGCGTGGACATCCCGGTACCTCCCAGCGAGCGCCGGGCCCTGGCCGCCGGCACCGCGAGTCATTCTAAGGCTTGCGCTGCGCGGTTTCCTTCCGGGAGGCTGCTTTCTTGGATGGCGGCCGGATCACGGATTCATAGTGCTCGACAAACGCCTTCGCGGGGACTCTCCGGACGGCCTCTCCGATCACACCCAGAGCCAAGTCCTCGACCTTCTTGAACCGGACGCAAGACTTGCCCATGTCCAGCTTCTTCCCGGTCTTGGCCCACTCTTCCCGGAACCACTTCTCCTGCTCGCTGTCGCCATAGACGCACATCAGATAGAGCGACATGTGGCCCTTCTGGGAGGCGAGCCCGGCAAAGGGGAGCGGCTGCTTCGGATCACAGTGGTACCCGGCGGGATAGACACTGTGCGGGACGTAGTAGCCAATCATCCCGTACTGCATCCCCTCCTCGTAGCTGGGATCCAGGTTCTTCCTGATCACGTCCCGCACGGCCGCCAGGGCGGCCCGGCGATCCTCCGGCAGACTGGCGAGGTACTCGTCGACGGTTGGGGCCTTGCTCTGCATGGCCGAACTCTACCTGATCCGCCGAGGGGCCCGCCGGGCCCGGAGGCGATCAGGCGTCGGCCGGCAGGGACGCGAGTTCCCTGGCCGTGAACACCGGCCCGTCCTTGCACACGTAGACCGGCCCGATGTTGCAGCGGCCGCACTTGCCGAGGCCGCACTTCATCCGGTTCTCCATCGTCGTGTAGATCCGGTCATCATCGAATCCGAGCTTCCTCAGAACCGGAAGCGTGTACTTGATCATGACGGGTGGTCCACAGACGACGGCGCAAGAGTTCTGGGCCGTGGGAGCGGCCTTCTCGACGATGGCCGGGACGAAACCGGTCTCGCCTCTCCACTCCTCGGTCTCGCCGCCCGGATCGACTGTCTTCCAGACCTTGACGTCTCCGCGGCGCTCCCACTCCTCGAGTTCGCGCTTGTAAACGAGGTCCGAGACCGAACGCGCGCCGTGAATGATCGTGACGTCGCCGAAGGAATCTCGCAGGTCGAGAACGTTCCAGATCACACACCGGACCGGTGCCAGTCCAATCCCGCCCGCGATGAAGACGACGTTCATCTTCTCCATCCGCTCGAGGGGAAAGTGGTTCCCGTAGGGTCCGCGGAATCCCATCGTGTCCCCGACATCGAGACCCCGCATCGCCTTCGTCACCTTTCCGACGGTCTTGAACGAGCACTCGATGCTCCCTTTCCTCGTGGGAGAAGACGCAATGCAAAACGTGCACTCGCCCGAGCCGAAGACCGAATACTCGCCGAACTGTCCGGCCTTGAAGTCGAACGTCTCCGCGACGGCGGAATCCTGGAACTCGAGCTTCAACGTGCGCGTGTCGGGCGTCTCGTCCGTGATCTCCTTGATCGTGACCCTGTAGGGCTGATAGAGATTCATGCGGCACCTCCGGGCGCGATTCCGTCACCAGCCGCCCTCCGCGCGATCCGGGCGAGGATCTCGGGCAGGTCGATGCCTGCGGGGCAGGAACGTGCGCAGCGCCCGCATCCAGTGCACAGAACTTCGCCGAAGCGCTCCGGGTAGATGAAGAACTTGTGGAGGATCCTCTGGCGGAGCCGCGCGTTCTGGTTCTCTCTCGGGTTGTGTCCCGACGCGTGCACGGTGAAGCCCGCCGTCTGGCACGTGTCCCAGTTCCTCCTCCGGGTCCCGTGCCCGATTCCCTCCGGTTCGTCGACGATGTCGAAGCAGTGACACGTGGGGCAGACGGACGCGCAGGCGCCGCAGCCGTGACAGCCCAGGGCGAGCGTGTCCCAGAGGGAATCGGTGAAGCTCTTCCCGAGCCAGGCCCGGATGCCGGGCATCGAGACCTCCAGACCTTGCGGGACTCCCTCTGACACTGTCTGGGTAACTGACGGGTCCGTCATCTCCGAGAAGCACTCGCCGTGACCCCGGACCAACGTTTCACCCTTCTCTGTCACCGTCTCGACGGCGTGACCGCCCGCCACCGGAACGAGCAGGAGATCTGCTCCTTTACTCGTCTTGGGGGAGAGGCCCACGGCCTTACAGAAGCACGAGCCGTCACCTCCCGCGCACGCCAGGGTGATCACCGTCGTCGCGGCCCTCCGGCCGAACCAGAGTTCGTCCTGGTAATCCCAGCCCATCACGCGATCGAGCGTCTCGATTCCCGCGGCATCGCAGGGCCGGGCACCGAGGACGACCCGAGGGGAGAACTGGACAGGAACTTCGGAGAGGTCCACCTGCCTTCGCTGCTCTCGCCAGCAAAAGAGCGGCTCGGTCGGCGGCAGGAAGAACTCCTTGAGCGACCTCCTGGGCACTGCGCCAGACAGAACGGCCTCTTCCGCGCGCTCGATGAACCGGTAGTCGACATGGCCATCTCGCGCCAGGGCGGGGGCGATGACGAGCGTCCCCTTGGAACGCAGGCCCGAGACGAGTCCGGCGAGACCCTCGTGAGAAAGAAAGGACGTCTTCATCAGACTATGAACTCCTGCGGATCGTCGAGGCGGAAGGCCCCGATCGGAGACGGGACGGAAGGATCGTCCGTCGCGCGCCACGAGAACCGCCGCTCCGCCACCTCCGCGAGCTTGGAGTTGAGGAGTCCGAGCGGGATGCCGGCGGGACAGGCCCTCTGACACTCGCCACAGTCGACGCAGCGGCCGGCCTGATGGAGAGCGCGCGTGACGTGCCAGGCGAAGACCGCTCGCGGGTGCGGCGAGGACTCGATCCACTGCGGCTGGGTCTTCATGGCGACGCACCGCTCGCAGAAGCACATCGGGCAGACCTCCCTGCAGGCGTGGCACAGCACGCAGCGGGAGAGCTCCTCTTGCCAGAATGCCCATCGCTCGGCCGGCGGCCTCGCCTGAAGCGCAGCCAACTCCTCGACCCGGCGACTCGATGCCGGAGGCGCGGGCGGCAGGTCTCCGACGAGGTGGTCGACGAACCTCGGCTCCCGGCTTTCGCAGCCGGAACACTTGTCCGCGAGGCTCCCGGTTCCGGCTGAATCCCCCCGGGACGAGGACGCCCGCACGCCTCCGCACCTGACTCCGATAAGGACGACGTCCTCTCGTTTCAGCTGAGTCTCACGGACGAGCCCGGCCACCGCCCGCGCGTCGCATCCCTTCACGACGACCGCGGGCCTTCCGAGACGGGCCACGTGCGTCCGGCGCGGGTTGAGATAGACCGCGAGATTGTGGACGCAGCCCGAGTCGAAGACGAGGCGCTCCGCATCCCCGGGGTTCGTGATGAAGGCCGGACGCGGGCCGCGCGGTCCCTGCTCCCAGCCGATGACGACGCTCACCGTCTTCTCGGAGAGAAGCCGGCGAGCCAGATCTTGAAGCTCCTTCATGCGGGCCTCCCCGGCTGCGCCGGGTAGGACGAGAAGGGGCCCGCCTCCCTCGCCCGGACGGTGGCTTCGTTCACGACTTCTCTCCACTTGCCGCCTTCCGAGGCTGACACCCACGAGAAGGTGAGCCGGCGGGGATCGATCCCGAGGAACTCCAGGAGCTCCTTCAGGAGTGCGAATCGCCTTCGGGCATGGTAGTTGCCGGATGTGTAGTGGCAGTCGGCCGGGTGGCAGCCGCTGATGATCACGGCGTCGCTCCCTCTCTCGAAGGCCTTGAGAACAAAGAGAGGATCGATTCGGCCCGTGCACGGCAGGCGGATGATCCTCACGTTCGGCGCCATCTGGAGCCGGCTCGTGCCGGCCAGGTCCGCCCCCGTGTACGTGCACCAGTTGCAGACGAAGGCGGTGAGGCGCGGCTCGCGGCTTTCCGTCGTGCTTGCTTGCATCTCTCTCCCCTCAGACCGAAAGAGCATTGATCTCGGCGAAGATCTGTTCGTCCGTGAAGCCCGCCAGTTCCACGCTCTTCGACGGACAGGTGGCCTGGCAGGTCCCGCAGCCCTGACAGACCCCCGGGTTCACGTCCGCCACCACTTTGACGAGGTTGCCCTTCCGGTCTCGCACCTCGAGGTGTGTCACGGCGCCGTAGGGGCAGACCCGTTCACAGTGGAAGCAGCCCGTACAGAGGGCGGAATCCACACGGGCAACCGTTGGCTCCCTTTCGAGGAGCTCTTTGCTGAAGAGGCCCAGGATCTTCGATGCGGCGGCGCTCGCCATCGCCACGGAATCGGGTATGTCGCGAGGCGCCTGGCAAGCGCCGGCCACATAGACGCCAGCGGTGTTCGTCTCGACGGGCCGGAGCTTCGGATGCGCCTCGTTGATGAAGCCGTGCGTGTCGTAGGAGACGGAGAGCTTCTGGGCGAGCGAGCGGACCCCGGCCTGGGGCCGCATCGCGGTCGCCAGGACGACCATGTCGGCCTCGATCTGCACGGGCTCTCTGCCGAGCGTGTCGAAGCCCTCGACCTTGATGACGTCCCCGTCCCGGTACAGGCGCGAGACGCGGCCTCTCCTGTAGACCGCCCCTTCTTCCTCGATGGCCCGGCGGGTGAACTCGTCGTATCCCTTGCCGCCCGCGCGGATATCCATGTAGAAGACCGTAGCCTGCCCGTCGTGCACCTTGTGCCGGTAGAGCATCGTGTGCTTGGCGACGTACATGCAGCAGATCTTGGAGCAGTAGTCGATCCCCTTGGCGGGATCCCGCGAGCCGATGCACTGGAGAAAGACGATCCGCTTCGGCTCCTTGCCATCGGACGGTCTCAGGATCCTCCCGCCGGTCGGTCCCGAGGCGGAAGCCAGCCTCTCGAACTGCAGTCCATCGATGACGTCGGGGATCTTCCCGTAGCCGTATTCCCCGTAGCCCCTGAGCCCGCTGTCGGCCTGGTCCTTGCCGATCGAATAGAGCTGGTAGCCCGTCGCGACAACGATCGCCCCCACTTTCTCCGTGACGAAGCGGTCCCCCTGGGCAAAGTCGATCGCCTCTCTCGTGCAGGCCTCCTTGCACTTTCCGCAGACGTCCTTCTTGGCGCCCTTCGCTTTTCCCTTGTAGTAGAGACAGGCGTCGCGGTCGATGACGGGGATGTTCGGGACGGCCTGCGGGAACGGAACGTAGATCGCGGGACGCTTCCCGAGCCGCTCGTCGAACTCCGAGGGGATCTTCTTGTTCGGGCACGCCTTCTGGCACGCCCCGCACCCATTGCAGAGCTCGTCGTCGACGCCTCGCGCCTTCTTCCGGATCTTGACGGTGAAGTTCCCGATATAGCCCGAGACCTCGTGGACTTCACTGTAGGCCATCAACTTGATTCGGGGGTGCTGGTAAACCTCCACCATCCTCGGCGTCAGAATGCACTGGGAACAGTCGAGCGTCGGGAAGGTCTCGGAAAGCTGGCTCATGTGGCCGCCGATCGAGGGTTCTTTCTCGACAAGGATGACCTCGGCCCCGCCATCGGCGATGTCGAGGGCCGCCTGGATCCCCGCGATCCCGCCTCCGATGACGAGGGCGCGCCTCTCGACCGGAATCCGGATCGTCGCGAGGGGCTGGTTCCGCTTGACCTTCTCGATGATGAAGCGGCCCAGGACGATGGCCTTCTCCGTTGCCTCCCCGCGGTCCTCGTGAATCCACGAACAGTGCTCGCGGACGTTCGACATCTCACAGAGATACGGGTTCAGACCGGCCCCGGCGCAGGCCCTCCGGAAGGTCTTCTCGTGCATGTGCGGCGAGCAGGCCGCGACGACGACGCCGTCCAGCTTCTTCTCCGTTATGGCTTGCCGGATGAGCGCCTGTCCCGGGTCCGAGCACATGTACTTGTAGTCGATCGAGTGGACGACTCCGGGCACATCTCCGAGGGCTTCGGCGACGCGGGCGCAGTCGACGGTCCGTCCAATGTTCTCGCCACAGTGACAGACGAAGACGCCAATGCGCGACATCAGACGGCCTCCTTCGTGACGGCGGCGGGCGGTTTTTGGGCGGGGACCACCGCCGGCTGCTGGGCAACCCCTCGATCAAAGAGGGCCGAGGCGCTGACGAAATGCCTGGCCAGACCCAGGGTCTGCGGCGGGAGGCCGAGAGCCAGGCCCACGAGCTCGGAGATGAAGAGGACCGGCAGGGGCTCGGCTCCCCTTCGTTCCATGGCGCCCTGGCGGAAATCGAGGTTCGAATGGCACATGGGACACGCGACGACCACGGCACCTGCCCCGGCCCGCCGGGCGTCCTCCAGGATCTCCCGGCCGAGCCTCACGACCGAGGCCGTTCTCGAGATCGAGAAGGCCCCGCCGCAGCAGACGAGCCGGCTGCTCCAGGAGACCGGCTCGGCCCCGGTCGCCCGCACCAGTTCTTCCATGGAGGACGGGTTCTCGGGATCGTCGAACTGGCAGACCTCGGCAGGGCGAAGGAGGAGGCAGCCGTAGTAGCAGGCCACCCGGAGACCCTTCAGCGGCCGGGTCACCTTCTCTTTCAGGGCCGGGATCCTCTCCCGCAGAAGGTCGACGACGTTCCGGACCCCGATCTCGTTCCGGAACTCACGGCCCAGGATGCCGGAGATCTTCTTCGCGAGGGCCGTGTCGCGGGCGATCTCGTGCCGGGCCGATGCCAGCCGGTTGAAGCAGGCCGCGCACGGCGCCATCACCTGATCATGTCCCTGCTGTTCGGCCAAGGCGAGGTTTCGCGCCGGCAGGGAAACTCCCAGAAGGTGATTCGTGGTGTGAGCGGAGGAGGCCCCGCAACACGACCAGTCCTGCACCTCGACGAGCTCGACGTCGAGGGGTCCCGAGATGGCCCGCAGGCTCTCGTCGAATTCCCGAGACGTCGCGTGGAGAGAACAGCCGGGGTAGTAGCCGACTCTCATCACTCCTCCGCGGCCTCGCAGGCCTCGAAGATGCGGCGCACGTCCTTGACCCCGTCGATGGGGTGAGGCACGAATTTCAGCTTTCCGCGCCGGAGCATGGCCGGCGTCGAAGCCGCGTCCTGAGTGAATGTCCCGGTCCTCAACTTGTAGGTCAAGACGAGGCCGAGCTCGAACATCCTGCCGTTTAGCCAGATCTGTTCGAGGAACGAGTCGTGAAAGGCACGGATCCTCCTCGGGGCGCGATCGGCGGCCTCCTCGCGCAGAGCGTCGATGAGGCGGGCCGGGTCGCACCCGTTCGGACAGCGGGAACTGCACGTCTCGCAGGTCAGGCAGAGCCAGATCGACTCGTCGGAGAGGAGCTCCTCTCTCCGATCAAGGTTGATGAGCCGCAGAACATCGTGCGGACGAAGCGTCGTCTCGGCGGCCATGGGACAGCCGGCCGAACACTTTCCGCACTGGTAGCAGGCGGCGGCGTTGATACCCGTCTTCTCCCGCAGGTACGGCCCGAGACGAGGCGGGGGGGCCGTCGATTGCGCAGGGGAACTCATGAGTCCTCCCTTTTCTCGAGGCGGCCCGCGATGTGAGCGGGCTCGCGTCGATCGAGAGAGATCTTTTCACAACGCGGCTTTTGGCGGCAAGCCGCGGCCCAAGATGAGACCGCGGCTCAACACGCGCCCCGAGGCGAGGGGGTCAGGGCTCGAAGTCGATCCTCTTGACTTCCTCCCACGGCACGTAGGTCTTCTTTCCCTCCGCCAGGACGAAGACCCCGGCGTTGCGGTCGGTGACGTCGGCCGTGTCCTCGAGCTTCAGATCGCCTGTTCCTCCCCGCAGGGAAACACGGACCCGCGATCCATTCAATCTGTTGACGGACGCAACCATCGAGAACGGGATGCTGTACGTGAGCCCGGAGTATTGCCCGTCCAGAATCTCCCACCCTTCGCCTTCATCGACGTCGTAGACGATGCGTCCCTTGTGGGTCAGTCCGGTGGTGGTCGTGACGGCGCCCTTCAGCGGACCCAGGGCCGGGAACGAATCATAGGAGGGGCCGGAATCCGAATCCTCGAAATCGAGCCTGTCGAACGCCTCCCACGAAACGAGCACCCGGCCGTAGCGGGGATCGTCGACGAAGATCCCGCGATTGTCCGAGTCGACGTCATTCGATCCACTCATCACCACCTGACGGCCGTCCTTCAGAGAAACGGCGGACGCCTTCTTTCCCTGGCGCTCGATGGACTTGATCTTCCCCATTTCGATCTTGAGCTTCCCGTCCTGGCCCTCTCCTTCCAGAAGGTCCGTGGCGAGGCACTCCTCCTTGTCCCACTGGATGAACCCCTTGAGGGTTTCCGAGGTGGTGCGCACGGTTCCGAAGAGCCGGGCGGGGAATCCCGTGAGTCCCGGAGGAGCCTGCTTGAAGTCGATGCGCCGGATCTTCTTCCACTCGAGCTGGACCTCGCCGAGCGAGGCGTCCCAGACGGTGATCCGTGCCCCGATGTCGTTCGAGCCATCTCCGGCCTCGACCTCCTCGCCGTTCTTCAAGACGAGGAAGGCCGCGCTCGAACCCCTGGGGGAAAGCGACTTCAGGTCCCCGAAGCGGACGATCAACTGACGCCCCTCGATGTGCTTCCAGTTCACGCCGACGGGGATCCCGAGGATCCGGAAGTCTTCCTTGGTCCGGCGGTACTTCTGCGGGATCTCCTGAGTGAGGGGCCGCTCCTCCTTCGAGGCGTTGAAGTGGTCCGTCCAGAAGGCTTCTTCCCGGCCCCACCTGAGCCGCCCCTCGTACTTCGTCCCGCTCACCGACTCGACGGTGCCGTAGAGGTAACCCTTCGTGTCCGACGCATGGGCGGCAGCTGGCAGGCCGGTCAGGACCAATGCCGCGATCAGGTACTTGATGTTTCGCGTCTCTCTCATCTTCTCGTCCTCGAATGTCAAGAGGAGAGCCCGGCGCTCTTGGCGAGCCCGTCCTCTCCCCGGCTTTTCTGTTCGTGTTCCGAATCGTCGGCCGGCGCTTCCCGGTCATCGGACTCCACGGGGTTTTCGCGGCCCAGAACGAACCTCAGCACCCGCTCGGTCTCACGGTGGTACTTCTTGTCGGCCGCCAGGATCTCGGCGAGCAAGGAGATGAACCTCTCATCCGTCATCCGGCCCCTTGCACCCTGGATGACGATCTCGCTCGGAGTCGAAGCGCCCGCGAGGACGGGTTGAGAAGAGGACGGGGTCCTGAAGCTCCTCAGAGAGAGGGTGAACGCCAGAAGGAGCAGGGCCGCGATCGCGGCCGCCGCCGTGTACACGCTCCTCCCGAATCGAGGCTCACGAGGCTCCGGACGTTCCTTTCCCGCATCGCTCTGGATCTGGGCCCAGATTCCGTCGGAGGGTGCCGGGAGGTCTTCCCCCGCCAGTTGCTCGGCCAGCCGCCGGGAGTCGAGGTAGAAGCGGCGGCAGGCGTCGCACGTTGCCAGATGGTCGACCGCCGCCAGCGACTCGGGAAACGGGAGCTCGCCGTCCACGAATGCGGAGACCGAGAGGGAAGCGGCCTCGCAGATTTCGGATCGGATGAATCGGCTCATGCCGCTCCTCCTCAGCGGAAGGACCCGAGGACGTCGACGAGACGGCGCCGGGCGCGATAAACGTTGACTTTGACCTGGGCGAGAGTCGTGCCGGTCTCGCGGGAGACCTCGTCGTACGAGCGGCCCTCGAGGACCGCCAGCTCGAAGGCTCTCCGCTGGCCGGAGGGAAGGGTGGAAAGCGCCTTCTCGAGAGCGTCCGTGAGGAGCTGGAACGAGGCCGTCTCGTGAGGCCCGGGATGGGGCGCGGGGACCTCATCCAGAGGTGACGGGGAGGCCGCCGGAAGGGGACGGAACAGGCGCGGACGACGCAAGGCATTCAGGGTCAAGTGCTTGGCAGTAGCCAGGAGATAGGAACGGAGGTTGTCGATCCGTTCGGGCCCCCCGGTCCTCATCGCTCTGAGGAACGTCTCCTGAAGGAGGTCCTCGGCTTCCTGGGGAGGGAGTCTTCTCTTCAGGAACCGCAGGATGGTTCCCGAGTGTGAGGAGAAGGCGCCCCTCCAGGCCGCCGTCTCGTCCGTGCTGGTTCCAGCTCTCTCCATTCCAACCTCAAAAGACACATGCCCGTTGAAAAAGTTACAGGGATGTTGAGCCTTCAGGCAGTGGGCCCCCTGCCTTCTGGCCCGGGATGGACGGCAGGGGGGCGGGGGTTTCATTCCCCGGCCATCCTGTTTCCTCCCCCGCGGGGGAGGGAACCTTGCTCTCCCGGGAGCGGGGCTGGCTACTCTTTCTGGTCCTTCGGATCCGGCAGCCAGGGAAAGATGAAGCAGGGCTCGTCGAAGAGCGAGTAATCGGCTCTCCCGTTGACGGCGAGAGTCTTGACGGTTTGGGCTTCACGCAGGATCTCGCGGGCCTTCGCGAAGGTCATCCCGGTGCGCGACCGGTCGTCGACGACCAGGAGGCGCTTGCCGCTGACGTCGAGGCCAAAGGGCGCCGAGAGGACGGGCTTTGCGTGCCGCGGGCGGTGCTGCTCGTCCCTGAAATTGATCGAGAGCTCGATCAGCGGGAGGCCGAGCCGGGCCGCCACGAGCCGGGCCGGCTCGCGGCCACCGTTCAGGATGGCCACCACGGCGTCGAACTCCTCCTCGAACACGAGTGCATCGATGCGTTCGAGGACCTCCTCGATGGGCTTTCGCTTCACGGCCGGATTATGGGGCCTGGCCTGCCAATGCCCTGGGAACCAGGCCCTGGCAGGCCAGGCCCGTGAGTCCCGTCACCGACCCGCACAGCCTTGTCAGGAAGAGCAGCATTCCATCCAGTATCCTCCTTCGATGTCGAAACATCTGTCCTGGGCGGCAGCCCTTCTGTCGCTGGCGCTTTCCGGAATCTGTCTCGCGCAGGCGACCCCCGTCGAGACACACCCCCGGCTCTGGTTCACCTCCGCCGACATCCCCAGGCTTCGCTCGTGGGCTGTCGCGTCGAACCCCATCTGGGAACAGGGCCTGCGGCCTCTCGCCGAGCGGTGCCGGGAAGAGATGGACAGGGGCGAGGTGCCGGGCCCCGACGCCGACAACGGCGGCTACGCCTACGTAGAGTACCCGGCGGAGGCCTACGCGAAGCTCTTCGCCTTCATGTCGCTCGTCTCGCCGTCCGAGACGGAGAGAGCGGACTATTCCCAGCGCGCGCGAACGCTCCTGATGTTCGTGATCAACAAGGCCCTGCCTGGCGCCGCCCTCGGGCAGCCCTACCGTGACCCCGAGTTCTCGACCCTCGACCGTTCCCGCTGGCATGGCGAGTCCTTCGGCCTCACCGTCGACTGGATCTACCCCTCTCTCTCTTCCGCCGACAAGGCGGCGATTCGCACGGTCTTCCTACGCTGGGTGAACGAAAACAAGCATGCCCCGACGACGGGTCACGACCACCCGGAGCCGGTCGATGTCGTCAACGATCCCGTTCTCCTCGACCGGACCCAGCTCCGCTGGTCGATGAACAACTACTTCACCGCCCACATGAGGAACATCGGCCTGATGGCCCTTTCCTTCGACGCGGCCGACGATCCGGACGGCTCGCTTCGAGGGGCGTTTCTGAACGTGGCCGGGGCGTGGCTCTACATCACCGACGAGGCGATGCGGACGGTCGCCCAGGGCGGCCTCGGACCGGAGGGCTTCGAGTATTTCCCGCAGACCTTCGGATACGCCGCCCAGCTCCTCTTGGCCATCAGGACGTCGGGCCGCGACGACACGGCCCGATACGGCCGCCAGGTCTCGGCCCGGGAGCACCCGTTCTGGGGTGAGCTCGTGGCGGGCTACCTTCACTCCAACAGCCCGGGTCCCGTGACGTCGAGCGCCATCGAGGGTCCGGTCTACGCGCCGGCGTGGTACGGGAGCGGCCAGATCTACTGGGCCCCGGACACCATCGCGATGTTCGGACCTCTTGCCCTCCTCGACGAGAAAAACGGGAACGACTCCCGCTCGGCGGCCGGGAAGTGGATCTCCGCCCATCTTCCACCTGGCGGGGCGGCCGCTCTGGCCGAGCGGACCCGCGATACAAGCGGCTACTTCCAGAACGCCATCCTCTATTTCCTTCTCTTCGATCCCACGAAGGCTCTCCCGGCGGATCCGCGCCCCTCGCTGCCGCTGTCTCACTTCGCACCGGGGCTGGGCAGGATCCTGGCCCGAACGGCGTGGGAAACCAACGCGTCCTGGTTCACCTACAAGCTCTCCTTCAACCAGGTCGATCACCAGAGCGGCGATGGGAACCAGTTCGAGCTCTTCCGCCAGGGCGAGTGGCTCGTGAAGGAGCGCTCCGGGTACGACCTCGACTACGGCAGCTCGCTCAACCACAACACGCTCGCGATCGAAAACGACCGGCCGTACACGGATGACCCGTGCCGCTACCGCGGGATCAACTGGGCGCAGGGCTCACAGTGGGCTTACGTCTCGACGGGCGATCCGGTCCTTCTCGCACACAGCGAGGCGCCGTCCTATGTCTTTGCTTCCGGCGACGCCACGAACCTCTACAACTCCGAGTACGAGGGATCGACCGACGTTCTCGCGGCGAGCCGCGACATCCTCTGGATCAAGCCGGATCACATCGTCGTCTACGACAGGGCCGAGACGAAGACCGCGAACCGCTTCAAGCGATTCTGGCTGAGCTTCACCGGGCCGGCGGCCGTTTCCGGGTCGCGCACGACTGCCACCACCCCGAAAGGGCAGAAGCTCCACGTCTCGACTCTCCTGCCCAGGGACGCCGCGATCGCCGTGGAGCCGGCCGCCACCTCCGTCGTTTGCGGGGAGGAGATCGGATTCGCCTCGGCCGGGGACCCCGTCGTGACGCGTCTTCGTGTCGAGGCTCCGGGCGGCCCGGCTCGTACCCGATTTCTGCACGTTCTCGAGGCCACGGACGGGAGCGTCGCTCCTTCTCCGGTCACCCTCATCGAGAGCACGGCTGGGACCCCCTACGCCGGAGCGGTGGTGAGAAACGAGGTCGTGCTCTTCCCCGTGGAGACACGCCAGAGCTTCAACGGCGTCACCTACACGGTTCCCGCGGGAGGACCCTACACACACAGGATCACAGGGCTTGCCCCGGGCGCCCGCTTCAGCGTCAGCTCCACGCCAGCATCAGGCGGGACAACGTTCACGGTCGCGCCCTCGAGCTCCGGATCGAGTTCGGCGGACTCCGGCGGTGTCCTGGTCATCGGAGCGGCGGCGCCCGAGACCTTCACCCGCACGCTCGTCGTTCCCATCGTGCTTTCCTCCGCGGGGCTCGGGACGTCGTTCTTCACGACGGAGCTCGCCCTGACGAATCGGGGAACGACGGCAGCCGAGCTCTCGCTT
This sequence comes from Thermoanaerobaculia bacterium, assembly GCA_022071945.1. Lineage (GTDB taxonomy): Bacteria > Acidobacteriota > Thermoanaerobaculia > UBA5066 > UBA5066 > JAJVIN01. The sequence goes on along the minus strand of JAJVIN010000004.1, from coordinate 84,272 downwards.
CGCTACACGGCCGCCGCGGGAGGCGGGACGGGGAGCGCCACCACCACGCTGGCCGCCGGCCGGCAGCTCATCGTTCCGAATGCCATCGAGTACCTGCGGGAGCTCGGGATCCCGATCCCCGCGGCTGACCCGAGGCGAGGCACGCTCCAGATCACCTTCTCGAACCTCTCTTCGCCTCTCGCGGCGGCGGCCACCGCGCGCACCACGACGGCCGTACCGGATGGCCGCGCGGGTCTCGCCTATTCGGCCCTGTCGGAAACGGAAGCGTTCTCGCAACCGGTGCTTCTCCATGGGCTCAGGCAAAACGCGACCGACCGTTCCAACGTCGCCGTTCTCAACGCGGGCCCGGTGGGATCCGGCGACATCCGGCTGGCCTTCTCCGTCATCCCTGACGGCTCGGGTCAGCCCATTCCCATCCCGGACGATGTGACTCTCGCCCCCGGCGGCTTCTTCCAGATCTCGGGGATCCTCGCCATGGAGAACGTCGGGGTGGAAAGGGGCTCGGTGCGCGTGGCACGCGTATCCGGATCGGCTCCGTTCTACGCCTACGGCGTGATCAATGATCAGTCCAATTCCGATGGATCGTTCGTGCCGCCTGTTGTGGAATCCAGCACGCGGGAGACCGGCTGGATCCTCCCCGTCCTGGTCGAGGCGGGGAGTTTCACGAGCGAGCTCGTTCTCTCCGAGCTCTCCGGCCGTTCCCGTTCTCTGTCCGCGCGATTCGTCGCCGGGTCGCTCACGACACCGGGGAACTCCACGACGTTCTCGCTCTCCCTGGGCGCGAACGAGAAGAGGATCACACCCGACTTCATCTCCACGCTTCGGGAACGCGGCGTGGCCGGGATCGGTCCTCCCGGGTCACTCGCTGGAGCCCTCTTCGTGACGGACACGAGCGGAGACTCGAGCGGTCTCTTCCTCGGCGCCCGCACCTCGGCACCAGGAGGCGGGGGACGCTACGGCGTCTTCTATCCGGCCACGGCCTCTGGCCGGGCCACCTCGACGCCGGTCTGGCTCTACGGCCTCCAGCAGAACTCGCTGACGCGATCGAATCTGGCCCTCGTGAACACCGGGGAAACCGACTCCTCCGCGAGCGTCTTCCGGATCGAGATCTTCGACGGGGACTCGGGCCTCCGTGCGGCGTCGTTCGACACGGAACCCCTGGACTCTTCGGGCTGGACGCAGATCGGGATGCTCCTTCTGAACCACGCCCCCGGGGTCTCGAACGCCTACGTGCGCGTCACCCGGCTCACCGGAAGCAACCCATTCCTCTCGTATGCCGTCGTCAACGACGGTCCGGCGCCGGACACGCGAACGGGGGACGGGGCTTACCTTGCGGCCGTAGCGGGAGATTGAAGGTAGAGAGTCCCCCGGCCGATGCCGCCTGGACGCTATTCCCGGGGCGCGGGATGCGCTTCGGTTACTCACCCGTCGTGGGCGGCTCGAACGTCGGAGAGAGGAGTGCCACGAGGTGCGGGCAGGGCCCTTCTCGATCACGAACGGGAGGTCTCCCAACGTACGGGCCTGGGTCTTTTCGAGGCTCGAAGGGGGCCTTCCAACGTACGGGCCTGGTCCTTTTCGACCCTCGAGGGGGGGCCTTCCAACGTACGGGCCTGGTCCTTTTCGACCCTCGAGGGGGGGCCTTCCAACGTACGGGCCTGGTCCTTTTCGACCCTCGAGGGGGGGCCCGTCCCGCAAAGGCGTGAGGCTCCCGAGCCGAGGAGCCGGTTGACACGCGACACCAACCCCGGCGGATGTCAGGTCTCGCCGCGGCCTCACGCTTGAAGAGAAGAGCCGGGGACAGCGCTCTGCTTGTCCCCGGCTAATCTCTGATGCCCTTTCGGGCAGAGATGTCAGGCAGAAGCTCGGCGTTCGAGCTCGTTCATCTCGTCTGCGAACGACCGGGCCCGGTGGTGAGCCTCCTGGTTTTCGATGTACTGCCGGACGCTCTCGCGGCTCGAAGGGCTCACGGTGAACGCCGCATACCCGTCCTGCCACCCAAAGGATGGAAGGAGAAGCACTTCCCGGACCCATCGCGAGGATGTGCTCTTGATGTCTCTCATGATGTCCGAGAGGCGATGGGTGGCGCGCAAGCCCATGAGCAGATGGACGTGGTCGGAGACACCGCCAACACTCTCGGGCACTCCGCCAAGCTGATTCACGACTCCCCCGGAGAACGCATGAAACCGCATCCGCCAGGAGTCCTCGATCAGGGGCAGCCGGTTCTTGGTACTGAAAACGACGTGATAGTGAAGGCTCAGAAAAGTCGACAACGCTCTCCCCCGCCCCGGAAGGGGCATCAGAGATTAGCCGGGGACAAGCAAGGCGCTGTCCCCGGCTCTCTTCCCGCGTTCCCGCCCCGCGTTCCCGCCCCCGCGTTCCCGCCCCCGCGTTCCCGCCCCGCGTTCCCGCCCCGCGTTCCCGCCCCCGCGTTCCCGCCCCACGTTCCCGCCCCTTCGTTCCTGGGCACGCGATCGCCTTCTTCCCATGCGGGGCCGGTCTTCCGTTCGCCGTTCTCCCCGCTGTGATCGGGCACGGCGCCGCTCCTTCCACCGTGGAGTCCGGCCCACTCGAGTCAGGAGAGAGCCCTTCCGACGTCCGATCGCGCCTTCTGGTCGTAGCAAGGCCCGAAGACCATGGTTTCCGGGGGTTCCACATGAAGAAGCGCCGCCTCTCTCCTCTCATCGCCGCCGTGATGCTCACCGCAAGCTCGGTTCCCGCGAGCGCGGCTACCCTGATCGCCCTGAACAAGGGGGAGGCCACGGCGTCCCTCATCGACGCGGCCAGTGGCGAGACACGCGCCGTCGTGGAGACGGGTACGGGCCCGCACGAGGTCGCCGTCTCGCCCGACGGAAAGCTCGCGGTCGTCACGAACTACGGGCAGAAGGAGCCCGGCTCGACGCTCACGGTCATCGATATCTCCGGAGCCAGGGCCGCCGGGACGATCGACCTCGGCCCGCACAAACGGCCCCACGGCATCGAGTTCCTCCCAGGTGGCAAGGAAGTCGCCGTGACAGTCGAGGAAAGCGACGCCGTCGTCCTCGTCGATTTACCGGCTCGGAAAGTGACGAAGACGATCTCCACCGGGCAGAAGCTCTCGCACATGCTCGCCGTCGATTCGAACGGAAGCCGAATCTACGTCGCCAACATCCGGTCGGGGTCGGTGACCGCCCTCGACGTGATGACGGGGGAATCGAAATCCGTCGCGACAGGCGACGGTGCCGAGGGGATCGGTCTGACACCGGATGGAAAGGAGCTCTGGGTGACGAACCGGGCCGCCGACACCATCAGTGTCCTCGACCCCGCAACTCTGGAGAAGAAGAGGACCCTCGCCTCGGCTTCTTTCCCCATCCGCCTTCGATTCACCCCGGACGGCAAGAGAGCCCTCGTTTCCAACGCTCGGAGCGGAGACGTCGTCTTCTTCGACACCGCCTCTGGCAAGGAGCTGAACCGGGTCAAGATGGATTTCACCTCGGCCGATCCCGACGGCCGTCTCTTCGGTGACCGCTTCGGGAAGAGCCCCGTCCCGATCGGCATCCTGATTCCACCGTCGGGGAAGGTCGCCTACGTGGCGAACGCGAACGCCGACTTGATCGCCGTGATCGATCTCGAGAAGGGAGCCGTCACCGCGGCGGTGAAGGCCGGGAAGGAGCCGGATGGCCTCGGCTGGTCGCCGGTCTCGCTCTCCAGGCCCCCGGCGAAACCGGCGCGCACCGCCCCCTGATATCTCGACAGAATTTCTCTTGGCATGACGGGCGTCCTATCTTGCCGGCGAGCCGGTTCCCTCGAGGTGCCGGACGCCCCACCCGAGTGGTTCGACGATTCGTCGTCACCGGGACGACACGCGCCGACGGCTCACTCGACGATCTCTTCCGGCCCCCCGGCCGCCCCCGCCGCACTCCGCGGCACGCGCACGACCGCCGAGCCGAGGCCCGTCCCCTGCCGGTCATACCTGACATCCCGGATCCGGACTTCGTAGCCGTCCTCGACCTCGACTGTCTCGAAAGCCGGGAACCGAATCCAGGTCCTTAGACCGGGGAGTTGCGCGAGCGCCGCGCGGGGAATGGGGCCGTCGCCGACTGGCATCGCTGGACGAGCGGGCCTGAAGATCGGATCTCCCAGCCAGTTCAACTCGGCAAAGTGGTAGTGCTCTCCGGCCTTCACGATCACATCGCGGACGAAAGGCCGGGCCGGAACGGGGCCGGCCATCACCGTACCCGCCTCGATTCCGTGCTCCCGGTACCAGGCACGCGCTTGCTCCCGAGCCAGCGCGCTCCCGGCCACCATCGCGATGACATAGAGACCCATCGTCCCCAGGGCGGCGGCCGCAAGGCGCGGAACTCCAGCTTCCCCGCACCCCGAAACGCGCAGGATGACGACGGCGGCGAGCCCCAGAAGCCAGACGAGCTTGGCGGCGAGCGGAACGAAGCCCGTCGAGAGAACGAGTGCGGATGTGAGAACTCCAAGGACGGTCCAGCTCGCCACGCTCGAGCGGGACGCACTCTGGCCCGCCACCACCGCGCAGGCCGCCAGAAGCCAGAGCCAGGGATCCATGATGAAGAGGGCATCGCCGTAGAACCACTCGCCGCTGAAGGGCATCAGCAGGCGAATTCCATAGTTGTTGAGCCAGTCGAGAAACGGGTGGGTCGCGACACCCAGAAGAGAGAGCCCGAAGATCGCCCGAGGCACAACCGGAGGCCGTCCCCTCGGCACGCGAAAGAAGCGGTCGACGAGGCAGAAGAGGCCGGTGACGACGAGAGGAAGGACCACGACCGCCAGAATCCCGTGCGTGTGCCCGCGCCGGCACCCCAGCATGACGTCCGGCCCCCAGAGCGAACAAACACCGTCGATGTCGGGCAGATTAGCGGCGATCAGGAGCGCCGTGCGGGCCAGGGGTGTGGAGCGGTTGAGGCGGGTTTCACCGAGCGTGGCGCCGACGAGGGTGTGGGCGAGAGGGTCCAAGGCGGCCCGGATGCTAGCACCCGCTCGTCCATCGCTCTCTCGAGCCCAGGATGCACGCCTCGAGAAGGCTGTCCGCGGTGGCGGCTCGGCGAGTCGCCTTCCGGCGCCGGTCGAATCCCATGCCGGTTCGCCGGGTCCGCGGGTCTCCTGGAGAGACAGAACGGCCCGGGCGAGACGCCCGGGCCTAACAGTAAGGGAAAGCGGCCGTTCTTTACTGGACGTTCAGGGCCGTGTCGTCGATGACGAAGGACGTCTGGAGGCTCGAGTCCTCCGTCCCGAGGAAATAGACGCGGATGGTCTGCCCCTTGTAGGCGGCGAGGCTGAACGACTTCTGCGTGTATGTCGTGTTCTTGTTCAGGTTCGAGTAGGTCGCGAGGGTCGCCAGGACCGCATTCGAACTATTGCGGATCTGGACCTGCAGCTTGTCGTAAGCCGTGGAAGTCGTCGTCTCGGCCGTGTCGATCCGGAGCCAGAAAGTGAGAGTCGCGGTCGTCGCGGAAGCCGGAATCGTCACACTCTGATAGGCCGTCTCGGTGCTTGTCGAGCCCAGGCCGTTCAGCCACGCCTTCCAGCTGCCCGTCCGGGCCGGCCGGCTGGTACTGCTGGTGATGACACCCGAGGTGGCGGTCCAGTTGACATTGCCCGACTCGAATCCGGGGTTCAGCAGGAGCTGCTGCCCGCCCGTCGTGTTGTTGACCGTGACGGTGATAGTGGTGGAGGTCTGGGAGTTCCCCGCGGCGTCGTACGCCTTCGAGTAGAGAGTGTGGGAGCCGTTGGCGACCGACGTGGTGCTCCAGGAATAGGAGAGCGACGTCGCGTTCGTGTTCGAGGTCTTCAGCGCTCCATCGATGTAGATCTCGATCTTCGTCACACCGACGTTGTCCGAGGCCGTCGCGGTCACGGTGACCGTTCCGGCCACCGTCGCGCCGTTGGCCGGAGCCGTCACGGACGTCGCCGGCTTCGTCGTGTCGCCGCCGCCGCCAGCGGTCGAGCCCGGAGGAAGGAGGGACCCGAGGCTCGAGATCACGGCCTGGATGGGAACGGCGCGATTCGGGCACGTGCCGCAGTGGTGGAGGCCGATGACGAGATTGTCGCTGTAGCCGAGAACGGGAGAACCCGACGAGCCGCCCTGGGTGTCGGCGTTATAGCCGAGGTCACCGCTGCCACCCGAGCACGGGGTCGTGTTCAGACTGCTGACCGTGGCGTTCGCCGATCCGTCCTTCATGGCGATCTTCTTGCCCCACGCGGCCGGGTGCTGCGGGATGTAGATCCGCTCGTTGAGGACGGCGCCGCTCGTCCGGAGCTGGAGGTAGCCGTAAGTGCCCGTCGGGTTCGTCGGCAGCTTGACGAGAGCGTAGTCCAGGGCCGCGTCGTTCTTCACGAAGGTCGACGTCGAGGCGACGACCGTTCCGGGGCATCCCCCCCAGGTCGCGCAGCTCGTCGAGCAGGTGGCGCCCTCGGCCATGAACTCGAAGGTCGTGTTCGTCGCGTCACTCGCCTGCGTGATGCAGTGCTCGTTCGTCATCACGTGACCCTGGTTGCCCACGAGCCAGCCCGTGCAGGCGCCCGTGCCATTGATCATGAGGCGCGCGACGGCCTTGCTCTTGTTGTAGGCGTTCGCCTCGGTCGTCTGATAGCACTTGGCCCACGCCGAGTCATCGCTCCCACACAGCGCGAGCGGAGCCTTGGGGTTCTTGCCTCCGGAAAGCTCCCGGGCGTTGAACCCACGGGCGAACCTGTCGATCGTCACGGCTCCTTCCGAGAGCGGCCGGTTGCTGTAGACCTCGACGATCGCCGACTCACCATAAATGTGGATCGCCCAGAATCCCTCACCAGGATTCACGTTCTTCCCGCGCCCCTCGTACCTCCAGGAGCGCGTTCCGTCCAGCGAGCGAACGACCGCGTACGCCCCCTGGGGGAGATCGAAACGAGAGAAGTGAGGGGCGATGTAGTCGGCACCCTCGAAGAACAGCTCGGTGGCCCAGACGAGCTCGGCCTCGCGGACGGGAGCGAGCCCCCCCTCGTCATCGCCCGGCCGGACAACGGACATCAGGTCCGACTGCCCCGGAGAAACCCGCGCCACTGTGAGCGGAATCTCTTCACCGATCACATCGGGCTGGTTCTGGGTTGCTATGGCGGGAGCGCAGGTGAGCACGAGGCTCAGGGCCATGAGTCGGAGCAGTGTGGATTTCATCGAATCGTTCTCCTGAGGATCTCTCTTCCTTCAGGCAAGCAGATTTCATACCGCCCGCCCATCCACACAGAAGGGCATGAAAATCAATGAGATAGCGAGGGACGGCCTGACCCGGGTCAACAACGAACCCCACAAGGCTCGAACCTTGGTAGTTCTCTGACCCCTATCCTGCCCCGGGGGGTCACCTCTGCAAAGCGAGACCGTTCTTCCTGAAGAACTCCATCTCGTAGCGGTCGCCGAAGCCACGGCCAACCGCGTCAGCCACGAGGGGGAGGGCCTCGTCCTTGCGCCCAAGAAGGACGAGCGCCTGGGCGTACGGCACGACAAACAGGACGTCTTTGGACCTCTCGACGAGTGGACTCAGCACGGCGGCCGCCCGCTCGATGTCCTCCCGGGCTGATTCCCTGTTGCCCTGCCCCTGGGCGACCCGGCCCCGAAGCAGCAGGAACTGGCCGAGGAAGCGCTGGGCCTGCTGGTCTCCCGGTGCCTTCTCCGCGGCGTCCGAGACCAGCGGGCCGGCCGCCGCCAGCAAGACGGCAGCTTCGCCGGTTTCTCCGCCGAGGAAGAGCGCGGACGCCTGTGCGAGGAGGTTCGCGCCGAGCCCCCGCTTCCAGGACGCATTCGACGGCTTCATCCGGAGAAGGCCCCTCAGGATCGCCTCTTCCTCCCTCAGTTCCTTCCGGGCGCCCGCCAGATCTCCCCTCGCTCGCAGAACGCGGGCGACGGTTGCGTGCCCGACACCCAGTTCCTGCCTCCAGCTGGTGTTCCCCGGGTCGATCCCGGCCAGGTCTCGCATGATCCGGAGGTGCTCGAGATTCTCCGCCAGCGCCTCGTCCAGGCGCCCGGCGGCCACGAGGACGGCTCCACGGTGCGAGTGATTCGCGGCGATCTCGGCCTGAACCCGCGTGTCGGCCGGATCGAGCGAGAGCCGGCGCGCCAGGACGGCCCCGCACTCGTCGTACTCGGCGAGAGCGCTCTTCGCATCTCCCTTCATGCGATGGACACCCCCCATCCTCGCGTGGCAGCTGGCGAGAGCGTCGAGCCATTCTGGATTCGAGGGGTTCTTCTGGAGGAGCGCGGAGGCCAGCGCGGCGGCCTTCTTCGATTCCAAGAGAGCACCGTCGAGATTCCCGGCGATCCGCTTCAGGAGCGCCGTTTGACTGTAGGCACGCAGGAGGCTCAGAGGAACGGATGGGTCTGCGGAACCGGCCACGAGGGTCTCGAGGGTGCGTGTTCCTCCCTCGGCTTCGAGGAGGGCATCGCCCAACTTCCCCTCGCTCCTCTGCACCGAGGATGAGGCGAGACGCAGATCGGCCTCGAGCCTCAGCCAGGCCGGTTCGGCCGGGGACCTCCCGAGGAGCTCGCGGCAGATTCCGCGCGCCTCTTCCAGGAGGACGGCCGCCCCTTTCGGATCGCCCTGATCGAGTCTGATCTCCGCGATCTGGCGCAGGGTCTCGGCCCTCTTGGCGAGAGCCGACGAGCTCCTGTCGGATTCGGGGAGTCCGTCGAAATACGTCAGGGCGCGTTTGCCGACCTCGTCGAGAACGTCGAGCCTCCCGATCGGATCGAGCTTCTTTTTCAGGTCGCCCAGCATGAAGGCGATGAGGCCCTCGGCATCCAGACGCGCCGCGTTGGCCCGGTCACGCTCCGCCGCGATCTGGCGGCGCGCCCGCGCCTGGTCCGCGGTGTACTTGACACCGAGTCCCAGAAGGAGGGCCGCCGCGACAACCGCGGTCCCCAAAAAGGCCGCCCTCTGACGGCGCGTCCGCACGAGGGCCGCGCGCCTGGCCTCCACTCCGCCGAGCACCTGTTCCCGGACCTCTTCCGCGGCAAGCCTTCTGGCCTGGATGCCGGCGAGGACGAGGTCTCCATTCTCGAGGGCCCTTCTCGCGTACATCTCGAGAACCACCTGCCTGAGCCGGCTCGCGTCCTGGTTCTCGGGCCACAGCCCCTCGGCCCGCATCAGCTGTGCCTCGAAGTCCGAAAGGGCGGTGTAGTCCGGCGTCTTCGCTCTCAGCTCGGAAGCCACGGCCTTCGTCAACTCCGTTGACTCCCGCTTCTTGCGGGCTCCCGTCAGGTACTCCTGAAGCTCCCGGACGAAGTCGAGGGCGGAAGGAAGCCGCTCCGAGGGGTTCTTACGCATCGCCCACTGACAGAGCGCCGAGAGCTCGCCGGGCAACTCCCTTCCCGGTACCCGCTTTTCCGGTGGGACGACCTCGCAGCGGCGGGCTGCCTCGAGAAGCTCCGGCAGGCCCGCCCCCTCGTGCGGCGAGCATCCGCCGGTGACGAGGCTGTAGAGCGTCGCTCCGAGAAGGAACACATCCGTCCACGGACCGATCCCGTCCGCGGAGTCCTCGGTCTGCTCGGGCGCCATGAAGGCGAAGGTGCCCGCGGGATTCGGCGCCTCGCCGCGGCCAGGCGCGAAGGGATGCGAGCGCTTGTCCTTCCTCTGCGACAGGCTGATCGCAAGCCCCCAGTCCATCAACAGGACCTCCCCGAATTCCCCGACCATCACCTGCGACGGCTTGAGATCGCGATGAACGATCCCCTGCGAGTGGGCGAACGCCACCGCCTGAGAAACGGCGATGAGAACCGGAATGTGGCGGGCGAGATACGCACCGGGCTCGAGAGTCGAGAAGTCCTCGCGAATCATCTCGTTCCAGGGCCGTCCCTTCACGAGCTTCATCGCCAGGAGCGGCTCTCCCGACTCATCGAAGATCAAGTCGTGGACCGCGACGATGTTCGGGTGATCGAGGAACGCCGTCGTGAGCGCCTCCTCGGTGAACATCCGGCTCATCGACGCCAGCTCGGGAACCGTCAGACTCGAACCCAGGTCCTTTCGAACGCGCTTGACGGCGACGGTGCGGTCGAGCGAGAGCTGGGTCGCTTCCCACACTTCGCCCATCCCGCCCCGGCCCACGACCTTTCTCAACGAGAAGGAAGCCGGAGGAGGCGCCGGTTCTGGCGCGGTCTTGCCCTCCTCGACGGGTTTCCCCGAAACACGCCCGAGAAGCTCTGACTTGCCTGGCTGGAAGGTCTCCCGGGGGTCGATGGCCAGGGTGTGGATGTCGTCTAGAGACGGTCGGGTGGGGTCGTCTTCGGCCATCCTGTCGCTCCTTCTCTGAAACCCAAGAGACGCCTATTCAAGCACCGAGAGGCTGGCCCCACCCTCGCCCTCCCCGCCACCGCGGCGACCGCGGGGGAGGGAGAGACCCGGCACTCCCCGAACCCGTGGCCACCTTCCCAGGACGCCGCGAACGGAACGAAGACGGCGGGGATGCCGAGGGAAGCTACGACCGGTAGTCGGCGTTCACCGAGACGTAGCCATGCCCGAGGTCCGCGGCCAGGAGCACCGCGGAGGCACTCCCCACCCCGAGGTCGACTGTAAGGGGCACTCTTTCGAGGGCGAAGACCTTCGCGGCAGCGGCCTCCTCGTAGGCCGTCGGGGCTCCATCCTTCACGATCCAGAGCTTCCCGGCCCTCAGCGAGACCTTCGAAGTCGAGAGCGCGACACCGCTCCGACCCACGGCCGCCAGGATGCGGCCCCAGTTCGGATCCCCGCCGTTCAGCGCCGTCTTGACGAGAGGCGAGGTTCCGATGGCGTGGGCGGCGGCCCGCGCCTCTTTCTCGGTCCGGGCTCCTCTCACCGTGATCTCCATGACGCGCGAGGCGCCCTCTCCATCGCGGACGATCTTCCAGGCGAGCTCGCGGCAGACCTTGGTCAGCGCCTTCAGAAACGGTGCCTCCCTTCGCGGGTCCGTCATCGGTTCTCCCGCCAGCGCCCCGGACGACATGAGGAGAACCGTGTCGTTCGTCGAGGTGTCGCCATCGACGGAGATGGCATTGAAGCTGATGGCGTTCACCGCCGAGAGAGCGGCCGCGAGGAACCCCGGCGTGGCCGGCGCATCCGTCATCAAGAAGGCCAGCATCGTCGCCATGTCGGGGTGGATCATTCCGGCACCCTTGGCGACGCCCGTCAACCGGGCCCTTTTTCCGTTCCACATGAAGGCCGCTTCGGCGACCTTGGGCGCGTTGTCGGTCGTCATGATGGCCTCAGAGAGCGGCTCGAGGCCATCTTCCGAAAGCGCCTCGAAGGCACCGGGCAGGGCCTCCCGGATCCTGTCATCGGGAAGGACGACGCCGATCACGCCCGTCGAGGCGACGAAGACCTCGTTCTGTGGGCATCCCGCGAGCGCGGCCGCCGCCTGGCGGACGCGCCCCGCGGCGGCTTCTCCTTCTGGACCCGTGATCGCGTTGGCGCAGCCAGCATTGACCACGACCACCTTGACCCGGCCCCGAGAGGCCGTCAGGCCCTTCTTCGAGAGAACGACCGGAGCCGCCTGGAACTTGTTCCGGGTGAAGACGGCGGCCGCGTTCGCTCCGCCCTTCGCAACGATCACGGCAAGGTCCGTCCCCTGCTTCTTCAACCCGGCCCTGACACCAGAGGCCCCGAATCCCCGCGGGAGCTTCACGACTTCTTCCTCCTCAGCTTCGCGATTTCCGAAAGGGCACCTCGCGCGGCCTTCTTCACCTCGGAAGGCGCCGTCCCGCCCCTGGACCGCCTCACCGAAAGGGCCCTCTCGACGGTGAGCGATGCGAGGTCTTCGGCCAGGACTCCTTCTCCAGGCCCCATTTCCTTCAGGGTCCGGCCCGCCTTCTCCGCTTCAGCCAGGCGCCGTCCCGCGATCTCGTGGGCCTCGCGGAACGGAACGCCGCGGGCCGCGATCGCGTCGGCGAGAGACGTCGTCAGCATCCGGTCCGTCGAGGCCGCCGCTCGCATCCGGTCCCGGTCGAATTCCAGGGTGGCAACGAGGGCGGACAGCGCCGGGAGAGCCGCCCGGAGCGTCCGCCTCACCCTGAAGACCGGTTCCTTGTCGAGCTGGAGATCCTTGTCGTAGGCGAGAGGCAATCCCTTGAGAATCGCAACGAATCCCGTCAGGTCGCCAAGGGCACGGCCCGCGTGGCCCCTCACGAGCTCGAGGAGATCGGGATTCTTCTTGTGGGGCATGCGTGACGAGCCCGTCGCCAGCGCGTCGGGAAGCCTGATGAAGCCGCACTCGTCGGTGACGAAGAAGATCACGTCCTCGGCGAACCGCGAGAGGTGAACGAGAAGGAGCGTTGCCGAGTAGAGGTAGTCCGCCGCCAGGTCCCTGTCGGAGACGGCATCAAGGGAATTGGCCGACGCCCGGGCGAAGCCGAGGCGGCGCGCGAGCCCTTCGCGGTCGATGGCGAGGGGCGTCCCCGACAGGGCGCCCGCGCCCAGCGGGCACTCGTTGCCCCGCTCTCGCGCGCCGTCGATCCGGCTCGCGTCGCGCAGGAGCATCTGGACGTACGCCAGGAGCCAGTGACCGGCCGTCACCGGCTCGGCGCGCTTGAGGTGTGTGTAGCCCGGCATCGGGGTGGCGGCTTCCGCCCGTGCCCGGCTCGCCATCGCCTCCGCCAGCGAGAGGATGTCCGAGAGAAGCTCATCGAGAGCGCCTCGAAGATAGAGCCGGAAGTCCGTCGCGACCTGGTCGTTACGGGACCTCCCCGTGTGGAGCTTTCCGGCGAGGGGCCCGGCCCTTTCAAAAAGCCGGGCCTCGACGAAGGAGTGGACGTCTTCCTCGCTGGCCACGGCCGGCGCTCCCTCCGCCGCGATTGCCGAGAGATGGCGTGTGAGCTCCTTCTGTTCGCGGGCCGTCAAGACGCCGCACTCCCGGAGGGACTCGATCCAGGCCAGCGAGCCCGCAACGTCCTCAGCGAATAGCTCGCGGTCGAACGAGTACGAGTCGTTGAAGGCCCTGAGGACCTCGGACGGCCCTTCGGAGAACCCACCGCCCCAGAGCTGGTGACGCGTCACGGCCCGGCTTCCTCAGCGCTCGCCCGCCACGACGGCGGGATACGGCGTGCCCGACATCTTGGCGCGGCCGCGGTAAGGCAGCCCGAAGAGCCGGATGAAGCCGGCGGAATCCTGCGAGCTGTAGCCGGTCATGTCGAACGAGGCGAGCTTCTGCGAGTAGAGGGCGTTGGGCGAGCTTCGCCCGACGACGATCGCCTTGCCCTTGTAGAGCTTGAGCTTGGCCGTTCCGGTCGCGGTATCACAGAGCTTCGCCATGAAGGCGTCGAGAGCCTCGCGCAGCGGCGTGAACCACTGGCCGAAGTAGACGAGCTGCGCGTACCTCGCCGAGAGACGCTCTTTCTCGTGGGCACTCTCGCGGTCGAGCGTGAGCGACTCGATCGCCTTCAAGGCCTCGACGAGAAGCGTCCCGCCGGGGGTCTCGTAAACGCCGCGCGACTTGATGCCGATCAGCCGGTTCTCGACGAGGTCGACGCGGCCCACTCCGTTGCGGCCGCCGATCTCGTTGAGCTTCTCGATCAGGCCCGCGGGACTGAGGACCTCCCCGTTCACCGACACGGGAATCCCCTTCTCGAAGACGATCGTGACGTACTCGGGGGTATCCGGCGCGTCCTTCGGATCGACGGTCAGCTTGAACATCGAGGCCTCGGGCTCGAACGCCGGGTCCTCGAGCGGTCCCCCCTCGTGCGAAAGGTGCCAGAGATTCCTGTCCCTGGAATAGGGGTCCTTCTTGGTGGCAACGACCGGAATCCCGCGGGCGGCCGCGTAGTCGATGGCGTCCTCGCGGGAGATGATCGACCACTCGCGCCAGGGCGCGATGACGCCGAGTTCCGGAGCGAGCGCCTGGTAGGCGAGCTCGAAGCGAACCTGGTCGTTGCCCTTTCCCGTGCACCCGTGCGAGAGGGCGTCACATCCGGTCGCGAGCGCGACCTCGACCTGTTTCTTGGCGATCAGGGGACGGGCGGTCGACGTGCCGAGGAGGTAGTCCTTCTCATAAATGGCGCCGGCCCGAAGTACGGGGAACAGGTAGTCGCGAGCAAACTCCTCTCTCACATCGAGGAGGTGGAACTCGCAGGCCCCCGTCTTCAGTGCCTTCTCCTTCAGTCCGGAGGTTTCCTCCGCTTGACCGACGTCGACCGCGACGGCGACGACCTCGCAGCCATAGTTCTCCTTGAGCCAGGGAATGATCACGGACGTGTCCAGTCCACCGGAGTAGGCCAGGGCAACTTTCTTGATGCGCTTTGTCATTTCGATACCTCCGCCGGGGCGACCGGCACGGCTGTCAGGAGTTCTTCGAGAACAGTCAGGAACTCAACGAGGGCTTCTTTCGGAAGGACGAGGGGAGGCAACAGACGGATGACTTTCTCCCGCGCCGTGCCAGCGACAAAGCCGCGCTCCATCAAATCGCGGATCAGGGGCTTGGCGGGACGGTCGAGCTCGATCCCCCACATCAGCCCTCGTCCCCGCACGTCCTGGATGGCGGGGCAGCGGGCCTTCAGCTCGAGGAGGCTCTTGCGGAACCACTCGCCGAGCTCGGCCACTCCGGCAAGAAACCGCGGCTCCGAGACGACCGACAGCACCTCGTAGCCGAGCCGGCAGGCGACCGGGTTGCCGCCGAACGTCGTCCCGTGCTGGCCGGGCTTGATCACATCGGCAAGGGCGGGCCCGACGAGGACCGCGCCGAGCGGGAGGCCGCCGCCGATCGCCTTGGCCAGGGTGACGGCATCGGGCACGATGCCCGTTCCCTCATAGGCAAAGAGCTTTCCGGTCCGGCCCAGGCCGCACTGGATCTCGTCGAGAACGAGAAGAGCTCCCACACGGTCCGCGGCCGCGCGGGCGGCCTTCAGAAACTCGTCCGTGAGGGGAATGACTCCGCCCTCGCCCTGGATCGGCTCGAGCATGATCACTGAGGTGTCGGGCGTGACGGCCTTTTCCAGTGCCGGGATGTCGTTGGCCGGGACGAACTCGGCCCCCGGCACCAGCGGTTCGAACGGTGTCCTGTACGGGGCGTGCCCCGTGATGGAGACGGCCGCGAAGGTTCGCCCGTGAAAGCTCTCTTCCAGAGAAACCACCTTGAAGCGGCCAGGGGTCTTCAACCTCGCGAGCTTCAGGACCGCCTCGGTTGCCTCCGCCCCGCTGTTGCAGAAGAAGACCTTCGTGAGACCGGAGGCCGCCACGAGCTTCTCGGCGAGAAGGCCCTGCGCGGGGTGGTAGAAGAGGTTGGAGATGTGATAGAGGCCGGACGCCTCTTCCGTCAGGGCCGCGACGAGGCGCGGGTGGTTGTATCCCAGCGCATTGACGGCGATGCCCGCCAGAAGGTCCCAGTAGGCCTTTCCATCGGCGTCGAAGAGCCGTGCTCCCGAGCCGGATCGAGGGTGGAAGGGCGTCCTTGCGTAGGTGCCGAGGATGTTCTTTTCGTCCCGCGCGGCGACCGCGGACGGCGAGAGATCAGGCTGCGACAAGGTGTGTTCCTCCCTGTCCGTCGAGAAGGACGGACGCATGGCGCTCGGGTCCGGCGATGACGACCTCGCCGACGCCGGAATCGAGGGCCTCGATGCAGGCGGTGAGCTTGGGCCGCATGCCGCCCTGAACGGCCGGGCTCTTCAGAAGGGCGCGGGCCGCGGGTGCCGTGAGCCTGTGGGCAACGGCACCCGACGCGTCCCTCACGCCCTCGACGTCGGTGAAGAAGACGAGGCGGCGGGCAGACAGGGCTCCCGCCAGGGCCGAGGCCGCCGCATCCGCGTTGACGTTGAAGAGGACGCCGTCTCTACCGGCCGCGATCGACGCCACGACGGGCAAGAAGCCGGTTTCGAGAAGGCACCGCAGAAGCTTGGTCTGACATCGCGCGATGCGGCCCACGAACCCGAGATCGACTCCCTCGACTTCCCGGTGGAACTCGGCAAAGAGAGTCTCGCCGTCGACCCCCGAGATCCCGGCGGCGGTCACCCCGCGCTCGCGGAGCGCCATGACAAGGGTCTTGTTGACCGTTCCGGCCAGGACGGCGATGACGACATCGAGAGTGCTCGCGTCGGTCACGCGCAGCCCGCCCTGGATCCGTCTCGGGATCCCGAGAGCCGCGAGGTACCGGTCGATCTCCTTTCCACCGCCATGGACGACGACGAGCCTCTCGCCGGCGCTCGCCCGGTTCGCGATCGCTTCCAGAGCCTGGAAGCGAAGCTCGCGGTTCTCGAGCAGACTGCCGCCGAGCTTGACCACGGTCAGGGATGAGGATTCCGTCATTCGAGTCCCTCCGTTTCCGGGAATCCGAAGACCCGGTTGAAGTTCTGAACCGCCTGCGAGGCGGCCCCCTTGAGCAGATTGTCGATGACCGAGACGAGAACCGCGCGGCGGCCGCCGTCGCGCAGACAGAAACCGATCGCCGCGTTCGGCGTGTTCGCCACGGACCTCACGTCCGGCATCTCCCCGTGCGGCCGCACCGACACGAACGGAGAACCCGCGTAGGCCGCGGCGAACCGGGAGAAAAGGTCTTCGGCCGTTTGCGGGGCGGCGAAGGAAACGTGGATCGTGGAGAGCATGCCTCTCACGATGGGCAAGAGATGCGGGACGAAGCTGAAGGGCGTCCCGGGAGCCAGGCCGAGCTCCTGCAGCATCTCGGGCTCGTGGCGATGTCCCGAAACGCCGTAGGCTTTGTGGTTCTCGGAAAGCTCGGAGAACGAGAAGGCGAGATCCGCTTTCTTCCCCGCGCCCGAGGTCCCGCTCTTGGAGTCGCAGACGACGGGAATCGCCGGAGCGAGGAGATCCAGGATCGGCTTGAGGGCAAGGAGCACCGAGGTCGGATAGCAGCCGGGGTTGGCAACGAGCCGCGCGCCAAGAAGCCGGTCTCCCGACCACTCCGTGAGGCCGTACACGGCCTCGGTCAGGAGCTGGGGCGCGGGATGCGCGAACCCGTACGCCGCCTCGAACACCGCCGGATTCTTCAGACGGAAGGCGGCCGAGATGTCGATCACGCTCATTCCCCGCTCGAGAAGGTTCGGGGCGAGCTCGGCCGAGGTCTCGTGCGGCGTCGCGAGAAAGACCGCATCGGGAGCGCTCTCGAGGAGGGCCTCGAGGCGAAAGGGACGGACGCCGGGCCCCGAGCGGGCGGCCAGCGCCGGGTGGAGGCGCGAGAAGGGAGCGGACTTCCCCCCTTCACTCGAGAAGAGGGAGGAGATTTCCGCCTGCCGGTGGCGGGCGAGGAGGACCGTCAGCTCGGCTCCGGAATAGCCGGTGGCCCCGACGACGGCGACACGAACAGTTCTCACATCAGAATCCATGCGGGGTCGATTCCCGCCTCAGCGGCTTCGGCGCGTACGGCGCGCCAGCCGTGGTTGGCGCGCGGGAGATGACGAGGGAGAGGCCAGCTCGAGATAGCCCCGAAGCCGCCGCGCGAGAGCCGCCGCGGCGTTCGGGGACTCGGTGGCGATGAAGACGGTGTCATCGCCCGCGATCGTCCCGGCCCACTCCGGGACGGGCGACTCGTCCATCACGCGGGCCACGGGGTGCGCCTGCGCGGGAGGAGTCTTGACGACGACGAGGGAGGACGCGGGGACGACGGTCAGGACTGTCGAGCGAAAGACCCTGGAGAGCTTCTCTTCCCACCTGGCCTCGGACTCCCGGCGGCCGGCCTGTCCCGCCCCGGCCATCACGCTCGCGGCATACCCGGCCGCCGTCTTGACGAGCCCGAGATCCTTGATGTCCCGAGAGAGCGTGGGCTGCGCGACCGAGAAGCCCCGCTCGGCCAGAAGGCCGGCGAGTTCCTCCTGAGAACGGACCGGCTTCTCGGAAACCAGCTTCAAGATCTCACCGCGCCGCCTCAGGGCCAGACCGCTCGAATAAGTATTCACCAAGCCGGATATTCATTCACACCGTCGCCGGTGTCAAGTGCCAGACCCCGAAGCGCCCCCCGCCTACATGAATGCTGACCTGGCGCGGACCCGCGGCGCGTTCACCGTCTCACGCGGCCGCTCGCGTCGCCGCCGGCCAGGAGGTCCACCTCGGCCACGCTGACCCGGTTGAAATCTCCGGGAATGGTCTGCTTGAGCGCGCTGGCGGCCACCGCAAATCTCAGGGCCGCCTCGGGTCCGCGCCCCGTGACGAGGCCGAAGATCAATCCAGCGGCGAAGGAGTCACCCCCGCCGATCCTGTCGACCAGGGCGACGTCGAACCTCGGCCCCTCGTGGCACTGCCCGGCCGCCTCGTCCCACAGGAGAGCACTCCAGCCGTTGCGGCTGGCCGAGAAGCTCTCGCGCAGAGTGATGGCGACGATCTCGGCTCCGAACTCCCGGGCCACGCGCCGCGCCGTTGTCCGGTAGGCCTCGATCCCGAGGTTCGCGGACGTGACGTCCGCACCTTCGATCTCGATTCCGAGGCAGGACTGAATGTCCTCTTCGTTGGCGATGAGAACGTGCGAGAGGGCCGCCAGCGAGCGCATGACGCTCCGCGCCTGGCTCTCGGTCCAGAGCTTCCTGCGGTAGTTCAGATCGATGCTGACGCGCGCACCCGCCGCGCGAGCGGCCTCGATCGCCTCCCGCGCGACCCGCGCGACATCTGCTCCGAGCGCCGGCGTGATCCCGGTGACGTGGAACCACTCCGCCCCCTCGAGAAGCCTCTTCCAGTCGAACATCCCGGGCTTGGCCTCGGCGATGGCCGAACGGGCCCGGTCGTAGATGACGGTCCCCGCACGCTGACTCGCCCCGGTCTCTGCGAAGTAGATGCCCAGCCTCTCTCCACCTCGCAACACCCCGTCGACATGGACCCCTTCCGCCCTCAGCACCCTGAGAGCCGCATCTCCCAGGGCATTCGCGGGAACCCTCGTGACGTACCGGCTGTCGAGCCCGAACTGGGCCAGACTGACGGCGACGTTCGCTTCGCCGCCCCCGAAGGTCGCCTGAAGGACGGGTGACTGAAAGAACCGCTCGAATCCGGGAGGACTGAGCCGCAACATGATCTCCCCGAACGACACGACCTTCTTCATCGCCCCATCCTCGCTTCCTGTACGGCATCCACGAACTGTCTGGCCCTGGCGGTGATTTCCGAGAACCGGCCCGCCGCGATCGCCGCCGTGTCGACGAGGGCCGTTCCAACGCCGATCGCCGCGGCCCCGGCCCGGATCCACTCGCCGGCGTTCGAAAGCGAGACACCACCCGTCGGCATCAGCTTCAGGTGCGGCAGCGGGCCGCGAAGATCGCGGAAGTAGGACGGACCGAGCGCGGTGGCGGGAAACACCTTGACGATGTCGGCGCCCGCCTCCCACGCCGTGAGGATCTCGGTCGGCGTGAAGCATCCCGGCATCGCGGCGGCGCCGAGGCGTTGGGTCTGGCGCAGAACGTCCTCCTTGAAGACTGGGCTGACGACGTAGCGCGCACCCGCCTCGACGACGGCCCGCGCCGTCTCGGCGTCCAGCACGGTCCCGGCCCCCAGGATGATCTCCGGAGGCAGCGAGGGAGCGAGTTCCCGGATCAGGCCGACCGCTCCCGGCACGGTCATCGTGACCTCGAGGGCGAAGACGCCCCCGAGCGCCAGCGCATCGATGACGGATCGGAGCGCCGCTGACTCTTTCATCCGGATGACGGCCACGACTCCCGAGGCCTGAATGGCGGAGACCGTCTCGGCACGAGTGGACATCTCTCCCCTACCTCGCGAGCCAGCCGCCGTCGACGACGAGGACGTGGCCGGTCACATAGTCGCTTGCCGCTGACGCCAGGAACACCACCGCCCCCGCGAGGTCCTCTGGCTCGCCCCAGCGCCCGGTGGGGATCCTCTCGAGAATCTGACGGCTCCGGTTCGGATCGGCCCTGAGCGCCGCGGTGTTGTCGGTCCTCATGTACCCGGGCGCGATGGCATTGACCTGGATTCCCTTCGGCGCCCACTCGTTGGCGAGTGCCTTCGTCAACTGCGCGAGTCCTCCTTTTGCGGCCGTGTACGAGGGGACGAGGATGCCCCCCTGGAAGGAGAGGAGCGAGGCCACGTTCACGATCTTCCCTCGGGAGCCGCGAGCGATGAGGCGTCTCCCGACCTCGCGGGCGAGGCGGAAGGGACTCGAGAGATTCACCGCCAGGACGAGATCCCACTCGCTGTCCGGATGCTCGGCCGCAGGGGTCCGGCGGATCGTCCCAGCGTTGTTGACGAGGATGTCGACGGGGCCGAGAGCGGCCTCCGCCTCGGCAACCAGCCGGCTCGCCGTGGAGGAGTCGCCGAGGTCGCCGACGACGGAGGCCGCGCGGCGGCCATGCCCGCGGACGGCGGCCATCGTCGTCTCCGGAGGCTCGGATTGCCCGTGGCAGACGACGTCGGCCCCCGCGGCGGCCAGTGCCTCCGCCATCGCGCCGCCGAGCCCTCCGGTCGCACCCGTGACGAGGGCGATGCGGCCATCGAGACGAAACAGGTCGGGGATGTTCATGATGGCGGGAAGTCTATAGTGGTCCGACCTTTTTGAAAACGACCGGCAGGAAACGAGGCCTGATGGCAACCACATCGGGCGCGTTCGCCTCGCTGTGTCTCGACTGTGGATACCGGACCCCTGACATCGGCCAGCACGTCACAGCCCCGCTTTACAAATGATGAAGTCGAGCAGGGAGCCTCACGGGAACCGGCTTGCGCGGGGCGGGATCGTCTCTCCGGCTTCGCCTTCGTGCTTGACTCCCGGCACCCCGAATGCTATTCATGGAGCGAACCACTTTGGAGGATTCATGGAAAAAGGTCAGACCTCAGGGGCCAAGAAGCCAAAAGAGGGCGGGGCGGTCGGGGCCAAGGTGGTGGAGCACGTCCGGCGACTCATCGAGGATGGCAGCCTGCGTCCGGGCGACCGGCTCCCGGCCGAGCGTGACCTCGCCCTGCAGATTCAGGTGAGCCGCCCGTCGCTGCGTTCCGGTCTGCGGACGCTTCAGGCGATGGGCGTCATCGAGGCGAGACAGGGCTCCGGCACCTACATCGCCGACGGGCCGCCGAAGCTGGGCGATGGGCCGCTCCGGTTCCTGGCCGCCCTCCACGGCTTCACGCGGGACGAGATGTTCGAGGCGCGCCGGGTTCTCGAGGTCGGGACGACGGGGCTGGCCGCCGAGAGAGCGACGCCCGAGCACATCGCCCGCATCGCCGACGAGGTCACGAGCATGTTCGCCACTCTGGACGACCCGCAGACGTTTCTGGTGCACGACCTGCAGTTCCACCGGGCGGTGGCCGCGGGCTCGGGAAACGCCGTCCTGGCGACCCTCATCGACACTGTCGCCGAGCTCGTCTTCGAGTACCGGCGCACGACGGTCGAGAGGGCCCGTGACCTCAGGGAGTCGGCCGAGCTCCACCGGCGGATCTACAAGGCCATCCGCGACCGGAACCCCGACGAGGCACGGCGTCAGATGAGCGACCACCTCAACATGGCCCGAATGGCACAGGCCGCCGAGGAGGATCCCGCCGCCGGGCCGAAGGAAACCGCCCTCGCGCCTCGCCCGAGGAGAAAGAAGTGAGCCTGCCGGGCCTCTCCCTCTCGGGGAAGGTCGCGGCCGTCGTGGGCGGCACCTCCGGAATCGGTCTCGGCCTCGTCCGAGGCCTCGCGATGGCGGGCGCCGACGTGATTCCGATCTCGCGGACGCGTCAGGGAGTCGAGAGCGCCGCTTCCGAAGTGGAGGGCCTCGGCCGCAAGACCACGCGGATCACCGCCGACGTGACCCGGCGCGACTCGCTCGAGTCTGCCCTCGCCGGCTGCCTTGCCACCCTGGGAAGAGTCGACATTCTGGTCAACTGCGCCGCCACGACGCGCAGACGGCCGGCGCTCGATCTTCTCGAGGACGACTGGAACCGGATCATCGACACGAATCTCACCGGCACTCTGAGGTGCTGCCAGGTCTTCGGGCGGCACATGCTGGAGCGGGGCTCCGGCCGGATCGTCAACATCGCCTCGCTCGCCTCCTTCGTCGGACTCCTCGAGGTCGCCGCCTACGACGCGAGCAAGGCCGCCGTCGCGGCGCTCACGCGGTCCCTCGCCATCGAGTGGGGTCCGCGCGGGGTGAACGTCAACGCGATCGCCCCCGGTGTCTTTCGGACACCTCTCAATCAAGAGCTTCTCGACGGCACCGAGCGCGGACGCGAATTCGTCAGGCGCACGCCACTCAAGCGCTACGGAAAGGTCGAGGAGCTTCAGGGGGCCTGCGTCCTGCTCTCCTCCGACGCGGCGAGCTTCATCAATGGCGATGTGCTCGTCGTGGATGGCGGGCTCCTGGCCGCGGGAGTCCTGAGTTGAGAATCGCAACCGTCAAGGTCCGCGACATCCGCTTTCCCACATCGAGGCAGAGAGACGGGTCCGACGCCCTCAACCAGGGCGACTACTCGGCGACGTACGTCACGCTGACGACGGATTCGGGGCGCACCGGACACGGCCTCACCTTCACGAACGGACGCGGCAACGAGATCTGCGTGGCGGCGGTGAAGGCTCTGGCGCGCCACGTCGAGGGGCGGGAGCTCGGCGAGTTCCCGGCCGGCATGCGCTCACTCCTCTTCGACCTCACACGGGACACGCAGCTGCGATGGCTCGGCCCTGAAAAGGGCGTCCTTCAGATGGCGGCGGCCGCCCTCGTCAACGCCGTCTGGGACCTGGCTTCTCGTCAGGCCGAAAAGCCCCTCTGGAAGTTCCTCGTCGACTTGGCCCCCAAAGACCTCGTCTCCGCCCTCGACTTCTCGTACGTGACGGGCGTCCTGACTCCAGAGGAGGCGATCTCGCTCCTCGCGGAGAGATCGGAGGGGAGAAGGGAACGGGAGAAGACCATCCTGGAGGAAGGCTTCCCGGCGTACACCACATCCACGGGTTGGCTCGGATACCCGGACGAGAAGGTGGAGAGGCTTTGTCGCGAGGCTCTCGCCCAGGGCTTCACGGCCTTCAAGATCAAAGTCGGAACCGACCTTGCGGAGAACGTGCGCCGGGTCGCGCTCGTCAGAGACGCCATCGGCCCGTCCAACCGTCTCATGCTCGACGCCAACCAGTGCTGGGAAACGGCGGAGGCGATCAGGCATGTCTCGGCCCTCGCCCGTTTCGATCCGTACTGGATCGAGGAGCCGACGAGCCCAGACGACATCCTCGGCCACGCGCAGATCGCGCGCGCCGTGGCGCCGATCGGCGTCGCGACGGGAGAGGCCTGCCAGAACCGCGTCGTCTTCCGCCAGCTCCTCGAGGCTCGCGCCCTCTCGTTCGCCCAGGTGGATGCCTGCCGGATGGCCGGGATCTCGGAGGCACTCGTCGTCATCCTGATGGCGGCCAAGTTCGGAATCCCGGTCTGCCCCCACGGCGGCGGCGTCGGCCTGTGCGAGTACGTGCAGCACCTCTCCTTCTTCGACGCCATCGCGCTCGGCGGCATGGGCTCGGGCCAGATCTGCGAGTACGTCGACCACCTCCACGAGCACTTCATCGATCCGTGCCGCGTGATCCGCGCCCGGTATCTCGCCCCGGCCGCTCCCGGAACCAGCGCCGCCATGAAGGCGGACTCGCTGGACGCCCACGAATTCCCCGGCGGCGCCGCCTGGCAGGACTGACGGCACCACGCTCGTCCTCACTTCGATCCTCCAAGGAGGTCCGGCATGAAGCCCTTCATCCACGACGACTTTCTCCTCTCCTCGCCCGTGGCCTCGGAGCTCTTCCACGGCTGGGCGCGTGACCTGCCCATCATCGACTATCACTGCCACCTTCCCGTGGCGGAGATCGCCGGGGACCACCGCTTCGAGACGATCACGGAGATCTGGCTGAAGGGCGACCATTACAAGTGGCGCGCGATGCGAACGAATGGCGTCCCGGAGCGCTACTGCACCGGAGACGCGACCGACCGCGAGAAGTTCGAGGCCTTCGCCCGGACCGTTCCGTCAACCCTGCGAAATCCCCTTTACCACTGGACCCACATGGAGCTCAAGCGCCCGTTCGGCATCGATCTCCTGCTCGACGGCTCGACGGCGGGCGCGATCTGGGAACGGACGAACCTGAAGCTCTCGAGGCCCGAGTTCTCCGCTCAGGGTCTCCTCCGGCAGTTCCGCGTCGCGACGGTGTGCACGACCGATGACCCCGTCGACGGGCTTTCCCATCACGCGGCTCTCTCCAGGCGTGAGGACCCCGACACCATCGTTCTGCCGACCTACCGCCCCGACAGGGCGGGTGCCATCGACGATCCGGCCTCCTGGAACGCGTGGGTCGAGCAGCTCGAAGCCGCCTCGGGTCTCGCCATCGGATCGTGGGGAACCTTCCTGGAGGCCCTCGAGCGCCGGCACCGGGCTTTCCACGAGGCCGGGTGCCGGGCCTCGGACCACGGCCTGACCCGCATCGAGGCGGACTCGTGGGATGAGTCCTCCGTCTCGGCTACCTTCACGAAGCTCCGGCGGGGAGAGGCTGCGGAGCGCGGGGAGGCGTCCCTCTTCCGCTCCGCCCTTCTCCACGAGCTGGCGCTCATGGACCACGGGAGGGGCTGGGTGCAGCAGTACCACCTCGGAGCCCTCCGGAACAACAACAGCCGGATGCGGCGCATCCTCGGCCCCGATACCGGATTCGATTCGATCGGAGACTTCCCCCAGGCGGAATCGCTCGCCCGCTTTCTCGACAGGCTCGACGAGAACGACCGGCTCGCCAAGACCGTTCTCTACAATCTCAATCCCCGCGACAACGAGCTCTTCGCCACGATGACGGGCAACTTCCAGGACGGGAGCGTCGCTGGCAAGCTCCAGTACGGCTCGGCATGGTGGTTCCTGGATCAGAAGGATGGGATGGAGAAGCAGATCGGCGCCCTCTCGAACATGGGTCTTCTGGCCCGGTTCATCGGGATGGTGACGGACTCACGGAGCTTCCTGTCGTACTCCCGGCACGAGTACTTCCGCCGCCTCCTCTGCGAGATCCTGGGGAACGACGTCGAGAAGGGCCTCCTGCCCCGAGACCTTCCCCTCCTCGGCCGGCTCGTGGAGGACGTCTCGTTCTTCAATGCCAGGGCCTATCTCGGCATCCCGCTCGGCCGGCTTGGCCGGACGGCCGGGAGGCGGGCGGCCTGAGACGCGCCCGCTGAGGACGGGAGTCCTCCCGCGCGGCCGTTCTGCCCGCTGGCCGGCTCCGTAAGCCCAGACGGGAGAGGCGGGCGCGCATCAAGCGGGCGCGCATCAGGCGGGCGCGCATCGGGCACTCCGAGACTCCGGTTGGTCTGACCATTAGTACCAGACAAACCGGAGCGACAGCCTCCCTCGCGGGACGGCACCTCCTCGCAAAGCCCCATTCCGAGCACCCGCCCTCCCTCTCCCTGACCTCCAAGATCAGGCCAGCGACCCCTCTCCCCCCCCTCACGTCCCCTCCAGACGAAGGCTCGGCGCGAGAATTGGTAAAACAACTACTTGACACGGGAAAAGCTGTGGTGATACGAATCTCCAGAGCAAATCACCCCGGGGAACGCTAGGGCCCCGATTCACATCCGGCAGTACGAGGCAACAGGAGGCGCCATGAAACCGCGGATCAGTTCCTTCACCCCGATCCTCTGTCTCTTCCTCTTGGGGATCTCCTCGATCGCGCTCTCACAGGACGTCCGCGGCACGATCAAGGGGCGAATCATCGACGACTCGGGCCTGGAGCTGCCCGGGGTGAGCATCACCGTCACGAACGTGGAAACGAACGTCGCCGCGTCGACGATCACGGACGGGAAAGGCTTCTACCGGGTCCCCTACCTCAACCCGGGCAAGTACGACGTGACGGCGAGACTGACCGGGGTTCCTCCGGTTTCTCGCAAGGCCGTACCCGTGAGGGTCGGCGACGTGCTGACCGTCGACCTCGTCGTGAAGATGGGTGTCACGTCGGAGATCATCGTGACCGGAGCCGCTCCCCTGCTCGATCAGACGTCCCCGGTGACCGGACAAGTCGTCACCCGTGAACAGATCAAGGAGCTGCCTCTCGCCGACGGCACCGCCTACATGCTGAGCCGGATCGCGCCCGGCATCTCCGAGGCCTCCGACCTTCACTTCTCGCGCCCGGGTGACAACGCGAACCTCGGGGGCGTCATCGCCAACGGCGTGAGGGGCGGCAACGACTTCACCCTCGACGGCGCCCCCAACATCGTCTCCGACCGCCGCGTCGGGTTCTCCCCCCCGTCCGAGGCCATCTCGGAATTCAAGGTCGAGACGAACGCCTTCGACGCTCAGTCCGGACACACGGCCGGCGCGGTCATCAACCTCGCTCTGAGGAGCGGGACCAACTCCTTCCACGGCTCCGCCTCCTACTTCAACCGCTCGAGCGACAGAACCGCGAAGTCCCCGTTCCAGCACAGGGCCGGCCAGGAGAACGTCAGCCGCGAGTACGACCGGTTCTCCGCGATGGTTGCGGGCCCCATCATCAAGGACTCCACCTTCTTCATGATCTCCTACGAGAAGCTGAAGGACCTCACGGGCGAACCCGCGACCTACACGGTACCCACAGAAAAGATGAGGACCGGCGACTTTTCCGAGCTCCTCTCGCTCGGCATCAGGATCTACGACCCGCTGACGGGGACCACGAACCGGACGGCGTTCCCGAACAATGTGATCCCGGCGAACCGCCTGAACCCTATCGCCCTCGCCCTCCTGAAGTACTACCCGCTCGCCAATCAGGCCGGCCGGTCCGACCAGTCGAACAACTACTACTCCCCCCAGGACCGCGACTACGACTACAACGCGGCGCTGATCCGCCTCGACCAGAGCCTCGGAAGCGGGCACCAGCTCTTCGTGAACGCTTACTGGAACCAGAGACTGGAGGACCGGTACAACTGGGCCGGCGTCGTCAGCGATTTCGCCGTCACCCAGGGCGTGGACACTCGCGACAACTTCGGATCGACGCTCGGCTACACGGGGACCTTCTCTCCGTCACTCCTCGGCGAGCTCCGCCTGTCCTACTCGAAGTTCGGCGAGCGCCGCAGTCCGTCCGACACCTTCGACCCCGCGTCCCTCGGATTCAACGCCCAGACGGTCTCCCTGTTCCGGGGGTACGACTACCTGCCCCGGTTCGACATCTCCGGCTTCGCCACCCTTGGCGCGCAGCGCTCCGATTACACGCGCGGGTTCAACCGGCCCTTCTACAACTACGCCGCGGCCCCGTCGATCACGTGGCTCCTCAAGGACCACACCGTCCGGGCCGGCTATGACTTCCGCTACCAGCGCTGGTGGAGGACGGACGACGGCTACCTGGCCGGCCGGTACAACTTCACCGGGGCCTACACCCGCGCCAGCAACAGCGCCGCCATACAGACCGGTCAGGCCCTGGCCCAGTTCCTTCTGGGCATCCCGACGTCCGGCGGCAACAGCCTCATCGACTGGAATACCGCGGGGGACTACAGCCAGATCGGTCACGCGCTCTTCGTCAACGACGAGTGGCGCGTCGGAAAGAAGCTCACGATCAATGCCGGGCTCAGGCTCGAGGTCGACCAGGGCCTCACCGAGTCCGATGACCGCAACATCTACGGCTTTGACCGGCTCAGCTCGAACCCGGTCGAGGCCGCGGCCCAGGCCGCCTACGCCAGGGCTCCGATCCCAGAGATCCCGGTCGACCAGTTCTTCGTTCGGGGCGGTCTCCTGTATGGCGAGGGCTCCACGTGGGACACGAACGCCAAGGTCCTCCCGAGGCTCGGCCTCTCCTACGTCCTGACAGACAAGACCGTCCTTCGCGGCGGCGCCGGCCTCTTCTCATTCCCCTACTTCTTTGACGCAATCAACCAGACCGGCTTCTCCCAGCCGACACTCCTCGTCTCCACCGAGAACAACGGCGCGACCTTCATTGCTGATCTCAACAATCCCTTCCCGAACGGACTGACGGCTCCGACGGGATCCTCGCTCGGGCTCGCCACCTTCAATGGAAGGGACCTCGTCTCGACGACGACCTCCATCATCCAGCAGGACCGCGAGAATCCGACCTACCTGCGCTGGTCCCTCGGCGTCATGCAGGACCTCGGGAAGAACTGGCGTCTGGACGTCGCCTATGTCGGCAGCGAGGGACGCAACCTCCCGGTCCGCCGCGACATCAACGCCATTCCGCGACAGTACCTCTCGACGAGCCCCGTCCGCGACACGGCGGTCGAGGCCTACCTCAGCCAGGCGGTCACGAACCCCTATCGAGGCCTGCTGCCCGGCACGAGCTACAACGGCTCGACGATCCAGCGCAGCCAGCTCCTGAGGCCCCACTCCGAGTTCGGCCGCGTGGCGATCGAGGAGTACAACGGCTCCGACTCCTACAACGCCCTCCAGATCTCCCTGCAGAAGCAGTTCAGCGAGGGTTCGTCGATCCTCGTCACCTACACCTGGTCCAAGCTGCTGGATCAACTCGGGTACCTGAACCCCTCCGACACGAACCTCGAAAAGAGGATCTCTCCGGACGACCGGCCGCACCGCGCCACCCTCGCCGGCATCTACAAGCTCCCATTCGGCAAGGGCCGGAAGTGGGGGAGCGGCTGGAGCGGCCTCCTCGACGCCCTCTTCGGCGGCTGGCAGGTCACCGCTGCCTATCAGTACCAGATGGGCCAGCCCATCCTCTGGTACTCCAGCTTCTCGAGCGGCGTTCCGATCTGGAACAACCTCTACTTCAACCCCGACTGCGACCCCAAGTCCATCTCGACGGACTTCTCGAACCAGAACGGCGCCATCGGCGGGTTCGACCGGCCCGCCTGGAACACCTCGTGCTTCTACCTGCCCGACGCCCAGGGCAACATCGCCGACCCGCGCATCGCTCTCGGAGAGGCGAACGTCCGGACGTTCCCGTCCACCATCGACAGCGCTCGCTACCCGGACCTCCACCTCCTCGACATCGGCATCTCGAAGACGTTCCGCATCGTGAACGACATCGAGCTCCAGCTCCGGTTCGAGGCGATCAACGCCCT
The DNA here is from genome assembly GCA_022071945.1 of Thermoanaerobaculia bacterium. Taxonomy (GTDB): domain Bacteria; phylum Acidobacteriota; class Thermoanaerobaculia; order UBA5066; family UBA5066; genus JAJVIN01. Next base: position 55,447 of record JAJVIN010000004.1, on the reverse strand, counting down.
CAACTACACCGTCTGGTGGAACCCCGACACGAACCCCCGCAGCGCCACCTTCGGCTATTTCCGCGAGCAACGGAACAACCCCCGCGACTGGCAGATTGGAGCCAAGTTCAGCTTCTGATGACAGCCCCGTTTGGACCCGCGAGGCTCGTGAACCTCCAGCTCTTCTCTCGTCCCGTCGCCCTGAGGGCCGTGGGAAAAGGAAAGGCGCGGGCCGTCTCTTGCCTCGTCGTCGCGGCAGGCCTGATGCTCCCTCCCGGTTCACTTCTGGCAAGTGCACCCATCCGAGTTGTCGTGACGAACCCGCTCGCCGTTCCACGTCCGAACGAAACCGTCGCGGTCCCATCCGGGGCCGCGACGGCCCTTTCAACGACCAGCCTGCCAACTCTTGCCGTCGTGGACGCGTCGACCGGCAAACCCATCCTGTCTCAGGCCGTCGACTCCGACGGCGACGGCAAGCCAGACACCCTCGTCTTCCAGTCCAGCTTCGGACCCGGCGAAACGAAGATCTTCCTCCTCGAGCCCGGCAAGCGCGCCCCGTACCGCAAGGAGGACTTCCGGGTCTACGGCCGGTTCGTGAGGGAGCGCTTCGACGACTTCGCCTGGGAGAACGACCTCGTCGCCCACCGGATGTACGGGACCGCCCTCGAAACCTGGCAGCAGGAACCCCTGACGAGCAGCACGGTCGACGTCTGGTGCAAGAAGACCTCTCGCCTCGTCATCAACGACTGGTACATGGTCGACGACTACCACCGGGACAACGGCGAAGGTGCCGACCTCTACTCCGCCGGGAAGTCCCGCGGAAACGGTGGGAGCGGCATCTGGAAGGACGGCCGTCTCTTCCCCTCGAAGAACTTCCGCCTCTCCCGCGTCCTTGCGGCAGGCCCAATCCGCCTCGTTTTCGAGCTGATCTACGAGGCGTGGGACGCCGCCGGCACCCGGGTCTCCGAGGTCAAGCGCGTCACCCTCGACGCCGGCTCCCGCTTCAACCGCTTCGAGAGCTTCTACGAGAGCGGCGGCGTTCCCCTCGCGCATGCAGCTGGTCTCAAGAAGGCCGCCGTGGCCTCGGTGAAGACCGACAGGCCGAGCGGGACCATCCGGACCTGGGAGGCGCTCAAGGGAGACAACGGCAACCTCGGTCTCGCCCTCGTCGTGGACCCATCTTCTCTGTCCGAGATCGTCGAGGCCGACGGCAACGTCCTCGCCATCGGCAATCCCTCCGCGACGCGGCCGGCCGTCCACTGGGCCGGATCGGCGTGGGACAAGGGAGGCGAGATCCGGACCGTGGAAGATTGGGATCGAGCGATCGCGGATTTCGCCAGACGCGTACGCTCCCCCTTGAAAATCGAAGTCATCACAGAATGAGGGCTCCCATGCAGAACCGGCTCCTCGTCGATCCCGTCCGCGCCGAAACGATGACGGCCGCGGAGCTACGCGCTGCCTTCCTCGTCGATGACCTCTTCGCTCGCGGAGAGATCCGTCTGCTGCACTGGGAAGCCGAGCGAACGATCGCCGGTTCCGCCGTCCCGCTCGCGGAGCCCCTGAGTCTCGGAGCTCCACCGGAGCTGCGGGCGCCGTTCTTCTGCGCGCGGCGCGAACTCGGTGTCTTCAACCTCGGCGGGTCCGGAACCGTGACGGTCGACGGGACTCCGCATTCCCTGACGCATCGCGAGGGGCTCTACGTGGGCCGCGGCTCACGCCAGATCCGCTTCGAGAGTTCCACCGAGACGACTCCCGCCCTCTTCTATCTGATGAGCCACCCCTGCCACGCGGACTTCCCGACCGCCAAGGTCGCCGTCGCGGCGGCCCAGACCTTCCGGATTGGCGACCAGGAGCACGCCAGCGTCCGGGTCCTCCGGCGCTACATCCACCCGGGCGGTCCGCCGAGCGGCCAGCTCGTCATGGGAATCACGGATCTCGAAGCGGGTTCGGTCTGGAACACCATGCCCCCTCACCGGCACACGCGACGAACCGAGATCTACCTCTACTTCGACATGGAGCCCGGGGCCGCCGTCTTCCACTTCATGGGCCGTCCCGGCGAAACCCGTCACCTCGTCGTTCGCAACCTGCAGGCCGTCCTCTCTCCCTCCTGGTCGATGCACTTCGCGGCCGGTTCGAGCCGGTACGCCTTCGTCTGGAGCATGGGCGGCGAGAACCAGGAGTTCGAGGACATGCAGGGCGTTTCGCTGGACGAGCTGTGATCCTCCGTCGCGGCCGAGCCGCTTCTCCGGCCCTCGTGGCGTGTCTCCTCTCCGCGTCCGTCGCCTTCGCGCAGGGTACCGATCGCCTCGAAACCGATCCCTGGACGCGTCTGCCGCAGATCCTCGCCAGGGTATCGGCTCCCGTCTTCCCCGAGCGTGATTTCCCCGTGACGAAGTTCGGAGCGAAGGGTGACGGGAAGACGATCGCGACGGCGGCCTTCCGGAAGGCGATCGAGGCCTGCGCGAAGGCCGGCGGCGGCCGGGTCGTCGTTGCCGGCGGCACCTTCGTCACCGGGCCGATCCACCTCAAGAGCCGCGTCGAACTCCACGTCGCCAAGGGCGCCGTCATCCGGTTCCTGACCGACCCGGCCCTGTACCTTCCACCCGTCCTGACCCGCTGGGAGGGTGTCGAGCTGATGGGCTACTCGCCCCTCATCTACGCGCTCGGCGAGGACTCCATCGCGATCACCGGAGAGGGAACGCTGGATGGGGGCGCTTCTCCTCAACACTGGTGGCCCTGGAAGGAAAAGGGTCCGGAGGGTCAGCACCGGGACCGGAACCGGCTGCTCAAGATGGCGGAGGACGGCGTCCCGGTCCAGGACCGCGTCTTCGCCGAGGGGAACCGTCTCAGGCCCTCCTTCATCGAACCCTACAGGTGCAAGAACATCCTCATCGAGGGGGTCACGATCACCAATGCCCCGTTCTGGGTCATCCATCCGGTCCTCTCGACGAACGTCACGGTCAGGAAGGTGAAGATCGTCTCTCACGGACCGAACAACGACGGGTGCGACCCCGAATCGTCGACCGGCGTCCTGATCGAGGATTCCCTCTTCGACACGGGGGACGACTGCATCGCGCTGAAGTCGGGCCGGAATGCTGACGGCCGGCGGCTCGCCACCCCGGTCGAGGACGTCGTCGTCCGCCGGTGCACGATGAAGGCCGGGCACGGCGGCGTGACGATCGGCAGCGAGATCAGCGGCGGCGCCCGGAATGTCTTCGTGGAGTCGTGCGAGATGTCGAGCCCCGACCTGGAACGGGGCCTCCGCATCAAGACAAACGCCATGCGCGGAGGCGTCATCGAGAACGTCTTCGTCAGGGACGTGACGATCGGGCAGGCCGGGAACGCCATCGACATCGACATGCTCTACGAGGAGGGAGCTTCCGGCTCCTTCTCCCCCACCGTGCGAAACATCAGGGTCGAGCGGATGACGGCCGGCAGGGCCGTCCATGCGCTGTTTCTCCGGGCGCTCGCCGGTTCGCCGCTCCGCGGCTTGCTGGTCAAGGACAGCACGTTCCGCGACCTCGAGAAAGGGAACCGGATCGAAGGGACAGTCGACATCGACCTCGAGAACGTGACGTTCCTCCCAGCCCCTGCCAAGGAGAAGGCGGCGCCCCCGCGGGCGACTCCGGCGAACTAGCGCATCGCTCACGTACGATACGGGCCGGGCGATGCGCGTGAAGGTCCTCCCCGTCCTCGTTCTGCTCCTTTCCATTTCCGGGCTTCCGTCCCGGGCGCAGGAGCCGAAGCCGGCGGAAATCAGGGCCTCGTCCATCCTCGGAGCGGACGGCATCTTTCTGACCCGAGCGTGGCGCTTCGCGCCCGGAGACGGCGCTGGAAGGGAAGCCGTTGCGCATGACGACTCGGGCTGGAAGCCCGTGATCCCGAGGATGCCCCCGGGGGCCGTCCCCGCAGACTGGGCCGGGGTCGGGTGGTTCCGGCGGCACCTGTTGATCGAGCCAGCGCTTCAAGACCGTGTGCTGGCCCTACGCCTGGAGACACGCGGAGCCGCCGACGTCTTTCTCGACGGTCAGCTCGTCCTCGCCGCCGGTCGCGGTGTCGCCACGGGTCGTGGTGCCGCCACGGGTCGTGGCGCCGCGACGCCCGAACTCCCCTCGCGCCGGCTCGAGGCGAGTCTCGTGACGTTCACGGGTCCGAGACACCTCCTCGCCATCCGGTACTTCTACCCGGCAGGTGTGAAGCCCCCGCCCGAGGGCATCGGCTTCGAACTCTCAATCGCCGACCCGTCGCGAACCCCGGCGGAGGCAGACCCGTCGTGGCTCAAGGGCCTCAGGGGCGCCGTCGTCGCGCTCCCCGCGTTCCTGGCGTTTCTCCACCTCGCGCTCTTCTGGTCCGACACCCGCGTCCGGGAGAACCTCTTCTACGCCGTCGAGATGGCGGCCTTCGCCCTGATCGTTCTGCGGGAGTACCGCGAGGACCTGATCCCGACCGAGTCCCTGCAGAACGGGCTCGATCTCCTCGCCCAGGGGCTCCCCGTCCTGGCCATCTTCTTCGGCCTCCTGACCTACTACGCCGTCCGGACGCGGCCGTACCCGGGAAGCTGGCGGCCCTTCGCAGCGGCAAGCCTGGTCTTGCTCGTCGCGTCGTACGCCTGGCTGGCTGGCTCCGGCTACCTCTGGATTCCCCTGTTTGCAGCCGTCATCTTCGAGGTCGCACGGATCGAACGGAGTGGCCGCACCGTGTCGAGGCAAGGCGCCAGGTTTTTCACGGTCAGCTTCGCGATCTTCGGCTTCACGATCGTGCTGCAGGTCTTGGTCGTCACCGGGCTCCTCGAGTCGGTCGCGGGAATCCGCGCCGTCTACATCCTCGGGATCCTCGCTTCCGCGGCCGGAATGTCTTTCTACCTCGCCAGGACGTACGGTCATTCGCGCCTCGCGGAAGTGGAGAACGAACGGAAGGGGCGCGAACTTGCACAGGCGCGGGAGCTTCAGCTCTCGATGCTCCCCCGCGTCCTCCCCCGGCTCCCCGGGCTCACGGTGGCCGCATCGACACACACGGCGGCCGAGGTCGGGGGCGACTTCTACGACATGCGGACAGAAGGTGACGGCACGCTTCTCGTCGCCTTCGGGGACGCCACGGGGCACGGCATGGCGGCGGGCATTCTCGTCGCGGCCGCCAAGGCGCTCTTCACGGCGCTCCCGGCCGGCGACCCTTTGCCCCAACTCCTCGACCGGTGCGGCCGTGCCCTTGCCGAGATGAACCTCCCGAGGTTGAAGATGTGCCTCGCGCTCGCGAGGATCACGCCACACCAGGCCCGCGTCGCCTCGGCCGCGATGCCGCCTGTTCTCGTACACCGCGCCGCCTCGGGCGCCGTCGAGGAACTCGGCGCCGGAGGCCTTCCACTCGGCACGCGTTTGACAGGAACCTACGTGGAGCGACAGACCACACTCGACCCCGGGGACACGCTTCTCTTTGCCAGTGACGGCCTCGGCGAACTCCGAATGCCCGGAGGGGGAGAGCTGGGCTACGAAGGGGCCGCCAGGCTCTTCGGCGCGGCGGCGCTCTCCCCGACCGTCCCGGGCGTCATCGAAGCTCTCGGAGTCGCTCTCGAGCGCTCTCGCGGAACCTGCCCGCTCGAGGACGATGTCACGTTCCTGGTCGTGAGGGTGACCTCCCCGAAGTCCGGCCCCTCAGGATCTGGGCCGGACCTCGGGTGAGGCTCCAGACGTCTCAGCGGCCCATCGTCTTGGCGTCCCAGCCGCCGTTGTAGCTTCCGGCCTCCTTCTTGAAGGGCACCGTCTGTCCAGTCTTCGTGTTCCGGAACGTGATCGTGTACTCGAAGTCCGTCAGGCCCGCGAAGAAGAGGACGTAGGGGGTGCCGGGTCCGAAGTCGAGGACCTTCGCGAAGACCTCGGGACTGGCGGGATTGCCGAAGTGGAAGCTCCCGAACGCGTCGGCCATCGCGAGGGGAACCGCGTCTCCCGTCTTGCCGGAGTACGGGTCCTTCCAGGTCACGCTCACGCCGATGCGGCCACTCGAAAGCGGGATCTCCGCGGCCGCGAGGGGGCTCTCCGGGTTATCCAGGCTCTTCGGCGTCCGGCCTTCGAGGCCTTCCATCCGGACGGTGCGCGCCTCGCCGGCCGGTTCGGACGTCTCCCCGTCCTTGCTCCAGTAGACCGCCTGAGCCACGACCGGCGGCAGGTCCGCGGTGTTGGCCCCGCCCGCGGCGCTGCCCGCGGGCCGGTTGAAGCTGACGCGCTTGCCCGTGGCGGTGTTCGTGAACGTCACGGTGAACTCGTAGTCCGTCAGGCCGCCGTAGAAGAGGAGATAAGGCTTGTCACCACCGGGGTCCAGCACCTTGACCACGACCTCGGCATTCCCGGAGCCGGAGAAGTAGAAATACGCCGCGTTGTCGCCCTGAAGGACAGAGCGCGCATACCCTCCCTGACCCCTGTACTGCGATTTCCAGGTCACCTCCGCCGAGACACGACCCAGAGACAGGACCGCCTGCTCCGACTGGGTGGCGACCGGGTAGGTCTGGTTCGTCAGCCACATCGGCAGGAGACTGAGGTAGTTGGGGTTCCCGAGAACTCCGCTGACACCGCCAGGGAGAGCGTTCTCGCCGAGGATCCCACCGGGAACCATCTCACCCACGTAGCGCCGAGACGGACCCGAGGCGAACATGAATCCGTTGAGAGTGTTGGCCCGGGAGCTGTGGTTGGAGGCGTCGACGACCCCCATTCCGCCCTGTCGCGGGATCCCCGGAAGCGCGCTGCCGAGCGGATGCGGGAAAGCCCCGCCCGCCGATGGCACGCTGAAGGTGTCTCCGAGCGGGTGTGAGAAGACGATCCGGTGGAGCTTGCCCCAGCGGTAGTCGTCCAGGCTGGTCGACTTGTAGAAGGCGGGAGCGAAGGCGTCACTCGAAAGGAGGGCAAGGGCGTTCGCAATGCTCTCGAGGAGGATGATGTCCCGCCTGTCCTCGGCCCGGGGCACATTCGGAACGACGAAGAAGTTGACTCCGGAGGCGCCGGTCCCGCCTCGCGTGGCGAACTTCTCGAGCAGGTTTCTGAGCGCCGAAACAGCAAGGCTTGAGGTCGGACCAGGGAGCTTCGCGGGGCTGAGCGTCGCGTCGATCGTTCTGGCGAGGACCTGGCCCCTCCAGGCGGCGTAGATCGTGGCGGCGGTGCTCGCCCGCACCTGCGCCGCCGTCGGTTCCCAGCCCGCGGGCTTGCCCGCGTCCCAGCCTTCCTTCAGACCCGTGGGAGTCGAGAAGTCCCAGCTGCCGAGGCGCTCGACGGCCGCGACCACCGCGGGGTTCTTCGCAAACGCCGCGAGCGCGGGCGTCGCGCCCGTCAGCTTCGCGTTCGTCATCGCTTGGACGATGTGCGGCACGAACACCTGGGCGTCGATCAGGACGTTGTCGGACTGGACTTCCTTCATGTCCGCCCGCGTCAGCTTCCCCTTGGCCGCGAGCTTCTGTTTGATGACCTGGGCGATGCGGGCGCCGCGGAAACCGTCATAGCCGATCCCGCGGAGGTAATAGATGCCGCCTCCCGCTCTCTGGCGGCCGAGCGGGTTGTTGGTGATCGTGACTCCGTTCGGATCGTTGTTTCCGTTGGCAAACCAGCCCTGGGCCGGCTCGATGGACTGGGGCATCTCGGCATACGGCAGGATCTGGTGCGGCACGGCCTGATCCGCGGGTAGAGTGGCGGCCGGCGCCATCCACTCGTTGCCGCCGGTGCCGTCCCGAACGATCCAGGGTGGAACACCAGCCACGGTATTGGCCTGGAGGTCTTCTCTCAGCGGCATCTCGGCACTCGTGAAGTAGGCGATGCGGCCGCTCGTCTCCGCGACGGCCCAGTTCTGCGAGCCCGTGTCCAGGTTCTGCAGGGCGCCTCGGAACTCCTCGATCGTCTGGGCGAGCCCCAGCTTGCGGATCGCGTCGAGTTCGCGCGTGGCGCTCCAGCCGGTGTACTGGACGCTGATCGCGGCTCCCGTCGCCATGTCGAGACTGACGATGGGGCCGTTGTCACGTCTCGGGACGATCAGGGTCACTGCCGGGATCGAGCCTCCCGGGGGGACGACGACGATGTTGTCTTTCGTGGCGGTACCGGGCACGTTCATCTTGTAGACCTGCGGGATCGCGACGATCTCCTCGACCTTCCCCTTGTAGAGAGTGCCGAGCCCGGAGGCCGTGCCGGGCGCCGGGACGACCTTCTCGCTGTACCAGTCGGTCACGTCCATGTAGTTGACCGTGGAGCCCCACGCCAGCTTCTCGTTCTGCCCGTGGATCGCGAACGGGGTGCCCGCGAAGCTGTTTCCTGAGACGTTGTATTTCCCGCCGCGCAAAGAGAGCGGATACCAGATCGCGGGCGTTCCGAGCGAGAGGTGCGGGTCGTTCGCCACGAGGGCCTGCCCCGTCGCGGACAGCCTCGCGCTGACGGCCCACTCGTTCGAGCCCGCCAGGTGGACCCCATCCATGATGTCCTTCAGCATCGGGACCTCGCGGGCCTTCTGCTGGTAGCCGAGGAGAGCCTCGAGAGCGCCGTTGGCCAGCATCTCCTCCGCCGCCCGGTCAATCGCAGCGAGACGAGTCGTGGAGAGTCCAGGAAAGTCCTCGCCCCCGGCGACCCGGCCCGAGGCGGTACCGGGGACCGGAAGCGTGGTGAAGGGATCGAACGGAGCCGCTCTCCAGAGGTCCTCGAAGAAGAGCTTGGTACCGTCGAAGCCGAGTTGCTTGCCCGCGGCGACGTAGGTGAGGAGCGCCACGGTCGCCGAGGTCTCGTCGTCAAAAGAGAGGCTCAGGGCGAAGAGCTTGCCGATGGTCACGCTGTCGAGCGGGGTCCACGGCTCGAACTTCGTCAAGGAGAGAGCGCCGTACTCCGGCGGCAGCGCGTGCGTCGTCACCCACAGATTCACGCTGGCCGCGTAGGCGTCGAGAGCCTCCCGCGTTTCCGCGGTGAGGACCGCCATCGAACGCTCGGCTGCTCTCCTCAGTCCGAAGGTGCGGAACTGGACGTCCGACGAGAGAGCGCCCTGGCCCAGGAGTTCGGCGAGGGTCCCCGAGGCCTGCCTCCGGCTCATGTCCATCTGGAAGAGCCGGTCGCCTGCCTGCGTGTAGCCCTGCAGGAAGAAGAGGTCGTAGGAAGTCGCCCCCCAGATGGCGGGGATCCCGTTTCCGTCCCTCGTCACGGTCCCGCCGGACTTCATGCCCGGTAGCTTGACGAGGTCCTTCGGCGGCGTCTGTGAGAGGAGTTGCTGGGAGCTGGCCAGCAGCAGGCTGAGGACAACGGCGAGGCGCGTAAGACGCGGCATCTGATCCTCCTCGGAATTTCCAGCGGTGACCCGATTAGTCTAATCCCGCAACTCTTGAAAGAGTGAACTCAAAATGGACGCAACGGCCCCGTCGAGGTCAGCCTGGTCCGCATCACCGTAGCGGGCATCAACTCCGCAGGCCGGAACCAGGGAGCCGACGCAGGGTCTCCAGGCTACGCCCATCGGGTGCTCGTCACGTCCCCAGCCCGGCCGCAGGCAGGAGCCCCGCAATCTTCACGGGCTTGCCGGATTCGGAACTCGTCCGCGCCGCGATTCCGGTCAGACACGACATGGCGCCCGCCCGCGAGTCCGGAACACGGAGCTGATCTGCCACCGGGTTCTTCCCGAAGACCGCGTCGAGCAGCCGAGGATCTCCTCCCGAATGCCCGCCCTCTCTCCTCTGGAGCGTGATTCGCTCGGGCTCCTTCTGGAAGCTCCGGGCCACGAGGATCTCCGTCTCGTACGGGACCTCCCACCCCTGTCGCTCCCAGTCGCGCACCTCGATCCGCCCCTTCTCGCAGTTGAAGGCGAGCCGGAACCCTTCGAATGGCATGAAGGCATTGAGGGAGTAGCTCATCGAGGCTCCGCTCGTGTAGGTGATCACGGCCGCCATGGTGTCGTAGATGTCACAGTCTTCGCGGAAGACACAGCCGTCGCGATGGTAGCCGTCCGAGCCCACCGGCCCCGCATAGAGAGCCATCAAGCGTGGGTTCTTCGTGAGGTCGAAGAAGAACTCGCACTTGCCCCTGTGTGGACACTCGCGGCAGTGACTGTGGCGCAGGTTCCCGTTCCTCCCGTAACGGCGAAGGGAGGAGGCAGCGAAGACCTCGACCGGGTCCGCCCCGAGCCACCAGTTCACGAGATCGAAGTGATGGGTGGCCTTGTGGACCCAGAGGGAACCACTCTTTGCCTTGAGCCTGTGCCACCTGCGGAAGTAGTCCGCTCCGTGCGTCACGTCGAGGTACCACGAGAAGTCCACGGAGGTGACTCGTCCGAGGTCCGAGTTCCGCAGGAGTTGCCAGATCAGTTCGTTCTTCGGGGAATACCGGTAGTTGAACGCCATGGCGACCTTCTTCCGGCTGCGTTTCTCTGCTTCCAGAATGCTCTGGAGCTGGTCCACCTCGGTCACCATCGGTTTCTCGGTGACGACCTCGACTCCCCGGTCGAGAAGTCTGGTGATGACCGAGGCGTGCGTGGCATCCACGGTACAGACGGCCACCTTCTCCGGACGCGCCTCGGAGAGCATCCGGTCCAGATCCGTGAAGACCGGCGCCTTCGTCCCCATGAGGGCGTTTGCGGCCTCGGCCCGCTCCGGGTTGAGGTCGCAGAGGGCGACGAGGTCGAGGGTGTCGGCATGGCGCTTGAGCGCTTCGGCCCCCCACATGCCGCTTCCACGGTGCCCGGCGCCCACGATGGCGTAGCGGACCTTCGCGTTCCCGCCCGAAACCGGGGCCGAGAACGAGGCAGCGGCCGAAACTGCTGTTGCGCCCGCCGCGCCCAGGAAGGCGCGACGGGTGACAGGGCTACTGACGAAGCGGTCATCGTCGCGGGTCATGGGGCCTCCTTCAGGAGCTTTGCCTTCCACGCGGGGTACTCGGTTGCGAGAAGGGCGGCGGGCGAGTCGACATACCAGGCGTAGCCTGTCCGTCTCTCGTGCTCGATCTCGGCGAGGCTCGACCGGACAACTCCGTCGCGTCCCGCGAAAAGCGGCCGGTTGGTTCCGATCTCGTAGAAACGCGCCCAGGTTGGTGGGGCCGCCGGGTCGGGCGTCACGACGACGTCCCAGCCTTTCGGAAGCGACGGAGAGTCCGCGCGCGCGATTCTCAGGCCCGGGATCTTGACGGAGCGAAGCCAGTCGACCCCGGCTTCGATGGCGTCTCGGACACCCTTCGAGGGCGAAGGGAGACTCATCAGAAACCGGAGGACCGAGACGCTCTCCGAGGATGCGAGGGCGGCCGGCTCGAAGGCTCGCGCCGGACGAGGCTCGAGGGAGACCGCATCGTGCTGTGCTCCCCACGCGGTCTTCCTGCCGTTGACGACGATCTGGGTCGCGAGGATCGCCGCGGTGCCCTTCTCGACGGCCAGGGCCGCCCGAGTCCGGCGAGCGGAATCCACGAAGTCGAAGCCCCGTCCGGCCGCGACATCGCGCAGGAGAGCCAGGACCCCGGCCATCGCCCCGTCATTGAAGGTGATGAACCGGGAATAGTCCTCTCTCAGCGGGAAGAACTGTGGCCAGCCTCCGTTCGGGTACTGAGCCCTCAGGAGGAAGTCGATACCCGCGAGCGCCCCAGCCTTGAAGCGGCCGTCTCTCGCAACTTCGTGGAGGCGCGCAAGGAAGCGGATCTGCGTGTATGTGGCTCCATTGTCGATCGTGGTGTCTTCTCGACGCCGGCCTCGCAAGACCTTCTCGCGGCCGGCAAGGCCGAGCGGCCGAACCATGTCGATGTTCTTCGGCCAACCGCCGTTCGACCTCTGCCAGAGGAGGAGGTTCTCTCCGATGCGGGCCGCTTCGCTCGTCGAGAAGAAGGCCACTGGGCGGTCGAGTCGCTCCGCCAGCCTTCGGACCCCATGGTCCTCCGACTCGGCCGCGCCGTCGTCAGACGCCACTCCGGCCGACGGGGCTTCCACCGGACCGGCCGGTCTGACCGCCGATCGCAGCTCCGGGACGACGCGTGCGAGTTCCTCCGCCACGAGACCACCGAAGAGGACACTCCCGAGCGGGGAGAGATGGGTTCGGTCGAGAGTACCGTCTTCCTTCGGGACACCGAGCGCAGCCACCTCCGAGGGCGTCATCCTCTCGAGCACCTCGATGGAGAGCCGGTGCAGGTCGATGACCGGGACGCGACGTTCTGCCGCCACCGCCAGGACTCCCTCGGCATAGGCGCCCAGATCGGACCGGATGCACCCCACCTCGTCGACGTAACGCCTCGTCAGAGGCGTCAGAAGGACCGGACGGACTCCCACCGCGCGCGCTTCGTCGACCATTCGCGCAAGGTTCTCTCTGTACGTCGTCGTGGGATCGGTCTCTCGCTCGGGCCCCTTCCCGGGAGCGTCGTTGTGCCCGAACTGGATCAGTACGAAATCCGGCCGCTCCGCGAGCACCTTCTTCCAGTGCCCCTCGTCGACGAAGCTCTTCGAACTGCGTCCCCCCCGCGCGTGATTCGAACAGACGGCGCCAGGCCGCAGATGCGACGCGAAACCCGTCCCCCAGCCCTGCCGCTCGGTGACGGTCGAGTCGCCCGCGAGAGCGATCCGGGAGGGAGCGGCCGCCGTCTCGAACGTCCAGGTCTTTCCGCCAACACGCCCGCCCGGCCCTATCGCATCCACTCGCCACGAGTAACGCGTCGCTGGCGCGAGCGGGCCCGTGTCGTAAGCCGTGCCCTCGAGACGGGACACGAGCGGCGGACCGTCGCCCGGGCCGAAGAAGAGCTCGTGGGAGCGAGCGCCCCGGGCCGCGGCCCAGCGAAGCCGCACACCGAACAGCGGGACGTTCCTGGCCCGCTCGTTGGGTCGCGGCAAGGCGGCGAACGGAAGGACGGCGGGCATCATGCCTTCGGGATCCCACTGGCCGCAGAAGGTCCACTCGGCCGTGATCTCTGACGGCGCCGGAGCGAAATCCGCGGTTCTCAGGTTGTTCGCGATCCAGGCCAGGTCGCCGCCGTCGGAGTGACAACCGTCGAAATAGGAGCGCGGTTCCCACGCGTACGTTTCGGGCGCGGAAGGCTGGTAGATCGGCCTGTCGGCCATGTTCGCGGAGAACACGCAATCGAGGAGATAGAACTGTCCGTCGCGGTTGTTGCGGCCGAGCGGAAACCCGGGAGCGCCGTCGAAGCGCGACGACCGGATCACCATCTTGTGGTCGCGGTCCTTGCTGCCGTCGTGCCAGATCGCCGCCGTCGGGCTGTGGGCGACGAACTCACTGCTCGTCACGTACGCGGTCCCTCGAGGGCAAAGAAAGTCGACCCAACCCTCGAATGTGCACGAGGCGTAGTACGTCATCCCGCCGAACGGATTCCAGAGGCTCACGGTGTCTCCGCCGTCCGAGAGGGCGTTCACGTGGACGAGAGCGATACGTGACGAGTTCCCGCCCGAGCGGAGAGCGAACTGGTGGTCGTGATCGCCGCCATTGCGAGACCCGTAGTCGTTCCTGATGGTCAGGTTCGCGAGGATGAGATCGGTGACGTCATCGCCGATGTTGACGACGGCGGCGCCCCAGTCATCGGGATGTGACGCTCGCCAGTCGCGGCGAAGGACGTCGAACTCGATTCGCGTCGCGTCGCGATCCTCGCCGACGAGGGCCAGCCGGCTCTTGGTGATGAAGACCTTCTCCCGGTAGCTGCCGCGCCTCACCAGGACCACTCGGGTTCGGGACGCCACCTGGGGGAGCGCATCGAGGGCCGCCTGGACCGTAGTGACGTCGCCGCTTCCATCTCGCGCGACGACGAGATCCACGCCTTCGGGGCGTGTGGCGGCCGTCGCGGCGTCCGACATCGTCAGGACGACGACAAGCGCGGCGGCGAGCGGAGACGTGGTGCGGCGCGCGCGCATCCTCACTCCACCCGAAAGAACTCCACGTCCGTGACGTCTTGCGGCTTCGGGTCGGGAAGGGGCCGCGTGAAGAGCGCGAGTCGGGCTCCGACCCAGGCTCCCTCGCGGGCGACGACCTCTCCTCCGATTGGTGTGAAGTTCGTGCCGTCCTCGCTCGTCGCGAAGCGGAGCCGGGCTCCCGGCTCGACCGTGACGCGAAGATGGAGTCTGCCGGACGGTATCGGCCGCCTTTCGACAACGCGCTCCACGCCGTCCTTCAGAACGCCGGCGCCGGTGGCAAAGATCTCTTCCCATCCGTTCTCGGTTCTCGCGATGGCGACGTAGGCGACGTCCAACCCGAGGACCGCGAGGCCACTCTCGGCGCCCCTCGACGTGCCGTTCAACTCGACGAGCGCCGTCGCGACGAGGCGCTCGGAGGAGAGGCGTGTCCGGAGCACGTTCGGTTCATGAGCGATCGAGGCAGGCGCGTCCTCCGTCTTTCGCACGGGGATGAGCCGGAGAAATCCCGGCCGTGCCGTGAGAGAGGCCCAATCCGGGCGAGGGTTCGCGTTCCAGGCCCACATCGGACCGAGGGACGTCCCGTCGAACTCGTCGGACACCTGGGGCGCGACCGAGGCCGAGCCGCGGCCAGCGTCTGGTCTCTTGAAGACCGCTACCGGCTGACCCTTGCCGTCGCCATCCGGATCCTCGCCAATCACGGGCCAGCCGTCGCGCCAGGAGACCGGCTCGAGGTGCGTGACGCGGCCGTACGCTCCCCGGTCCTGGAAGTGGACGAACCACCATTCACCGGACGGAGTGTCGACCAGGCCACCCTGGTGCGGTCCGTTCGTGGGCGTGCCTCCCTGGTCGAGAACGATCCGCCCCTCGTAGGGCCCCAGGACACTCTTCGACCTCAACACCGTTTGCCAGCCGTTCTTCACACCTCCGGCAGGAGCGAAGATGTAAACCCACTCGCCCCGGCGGTAGAGCTTCGGTCCCTCGATCGTCGGGTGTTCGGTGCCCCCGTCGAAGACGTTCACCCCCTCGCCGACCACGGAGAGACCGTCCGGCGAGAGACGACGGACCGTGAGGACTCCATTGAAGCCCGCGCGGCTCTTCGCCCAGGCGTGAACGACCCAGCGCGACCCGTCCGTGTCGCGGAACGGGCAGGGATCGATCCAGCCCCGCGCCTCCTGAACCTGCCGGAGTGGCTCCCACGGGCCACGAGGATCACGGGCCCGCGTCGCGAAGAGGCCGAGGTCGGGATCGCCGTACCAGACCTCGTAGACGTCCCCGTCGTGGCGGATGGAGGGCGCCCAGACGCCTCCACCGTGCCGCGGCACGTCGTAGCGGGGCGAGGGAAGCCGGGACGCCGCGTGCCCCGCAAGTTCCCAGTGGACGAGGTCTTTCGAGTGCAGAACCGGCAGGCCGGGCACTTCATGGAAGCTCGACGCCACGAGCCAGAAGTCTTCCCCCACCCGGACGACGTCGGGGTCGGACCAATCCGCGAAGAGGATCGGATTTCGGTACGTGTCGCCGTCCCGGGCGGCCGCGGGACTCTTCGACCGCGGCGGCGGCGTCCCGCAGGAAGTGCTGGCCAGCCCGAGGAGAAGGCTCACCCAGAGAGCGGACGCGAGCCCGGAACCCCTGCGAGCCGGGGTCGCGAAAGAGACGGATCCGATCCGGGGAGGCACGGCATGAGTCTATCATTGGTAATACCATTGCGCCAGAATCGATCGTACGCTAGGATCCCTCACGCATGGCGCGACCGGTCAATCCGACCAGGAGAACCCACACGGGAAAACAATCCGGGCCCGATTGTGCGAGCATCGTTCGGCTCCCGGCGCGCCAGCATCTCACCACCGGAGAGCGGACAACATCTCCGCCAAGATATCAATGTGGAATGACCACTTGAAGAATCAGGAGCCCTTGATGCGACTCTCGCTCCCGCTCGCCGGCCTCTTGCTCGTCCTGGCCGCCCCCTCTCTGCTCCTGGCGCAGGCGCCCGCGGCCGACCCGGTCGCGTCGACGGGACGAAGTGATCCGTCGTTCTCCCAGCCGTCCCTCGCCCCCGGAGTCGACTACACCCTTCCTTCCGAGAGTGAGATCAAGGCCGTGCTCGACCGGATTCGAGAGCACTTCGAACGCTCGACACCCTACACGATCATCGACGTGGAGACCGGCGCGCCGATCACCGATTTTTCGAAGCCCCGCAAGAACGCCGGGATCGACACGCGCAAGGGCGAGTTCATCGACTGGACCTACTCGATGGGCGTCGTCCTTTCCGGGATGGTCCAGGTCACCGAGGTGACGGGGGATGCTCGCTTCGCCGCCTACACCGAAAAGAACTTCGACTTCATCTTCCAGCACCTCCCGCACTTCCGCGCGCAGGCGAAGGAGTTCGGCCCACAGAAGAACGGATACAGGCGCCTCATCGACATGCACGAACTCGACGACTGCGGGGCGATCGGCGCCGCGCTCGTCCGGGCGCAGGCGAGGAAGAAGGACCCGCGCTACCGGGAGGGAATCGACCTCGTCGTCGAGCACATCACGAAACGGCAGCCGCGGCTTCCGGACGGCACTCTGTGCCGGCCCCGGCCCCAGCCGGTCTCTCTCTGGATCGACGACGCCTACATGAGCATTCCGTTTCTGGCGCAGATGGGGGCGGCCACGGGAGAGCAGAAGTGGTTCGACGATGCCGCCCGCCAGGTCATCGGGATGTCGGCGCGCCTCTTCCACGAGGATGCCGGCCTCTACGACCACTCGTGGTTCGAGAATGCGCTGCCGGTCGATCCGAAGTTTTTCTGGGGCCGCGGGGCGGGCTGGATGCTCATGTCGATGGCGGATCTCCTCTCGGTGATGCCCGAGAACCACCCCGACCGGGCGAAAGTCCTCGAGCAGTACCGGCGCGCCGTGGCGGGCGTTGGAGCCGTACAGGGCGGAACGGGGCTCTGGCATCAGCTTCTCGACAGAACAGACAGCTATCTCGAGACGTCCGCCTCGGCCATGTTCACGTTTGCCATCGCACGCGGCGTCAACCGGGGCTGGCTCTCGACGGCCTGGGCCCCGGTCGCCCAGACGGGATGGCAGGCCGTGGCCCGGCGGGTCCGGTCCGACGGACAGATCGAGGGGATCTGCGTCGGGACGACGGCCGCCTACGACGCCGTCTACTACTACAACCGTCCCACCGACCTCGGCGCGATGCAGGGTTATGGCGCCACGTTGATGGCCGGCGCCGAAGTGATGACGATGCTCCGCACCTTCGACGTGGAAAAGAAGCTCAACACGTTTCACTGGCGCGTCAAGAAGCCGGTGGCAAAGCCGTGACTCCGAAAGCCCCCGCTCGAGGAGACGGCCCGGGAGACCTGCTCGCCTCTCCTCCCCTTACGAAGGGGAGGTGCCTCGGCAGAGGCGGAGGGGTCTGATGACGTCGAACAAATCGAAGCCTGAACAACCAAGGCGAGCGAGTGACCCCTCCTGCGCTCACGCGCATCCTCCCCTTCCCAAGGGGAGGATGGATGGACTCGCCTTCTCATCCACAGAACTGGCGCACAGCCCCGGTAAGCCCCCTCATTCCTGGAGGAAACATCGTGACAAATGAACTCGCAGACATCGGTCTCGTCGGCCTCGCCGTCATGGGCGAGAACCTCGTTCTCAACATGGAGAGCCACGGCTTCACCGTCGCGGTCTACAACCGGACCGTGAGCAAGGTGGACGCCTTCACCTCGGGCCGTGCGAAGGGGAAGAACATCATCGGGACCCGCTCAATCGCGGACCTCGTCTCGTCGCTGAAGAGACCGCGCCGTGTCATGTTGATGGTCAAGGCGGGCAGCGCCGTCGACGACTTCATCGACCAGCTCCTGCCCCATCTCGAACCCGGGGACATCGTCATCGACGGAGGGAACTCCCACTTCCCGGACTCGATCCGCAGGACCAAGGCCCTGGAGGCGAAGGGGCTTCTCTTCATCGGGACCGGCGTCTCCGGCGGCGAGGAAGGCGCGCTTCTCGGGCCGTCGATCATGCCTGGCGGCTCGCCGGCCGCCTGGCCCCACGTTGCCCCCATCTTCCAGGCGATCGCCGCAAAGGTCGACGACGGGACACCCTGCTGCGACTGGGTCGGCCCGGACGGCGCGGGCCACTTCGTGAAGATGGTCCACAACGGGATCGAGTACGGCGACATGCAGCTGATCTGCGAGGCGTACCAGCTCATGTCCCAGCTTCTCGGAATGACGGCCCCGGAGATGCACGAGGTCTTCGCCCGCTGGAATCAGGGAGACCTGGACAGCTACCTGATCGAAATCACCCGGGACATCCTGGGTTTTCGTGACGGGGACGGAAGCCCTCTCGTGGACAGGATCCTCGACACCGCCGGGCAAAAGGGGACCGGCAAGTGGACGAGCGTGGCCGCGCTCGATCTCGGCGTGCCGCTGACCCTGATCAGCGAGGCCGTCTACGGGCGGTGCCTTTCCGCGATGAAGCACGAACGTGTCGCGGCCTCGAAGGTCTTCTCCTCACAAAAGCCGGCCTTCTCCGGAGACAGGGCCGCCTTCGTCGACGACCTCGAGAAGGCCCTCTACGCCTCGAAGCTCGTTTCCTACGCGCAGGGATTCGCCCTCATGCGCGCCGCGGCGAAGGAACACGGCTGGGATCTGAAGTACGGGAGTATCGCCCTCCTGTGGCGCGGCGGATGCATCATCCGCTCGGCCTTCCTGGGGAAGATCAAGGAGGCCTTCGACGCGACCCCGGACCTTCCGAACCTCCTTCTCGACCCGTACTTCCGGTCAAAGGTCGAGGAGGCTCAGGAAGCGTGGCGCCGGGTCGTCTCGGCGGCCGTTCTCGGGGGCGTCTGGGTCCCCTCGTTCGCGACGGCGCTGACCTGGTTCGACGGCTACAAGAGCGCGCGGCTTCCCGCGAATCTCCTCCAGGCTCAGCGCGACTACTTCGGCGCGCACCTGTACGAGCGCATCGATCGTCCGCGGGGCCAGTTCTTCCACACGAACTGGACGGGACGCGGAGGGGAGACGGCCTCGTCCGCCTACAGCGTCTGAACCGCGGTGCCCTGGACGTCTGGCCGGACCGCCGCGGGTGCCTCCGGGAGCGGATGCAGGGTGTGAGAGGGGCAACCCCACGAGGTTGCCCCTCTTTGGAGTTCAGGGAAACCGGAAGTCGTTCTTCCGCAGGGACCGGGCGTCCGTCAACGAGACGTGGCAGGCCGTGCAGACATAGCGGGCGCCCGCCAGCGTCGTCCCGGCCTTGTCCGGCGAGTTCCTGTAGTCGATGAGGTGGCTCTTCGACACGGCCGCCTCCCCGGCATCCGGCGCGTGACAGTCGAGACACTGATTGCCGGCGACGGTGATCGGGTCGAGGTCGGCAATGCCGTGGGGAATGCGTGGAGGGGAGATCGGGAAGGGCCGCGCCAACCGCTTCTTGTCTCCCGGCCCGGACGTATCCGCCTTCGCCCCTGATGGTGCCGGGACCTCGAAGACGCTGCCCGGGTAGAGCGAGAGGTCCCGGTCGGAAACTGGTGCCACCGTCTTGGGAGCCGGCTTGGGAGCCTTCGCCGTCTGGGTGGCCGCGAACAGAGGCAGGGAAAGTAGCGCGGCCAGGAGAAGGACCGTGGCCTTGGTCACCCGGACGGCCGCCTTCTTGAAATCGGTCTCCTTCGAGATCGGGCAGGTGGCATCGAGCGTGACCTTGTTGATGAAGACCGATTCGTCGAACCAGGGGACGAAGACGGTTCCTCTCGGCGGCTTGTTCCGGCCCTGGAGGTCGACACGGACCTTGATCTTTCCCCGGCGCGACTCGATCCAGACGAGGTCCCCCTGGGCCAGGCCGCGGCTCTTGGCATCCTCGGGGTGCATGAAGAGGACCGCCTCGGGGACGGCCGCGTGGAGTTCGGGGACTCTTCGCGTCATGGACCCCGAATGCCAGTGCTCGAGAACGCGGCCGGTCGTGAGCCAGAGGTCGAACTGCGAATCGGGCCGCTCGGCGGGAGCCGCGTAGGGGCGGAAGAAGATCTTGGCCTTGCCCGGCAGCGCCACCGGCTCCGGGTTCGTCACACCCTTCAGGTCGCCGGACGGGATCTTCTTCATCGCCTTGCCGTAGAAGTCGAAACCCTTGCCCTTGGCCGCGTAGGGGTCGTACTCCTCGTTGAAGCGCCAGGGGGTCTCCTTGCCGTTGACGACGGGCCATCTCAGCCCGCGAACCTCAGGCTGGTAGTAGACGTCGAAGGGCGCCAGATCGTGGCCCTCGCCGCGCCCGAACCCCGCGTATTCCTCGAAGAGCGCCTTCTCCGGGAACCAGTCCAGCTTTCCGGCCGCAACCGTGGCGTTCCGAGCCTTTCCGGCGACTTTGTCCGGCCAGGCGAACTTCTTGTTCTCGGGCCGCGCGAAGAGCACCTCGTAGAGGGTTGTCTCGGGCTTGTAGCCGAGCGCCTTGGCCGCCTCGAGAACATCGGGGAGCTTGCCGTCCTCGAATCCGTCGGACTTCAGGCCCGGCACCTTCTGCCCGCCCCAGACGTCCGTCAGCTTGAAGCGCTTGGAGAACTCCATCATCTGCCACAGGTCCGTCCTGGCCTCGCCCGGCGGGTTCACCTGCTGACGCCAGAGCTGGGTGCGTCGCTCCGAGTTCCCGTATCCGCCCCACTTCTCGAAGATCATCGCCGAGGGCAGAAGCAGGTCGGCGACCTTTCCCGAGAGCGTCGGGTAGACGTCGCTGACGACGATGAAGGCGTCCTTCTCCCGCGCGGCCTTGATCCAGTGGTTGGCGTTCGCCGTCGACTGGAAGGGATTGGTGACCTGGATCCAGAGCCACTTCAGGGATCCGTCTTCCAGGCCGCGCATCATCTTCGTGATGTGGCTGCCGATCTGGGGGTTGATCGTTCCCTTGGGGAGCTTCCAGTGCTCCTCGACGTGAGCGCGGTGTTGCGGGTTGTCGACGACCATGTCGGCGGGGAGGCGGTGAGAGAACGTCCCGACCTCGCGGGCCGTCCCGCACGCCGAGGGTTGCCCGGTCAGCGAGAAGGCGCCATTGCCCGGCTTGGCCTGCTTGCCCATGAGCAGGTGAACCATGTAGGCCTGCTCGTTCACCCAGGTCCCACGGACGTGCTGGTTGAACCCCATCGTCCAGTAGCTGACGACCCTGTGGGCCTTCTCGGCGTACCAATCCGCGAGCTGCTGCAGCTTCTTCTTGAACGCGTCGAGGGGCTCGTCGGGATCGCCCTTCGCGACGGCCGCCACGAAGTCGAGGGTGTACGGCTCGACACCCTTCTTGAACTCTTCGAACCCGATCGTCCAGTGCTTCCCGGGATCACCCGCGGACGCCTGCTTGACGCGGTGCTCGACCGCGGGATCGAGTCCCATGCCGACGGCCTCCTCCTTCGAGAGGACGACCTCGACTTCGCGTGCCTGCACGTCCTGCTCGGAGGCGAGGGCGAACTTCCCCGTCGGACGCATTCCGTAACCGATGTCGGTGACGCCCGCCGCGAAGACACAGTGCTTCTCGACGAACTCCTTGTCCCAGACGCCGCGGGCGACGATTTCGCGAGCGATGAAGTTCAGGATCGCGAGGTCGGCGTTCGGGGCGAAGACGATCTCCATGTCGGCCATCTCCGACGATCGATTTCTGACCGTCGTGAGGTTCACGACCTGGTAGGCCTTCCCCGCTTTCAACTTGCGGTCGACGATGCGGGCCCAGAGCATGGGATGCATCTCGGCCATGTTCGCGCCCCACAGCACGACGGTGTCCGTCAGCTCGATGTCGTCGTAGCAGCCGGAGGGCTCGTCGACCCCGAAGGTCTGCATGAAGGCAGCGACCGCCGAGGCCATGCAGTGGCGCGCGTTGGGGTCCAGGTTGTTGGAACGCCAGCCCGCCTTGACGAGCTTGCTTGCGGCGTAGCCTTCCTGGATCGTGTACTGCCCGGACCCCATGACACCGACTCCGGTGGGACCGAGTTCGCCGTGGGCCTTCCTCCACTGGCGCTCCATCTCCTCGAAGGCTCGCTCCCAGCTGACGGGCGTGAAGTCACCGTTCTTGTCGAACTTCCCGTCCTTCATCCGGAGCATGGGAGTCTTGAGCCGGTCCTCGCCGTAGAGGATCTCCGCGTTCGCATAGCCCTTCACGCAGAGGAGCCCGCGGTTGACGGGGCTCTTGGCGTCCCCGCGAATGCCCACGACGCGGCCGGACTTCGTGGCGACCTCGATGCCACAGCCCACGCCGCAAAAGCGACAGACTCCCTTGTCCCAGACCCAGCCCTTCTGCGGGTCCTTCGCGGCCGCAAGGCTAAAGCCTGGGAACCCGGCGATCGCGGCGGTCGCCGCGGCCAGACTCGACTTGATGAACTCCCGTCTCGATCCCGTCATGGCATCTCCTCCTCCGGGGACTGAGGTGTCGACTCCTCGTCGTCGATGAAGTGGGTGATGAGGTCGGCCGAGGCGACGGAGGCCAGCGCCGACAGCGCCCTCAGCCCGTCCTCTTGCCCTTGTCGGTCAGCCGCCTCGAGAACGGCCACGAAGCGGCCGGTAGCGGGGTCGGACTCCCGAACCTCCACGCCCGGCTGAGCCGCGACGCTGGATCTCGCCTCGTCGAGAAGGCCCGGAATCGCGGTGACCAGGATCCCGGAATAGTGGCGGGGGGGACGGTCCGCGCGCCCTGTCAACGAAGGAAGGGGGTCACCTGTCACTCTGGCTTCCACCTCTCACCGGCCGGAATCCCGAACGAAGCCGTCAGCCACCGCACAGGCGGCCTCTCCGCTTTAGCGACCCGCCGATCAAATTGCGCCATCGAGCCCTTCCGGTTCTCGCCGTCGAGGGCAAGTCCCGAAACGTTGGAATCCTAGGCGGCCAAGGACAGAGGTCATATGACCCAGGTCATATGAGATCGCTGAAATCTGTGGCATGGGCTCTCCCGGTCAACCCAGCCGCCCCCTCCTGATGACGCCCCTCCCGTTTCTCAGCTCGCCGGTCCTCTCTCCCCGAGCGGTTCGAGCTTGGGAGCCAGCGCGTGGTGGATGCCGAAGGCGATCAGGTACGCCGAAGCGCACATCGCGAAGAGCAGCGCGTAGCCTTGAGTGGCCGGGAACCGGTCGAGAATCCTCCCGGAGAACCATGGGAACAGGATCCCTCCGATCGAGCCCGCCATCCCGCCGATCCCGACAATGGTCCCGACATCCTTCTTCTGGAAGATGTCCGACACGGTCGTGAACAGGTTGGCCGACCACGCCTGGTGCGCGGACCCGGCGAGGCCGATCAAGAGGACCGCGGGCCAGTCCCCGACGCTCGTGGCACCGAGAACAGGAAGAACGCAGAGGGCGTACAGAAACATCCCGGACTTTCGGGCGCGGGTGACGCTCCAGCCTTTCTGGGCCAGGTACCCCGTGAGCCACCCGCCCGCAATCGAGAGGACGGTCACGATCGCGTAGATCGTCACGAGATGGACCCAGCTGCGCTTGATCTCCAGTCCTCGGGTCTTCTTGAAGTAGTCCGGAAGCCAGATCAGGAAGAACCACCAGACGGGGTCGGTCATGAACTTCGCGACGATGAAGGCCCACGTCTGCCGGAGCTTCAGTGCCGCCCCCCAGCCCATCGGTGTTCCGCTGCCGCCGTTGTCATCCCTGTCGCTCCTGATGAAATCGAGTTCGGCGGGATCCAGGTTCTTCCGCCTCTCGGGAACGTCATAGAAGGGGATCCAGAGAAGGAGCCAGAGGAAGCCCGCCGCGCCGGCCAGGATGAAGGCCCAGCGCCAGCCAAAGGCAAGGGCGACGGCGGGCACGAGCGCGGGCGCGATGATGGCGCCGACGTTCGTCCCGGAGTTGAAGAGGGCGGTCGCGAAGGCTCTCTCCCGCTTCGGGAACCAGAGAGCGACGGCCTTGATGGCCGCCGGGAAGTTGCCCCCTTCGCTGACCCCCAGGGCGACCCGGGCGGCGAAGAAGCCCCGAACCGAGCCGACGGCGCCGTGTCCGATCGCGGCGAGGCTCCAGAGGACGAGCGAGACCGCGTAGCCGATCTTCGTACCGTACCGGTCGACAAACCAGCCGAACAAGAGGAGCCCGACAGCGTAGGCTCCCTGGAACGCCGAGTTGACCATCCCGAACTGCTCGTTCGTCCAGCCCAGCTCCTTGTCGAGGAATTCCTTGACGAGGGCAAGGATCTGGCGGTCGATGTAGTTGATCGTGGTCGCCAGGAAGAGGAGGCTGCAGATGACCCACCGGTAGCGGCCCATCACACCCTGCGCACGGTCTCCGACATTCTGCTCCATCACGTTTCTCCGTTCCGTCCCGGATCCCTTCAGACGACGAGGTCCCGCTCGAAGGCGTCATGGTCGGGAAGCGCCAGCAGCCTCTCCCGAGCCGCCGCAACCCGGGACGCATCCGAGAGTCCGGTCTCCTCGACCAGGAAGAGGAGGTACGAGGCAACCCCCTTCGCGTACAGGAATCTCGCCTCGTCGCTGACCCGGTAGAACCTCGCACGCTGCGCGTACCCCGCGACGCCGTGATCCCCCAGCGCTCCGGGATTCCCACCGGCGGCGAGGACGAAGAGGAAGTTGTACTCGAAGAAGTACATGTGGTCCGGCGACAGCGGCAGCGCGGAGAGGGCCGCCCGGAGACTCTCCGAGGAATCGAAGGCCCGGCCTTCATCGATCCCCTCGAACGCGAGCGCGTGCCGGATGAAGTCGCGGGCGAACTTCTGCCGCACGGGATCCTCCGAGAAGGCGCCTTCGACGGCCAGTTCCCGTGTGAAGGCGTACCAGTCCCGCCAGAGTGCCTGGTCGGACTCGTTCCTCGAGCGCCAGAGGGCGACCCCCATCTCGTAGGTGTAGCGGCCCGAGGTCTTGATCTCGAGAGCCTGGCGCGTCACTTCTCCGGCCACCCGGTAGTTCTCGGCGGACTTCCCGCTCCCCGAGTGGAATCCGATCGAGACGCCGAAAGCGCGCGCGACGCGGTAGAGAGAGGTGACGATCTTCCGGAGTTCCTCGTTGTCCTCGAAGGGAAAGTTCTTCTGGAACCCGATCGCAGGAGCGACGTAGTCGAACTCGACCCCCATCGCCTCGGCCAGGGCGAGGCAGAACGCGAGCGTCTCGGCGGAGGTGCGGCCAGGAAGCTCGTCGATCGACAGCTCGCGGAAGTAACGGCGCCCGATCGCGGTCGTGAAGAGTTCCCTCCTCACGCGCGTGTAGGCCTCGTCCCGCCGCTTCAGCTTCCGCATCGCCGGAAGGAGCGTCACGAAGAGCCGTCGCGCCTGCGCTGGCTCCACTCCGAGTCCGAGCGGCCGGAGACGAGCCAGGACCCGAGAGAAGAGCAGCGGCTCGGAGAGCGCCGAAAAGGCCTCCTCGACCTCGTGACCGCTCGAAAGCGGCGGCGTGAGCGCCAGCTCGGGAGAGAGGTCGAACGTGATGTAGCTCGCGAACGCACAGCCTCGCGCGAGTTCCTCCTCGATGGCGTCGAAGCGCCCTCCGATCGGCTGGTGGTCGGCGTTGAAGCCCCACGGGATACGCCTGTGGTGAAGGCCCGTCTTGAGATAGGCGATCACCGCGGCATGCGTCATCCCCTCGACCGACTGCCCCTGGTGCCCTTCCGGGACCGCCCCGCCAATGAAGGGGAAGGGGACGTGGGCGAGCCGTCCCTCCAGCATCGCGTCGACGTCGTAGACCAGCTCGCGTGGAATCGAGTTCTGGTTCGCCGTCAGGGAGAGGCCCAGTTCCTTCATCACCCAGGCAACCGCCGGCCAGTGCAGCGTCGTGAAGCGAGCGCCGACGCCGATGCTCGAGCGCGAGAGCGTACCGCGAGCCACGGGAAAGACCGTGCTGCCCGGGTCGTCCTCGAGGATGAGGTTCTTCAGTGCCGCGAGTCCGTCCCACAGAAGAGGAACGAACTGCATCGACATCCCCAGGGGCGCGGCGCCCGGGAGTGGAATCGGGAGCGCCCCCTGCACGAGAAGGCCTGCATCCCCCGTCACCCTGTCCTCGACGACGAAGAGCCGCCACTCTGCCACCACCAGCTCCGAGGCGGGGAACAGATCGATGCGCCCCGCCGCGATCCGGTACAGGCCGTGGCTGGCACCACCGCCCTTCGGCGCCGTCAACTCCACGAGACGAGACAGTTCCTGCCGGATCGCCTCCTTCATGGCTGGCGGGTCGAGACAGAGATCCGGTGAGACCGCAGGGTTGTCGCTGATCCGGTGCCCGGACGTGACGAGAAACTGGTTAATGGCACGTGTGTCTCGCATGAGTCTCCCGCGATCAGATGCTGGTTGCGTGAAAACCGCCGTCCACGACGAGTTCCGTCCCCGTGATGAACGAGCCCGCCTCCTCCGAGGCGAGGAGGAGAGTCGCCCCGACGAGTTCGCGTGCCTCCCCGAACCGTCCCATCGGCGTGTGCCCCAGGATCGAGGCCACCCGGTCCGGGGTGAGGACCTTTCGGTTCTGCTCCGCGGGGAAGAAGCCGGGCACCAGGACGTTGACGCGAATGCCGAGCGGGGCCCATTCCCTGGCAAGGTTCTTCGAGATGTTGTGGACCGCGGCCTTGGACGCGGAGTAGGTGAAGACCCTCGAGAGAGGCGTCAGGCCCGACATCGAACCGACGTTGATGATGCTCGCGCCCTTCTTCTCGCTCCTGGCCCGCTCCACGAAGTAGCTCCCGAAGACCTGGCAGGCCAGGAAGACCGCCTTCGTGTTGACGCTGAAGATCCGGTCGATCTCTTCCTCTGGAATCTCGAGGAACGGCCGGGGCGAATTGATCCCGGCCCCGTTGATCAGGATGTCTGCGTGACCACAGCGCGAGAGGACCTCAGCCAGAAGCCCGGAGAGACTCGCCTTCGACGTGACGTCGCACGGGACGAATGAGGTCCTTCCGCCGGCCGCCGTTATCCGACCGAGACGGGACTCCGCCTTGCCGGCATCCCGGCCCACGAGCACCGTCTCGGCGCCCGCCGCCGCCAGACCCTCCGCCATCGCCCCGCAGAGCTCGCCCGTGCCTCCGATGACCACGGCCACCTTGCCGCCAAGACCGAACGGGTGGTTCATCGCTCTTCCTTCCCGCCTCCCAGGGAACGTCAGGTGGGTCCCTGGTCCGCTCCGAGCGAGCATAACTGGTAAATCCAATTTCTGCACGCTGAATATATGTGAGCTGACCGAACTAGGGGAAAAGCGTTACAAATGGCCGCTTCACCGCGCCAAACAGATCAGGGACTTGACAAGTGGTAAGTCCATTGGCATCGTGAAGGAGACGCGGAGGCGTTTCCCGGAGAGGAAACGCGAGTCCCTCCGCCGGGAGCGACAGATGCAGATCGGGCACGGGGAGGAGAACCGGCCTCTCACGGGCGAGGAGGTACGAGAGATCGTCGCGGCGGCGGCCGGCGCACTCGACCACGAGTGGCGCCGCATTCTCGTCCTGGTTCCCGACGGCACGCGGACCATGCCCCTGCCGCTCGTCGTGGATCTCCTCGACGACCTCCTCGCCCCCCGGCTTGCGGCCCTCGACTACCTCGTCGCGCTCGGGACTCACCGCCCCATGCCGGACGAGGCGCTCTCCCGGCTCCTGGGACGGCCGGTCCGAAACGGCTGGGCCGGGGCGAGCCGGGTGTTCAACCACAGCTCCAGCCCGGAGGCCCTCGCCACAGTCGGGACGCTGACAGCCAGTCATGTTTCCGCCATCACGGGAGGACGCCTGAACGAAGGTGTTCCCGTTCGCGTCAACCGGCTCGTCCTCGACTACGACGCCATCCTGGTCTGCGGACCCGTCTTCCCCCACGAGGTCGTCGGGTTCTCCGGAGGAAACAAGTACTTCTTCCCCGGAATCGCGGGTCCGGAAGTGATCAACCTGACGCACTGGCTCGGCGCCCTTCTCTCGAGCTACGAGGTCATCGGCTCGGGCTACACGCCGGTCCGGGCATTGATCGACGAGGCGGCCGCCCTCATCGGCAGACCCAAGGTCTGCCTGGCCGCCGTCGTCACCGAGCTGGGACTTCAGGGCCTCTTCTTCGGGAGCCCCCACGAAGCGTGGGTAGAGGCCGCGAGCCTCTCGTCCCGCGTCCACGTGACGTGGGTCGAGAAACCCTACGAGAGGGTCATCTCCGTGATGCCGCCAATGTACGAGGACCTCTGGACGGCTGCAAAGGGGATGTACAAGGTCGAGCCCGCCGTGGCGGACGGGGGTGAAGTCGTCATCTTCGCTCCCCGGCTCTCCGAGGTCAGCTTCACGCACGGTCGTGCCATCGAGGAGATCGGCTATCACTGCCGCGACTACTTCCTGGCTCAGTGGGACCGCTTCCGTCACCTTCCTGGCGGTGTTCTCGCGCACTCGACCCACATGAAGGGGCTCGGCACGTACGACGCCGCGACGGGAGTCGAAACGCCCCGGGTCACCGTCACCCTCGCCACCGCCATCCCCGAGGACCGGTGCCGCCGGCTGAACCTCTCCTACCTCGACCCCGCCTCGATCGACCTTCCTTCCCTCATGGGCCGGGAGGGCGAAGGGATCCTGGTGGTCCCGAGAGCCGGAGAACGGCTCTACAAGGTCCGCAGCGCGGCACAACCAGCAAGAGGACACTCATGAACGCACCCCTCGCGATCCCACCGGCCGGGACCTTCGACTTCGTCTCCCTCGGCGCCCTCGTCCACCGGCTCGACCCTGGACTCGTGCCGTTCCGCAAGGCCACCCAGTGTCACATCCACGTCAGTGGCGGCGAGTTCAACTGTGCGGCGAACCTCGCGGACGCCTTCCGGATGAAGACCGCCATCGTCTCCGCGATGGTCGATTCACCCATCGGGGGACTGATCGAGGAGCGGGTCCGCGCGATGGGGGTCACGGGTCTCTACAAGCGTTTCGTCCACGATGGCGTGACCGGCCCGAACATGGCTGCCGTTTACAGCGACCGCGGCTTCGGAGTGCGGCCTCCGGTCGTCTTCTACAACAGGGCCAACGAGGCCGCGGCCCGACTCGCGCCCGGGGACGTCGACTGGAAGGCGCTCTTCTCGGCGGGAGTCCGGTGGTTCCACAGTGGCGGCATCTTCGCCGCCCTCTCTCGCTCGACTGGCGAACTCATCATCGAGGGGATGCAGGCGGCCCGTGCCGCCGGTGCCGTCACGTCGTTCGACCTCAACTTCAGAGAGAAGCTCTGGAAGGCCTCTGGCGGAGCGGATCGCGCCACGGAGGTCCTGCGGAGGATCGTGTCTCACGCCGACGTCATCGTCGGCAACGAGGAGGACCTCCAGCGGGGGCTGGGCATCGCGGGACCCGAGGTCGCATCGGTTTCGAAGCTGGACCCCGGCGCCTTCTTCGGAATGATCGATGCCGTCACCGCCAGCTTCCCGGGCGTCAAGGCCGTCGCGACCACCCTGCGCGAGGTTCGTTCCACCAATCGCCATGGCTGGAGCGCCGTCGCATGGGTCTCGGGAAAGACCTATACCGCGCCGGCGATCGAGCTGGACGTGCTCGACCGCGTCGGAGGAGGCGATGGATTCGCATCCGGCCTCTTCTACGGCTTGCTCGCGGGCGAACCGCCGGAGCAGGCCCTCCGGCTGGGATGGGCGCACGGCGCGCTCCTGACGACCTACCCCGGCGACACGACGATGGCGACGCTCGAGGAGGTCCGGGCCTTCGCCCGGGGCGGTTCGGCTCGCATTCAGCGGTGAGGGGGGCCGACCCTGCTCCGAACAACGCACCGCCGCCCGGTCTCGCCCCTCTCCTTCCCCTGATCTAGCATCGGCGCATGTCCGATGCCGCGCACTCGTTCTCCGCGTTCGCGTTCGAGCAGAACTTCCTTCTGAAGGACATCGCCTCGGCCTTCCCCGAGGGCCGTATCCACCCTCATGAGTTGCGGGCGACGGAAGGGCCAGGCAACGTTTTCGTCTTCCCCTTCGGGGCCGTCGTTTTCCAGGACGTCCCGCAGGAGAGGAGGCAATCGATTCTCTCCCGGCTCTACGAGCGGCTCCCGGGGCTCAACCTCCAGGTGACGCGAGAGGACTACCTCGTGAAGGAGCGGAGCGGCCAGCCCATCGACCTGACGAACGGGGTCCTCGTCGTGGACCGGATGACGATCGAGAGAGCCAGCATCGTGGCCCTCACCGTCGCTCAGAGCGCGGCGATGGAGTACTACGAGTCGATCGTGGAGAAGCTCTATGCCCACACATCCGCCCTCGTCGACCAGCTCGAGGCGAGGGGAACGGTTCCCTACCGCGTCCGGCCTCTCCACCGCTTCATCGGCGAGGCGATCGGCGTGAGGAACGAGGTCCTTTCCGTCCTTCACCTCCTCGACAAGCCCGACGCCATCTGGGATGACCTCGCGATGGACCAGATCTACCGCGAGCTGAAGGCCGAGTTCGACCTGGAGGACCGTTACCGTGCCCTCGAGTCAAAGGTGAAGAGCGTTCAGGAGGCTCTCGAGCTCGTCCTGGACGTCGCGCGCGACCGCCGGATGTACATCCTCGAGGCCGCGATCGTCCTTCTCATCGTCCTCGAGATCGTTCTTTCCCTGCTGAAGATCATGAAGTGACGCTCCCGGCCCCGGCATCTCCGGACGGAACGCGTGCCCCCGCGAACACGAGCCAGAGCATCAGGACCGCCTCGGCCATGAACAGCGGAGTGGCTGCTTTGAAGACCGCGCCGCGGGCTTCGGGCAGAAGGAGTCCCGTCAGACTGAGAACCACATAGGCCAGTCCATTGCCGACAATCCACACACCCAGGAATCGCGGAACGAACCTTGAACGGAAGAGGAGCACTCCGAGCGGGAAAAGCCACAGGCCCCAGAACATCTCGGCGACGAGGGCTCCGTGCCGATCCATGCTGATGAAGAGCGTGGCGAGCGCATCGCGTTGAGGCTTGTCGAAGACGGAGAGAATCCCCGGGTTCTTCACGAAGGCGAGGGTCGCCACCTCGTTTGCGAGTCCGATGAAGGCCATGGGCGCCGTGATGAGAATCAGGAGTGCCATCACGCTCGCAAGCGCCGGACCCTTCTCTTTCAGAAGCCTGTAGAGCGTCAGGACCGCCGCGAGAAAGAAGAGCTCACTGACCAGGCCCGTCAGGATGTGGGCGCGAAACAACGATTCGTGGGCCAGGATGTTGTGGACCGTCGCCGTCGCGTCGCCCGGCACGAACAGCTTCTTCGGAACGTAGATCAGCTGGAACGGTCCCGCCACCACCACCGGCAGATACAGGAGCCCGGCGATCCGGGCCGTCTTGTTCGGGTTGTCCATCACCGGATCCTCCTCCGTCGCCAGCGACTCTCTCCGGCCACGGAGATCAGGTGGTCGCGCGGGTTTGCGGAGGGATCATCTCGTGTTTCCAGGGACTCCCGGCGGCCCCGGCGAGCTCGGACCTCACGAGTCTCCAGGGTATGACCGGCGGGAAGATGATGAGGCCCAACAGGCACGCCTTGAAGGTCTCCCACGT
Source organism: Thermoanaerobaculia bacterium (assembly GCA_022071945.1). Classification (GTDB taxonomy): domain Bacteria; phylum Acidobacteriota; class Thermoanaerobaculia; order UBA5066; family UBA5066; genus JAJVIN01. The sequence goes on along the minus strand of JAJVIN010000004.1, from coordinate 24,285 downwards.
CGCGGGGTCCATTGATCCCGTGAACCAGACCGGCAGACCCACGGCCGCGAGCCAGATCGACTTCCACGAGAGCTCGAACAAGAGCAGCGGGAGCATCTTCACGGGCTGCCAGATCCCGATGGCCGCCATCAGCGTGACAGCGGCCAGGAGGCTCCGGACCACTCCCTGCGCCAGACCGGGTGAGAGCGGGGAAAGGAGGAGCCGGGGCCAGATGTCGACTCCCAGGCCGGCGACGATGAGGAGGTATGTGGCTCGCAGGATGTAGATTCTCGCCGTCGAGAGCCTCCCCGCTCCCGCCATCTCACGAATGCTCTCCTGCCTCGGTGACGGAACCTGGAACCCGCACGTTGTTTCACTCATGGTGCCCAGCATGCGCGAACCGGACGCTGTTCGGACCCGAGTTGCGACGGACGGCGGTCCTTCGCGACGAAGTGCGCCCCGGCAGGACGAATGGCGGACGTCACATCGAGCGGAAGAGGTGCAGGTAGGCCCTGCTCACCGGCAGCGTCTCGAGGCGCCCCTTCAAGTGGATGTCCGCCCGATCGTTGTCCTGGCGCTTCACCAGCCTGATGGCGTCGAGATTGACGACGACGGACCGGTGAACCTGGGCAAAACGGGCTGGGTCCAGCCGCGAGACGAGGTCCCTCAGGGAAGTCCTGACGACCGCTTCGCGCGGCTGGCCCGACTCGCGCCAGGCGACGACCGTGCACTTCGCCTCGGAGCGAAAGTAGTCCACCTCATCGACCGGGATCACTCGCACGACCTGGCCGGCCTGCGCATGGATCCAGCGCAGGGGACCGCTCTCGGGCCCACGGAGAGCCCCACCGAGCCGGGCAAGCTCCTCCGTGAGCTGCCGGAGGAGTTCCACCGTGTTGATGGCGGGCTGGGCAGCCTCGAGGCGGGACTTCAGCCGGGCGACGGTCGTCTGGAGCCGGGACGCCTCGACGGGTTTGAGGATGTAGTCGAGCGCCCCCTGCGCGAAGGCCTGGACGGCGTAGTGATCGAAAGCCGTCACGAACACGACGTGAGCCCGGCCTCCGATGTAGCTCGCGGCCTCGACTCCCGTGAGGCCGGGCATCAGAACATCCAGGAAGCAGATGGCGGGTGCGGTCTCTTCAAAGAGCTGGATGGCCTCACGCCCATTGCGCGCCTCGGCCACGATCTGAAGCTCGGGCCAGGCCTCGGCCAGCTTGCGGCGGAGGTCCTCGCGCAAGAGCGGCTCATCCTCGGCAATCAGAGCGGTTGGCCGCCCGGGAGTCACTTCGCCTCCTCGTTCACCGGGATCTGAAGCTCGGCGCAGACACCACGGGGTTCCCGCGCCGTGATTCGCAGCAGGGCGTTTTCTCCGAACATGAGGCGAAGCCTCTCCGAGAGTGTCGAGAGGCCCGTTCCGAGGTTCAAGACGCCGTCTTTGAACCCTGCGCCGGTGTCGCTCACCCGCATGAGACAGAGCCCATCCTTCCTCTCGATCTGGATCGAAATCAGGCCACCCTCCTCGGCCGGGTCGATCCCGTGCCGGACCGCGTTTTCCACGAGCGTCAGGAGAGCCGTGGACGGACAGTGGACGACGAGCGCCGCTTCCTCGACCGAGAGCTCGAACCGGAGCCGGTCGGGCATTCGCATCTGCATGAGCTCGAGATAGGCCCTGACGAGATCGAGCTCGCGGGCGACTGTTCTCGCCGGGGCTCCGAGCTCCGGAACGGCGGCGCGGAGATAGACGACGAGACTTCGCAGCACGGCCGAGGCTCGCGGTGACCCCGCGTCGACCAGCGCCTGGATGTTCGCCAGGGTGTTGAAGAGGAAGTGAGGCGCCACCTGGGCCTCCAGAAGCCGGAGCCGGGCCTCCACGGCCTCTCGTTCGAGATGGCTGCGTTCCAGCTCGAAAGCGAGCGCCTGATCCCGGGCGAAGGACTCCCTGGCCCGCACGAGAGCGCCGAGGGCCATCCACGGGGCCAAGAGGATGCCGAGGAAGGTCAGCGTCATGAAACCTTCCATCCGGTCTCTGTCCTGCCAGAAAGGCGGTGCCCCGGCCTCGGTCGACAGAATGTAGACGACCAGAGTGGTCGAAGGCATCGCGGCGCCGGTGGCCACGACCTGAAGCACCCATCGGGGGAGCCAACGAGGCAACCGCCGCGGCCACTGCTCCGAGATCGAGAAGGCGAGGACGCCGGCGAGCGCCAGAGTTGCAGTTCTTCCGAGAACGGAGCCGAAACCCTGAGTCCATTCCGATCGGAGCATTAGCGCGACCCCCAGGGCAAGGAGAAGCGCGACACCGAGCCGTCTGGTGTAACGGACGAGAAGCTGCCGGGCTCTCACCCGACTCGGCCAGCGGCGCGCATCGGGCAGGGTTGCGATCCGCGAACCCACTTCGCCACTCTCGAGCGCCGCACTCATGAGCACGGAGTATCGGACATCTCGAGACGCTGATGTCGAGGTCTTCCTCCGGCTCGCCGGGAGTTCAACGGACCCTCCAGGCGTCCGTCCCTCGGGGCGCCGGCGGTCTCTCCTGCCCATGGGTTCTCCCGTATCCTCTCCGGATGGCGTCCGACGGAACCTGTCCGCCTCTCCTCCCCGGCTTCACCACCGCAGATCTCCACGACCCCTTCCGCCTGCAGGACCTCGACCGGGTCTTCCGGGAGGCTCTCGCGGCGGAAGACGCTCCGCTCTCCGCGCGTTTCGAGCGATTCCGGGCCGGAGAGGAGCTCGACGAGAGCGCCCTCTCGGCAATCCTCGTGGATGCCTCCCGTCCGCTCTCTCGTTTCATCGCGACCCTGTTCGGGGTGGAAGAGGATCGCGCCGCGCTTCTCGCGACGGCCTCGGACGAGTCCGTCCTCTTCAAGTTCCGCTGGACAGTGTTCCAGAAGCGAACACTCAAGAAGTTCCCGTCGAGCGATTCGCTCTCGGGGCTCGACCCCGCGACCGTCTGCAACGAAGGCACGGCTCTTGTTCGTTTCCTCACCAGGGAAGGCGATGAGGGTTGCGATGAGGAACTCTCCGTTGCCCGGGCTGGCCTCGATCTGCACTCCCTGACCGTCGCGCTCGCCACGCCTCGGGCCAAGGACACCCCCTACTCCATCGAGGCGGCCAATGAACGGCTCTCCGTGCTGAGACCCAGGGCGGGAGCCGCCGGTCTGCCTGGCTCAGGCTCGGACGCGGAGCTCCTCGCCGCCTGGACCGAGATCTTCGATCGCTACGCCGCTCTTCTGAAGCACTCCCCCCAGGACCGCGCCGGCACGGAACACTGGCCGTCTCTCTGGGCTCCGAAGCCGTTCAAGTTCGACAGGCTCGTCGAGACGATTCGCCCCGACCCGTCCCTCCCCGAAGTCCGTCAGGGCGACCCGCACCATTTCCGGCTCCGGGACGGTTTCCAGCTGACAGACCCGAGAAAGAGCCCACGGGAAGTGACCGGCGAGACCCACTACTGCCTCCTCTGCCACGACCGGGGGAAGGACTCCTGTTCCAAGGGCTTCGTGAAGAAGGAGGGCGGATTCAAGACCAACCCGCTCGGCATTCCGCTCGCCGGATGTCCTCTCGACGAGAAGATCTCGGAGATGCACATCCTGAGGCGTGAGGGCGACTCTCTCGGAGCCCTCGCCCTCATCGCGGTCGACAACCCGATGCTTCCAGGCACGGGGCACCGGATCTGCAACGACTGCATGAAGGGGTGCATCTTCCAGACGCAGGATCCGGTCGACATCCCACAGGTCGAGACGGGCGTCTTGACAGACGTCCTGAAGATGCCGTGGGGATTCGAGATCTGGTCTCTCCTGACGCGCTGGAATCCTCTGAACCGCAAGCGGCCATTCCCGCTCCCGTACAACGGAAAAAACGTCCTGGTCGTCGGGCTCGGACCTGCCGGATACACGCTGGCGCACCATCTTCTCAATGAGGGTTTCGGCGTCATCGCGATCGACGGCCTGAAGATCGAGCCGCTGCCCGAGGAGCTGACGGGTTCAGCCGCGCTGCCGCCGAGGCCCGTCCGCGACGTGACCGAGCTCCATCACCGTCTCGATCAGCGGGTCCTGACCGGCTTCGGCGGGGTCTCCGAGTACGGCATCACTGTCCGGTGGGACAAGAACTTCCTCGATCTCCTCTATCTGAATCTCGCCCGGCGCCGGACGCTCTCCATCGTCGGCGGCGTCCGGTTCGGCGGGACCCTGACTCTCGAACAGGCGTTCGATCTCGGCTTCGACCACGTCGCCATTGCCGCGGGCGCGGGAAAACCGACTCTCGTCGGCCTGAGGAACAACCTCCTGCGCGGCGTGCGACAGGCCTCCGACTTCCTGATGGCGCTCCAGCTCTCCGGAGCGTTCAAGGAACACGCGCTCGCCAACCTCCACGTCGAGCTCCCCGTCGTGGTCATCGGCGGGGGACTGACCGCCATCGACACGGCCACGGAATCACTGGCCTACTACCCGATCCTCGTCGAGAAGGTCCTGGCGCGCCACGAAGCGCTGGTCGCGGAGATAGGCAGGGAGAAGGTCGAGGCCTGGATGACGCCGGGCGAGAAAGCCACCCTCTCGCGAATGCTCGAGCACGGGCGGGCCGTCCGGGAGGAGCGTGCCCGCGCCGCCGCAGCCGGCAAGACCCCGAACTTCCTGGGGATGACGAGGGCATGGGGCGGATCCACGATCGCTTACCGGCGCTCGATGGAGGAGTCCCCGGCCTATCGCCTCAACCACGAAGAGATCGCCAAGGGACTCGAGGAAGGCGTTGTCTTCGCGGAGAACCTCGAGCCGGTCGAGTGCCTCCCCGACGAGTTCGGCTCGATTGAGGCCGCCGTCTTCAAGCGCCGGGATGGCTCGACCGTCACTCTCCCCTGCCGGACGCTCCTCATCGCGGCGGGCACCTCTCCCAACGTCACGTACGGACGCGAGCACCCCGGCAGCATCCCGCTCGACAGGAAGGACAAGTTCTTCCGGCCCCACCTCGTGGAGCGGACGGAGAGCGGACTCGTGCTTCGACAGAGGGACGATGGGGCGGGCGCGTTCTTCACGGGCTACGAGCGAAACGGGAGATTCGTCTCCTACTTCGGGGACAACCACCCCGTCTACGCGGGCTCGGTCGTCAAGGCGATGGCCTCCGCGCGCGACGGGGCGCCACGGATCCGGGAGCTCTTCCTTCCCGAGCTCGACGCGTTCCTGGAGTCTGGCTTTTCCGGGCAGGGCCAGAGAGATGAGAAGTGGGCTCGCTTCTCGAAGGAGATGCGGGAGCTTCTCCTTCCCGAGGTCGTCCGCGTGGACCGTCTCACCCCGACGATCGTCGAAGTGATCGTGAAGGCCCCGCAGGCTGCCCGGAACTTCGAGCCCGGTCAGTTCTACCGCTTCCAGAACTACGAGACGCACGCCTCGCGGGTCACGAAGAACGGGCAAGAGATCCCGATGCTCATCGAGCCGTGCGCCCTGACCGGAGCGTGGGTCGACAAGGAGAAGGGGCTCCTGTCGATGATCGCCCTCGAGCTCGGCACATCGACGAAGCTCTGTTCTGCCCTCAGGCCGGGAGAGCCCGTCATCGTCATGGGCCCGACCGGAACGCCGACGGAACTTCCCCGCAACGAGACGGTTGTCCTGTGCGGCGGCGGGCTCGGGAACGCCGTCCTCTTCTCGATCGGGCGCGCGGCTCGCGAGAGAGGAAACAGGGTTCTGTACTTCGCCGGCTACAAGAAGGCGGACGACTTCTACAAGCGCGAAGAAATCGAGGCCGGAGCAGACGTCATCGTCTTCGCGGTGGACGGTCCGCCGGCGATCCCGGCACGGCGTCCTCAGGACGTCTCCTTTGTCGGGAACATCGTTCAGGCGATGCTGGCCTATGCCAAGGGCGAGCTCGGCGAGATCCGGATCCCGCTCCCGGAGGCGACGCGCCTCATCGCGATCGGCTCGGATCGGATGATGGCGGCCGTCGCCGCGGCTCGGCACGGAGTCCTCTCGCCCTACATGAACCCGTGCCACACCGCGATCGGGTCGATCAACTCGCCGATGCAGTGCATGATGAAGGAGATCTGCGCCCAGTGCCTTCAGCGGCACATCGACCCGGTCACGGGTGAAGAGTCCTACGTCTTCTCGTGCTTCAACCAAGACCAGCCGCTCGACCGGATGGACTGGGGCCACCTCAACGAGCGACTCACGCAGAACGGGGTGGAGGAGAAGCTCGCCAGCCAGTGGCTCGACCACTTGCTGGCCATCGAGGACGTGCGCAAGATCTGAGGCCCGTCCGTCGCTCCCGAAAACCCTCTCCCCTATCCTGAACAGCCGTAGCGCGCCGAGAACGGATCGGCCCCGGCCACCTTCACGATCCCGTGGTCCGGGTTGGCCGCCAGGTGTTCCAGGAGCTTCCAGACCGTCTCGGTGGCCTCTGGCTTGCCCGCGGCGAGCGCGACCTCTTCCGCCGTCCGGCGCGCGGAAGGCTCGGCGCGAAGGGCCTTCAGGACCGCCGCCTGCAGGGTCAGAACCTCCGCCGCCGCCTTCTTCCCGGCCTCGACGCCCGGCTGGTGATAGGCGTTGATGCCGGTCAGGAGCGCGTAGAGGCCAACGGTTCTCTCGTAGAGCGCGATGAGGATCCCGATCGAGCGGGCCGAGACGTCCCCGACCGTCAAGGTGATCGAGCCGCGCCCCTTCTGCGCGAGTGCCTCGCGGGTTCCGAGAAGGAATCCGAGAAGGTAGTCCCCGGCAGTGACCCCCTTCTCGACGTGGAGCGACGGCCGCCCGTCCTTCTGGTCCTTCAGGACCTCGATGAACGTCACGAAGAAATTGTGAACACCATCCCGAAGTTGCTGGACGAAGGCGTGCTGGTCCGTCGAGCCCTTGTTTCCGTAGACGGCGAGGCCCTGGTTGACCGTCTTGCCATGGAGGTCCTTCTCTTTCCCGAGCGACTCCATCACGAGCTGCTGGAGGTAGCGGGAAAGAAGGAGGAGCCGGTCCTTGTAGGGGAGGATGACCATGTCGCGCTGTCCGGAGCCTCCGCTCTCGCGGTACCAGGCCAGGGCGAGGAGCGCGGCCGGATTGGCCGCGACTTCGGCCTTGCGCGTGTGGGCGTCGCAGGCGGCCGCTCCGTCGAGCAGGCCCTCCACGTCGATCCCCTGGAGAGCGAGCGGAAGGAGACCGACTGCGGAGAGGACCGAAGTGCGTCCGCCGACCCAGTCCCACATCGGGAAGCGGGCGAGCCAGCCGTCGGCGACGGCGGTCTTGTCGAGCGCGCTCCCCTCCTGCGTGATGGCGATGGCGTGCCGCGCGAACGACAGGCCCTCTTTTCGGTAGGCCTCGGCGGCCTCGAGCTGACCGTTGCGGGTTTCCTTGGTTCCACCGGACTTCGAGATCACGAGCGTCAAGGTCTTGCCGATCCCGCCGGCGGCCTCGATGCGGGCGAGCTCGCGGGCGATGCCGTCGGGGTCGGTGTTGTCGAGGTAGAAGGGCCGGATGGGATCGGTCGGGGAGCCGAGGGCGTCGGCGACGAACTGGGGTCCGAGGGCCGAGCCTCCGATTCCGACGATGAGGACGTTCTCGAAGCGGCCGCCCTTCTCGGGCGCGATCTCTCCGGCATGGACCCGCCGGACGAAGCCGAGGATGGCCTGGATGGTCGATTCGATCTCCCCGGTGAGCTCGGGTTCCGGAGCGAGCCCCGGGGCTCGGAGCCAGTAGTGGCCGACGCGCCGGTCCTCATCCGGGTTGGAGATGGCGCCTTTCTCGAGGGCCGTCATGGCGGAGAAGGCCGCGGGGAAGGCGGAGGAGACGAGCGGGTCGCTCGCGAAAGCGTCATCCGAAAGCGAGGTCCGCGAGAGGTCGACGAAGAGGGGCAGCTCGGGAATCGCCAGCGAGAGCTTCTTGAAGCGTTCCCACGAAAAGACGGTCATGGCCTGGCCTCCAGAACAGATCTTAGCCGGAGTCTTCGGGCCTCAGGTTGACCGCGAAGAGCCCAAATCCCACAATCCGTTCGTCATGAGTTGTTCTGGTTGTTCCATAGGCACCTCGCGCAATCCGGGCGGGAACTTCGTTGGCGTGAGGCTGGCTGACGCCGAGGATGGCAAGCTGACGATCGTCCTCGCGGGCGAAGTGCCGCTCGAAAAGGGCGCGCACATCCTCGTCGAGACGGACTCGGGTCCGGAGATCGCCGAAGTCCTCACCCTGAATCCTGTTCTTTCCAAGCCGTGCTCGTCGAAAAAGGCGAAGCGGCTGATCCGCCGCGCCTCCGATGCGGAGATGGCCGACTTCGCCGAGCGGCTCGCCCTGCAGGAGCGCGCGGACCGTTTCGTGAGGCAGTACTTGATCGGCAAGGACATCCCGATCAAGTTCCTCCGCGCGACGGCCTCGTTCGACCGCCGGAAGGTCATCCTTCACTACTCCTCCGATGAGCGCGTCCACCTCAGGGACCTCACCCGGGACGCCGCCAGTGCGCTTTCGGTACGCGTCGAGGCCCGCATGACGGGCGTACGGGACGAGACGCGCATGATGGGAGGAATCGGCCCCTGCGGACTGACTCTCTGCTGCTCCACATGGCTGAGGGGCTTCCATCCGGTCACGATCAAGATGGCCAAGATGCAGGGGATTACGCCGAATCCCTCGAAGCTCACGGGGATGTGCGGGAGGCTCAAATGCTGCCTCGCCTACGAGCTCGAGGGAGGCATCGAGGCCGCGCGCAAGGCCGCGAGCAAGGGTCACGAAAAGAGCGAACCACCCCGGGCAGGCTGAATTCGGCAAAACCGGAATGGTCGAGCGGGTTGCGAAGGCGGGAGTGCCTGATAGACTTTCGCCTCGCACCACCGTTCGACCCACGCCAACGACGACTCCGAAGCGGAGGAAGGACCGATGCCTCCGGGCAAGAAACCAACAGTCGATCAGCCACCTCTCAGCGCCCCGGCTCCCATCACGGGCGAGCGCGCCGAGCTCGGTCCGCGAAAGCTCATCCGGTCCTCCCTCTCGGAGGTGAGACGGGACCCATCGGGGGTGAGGGGCCAGCTCTCGCGCAAGCCGGTCCCGCCGGAGCAGACGAACGCGGAAGCCTTCTACTACCTCAAGCAAATGCAGTCGAGGACGCCCATCGTCGTCCTCCTGACGGATGGCGAGGAGCTCCGGGGTTGGATCGAGTGGTACGACAAGGACGTCATCAAGCTCAACCGCGATAACGCGCCGAACCTCCTCGTCCAGAAGCACGCCATCAAGTACCTCTACAAGGAAGAGGAAGAGAGGCAGTTCCGCAGGCGCCGGAGCCGCGCCGCGCGGGAGGATGGCCCGGCACGGTCCGGTCCCGGAGACGGTCAACCCGACGGTCTGTGACAGCCCGGGGGCACGGTCAGGCAGGGCGGCCCGCCAGCTTCCCTCGGGTGCTTCGCGAATAAAAAGCGGGCGACGCGGTTAAACTTGCGCGCATGAAGGAAGAAGCTCTCACAAAGGAGGCCCTCGGCGCGTTCGCGAACAAGCATCGCCAATCGTTCGAGGAGCTCCTCAAGACGTACGTCGAAATCCCGACAATCTCGAACGATCCCACAAAGAAGCCCTACATCCGGGATCTCGCGAAGATCGCCAGCGACACGATCCTCGAATTCGGCGGACAGCCCTCGACGATCGACACTGGGGACGCGGGCAATCCGATCGTGTGCGGCCAGTGGGGTGACGATCCTGCCCTGCCGACGGTGACGGTCTACAACCACCTCGACGTTCAACCGGCGTCGAAGGAGACCGAGCCGTGGGAGACCGAGCCGTTCACGTTCACGGTGAAGGGCGACAAGTACTTCGGCCGCGGCACGACGGACGACAAGGGACCAGCCTTGTCCGCCCTTTTCGGCATCAAGGCCGCGCGCGAAGCCGGAGTCCCCGTCAACCTCCGCGTCCTGTGGGAGTTCGAGGAGGAGATCGGCTCCCCGAACTTCGAGAAGGGGATCAAGGAAAACCGAGATGCCTTGAAGACCGACTCCGTGATCGTCTCGGACACGATCTGGATCGCGCGCGGCAAGCCCGCGGCCCCCGCCGGGCTGCGCGGCCTGCAGGGATTCCTCTTCACCCTCGAGACCGGGACGACCGATCAGCACTCGGGCGTCTGCGGCGGGGCGGCCCGCAACCCCATCGCCGAGCTCATGCAGCTCGTCGCGGAGTGCTTCGACGCCCGGACCGGAAAGGTCAAGATCCCCGGGTTCTACGAGGACGTGGTGGCCCCGACGAAGAAGGAGCTCGAGGACTTCAAGAAGTCGGGCTTCACGGTCGCCGGCTTCAAGAAGGACCACCTGTTCAAGTCCCTGCGGACCAACGACCCGCTCGATCTGATGAAGCGGATCTGGGCCCAGCCGACCTTCGAGATCCACGGGGTCGTGGGAGGGTACACGGGGCCGGGACTGAAGACCGTGATCCCGCCGCGTGCCGAGGTCAAGGTCTCGTGCCGGCTCGTTCCGAACCAGGACCCCGAGAAAATCTGCAAGGCCATCGAGAAGTTCGTCAAGTCCAAGAACCCGGACGTCAAGGTCCAGCGTGCCAACCGTCTCGGGCCCTACAAGGGTCTGACGACGGGTCCCCTGGCTGACGCGGTCAGGCGGTCGATGAAGTTTGCGTTCGGCAAGGAGCCGGTCTTCGTCCGCGAGGGCGGCTCGATCGGCGCGGTGATCACGATGGAGCAGGTCTTGGAGGCACCCGTCCTGTTCCTCGGGCTCTCCCTGCCCGAACACGGCTACCACGCTCCTAACGAAAACTACGACTGGGAGCAGGCATCGGGTGGCATCGTGGCGTTCGCCCGCTACTTCGCCGAGGTCGCCAGGCTCGGCAAGGCGGCCCCCGCGGCCCCGGCTCCAAAGAAGGCCGCCAAGGCCAAGCCCGCCGCTGCTGGCAAGGCGAAAGCGGCTCCCGCCACGAAGGCCAAGGCGAAGCCGGCTCCGGTCGTCAAGGCCAAGGCAGCTCCGCCCGCCAAGAAGGCTCCGGCAAAGAAGCGGTAGCGCCCCCTCGCCCTCCTGAGCTCCAAGCTCAGTCTCCAGGGCGCTGAGGAAGAGCTCTAGGAGAACCTCGTCGCCCGGCGGAAACGCCGGGCGATTTCTCTTCGGACAGAAGGTCCACTACCCTCGTACGGAAACTCGTATGGACCTGACGCGTACTCCAGGAGGCGTGTTGAATCTCTCGAAGCGAGCCTGGGCCGCCGTTCTTGCCCTCGGTCTTCTGGCCGTGCCGGCCCTGGTGTTTCTCTTCCGGCACTTCGATGCGGCCCAGCCCCGCGGCATCAGCGTGACCCGGGCGGACGTGCGCCGGATCGCGGACGCCGAGGCCCGCCGCTGGGGAATCCCGGTCGAGGCCTCCTGGGTCGTGATCGCCATGCGGGTCAACTACCCGCTCGAAGGAGACCTCGCCCGGGATCCTGGCGCCCGCCGTGTCGCGGCCTCTGATCCGGTCCTGGGTCCCCGGCTGGGCTCCTACCGGGTCACCTACTTTCGCAAAGGACTCGAGAAGTTCCCCGAGCACGGCTACGTCCTCGTCGGCTTCGACGGCACCGTCCTCGGAGCCAGGAAGCGGTTCCGTCCCGAGGAGAGCGCCGCAAAGCCAACGGCCGCCGAGCTGCGGCCGAAAGCCGACCAGATCGTGGCGGAACACACCTTCCCGGGCGCTCCGAACCCCGTTTACGAGTCCGTGAGGCCGGCGGCATTCGCCTCCCGGACGGAGCACGCCTTCCGGTATTCGGTCGAGCGCGCCGGGCTCCCCCCTTCCTTCGTCTACAACGTTGCCCTCTACTTCAGCGGGGACAGGTGGACCGGCTGGGAACTGTCCGAGGACTACAAGGACGGACGCGCCTTTCGCTACCAGCTCGAGCTGGCCGGGGTCTTCGGCAGGATGGCGGCCGTCTACGGCGTTCTGTTCGCGATCCTCGTGCTGTTCCTGCGGAAGTACCACGCGGGTGAAGTGGGGGTCCGGACCGGAGGAGCCCTCTTCTTGGCGTACCTCGCGCTGTCCGTCGGTGCGAACGCCTTCAGCGCGCCCCATTTCTCGTTCGGGATGAACTTCGGCGGCACGGACGCCTTCTGGACGGCCGTGGCGCAGGGAGGCTTTCGGTTCCTCTTCTTCGACGTCCCTCTGGCGACCCTCGTCTTTCTCGCCTGGACGGTCGGAGAGAGCTACGCACGGGAGAGGTGGGGCCACCGCCTCGCATCGTTCGATGCCCTGGTCCGCTTCGACCCGTTCAATGCGACCGTTGGCCGGTCCATTCTCTTCGGGTTCCTGGCCGCGCCGGCGATCGCGGTGTCCGCGCTCGCTCTCCCGCTCGTCCCGTCGCTTCTCGGGTGGGCGAGGCTGTCTCGCTGGGAAGACACCGAGATCATCCTGTCGGCCGTCGGAGGTCCGTTCTCGACGCCCCTGCGGGCGGCCTCGGATTCTCTGGCCTTGACGGTGACCGGCATCCTCTTCGGTCTCGCCTGGGCCTCCCGGCACCTGAAGGCCGGCATCCTTGGACCCGTCCTCGCGACGGTCGCGGCAGCGGTTCTTGGTTCCTTCTCGGCCCCCTTGCAGCCGGAACCATGGACGTTGACAGGGGCCGCCGGTCTTGCTCTGGGCGCTGCCGCCGTTTTCTATTCCGCCGACCTCCTCGCCGCGGCGACGGCCGCGTTCGGGGCGAAACTCCTTCTCTGTCTCGTCCCCGTCCTGCTCGAGGCCTCGGGAACGCCGAGGATGGGCCTCATCGCCGCCCTCGCGGTCCCGGTGGTGGCGGTCCTCGCCATCGCGGTCCCCGGGGTCCTGACCGGCCGCACCGTCTCGTACGAGTACGAGGACCTGGCCCCCCACGTCCGGCGCATCGTGGAGCGGGAGCGGGTGAAGGCCGAGATCGATGCCGCGAACCGGATCCAGCGAGCGCTCCTGCCGCCTCGAGAGCCCGAGTTTCCCGGCCTGGCGCTGGCCGCTCACTACGGGGCTGCGACGGAGATCGGCGGCGATTACTACGACTTCATCCCAGCGGGAAACGGCACCCTTGCGATCGCCCTGGGAGACGTGGCGGGCCACGGGCTCACGAGCGGGATCGTGATGTCGATGGTGAAATCCGCGCTCCTCGTGCAGATGGAGTACGACTCGAACCCGGTCCGGGTCCTGCAGGTCTTGAATGACACGCTCGTGAGGATCGCGCCCCGGCGGATGCTCATGACGTTCTTTTTCGGCCTCCTCGATCAGGACACCGGAATCCTGAGGTTCTCCTCGGCCGGGCACCTCGACCCCTACATCTTCCGGTCCGCGACGGGCGAGATCGAACCTCTCTCGTGCTGGGGCCTGCCCCTGGGTGTCCACCGGCGAGAACCTTTCCGGGAGCTCACGACGCGCCTTCTCCCCAACGACCAGCTCGTCATCTTCAGCGACGGGCTGATCGAGGCGACGAACGACCAGGGCGATCCCTTCGGTTTCGAACGGTTCGAGGCCCTGCTCAGACGAGAAGGACGCAGGTCCGTCGAGACCCTGCGCGCCGAGCTTCTGAGAGAGATCAACCGGTTCACACGGAATCGGCCGCCCGAGGACGACCAGACTCTGGTCATCCTGAAGTTCGAGGGCCTCCGGGCCGAGGCGGCGTAGCTCCCAGTCAAGGGTCTCGCTCTTGCATGACGCGGGCCAGGCCCTGCCGGAAAGGCACGGGCATGTCCGTGCAGGAGCCGGCAGGCGAGCCGGCCCGGGACGCAACCCAAACCGCCGGACGCTCCGCAACGAAATGAGAGTGACGATCTAAATTTTGGAGGGATCGCCATGAAACTCGCGAAACGCATCTTCCTCTTCGTGGCCGTGAACGTTCTCGTCATGGTCACGATCTCCCTGGTCTTGAACCTCCTTGGCGTGCGGCCGTATCTGACGGCCCGCGGCATCAACTACGAGTCTCTTCTGGCCTTCTGCCTCGTCTGGGGCATGGGCGGCGCCTTCATCTCGCTGGCGCTCTCCAAGGTGATGGCGAAATGGATGATGGGCGTTCAGGTCATCGACCCGCGCACCATGGATCCAGAACTCCAGGAGCTGGTTCAGACGGTCTACCGTCTGGCGCAGGCGGCGGGCCTGAAGAAGATGCCCGAGGTCGGCATCTATGACTCGGATGAGGTCAACGCCTTCGCCACGGGTCCGACCAAGAACCGATCGCTCGTGGCCGTTTCGACCGGCCTCCTGCGCCGGATGCGGCGAAACGAGGTGGAGGGGGTTCTCGGCCACGAGGTCGCTCACATCGCCAACGGCGACATGGTGACGATGACGCTGGTCCAGGGTGTCGTGAACGCCTTCGTGATGTTCCTGGCCAGGGTGCTGGCGTGGGTCATCACCCGATTCTTCTCGCGCAGCGAGGACGAAGAGGGTGGCGGGATCTCCTACCTGATGTACCACCTCGTGACGTTCGTCCTGGAGATCGCGTTCACGATCCTGGGCACGATGGTCGTGGCGTTCTTCTCCCGGTTCCGTGAGTTCCGGGCGGACAAAGGCGGGGCCCAGCTGGCCGGCCGGGGAAACATGATCGCGGCGCTCGAGGCTCTCCAGCGGACGTTCCCGATCGTCGACCCGGAAAGCGGACAGCAGGGGGCGTTCCAGACGATGAAGATCTCGGGACACCCGACGGGCATCATGCGTCTCTTCTCGACGCACCCGCCCCTCGAGGTCCGCATCCAGCGCCTCCAGCAGATGATCTAACAGCCTCGGATTCAATGATTAACGGACAAGGCGGGGGACCCCGGCGGGGTCTCCCGCCTTTTTTCCATCGAACCCTTGACGGACCGGACCCTTCTCCGTAGACTGCGCGTCCACGTCACGGGGGGGCTCCCCCGCGGATCTTTGAGCGGTTGATCGTTCCGCAGTAGCTCAATGGTAGAGCAACCGGCTGTTAACCGGTAGGTTGTAGGTTCGAGTCCTACCTGCGGAGCCAAGCTCGAGACCCAGAGGCAAGCAAGTTACCAGAACCCCGAATGGCCCAGGCCGTTCGGGGTTCTTGATTTCTGGCCGCCCGTCCGCCGATAGTCTTGCGACGGAGAATCAAGGAGATGAGACCGCTCCTGCTGGCCACGTGCCTCGCTGCCGCACTCTCTGCCTGCCCCGCCGCGGCCGCCGAGCCGGAGACACAGGGCGGCCCTCCGCCTCGCCCGGCGGCCTTTCGCCCCGGCCGGTTCACCTTCGGCGGGGCGTTTGGCTTCGGCATCGGAGACGTCAGCTGGGTCTCGCTGGCGCCGCAGATCGGCTACCTCCCGATGGACCGGCTCTGGGTCGGCCTGTCCGCCCGCATCCAGTACACCCACGACGGCCGGTACGACCCGAGCTTCGACTCGTGGGACTACGGCACGGGAATCTTCGGGAGGTACTTCGTCTGGAACCAGGTGTTCGCCCACGCCGAGTGGAACTGGACGAGCTACGAGGTTCGGACCAGCTTCACGGGCTCGGATCGGGAGAGCATATCGGCCGTGCTCGTGGGCGGAGGCTACGGCCAGCCGGTTGGCGGACACAGCAGCGTGATCATGGAGATCCTCTACGACGTCACCGGCAACGCCAGGGGCATCTACGGCAGTTCCTGGGTGTTTCGAGCCGGTTTCGTCACGGGGTTCTGAACTCATGACGGCCTGCCCGCTCGATGGGGAGGCGGGGGCTTCGCGGCCTGTCCCACCTGTCGCTGCCGAGATACACTCCTCGGCATTCCGTCCTCCGGGGGGCCTCGATGCTCGTATTCCGCCACTCGCAGGAGCCTCGGCGTGGCCGGCACGGCAGCTCTCGACCACGATGCAGATCCATCCGGGAGTGACCCTCCTTGCCGCCATCGGGATCGCAGCTCTCCTCGAGGAGCGTTTTTCTGCCTCCATCGAGGTTCCACTCTTGCTCCGGATCATCCCGGCTGCGGTCACTTTCCTCGCCGCTGCCGTTCTGCTGTTCTGGGCCATCGCGACCATGCTTCGCTTCAACGCCCAGATGGAACCGAACCGGGAACCTTCTACCTTCGTGACAACCGGTCCGTATCACTTCTCCAGGAATCCGATGTACGTTGCGAACGTCCTCTTCATCCTCGGGTTCGCGTGGTTGACGTGGTCCGTTTGGTTCGTGCTCCTGACCGTCATCCAGGCAACCCTGTTGCACGTCCGGGTGATTCCGGCTGAAGAACGTCTGCTGAAGCGGGCGTTCCCGGAAGAGGCGGCCGTGTGGTTCTCCCGAACTCGTCGATGGCTCTAGCAAAGGGGCCCCGACGAGAGCGCACGCCCATCCCTGCTTCGAAGAGATTCGCGGGCCAAGTCAGGACCAGAATTCAGTCTCCCGTCAGGCGCGAAACCCAGTTCGACGCCCGGGGCCAGGAGCACTCATGAGCCATCGAAAAAGCGATGCGTTCCGGGCACCACGATCGTCCGCAATCGCCGTTCTCCTGAGCATCTCGCTCGGATGCGGCGGCCAGGTCTTCGAGCAGCCCGTCACAAGGCAGCGCCTGCCGTCTGGCAAGACCGTGGACGTCACGTCCTGTCTTCTGGTCTGGGGAATCGAGCATGACGAGCGAGACCCCAGGCAAGACTCCTTCGCGCTCGAGTACGTGACCAAGCTGTCCGAGTCCCGATCCGGAGAGCTCGATCGCGAAGCCCTCGAGGTCTTCGAGCTCATACGTCCGGTCTCGGAGCTATGGGGCTACTCAACAGCTTCCGTCGCCGCGTTTCCGTCCCGTAAACGATCGGGCAAGTACGACATCTTCACGTTCTCTCGAGCCCCCTCCGGAACATGGACCGTCACGCGGCAGGCCGCCAAGGTGTTCAACACGGAATCCGGACACAAACCGTGAGGAGCCGCGTTCGTACGTCTGCGGGGCCCTGAAGAAACCAGGCCCTTCGGTCCTGCCTTGCCGCCTCCCCCAGGGCGCCCTAGGACGCCATCGGTTCGAGTGGAATCATGATGGTCCCCGGACCGAGCCGCGCCCGGTGCCCGTTCCAGTCGACACTGCGCGAGAAGAACGGCACGAACTGAGCTCCAAACTGGAGGAGGTCCGCGAAGGGCACCACCCAGAAACCGCGTGCGGGGAGCCTCCCTCCCGTGGCGGCATCCAGCAGGATCGCCTGACCGATTCGTGACCCGGCGACGAGAAGGGGCACGAAGAGGCCGACCGCGGCCGGCAGCCCCGCCAGAATCCCACAGACACACGCCAGGATCGCCGGCGGGAGCGGATTCATCAGGAACTCGCCCGCATAGAGCCAGACAGAGAACGAGATCCGGATCTTCCCCCACCGGATCTGGCGCGCCAGGGCCCGTGCGATCGACCGCCTCTCGATGATGTTGGCGACGACGACAGGGCTGTAGACCACTCTCGCTCCGGTCTGGGCCAGCGCCAGCGCGATTGCCTGGTCCTCGGCCAGAATGTCGCGGAATCTCACGAAGCCTCCGATTCGCTCGAGTGCCTCTCGTTTGAGCGCGAAGGACTTTCCGACGAGACAGGGCCTTCCGCTCGCCTGGGCCAGGAGGTTTCCCGGGATCACGAAACCGAGGAGATGCAGGGCTTCCACGATAGAGCCGGTGTCTCTCGCCCCGTGGCCGGCGAACGGATTCGACACGGCTTCCGCCTCACCTCGTCTGATGGGCGATAGCGTCTCGCCGAGGGCCTCCGGGGCACACCGGACATTCGAATCCGAAACGAAGAGGATGTCTCCGCTCGCCATCCGGGACGCCGCGATCAGCCTCGCGATCTTCGGATTCAGGCCGGAGCCACCGCCCCCCACGACGAGCTGAAACCTGGCGCCGGGGTGTTGCTCCGCCACGCGCCTGAACACCTCGGCCGCCGGATCGTCCGGGCGTTCCACCGAGCCGATCACCTCGTACCTGGCGCCTTGAAGCCGCGCGAACGACCGGAGGTTCTCTTCCAGTCCGTCATCAAGCCCGCAGAGCGGCTTGAGAATCGACACCTCCGGCCGGTAGGGAGAAGAACCGTCCGGCAGGGAACCGCCCGCCTCTTCTGGCGGGCTTGCTCCGAAAGGGTCCGGCCTCCGGAAGTGCGAAAGGGCCCGGATAGAAAGGCCCGTCATCAGGAGAGTTCCGCAGAGGGCGAGGACCGAGAAAAACAGGAAAGCCAGCATCTTCCGTCCTCCTCTCAGGCCGCCGTGAAGGCCGGGATGCACGGGCACCCGGCAAGTTCCGCGGGACTGAGTCCGGCGGGTTCCGGAACCGGCGGAGCGAGCCGCGTGACGCCGAGGCGTTCCCCCTTTTTCAGCGCGGCCAGGATTGCCTTCGGGTCCCGTTCCGCATCGACGAGCGTCTTCCACGCGTAGAGGTGCCTCGGCTGGTGGAAGTCGCTGTTCCCGACGAAGTGGAACCCCTCGCGCGCCACCGGCGGGAAGAGGTCCCAGCGGCAGGCGACCTCCCAGAGATCGAGAAGCGGCGTGACCTCGTTCTTCTTGTTCCAGAGGTAGAAGGTGTTGGCGAACCAGCCCGACTGCTCGTTGGGATGGCAAGCAACCGTGATGGCTCGCTTGTCCCTGGCTCTCGCGAGCACTTCTTCCATCGGCCCGTCCGCCGGCACGAATTCAGTCAGGCCGAGGGCGAGCGCATGAGCCGACTTTCCGCCGGTCGTCGCGTTTCTCGTCAGCTCGACCCCGGGCAGAACGACCATCCGGTAAGTGTCCCAGGCTCTCTTCGCCCCGGATTCGATCTCGGCCAGGTAGGCACCAAACCCTTCCCTCGTGACGGAGAGTCTCAACCGGTGTGCCGTCTTGCCGATCAGCGTGTCCGTATTGACAACGTGGTCCGTGATCGCGATGGCGTCGTGGCCGGAGCGCCCGAACAGCTCCACGATCTCCGGAATGGTCAGCTTTCCGTCGGACCAGGTCGAATGCACGTGAAAGTCGCACAGGAGCATTCTTCTTTTCCTCTTGTGCGGAAACGATGGGCCAGCCGTTCGGGAACCGATTGAACGGCGGATGAAAGGCCGGTTAAATGAGTCTGGGGCGAGGCGAAGAACCACTCAATCCGCGCGGGCTCAGGGAATGCGCAGGACGGCGACCTCGTTCCGGGCGATCTTCTCGTCGCGGGTCACGAGCGTCAGCCCCTCGACGAGCGCCTGGGCCACGAGCATGCGATGGAATTGACCGTGATGGCGGGCCGGGGTCCATGAAAGGAACCCGAGACGGTCGACCAGGCTGGTCAACATGGGTGATGCACAATTGACCAAAATGAGGAGCCCTGGCCGCGCTCACATCCGCCTGCTGGCCGTTGCCGTCGCGGCATCGATGGTCGTCTCGTGCATCCCCGAGCCGCCCATCCGGGAATCGATCCTTCTCCGTTTCGACCAGGCTGGACACCTGCAGGTCTTCGCGACGACCAGGATCCGGGGCGGGAAAGACGAGTCCCGTCCCGTTCAAGACAGGATCTCGGCAGCGCGGGAAGCCGCCCTGCGCAACGACGACTTCTGGGCTCGCGCGTTGCGACCGCTCTCTCCCCCGCGCGAGCGGGTCACCTTCGGGTGGGAAAAGGGTGAACTCCGGACGGTCGAACGCTCGGCCCTCCTGGAAGACCAGGATGCGGTGACGCGTCTCTTCTCGGAAGTGCCCGTGAGCGCCTTCGTCGCCGCCTCCGGCCTGGAGCGAACCCTCGAGATCCACCCGGCGCGGACGCTGCGCGCCACCGCGAGACAACGCCAGATCGTGAACCAGGCGCTCGGGCGTTTCGCCGGCCAGGCCACGAACTATCTGCGCGCCACCGCTACCGTGTACCACTACCTCGACGACAGGCCGGAGAGAGCGCGTGACGTCCTCGCTCACGTGTTCGCCGACCGGCTGGGCGGGGAGAAGCTCGACGAGCGCTTCCCGGTGAGCGAGGCGGAGGCGGTTCTTGCGGAGTCGCTGAAGGACGCCATGGGCGCCTTGACCTCGGTCTTCTCGATCGCCGAGGAGGAGGCCTTCACACTCGATGAGCTCTCGCGCCTCGTCTACGACCCGTTTCCCGCGGTCTTGTCCGTCGAGGTGCCGGGGCCAGCGGAAGAGGTGGCCGGATTCCGTCACGGCGAGGGGAACCTCTGGAGCGCCCCGTCCGTGGGGATCTGGGGCGCGATGAACGGTCTTCTGGAGCGCTGGGTCACGCCCGAGCCGATCTCCGTGCTCGTGTCGCCGGAAGGTCTGGAACCCACCGGCAAGCTGGATATCGACGCCTTCGCCGCGCTGCCCAGGACGGTCAAGGGAACGCCGGGAGCGGACGATGTGCGGGCCGCGCTCGAGGCAGGCCTCGCTCCGGCACGGGTCTACCGTCTCAAGTGGCGCCTCCCGGCCGCGGAGGGCGCGGCGGCAAAGGATGCGGGAGAATGAGCCTCACTCCGAAAACACTGAATCGCCGATGACGCTCCTGCCCGGCACCCGCCTCGGCCCGTACGAGATCGTCTCGCCCCTCGGCGCGGGCGGGATGGGGGAGGTCTACAGGGCCCGGGATCCAAAACTCGAACGCGACGTGGCGGTCAAGGTCCTCCCGGAGTCGCTCCCGAGAAACGCCCAGACGCTCGCCCGTTTCGAGCGCGAGGCGCGTGCGGTGGCCGCGCTCTCGCACCCGAACATCCTGGCGATCTTCGACTTCGGACGACACGAGGAGACCGTTTACGCGGTCATGGAGCTTCTCGAAGGCGAGACGCTGCGAGGCGCGCTCTCGGCCGGCGCGCTTCCCCAGCGAAAGGCCGTCGAATACGCGATCCAGATCGCCAGGGGCCTCGCCGCGGCTCACGAGAAGGGAATCGTGCACCGTGACTTGAAACCCGAAAACGTCTTCGTGACGAAGGGCGGGCACGTCAAGATTCTCGATTTCGGTCTCGCCAAGCAGACGCGGGTGAAGGGCCCCGACGACACGAGCGCGCCGACGGAGAGCTGGCACACGGAGCCAGGCACGGTGATGGGAACGCTGAGCTACATGTCTCCCGAGCAGGTCCGTGGCGAGGCCATCGACCACCGCTCGGACATCTTCTCTTTCGGCTGCGTGCTGTACGAGATGCTCTCGGGAACGCGCGCCTTCACGCGTGCCACCGCGGCGGAGACGATGACGGCAATTCTCAAAGAGGAGCCGCCGGACCTTGCGGCGACGAACCGGAACGTCCGGCCAGGGCTCGAGCGGATCGTCCTCCACTGCCTCGAGAAGAAGCCTGAGGAGCGCTTCTACTCG
The DNA here is from genome assembly GCA_022071945.1 of Thermoanaerobaculia bacterium. Taxonomy (GTDB): domain Bacteria; phylum Acidobacteriota; class Thermoanaerobaculia; order UBA5066; family UBA5066; genus JAJVIN01. The sequence goes on along the minus strand of JAJVIN010000004.1, from coordinate 3,238 downwards.
GCGCGCGACGTCGCGTTCGGACTCGCGGAGCTCACCGAGACCTCGGCCCCCGCGGCAACGCTGGCCGTGCGGGACCCGCGCCGCCTCCTCGCGGGTGTCACCGTCGTGCTCGCTCTCGTTGCCGCTTTTGCAGCTGGCTGGGCACTCCGCGCGCGGCAACCCGCCGCGGCGCTCCCGGCGATCCGCCAGCTGACGTTTCGGCGCGGCTCGATCTGGAACGGGAAATTCGGGGCGGACGGAAAGAGCGTGATCTACACGGCAGCGTGGGAAGGGGGGCCGCAGGAGATCTTCCTCGGCAGGAGCGACGGTCCCGACGCCCGTCCCCTCGGTCTCCCGGACGCCGAGGTCCTCGCCGTTTCGCAGGCCGGGGAGATGGCCGTGTCGCTTCGACCCCGGTTCTCGGGAGCGTTCGTCCACTCGGGGACTCTCGCGCGTCTCCCGGTCGCCGGAGGGGTCGCGCCCCGCGAGGTCCTCGAGGACGTGGAATTCGCGGACTTCTCTCCGGACGGGAAGGAACTCGCGATCGTGAGGGTCGTGAACGGCCGGCGGCGGCTCGAATACCCTATCGGGAAGCTCCTCTACGAGAGCCGGGGCTGGATCGGCGACCCGCGAATCGCCCCGGACGGCGGTCTCATCGCTTTCGCGGACTATCCATCCTCTGGCGAAAACCGGGGCCGTATCGCGACCGTCGACCTCTCAGGAAGAAAGGTGGAGCTGACGGACTTCTCGGGCGTACAGGGCCTCTCGTGGTCGCCCGACGGAAAGGAGATCTGGTTTACGGCGGCGGGCGAGGGTCTCCGCGCGGTCTCCCTCCGCGGGCGCGTGCGCGACCTCTACCAGGGGACCGGAAAGCTGGTGCTCGCCGACGTCGCGCGTGACGGGCGCGTCCTGCTGAAGAACGACGTCCACCGCGTCGAGATCCTGGCGTCCGGGGGCGGGCCGGCCTCAGAGCGGGACCTCACCTGGTACGGCTGGAGCCTTCTCAATGACCTCTCCGCCGACGGGAAGACGGTCGCGTTCACGGAATGCAACGCGTGGGACGGGGTGAACTACGCCGTCTGCATCCGAGCGACGGATGGATCTCCCGCGATCCGGCTCGGGGAGGGCTCCCCAGACTCGATCTCGCCCGACGGCAAGCGTGTCCTCGCGACGATCCGAGCGACCGGGGGGTTCCGGCTCGTGGTGTATCCGACCGGTGCCGGAGAGACAAGGGCATATGACTTCCCGGGCATCCGGCCGTGGTTCGCGAAGTGGCTCCCGGACGGCCGGCGCTTCCTCATGCTCGCGGCCGCAGCGGGGAAAGAAGGCCGTGTGTTCCTCGTGGACGCCGAAAAAGGCGATCCCCGCCCGTTGACGCCTGAAGGCATCGTCCGTTTCTTTCCGCTCGACGCGAAACGCTTCCTCGCCAGAAGCGCGGACCGCGCGACACGGATCTTTTCGATCGATGGCGGCGAGCCGGAGACGCTTGGCGGGATAGGCCCAACCGACGATGTGGTGGGCCCGGCCTCCCGGGACGGGTGGATCTACCTTCGCCACGGGCGGACTCTTCCCGCGAACGTCGTTCTCCACGAACTCGCGACCGGCCGCGAGGAGAAGTGGAAGGAGCTGATGCCGGGCGATGCAACGGGCGTCAATGTCATCTACTCGGTCCAAATCGCGCCCGACGGCCGGTCGTACGCCTACTCGTACGGCCGGATGCTCTCGGACCTCTTCACGTTCGAGGGCTTGAAGTGACCCTAGAGTCCCTCACAGACATAGACGCCTGGAATGGCGGCTTCAGGGTGCAGCTCGCGGAGAAGGGTCATCGGGCCTCCCTCACGGAGTCTGCCAGGAGGCGTGCGCGGCCAGGGAATGCGCGCACCAGCTTCTGATCAGAAGTCACGAGAGCGACATCCAGGTCGGTGGCCAAGGCGACGAACTCGCAGTCATAGGCTGACGCGCCTGAGGAGGCAGCCAGCCGGAGGATGGCTTCGGAGTCGACGGCACATTCTCCTTCCACCATTTGGTTCTCGGCCGCCCGGACGATGTCGATGGCCGTTCCCTCCTTCATCCTGCCATTCCGGACGAGGGTCGCCAGAACATTTCGGAATTCCGATCTCCAGAGCGGAGGGACCTTCCAGTCGCCGTCGAGAGTGGCGAGCCGCCGGGCCGCCTCGGTGAACTCCCCAGGCACCCAGAAGTAGGCCAGGACGTTGGTATCGACGACGATCACGGCCTTCCTTCCCGCTTGGCGGCTGCAAGGAAGTCATCGTCGATATGGAGCCCTTTCAACCGCCGCTGGAGACTCCTGGCCTTGCGGAGGTGCTCGTTCGCGTCGCCGGTCCGCTTCTCGGCAATCGAGAGGCGCAGGCGGACATAGACCTCCTTCGTCAGGCTACGGCCATGGGCCTCCGCCTCGGCCTTGAGCGCGGCGTGAAGATCTTCCGGGATGTTCTTGAGCGTCAAGCTCGCCATGACAGACCTCGAGACATCATTTTGACACCAGTGTGGTGGTGCAGGAGGCTCTGTGAGGAGCGGTGGAACCAGCGGCGGGAGGGGAGGGAACTGGGTCGTCAGTCACGCAGGGGTTCATGAGCTGGCAGCCCCCGTTCATCCCCACAGCCTCGCGACGCGATAGGCATCCAGCGCCGTGTCACCACTCACCACGATCAGGCTCTCCGCCCGGGCCTGACAGACGAGAATCCGGTCGAATGGGTCGGGATGGTGAAACGGGAGGGCCGCCACCGAGATCGCATGGCGCGGCTCGAGAGGAAGCAGGGAGATCCCGTTGCCGGTCGCTTCCGATTCGATGAGTTCGTCCAGGGTGACGTCCAGCCGGAGCTTCCCCAGACTGATCTTGATCGCCATCTCCCAGACGCTCGCCACGCTCAAGTAGCGGCTGTTTTCCGGTTCGAGGATCGCCTCTCGTGGAGGCACGGGCAGCCTCGGATCGTCCGAGACGAACCAGAGGAAGGCATGCGTGTCGAGAAGAAGGCGCTTGGCCATCGGGAACTACCGGTACTCCGCGAAGTCCTCGAGCGGCTCATCGAAGTCCGGAGCCATGACGAGCCGCCCCTTCATGCGGCCCGGAACAGGCCGAGGCCGGGCCTCGTCGACAACAACGAGACGCACGACCTTCAACGCTCGCCAGAAGTGATCCACGTGTGCTCGTGAGAAGTGATCCACCCGTGTAGAGAGGGTTCTGATCAGCATCATCCGCCGAAGGCGCCTGAGGCGGGTCGACAGGACGGCCAGGGAA
>JAJVIN010000022.1 GCA_022071945.1 Thermoanaerobaculia bacterium | reverse complement strand
AGAATGTACCGGGCGCAAGAGCGTGCAAGCGGCCCCAGGATCGGGAGAGACGCCGGCCGGCGAATTCCGGCCACGAGCAGGCGGACCGAGAAATCCTACTGCTTACACAGAGCTCCTGATACCCCCTGCCGAGGAGCCGCTCGACCTCGTAGCGGCCGATGGTGTCTCTCTCTACCCGTTCGCCCATTCCCTCCGCTCCAGATGCGCAGAGATCGTGTCACGTATCGCGGCCGGGCGGGTGGCACGACGACCACCTCACGGAGGATCGTTGGGGCTCCTCCACTTCGCCGGCGCAGTCTGTGATTCTGCCCCTCCGGGGTCAGGGCCGCATCAATGAAATGGGCGATACCGGACGCGCCCTCACGTCATGCGGGGATCGGCCAGACCTGCCCTGACGCCAGGATCGATGACGCGGTCTCACCCGGGACTCTCCCCTTGCTCGCCGTCATCCTTCCCCGGTCTTGGGGGTTCCCGGTAAACGAATCGCCTCCTCCTTGCGTCCGGTGATACATGCGACGGACCGCCGGACTCACCCCCTTCTTCCTCCTGCTCCTTTCTTTCTCGGTACCGGCGTCTTTCGCCAGAGCCGCTTCCGACAAGCCGAACATCGTCTTCATCTTGGTCGACGACATGGACGCCGCCCTCCCCGCGTTCATGCCCAAGACCAAGGCCCTGGTGGCCGAGGCGGGGGTCAGCTTCGATTCCTACTTCGTCAACGTCTCTCTCTGCTGTCCGTCCCGCTCAACCACGCTGCGCGGCCAGTACGCCAGAAACACGACCGTCCTGACCAACAGCCCCCCGAACGGCGGTTACGCCCAGTTCCTGGCTGCGCACAACGACTCTTCAACCGCCGCGACATGGCTCCAGGCTTCCGGGTACAGGACCGCCTTCTACGGCAAGTACCTGAACGGCTATCCCGGAAACGAGAAGACCTACATCCCTCCGGGCTGGAACGAGTGGGCGAGTCCATCCGGCGGCAGCCCCTACAGCGAGTACGACTACCAGCTCAACGACAACGGGCGGCTGGTCGCCTATGGCCACAAGGCGTCCGACTACCTGACCGACGTCATCGCCGGCAAGGCAGAGTCCTTCGTCCGCAAGGCCGGCTCTGACCACGTGCCGTTCTTCCTCTTCCTCACCCCCTATGCGCCGCACTCGCCCGCGACTCCAGCGCCCCGCCACGAAACCCTGTTTGCCGGAGCCCGCGCGCCCAGGCCGCCCTCCTTCAACGAGGCCGACGTCAGCGACAAGCCCGAGTGGGTCCGCACCCAGCCCTCGATGACGAGGGCCGACGAAGTGGCGCTGGATGGCGCGTACCGCAAGCGCCTTCAGTCCCTTCAGGCCGTCGACGAGATGGTCGAACGTCTCGTCACGGCCCTGTCCGAAACAGGCCAGCTCGACAGGACCTACATCTTCTTCACGTCCGACAACGGCTACCACATGGGTCAGCACCGCCTGGTCCAGGGCAAGCAGGCGCCTTACGAGGAGGACATCCGCGTCCCGCTCTTCGTCCGGGGCCCGGGTGTTTCCCCGGCGAGCACCCTCTCTCACCTCGCGGGCAACGTCGATCTCGCTCCGACCTGGGCCGAACTCGCCGGCGCCCCCATCCCCTCCTTCGTCGACGGCCGATCCCTCGTTCCGCTCCTTCACGGAGCCAGCGTGAATCCAGCGAAGTTCCGGCGCGCCTTCCTGATCCAGCACTTCACTCAGCAGTCGGAGGTCGAGGACCTCGTCGACACGGAGGCAGCCGCGAAGGCCTTCGAGACGGGCGAGGTCTTCAAGGGCACCCTCGAACCACCTGACACCCCCCAGGAGATCAGCCGCCCGGTGCCCGGTGCCGCCACGCCCATGCCTGAGTTCCACGGGCTCAGGACCTCCTCCCAGACGTACATCGAGTACGAGGGGGGCGAGCGCGAACTCTACGATCTGAAGTCGGATCCGTATCAGCTCGAGAACATCGCCTCTACCGTCGCCGCGTCCGAACCCGATTCGCTCAGCCGCCTTTCGACCATGCTCCATGCCCTCGTCGCTTGCGAGGGCGATGGATGCCGCTCCGCCGAGACGAGCGGGGACCCGATCCCCTCGTCCGGTCCCAGGCTCGACATCCCGGCTGTCCTCGACGCCCCGGGAGCGGCGGGGTCCCGCTACTCCTCGGACCTCGTGGTCGTGAATCGTGGCTCCACGCCGGCTCGCCTCGCCCTTCTCTACCGCGCGGCTCCGGGCACGCCCGGGCAGGGTGGACCCATCATCACCGAGACACTCGCGGCAGGACGCGAACTCCGCATCCCGGACGTGATCGCCTGGCTTCGCACCAGGGGCTACTCACTCACCGAAGGGACGTCCGCCATCGGCTCCCTCGCCATCTGGGCACCCGATGCTCTCGATCCCGCCGCCATCTTCGCTGGCTCGCGGACCTCGACCCCCAATTCCGGCGCCGCGGGGGGCTCGTTCGGGCTCTTCCTGCCGGCGGTCCCTGGTACGGCCGGCACCACTCCCGCGGTCACGGTCTACGGCCTTCGCGAGGATGGCTCCTTCCGCTCGAACCTCGCCATCGCGGAGATGTCCGACGGCTCCGGCCCTCCGACACTCTCGATCCAGGCCTGGGATGGCGACACGGGAAAGGCCGCCGGCTCCCCGGTTTCGTGGGTTCCCTCTCGCGGCGAGTGGAAGCAATGGACATCTGTCCTGGCCGCCGCTGGCGTGAAGAACGGGTGGGTGACGGTGACCCGCACCGGTGGAGGGAGCGACACGATCCAGGTCTACGGCGTCGTGAACGATGGCGGATCGGCGGGCGGAGGAACCTCCGACGGGAGCTACCTCGAACCAGGCGGAAGCGCGGGTCTGGTCCCGATCGTCCTCCGACTCTCCTCGGGAGGCGTTCTCTACTCCACGGAGTTGGTGCTCGTGAATGCCTCCGCCGTCCCGGTCGACGCGAAGCTGACCTACACGCCGTCCCCACAGATCGCTTCCGGGCCGTCAGTCTCCGGCACGGTGACGATCCCGGCCGGGAGGCAAGTCCGGATTCCGGACGTCATTGCCCATCTGCGAACGACTCTCGGGCTCGCTCTCCCGGCCGGGGAAAGCCACGCCGGCACGCTCTTCGTCGAGGGTGTCTTCGCCCTGGCTCGCACCTCCTGTCCGAATCCCGACGCCGTCGTGGGTGGGACGTTCGGCATCTCGTACCCCGCGAGTCCCGGCCAGAAGCGCGCGTCCGTCGAGGCCTGGATTCACGGACTAAAACAGGATGGCGGTTCCCGTTCGAACCTGGGAATCGCCGACGCCCGAGTTGGTGACGCCTCGCTCGTTACCTATTTCGTCGACGTCTTCGACGGCGAAACCGGCGGTCTCGCGAAGACTCTCGGGCCCTACTCTCTTTTCGGTGGGGAGTGGATGCAGATCTCCGGTGTGCTGACCCAGGCCGGTGCGTCGCGCGGGTGGGCACGCGTGCGCGTGGCCTCGGGAGCCTCGGACTTCGTGGCGTATGGCGTCCTCAACGACGGTGCCTACCCCGGGGCCGGAACCTCGGACGGGAGCTGGTTGCCGATGACGGTTCCCGAGGGGACGCGTCGCTGATGACGTGGAGGCCGTGCCGGGGCCTCCCTCCGAGCCTCCCCTTGCGAAGGGGAGGTGGCGCGTGAGCGCCGGAGGGGTCCACGGGCGGTCCACATGAAGGAAGCGGGCGTCATTTGGGCGGGCGCGGACCCCTCCCGGGCCTGCGGGCCCGGCCTCCCCTTCGCAAGGGGAGGCAACGGGGCGGGCGCCCTGCCGGGGCGGCCGAGGCTACGGGGGTGGGAGACGGCCTGGCGCCGCCGCGCGTGATCGGCTGGAGCGACGTTCCGGCCAAACGGCGCCTCTCCACTCGAAGGTGCCCCGAGAGGGCGCGCTGCTGATTGTGTGGAGGCCGTGCCTGCGCCTCCCTCCGAGCCTCCCCTTGCGAAGGGGAGGTGGCGCGTGAGCGCCGGAGGGGTCCACGGGCGGTCCACATGAAGGAAGCGGGCGTCATTTGGGCGGGCGCGGACCCCTCCCGGGCCTGCGAGCCCGGCTTCCCCTTCGCAAGGGGAGGCAACGGGGCGGGCGCCTTGCCGGGGCGGCCGAGGCTACGGGGGTGGGAGACGGCCTGGCGCCGCCGCGCGTGATCGGCTGGAGCGACGTTCCGGCCAAACGGCACCTCTCCACTCGAAGGTGCCCCGAGAGGGCGCGCTGCTGATTGTGTGGAGGCCGTGCCTGCGCCTCCCTCCGAGCCTCCCCTTGCGAAGGGGAGGTGGCGCGTGAGCGCCGGAGGGGTCCACGAGCGGTCCACATGAAGAAGGCGGGCGTCATTTGGGCGGGCGCGGACCCCTCCCGGGCCTGCGGGCCCGGCCTCCCCTTCGCAAGGGGAGGCAACGGGGCGGGCGCCCTGCCGGGGCGGCCGAGGCCTGCCACGACGAGCCGACCGGGCCGGCCCTGACAGACATCCCCTACCAGGTTCCCCCGACGGGTCCGGGAGCTGCCGCGTTCTGCCCCCATGGATGTCAAGGTGACTTGACATTTAGTGTCAAGCACGCTTTACTCGTCCCCGCGAGAAAGGAGACTACTCGACATGGCTGTTTCAGAAGCGTCCAGAACCCCGGGGGGCGTCCTTTATGGGCTCTACTTGGCGTCTCTCGCGGTGTCTCTGTGCGGGAACCTGGTGATCCGTCTCGGCGAGCGAGCGGGGTGGCTGCCCGCCCCGGCGCGGGTCGTTCTGGCCGTTCTCGCCTCTGTTCCGCTGGTCCTTGCGGCGGTGTTCTTCTGGCGGATGTTGCGCGGCACACTGGACGAGATGTTGCAGCGAATCGCGCTCGAAGGTCTCGCCTTTGCCTTCGTCCTGTACGTACCGGTGACGGCGGTCTATCTCAACTTGCGGACCGCGGCCGTCTGGCTGCCACGACTGGATCCGGCGGACCTGCTGATCGCGCCCGCGCTGCTGGTTGCGATCGGACTTCTCGTTTCTCACAGGCGCTATTCATGAAGAACATCCTCTCCGTTCTGAGAGCGGAGCGCGGATGGTCCCAGGCCGATCTCGCTGACCGGCTTGGCGTCTCGAGGCAGACGGTCAACGCGGTCGAACGCGGGAAGTACGATCCCAGTCTTCCGCTGGCGTTCAAGATTGCGCGCTTGTTTCAGCTCCCGATAGAGAGGATCTTCTTTCCGGACGAGGGCTCCGGCGAGTAGCCGGAGAGGGGTTGGGCCCGGTCCGCGGAGAGCCGGGCCCTTCCGTTCACTTCTTGCGCGTGTAGGTCATCTCCAGGCCCTTCCAGAGCTTCCCGTCCTTGCCCGGCATCCACATCTCGAACCGAGCCGTGTCGGGGTCGACCGCGGTCATGACGCCCTTGACCTTGGAGGACTTCTTCGTCGCCGGGTCGTACATGTCGCCCGTGGAGGTGAGGACTTTCCCGGCCGGGTCCATCGTTCCCGTCATGGTCATGACTCCCGTCATCGAGGAGTCGATCCAGACGGAGACGTATTTCTTCTTGCCGTTGTCGTAGGCGGTGATCCCGCGCCCCTCGAAGGGCTGGCCCATCATCTTCCCCTCGAACTTCTCTTCCATGTACCGCCCGCCCATGATGACGCTGAACTCGGCGGAGCCTTCCGACTCTTCAGCCGGCTGGCCGGGGTCCATCTGGGCCTTCACCTTGACGGTCCACTTTCCCACCATCTTCTCGAAGCCCTTGTGCGGGGCGCCGGGCGTCATGTAGTCCATCCAGGCCTTCATGGCGGCGTCCTTGTCGGGTGCCGCCGCCTTTTGATCCCCCGCGGCGGGTTTCTTATCTTGTTTTTCTTGCGCACTGGCGGACACGGCCAGAATGGCGGCAAGCGGCAGACACAGAACGAGACCCTTCATCCTCATCTGAGAACTCCTCGTGTTCACTTTCCCTGTACGGGTGCGGCGGAGTCTTTCACGAGACGCGGAAGGGAGGCAACCTGTCGGAGTTCTTTGCGGAGAGGTTCGGCCGTGCCTATGCTTGACGGACCGTGGCGAGCTCGCGTCGCTGGAGAGTGCGTCGGATGATCTGGTTCTACATCGGGTTGATGGTCGTGGCGGGTGCTCTCATCACCTTCCAGTCCCCGATCAATGCGGCGCTCGCCCGCAAGACCGGGGTCTTCGAGGCCGCGACCGTCTCCTTCTCGGTCGGCGCGCTTCTGCTCCTCGCTCTTCTGCCTATCCTGGGCAGGGGATCTCTTCGGGCGGTCGTGGAGGCCTCGCCGTGGCAGTTCCTGGGCGGGATCCTCGGAGCGCTGTACGTCAGCGCCATCATCCTCGTCGTGCCGAAGATCGGAGTCGGGGCCGCGATGGTGGGCGTGCTCGCCGGCCAGCTGACGGCCGGCATCCTGATCGACCGCGCCGGATGGTTCGGGCTGCACTCGCGGCCGATCGATCCGAGCCGGGTGGCGGCCATCGTCCTGATCTTCGTCGCGCTCTGGCTGATGATGCCCAAGAAGTGACGCGACCCCTTCACTCTCCCCGGGCGCCCCTCCTCCGCTAGACTTCCTCCAAACAGCGGAAGACCTCCCAGGAGGCCTCGACGGAGGGTGCCGTGCTTCGCCTCGAAGACGTGACTCACGGGATGACGATTGCCGGGATCGTGCCGGATGGCCCCGCCGTCGTCGTGGAAGTGAAGTGGCTCGGAACATCGTCCGTGGAGCTCCGCTACCAGGACGCGGCCGGGAAGACCGGGGTCCGGCTCCTCTCGCGCTCCGACGAGGAGGCCCTCGAGCTTCTCGGAAGCGTGAAGAGCAATCTCTTCACGGGCAACTCAGCGGCGTTTCGCCTTGCCGCCGAGGCCGTTCGATTCCGCTTCGCCCATCTCTTCGATCCCTTCCTCGGCTTTCGAACCTCGCTTCTGGAGGCGCTTCCCCATCAGGTCCACGCGGTCTATCGGGATCTCCTCCTGCGCCACCCGATCCGCTATCTCTTCGCGGACGCTCCGGGGGCCGGAAAGAAGATCACCACCGGACTCCTGATCAAGGAGCTGATGCTGCGCGGCGAGATCCGCCGCTGCCTGGTGGTCTGCCCAGGAACGGCCGCGGAAGCCTGGCAGGACGAACTTCTGGGCCGTTTCGAACTCGCGTTCGACATCGTGCCCGCGGACCAGCTCGAGTCCGCCCGCGCCTTCAAGACTGTTGCGGAGACGAACCTGGCGATCGCAAGGCTCGAGCTCCTGTCCCGGGATATCGAGACGAAGCTCCGCCTGGACCGCCCCGAGTGGACCTGGGATCTCGTCGTCATCGACCAGGCTCACCGGCTCCCGGCCTCGTTCGTGGACGGAGAGCCCGTCGAGTCGGAGAGGTTCCGGCTCTGCCGGCTCCTGTCGCAGAAGAGCCGCCACCTGGTGCTTCTTTCGCCCATGCCCCACGACGGGAACGAACAGGAGTTCCAGCTCTTGATGTCTCTCCTGGACCCCGACCGGTTCGAAGGCCCCTACCGCGAGGGCATCCACGCCACGGGCGCCTCGGATCTCGGCCGGCGGCTCCCCCGCGAGCAGCTCTTCTGGGGGGACGGCTCTCGCCTCTATCACGACCTTCAGGTCAGGACTCGCCTCTACTCGCCCTCCGAGGCCGAGAGACGGCTCCAGTCTCTCGTGACCTCTCACGCAAGAAGGCTCTTCGATCTCGCGGACAGGCTCTCACCCGAGCGGCGGGAACCCGTGCGGCTGGCCGTGTCTCTCCTCCTGCGCAGGCTGACGTCGTCTCCAGAGGCGATCTTCCAGGCGCTCTACCACCGGCGAAAGCGCCTCGAAGCCCTGCTGACGAGAGCGGAGGTGCTCAAGACCGCGGCGTTCGTCTCGGGCCTTCTCGAGGAGGTGGCGCCGGTCCTGACGGCCAGGGAGGCAGCCGATATCGACGACCTCCCTCCCGGCGAGAGAGAGCCGCTGGAGGAAAGACTCCTCGACATGGCCACGCCCGCGCGCTCGCTCGCCGAACTGCGGGCCGAGATCGCCGCCCTGAAGGACGCCGAGACGATCGCCAAGGAGATCTTCCGCGGCACGACCGACAGCAAGTGGGCCGACCTGCGCCCGCTTCTCGAGTACGAGAACCTGATGTTCGACGGCTCCGGCGACCGCCGGAAGCTCCTCGTCCTGACGGAACACAAGGACTCTCTCGACTACGCCGCCGCGAAGATCTCGTCTCTCCTGGCTCGTCCAGGATCGGTCGTGACGCTTCACGCCGGCCTCTCGCGGGAGGCCCGGCGCTCCACCCTGGAACGGTTCCGCGATGACGCGCGCGCCTGTGTGCTCGTCGCGACGGACGGCACACTGGAGGGCACTGGCTTTCTCGGAGCACACCTCCTCGTCAACTGGGACCTGCCGTGGAGCGCCGCGAGGCTCTCGAGACGCTTCTCGATGCTCTTCCAGCCGGGCCAGGCCGGCCCGTGCGTGGCGTGGAACCTGGTCTCGGCCGGTACGGTGGAAGGCGGGGTGTTCGAGGCGCTCTTTTCGCGTCACGAAGAAGAAACCGCCTCGGGCGGACCCGGTCTCCTGACGACCCTGGAGGCTCTCTTCCGGACGCGTCCCCTCGACCAGCTGATCGTCCAGACGCTCCGGTCCCCTGAGGCCGTGGCCTCGGCCGGGAGCCCTTCCCCGGCTTCACCCATCGCCGGCCTGGCCAGAGGACCCTCTGTCTCCGTGTTCAACAAGGCGCTCGCGGGACTCGTTGCGCAAGAGAAGGCCCGCCTCGTCCTGGAGGAGCGCGGCCTGCCCGGCCTCCCTCTCCCGGCAGTCGCGACGGAAACCTGGGACGAGCTGACGAGCGGATCCTCGACGGCCCTCCCGCCCCGGGCGGTCGAGTCGTTCGTGAGCGAGGCTCTCGAGGCGCTCGGCGGGACGCTGCGCCCGGCCGAGCCGGGCCGGTTCGAGGTTCCGTCGATCCCCGATGCCCTGCGGCTTCAGCCGCACTCTCACGCCGGGTCCGGCCTGCCCGACCGCTACAACCGCATCTGCTTCGACGCGGCCCTGTCCTCCGTCGCCGGGTTCCCCTGGGCTTCCTTCGTCAGGCCCGGTCATCCCCTGGTCCGAACCCTCGTCGACACCCTTCTGAGTCAGAACCGCGAAACCCTCAGGCTCGGCGCGGCTCTCGTCGACCCCGGCGACTTCGAGGGCAATGTCCGCGTCCTCTTCTTCCTCGAACAGACGGTCGTGGACGGCCGGCGGCTGGAGGGGGGCGCGCGCGGCGTCGTGGCACGCGCCGCCGGGTTCGCCGAGATCGGTCCGAATGGCCAGGTGGCGGACACGCTCCTCGACTCGTACCTGCGCTTCCGCGCGCCTTCGGCGGAAGAGAGGCCCGCCGTGGACCGCATCCTGCTCGAACCGTGGCTCTGGGAGGACCTCGAGTCTCGCGCCGTCTCTCACATTCTCTCCACGGTCGGCACCGAGCTTCTCTCCTGCTGGCGCGCGGTGCGCGAGAGCCACGCGGCCCGGACGAGGGAAGCCGTCAAGAGCCGGATGCAGAAGGAGGTTGCCTATTGGGACCGCCTGGCAACCTCTCTGACGGGCAGGGAGCTCGCCGAAAAGGAAAAGACTTCCCGTCCCGCGCAGGCTGCCAAGAAGGCCGAGATCCTCGGGGGTCGCCTCCAGAGAAGAATCGCGGAGATCGAAGAGGGGCGGATCGTCTCCGTCCCACCTCCTGGCGTCGTCTGCCGGGCCGTGATCGTCCCGATCGGCCTCCTGAGGCGATTGCAGCAGGCCGCCAAGAGCGTCACCCTCGCGCGTTAGCCCGGCTTCGCCGGGCAAGGCCGGGTGAGCGCGCACGAAACCGCGCCTCACACGAGACGCTTCTCAGCCCGCTTGACCGCGCGCTCGACAGAATCAACGGGCCACCCTCGAGATCATCTGGCAAACGGGCTCAGGCGACCGAGCCGCCGAACCGGGCACGGGCCTTTCCGTGCCGGACCGAGGCGGCATCGAAGGCCTCCGCGAACCCCGGGTCGGTCCGGAGGCCGTCGAGGGCTCTTTCCCGCTCGAAGGCGGGCACGTTGACGTACCCGCCGAAGACCGCGCTCCGAAATGCCTGGATCGACAGGTGAGGATCCAGCCGGGCCGCGATGAAGGCGATGTAGTAACGCCCCTCGGGGTCGGGGAACTCGAGCAGCCGGCGGGCGCTGGCGATGGCCGAGGGCGCATCCCCGGTCAGGTCCGCGTAAAGCGCGTGCCACCACTCCCTCGCCAGCCCCCGGGCCGGAGGCGGTTCTCTTCGCAACTCGGAAAGGGCGTCTTCCGTCCTGCCGCCGATCTTGAACCCGAGCGCCCTCTCGTAAGGGCTGTTCGTGGTGGCGGAGAGCATCCCCGGGACGTCGCCGAGGGAGAAATACGTGTGGAAAGCCGAGGTGGGCACGTGCGGGTCGAGCGCCCGGGCCCGGCGGTGGGCCGCGAGAGATTCTGGCAGAAGCCCGAGGAAGCGCAGGGCCGTGACGAGCCCTGCCCACCCTTCCGGGTCACCCGGATTCCTCGACACGATGCCGAGGAGCCTTTCCACCGCTTCCTCCGCCCTTCCGTTCTCGACGTCCATGAGGGCGCGCAGCCGGTGAGCCATGGCGAGATCGGGGTTGAGGGAGAGCGCCTTTTTCAGGGCTTCGTCCGCGAGCTGGCTGTTCTCCGCCCGGCCGACCACATCCCCGTACTTGGCATCCATGTGGTAGCAGCGGGCGAGCCGGGCCCAGGCGGGGGCGAAGGCCGAGTCCAGCTCGAGGCTCCCTCGGTACAGACCCTTGGCCACCGAGAGGTCGCGGCTCCACATGACCGCCTGGTTGGCGCGCAGATAGAGCTCGTAGGCGTCCGGGTTCCCCGGAACGTCCGGGCGGGCCGTTCCCTTCTCCGACGGGAGGTGGAGCTCGCCGACGATCTTCTGCGTCAGGGCGTCTTGAAGCCCGAAGACGTCGTCCGCCGAAGCCTCGGAGGTGTGCGAGGAGATGAGCTGGCCGGAGGGAACCTCCAGAAGCTGCGCCGAAACCCGGCAGCGCCCGCCCGCCTTGAGGATCGTCCCGAAGAGCGCGAGGGTGACGTCGAGTTTCTGTGAGAGGGCCGCGAGGTCGGGGGCGGGGACGGCGAACGGGGCCGCCGCCAGGACGGACCGGACGCTGATCCCGGAGTGAGAGGAGAGCGACTGTGCAACGGCATCCGCGAGGCTGAAGCTGAGGAAGTCGATGTCCGGATCGGGCCGCAGGAGCCTGAACGGAATGACGGCGAGGCGCGGACGCAGGGCCGCGGGCGAGGAGACGGGCGACGGCGTGGCGGGCCCTCTCGACGGAGGCGTGGGCGAGCCCGAGATCACCCATGTCTTGTCGGAACCCCCTCCTGGGGCCGGAACAGCACCGATCGCGGATTGCAGGAGAGAGGCGAGAAAAGCCGCGGCAGAGACGGGCCGGCCTTTCGGGTTCTTCGCCAGCGCCGGCCGCAGGACTCCCTCCCAGCCGGAGAGCGGTTCGGGAAGGGGCGGCGGCTCGTCTCGCAGGACGGCGGCGAGTGTTTCCCCGATGCTGGCGCGGCGAAACACCGCGCGGCCGGTCAGCATCTCGAAGAGGATGGCCGCGGCCGAGAAGAGATCGGTCCGGGCGTCCACCTCGCTGCCCTGGACCTGTTCGGGAGCCATGTAGGCGGGCGTTCCGATCACGGCTCCCGCCTCCGTGAGCGGCGCGCTCCCACCCGCGCTGGACACGGGCCTCACGAGTCCGAAGTCGAGGAGCTTCACGCCTCCAAGGCGGAGCAGGAAGACGTTGGAAGGCTTCAGGTCGCGGTGGACGAGGCCCCGGGCATGGAGGGCCGAAAGGGCCGTCAGGATCCCTTCCGAGATCGACAGCGCGAGGGGGGCGGGGATGGCGCCTCTCTCGAGCCTCTCCGCGAGGGTTTCCCCTTCCAGGAGTTCCATGGCGATGTAGAGGATCCCGCGGTCCTCGCCGGCGTCGTAGACCTGACAGATGCCGGCGTGGTTGACGGCCGCGGCGGCCCGGGCCTCGCGCATGAACCGCTCGCGAAGGTCCCGCCCGGGCTTCTCCTCACGGACGACTTTCAGGGCGACCTCACGCAAGAGGTCGACATCTCGGGCGGCCCACACGGTTCCCATCCCGCCCTCGCCGAGTTTCTTCTGGACCTCGTACTTCCCCACTCTCTGGCCCGAGAGGTCCGCCGGGTGAAGACGCGAATCCGAGCCCTCCATCACCGTCCGCCCGGCCTTCGCCCCGAAGCGAAACCCGCCCGGACACGCTCATGAGGCGGCGAGGCTTTCCCCTCGCCGGAATTCGTCTGAATCCCGGTTGTCATGGTCGCGATAGCCTACCATCGGGCTGCCGGGGGTCAGGGTGGAGGAGCCGGTTCCCGCCTTCCGTTAGGATCCCGCCGATGGCAACTCGGAGACGGTGCTGTTCGAGCCTCGGCATGGCGGTTCTCGGGGAGAGATGATGGAGATCGGGTCGATCGTCTCAAACGTTCTCTCCCCCGCCTTCCTTTTCTTCTTCCTCGGTTTCGGCGCGGTGCTCCTGAGGTCGGATCTCGAGATCCCGCACCCCCTGCCGAAGTTCTTTTCCCTCTACTTGCTCCTCAGCATCGGGTACACGGGCGGCGCCAAGCTCGCTCATGCCGGGCTTTCCTGGAGCGTGGCGCTCTACATCCTGGGCGCGATGCTGATGAGTCTCCTCGTGCCCGCGTATACCTTCTTTTTCCTGAGGAAGATCCTGAGCGTCTACGACGCCGCGGCGATGGCGGCGACTTACGGGTCGATCAGCATCGTCACCTTCATCGTGGGGACCGAGTTCCTGACGCGGACCTCGGTGCCCTACGGCGGCTACATGGTCGCGATCATGTCGCTCATGGAATCGCCCGCCGTCATCATGGGGATTCTCCTCGTGCGGTACTTCGCCCCCCGCGAAAAGGACGCTCCGAAGAGGCCGGGCATCCGGCACCTCCTCAGGGAGTCGTTTCTGAACGGGACTGTCTTCCTTCTTCTCGGCAGCCTGGTTATTGGCGCCGTGACGGGCAACAGCGCGGGCAAGAGCCTGGAACCGTTCACCACGGGGATCTTCAAGGGGATGGTGCTGTTCTTCCTGCTCGACACCGGGATGCTCGCCGCGAGGAGAGCCCGCATGCTCCTGAAGGTGGGACCACGCCTCTTCCTTTTCGGGGTCGTGGCGCCTCTCGTCAATTCCGTGATCGGCGTTCTTCTGGCGTGGGCGATGGGGATGGGCCGGGGAGACGCCCTCCTCTTCGTCATCCTCTGCGCGAGTTCTTCCTACATCGTGGTGCCGGCCGCCATGAGACAGGCGGTGCCAGAAGCGAACCCCGGCCTCTTCGAGCTGCTGTCGCTCTCCGTGACGTTCCCCTTCAACATCAGCATCGGGATCCCGCTCTACTGGACCGCGATCCGCTTCTTGATCAGGTGAGCAGATGAAGGCTGTCAAGCGCGTCGAGATCGTCGTGGAGACCCTGGTGCTCTCCCAGGTGACGGATCTGATCGAGGCCACGGGAATCCGCGGCTACACCGTCATTCGAAACGCCGGCGGCAAGGGGGGACACGGAGAGCGCTTCGAGGACGAACTGACCGACCTCCACCGCAACTCGTATCTCGTGGTCGCCTGTGACGAGGCGGAGCTCGCGCCTCTTCTCGAGAGCCTCCGGCCGCTCCTGTCGAGGTACGGCGGCATGTGCCTCGTCAGCGACGCGCTCTGGGTCCGGCACTGAGGCGCGGCGGCCCTTCCTTCGGAAAGGGTGCGGCGCTAGAATCGTGACGAAACCAACCGGAGGTGCGGGTGAAGAGCGCGAAGGCAGCAGCGGAGAAGAGATGCCGTTTGTCGGCGGTATGGTCGTTTCTCCTTTTCACTTCCTGTCTTCATGCACAAACCGTCAACAATGTGCGAGTGCAGCAGCTCCAGACAGGCTCACATCCGGTGGAGGTCCTGTATGACCTCGCCGCGGCGCCGCCCGAGGGCGCGTACGTCGCGCTGACATTCTCGCTGTCGGCGGCCGGGCCGCCGACAGTCCTGCCGAGGACGGCTGAGCTCTCCGGCGATGTGGGACGCGGAGTTCCGAATGGCGCAAACAAGCGGATTCTCTGGAATGCTCCTGCGGGAACGTGCGCCACTGTGTTCGCGACAGTATGGGCGACCGGCTGTACCTTGAGCGTGGCGCCGTCCAGCAGATCGTTTCCCATCTCCGGAGGCGGCGGAACGTTCACGGTCACGACGTCGCAGACTCCTTGTTCCTGGACAGCCTCCAGCAACGCTGATTGGATCGCCGTGACCTCGGGCTCGACAGGAAGCGGCACCCAGAACGTCACCTATGCCGTTAACTCGAACCCCGGACCGGCCCGCTCCGGAACCATAACTGTCGCTGGCCAAGTCGTGACCATAGACCAAGCCGGGGGCACCGATGAGATCACGGTCTCTTTGCCTGGAGGCGTGGCCTTGGTCTTGGTCCGCATTCCCGCCGGAACCTTCTTGATGGGCTCACCTGGGGCGGAGGCAGGCCGTGTCGCGGATGAAGTCAGCCACCCGGTGACTCTCACACGCGACTTCTACATGGGGAAGACCGAGGTGACACAGAAGCAGTGGCGCGCCGTCATGGGAAGCACCAACGCCGGCTGCGGGACTTTTGGTGATGGCGACAACTATCCCATCTATTGTGTTTCCTGGAACGACATCGCGGGCGCCGGCGGGTTTCTCGAGAAGCTCAACTCACACCTTTCTTCCACGGGTCAGCCCGGTGCCGGCGCCTTCCGATTGCCTTCCGAGGCCGAGTGGGAGCGGGCAGCCCGGGCGCAGACCCAGACGAGGTTCTCGTTCGGTGACGCTGCCGGGGCCAGCGGGAGCTGCGGGGGCTCCCCGTCGGCGGATCCCCATGTCTGGTGGTGCGGAAACTCCAGCTCTGGCACCCAACCCGTCGCGTTGAAGTTGCCGAACGCCTTCGGACTGTACGACATGCACGGCAACGTGGCCGAGTGGTGTCAGGACCGGTACGGGAGCTATCCGGCGGCGGCTGTGACCGATCCGCCTGGACCTCTGACGGGGACCGTCAGGGTCCTGCGTGGGGGCTCCTGGTTCCTCGATCTCGGTCTTTGTCGATCGGCTGTAAGGGACTATGAAGGCCCGAACTTTCGTAGCGGGAGTATCGGATTCCGCCTCGCGAGGTCCCTGTGATCCTCCGTCCCGGATGGAGCCGTCCCTCACTCGTCACGCTGGCGTTACTCTTCATGGCGGTCCTGCCCGGTCAGAGAGGAGAGGCACAAGCTGTCTCATCCTCGGGTGTTGCCATCGACTTCTGCGAGAAGCGATTGACCATCACAAAGGCTGGCGATGGCGACGGCCTCGTGGGAAGCAGCCCTGGAGGAATCGGATGCGGTCCGTCGTGCACGGCTTCTTTCCTGTTCCTGTCACAGGTCACACTGACCGCCACACCGTCGCCGCCATCCAGCTTCACGAGCTGGGGGGGCGCGTGCACCGGCACGGCCCCCACGTGCACCGTGACGATGGACAGGGCGCAATCCGTCACCGCCACGTTTTCGCGTCCCTGCATTACCGTGGGCCCGTCACTGAGTCTTCCTTCCGACCGCCAGGTCGTCGGCTCGTTGTCCGTGTCTTTCTCCTGGCAGACGGCGGCGGAGGCGTCCTTCTACGACCTCGTACTCGATACGAACCCCTCACCCTCGACCATCAGAGTCTCCAATCTGGTACAGCCCTTGTTGGAGAACAACGTCAGTTGCTCCGTCGCCAACTTGCAGCCGCGAACGACCTATTACTGGAAGGTCGTGGCACGAAAAGCCGGAGCCTGTCCGGGCGTGTCTTCGGCGGTGTGGTCGTTCTCCACGCCTGACGTTTGCGAGGCCCCGAAGGGCTTGCAGCTGGATGCGCCGGCGGATGCCGCGACGGGTGTGAGCAAGCCCGCTCAGCTGTCGTGGACCGCGGCAACTGATGCCAGCCGGTATTACCTCTTCTTCGGCACGACGAACCCGCCCGCCTACCTCGATAGCACGACCGCGACTTCGTACGCGGTGCCGAACGTTGTCGGGGGGGGTCTGTACTACTGGCAGGTGGCGGCAGTCGCAGGCTGCGATTCGACCAAGACCTCGACGTCGCCCGTGAGGAGTTTTCGCCTCGGCGGCGCGTGCGTCGCCCCGGAGAGTTTTCAGCTGGCCACTCCCGCCCAGGGAGAGTTCGTGGAACCCCAGGGTGTGCTGCTCGGCTGGCAGGAGTCGAAGAACGCGAGTTCCTATGACCTCTACTTCGGCGTGCTCCAATCACCGCCCCTCTTTCAGTCCGGGATCACTCAGGAGCGGTTCCTGCTCCCGCCTTTGGAACCTGGGCTGACTTACTACTGGAAGGTCGTCGCGACGTCCTCTTGCGACACGCGGCTGTCATACGCGTCGGCGGTGCAGTCGTTTCGTGTCACGCCGAAGTGCAGCGGTCCAAAGACCGTTCCGGAGTTCACGTTCGACCCCCCCGGTGAACTGGCCGCCGGACAGACCTACGTCCTCGCTTGGCTGTCGGTCGACGGTGGGGCGGGCAGCGGGTACGTCGTGGAGCGCTCCACGAGCCAGGACTTCAGCACCATTCTGGATTCCCAGTCCGTTTCCACGAACTTCACAACTTTCGTCGCGCCATCGCCCGGGTCGTACTATCACAGGGTTCGCGCTGTCGCCGGATGTGATCCGGCACTGCAATCGGCGAACTCGAGATCACTGAAGGTCACGGTGGGAAACAGCCGGCCCGCCGTGGTCTTCTCGGTGACCCCCAAGCCCGTCGTCATCAGGCTCGGTGACAAGCCGGAGAACTACAAGACAAGCTTCACTCTCGAGAACATCACGGACAAGCCGATCGCGATGAGCCTCGTACACACGGTCTTGCTGGGCCAGACGGAGCGAGTCTTTTTCGCGATCGCCGATCCCCTGCCCGAAGGGCCGGTCATCACGTTGAAGCCGGGAGAACCTCGATCGTTTGACATCCGGTTCTATCCCATGGAGAGCTCGCTACCCCAGTCGCTCGAGGCCTTGATCTTCACCGACGCCCGTGATCTTTCCAACCGGCTTCCGGTCGTCCCGTACAGCTACGTCAACCTCAAGATCGGGGCCGAAGTTTCCGAAACGGCTCCGGTGTTTCTCTTCGGGAACCGCCAGACGGACGTCGTCTTCTTCCCTGGAGTAACGGGCTCGGATGTGGGAAGGCCCCCGCTCAGCGTCACCCTGAAGAATCCGGGAAGCACGCCCATGGACTTGGCCGCCGAAATCGGGCCCGATGTGTGGCTGAGAGTGGGGCCGGGGTGGAATTCCACTCCGCTGGCTGCTGGAGAGACGCGCACCTTGAATCTCTTCACCGACAGGGCGAGTGAGCCGGAAAGCTCACCGTATCCTCGCTATACCTATTTGACGGTCAAGAGCCGTACGGGGCTGAGCGCTCGACTCCTCGTACAGGACAACAAGGCACCGGAGACGGGCGAACTCCGCAAGGCGCTCGATGGAAGCGTCCGGACATCCATCATTCCTTATGTGGTTGGGGGAGCGCAGTCGGGCGATAGCCACGCCTCGCGCGTGAAGCTTGGAAACCTCGGATCCAGCTCGCTTCGCGCCGATCTGTACTTCACGCCCTCAGGCAGCGACGGCGGCAATCCAGCTTCCGTTCGGACCGCCGCCGTCGAGGTTCCTCCCAACAGCCTCGTGAATCTCACGGATCCGCTCACCCAGCTGTTCTTACTCGCGGGCGAGGCCAGAGGGAATCTGGAAGTGAGAGTCCCCCCGGAGCGGACCGGTAGCCTCGCCGTTTCCTCCGACATCGAACGCCCCGCCGCACGCGGCGGCTCAACGGGATTCTCCGTTCCGGTCGTGGCGAGGGGAGCCGGGATCCGGGCAGGGGCTCTGGCGTCTCTGGGTCCCATCAGAACGGTGGGGCCGTTCGAAAGCCGGGTGATTCTCACCGAGACGACCGGCGTCGACGGCGCGAACGTCAAGTTGACGCTCTGGAACCCGGACGGGGAGAGGCTGGGAGAGACTGAGCGCCCTGTTCCGCGCTACGGCACCGTGATCGTGGACGTGCGCGACGCCTTCGGATCCGAAAACAGGATCCTTGGGGGACGTCTGGACCTCGAAGTTCTCCACGGGCTCGGAACGGTGACCGGCCTGGCGTTGGATGTCGACACCTCGACGGGATTGCAGTCCGCCCACTCCGCGCGGATCCCCCGTGCCGGGGGTCAGCCTTCCGGTTCTAAGAGGGGAGGGCGAGCGAGCTCCCGCTTCGAGACGTACGTCATCCCCTCGATCGTGAGCGGACTTCTCAAACACACGGGCGCGGCTACCTCTCCGCGTTCGCACCTCTTCGTTTCAGAGTTGACATTCGAGAACCCGAACTCCACCGATGTCCGGTTCTCGCTGCGGCTGCTCGATTCAGGCGCTGGAGCCGGAGATGCCGTGACGCGCCAGCAGTCGATATCCGTTTCGCCCCGGCAATCCGTGAGGCGAACACTCAGCGAGCTCTTCGGGACAAATCCAGCGGCTCCCATGCAGGGTCCCCTGTTCATCGACGTCGAGGGTGGAGGCATCCTTCGCGGAACCGTTTTCACTGGGACCGACGGGAGCGCCACGGAACTGCCGTTGATCAACGCCAGCTCGGAGTTCCTGACCGGGAAGAAATCCGCGAGGGTTCTCTTCTTCGATGGGCTCGAGCAATCGCTTTTCGAGATCTCTCCGAACGTCTGGTCGGAGGCGGTGCGGGGGACACGATGGAACCTGACTCTGACGGAAGTCGAGGGGAGAGCCGTGACCGTCCGTGTGAGCCTTCGTGACAACAACAATCCCAATCTCCCGCTCCGTTCGCGAGAGCTGACCCTGAAACCGTACGAAAGGAGACAGCTGGCGACGGTATTCAGGGAGCTCGAGATGAACGAGAACGTCAGGAGGAAGGAACGGACGAACGTCCGCTGCATCGTCGAGTATCTGAGCGGGGACGGAATGGTGGCGGCCATGACGACCAAGATCGACAACTCGACGGGTCAATCGACCAACTACATCCTCACGCCGGGTGCCCCCCTCGACGGTGGTGGCTGCCCGATCTGCTTTTGAGACGGGATTGACATGAGAGCCGGTCTCGCCTGCCTCTTCCTCCTGCTGTTGGCGCCTCCGATCGCCGCCGTGGACCGTGGATACGCCGGTGCTGATCTGCTTTCTTACAGCGGCGTGATGCGGGAGCATCGCCGCGTTCCGCGGGCCGAGGCACAGACCTTGGTCTCGGATTCCGACGCGGCGCTCTATCTCTCGGACGGCGGTATCGTTCTGACCTTCTCACTCACTCCGTCTTCAGCTGCAGAAACAATCTCTCTCGAGGAGTTTCTCGGCATCGTCGAGACGAGAATCGAGGGTAAGAGGAGCTCAGAGGAGTACCTGCTGAAGTTCCCTGGCAACGGGGAGAGACAGGCAGTGACTACGGCCAGGCTCGCTTCGGTCCCGAGAACATCTGGTATGAGACCAACTCCCCGGGCTGGCGGCGGGTTTCAGGACGACTTCGAGAGCGGCCTCTCGAACTGGATCACGAACAAGGACCTTGGAGACGCCTTCTACCCCGAAACGTCTGGCTGCGCCGCGAGGTCCGCTCGAAGTTCGGTCGACATGGTCCGCGGCGGAGCGGGAGGGAGTCGCCTGGATTGCCTCGCGGATCATCCGGCTTCCGTGAATACGACGATGGTGCTGGGGCGGTTCGACACCATTCGGTCCGCAACGACGGCTTCGCTCGAGGTCTACTTCCAGCTCTCCACAAGACCCGGTCACGGCGTGCTCGGCGTCGGCGTCCAGAACTCGGCGAATCCCTCCCAGGCCTTCTATACATACTTCTCGGGAAATCAGAGTTCGTGGATCCGCTTTTCCGCGGACTTGAAGAAACTGGGCGGCGTCGACTGGACACTGCTGGAGAGCGTGCAGTTCGTCCTGGTCTTCTCCGCGGACGACCAGACCGCGGCGGGATTCGGTGCCCGAGTTGACGACTTCGCGATCTCTACACAGGCCATTCAGGAGAGATATCAGATGTCCGTCGTGGCGGAAGGCGCAGGCACGGGCAGCGTGAGCAGCAGTCCCTCCGGGATCAACTGCGGAGGATCCTGCAAGGCCTTCTTCGATGGTGGTCAGACTGTCACGTTGACGGCGACACCGTCGGCCGGATCGGCCTTCGTCGGATGGTCGGGTGCGTGCGCGGGCGCGGCTCCGGTTTGCCGTGTCACCCTGGATCAGGACAGGACCGCGTTCGCGCGATTCGACAGGGCTGGCGCCATCCAGGACCTCGTTCTTTCCAAGGGCAGGGTCCGCGTCACTGTCGACTGGAAGAGCCAGTACTCCGGGGAGTCCGGGGTGGCTTACGGCATCCCGCAGAAGGACCAGTTCGGCTTCTTCTATTTCACCGATCCGAACAACCCCGAGGTCTTCACGAAAGTCCTGGACTTCGAGTCGGGCTACGCGATCTGCTTCGTGAGCGGACTCAGCGATTTCGAGTACACGGTGACCTTCACGTCTCTCGGTACGGGTGAGAGACTCGTCTTCAGGAAAGAACCGGGGAAGCTCTCGGGCTACGCCAACAACAACTCTCTCCGTTTCGCCCGCTTCGCCGGTGAGAACGACACCTTCGCCATGGCGCATGGCGAAGGACCGCCTGGAATCTCCTCCGTTCCCACTGGGTTCGGGCTGCTGAAGGTTGGGCATCTACAGGCCGGAGATCACGCGGGTCCGGCGGCGGATCCGCAGCAACTGAATCTGTCCGGCGGACGCATCGCCGTGACGATCGACTGGAGGAGCCAATACAACGGGACCACGGGCCGGGCCTACGCCATCCCGCAGAAGGACGAATTCGGGTTCTTCTACTTCACGGACAGGAACAATCCCGAGGTCTTCGTCAAGGTCCTGGACTTCAAGTCCGGGTACGCGATTCTGTTCGTCGGGGGATTGACCGACTACGAGTACACGGCGACGTTTCGGAATTCCTCGGGCGAGACTTGGGTCTTCTTCAAACCCGCGGGCTCCCTCGATGGCGGGGCGAGCAACGACAAGCTGAAGTTCTAGGTGGAGGAGCAGAGCATGCGGGACGGGCAGGCCAAGGTCGGGAACTCTCCGTACGTGACTTGGGCGGATGATGGGAAAAGAGCGACCGTATTCAAAACGCCGTGGCGATTCGCGGCCTGTTGGCTGGTTGCTCTTGCCGCCTCGACTTCCGCCCTGGGCGGTGGCAGCGCGACGGGTCCTCACGAAACCGGGCCAGCCGCGGAAACGGCTTGTCCCTATAAGGTCCCGTCCTTGGTCAGTGGTGTTCAGGCTGACGATTTCGGTCCCGGCCTGGGACCGCACCCTCGGCCTTTCCGGTATTCCTCCGAGATCACGATTGCCAATGCCTCGAGGTCACCGGCCGTCGTCCAGCTCACGCTCAGGGACTTCGGCCGGGGAGGGGGCCCGGTTGTCGAACGGACCAAGGAGGTTACGGTTTCGGCGCGGGCGACGTTGTCCTCGAAGTTGAATGAGCTATTTGGCGTCGACGCCGCGGTGCCGATGCGTGGGTCACTCTGCGTGGCGGGGAATCTGGCGCCGATCAGTCTGACCGCGAGGGTCACCGTCCTGCGCGAGGGCGGGCTCTTTTCCGACTCGCCGCGCCGGCCCTTCTCGCCAAGCTCCCGCGAGGCCACCGGAGGGGGCCAGCCATACGCCATCTCGATTCCCAACATCCAACAGACTTCCGTGGAGATCGCCGGCGGGGTCCTCTCCGACAGGGTTCGAGGGCGTCGGACCAATCTGACGATCGTGGAGGTCGGAGGTCAGAGCGTGACGGTCAGAGCCAGGTTGGCGCAATCCGGTTGGGTATTGGCCGAGAAGATTCTTTCTCTGACCGCCCACGAAGAGCGACAGCTGTCGACCGTGTTTGCGGCCCTGGGGATTCCAGCCGGAGAAATCTATGGCGTGAGCTGTGAGGTCCAGTATGTCGAGGGCCCGGGCTCCGTGATCGCACTGGCGACCTCCATCGACAACGATTCGGGAGAAGTCTCGTCGGCGTTCCTGGGGCCTTCGGGTGGCGGCGGATCACCCGTTGGCGGCTTCTGAGCCTAGAGGATTTTCGTCCGATTGAGTTCCGTTACCGTCTCACGCTGACCGAACGGCGTCCGGACGTCCTCCCCATGCATCCCTACCCGGCGGGCGCCTCCCCTGCAACTCCTTTCTCGTGGTCGCCTGTGACGAGGCGGAGCTCGCGCCTCTTCTCGAGAGCCTCCGGCCGCTCCTGTCGAGGTACGGCGGCATGTGCCTCGTCAGCGACGCGCTCTGGGTCCGGCACTGAGGCGCGGCGGCCCGCCCGAGCGAGCCGCGAGCGTGACTACTTCGGTGGCTTGGCCTTCTTGGCCCGGGCCTTCAGGGCGGCGAGAGCCGCGGCCTCCTTTTCGGGTTTCAGACCGGCCCGCATCTGAGCCCGGCGGTCCTCCGGAAGAGTCTTCCACCAGGCAAGCGTGTCGGCGACGGTGGTGGCGAGCGGGCGGAAAGTCAGGCCTGCCTTCAGCGCCCGTGCGATGGAGACATCGCCGAGTCCACCGTATTCACTCCCCGGCGAGACCCAGATGGGAAAGTCCTCGTCAGAGGAGATTCCGATCTCCTTCATCGTGGGCTCGTCGACCCAGGTGAATGTCGCCTTGACCCCGGTGACGGTCTTGCAGGTCTCGAGGAAGGTACCCATTCCCAGGCGGTCCTTCGGTCCCGTCGCGTTGTAGACGCCGTTCTGCCCGGCATCCACCATCCGGATCGTCCAGTCCGCGAGATCGCGGACGTCGATGAACTGGACGGGGTCCGCGGGCCTCCCGGGGGCGAGGACTTCGCCACCTTTCTGAACCCTCACGGGCCAGTACGTGAAGCGGTCACTACCATCGCGAAGGCCGACGATGTACCCCGGCCGGATGTTGAGGGTCTTGCCCGGCATCGCCTTCTCGGCAGCCTCTTCGCACAGGAGCTTGAGCGCCCCGTAGTTCCCCTCGCTGATCTTGTCGATGGCATCGGCGTCGGTGCCCGCGGCCAGGCGTGCCACCGCCGACGTCTCGTCCATGCCGGGCTTCATGGGGGTCGTGTAGACGGAGATCGAGGAGATGAAGACGTACTGCCCCACCTGGGACGAGAGGACCGACATCGACGCGCGGACCTGTCTGGGAAAGTACCCGGACGTGTCGATGACGGCGTCCCACTTCCTGCCCGAGAGCTTCTTCACGTCGGCCTCGACGTTGCGGTCGCCGTGGATCTCCTCGATCGGGCGATCCTTGAAGAGCCCAGGGTTCGACTTCCCGCGGTTGAAGAGCGTCAGGGTCCATCCCTTCGCGGTCGCGGCCTCGACGAGGGCGGGCCCGAGGAATCTCGTTCCTCCCAGGATCAGGAGCGTCTTTCCCTTCTTCGGGGTCTCTTCGGCGCGCGCCAGGCGCGGGAGGAGGAGGGAGGCTCCGGAGGCCGCGGCAAGGGTGAGGAGATCCCGGCGGGTGAGGCGGTCGTTCATCGTGACGTCTCCTTCGATGAGAGAAGGATACGGCCGGGAGAGGGACAGGTTTTCTCGGCGGGTTTTCTCGGCGAGGCTCCACGGTGCTTCCACGCGCCTCGCTCAGCTCTGCCCGGATCAGGCCGAGGGGTCAGGAACCGGCATCCACCGTAAGGACTTCCAGCTGTTTCCTGAGTCTGATCGTCCTGTGCGAGACCGTCTGGGTTCTCGAGAGTTCCTACCGCTACCCGAAGAAAAGGATCGTCGAGGCTCTGAATTCGCTCCTGATGGTCGAGGTCTTTCGCGTCGAGGAAGTCGATGCGGCGTGGTGCGCCCCGAGAGCCTGGGCGGCCGGGAAGGCCGACTTCGCGGACCACCTCATCGCGGAGCTCGGGAGGCGCGCGGGGCGCACGGCGATCGTGACGTTCGATCGAGCGGCGTTCTCGATCCCGGGATTCCCCTACCTGGCGTGGCGCCAGGCGCCTTGTCGCGACCGGGCTACTTCTTCGAGAGCTTTCCCTTCTCGATGATGACGGTGACGCTCCCCTCGGCCTCGATGTCACCGACGCCCGAGACCTTGATCTTGCACTTCTTGCAGATGTCGTTCCGGACGGTTCCAGAGTCGATGGAAGTGGACGTGGCTCCGTTCGGACTCTCGATCCGGATGTCGTACTTCTTGGAGTCCTTGTTGTGAAGGTTGACGGCGAAGGCGGGCGCTGCCAGGAGGAGCGCGGCCAGAGCGATCAGGGTCTTTCTCATGAGCGGGACGTCTCCTTCGTGAATGCGGTGCCATGATTCTAGTCCCCGCGACCTGGAGAACGGCGCGAGCTCACGCTCGGGGAGCCGGAAGGAGGGCCGTGATGTCATAGCCAAAGGCAGCCACAGCCTATATGGCCGGTTCGACCGCTTCGGGGCGAACCAGGATATCGATGTCGGTCATTGCTCGCGGCACCCCGTGGAAGGCAACGGCGAAGGCCCCCACGACCGCATACTCGATCCCCTCCGCCTCCAGCCTCTGGAAGACCGCCAGACTCTCGGCAAAGAGATCCATCGCGATTGCCGGGATTCTCTCGCATGACGCCGGCCTTTCCAGAACCACGAGTGCGGCCTCCGACATCAGCCCCATCGAATCCTCTCCGGCCGCGGGTTCGGATTTCTGATCCCCTATACTGCGCCCCCGTGAAGAGGCAACGGGCACGGAGACCCAGAGGAGTTGCCCCTGCTGCCACGCTGGACTCCCTCGAGGACGCAACGGCCCAGAAACCAGCGTCGAGAAGAGGCCTCTTCGCGGCGTTCACCGCCGTGCTCCTCGTCGCCACGTTCGCCGCCTACTGGCCGTCCCTTTCCGCCGGATTCATTTGGGACGACGACGACTACGTGACCAACAACGTGGCGATCCGGTCCTCGAGCGGACTGGTTTCCATCTGGACAAAGCCGGGCACGACCGTCCAGTACTACCCGATGGTCTTCACGACCTTCTGGCTCGAGTACCGGATGTGGAATCTCAACCCGGCCGGCTACCACGCCACGAACATCCTCCTCCATGCCCTTTGCGCCCTGCTGTTCTCCCTCGTACTGAGGCAGCTCGGCGTGCCGGGAGCTGTTCTCTCGGCCTTCGCCTTTGCGCTACACCCTGTCTGCGTCGAATCCGTCGCCTGGGTCACGGAGCGGAAGAACGTCCTGTCGACAGTGTTCTACCTCTCTTCCGCCCTGGTCTTCCTGAAGACCTACGACCTCGAGAAGGGGGGCCTTCGGAACCCCCGCCGCTGGCGCTGGTACGTTGTTTCCCTGGTTCTGTTCACTCTCGCCCTTCTCAGCAAGACCGTCACGTGCACGCTCCCAGTGGCAATCCTCATCGTGATCTGGTGGAAGCGAGGACGTCTCCTCCTGCGCGACTTCCTCTTCGTCCTGCCCATGCTCTCCCTGGGAGCCGCTCTGGGCGCGATGACGATCTGGATGGAGCAGCACGTCGTCGGGGCGCGCCACATCGACCTGGGTCTCTCGATCCCGGGGCGGTTCGCCGTGGCGGGACGAGCCATCTACTTCTACTTGTCAAAGCTCGTCTGGCCGGCCGGCCTCACCTTCATCTATCCCAGGTGGACGGTAGAAATGGACCCCGGCTGGCAGCTGGCCGTTCCGGTGTCGGTCGCGGCCGCGATCTGCGTGCTTGGCGCCCTCCGGCATCGCCTCGGACGTTCTCCCGCCGCCACTCTCCTGCTCTTCATCGTGACCTTGTCTCCGGCGCTTGGCTTCGTCGATGTGTTCCCCATGCGGTACTCGTTCGTGGCCGACCACTTTCAGTACCTCGCCATGCTCTCTCCTCTGGCTCTGGGCGGCGCGCTCCTCGCTCGCGCGGGCCAGGAACGGGCCTTGCGGTTCCTTCCCGGCTGGGCGCGCCTTGCGGGGCTGGCAGCGGTGGGGCTGATTCTCGCCGTACTGACCAACCGCCAGTCCCGTGTCTACGCCGACCCCCAGACACTGTGGGCCGACACCCTGAAGAAGAACCCATCCGCCTGGCTGGCGCACAACAACCTCGGACACATCCTGCTCCAGCAAGGGAAGGCGGCCGACGCTCTGAGGCATTTCGAAGAGGCGCTTCGGCTCAATCCGGAGTCCGTCGAGGCGATGGTCAGCCTCGGGTTCGCGCGCGCCGGCGCCGGAGAGTTGGAGGAGGCCGTACGGCTCTACCGGCGCGCTCTGGAGATTTGGCCTTCTAACAGCCTCTGCCTCACGAATCTGGGTGCCGCCCTGCATCGGCAAGGAAAGCTCGAGGAAGCAAAGGACGCCTTCTGGCGGGCGCTCGATGCGAGGCCCGATCGCGCCGAGCACCACCGCAACCTGGGCCTGGTGCTCGCGCAGACGGGCGAGCTGGAGCGAGCGATCACCGGCTACGAACAGGCGGTGAAGCGGGCCCCTCGGAACGTGCTCTTTCGCGTCGAGTTCGCTCGGCTGCTGGCTCGTGCAGGCCGCCCCGGGGAGTCGCGAGAACACTACCTGATCGCCCGATCAACTGCCGTCGAGGAGGCTGATTTCGGTGCCGTTGACACCATCGACCGGGAAGTCGCGGACCTCGGACGGTGACACGCCGGCATCCACCTGCTCTTCCGGGGCGTTTCGATCTCCCCTGGCGACTCTCGGCTCCTGGACACGATCACCAGAAACGCCGTCATCGAAGACACCTGTCGCCGCCGCCTCGCGCACCCCGGACCGCGCGCTCCTCGAGAGGAGGACATGCTCGCGTTGCTCTCGGAGACACCAGGAGATGGGGGTGACCGGGCGTTGGCCCGCAAAATCCGGATCGTCCGTTCCCTCCTCCTCCACGCTCTTCACACCGCTCGGCGCAGCCCTTCTCGCCCTCGCCGCCCTCGTCTGGGCACTCCTCCTTTGAGATCAGCATGACGGGAATAGGCCTGCTGAATGAGACCGCCCTCCACGCTTCCCTGAAGCAGTGGTATTCAAGACCGGGCGATCGATTCGAAGTCCCAGTGGGCAGGTTCGTCATCGATATCGTTCGCGACGATCTCCTGATAGAGGTTCAAACGAGGAACTTCTCGGCCATCAAGCCGAAACTCACGGCCCTGGCTCGCTCCCACCGGATTCGACTCGTCTATCCCATCATCGTGGAGAAGTGGATCGTCCGTCCCGCGTCCGGACGTCCCACGTCCCGACGTCCCACGTCCGGCGAGGACCGTCTCTCCACCCGTCGAAGGTCACCGAGAAAGGGACGGCTCGAGGACGTCTTCCGCGAGGCGGTGAGCATCCCGCTGTTGCTGTGCCACCGGAACTTCTCGCTTCACGTGCTGAGGATCCGGGTCGAGGAAACGAGGCGACCCGAGGAGAAGCGGCGATGGCGCAGTAAGGGCTGGACCGTCGAAGAACGGCGGTTGCTGGAAGTCGTGGACCAGCGGCTGTTCCAGGACCCGTCCGATTGGCGGGACCTTCTTCCGGAGGGGCTCGAGTCCTTCACCACGATCGACTTGGCGAGCTCGATGGGAATCGGCAGGGACCTCGCCCAGAAGGCCGCGTATTGCCTCCGCGAGGCCGGCGTCATCGAGCAGGCAGGCAAGCGGGGGCGTTCCCTCCTGTACCGACTCGCCAGCACGCCGTGACGATCCGGCGACGATTTCGATAGGCTTGGCGTCATGCCAGACATCGATGACGGGGCGACGGTTGAAGTGCAGGGCTCGGCGGCGAAGCCCTACGTCCTCGCCAACAAGGGGGGCGTCTACTCGTGCAGCTGCCCGGCCTGGAGAAACCAGTCCGTCGGGATCGAGAAGCGGACGTGCAAGCACCTGAAGTCCTATCGAGGCGCGGCCGCCGAGGAGGCTCGCGTCGGCAACGCCGCCCCCGCTCCGAAGCCCGTTCCGAAGGCAGCTCCCGCGCCCGCCGGCGACGGCATCGCCCCGGAGGAGACCGATGAAACCAAGGGACCGCCGCTGCTTCTTGCCCACTCCTGGGAAGGCGACATCGACCTCACCGGCTGGTGGATGAGCGAGAAGCTCGACGGCGTCCGGGCGTACTGGGATGGCAAGCAGTTCCTTTCCCGGCTCGGGAATCCCTACCTCGCCCCCGACTGGTTCATCGAGGGGCTACCCGACGTCCCCCTCGACGGCGAGCTCTGGAGCGGCCGGAAGAAGTTCCAGCGCACCATCAGCATCGTCCGGCGGCAGGACCGCGGCAAGGACTGGAAGGAAGTCTCGTTCGTCGTCTTCGACGCTCCCTCGCTGAAGGCACCTTTCGAGGAGCGGCTCGCGTTCTGCCGTGCGCACATGGAGTCGGCCAAACCGCCCCACACAGTGGCCCACGACCATCAGCTCTGCACCGGGATCGAGCACATCCGGAAAGAACTCGCGCGCGTCGAGTCTCTCGGGGGCGAGGGCCTGATGATGCGGAAACCCGGTTCTCCCTACGAGGCGGGCCGGTCGATGACGCTCTTGAAGATCAAGAGCTTTCATGACGCCGAGGCTCGCGTCGTGGAACACACCCCGGGTGCCGGCAAGCACAAGGGGCGGCTGGGGGCCCTCGTCGTGGAGCTCCCGTCAGGTCTCAGATTCTCGGTCGGGACGGGTCTCTCCGATGCCGAGAGGAAGAACCCTCCACCGATCGGCAGCCTCATCACCTTCCGCTACCAGGAACTCTCGGAAGGCGGCGTCCCGCGATTCCCGTCCTTCGTCTGCGTCCGGCAGGACGTCGCCTGGCCCATCCAGACTTCCGTCGCCCCGGTTCCCGCGGCCGGGCCAGAAGTCCAGCCGGTCTCTGCGCTTTCCGCCGCAGCGGCGCAGTCTTCAGGGGCCGCGCCTTCAGCCGGGGCGCCTCCGGCCTCTGCGCCCGCGAAGGCTCTGGCGCCCGCACCCTCCGTAGCCGCGGCGGTGAAAAAGCCGGCGGTCGTCCCGAAGTCCCCGGCGGCTTCCGCGGCGACGCCCGGTTCCACGTGGCGATACGGTGATCCGGCGGCACCGGCTTACCCCTCCGATTTCGAGATCGTCGCAAAGGCCGTCCTGCAGCTCACGGACCTCGTCAGCAACCACAACAAGTACTACGCCATCGAGATCCATCAGGCGGCGGGCGGGCACTACCGCGTCTTCACCCATTACGGCCGCACGGACGACCTCGAGGCGAATCCCGAGGCGGGCGCCAGGGAGTGCCGGTTCTTCGATTCCCTGGCGGAGGCCCAGGGCGCGTATCAGTCCATCTACGGACAGAAGACACGCAAGGGCTATCGGGAGGTCTCCCTCGCCTCGAGCAAGATCGGATCCCAGAAAGCCCGCGGCGCCAGTTCAGGCGACGTCGATGAGAAGACGCTGGCCAAGATCTCGCGAGGCCCCGAGCCGCGAGAGAAGGCCGTTCTGGAACCTCCCCTCCAGCCTCCGGCCACGGTCTCTCTTCCTCCTCCGCCCCCGCCGGCCGCGCCAGAAACCGGGCCCACGATCAAGGGAAAACTCCTCAGCTTCGTCAAGCGGTTGACGGGCCACGCCCCGGCTACCGAGCCTCCCGCGATCACATCCCTCTCGACGCCGCCCGTGGAGGAGCTGCCTATTCAGAACCGGCCCGCCGGAGCGCTTCATCCGAAGGTCCACGCGCTCGTCAACTACATCTACTCCGAGGCCACGACAGCCTTGACGACGACAGTCGCGGCGCAGATCACCGCGAACGGAATCGAGACGCCTCTCGGGGTCCTCACCATCGGCCAGATCGAGAAGGGCGAGGCCCTGCTGCAGGAACTCTACGAGGTCTTCAAGAAGAAGAGCGCGAGCCGGGCGGAGATGGTCCGACTCTCGGGTGAGTTCTACACGGTCATTCCGCACAGGATCGGCCGCTCTCGCTCGGCGATCGAGGAAGCCGTCATCGACTCGATGGAGGCGTTCGAACAGAAGCAGGAGACGCTTCAGCTGATGAAGGACATGCTCGCCGTGAACGGCGAGGCGGGTGACGTCCTCTTCAAGTCGGAGACCGAGAAGCAGTACGAAGCTCTTCGTTGTGACCTCGGTTGGGTCGACCCCGCCTCCGACGAGGGCCGGGCGATCACCGACTACGTCCTGAAGAGCCAGGTCAAGTCGCACCGCATCAAAGTCCAGAACATCTACTCCGTCAGGCGGGGCGTGGAGTGGACCCAGTTCGCGGAGGGAATCGGCAACAACCGGCTCCTGTTCCACGGGTCCCGCATCAAGAACTGGGTCGGGATCCTCTCGCGCGGAATCCTGTTGCCGAAGATCGTGGTGAGCATGGGCGTCCACCGGACCGATGCCGGGTGGCTCGGCAACGGCATCTACTTTGGCGATGCCGCTTGCACCAGCAGTTTTTACACCTCGCCGGGAAGGAAGAAGACCCGGTTGATGGCGATCGCCCGGGTCGCCCTCGGCCGCGTGAAGGACTTCACGAAGATCACTTACGGCCTCAACGCACCACCCGCCGGCTATGACAGCTGTCACGGTGTCAGAGCTCATGGCCTGGTCGTTTCCGACTTCGCCGACGATGAATACGTGGTGTATAAGGCACAACAACAAAGACTGGAAACGCTCGTCGAATTCACGTCGTAGGGGGCGCCCATGCTCGTCCAAGTCACGCTGGTCGACGTCAATCCCAAGATGGTGGCGGCCTGGCGGTCCTCCTTCGAGGAGAACCCCGAGGTCACCATCCTCTCGGGCTCCATGCTCGCTCAGGACGTCGACGCCTGGGTCACGCCGACCAACGCTCGCGGGAGCATGGATGGCGGGCTCGACGGCGTGATCAAGCAGGCGCTGGGCGGGCAGATCGAGGCCCGGGTGCAGGCGGAGATCAAGAGGCTTTACGGCGGGTTCCTCCCGGTGGGCTGCGCCACCTGCGTGGAGAGCGGAAGGCCCAAGCCGAGATTCCTGATCTCGACGCCGACGATGGTTGCCTCCTCCGAAGACATCAGCGACTCGATGAACGTGGCCCTCGCCTGTGCGGCGGCGTTCCAGGCAGTCCACATGCAGAACGCACGTGGAGGCGGCATCCAGTCCGTCGCACTGCCGGGTCTGGGCGCCAATACCGGGAGAGTGCCGGTCGAGATCTGCGCGGATCTGATGTGGACCGGATACAGCCTCTTCAGGAGGCGGGATTTCGCGAGCTTCGCCGACATGCGCGCCGCGCTCGAGGAGGAACTCGGCCCTCTCGGTCCCGCGAAGTCCACCTCCAAGCCGGCCAGTCTGAAGGGCGTCCCCGCAACGGGTGGCGCGAACTCCAAGAAACCGATCGGATTCCAGCCGCCCGCCGCGGGGGCTGATCCCGACGCGGACTTCGACGACGCCGAATGAGGACCGGAGAACTGAAGGGCTGATGCTCCCCCACGTCCGGCTCTTCAATCCAGGTGGTCCGGACCGGATCGCCGTCCTGCGAGCCGAGCCAGCCTGGCCCTCGGAGGAGCGCTTCATGCTCCTCGTCTCCCGGGGCGCGAGCCGGACGAAACTCGGCAAGGCCGTTCTCCTGGGTCCCTTCGACCGGGCGGAACTCGACGGCCGGATGCGAGAAGAAGAGGCCGCACTCAGAAACGAGGGCTTCTTGCCCGCGGGGCTCGAGGCGATGACGTCCGCGTTGAAGGCCGGAACGGCCCGCGCCCGGGCTCTGGCGGCCCAGCGGCTTGGATGGCGCCGGGAGACGGATGCGGTCCCAGCCCTCGTCGCCGCGTTTGCCGTGGCCGGGTTCGAGCGCTCCTCGATCCTGGACGCTCTCGGCCTCATCGGAGACGCTCGCGCCGTTCCCCTGGCCAGACAGGAAGCAGAGAAGAAGCTCCTCTCTCGCCGCCGTTCTGGCGTGGAGGCCCTCAGGAACCTCGGCGACACCGAGGGTCTCGCTCAGGCACGGGCGCGGGCCCTCGAACGCTTGCCAGCTGCGCTCCACCAGGCTCTTTCACAAGCGGACACGCCGATCGGGCCGGCGCTTTCGGCCCTTTCGGCCCGGGATCTCGGGCTCGCGCTCGACACGCTCTACGAAACCGGCACCGAGAGAGCGGAAGCCGCCGTCAAGGCAGCCCTGACGACTGTCGAGATCGAAGGTCCGCACGTCTGGCGATACGTCAAGAGCATCTTCAAGCGCTCGGTTCTGCGCCGCGATGCGGGGGTCTTCGGGCTTCTGGCCTATCGGATCGAGCGGACCGCACGAAAGTCCGAGGGGACGGAGGCGGAACTCAAGTCCGGGCTCGACGGCGTGACGAGAAAGTCCCCTGTCTTTCGTCACAGGACCCAGCTCTACATGATGCGGCTCTCCTGGCGGCACCTCAGGCGTCTCGCCCGGTACCGGCCCGATCTCTACGCCGCAACGGCCGCCGAGATCCTGGTTCACTACCGGCCCTCGGACGCCAGCGAGCCTTCCGGACTCTCAGGGTCCCTTGCCTCCTGCCATCTCCTCCACCAGATCCTCCGCGGGCGAAGCCCACGCTTCGAACTCGTCAGATCGAGCCTCTCCTTCCGTCACCGCGGAAAGAAGACCACCGCCCATTCCGAGACCCGTGAAGAGTCTTTTCCCGACCTCTGGGACGCGTCGCCCCGGGCCTTCGTCCGCCTCCTGGCAGGAGCCAGACTCTGGGAGGTACACGAGTTCGCCCTGTCGGCCGTGAAGCGGGCGCACCGGCACGCCGTCGAGGCCGCCGAACCCAGGGACCTCGTCGCGTTCCTCAGCGCCCCGCATGAAGGGACGGTCGAACTCGGCCTGGAAGAACTGAACCGCCGCTTCGACCCCGCCTCGCCTGATCTCGAGCTGCTGACGGCCCTCGCGGAGGATGGGCGGCCCCGCGTTCGCGACCTGGCTCTCCAGTGGCTCGAGGTCTCGGCCCCCGTCTGGAGTACGAGCGCCGGAATCCTCATTCGATTGCTCGGGGCAAAAGACGCCGTCGTTCGCGATGCCGTCGCCCGCCTGGCCTCTCCGGAACTCGCGGCCGCCGGTCCAGCATTGCGGGACGAACTCGCCCATCAGATCTCGAGGATCCTGTTGCAGCCCGAGGGCGAACCGGGCGCGCACGACGGCTTCGCCCTCGTCGCCACCCAGGCGCTGATGCCGGAACTCCTGCCGCTTCTCCCGATGGAGCACCTCATCGTGCTCCTCGCCTCCGGTTCGACCGGGGCCAGAAGCGTGGCGGGCGCCCTTCTCGGCTGGCATGCGGAAGCCCTCGATTCGATCGGTCTGGCGAGGCTGGCGCAGCTCGGATCACACGAGGTCGCCTCGCTCAGAGGGTCAGTCCGCTCGCTTCTGAGAAGAGCCCTCCCCGCCTTGATGGCGGACCCGTCGCCGC
Source organism: Thermoanaerobaculia bacterium (assembly GCA_022071945.1). Taxonomy (GTDB): domain Bacteria; phylum Acidobacteriota; class Thermoanaerobaculia; order UBA5066; family UBA5066; genus JAJVIN01. Next base: position 71,556 of record JAJVIN010000022.1, on the reverse strand, counting down.
TCTTCACCCTCGTCGAGAGCGACTGGCCGGACTCTCGCGAGTTCGCGATTGGCCTCCTGCGCGAAGAGCTCGCACCCAGGCTCGGAAGAGAGACCGCGCTGGGCTTTCTCGACTCCAGCAGAAAGGACGTACAAGCCCTCGGACGCGACCTTCTGTTTCGCGACCTGGGCGCCCTCGACGGGGCGACGGCGGCCAAGATCGTCGCCCGGCTCGCGCAGCATCCTCAGAGTGGCGTGCGCCGAATCGCCGTGGAAGTTCTCCTGAGCCGGCGCGCGGAAGAGATCACCCTGAGCGAGGACGTCATCGGCCTGTTGCGGAGCATCCTTTTCGACCCGAAGTCTGACCGCATGTCGAGAACGGGCGCTCTCTCGATTCTGCATGCGGCCGGTGTGCGCGACGGGGAGAACGCCCGGGCCGCCGCCGCACTTCTTGGGGATTTCGCCGGGACTGAAGGAAAGCACGACTTCGAACTCGTGATCACGTCTCTGGCCGCGATACGGCTCGCGTTTCCTGGGATTCCCAGTCCTCTCCAGCTTCTCGCGGGGGAGGCGCCATGATCGTGAACCTGAAGTACGCGGCGGCGAGCGCAATCAGCCAGTCCGCTCGGAGCACCCACATCGGGCTCGCCACGAACACTCTGCGCGAGAACGTCTATTTCAGCGGGGTCCTCGGCCGCCCCGTGCTCCTGCGGGAAGCTCTGGGTGCCCTCCGGAGCGTGGTCGTCAGCGATCTGAAGTTCCACCCGAAGGACCGGCCCCGGTACCGGGCCTGGCTCGAGGAGCAAGACCGGCGGTTTCTGTCGAATCTGTCAATCCGGAGCGAGAGAGCCCGGCAGGAGCTGGAAGGGCTTCATGAGGAGCTCGACGGATTGAACCGCCTCCGCGAGAAGCGCCGCGAGGCGTTCCACCAGGCGCGCCTCCGGTACTTCCAGTTCGCACTCGAGAACGAGTACGAGAAGTTCTTCATCCTCGACCCCGTGATCACGGTACATCCCGACGAGATCTTCTTCGAGGCGTTCTCGCGCGACGAGAGTTCGTACGCCAGACTGGGCGTCCCCCATTCGCACTTTGCGGACGCCGGACCCTTCGCGTGTGGGACGACCAACATCGACTTCTCGGCCGCCCTCGCGGATGGACTCGAGCGGATTCGGGGCTACCGCGCGGCGCGCCTGGCTCTCGGGCCCATGGGAATGGCCGTCGCCTCCCAGACGGAATCTGGATTCGAGGTCCACCGGGAGAAGAAGGTCGAGCTCCCCGCCAGCTGGCTCCGCGGATTCCTGCAGGTGCAGAGCGCGATGACGCTCGCCCTGACCCGCGTCGCGATGGCGCCCGTCGACCTCTACAACATCTGCCGGTACCTTCGCCTCCACCGGACCCGAAAGTCGCCTCGCGCCCTGCGATACGAGATGCAGCCGGGCAAGAGGGTGCGAGCGGTCTTCGAGCCCAGCGGGCACGTCATCGAGCTGGCGGGCATTCACGAGGGTCCGCCTTCCTCGATCCGGACCTGGGGCCGCGACCGCCTCAAGGTGCTCTCCCGCCTGCTGCCATGGACACGCCGGGTTGGTGTTTTCCTCGCTGGATTCGGCCTTCCGAGCTTCTACGTCCTCGACATGGAGGGAGCGACCTTCACTCTCGGCCTCTCGGGCTGGACCGACAACGACTGGACCGGCGGAGCGAGGTTCGATCTCTTGACGAGGCGTCTGGCAGGCACCGCGGCGGACTTGACCGCCGTCTACGAGGCCTTGCGAGAGAGGAGGGTCGCGACCGGTTCCGAACTCGCGGACGCGACGGGGCTCGGAGTCGAGGCGTGCAGAAGCGCGGCGTCTCACCTCTGCCAGCTGGGACGAGCGATCTACGACCTCTCCCGCCGCGCCTACCGGCACCGGGACCTCTTCTTCGACCCCTTCACGGCTCAAGAGGCCGCGGCCGCCGTGAAACCGGCGGTTGCGGAGAAGGGTCCTGAGGCCAAGGCGGCGCGGGAGATGTTCGAGGCCGAGAGGGTCCGCGTGATCGCCCGCCGGCCGGTGACGACGGGATTCAAGCTGAGCGGGAGCGCCCGGGGAGCAAGCGGCCCGCGCGTGCGGCCCCTGCTCCATGTCGATCACGAGGGAAGGATCATCGAGGCGTCGTGTACGTGTGCCCAGTTCAAGAGCCACGCATTGACGAAGGGTCCCTGCGAGCATGTTCTGGGGCTTCGCCTCGCTCACATGCAACGGCTGGAGGAAGAGGACTCGAAAGGAGGGCTCGAGCCGGCCTGAGCGCCGGACGATGGAGGATGGGGAGCCGGGATCGCGTTTCTAGCCAAGAAGGTCATGCCTTCCGTGCGGTGTCACGCCGCGCTTGCCCACGTGCCCGGCATTCGTCACGCGCCCGTTTACCACTCGCTGCCGGCGGCACCGGTCGGACCGCTCCTGGATGGGTCCCGCCGGGACCCGCGGTCTTCGACCGGTGCGCCGGCGCTTCAGTCAAACGAGCGCGTCCCGTGGAAGTTCGTAGGACGCCCGGCTCCCCATCCTCGATCGTGAGCCCCTCTTCGTGAACGAGAAAGCACGTCTCTACCAGCGCATCACCTCGGAGATGAACGAGGAGACCGTACTGGCGCGGATGCGGATGCACGGGTTCTGGCCCGCATCCGCCGGTGTCCCGCCTGACCCACCGGAAGAGGTGAAGGATCGCCAGCGAATCGAGAAGGAGATCGCTCGGCTTGCGGGCGAGAGAAAGGTGGCGGCGGATCCAGAAAAGGCTCTCGCACAGGAGCGCAAACGCCGCATCGAGGAGAGCCGAAAGCGGCGCGCCGAGCTGAAGGAGAAACGCGCGGCCGAGCGCGAGGCGCGCCAGAAAGAGTGGGCTGCCTTCAGGGAACGTTCGGTCGTCCATGCCGGGACCGGAGTCAGCGCTGGCCTCGAGACTCCTGGCAGGAGCTCGCTCGAGGAACTCGTCCGGCGAGGCCTCCCCATGATGCACGACGGACAAGACCTGGCGAGGTGGCTCGGCATCACGATCGGAAAGCTCCGCTGGCTCACCTACCACCGCAACGCCGCGGCCCTCGTTCACTACCACCGGTTCGGGATTCCGAAGAAGTCCGGCGGGATCCGGGCGATCTCGGCCCCGAAGGCCTCGCTGGCGGTGGCCCAGCGGTGGATCCTGACCCGGATCCTCTCGCGCCTCACCCCGGACGACGCGGCCCACGGCTTCGTTCACGGCCGCTCGATCGTGAGCAACGCGGCACCCCACGCCGGACGACGGGTCGTCATCAACATGGACATGAAGGACTTCTTTCCCACCGTCACGTTCCGGCGGGTGAAGGGGCTCTTCCGGCGCCTCGGCTACAACGAACCCGTGGCCGTCCTCCTCGCTCTCTTGTGCACGGAGCCTCCCCGTGTCGCGGCCGAACTGGGAGGGAAGGCCTATTTCATCGCGCTCTCCTCTCGTACGCTCCCCCAGGGTGCCTGTACGAGCCCGGCGATCACGAACGCTGTCTGTCACCGGCTGGACAGGAGGCTCACGGGCCTCGCCGCGCGACACGGTTTCACCTACACCCGCTACGCGGACGACCTCACATTCTCGGGTGACGACGCCACGGCCGTCGGACGGTTGTTAAGGAGCATCCAGAGCATCGCGGGCAGCGAGGGCTTCGTCCCGCATCCGGAAAAGACCCGCGTGATGCGGCGCGGGGAGCGTCAAGAGGTCACTGGCGTGACCGTGAACGACAAGGTGGGTGTCTCCAGGCGCGAGGTCCGGGAACTCCGCGCGATCCTCTGCAACGCCGCGCGCTTGGGCCTCGCGACCCAGAACCGAGAGGCCCATCCGGATTTCGCCGGGTATCTCAGGGGCCGGGTCGCCTACGTCGCGATGGTGGACCCGTCGAAGAAGTCAAAGCTGGAGGCGGCCCTCGCCAGGGCCCTGGAGGCCAAGACATGACCCAGATCACTATCGAGGACCGTTTTCGCGGGTCCATTCTCGGACTGGCGATCGGGGATGCCCTCGGCCACCCCACCGAGTTCGTCTCGAGCCTTTCGGCCATTCGCGCGCGCTGGGGAGAGGCCGGAGTGACGGACTTCCAGCCCTCGGGACGTCACCCGGCGGGCACCTTCACCGATGACACTCAGATGGCCCTCGCCGTGGCCCGGGCCCTCATCCGGTCGGGACACCGGGACCTCGACACGCTCATGACCGTCCTCGGGCAGGAGTTCGTCGCCTGGTACCGCCATCCGGATAACAACCGTGCACCGGGCGGCACCTGCATGTCGGGGTGCCGGAATCTGGCCGGCGGGCGCCCGTGGCGGGCAGCGGGAGTGAAGGGCTCCAAGGGCTGCGGGGCCGCGATGCGGGCCGCACCCATCGGGCTCTATTTCCAGGACGACACGGCCGCCATGATCCGGGTGGCCGCGGCGCAGAGCGTCTTGACTCACGGACACCCGACGGCGGTCGCGAGCTCCGTGGCGGCGGCCGCGCCCGTCGCCTGGGCGGCTCGCGGGAACGGGCTCTCTGGAATGCTGGACTTCACCCGTGAGTGCGTCTCGCAACTGACGGCGAACGTCCTGAGAGAAGCCGGGTGCGCGGAGGAGTTGGCTCACCAGCCCGGTGCCGAAGAGATGCTCGCCGCCCTCGATTCAACTCGCGTCATGCTCGGGAGGGAGGCCGAAAACGTGTGTGATCTCCTCGGCGAAGGGTGGATCGGCGAGGAGGCGGTGGCGACCGCCCTCTGGTGCCTCCACCGGGCCCAGGGCGGCTTCCGGGAAAGCGTCCTGCGGGGTGCGAACTCTTCAGGCGACAGCGATTCGATCGCCTGTATCGCCGGCTCCATCGCCGGGGCGATGGGCGGAGTCGGGGCGATTCCTCCCGACTGGGCTCGCGAAGTCGAGAAGGCCACGCTCCTCGACCGGCTCGCCCGCGAGCTTCAGCAGGCGGCCCTCGAGCGACAGCAGATGAGGCCGGACGAGGAACGGCCCCTGGACCCCGAGCTCGATTTCTTCAATTGCGCCGCGCCCCGGGGGAACTCGGCGAGCACGTCCCGCGAGCCTCTGTAGCAGTCCCTCGGTTCAGCCTCGCGCCAGCCCGGAGTTCCGATTGAGAGGTTCCCAGCCCCCCTCGCCCCGCGTCGCGCCAGCCCAGAACTCGAGTGAGAGTTGCTCATCTCCCCTCGCCCCGCGTCGCGCCAGCCCAGAACTCGAGTGAGAGTTGCTCATCTCCCCTCGCCCCGCGTCGCGCCAGCCCAGAACTCGAGTGAGAGTTGCTCATCTCCCCTCGCCCCGCGGCAGCGGGGAGAGGGTCGCCGTGAGGCGGGGTGAGGGGCCCCTCTCCCGGCGCTGACGCGTCACACATCCCTGCACGGTGCCGGAGCGGACAAGGGGCCGAGCGAAGCCAGGGTTCGCGGCACCATCCACCCGGAACCGTCTCGAACCGCATCAGAAGGCCTCCGCCAGGCGTCAAGTCCTCCCCCGTGACGGAAAAGCCCAGGACGTTCCGCCCCGGAAGGAGAGGCCATTCAAGCGCCTTTCCCCTGTCTCCCCATCGCAGGGTGAGCCCCGAAGTTCCCGACTGCGGATCGGAGACGGAGACCTCCCATTCACCTGGGTCCGCGGGGAAGAACACCTCGGCTCTCGAGCCGATCCAGCGGGTCCCCTCCAAGGGCCCGGAGAGCCCCTCGAGACGGACCCCGAGGCGCAGAGCCTCCGGATCGGGAAGGGACAGATCGACTCTCGTGAGCTTCGCGATCCCCGAGGCTGGAACAGTGAAGGCGAACGAGAGGCCGCTCCTCATCAACACCGGGAACCCGAACGAACTCGCACGGTCGATGAAGGGGGAACAATCGGGACCCGTCAGAAACCCGATTCCCCAGTACTCGCGCAGAAGGAACGCGCTCGCTTCCCGCGGCAACCGCGCGCCAGCTGGCGCGCCAGCCGTGGTTGGCGCGCCAGCCGTGGTTGGCGCGCCGGCCCGGTCCTCCTGTCTGTAGAGCGGCCCCAGGAGCGGATCACGGAGCCTTCGCTCCAGGGCGGCACGCGGGGCTCGCGAAAGGTAGCCCCAGACCTGCGGCCGCTCGTGGCGAAGCTGCCGGAAGAGATTCGGAATGCCGGGGTCGAGGTCGAGAACGCCGCCAGCGCTGGCAGAGTGCGCCAGCGGTGGCTGGCGCGCCAGCCGCCGCTGGCGCGCAATCGCGAGCATTGCGGGATCGGGCGGGTTGTACGGAGCCGAACTCACTCCCGGATTGGCGGGGAGCGACTCGATGACGAACGCCGCGACGAGGAGAGCGAGCAGAACTCTCTTCTTCGTCGATGGCCGCGCCGAAAGCGCGGTGACCGCCAGACCAACCGAGAGCGCCAGCGCCAGCGGGACGAGGAGCAGGAACCGGTTGACCCCGCCTCCCGACGCGAGGGCCGGGACGAACTTCTGCAGGAGCTGGTAGGGCATCGGAATCGCCGTCTCCTTCCCGGCAATCTGCAGGACGGGACCGAGGGAGAGAACGAGACAGACACCCGCGGCGAAAGACACTCCGGCGTGGAAACGCGAGGGCCGACTGAAGAGGCTCCAGGCCAGGGCCGCCAGCGGCAAGAGTCCCAGGTAAGAGTTCTTTTCGACCTCGGGTGGGTCCGGATGACCCTCCAGCCCGCTGACGAGCCGATGGACCGCCTGCGCACGGCCCGGGACGACAAGAGCCACCGGTTCAACCGAGAGTGATCGCGGATCGTGCCCCTCGACTCGTTCCGTCGCGCGCGCAACACGAGAGAGAAGAGGCCACGCCAGGAGGGCCGACAGAAGACCCGCGCCAAGAAGCCCGGCGATTGCCTTCCACAACGCGGCGCCGCGAAGGCAGGAAAGCTCCGAGACCGCCGTGACAACGAGGACGAATGAGCAAAGGAGAGCGAGGTAGAAATCGACGTAGACGGAAAACGCCATCGCCGTCCCGGCGAGGACGACACCCAGAAGACGGGCCTGGCCTTGCCGGCGTGTGGCCAGCACAAGCCCTTCGAGCGCCGCCGGGAAGCACGCCGCGCCCAGGAGGTTGAGGTGCCCGGCCGCCACCCGCGTCGTGTAGAGGGGCGCGAGACAGAACGCGAGAGCCGCCAGGACGCCGCCCAGGACAGTCGCGCCCGTCCGCCGGGCGAGGCGGTGAAGGAACGCGGCGGCGAAGGCGAAACAGAGGAGGACGAGGCTGTTGTAGGCGATGAAGGGATTCGTTGCGCGAGCAATCAGCGCCCCGGGAATCGTCAGTCCGGGAGAGAGCGCGTGGAAGACGAGCGAGGCTCCCTCGGGCGCCCAGACCCTCTCCGAGAACCAGAGCGGGGTCTCGCCCCGGAGGAAGCGCTCCGCGTGCTGGAGGTTCCAGAGCCCCTGCCAGGCGTCGTAGTTCCCGGTCACGCCCGTCAACCAGGACGGGGAGACCCGCAGGGCCAGAGCAGCAACGAGGAGAGCGCCGAGCCAGACGGCGGCGCTCTCGCGAATCAGTTGCCTCTCGGAGAAGGAGTTCAGGATCCGGTCCTCATTAGGTGCGCGGGCCGATTCTCTCCAGGGCGGCCGGGAAACCCGCTACGAGAAGCCGCCGCTGTGTCTCTGCGGGGTGCAGGGTGAGCCGGACGGTCGTGATCGGGGAAGACGCGTCTCGCCGCCGCCTCACTCGCCCCGGCTGGCGTACTCCTCGAGGACCCTCTCGAGATACTCCGTGAACCTCAACTCCCACTCCCGGGAGCCCTCGGGGATCCGCTTTCCACTTTTCGCAAGCCTCTGCTTCGCTTCGGCCTCGAGCGTCTCGTATTCCCGGTCCCACGCGAGGAGGAGCTTCTGGATGCGATTCCGCACGAGCTCTTTCTCGGCCTTCAACGTGATCCCGCGTGTCTTGGCGAGGCGCTCGACGATGCGCCTGGAGAGGTCCGCCGCTCGATCGTGTGAGATCGCCATCGCCGCCCTCAGTGCAGACGCCGCGGTCCGTGGTGCGGCCGGTTCCTGGGCGGTGCCCACTCGATCTCGGGCTCGGGGATCTGCTTGAGGACCTTCTCGAGCACACCGAACGGCACCGTGCACACGTCCGTTCCCATCATTGCCGCATCGAGGACCTGGACCGGACTCTGCACACCCTCGACTCCGACCAGGGTTTGCAGGCCGTAGGTGTCGTAGATCCGGATCACCTGCTCCACGACGTCCATGCCGATCTGTCCGCCGTCGTCGAGGGTGCCGACGGGAACCGAGACATAGGCGGAGCCGGCTCGCGCGGCCAGGAGGGCCTGGACCGGGTTCGAAGCCTGGTGGATGTCCGTGGCGATCTGGTCGTCTCCCAGAAGCCTCACGACCTTGATCGCGGAGGCCGTCAGCGGGAGGCGGATCACGACGTTCTTGCCGAACTTGTGAAGCTCCCGCGCTTCCTTGTACATCGTCTTGGCGTCGCCGGGCGAAACCGGCGCGACGACGGGGCCGTCGGGCAGCGGGGCCAGATCCGAGATCAACTTCCTCAAATCGAGGCCCGCCGCCTCGGCTCGCTCTGGCCGGAGCAGGATCCCATCCAGGAGGCCGAGCTCGCGGACCTTCTTCGCCTCGTCCACATCGATCGTATCCAGAAAGAACCGCATGCCTCTTCCCTACTCCTCGCCCGGAGGCTCGGGCTCGGAGACGGCACCATCCGTCCCCTCGGCCGCGCCCTCGACCACGTCTTCATCCCGTTCCTCGAGCTTGGCGATCGCCACGACGCGGTCTCCCTCGTCGAGGTCCATGAGCTTCACGCCCATGGCCGCGCGTCCCGTTTCGCGAATGTCGTTCACGCGGATCCGGATGACCATCCCCTGCTCGGTGATGAGCAGGAGCTCGTCTGTCTCCTTCACCGTCCGGATGGCGACGACCGGTCCGTTCTTCTCCGTGACCTTGATGTTGATGACGCCCGTTCCACCCCGGCTCTGATGCCGGTACTCGGCCACGTCGGTCCTCTTGCCGAACCCCTTTTCGGTGACGGTCAAGAGCGTCCCCGTCTCCTCGACGGGATCCATCTCGACGACGAGGTCCCCTTCCCGGAGTTCGATTCCCTTCACACCGGTCGTGTCGCGGCCCATGGGCCGAACGTCGCTCTCGGAGAACTTGATCGCCATGCCGTCGCGCGTCCCGAGGAAGATCTGCCGTTCGCCATCCGTGATGTGGACGCTGAGGAGCTCGTCTTGGTCTTCGAGGTTGATCGCGATGATGCCAGCCGTTCGGGGATTGCCGTAGGCGGAGAGCACCGTCTTCTTGACGAGCCCGTTCTTCGTGGCAAAGACGAGGAACTTGTCGTCGGGAAACTCCCGGGTGGTCGTCATGGCCGCGACGGTCTCGCCCGTCTCGACGGCGATCAGGTTCACGAGGGCGCGTCCTCGCGCGCTCGGCGCGAGGTTGGGGATGTCATAGACCTTCACCCAGTGGACGCGCCCCTTGTTCGTGAAGACGAGGAGGTAGTCGTGGGTGGAGGCCACGAAGAGGTGCTCGAGGACGTCCTCTTCCTTGGCCGTGGCGCCCGTTCGCCCCTTTCCGCCGCGTTTCTGCGCGCGGTAGATGGAGAGCGGAGACCTCTTCACGTAGCCGCCGCGAGTGATGGTGAGAACCACCTCTTCCTCGGCGATGAGGTCCTCGATCCCCATGTCGCCGGCGTCGGTGACGATCTCGGTCCGGCGCGGGTTTCCGTAGGTCTCCTTGATCTCGGTCAGCTCTTCCTTGAGGATCGCCGTCACGCGGGACGGGTGGGCGAGGATGTCCTTCAGGTCGCGGATCTTCTCCAGGATCTCGGCGTACTCGGCCACGATCTTTTCCCGCTCGAGGCCCGTCAGCCTCTGGAGCCTCATGTCGAGGATGGCCTGCGCCTGCACGGAGTCGAGCTTGAGGATCTCGCCTTCGCGGCGGGTTGCGGCCGAGAGCTCGAGCTCCCCGATCCCGAGGAACCTCTCGAGCGCGGACTTCTCGAACATCACCTCGGTCGTGAGGCGCTCGCGCGCCTCGGCCGGATCCTTGGAGGACCTGATGATCTGGATGACGAGGTCGAGGTTGCCCAGGGCGAGGGCGAGCCCGAGGAGCAGGTGGGCGCGCTCCTCGGCCTTCTTCAGGTCGAATCGCGTCCGGCGGACGACGACCGCGCGGCGGTGTTCGAGAAAGTGCCGGATGCAGTCCCTCAGAGACAGGATGCGCGGCTGTCCGTCGACGATCGCCAGGCTGATGATCCCGAAGGATGCCTGCAGATCGGTCAGCTGGTAGAGCTGGTTCAGGATGACCTGGGCGTTCTCGCCTCTCTTCGTGTCGATGACGATCCGCATTCCCTCGCGGTCCGACTCGTCACGGATGGCAGAGATCCCCTCGATCCTCTTTTCGTTGACGAGCTCGGCCATCCTCTCGATGAGCTTGGCCTTGTTGACCTGGAACGGGATCTCGGTGATGACGATCGACTCCCGGTCGGTCTTCTTGTTCGTCTCGATCGCGGCCCGGCCGCGGATCTGGATGATTCCCCTGCCCGTCTTGTAGGCCTCGAAGATGCCGGCGCGCCCCAGGATCTGGGCACCGGTCGGGAAGTCGGGTCCCGGAAGGACTTCCAGAAGGCGGTCGAGACCGGCTCCCGGTTCCTCCAGGAGGAGGATCGAGGCGTCACAGACTTCCGCGAGGTTGTGGGGCGGGATCTTCGTCGACATGCCGACGGCGATCCCTTCTGCCCCGTTGACGAGGAGGTTCGGGAACTTCGCGGGCAGGACGAGCGGCTCGGGGAGCGACCCGTCGTAGTTGAGGGTCCAGTCGACGGTTTCCTTGTCGATGTCCTCACCGAGGAGCTCCTCCGCGAGCTTCGTGAGCCGGATCTCGGTGTACCTCATCGCGGCGGGGTTGTCGCCGTCGACGGAGCCGAAGTTCCCCTGACCGTCGATGAGGGGCTCTCTCATCGAGAAGTCTTGGGCCATCCGGACAGTCGTGTCGTAGATCGCGGCATCTCCGTGCGGGTGGTACTTGCCCATCACGTCGCCGACGATGCGGGCGCTCTTCTTGTACGGCCGGTTGTGGCGGTTGCCCTGCTCCCACATGCCGTACAGGACCCGCCGGTGGACGGGTTTCAGTCCGTCGCGGACGTCGGGGAGTGCCCGGCCGACGATGACCGACATCGCGTAATCGAGATAGCTCCGCCGGATCTCCTCCTCGATCGAGACCGGGATCTTCTGTTCTCCTGGAGTTTCCGGGGGAGTCTTTGTGTTTCCGTTTTCGCTCATTTCCTGTCCGCGGCGGCGCCGCCTCGAAAGAGGCTGCCGTCATGCCGGTGTTTCAAATGTCGAGGTTGGCGACGTTGAGGGCGTTTTCCTCGATGAAGGCCCGGCGAGGCTCGACCGCATCGCCCATCAGGATCGTGAAGATCTCGTCCGCCTCGACCGCGTCCTCGACCCGGACCTGCAGGAGGCGCCGGGTCACGGGATTCATCGTCGTCTCCCACAGCGTTTCGGGGTTCATCTCTCCGAGGCCCTTGTAGCGGCTGATCGTGAGGCCTTTCTTCGCCCCCTCGAGAACGGTGTCGACCGCCTCGGCGAGGGTCTGGACGCTCGTGGTTTCTCCACCCCGGATCACGTCATAGGGACCATCGAGGAACGCGGCGAGAGACTGCAGGAGCTCCGCGGTCTTTCTCACCTCGTAGCTCTGGCAGAAGTCTGGATCGATGCGGGTCCGCCGCGGCACCCCGTTGATCTCGTTCATCACCTCGATGGCGAATCCGCCGTGCTCCTCGTCGGCGATCACTTCGCACTGGTCGGCGAGCTTCTTCAGGTCGAGGGCTTTCTTCTGGATGGCATCGCCATCGGCAAAAACCTCGAGTCCCGTCAGCCCCAGCTCGAAGATCCGCCGCACCGTGGCTTCCGGCAGGCCACGCGTGTGGAGCCTCCTGAGGATCGTCCGGAAGTCCTGGGCCTCCGTGATCAGCCGAGTGAGGCTGGATCCGGCCGCGGTCACTCCCGCCGGCCGGGCGACGATCTGGAAGTTGTTCCCGACGCGGGCCAGGAGGAAGCGGGCGTACTCCTTCTCATCCTTGAGGTAGCTCTCCTTCTTTCCGTCGACGGCCTTGAAGAGCGGCGGCTGGGCGATGTAGAGGTAGCCACGCTCGATCGTCTCCCTCATCTGACGGAAGAAGAACGTCAGCAGGAGGGTCCGGATGTGGGAGCCATCGACGTCGGCGTCGGTCATCAGGACGATCTTGTGGTAACGGATCTTGTCGGCGGAGAACTCCTCGCCGATTCCGGCGCCGAGGGCGAGGATGAGAGCCCGGATCTCGGCGAACGAGAGGATCTTGTCGAAGCGGGCCTTCTCGACGTTGAGGATCTTGCCCTTGAGGGGGAGGATGGCCTGGGTGCGCCGGTCGCGCCCCTGCTTGGCCGAGCCGCCGGCCGAATCACCCTCGACGATGAAGAGCTCGGCCAGCGCCGGATCGCCTTCCTGGCAGTCGGCGAGCTTTCCGGGTAGCCCGGCCCCGTCCAGAGCTCCCTTGCGGCGAACGAGCTCGCGCGCTTTCCGGGCCGCTTCCCGGGCCCGGGCGGCGTCGACGATCTTCTCGACGACGCGCTTGCCCACCTTCGGGTTCTCCTCGAAGAACTCGAGGAGCTTTTCGTAGGTGACCGTCTGGGTCCAGGTCTTCGCTTCCTGCGAGACCAGCTTTTCCTTGGTCTGGGACGAGAACTTCGGATCGCGGATCTTCAGCGACACGACCGCGGTGAGTCCCTCGCGGCAATCGTCGCCGGAGAGGGCCGTGTCCTTGAGGTTCTTCGTGAGGTTGCTGTCCTCGGCGTACTTCTGGATGGCACGGGTGAGGGCCGTCTTCAGCCCCTCGAGGTGGGTGCCTCCGTCCTTGTTCGAGATCGTGTTCGTGAAGCAGAAGATCTGCTCGGTGTAGCTGTCGTTCCACTGAAGGGCGATGTCGAGCCGCTCCTTCTTGGCGTCCAATCCCGGATCGCCCGTGGGATCCTTGATCGACGAAAAGGTGATGACCTGATCATGGAGCGGCTGCTTGTTCTTGTTGAGGTGCTCGACGAAGGAGCAGATGCCCCCCTCGTAGCGAAAGACGTGGGACCGGGGTCCCTTCTCGTCGCGCTCGTCGATGAACTCGATCGTGACGCCGGAGTTCAGAAAGGCGAGCTCGCGCAGCCTCTGTGAGAGGGTCTCGAAGTTGTAGGTCGTGACGGAGAAGATCTCGGAGTCCGCCAGAAACGTCAGCTTCGTTCCGGTCTTCGAAGTCCTTCCAACCTCCCGGATGGGGTGAAGCTGGACGCCCCTGGCGTAGGCCTGCTGCCAGACTTTTCCCTCTCTCTTGACCTCGACGTCGAGGCGGGACGACAGGGCGTTGACGACCGAGAGGCCGACTCCGTGAAGCCCGCCAGAGACCTTGTACGCGTTGTCGTCGAACTTTCCTCCGGAGTGCAGGTCGGTCAGGATGATCTCGAGGGTCTCGCGCTTGTGCTCGGGGTGCAGGCCGACGGGAATGCCGCGGCCGTTGTCCTCGACAGTCACCGAGTTATCCGGATGGACGATGACGCGGACGTGATCACAGTACCCGGCCTGTGCCTCATCGATCGCGTTGTCCACGAGCTCTGTGACCATGTGGTGGAGACCGGAGATGTCATCGGTGTTGCCGATGTACATGCCAGGTCGCTTCCTGACAGCCTCGAGCCCCTTGAGGAGCTTGATCGATTCGGTTCCGTAGCTCTCCGCCCCGTTGGCGGCAAAAGACTCGAGTTCCTCCCCCGTGGACCCGGGGGCCGGACCGGTCTGTTCTTCTTCGAAGTCGTTCATCTCATGCCACCAACCGCGGGCCGCAGACCTGATCTGCCGGACCCGACATGGGCTGACGTCCGAGAAGGGATCCCTTCTCGACTTCCAGGATCACTCCATCCGTCGAGAAGATCCCGCGCACCCAGCTGGCGCGAGCGGACGTCAGAAACAGCTGTAGGCCCTCCGGAAGGGCCCGGGCGAAGCGGGCCAGGACGGTGCCGTCCCATTCCGCGTCGAAATCGTCGAAAGCAAAGAGGGGCCGGACTCCCCTGTGGCGGGCCACGATGGCGATCTCCGCCAATGTCCAGGCGAGAAGCAAGAGCCGCACCTCGCCGGAAGACGCGCGGGCGGTGAGAGGGGTGGACCCGGAAAGGACCCGGACATCATTCCTGTGGGGTCCAAAGAGACACCGCCGCGCGGCACGCTCCTCGTGACCCCGCCGCGCGAAGATCTCGCGGAGATTCTCGAGGGCGTCTCCCTCGGGATCGGCGTCACTCTCGAGCCGCAGGACCAAGTCAGGATAGGGAAACTCGAGACGTTCCGCCTGGGCGCGAAGCTCTCGCGCAAGCTCGAGGACGGCCGAGCGCCTCCTCACGAGAACCTCGGCCCCGGAAACGCACATGGCCCTTTCGTAAACCTCGAGCTCGACGGGGTCGAACCCCTGGCGGGCCAAGAGGGCGGACTTCGCCGCCCTGGCGCGCTCGTAGTCGACGAGATGACGCGCGTGCGTCGGATCGAGGGCGAAGGCGATCCTGTCGATGGCCTTTCGCCTCTCGCCGGGAGGCCCGGCGAGACGATCCCTGTCCGAGGCCGTGATGAAGACCGCGGGGATCGCTCGGCGCAGCGTCAGCTGGGCGACCCGGTTCCCGCACAGATAGGTCCGCCGCGATTTCGGTCCGATCGCGCAGCCCGCGACACCCTCCGGTTCCACGTGAAACGAGGGAGCGTCGGTCTCGGCAAGGGCGTAACGGCTGATCACGGTGGCTTCGTTGGAACCGGAGGCAAGAAGGGTTGCGTTGTCACTGGTCCGAAAAGAAGAGAGCCCGAAACTGAGGGCAAGCGCCTCGAGAAGGTTCGTCTTCCCCTGACCGTTGTCCCCGACGATGAGATTCAGGCGCGGATGAAACTCAAAGGGATGAGGCGAGAGGTTCCGAAAGGACCCCGCTGTCAGACTTCGGATTTCCACGCCCGAAGAAGCCCATCACGTTCTGAGAGGCATGACGACGTAAAGATAGTCCTTCAGCCCGGGAAGGGAATCCCCGGGCCGGCCCTGACACTGGGACTGCTCGTCCTTCAGGAACAGGAAGACGTTCTTCGTCTCGACCGCCTCGAGAAACTGCTCGACGTACTTGGCATTGAGCCGCAGATTGATGACGGGACCTTCATACGCCGCGTCAACCTCCTGCGTTCCGTCTCCCACTTCCTGGCTCTCGGAGGCCACGGTGATCGCCCCCGGCTCGAACTTGACCGTGATGGCCTTCGTCCGGTCCCCGGCCAGAAGAGAGATCCGGCGGACCGCGCCGAGGAGCAGCTCCCGCTCGACACCCACCCGGAGGTGGTTCTCGCGGCTGATGACCTTCTCGTAGTCCGGGAAGCGCCGGTCCTCGAGCTTCGCGAAGATCCGCCGGCTTCTCAGGAAGAACCCGATGTGATTGGACGCCCGCGTGATCGTCACCCTGGCCTCTTCGTCGGCGGTCAGACGGCTCAGCTCGTCCAGGACTTTCTTGGAGATCAGGACCGGCTCGAAGCTCGGATCGGTCTCGGCTTGCTCCACCTCGACCAGGGCGAGACGGTGCCCGTCGGTCGCCGCCATCTCCAGACCGCCCGGACGAATCCGGAGCAGGGCCCCTTGCAGCTGCAGCCGCATCTCCTCGAGCGAGACCGCGAACCGGACCTTCTCGACCATCTTCTGCAGGACACCGAACGGCAACGTGAGGGTCGGACCCCCCGACGGCTCGGGACGGACCGGGAAGTCCGAGGCCGGAAGGCCGTTCAGCCGGATCTTCAGCCTCGGATCCTTGCACTCGAGCTGAACATGGTGGTTCTCCAAGACCTTCAACCGGATCTCCGCCGCCGGCGGCATGTCCTTCACGAGATCAAAAAGCCGGCGAATGGGAACCGTCACGGATCCCTCGGCCCCGATCTGGCTCGGAGAGATCTCGGAAATGAACGTCGTCTCCAGGTCGGTGGCCGTCAAGGTCAACATTCCGCCCCGGGCCTCGATCAAGACGTTGCTCAAGATCGGGTGAGCGCTCCTCTTCTCGACGACCCCTTGCATCAGTCCTAGTTCGCGCCCGAGAAGCGCAGCGGGAACGGTCAGCTCCACTTCGACTCCTTCTCCTTCGGGAATTCTATCATCTTAAAGAAGTTTCCAGAGTTAGGAGCAGGAACCGGGCCAACCTCTGGAAAACAGGATCAAGTGACATTTTTACAGTAACTTAGGAAGCTGGGTTCGGTGTGTATATCCCGGGTTCGCTCCTGTGGAGAACCCTGTGGATCCCCTCTTTGGGTCCCGGGATGCACGGCCATCCACAGGCCGCTGTGGAGATCCCTGTGCATTTCTCATGGACGGAACTGGGCGATCAGATTGGTGATCTGTCGATTGAGCTCGGGGTCTTCTTCCCTGAGGGCGGAGATCTTCCGGACGGCGTGCAGGGCCGTCGTGTGGTGACGGTCGCCGAAGAGGCGCCCGATCTCGGGGAACGACATCGAGGTCGCTTCCTTCATGACGTACATGGCGACCTGCCGGGGGAAGACGATCGCCCCCTTTTTCGTCCGCTGGCGGAGCTCGGAGGGCTTGAGGCCGAAGTGAGCCGCCACCGCCTTCAAGATCTCGGTGGGGGTGGAGGACGCGTCATCGCGGCCCCCGATCAGGTCGGGCAGGACGTCACGCGTCAGCTCGGCGGTGAGAGCCTCTCCCCTGAGATCGGCGATGAGCTTGACCTTGCTGAGGGACGATTCGAGCTCTCGGACGTGTTTCTTGCAGCGCGCGGCGAGAAGGTAGGCCACGTCGTCGGGCAGATCGATGTTGTGGGTCTCGGCCTTCTTTCTGAGGATGGCGACGCGGGTTTCGAACTCGGGGGGCTGGATGTCGACGATCAGGCCCCACTCGAACCGGCTCTTGAGGCGGTCGGTGAGGCCGTTGATCTCGCGAGGCGGAGCATCCGACGAGAAGACGATCTGCTTGCCGTCGTCGTAGAGGGCGTTGAAGGTGTGGAAGAGCTCGGTGAGGGACGCTTCCTTGCCGACGAAGAACTGGACGTCGTCCACGAGGAAGAGGTCGGCGGCCCGCAGCTTGTGGCGGACGTCCTCCATCCGGTTGAAGCGGATCCCCTGGGCGACCTCGTTCACGAAGCTCTCGGACGTCATGTAAAGGATCCGGTCCCCGGGGTGCCGGGAGAGCCTGCGGTGCCCGATCGCCTGCATGAGATGGGTCTTTCCGAGGCCGGAACCGCCGCAGACGAACAGGGGGTTGTACTGCCGGGTGGGCTGGTCGGCGACTCGGAGAGCCGCCGCGTGGGCCAGCCGGTTCGATTCGCCCGTGACGAAGTTCTCGAACGTGTACTCGGGGTTGAGGGCGGAGGTCCGGCGGCGTGTCTCGGGGGTGCTCTTGTGGGGGGCGACCGAGCCAGGGAAGGAGTCGTCGGATCCGAACCGGATCTCGCGCTCTCCAAAACCCGCCAGCGAGGCGGCTTCGGCGATCTGCTGGGCAAAGTTGTCCGAGATGTAGGTGACGAAGAGAGGGCTCTTCACGCGGACCAAGATCAGGTCGTGGCTCTCGGAACTCTGGCGGGAATCGCGAAACCAGGTCTCGAAGTCGGTTTCGTGGACCCGGTTCTTGAGGTGCTGGAGAATCTTGTCCCAGGCGGTCTGGCGTTCCACGTCTTGTCCCACAAGGCCCGAAGAGAGGCGGTCTCGATGGTACCATGCCCCTTCCGCCTTCCGGCCGGGGCCCGGTTGACAGATCCGCCCCTGTCCGGGACAATCCGGTCCCCTTCCCAGGGGGGAGTGTCACGACCATGAAAAGAACGTTCCAGCCCAACAACCGCCGCCGGAAGAAGACTCACGGTTTCCTCGTGCGGATGCGTACGAAGAACGGCCGCGCCGTTCTCGCCCGCCGCCGTGCCAAGGGCCGCAAGCGCCTGACCGTCTGATCGCGGACGGGAATCCGGACTCACGGGGTGAACCATTGGAGAAGATTCTCCGGGACCCCCGTGATCCGATGTCCCCGTCTGTTCGATCCGGGGAAGGTCTCACATTTCGCCCGGAAGACCGGATTCGTTCCCGGCCCGTCTTCCAGAAGGTTTATGGAACCGGCCAGAAGTTTTTTGGCCGGTTTCTCGTGTTATTTGCCCTCCAGAACGGTCTCCCGCGCCCGCGCCTCGGCATCACCATAACGAGAAAGAGCGGCTCGGCCGTCACGCGGAACAGACTCCGCCGCCTCTTGCGCGAGATCTTCCGGACCGAGTTCCGGAGTCTCCTCGCCTCCTCGGGGGTGCCGGGCCTCGACATCGTCGTCAACGTCAGACCGGGGGCCGCGGAGCAGGACTTTCAAGTTCTGCGCGACGACCTCCTGCGGCTGGGAGCACGCCTTGGAAAAAGCCGGCGAAGTGAGTGAGAGCGCCGGCGCAACCTCCCTTGTGGCGCGAGCTCTGGCCTTTCTCCTCCTCGTCTACAAGAGGTTCGTTTCGCCGCTCCTGCCGCCCGCCTGCAGGTTCTACCCGACCTGCTCCGAGTATGCTCGGCAAGCCGTGATGAAATACGGGGCCCTGAAAGGGATCAAGCTTGCCGTCCTCAGACTTCTCCGCTGCCATCCCTTTCACCCCGGAGGGATCGATCCGGTCCCCTGAAGCTGCCTTCGAGGAAGTCCCTTGGACATCAAACGTCTCCTGATCGCGACCGCCATTTCCGCCGCCATCCTGATCCTCTGGCCGAAGATCTTTCCTCCGCCAAAAACGGTCCCGGCTCCGGCCGGAGCCGTGAAGGCTCCCGCGGCGACGGCCGCTCCCTCGCCCGCCGCGACCGCGGTGGCGGCGGCGGCCGCTCTTGCAACGGCCCCCGAAAAACCCGCTTCCCCTCCGCCGGCCGCTCTCGCCCCCATCCGGGCCGAGGAGGCCGCGAACCTCGTGATCGCCAACTCGATCTACGAGGCGAAGCTCTCAAACAGGGGCGGGGAGCTCCTCTCCTTTCGTCTGAAGCGCTATCAGGACAGCAAGAAGGCTGGCCTGGATCTCGTCCGGCACGAGGAGCCCTTCCCGGGTGGATCTCTCCGCCTCGACCCGGCTGACGCCTCCCTCGCCCGGGCCTCCAAGGAGCTCTTCCGGCATGAGGTGAAGGAGATCCCGGAAAAGAAGCAGGTGGCCGTGACGTTCACCTTTCGTGACGAGAGCGGTCACGGCGTCGTCAGGACCTATGTCTTCGGCCCCTCGTATCCCTTCAGGACCTCCGTGCAGCGCACGGGCCAGGAATCGAAGCCGGCGAGTCTCGTGATCGGACCGGGGATCGGGAACCCTTCGAAGGAAGAGGTTCAGAGCTACTACACCAAGCCGGGCGGAACGGTCTTCATGCGAACGGGCGGAAAGATCGACCGTGAGGCCAAGGATGGCCTGAAGGAGCCCCTCGAGCTCGGCACGGGGCTCGTGGCGGCCGGCGTGGAGGACAACTACTTCCTGACGGCGTTCCTGCCGCCAGCCAACGCGTCGGTGACTCTGCGGCCGGTGATGCTCGAGAAGACGGTCGAGGGCTCCGACAAGAAGGAAACCCTCCACGAGAGCGAGGTCGTCCTCTCGGCGCCGGGTTCCATCGAGACGGAGATCTACCTCGGTCCCAAGGACCTCGACATCCTGGCGTCGATCCGGCCCGGGATGGACCGGATGATCGACTTTGGATGGTTTTCCATCCTCGCCAAGCCCCTCCTGTTCTCGCTCCGCTGGATCCACGGGTGGGCGGGAAACTGGGGCCTGTCGATCATCATCATCACGATCATCATCAAGATCCTGCTCTTCCCGCTGACGTACAAGCAGCTCGTCTCGATGAAGAAGATGAGCGTCCTTCAGCCCAAGATCGAGACGATCCGGACGAAGTACGCAACGAAGGTCAAGACGGACCCCCAGGCGCGCCTGAAGATGAACGAGGAGATGATGGCGCTCTACAAGACCGAGAATGTCAACCCGGCGAGCGGGTGCATTCCCCTGGTCCTGCAGATGCCCATCCTGTTCGCCTTCTACATGGTGCTCGCTCACTCCATCGAGCTGAGGCACGCACCGTTCTGGTTGTGGGTGCAGGACCTCTCGACGAAGGACCCCTACTACGTCACGCCGATCCTGATGACGATCACCATGTGGATGCAGCAGCAGCTGACGCCACAGGTGGGGGATCCGACCCAGAAGAAGATCCTGGCCATCATGCCCTGGGTCTTTGGCTTCATGTTCAAGGACATGCCGTCGGGCTTGGTCCTCTACTGGCTCGTCCAGAACGTCCTGACGATCGCCCAGCAACTCCTGCTCGACCGGTACACGGACCTCGGGCCGAACAAGGGCGCCAAGCGGAAGCAGAAGTGAGGGGCGGCCTGGCCTGACCCCCAGGCTCCACGATGCCCCTCGTCAGCGATCCGGCCGGTGACCTCGATGTGATCGTCGCCCGGGCGACGCCGCCAGGCGTCTCGGCGCTGGCGGTCGTAAGGATGTCTGGTCCCGAGGGCGAGCCGCGCCGGATTCTCTCGGCCCTGGCGCCGCAAGCCGCCTCGATCCGCGCGCGGGAGGCCCGCTTCGTCAGACTCTCCGACCACGAGGGCGAGCCGCTCGATGAGGCCGTCGTTCTCTTCTTCGCCAAAGAAGCGTCGCCCACGGGCGAGGAGGTCGTCGAGATCTCCTGCC
Source organism: Thermoanaerobaculia bacterium (assembly GCA_022071945.1). Lineage (GTDB taxonomy): Bacteria > Acidobacteriota > Thermoanaerobaculia > UBA5066 > UBA5066 > JAJVIN01. The sequence continues at coordinate 50,951 of JAJVIN010000022.1, read as the reverse complement.
ACGGCTCCCCGGCCGTCGTCGCCGCGCTCGTGGAGTCTCTCGTGCGCTCGGGGGCACGGCCCGCGCGGGCAGGGGAGTTCTCTCGCAGGGCCCTGCGCAACGGCAAGCTGGACCTGGCCCGGGCGGAAGGGCTCCTCGCGCTCCTGACGGCCGAGTCCCGAAGGCGCGCCTCCCACGCCTATGGCCTCTTGCGGGGCCACCTTTCGGAGAGGATCCACGGCTTCAGGGACCGGATCCTCGACCTTCTGGCCGTCCTCGAGGCCTCCCTCGATTTCGCCGAGGACCTTCCAGAGGTCGCTCCCGGCACGATCGTGCCCGAGCTCCTAAAGATAGAGGCAGACCTGAACGCGTTTCTGCGGCTGACGGACGTCATTCGCGACGGCGACGATCTTCCCCGCGTCGTCTTGCTCGGCCGTCCCAACGCGGGGAAGTCGACCCTCTTCAATGCCCTGCTCGGGATCGACCGGGCGATCGTGACCCCTCAGCCGGGCACGACCCGGGACGCTCTTCGCGAGTCCGTCTTCTGGTCGGGCCAGAGGGTCACGCTTCACGACACCGCGGGCCTGCGGGAGACCTCGGAGGAAATCGAGAGGATCGGCGTGGAAGTCGCCCGGCAGGCGGCGGAGTCGGCTGACTTGGTCCTCTACCTGGTCGATTCCGAGACAGGGCTCGAGACCGGGGATAGAGAAGTCCTGGCGCGCCTCGGGCCCGAGCGTACGCTCGTTGTCTTCTCGAAGTCCGACCAGGCGAGGCAGCCCCTTGGCGTCGTGGAGGGGTGGGAGGGGATTCCGGTTTCCGCCCTCACGGGTGCGGGCATGGAGGACCTCCGGAGACGGGCGATCTCGCGGCTCGGGATTCTCGAGAGGGAGCCGGGCGCCGCCCTTCTGAAACGTCAGAGGGACGCGCTGGAGAGGGCCGCCCAGGAACTCTCCCTGGCTCTCTCGGGTCGCGAGCCCTTGGCGCCCGAGCTCTGGGCGCCCGAGGTCCGGGCGTCCGCGTTGCGGCGCGCCCTCGCAGCTCTGGGGGAGATCACCGGCGAAACGGCCACGGAGGATCTTCTCGACCGGATCTTCTCGAAGTTCTGCGTCGGCAAGTGACGCGGGGAGCCCGCCTCGCTTCTCGCTGACCCGGGAGGTTTAGACAGGTCGAGGCCTCTCCCGTGCTACTCTTGCTTCATTCAGAGCATCGAAAACCTGATCCGGGCGGTCCGGCGGAGAACACGTCACGGCCGTGCGCGAAATCACGGCAATGTTCGCGGCGGGAATCCAAATTCATGGCATCCGATGACATTGCGGATGGCAATAGAAAGCAGAAGGAGCTACGAAAATGGCTGTTGACTACTTCCTGAAGATCGAAGGCGTTCCGGGCGAATCCCAGGACGAGCAGCACAAGGACTGGATCGACATGATGTCGTGGTCGTGGGGTGAGTCCCAGTCGGGCACGATGTCGTTCGGCGGCGGCGGCGGCGCGGGCAAGGTCACGATGCAGGACTTCCACTTCGTGATGAAGGTGAACAAGGCCTCGCCGAAGCTGCTCCTGGCCTGCGCGAAGGGCGACCACATCGCGAGCGCAACCCTCGAGGCCCGCAAGGCCGGCGGCGGACAGCAGAAGTACCTGCAGATCAAGTTCACCGACCTTCTGGTCTCTTCGTTCCAGACGGGCGGCTCGGGCGGCGACGAACTCCCGCTCGACCAGATCTCGCTGAACTACTCGAAGATCGAGTACGAGTACTTCCTGCAGGACAACAAGGGCAACACGAAGTCGACGGGCGCGGTCAAGTACGACCTGAAGCTCAACAAGGGCGAGGGCTGATCCTCACCTTCCCGGCGGGACGCTGCCCCGAACCGGGCGGACCGTCGGCAAGAGCCAGCGGAACAACAACGGAGCCCCCTTCGCGATCGAGGGGGGCTCTTCGCTTTCAGCCGGCGAGGCTCTCCAGCAGGGAGTCGACCCCGGCTCCAGCCGGAAACGCGATGCTCCAGACCCAGAGCGCCGCCATGATCCCGGTGAAGACATCCATCGTGTAGTGAGCCCGGAGCACGATCACCGCCGCGATCTCGACCGCCACGATCACGGCACCGGCCACGGCCGCCACCGGCCCGCCCCAGAAGGCGAGCTCGAGGCACCCGTAGACCGCGAGAGCCGTGTGCCCGGAAAAGAACAGGTCCGTGCTGGTTCCGTACGTCACGAAGATGGAGGGAAAGCCCGGGTTTCTCCAGATCATCCCTTCCGGCGCCGGCAGGGCGCAGAGGCCTTGGCAGACCTGGCGGAGACCAAACAGGATCAGGAGCCCCACGAATGGACGCGCGCTCGGGCCGAAGGTGGCCTGGCCCAGAAGAAAGAGCCCGAGAAGGTCGATCAGGGCCGAGGTCCCGATCAAAAGGAGCGTCGAGGCCCGCGGGTTCTCGTGGAGATGGCGATTGACGGGCGCCGTCAGATCGAGGAGAAGATCCCCGATCCGGCCTTCCGGCGCCGCTCGCTTCCCGATCAGCCTCTGCGTGAAGAACCAGAGAAAGAGACCCGTGGCGACGAGTCCGAGCCGAAAGATCCAGAGGGGAACGCTCATCGGGGCCTCCTTGACGGGATCATCCGGGCCACTCCTCGGGAACTTCCCGCGCCATCGCGGCGAGCTGGGCGGCAAGCTCACGCCGCCTTGTGGCGATGCGCTGCGGGAGCTCTCTGTCCCCGAGGCAGAGGACGAGAGCGCGGGTCTCCGCGAGAAAGAGCCTCAGCCGCTCCTGCCACGCCAGGGCGAAGAATCCGGAAGGAAGAAGGGCGAGGAGAAAGGCGAGGGCGGCCCAGACGCCACCGAGGGCGTACGCGGCCCAGAGCTCCACGGCCCAGAAGAGCGGGAAGAAGACGATCCCGATCGCCAGCTTGTCCGTGGCGACCTCCTCGTCCGTCCTCTCGAGCCGGGCATCCACGAAGCCGGTGAGATGGTAGGGGAGCGCGTGCACGGCGATCCCGACGAGGGCCGCCGGGGCCCCGAGCAGGAGAAGGAAGGCCTCCCAGGCAGCGCGCCCGGCCAGGCGAGAGGGCGAGGCGCTTCGGGCCAGCCGGGCCGGATCGAGCTGGGCCCGCTCCACATCCGCGGCCAGCGAGTCGAGCTCTTGCCTGAACGCCGCCACGCGGTCCGGGAATCTCTCGGCCAGAAGGCGGTAGGTCCGCATCGCCCGCTGGAGCCAGATGACGCGCTCGGCATCCGCGACGGGCACGTTCCCGCCTTCCGCGCGCCAGAGCTCCTCCACGAGCACAAGGAGCCTCAAGGTCTGCCGGTCCTCGGCCTCCACGATCAGACCCTTCAGGGCCGTCGTGAGCTTGGCGGTCAGAAGCCTTGCCGCGTGTTCCGGCTCCGTTCGAGACAGATTGAGACAGTCGGAAGCGACGACCGGGGGGCCGATGCGGACGAGGGCCCTCCCTTCCCGGAAGGTCCCCGGCGCGTGATAGAGGAGTCCCACCGGCAGGAGGGTCACCGGGGTTGTCCCTCCCGCGGAGGCGGCGAGGACCATCCGCGCCGCGCCGGTGCGGAGCTCCTGGAGCACCGGCTCAGGCTGGGTCCGGCCCTCGGGGAAGATCATGATGGCGCCGCCGCCCTGGAGGGTCCCGGTCGTGGCGGCAAAGAGCGAGGCGTTGCGCGAGGGGTCGTTTCCGGCCTCGATCTTCCGGTGCACGGGAAGGGCTCCGAGCAATCGCAGGAAGGGACCGATCAATGGGTGGCGGAAGAGGGGAGCGTTCGCCAGGGTACGAAGTTGCCTTGGCAAGACTGCGATGAGAAGGAGCGCGTCGATCACGGAGTTGTGGTGATTCGCCGCGACGACGACGCCACCCGCCGCCGGCAGGTTCTCGAGACCGACCGTGTCGATCCTCTTGTAGAAAAGGTGCAGGAGGAAGCGGGCGAGCGCCCGCACGGCGCGGTATCCGGCCGAGATTCTCGCTGGCCGCCCCGCCGGAGTGTCCGGGGCCGGCGCCTCCGGCCCGTCTTTTTCCTTCATGTCCTGATGATGGCACGAGGCCGGGAACGCCTCCTCTGGCGGTCGCTTGGAGGAACTGCCCCCAAAAGACCCCCGAGCGGAGCACCTTTTCGGGGGGATCTCCCCCCGGCTGCCTGGCCGGCGAGCCTGACCCGCTTGAGGCCCCCTTCTGACGGCAAACCCGGGCTGGACATTGCGATAAGTGCACTGTTATCAGTGGTTTGACGTGAAAACTCCACCACGCTGGCTCGCGGGGCCAGACGGCTGTCCAGGGGCCCATGTCATCGACCCGCCCGGGTCGAGGTGCCTACATCTCCATCATGGCCCGGGTCACGAGCGACCGGGCGATCGATTGCGTTCCGGTGTGCTCGAAGTAGTTCGTCGTCACGTCGAGGAACCCGGCGACGTAGTCGAGCTTGCGGTCGGCGCCGGACAGGAAGGACGCGAACTTGCCGGAGAGGAGCTCGGGGGTCAGGTTGTGTTCTTTCACGAATCCGCCGATCCAGTCCTTGACCGAACCGAGGCCGTTGTTGAGGAACCCGAGCTGGCCGATGACGCCCGAACCCGGAATGAAATCCTTGATCCGCTGGTAGGTCGAGTTGGACTCGAGGTCCTTGGAGGAGAGCTTCTCGAGCGTCTTGAGCGAAACCTCGACGAAGTCGGGGCCGAGCGGGATGAGGCCGTCCGCCGACACGAGGGCCGCCATCCGGATGGCGGAATCCTTCTCGTAGGTCTTCAGCGCCTTGACGAAGTCGCCGATGCTGTCGCCCGGCAGGCCGTTGATGAGGCAGAAGGTGACGATCTCGGCGGCGAGCTTCAGGCCGAGATCGATCGCCTGGGCCTTGTCCGCCTTGGGCGTGATCTTGTCGAGAAACGAGAGGAATGAGAACTTCCCGGCGGCCAGGTTGGCGAGGGCGGCCGCGCCGAGCGCCTTGTCGGAAGTGTCGATGGTCCGGAAGACGAAGGCCGCGCGCTGGTATCCCTCCGGGGACTTTTCCCAGTGTCTGAGGGCGCGGACGCGGACCTTGAAGTTGAAACCCTCGTCGGGGTCGCCCGTCGTCTCTCGCACGAGCTGGTCGAAGTTGACGGTGTTCTTCCACTGTCCCGGAGCGACGAAATCCAGGGCCTGGAGCATCCGGACGGTGACGCCGTCGGACGGGAGCTCGTTGACCAGCTCTTCGATGGTTCTGGTTTCGGTCATTTCTTTCCCCCTGCCAGGGCGGCGAGCCCGGAGAGATCCACGCTCTTGATGAGGTTGTCCCGGTCCTCGCGGGTGAAGCCGGGATCGGTGGATCGGGCGACGACCTTGAATCGCGAGGCGACGATGGCGGACGTCTGCATCGAGCCCGTGTCGACGACGGGGAACCCGGCGAGGGCCCGGGAGGACTGGGCGGGGGCTCCTTCGCCGGAAGCCACGAGGTCGACGATGGAGAGGAGCGCCACCTTCTTGCCGTCCCGGGTGATCTCGGCGAGGGCGAAGCCCGTTTTCTCCTGGGTGAAGACCCTCTCGAGGGGCCCTGTCTTGGCGGCCGGGAAGAAGCGGTTGAACTCGCCGCCTTCGGCGGCTGGGGCTGGTTCGGGCGCGGCTGGCGGAGCCTCCGCTGGGGCCGGGGCCGGAGCGGGTGCGGGGGCGGCCTGTGGCGGGGCGGCAGCCTCACGCCGGCAGGCGGTCGACAGAAGGAGGACGAGGGCGGGGACGACCAAGCGGGTACGCAACGCGGGACCTCCTGTCGAGATCATAGGGCGGATGCAGGGGGTGGAGCGTCCGGGTCCGCCCCGGGGCTCTCGACGGCGAGCGGGACCCGAGCGGGCCTCTATCCTCGCCGTCGAAGGGGAACGCCCGTAACGCGTCTCTTCGGCCGGGCCGAATGCGGCCGGGCGAGGGGTGGCCTCAGGGCTGGCTTTGCCGTCTGACGATCAGGGGGTGAAGGAGAACCCCCAGCACGATGACGCCCGCCCCCAGGTAGAAGCGCGGCGAAAGCTGCCGGTGTTCGCCGAGGAGGATGGCGGCGAACACGGTGGCGTAGACGGCCTCGAGATTCACGGCCAGGGACGTCGCGAAGGCCGAGAGCTGGCGGAGGGCGACGAGGGAGAGCGTGAAGGGAACGAGGGTGCACGCATAGGCGAGGAAGACGAGGAGCAAGGCATCGCGGGCGCCCGGGAGGGGGAACGCGGGTCCCTCGTGAGGCAGGAGGGGTGCCAGGAGGGTGACGAGGAGGGCTCCGGCGCCGATCTCGAGGCCGGTGATGGCGATCGCCCGGCCCCTCTCGACGAAGCGCTTGTTGAGCGCGCTGAAGACGGCGACGAGGAAGGCGGAGACGGTCCCGGTGGCGACCCCCGCGAGCATTCCGGGTGGTACTCCGCCGGCCACGAGTCCCACGCCGGGAACGACGGCCGCGGCCAGGAGGAGCTCTCTCGGATTGAAGCGCCGCCCGACGAGAGCGGGTTCGACGAAGGCGAGAAAGACCGGGCCGAGAGCGATGCAGGTCGCGCCGACGGAGGCATTCGACAGCTTGATCGAGCCGTAGAACGTCAGCCAGTGCAGGGCGAGGACGAATCCGATCCCCGCGTAGGTGAAGCGAAGAGATGGCTTCATCCCGCGCCACTCGCGCCTCACGGCGGGCAGGAGTGCGAGCGTTCCCGCAACGATGACCATCCGCCAGAAGACGAGGGGCAGGGCGGGCAAGCTGATGGCCTTCCCGAGGATCGCGGTCGCGCCCCACAGGAGGACGCACGCATGGATCTGGAGCTGGGCCCGGGTTGCGGGTGTCACGGCTTCTTGATCGCGTATCCCATCACGGCGACGAAGTGGCAGGCCGTGCCGCCCAGCACGAAGAGGTGCCAGATGAAGTGGGCGAACCGCACGCGATCGGAGGCGTAGAAGACGACGCCCGCGGTGTAGGCCAGGCCTCCGGCCAGGAGCCAGGCGAGACCTGGCAGGGGCACCGCGAGCCACAGGGGGCGCAGGGCGATGACGACGAGCCAGCCCATCGCGAGATAGAAGGCCGTCGAGAGGCGCGGATAGCGGACTCCGGCCACGGCCTTCAGGGTCACTCCGGCGGCGGCAAGGCCCCACACGAGTCCGAAGAGAGTCCAGCCCCAGGCGCCGCGGAGCACGCCGAGCGTGAAGGGGGTGTAGGTGCCGGCGATGAGCAGGAAGATGGCCCCGTGATCGAGGACCTGAAAGATCCCCTTCGCCCGGTTTCTCGGGAGGGCGTGGTAGAGGGTGGATGTCAGGTAGAGGAGGATGGCCGTCGCCATGAACACGCTGCCGCCGACGATCTCGGCGGTTCCGCCCGTCCGTGCGGCGGCCGAGACGAGGAACGGTGTCGCCACGAGGGCGGCAGCCAAGCCGGCACCGTGGCTGACGCTGTTGGCGATCTCCTCCCCGAGGGTCTGGCTCCTCTCGCTCACGCCGCGTCTCCGCCGGAATCCCGGGGAAGGGCCTTTTGGGCGAGCGGCTTCGGGGCGAGGGGCGCCATAGGTGCCTCGATCATAGCTGTCGATCGGGTGGGGGTCGGGACCCGGGGGCGCGTTCCCGGGCCGCTTCCGCGAGAATAGGGGGCGGGATGGTGGCGGAGCGGGGGAGATGCCGGTCGATTTCGAGGTGATCGTCGTGGGGGCGGGGCACGCGGGCTCAGAGGCGGCTCTGGCCTCGGCGAGGCTGGGGCGCCGGACGCTTCTCGTCTCGGGAGACCTCGGGACCGTCGCCCGGATGAGCTGCAACCCGGCGATCGGAGGGCTCGCGAAGGGCCAGGTGGTCCGGGAGATCGACGCGCTGGGAGGGGCCATGGGTCTCGTCGCGGACCGGACGGGAATCCAGTTCAAGGTCCTCAACGCATCGAGGGGACCAGCGGTGAGGGGACCGCGGTGCCAGTCGGACAAGGCGCGGTACTCGGCCGAGATGAGGAAGTTGCTGGATGCGACTGTGGGACTGACGCTGATGAGGGGTACGGTCAGCGGGTTCCGGATCGAGCCGGGGGGGCTCTCGGGCCTCCTCCTGGACGACGGGTCGCTGATCCCGTGTCGCGCGGCCGTGGTGACGAGCGGGACATTCTTGCGGGGCCTGATTCACGTCGGGGAGGAGCGGCACCAGGCCGGCCGCTGGGGGGAACCTCCCGCCACGACCCTTTCGGAGTCGCTGGGGTCCTTGGGGTTGAGGCTCGGGAGGATGAAAACGGGGACGCCGCCCCGGCTCTTGAGGGCGTCTCTTTCGACGGGGAGGATGGAGGTCGCATCCGGTGATCCCGCGCCCGTGCCCTTCTCCTTCCGGAGCCGGCAGGAGAGTTTTCCGGGGCTCCCCCAGATGGACTGCTGGCTGACCCATACCAGCGCGGAGGTTCACGATCTGATTCGCGAGAACCTCCACCACTCGCCCCTCTACTCCGGGAGGATCACGGGGCGGGGACCGCGCTACTGCCCGTCGATCGAGGACAAGGTGGTCAGGTTTCCGGAGAAGGAGCGGCACCAGATCTTCGTGGAGCCGGAGGGCCTCGACACCGACTGGATGTACCTCAACGGCCTCTCGATGTCCTTGCCGGCGTTTCTGCAGGAGCGGATCGTGAGGGCGATCCCGGGGCTGGAAGATTCGGTGATGCTCCGGCCGGCATACGCGGTCGAGTACGACATGGTCTGGCCAGAGCAGCTCGGCGACACGCTGGAGGTCCGGGGGATTCCGGGGCTCTTCCTGGCGGGCCAGATCAACGGGACCTCGGGGTACGAGGAGGCGGCGGGGCAGGGGCTCGTCGCGGGAACGAATGCCGCGCGCCGGGCCGCCGGGCAGGACGAGCCCTTTGTTCTGGGGCGGCACGAGGCCTACATCGGGGTGATGATCGACGACCTCGTCACGCTCGGAACGGACGAGCCCTACCGGCTCCTGTCCTCGCGAGCGGAGCATCGGCTCCTTCTCGGGGCGGACACGGCCTATGCCCGGTTGACACCCCTGGCCGTGGCGGCCGGGCTGGTTTCCGAGAGAGATGCCGAGGGGCTCCTGAGGCGAGAGGAGAGGATTCGCGAGGCGCGGGAGGCGTTCGGGCGGATCAAGGTCTACCCGGACCGCCTGACGCAGGCGGATCTCGCCCGGTACGAGATGGAGATCAGCGAGGAGTCGACGGTCGCCCGGCTCCTGAAGCGTCCCGGGCTCGATGCGAGAAGGGCGAGGGAGTGGGTCCTCTCTTACCTTGCGGGAAGGGGAGAAGAGGCCGCGGGCATCGACAGTCTGGGGGTCGAGGGGTTCGGGCGGATCCTGGACGAGCTCCGGTACGAGGGCTTCGTCGAGAAGGAACGGTCCGGGCTGTCGCGGATTCTGAAGGCCCAAGAAAGGGTGATCCCGCCGGGTTTTGCGTACCGCGGGATGCCGGGCCTCTCCCTGGAGGCTCAGGACAAGCTGGAGCGCCACCGGCCCCGGACGCTGGGGCAGGCGTCGCGGATCCCGGGTGTCCCGCCGGCGGCGATCACGCTGCTGCTCGCTCGGCTGACGCTCGGGAACGCGGCCGCTTCGGGTCCGGCTTCATCCCCGGCAGGAGGGGAGTGACGTGGGGGAAAGGGATGGGGGCGATGTCGGCGCGGCGGTGGCGGCCGGTCTTGCGCGGCTTTCCGGCCCCGTGTCCGGGGTGGCCGGTGCACGGCGGGGCGAGCTCGTCCGCTATTTGGAGCTTCTTCTCGCGGCAAACCGGACGATGAACCTGGTCTCGGCTCGGATGGCCAGCGTGGATGTGCTGGTTGGCGAGCAGCTCGTCGACTCGCTCCATGGACTCTCGTTTCTCCCGGGACCCGAAGACGGAAGACGGTTCCGGATGCTCGATGTCGGGTCCGGCGGGGGATTCCCCGCGATCCCGCTCCTGATCTGCCGGCCGGACGTGGATGGCGTCCTCGTGGAGTCGACGGGGAAGAAGGCAGGGTTTCTCGAACGGGTGATCCGGGATCTCGGATTGACGGGGCGGGTGTGGAACGTTAGATTCCCGGACTCCCCAGAGTCTCCCGTGAACCCGCCTTTCGACCTCCTGACGACACGAGCCGTGGCCCACGCCGGACGGATTGTCCGCGCCGCGAGGCCGTGGATGGCGCGAGACGCGCGGGCGGTCCTCTGGACGACGGGCGAGCTCTTCGCGGCCGCCCGCTCCGAGAGCGGGGCGCGGGCCGGGGCGTTCCACGGGGTTCCGGGCGCCGAGCGCCGGGGAATTGGCGTGCTGGAGTGTTTCACGTGAAACAGCAAGAAATCGTTCCCTCTGGACCCCGGGTCCTGGCCGTCGTGAGCCAAACGGGGGGCGTGGGCAAGACGGCCACTGCCATCAGCCTCGCGCCCGCCCTCGAGAGCCCCGGCTGGCGCGCCAACCACGGCTGGCGCGTTGCCGGACGGATTGTCCGTGCCGCGAGGCCACGGAGAACGCGAGACTCAGGGGCGCTGCTCTGGGCCACGGGCGAGCTCCTCGGGGTCGCCCGCTCCGAGAGTGGGGTGCGGGCCGGGGCGTTCGGTGGAGTCCCGGGAGCCGAGCGCCGCGTGGCCGGGCGCCGGGGAATTGGCGTGTTGGAGTGTTTCACGTGAAACAGCAAGAAACCGTTCCCCCTGGACCCCGGGTCTTGGCCGTCGTGAACCAGAAGGGGGGCGTGGGCAAGACGACCACCGCCATCAGCCTCGCTTCCGCCCTCGCCCTTCTTGGTAAGCGAGTCCTTCTCCTGGATTTGGATCCCCAGGGCAACACGACGGGCGGGTTTGGAGTCGACAAGGCCGCGCTCCCCGCAACCGTGTACGACTGGCTCCTCGGAAGCGCCGACCCCGAGGCGATCCTGCGGACCACCGACATCAAGCACCTCTCGCTCCTGCCCTCCAACAGGGATCTGGTCGGGGCCGAGCTCGAGCTCGTCGGGCTCGAGCACCGCGAGTACCTCCTCTCGGACCGCCTGCGGACCGTCACGCCCGCCTACGACTTCGTCTTCATCGACTGTCCGCCCTCCCTCGGCCTCCTGACCGTCAATGCCCTCACGGCAGCCGATGGCGTCCTGATCCCCATCCAGTGTGAGTACTTCGCGCTGGAGGGGGTCTCCGAACTCCTCTCGACCATCGACCGTGTCCGGCAGAACCTCAACCCGAACCTCGAGATCCTCGGCATCATCGCGACCATGTGGGACGAGCGGACGAACCTCTCCCGCCAGGTTCACGAGGACATCCGGAGCTACTTCGCCGACAAGCTCTTCTCGGTCGTCGTTCCCCGCAACGTCCGGCTGGGCGAAGCCCCGTCCTACGGAAAACCAATCTTCCTCTACGACAGCAGGTCCCGGGGCGCGGAGGCCTACCTCGCCATCGCGCGCGAGCTCCTCGCCCGGGTGACTCCTGTCCCCGAACCGGCGACGCCTGGAGGCCTCTCGTGATCAAGAAACCCGGTCTGGGGCGCGGACTCTCCGCCCTGATCCCCGCCGCACGTCCCGCCGAGTCCCCGTCCGCGGGTCAGCACGTCCGACTCGTCCCGCTCGCGAAGCTCGAGGCGAACCGGCTCCAGCCGCGCAAGCACTTCTCGGACGCCGCCCTCTCCGAGCTCGCCGAGTCGATCAAGGTCTCGGGGATCCTCCAGCCCATCCTCGTCACCCGGGACGGCGACCGCTTTCGCATCCTCGCGGGGGAGCGCCGCTACCGCGCCGCCTCCCTCGCCGGCCTCTCCGAGGTTCCCGTTCTCGTCAGGGAGGGGCTCGAGAACCGGGACCATCTCCTCCTAGCCTTGGTCGAGAACGTCCAGAGAGAAGACCTCACCCCCCTCGAGGAAGCCGAGGCCTACCACCAGCTGCGGGACGAGCTCGGCATGACCCAGGACGACATTGCCCAGCGAGTGGGGAAGGACCGGGCCACCGTCGCCAACACCCTCCGGCTCCTCAAGCTCCCCTCCGACATCCGGCTCCTCCTCGCCGAGGGACAGATCACGGCCGGCCACGCCCGCGCGATCCTCAGCCTCACCTCCCTTGCCGATCAGGAGACCCTCGCCAAGGAGATCGTCGCCAGGGGGCTCTCCGTCCGGGCGGCCGAGGCCCGGGCCGCGAAGTTCTCCTCCGAGCCCAAGCCCGAGCCGCAGGCGCCACAGAAAGACGCCGACACCCGCGACGCCGAACGACGCCTCGAACGGGCCCTCTCCACCAAGGTCGAGATCCGCCGCAAGGGAAAGGGCGGGCAGATCCGCATCTCCTACTTCTCCGAGCAGCAGCTGATCGGTCTCTTCGACCGCCTCGTGAAGGACGAGCTGTGAAGAAGGGGAATCCGGCCCTCAACGGCTTCCTCGACCGCGGCAGCCGGGTCGAGGGAACCCTCTCGTTCGACGACGTCTTCCGGATCGACGGCCAGGTCAAGGGGACCATCATCTCCGAGAACGAGCTCATCGTCGGAGAGTCCGCGGAGATCGAGGGGGAGATCCGCGTGGGACGCCTCTCCATCTCCGGCTGCTTCCGGGGCGTCGCTTACGCCCGGGAGAGGATGGAGATCCACACCGGCGCCCGGATCTATGCCGAGCTCCATACCCCCGCCCTCGTCGTGGAGGAAGGCGCGACGATCCAGGGGCCCGTCGAGACGGGACCCGCCGCCTCGGGCGCCGCGGGCGCTGGCTCCTCGGGCGCTGGCTCCTCGAGCGCCGTGAAGAAGGGACCGCCCCCCAAAGCCTAGGTCCGCCCCCCCGGTCCGGTCCCCGCCCCCTCCGACAAGGCGCGGCGAAGACGGAGTCCCTATACTGGCGACACTCGATCTCGAAAACCACCGCGCGGACAAACCCGCCGCGGCCGGCCCGGAGTGGCCAGAAGGAGCTGCACATGCCCACCGACTTCGTTGGTCAACTCAATGCGCTCTTCAACGCCTACGTCCTTCCGTTTGGCTGGCGCCTTCTCGGAGCCCTGGCCGTGTGGATCGTCGGAGGATGGATTGTCAAGGGGCTCCGCGCTCTCCTCGGCCGCACCCTCGCCGCCCGCCACGTCGACAAGACACTGGCGAACTACCTCGATGCGAGCACGAACGTCCTCCTGAAAGTCCTGATCCTCATCGCCATCCTCAGCGTCATGGGGATCGAGACGACCTCGTTCGCCGCCCTCCTGGCCGCCGCCGGCATCGCGATCGGCGCGGCCTGGTCCGGCCTCCTCGCGAACTTCGCGGCGGGGCTCTTCCTCATGGTCCTGCGGCCCTTCAAGGTCGGAGACATGATCACGGTCGGGGGCGTGACCGGCGACGTCAAGGAGATCGGCCTCTTCGTCACCGCCGTCGACACCCCGGACAACGTCCGGATCTATGTCGGGAACAACAAGATCTTCTCGGACTCCATCAGCAACTACACGGCCAACCCGTACCGGCGCGTCGACCTCAAGGCCCAGCTCGCCCACTCGGTCGATCCCCAGGACGCGATCAAGAAGCTCCGGGAACGGCTCAAGGCCATCCCCAACGTCATCGCCGACCCCGAGCCGAGCGTGGAGATCCTGGAATTCAATCCAATGGGAACCGTCCTCGCCGTTCGTCCCTTCTGCCACAACAACAACTACTGGCAGGTCTACTTCGACACGAACAAGGCGATTACCGACGTCGGTGCCGCCGGGGGCTTCGCCGTGCCCGAGACACGCATGGCCGTCCGGAACGTTTAGCCCCATCCCGCCTCGACCCCGAGCAGGCGGGCGACGGAGCCTGCCCGTGGATAAGTTACTGAATGAGACGGGTTTCTGGTTGTGGGTGCCCGGCGCCTCCCCTTACGAAGAGGAGGCCGGGCCGTGGCGCCCGGGAGGGGTTCGTGCGCCGGACCTTGTTGGCTGGCCCGCGCCATCCGAGGTCTCCCCGTGGACCCCTCCGGCGCTCACGCGCCTGCCTTCCCTTCGTAAGGGGACGCACGGAACTACCGACACCCAAGTGTAGAAACTCCAGCCTCCCCTTCGTAAGGGGAGGCTCAGGATTCAAAGTGCCCCGAATGGCGGTATCGTTGACCCGACAGGGTGAACGCGGGGCACGGCGGTGAGAGGAGGGTCATGGCCAGCCGTTGCGCGAGTTGGGGACTCGTGGCCCTTGCGGTGGGGCTCGTTCTGGGGTGCGTCCAACAGGAGGGGCCGGTTGATCCGGGCCCTCGGAAGAGACCGCCCGGCGCCCGTATGCCGGTCTACCGGTTCGCGGTCCACCCCCTTCACAACCCCTCCAAGCTGAGCCAGGCCTACCAGCCGCTTCTCGACTACCTCAACCGGCACCAGCGGGATGTCCAGCTCACGCTCGAGGCGTCACGCGATTACGCGAGCTTCGAGGACAAGTACAAGAAGGGGAAACCCGAGTTCCTCCTGCCGAACCCGTGGCAGACGCTCCGGGCGATCGAGGCCGGATACCGGGTCATTGCCATGGCGGGAGAGGCCGCCGACTTCAAGGGGCTCCTGGTCGCGCGCCGCGACAGCGGACTGAAGCACCCGGCCGACCTCAAGGGGAAGCGGGTCAGCTATCCGGCCCGCACGGCCCTGGCAGCCTGCATCATGCCGCAGTCGTTCCTTCACAGCCACGGGATCAACGTCACGAAGGACCTCGAGAACAAGTACGTGGGCTCCCAGGAGTCCGCCATCATGAATGTCTACCTCCGTTTGACTGACGCGGGCGCGACCTGGCCCCCTCCGTGGCGGGCCTTCCAGCGGGAGCACCCCGAAGAGGCCAGGGACCTCGTCGTCCTGTGGGAGACGGAGCCTCTCCTCAACAACTCCGTCATGGTTCGCCGGGACGTGCCCGGAGCCCGCGTGGAGGAAATCCAGGCGCTTCTTCTCGCGCTGAACGGCAACGACGAGGGACGCGCGATCCTCGCCGGCATGGAGACGGCGCGCTTTCTTCCGGCCGCCGACGGGGACTACGACGCCGTGCGTGACTACGTCGCCCGGTTCGAGCGGGAGGTCCGGCCGGTGGAGGAGCGTTGATGCGGGCGATCCGCCTCTTCCCCGGATCCCTCCGCGGGCGCCTCATCCTTTCGGTGGCGCTCGTCCATGCGGTCATGATGGCTCTCTTCGTCGCCGACCTGACCATCCGGCAGCGCGCCATGCTGCTGGAACGCCAGGTCGAGCAGGCCGAGGCCCTCTCCCGGGCGCTCGCGACCTCGAGCGCCGGGTGGATCGCCGCCTCGGACGTGGCCGGGCTTCAGGAGCTCGTGGACGTTCAGCGCCGCTATCCGGAGATCCTGTTCGTAGCCTTGACGGACGAGACGGGACGGGTCCTCGCCGGGACAGATTCCTCACTTCGGGGCCGCGTGATGCCCGGAATGCCGGCCCGGGCCAGTCAAGCCGTGATTTCCAGGACTGCCGCGCTCGTCGATGTCGCGACGCCCGCCACCCTCGGGGGGCGGCACATCGGCTGGGCGCGAGTGGGCCTGGGACAAGAAAAAGCCTCGGAGCGCCTTTCGGCGATCACCCGAGACGGGATCCTCTACGCGCTGGTGGCCATAGCCGCCGGGTCGCTCCTGGCGTGGCTTCTCGGTCACCAGATCACCCGCCGGTTGCACGCGGTCCAGCGGACGATGGACAGGGTCCGCAGGGGAGACTCGGCGGCACGCGCGGCGGTTTCGGGGAACGACGAGGCGGCCGGCATCGCGCAGGAGTTCAACGCGATGCTCGAAGCGCTGGCCGGCCGGGACGCCGAATTGCGGTCGGCCGAAGAGCGCTATCGGACGCTCCTCCGGGACGTTCAGGCCGCCATCGTCGTCCATGATGCCAGGGGCCTCGTGCTCCACAGCAACCCCCTGGCCCAGAAGCTCCTCGGGCTCTCCGGGGAGCAGATGTCCGGCAAGGCCCTCCTCGATCCCGGCTGGCGCTTCCTCAGGGAAGACGGCACCCCGATGCCCGTAGAGGAGTACCCGGTGAGCAGGGTGCTCGCCTCCGGCCAGCCCGCGCGGGACCTCGTGGCCGGCGTTCACGTTCCGGCCGAGCGCGAGGCCTCCTGGCTCCTGATCAACGCGGTCCCCGAGACCGGACAAAAGGGCGAGCTTCTGGGCGTCATCGTGTCGTTTGTCGACATCACGGCCCGCAAGCGCGCCGAGGACGCTCTCTTCCGGCTCAACCGGGAGCTCTCCGCCATCAGCACCTGCAACCAGACCCTCATGCGGGCCGAGGACGAGGAGACCCTTCTTGCGGAGGTCACCCGCATCATCTGCGAGGAGGCGGGCTACCGGCTGGCGTGGGTGGGTTTCCTCGAGGACGACGAGAGAAAGTCGATCCGGCTCGTCGCCTGGGCCGGTCACGACGACGGATATGTCGAGGGGGCGAGACTCACCTGGGCGGACGACGAGCTGGGACGCGGACCGGGAGGAACGGCTGCGCGCACGGGCCGGACGGCCTGCGTCCAGGACTTCGCGACCGACCCCAGGACCAAACCCTGGCGCGAGGCGGGGCTGAAACGGGGCTACCGGGCCAGCATCGGCCTACCGCTGAAGGACGGAGACGGAAGGACGTTCGGCGTCGTCAACATCTACTCGGGCGAGCCGAACTCGTTCTCCGACAGGGAGATCGCCCTTCTGGAGGAACTCTCGGGTGACCTCGCCTTCGGCATCACGACTCTGCGTCTGAGGGCGGAACGCCGAAAGGCCGTGGAAGCCCTGAAGGCCTCCGAGAGCCGCTTCAGACAGACGCTGGACGAGATGCTCGAGGGGTGCATGATCATCGCGCCCGACTGGACGTTCCTCTACCTGAACGAAGCGGCGGCCCGGCACGGCCGGAAGGCCCGAACGGACCTGATCGGACGGAAGCTGACCGACGCCTATCCCGGGATCGAGACGTCGCCCGTCTTCACCCGGTACCGCCGGTGCATGGAAGAGAGGATCCCGCAGCGATTCAGGGAGTCCTTCACGTTCGCGGACGGAGAGACGGCCTGGTACTCCCTCAGCGTCGAGCCGGCGCCAGAGGGGATCTTCGTTCTCTCGCTCGACATCACCGAGGAGAAACGCGCGGGGGAGGAGCGCCTGGCCCACCTCCAGTTCTTCGAGCACCTGGACCGCGTCAACATGGCGATCCAGGGGACGAACGACATCGAGCGGATGATGAGCGACGTCCTCGATCTCGTCCTCTCGATCCTAGGGTGCGACCGGGCCTTCCTGATCTACCCGTGCGATCCGGCGGCCCCCTGGTGGTGGACGCCGATGGAACGGACCCGGCCCGAGTACCCCGGGGCCTTCGAGGAGAAGGCGAGGTTCCCCATGACCCCGGAGGCCGTGCGGGTCTTCACGGCGGTCCTGAACTCCTCCGAGCCCGTCGCCTTCGGCCCGGGCTCTCCAAACTCGATGCCGGAGGAGGTCTCGGCCCGCTACGGCATGAAGTCCCAGCTCTGCATGGCGGTCTACCCCAAGGGGGACAGCCCGTACATGTTCGGCCTTCACCAGTGCTCGCATCCGCGAGTCTTTTCGGACGAGGAGAAGCGGCTCTTCAGGGAGATCGGCCGGAGATTGACCGACGGCCTGACGAGCCTTCTCTCCTACCGGAATCTCAGGGAAAGCGAAGTCCGCCTCGCCCAGGCGCAGCGAATCGCCCGGATCGGGAGCTGGGAGTGGGTCTTCGATCACAAGGAGCTCTTCTTTTCCGCGGAAACCCACCGGATCTTCGACCTGGAAGGAGGAGAGCGTAAGCCCTCGCTCGAGACTCTCCTGTCGCGGGTCCATCCGGACGACCGGGCCCGCGTGGCCGCCGCCATCTCCGCGATCCCCAGGACCGGGCCCGAGGGGCTCCAGATCGACTACAGGATCATCCGGCCAGACGGGACGACCCGGATCCTTCACCAGGTCGCCGAGACGGTCCTCGATGCGGACGGAAGACTCCTGAAGAAGCGAGGAACCGTCCAGGACATCACGGAGCGGCGCCGCGCCGAAGAGGCTCTGCGCATCAGCGAGGAACGGTACCGCGACATCTTCGACAACGTCCTGGACGGGCTCTATCTCCTGGAGATCACCCCGGCCGGCTCCTTCCGGACAGTGGCCGTCAATCCGGTGCTCGAGAGTCAGACCGGGATTCCCCGTGAGGCCTTCCTGGGCCGGAGCGCCACGGAGATCTACCCGCCGGAGGCCGCCCAAGTCCTGGAGCAGAAGTACCGCCAGTGCGCGTCCGAGGAGCGCACCCTGGAGGAAGAGCTCGAGCTCGTCCTCCCCGCGGGGCGAAGGACTCTTCACACCATCCTGATTCCGGCTCGCGACGAGTTCTTTCGGATCTCCCGGATCATTGCGATCTCCCGGGACGTCACGGAGATCAAGCGGATGGAGGAGGACTTCCGCCAGGCCCAGAAACTCGAGGCCGTGGGCCGGCTGGCCGGCGGGGTGGCCCATGACTTCAAGAACCTGTTGACCGTGATCAATGGGTACAGCGAGCTGGTGCTGGGGCAGATGGGGCTCACCGATCCAAATCGTGAGGCGATCTCGGAGATCCAGAAAGCGGGAGAGCGGGCCGCGGACCTGACCGGCCAGCTCCTCGCCTTCAGCCGCAAGCAGATCCTGCGCCCACGGGACGTGGATGTGAACGGGATCCTGGCCAGCCTCGAGAAGTTCCTGGTCCGTCTCGTGGGCGAGAAAGTGGAGCTCGTCCTTCGCCGGGGGGACTCTGAGGTCCTGGCGAGGGTCGATCCCGCGGCGCTCGAGCAGGCGATCACCAATCTCGCCGCCAACGCGCGCGACGCCATGCCGGATGGGGGGCGGCTCGTGATCGAGACGAGCACGGCCGAGCCCCCGGTCGCCGAGCGCAGGCCGTCGCCAGCCGCGGCCGGACATGTGCTCATCTCGGTGACGGACACGGGACAGGGAATGGACGACGCGACCCGGGACAGGGTGTTCGAACCGTTCTTCACGACGAAGACGGCGGGGAAGGGGACGGGACTGGGCCTCGCGATGGTGTACGGCTTCGTGCAGCAGTCCGGGGGTCACATCGAGGTCGAGAGCGGGGTTGGCCGGGGGACCACTTTCAAGATCTATCTGCCCCGGTCGAAGGGGGGCCGGGGCCGCGAACCGGCGGCCTGAGGGCGAGATCAGACCCGTCCACCCTGGCCACAAGGGGAGGTTCCCCCCCCGGGAAGGGGCGGCTGCGAACGGCGGGCGGGGCCGCGGGCCGTCAGTCCGAAGGACCGAACGCCTCGCCGGTCACCACGTGGGCGAGGGTGGTCTCGCAATCGAGGGGGAGATCCCGCTCCTGGGCCAACGGGAGGCAGGGGGCGAGCCCTTCGTCGATGCGCTCGAGATCGACGCCCGTCTCCGTCTGGCGCTCTGGGGGCAGGCCGGCGAGATTCAGCTGGCAGGACGGGTGGATCACCTTGCCTTCCCGCTTCCAGGCCAGGCCGTAGGTCCGGCAGGTGATGGGCCGGAATGCGTAGACCCTGCAGCGGCCGGAAGGGAGTTCGAGCATCGGGCAGGCGTGGTCCGCTGCGGCGTCGAAGTAGGCGTCGTCGGCCTCCTCGGTCCGGCCGGGATCGAGGAGGCCGGTTCGGACGTTGCCCGGGAACGAGGCGGCGGTCTTTCGGACGATGTGCTCCGCGCGCGAGCGGATCTCCGCGCGCTCCTGGGCGGGGAGGGAGTCGAAACCCTCCCGGACGAGGAGAGCCTCGGGAAGGGAGATCTCGAAGAGGCCAATGCAACAGCCGAAACACCCCGCCCGGCACACGATCTCCCCGGGGAGGCTCTTGTCGAGTCCTTCCGAGAAGAGGTCGGAGGCTGTCTGGAACGCTGAAAGAAGCGAATTCGTGACGGCCGCGGGGAGGCCCGGACCGCTCGGGGCGGACATGATCCGAGAATACGCCGGGGTCAGCGGGAACGGAGGCTCCCCTAGATTGACCGGCCCCCCCATCTATGGCATAACGGCGCAGCCTACAGCGGTTTCACTCCGCTTTGTGCGGGCTTCCTCCGGCTCGAGGCTCTGTTCACCCAGCAGCGGACCCCACGGGATCAAGAGATGCAACTACCAGACCTGTCCCTCCTCCTGGTAATGGCCATCTTCTGGGCCACCTACTTCATATTTCAGAAGTTCGTCTTCACGCCGCTCGGCCGCATTCTCGAGGAGCGAGACCGTGATGTCGCGCTCTCGGCCGCGGCGCTCGATCGCGCGCTCGAGGACGAGCGGGCGGCCCAGTCAAACGCGGAAGCCCGTCTGACGGAAGCGCGGCGGGAAGCGATGGCTCTGCGGGAGGCGCGCCGGCAGGTGATTTCCAACCGAAGGCAGGCCATGACCGACGAGGCGCGCGAGGCGGCTCGCCGGCGGCTGGAGGAGCTCGACAAGAAGCTCTCGGCCGAGATCGCGGCCGCCCGCAAGGACCTCGGCGACAACGCCGCGGCCCTCGCCGCGGAGATCACCGCCACGGTCACCAGAAGGCGGGCGGCATGAGACGCGTCCTGCCTGCCCTCATCTTGTCGCTTCCGGCCCTCTCCGCCCTGGCGAGCGGGGGTGGGGAGCACGGAGCCCAGAAGCTCTTCCTGGGGCTTCCCTATGTGGTCTGGCAGACCGCGAACCTCGTTCTCTTCCTTGGCCTTCTCGTCTTCTTGCTGAAGAAACCGGTCGCCGAGTTCTTCCGGACTCGTCGCGGCGAGGTGGAGGCGCGGCTCGCAAAATCCGAGGAGGACGCCCGCAAGGCCCGGGAGATGGCAGACACGCTGAGGGCGCGCTTGACGGAGCTCGAGGCGGAGCTTTCCACGCTCCGGCAGGCCGCCGAGCGGCATGCCCAGGACGAGGAGGCCGAGATCCTGAAGGCCGCGGAGGAAGAAGCGAGGCGGATCGCGGACCGCGCCACGCTCGACATCGAGAACCGGATTCGTACGGCCAGGAAAGAGCTCACGCTCTATGCGGGCGGGCTGGCGCTCGACCTCGCGCGAGAAGCGGTTCGCAGGGGTTTGACTCCGGACGACCAGCTGCGGCTCGTCGAAGAGGGACTCGCCGCCTTGGAAACGTCCATTCCGGGCAAGGCCGGTCAGCCGAACTGAAGATCGGAGCACCATGGCAGAGAAATTCGCAAAGCCCTACGTCGACGCTCTCTTCGAGATCGCCGGATCGGCTGCCGCCGTCGAGGCGCTCCTGCCGGGACTCGACACGTTCACATCGGCCGTGAAGACGGGGGAGGATTTCCGGCAGCTCCTCGGCGATCCGAAGGTGTCCCGAAACGCCAAGAACGCCATCCTCACGGAGCTCGGACGGAGGGCGGGGCTCCCGGATATCGGATGCCGGCTCCTCATGGTCCTCCATGCCAACAAGCGGATCCTCGCGATCGGCGCCGTCGTGGACGCGATCCGGGAGAGGCTCGACACCGACCGGAACATCATCAAGGCCCGCGTGGAGAGCGCCGTCCCGCTCTCTGATGAGGTCAGGCAGAAGCTCACGGCGATCCTGTCGAACAAGACGGGAGCCGATGTCCGCCTCGAGGCCACGGTCAAGCCAGAAGTTCTCGGGGGGCTCGTCGTGAAGATCGGGAGCGAGGTCTACGACACCTCGGTCGCCCTGCGCCTCGAAAAGGTCCGCCAGTCCCTCCTTTCCGTCTCCTGATAAACCAACGCCAAGCTTCAACCGAAGAGTCAGAGAACATGCCGCAAATCAGCGCACAGGAAATCACCCAGATCATCAAGGCCCAGCTCAAGGGCTTCGATAGTGGAATCGATATCAACGAGGTCGGCACCGTCCTGACGGTCGGAGACGGCATCGCTCGCATCTACGGGCTCGAGAAGGTCATGGCGGGAGAGACGCTCGAGTTCCCGAATGACGTGTACGGCCTGGCTCTGAACCTCGAGGAGGACAACGTCGGCGCCGTCTTGATGGGCGACACGGCGAAGGTGAAGGAAGGGGACACGGTCAAACGGACGCGCCGGATCCTCTCCGTGCCGGTTGGCAAGGGGCTCGTTGGCCGAGTCGTCAACCCGCTCGGGCAGCCGATCGACGATGCCGGTCCGATCGAGGCCACGGAGTACTACCCGATCGAGCGGATCGCCCCGGGCGTCGTCGACCGGCAGCCGGTGAGGGAGCCGCTCCAGACCGGGATCAAGTCCATCGACTCGATGATCCCGATCGGGCGAGGCCAGCGCGAGCTCATCATCGGGGACCGGCAAACGGGCAAGACCACGATCGCGCTCGACGCCATCATCAATCAGAAGGGCAAGGGCGTCATCTGCATCTACGTGGCGATCGGCCAGAAGAACTCCACGGTCGCCCAGGTGGTCGAGACGCTGCGCAAGCACGGAGCGATGGATCACACGATCGTCGTCGCCGCCAGCGCCTCGGACCCCGCGCCGCTCCAGTACATCGCCCCCTACTCCGGCTGCGCGATGGGCGAGTACTTCATGTTCAATGGCGGCCACGCCCTCTGCATCTACGACGACCTTTCCAAGCAGGCGGCGGCCTACCGCGAAATCTCCCTGCTCCTCCGCCGGCCGCCTGGCCGTGAGGCCTACCCGGGCGACGTCTTCTACCTCCACAGCCGTCTGCTCGAGAGGGCCTCGAAGCTCAACAACGAGCAGGGCGGTGGATCGCTGACGGCGCTCCCCATCATCGAGACCCAGGCCGGCGACGTCTCGGCCTACATCCCGACGAACGTCATCTCGATCACGGACGGACAGATCTTCCTGGAATCGGACCTCTTCTATTCGGGTCAGCGGCCCGCCGTCAACGTCGGCATCTCGGTGTCGCGCGTCGGCGGTTCGGCCCAGATCCGGACAATGCGGACGATCTCGGGAACTCTCCGGCTCGACCTCGCTCAGTTCCGCGAGCTGGCGGCCTTCGCCCAGTTCGGATCCGACCTCGACAAGGCGACGCAGGCCCAGCTCAACCGGGGGCGCCGTCTGACCGAGGTCCTCAAGCAGCCGCCGTTCGAGCCGCTCGACGTCGCCCTTCAGGTCGCGTCGGTCTACGCCGGTACGAAGGGCTTCCTCGACGACCTCCGGGTGGAGGCCGTCTTGGGGTTCGAGAAAACCCTCCACCGCTACCTCACCTCCGAGAAGCCGGAGCTTCTCAATGACGTTCGGACCGCGAAGAAGATGACGAAGGAACTGGAGGAGGCGCTGACCAAGGCCGTCTCCGACGCCAAGCAGATCTTCCTGCGGGAGAACCCCGCGGCGAAGGTCTAGCGCGTAAACGCCGGGGAGAGGCGAGGACAACAGATGCCGAGCATGTTGGACATCCGGAGACGGATCCGGAGCGTCAAGAACACCCAGCAGATCACGAAGGCCATGAAGATGGTGGCGGCCTCGCGTCTGCGCCGGGCGCAGGACCGCGTCATCGCGGCCCGGCCTTACGCCCAGACGCTCGAGCAGACGCTGGCGTCCGTCGCCGGGCGGGTTCCGCCCCGCCCGGATGGCTCGCCCGTGCACCCTCTTCTCGCTCTGCGGCCGGAAAAGAAGGTGACCCTTCTGGCCGTCACGGGGGACCGCGGCCTGTGCGGAGCGTTCAACTCCAGCGCGAACCGGGCGGTCTTGAGCTTTCTGCAAGAAGCACCAGACCGCGGGATCGAGTCGGTCGATGTGATCGGTCTCGGGCGCAAGGGAATCGACTTCCTGAAGAGGCGCGGGGTGACGTGGCGCGACCAGTATCCCGGGATCTTCTCGCGCTTCGACCACGCGACGGCCGCGGGCATCGCCGCGAAGCTCGCCAGCGCCTTCGTCGCGGGCGAGATCGACGCCGTTTACGCGGTCTTCAACGAGTTCAAGAGCGCCATCTCGCAGGTCGTCGTGACGAAGCGGATCCTGCCCGTGGACCTGCCCGGGGGTCGGTCGGAGGGTTCGGACTACCTCTACGAGCCGTCGCCCGAGGCCATCCTCGAGCGTCTCGTCCCGGCGCACCTGGACTTTCAGATCTACCGGGTCCTTCTCGAGTCCAACGCAGCCGAGAACGCGGCCCGCATGACGGCGATGGACTCGGCGACGAAGAACGCCGCCGAGATGATCGACTCGCTCACGCTGACCTACAACCGCGCCCGCCAGGCGCGCATCACGAAGGAATTGATCGAGGTCGTCTCCGGGGCTGCGGCCCTCTCGTGACCGCCACATCGAGGTAGAAAGACATGCCCGTCGAAGGAAAAGTCGTTCAGGTCATCGGCCCCGTCGTGGACGTGGAGTTTCCCGAAGGCCATCTCCCCCCCATCATGACCGCGGTCAAGATCGTCGATGAAGGAAAGCTCTCGACGCTCCCCATCGACATCACGGCCGAAGTCGCCCAGCACATCGGCGAGGGACGGGTCAAGTGCGTGGCCATGAAGCCGGCGGACGGAGTCGTCCGCGGGATGAAGGCCCTGGACCTCGGAGCGCCCATCTCGGTTCCAGTTGGCCCCCAGACCCTCGGCCGCATCCTCAATGTCATCGGTGAGCCTGTCGACCAGCTCGGTCCGGTCCTGACGAAGGAGCGGTGGCCCATCCACCGCCACCCGCCGGCCTACGACCAGCAGTCGACCTCCGTCGAGATGTTCGAGACCGGGATCAAGGTCATCGATCTTCTCGAGCCCTACACCAAGGGCGGCAAGACGGGACTCTTCGGCGGCGCGGGTGTCGGCAAGACCGTCCTCATCATGGAGCTCATCAACAACGTCGCGAAGGCGGCCGGCGGCTACTCGGTCTTCGCCGGCGTCGGCGAGCGGACTCGCGAGGGAAACGACCTCTGGCTCGAGATGACCGAGTCGGGCGTCATCGACCCCAAGGACTGGAAGAAGTCCAAGTGCTCCCTCATCTACGGCCAGATGACCGAGCCGCCTGGAGCCCGTCTGCGCGTCGGCCTGACCGGCCTGACCGTCGCGGAGTACTTCCGCGACACCGAGGGCAAGGACGTCCTTCTCTTCATCGACAACATCTTCCGGTTCACCCAGGCTGGCTCGGAAGTTTCCGCGCTCCTCGGCCGGATGCCCTCGGCCGTCGGCTACCAGCCGAACCTCGCCACCGAGATGGGTGAGCTCCAGGAGCGGATCACCTCCACCAAGAAGGGGTCCATCACATCGGTTCAGGCCATCTACGTCCCGGCCGACGACCTGACCGACCCGGCGCCGGCCACCGCCTTCGCCCACCTCGACGCCACGACGGTTCTCTCCCGGCAGATCTCCGAGCTCGGTATCTACCCGGCCGTCGATCCGCTCGCCTCGACCTCGAAGATCCTCTCCCCCCTCATCGTCGGCGAGGAGCACTACAAGACCGCCCGCCGCGTTCAGCAGATCCTGCAGAAGTACAAGGACCTGCAGGACATCATCGCCATCCTCGGCATCGACGAGCTGTCCGAGGACGACAAGCTGACCGTCGCCCGCGCGCGCAAGATCCAGCGGTTCCTTTCCCAGCCGTTCCACGTCGCCGAGCAGTTCACCGGCATCCCCGGCAAGTACGTGAAGATCCCCGACACGATCCGCTCCTTCCAGGAGATCGCCGACGGCAAGCACGACGACCTGCCCGAGCAGGCGTTCTACCTCGTCGGAACCATCGAGGAAGCACAGGAAAAGGCGGAGAAGCTCCGCCAGGGAGCCTGATCCCACCGGGATCCCTCGGGGATCCCCATGCCGTGTGAGAAAGGCCCGGGGAGAGATCCCCCGGGCCATCCTCCAGCGGGCCCGGGAGGAAATCCGGGTACGATTTCAGGGAGACCGGGCCGAGCGCGGAACGCACCCGCAAGGACGGCTCGCGAGGGGATAGCGGGAGCGAGGAGACAGGAGGATTCATGGAGAAACTGACACTGACCGTCGTGACGCCCGAGCAGTCGGTGCTGGACAAGATCACGTGTGACTCCGTGACGCTCCCGGCCGAGGGAGGGGAGATCGGAATCCTCCCGAAGCACACCCCCCTCATCACGCTGCTCGGAGTCGGGCTCGTCACTTACCGGGACGGCCAGGCAAAGCGCTCCGTCGCTGTCCGCAAGGGGTTTGCCGAGATCGCGGCGGACACGGTCCGGGTCCTGGCGGACCGGGCCGTCAGTCCGGATCAAGTCGACACCACGGCCGCTCGGCGCGAGCTCGCCACTTTCGAGAGAAAGCGGATGGATGTCGTCGGGGTCGAACAGCTGACCGAGGTGAACGAGGACGCGGCCTTCGTGGAGGCGTGTCTCTCGATCGCCGCCTCGAAATAGGATAGGGCTCTGGGAAAGACTCTCTTATCTTCGTCCCGGCCCATGCCGGAAGAACTCCGCGACCCCTGGTGGGCCAGCTGGTTTGGCGAGGAGTACCTTGCCCTTTACCCGAATCGCGACGAGCAGGAAGCCGAGATCCAGGCTGCCTTCGCGGTGGAGCGGCTGGCCGCCTACGCGCGGCTCGGGAAGGTCGGGTTCCTGGACCTCGCCTGCGGCACCGGACGCCACGCCATCGCCCTGAACGACTCCTTCTACGGAGTCGCCGGACTCGACCTGTCGCTCCCCCTCCTGAGGGCCGCGAGACGGCGCGTCACGAAGCCGCGCCCGGGCTACACGCGCGGAGACATGCGAAGGCTGCCCTACCAGTCGGGCGTCTTCGGCTCGGTCGTCAACTTCTTCACGTCCTTCGGCTACTTCGACGACCCGATGGACGACCTTGCGGTCCTCGAGGAGATCCGCCGTGTCCTCGTCCCGGGAGGCGTCTTTCTCTCGGACCTCTTCAACGCGGAGCGGGTCCTGTCGGCTCTCGTCCAGTACGAGGAGAAGACGATCGCGGGGGAGAGGGTCTCGATTCGCCGCTGGTACGACCCGTCCCGAAAGCGCCTGGAGAAAGAGATCACGATGGAGCCCGATGGCGCCGCCAAGACCTACCGGGAATCCGTCCGCGTCTATCGCGAGGAGGAACTCCGGATCCTCCACCAGGAGGCTGGATTCCTTGTTCTGGAGTCCTTCGGGGATTTCGACGGAACCCCGTTCAACCCGAAGCGGTCTCCGCGGTTGATCCTGATGGCCGAGGCGCTCAAGGACGATCACGGGGCGTGAATCCCGTTTCGCCCCAGCACCCGGCACAGAAGAGGCTCTCCCCAGAAGAGATTCCGGCTCTGTCTCCCCTCGCCCGTCTCTACGCGGAAGGGGATCCCTCTGTCCGGCCGTTTCTGCCCGACCTTCCCGGCGCCCCGGCCGTGGTGGAGAGGGTCTCGTCCGTCCTGGCGGCGTACCGGCCGAGGCGAGCTCCGTCCGCCGGCCCCCTGCTCGAGCCCTTCACCTCGGGACGGCAGGCTGCGATCTCGACGGGCCAGCAGTGCGGACTTCTGACCGGACCCCTCCTCACCCTCACGAAGGCCCTGGCTGTCGTTGCCGCGGCACGCGAGCTCGGGGAAAGAGCGGTCCCCGCCGCTCCCCTTTTCTGGTGCGCCTCGGAGGATCACGATCTCGTCGAGGTCACGAGGCTCTGGGTCCCGGCCTCCGCTGGGGCCGAGGACAGGGGACCATCTCCGGAATCGTTCGCCGCCAACAGACATCCCGTTGGAGAACTGCCTGTCCCCCGGATCGACTTCGAGGCGCTCCTGACGAGTCCGGCCGCGCCGGGTGCGGAGGACGCAAGAGAGCTCGTTCGCCGGGCTTCTGAGGGAACCTTCCTGGAGGCCTTCCGCAACTCGCTGGGGTGGCTCCTGGCCCCGCGTCCCCTGGCCTTCGCGGACGCCGCCCGGATCGAGGACAAACCCGATCTCGTTCCCCTCGCGTGCCGGATCGTGAAGGAACGGGAGACCGTAAGAGGACTCCTGGCGAGAAGGGCGGAGGCTCTCACCGCGGCCGGTTTCGACCTGCAGGTCAAGTCCGACCGGCGAGCCCTGCCGCTCTTTGCGATCACGGCGTCGGAACGGCTTCTCCTTCACGAGGAAGACGGCCGGTTCTGGCTGAAGGGGGATCCTTCCGAGCGCACATGGACGGAAGATGAAGTGCTCTCCCGTTTCGCCGCCGGAGACTGGCTGCCTTCCTTTGCGGCCCTCGCCCGGCCTCTGGCGGCCTCGACGCTCTACCCGATCGCGGCCACGGTGCTGGGGCCCGCCGAAGTCGCCTACTGGGCCCAGATGTTCCCGCTCTTTGATTGGGCGGGTCTGGTCCCGCCGGTGATCCTGCCGCGCCCGATGATCCTCCCTCTCGAGCCGTCCGCCCGAAGGGCTCTCGCGAAATCCGGGCTGTCCCTTGCAACCGCGCTCCGCGGAGCCAGGACGCTCCTCATCGAGCAGGGCAGATCGAGCTCAGCCGCCCCGCTCGGAAAGCTCGCGGAGCTCAAGAGCCGGCTCCTTGCGGATCTGGACGCCCTGCGGGCGGAGATCCTGGCCGTCGACCCGAACCTGAGAAAGCCGCTCGACGCCACGAGGCAGAACCTCGAGTTCGCGCTCGGGAAGCTCTCGGAGAAGCTCGCGGAGTCGGCTGGTCGGGCCGATGAACAGGCTCACCGGGCCGCTTCTCGCCTCCTCGCCTCCATCCTGCCCGAGGGAAAGCTCGCCGAGCGTATCCTGACGCCGCTTTCCTACGTAGAAAGGTTCGGCCGGGAACGCCTGGTGACGGCCATCGAGGAGGCGATACGGTGGGACGAGGCAGGACTCTACGTGGTGGATCTGTGACGAGGGACCTTTCTTTCTCCCCCTCTCTTGTAAAGGGGGGGCTACCGGGGCTTCGCGCCGGTTCTGCATATGAGAAGGTGCATCGCGTCTGGGCGCTTGATGGGCGGAATGCCAGGTCCTTCCGCGAGACGGGTTCTGGGACCCGCGCGGGGGCCGCGTCGTGACCCCGGGCTCGCTTCCACAGGTCGATATCCTGGCGGTCGGAGCCCATCCCGATGACGTCGATCTCGGGTGCGGCGGAACGCTTGCCGCCTTGAAAAAGCGCGGCCGGACCTTCGGCATCCTCGACCTGACCCGGGGCGAGATGGCCACCCGCGGGACTCCAGAAATCCGGGCCGAGGAGGCGCAAGACGCGGCCGCTCTCCTCGGAGCCTCATTCCGGCACTCGCTCGATCTGGGGGATGGCGGCCTGAGGACCGACCGGGACGCCGAGCTCCAGGTCATCGAGATCGTCCGGGCGACCCGCCCGATGCTCATCCTGGCGCCGCTGCCCGAGGACCGGCATGCCGATCACGTGAGGGCCGGACGGCTCGTCCCGGACGCGGCCTTCTACGCGGGCCTGCGGGCCCTGAAGACGGCGCACGAGGCCCACCGCCCGCAGAACGTGGTCTTCTTTCCGGCGACCTTCGTTCCCGAGGTGACATTCGTGGTCGACGTGACCAAGACCTTCGAGACGAAGCTCTCCGCGATCCGGGCCTTCAAGAGCCAGTTCTACAACCCGGATTCCTCCGCCCCGGAGACCTTCATCTCCTCGCCAGCCTTCTTCGAGGGGATCTCCGCCCGGGCGAGGTTCTTCGGCCGGATGGTCAACGTCGACTTTGCGGAAGGCTTCATCTCGGCCCGTCCGCCCGTGCTCGACGATCCTGTCCGGGCCTTCGACGGCTTCGAGCCCGGCTTCAGGACGGAAAGAGCGTGAAGATCGGAATCACCTGCTACCCGACCTTCGGCGGTTCGGGGGTGGTGGCGACGGAGCTCGGCCACGAGCTCGCCAAGCTCGGGCACGAGGTCCACTTCATTGCGTACGCCCTCCCGTCGCGGCTGGACGTCTTCGCGCCCCGGGTTGCCTACCACGAGGTTTCGATCCCGACGTATCCGCTCTTCCCGTACGCGCCTTACGACCTGGCTCTCGCGACGCGGATGACGGACGTTGCCCTTCACGAAGGGCTGGACGTCATGCACGTCCACTACGCCATCCCCCACGCGATCTCGGCGCACCTGGCGCGGGAGATGCTGGCGCCCCACCCCCTGAGGGTCGTCACGACTCTCCACGGAACGGACGTGACGATCGTCGGGCAAGACCGCTCTTACCTGCCGATCACGAGGTTCGGAATCGACCGTTCGGACGCGGTCACGGCCGTTTCGGAACACCTCCGCAACGTCACCCTCGACGTCTTTCAGCCGAAGCGCGAAATCGATGTGATCCCCAACTTCATCGACCCGGAGCGCTGGGCTCCCGCGGCGGAGAAGACCCTCCCGAACTGCTTCGCCCCGGCGGGCGCCAAGACGTTTCTTCACGTCTCGAACTTCCGGCCGGTGAAGAGGGTCCTGGACGTGGTCGAGATCTTCGATCGAGTCCGCAAGGAACTGCCGTCGAGCGTGCTCCTGATGGTGGGAGACGGTCCCGAGCGGCCGGCTGCCGAGGAGCTGTGCCGCGAGAAGGGGATCGCCGGAAGCGTCCATTTCCTGGGGAACACTCCGGCGATCGAGAAAATCATGCCCCTGGCGGACCTCTATGTCCTGCCGTCCAACTCCGAGTCCTTCGGCCTCTCCGCGCTGGAGGCGCAGTCCTGCGGTGTCCCGGTCCTGGGCTACCAGGCCGGGGGCCTGCCGGAAGTGATCGAGAACGGGGAGACGGGCTTCTTGCGCCCCGTCGGGGACGTGGACGGGCTGGCGGGGGACGCTCTGGCGATCCTCACCGACGGCGGCTGTTACCGCGAGATGTCGAGAAAATCGCGTGAGAGGGCGATTGCGCTCTTCAACGTGGACGCCTTGATCGGGAAGTACCTCGCGATCTATGAGCGAGTCCTCGCCTCCCCGTAAGGCGGCCAAGGGCACAGGCGCGCGAAAGAAGAAGCAGGCGCCGAAGGTCGAGGGCGGTGGCGCCGAGCCGGGCCAGGGTGAGGTACTCCCGCCTCAGACTGGTCCGAAAAAGGCCGGGGTCGTCCGTCGAAAGGTTGAGGCGAAGCCCCGAGCGAAGAAGATCAAGGGCGGGGTGCCCCCCCCGGGGGACGGCGCCGGTCTTCCAGTTCGAGGTGATGCAGATGTCCAGGGGGACCTGTTTTCGCTCCAGCCACCTCACGAGCGACGGATCCTCGGCGATCCTCACGCCGTGGGCGATCCTCACGACGCCCAGAATCTCGACCGCGTCGACGACGGAATCGGGACCCGCCCACTCCCCGGCGTGGACGAGGGGAAGAAGGCCGAGAGCGCGAACCCTGTCATAGACGGCCGAGAAGTCGCGGGCGGGCAGCGAGGCCTCGTCGCCCCCAAGCCCGAACCCAAGCACCCGAGTCCAGGGCGCCTTCTCCTGGAGATCGAGAACGCGCTCCGCGGCCGCGGGGCCCCACTGCCGCACCGAGTCGAGAAGGACCCTGATCCGGCTCCCGGTCCGTCTCTCGAAAGAAGAGAAGACGGCCTCCAGCTGATCCCGGACCGGCTCCCAGCCGAGCCCGATCTTCTCGATGACGGCGGGGGAGACGTAGATCTCCGCGTACCCGATCCCCTCGCGGCTCAAGCGGCGGGTGATGTCCCGGGCGATCAGGCCGTAGTCGGAGGGAAACCGGATCTCGCGGCAGACGTCGCGGTAGAGCTCCAAGAAACCGCGGGCGCCGGAAAAGAGGAGCCTCTCGCGGATCGCTCCCGCGTGAGGGAAAACAGTACTCCCGTTGCGGACGGCGAGCCTTCGGAGAGTCGCCTCGGAGATCGACCCCTCCAGGTGGAGATGAAGCTCGGCCTTGGGCAGAAGCCTGAAGTTCTGAAAGAAGCGGTCCGTCCCCCGGTGATCGCGACGTCGGTCTCCCGGACGGGCAGCCAGGAGATCTCCGCGGCCCTCCTCCAGGCCCGTGCGTTCGAGCGCTACTGGCTCCGCGGAGCGGCCCTGGGGATCGATCTCATTGTCCTGGCCGGAGTTCCGTTTCTGGCGGCGACCCTTCTGGTCTTTGTCGTCCTGCTCTTTTCCGGGGATCCCCCTCGCGGGATCGAAGGGATCTTTCATCTCGCCCAGATTAGCTTCGCGGTCGCCTTTTTGCTTCGGGACTCGAGTGGTCTGAGTCCCGGAAAGCGGTTTCTGGGGTTGCGGGCCGTCCGTGAGGGGGGAAGGCCGGTGGGTCCCGTGGTGTCGATCCTGAGGAATCTCCCCCTCCTCCTGCCAGGGTTGAATTTCGTGGAAGCGATCGTGGCGGGAAGGGACGCACGGGGGAGGCGGCTCGGCGACCGGCTGGCCCGCACATTCGTCCTGGAGGAGTGACGAAACTTTTTCCCGCCCATTTCCGTTCCCTTAGGCGGGAGTTGGTTATGGTCCGAGTCCAGAACAACAAGATTGCAGTCCGGGCGGCCTCCGCCGTCATCCTGTCCCTCGCGCTCGTTTCCGGAGGCGCTCTTTCGGCAGAGCAGCAAAGCGAGAGGTTCGAAAAGGCGTACGAGCTGACGGGCATCAAGAAGATCCGTCTTCAGAACATCAACGGTTCGGTTCAACTCGTCTCCTGGGAGCGTGACTACCTCAAGGTCGAGGCCCTCAAGCGCGCTCGCGGGAGCCGTGCCGAGCAAGTGCTGAAGGAGACGGAGATCCGGGTGACGAAGTCTGGTGAGACCATCGAGATCGAGACGGTTCTCCCCAAGCAGACGCGCCTGTTCGGCATCTTCCCGGTCGGGATGGGGGACTCGGGGGCCGAGGTCGCCTATGACCTTCACGTGCCGGCGGATGTCCCGATCGATGTCGAGACCGTGAACGGCCGGATCGAGACGGCGCGCCGGACGGGAACCCTCTCCCTGAACACCGTCAATGGCTCGATCCTGGTCGTGTCCCACGACGCTCCCCTGTCGGTGAACACGGTGAACGGGTCGGTCGAGGTTTCCTTCGTCGGGACGCTCAAGCCGGCCGAGATCGAGACGGTGAATGGCTCCGTGACCGTCAGCTGCGGCCGTGAGTCCTCGATCCGGTACGACCTGCAGACCGTCAACGGCAAGATCCGGTCGGATTTCGCGGGCATGACGGTCGAGGGAAAGTGGGGACCGAAAGAGGCGAAGGGAGTGTTCAACGGGGGCCGCGACCGGCTCGCCGTGGAAACGGTGAACGGGGAGGTCCGCCTCCTGTTCGCCGACGCCGCCATCCCGAAGGCCCCTCCCCGGCCCTGAATCCGGGACCCGGCCGCGCTCTCGGCTAGAATCACTACGCGCCGCAGAAATGAAGGCGGCGTCGTGAGCCGATGGACGACGACTCCCAGAAACGAGAAAGCGAGGCCGTACACCTCCTCCAGTCGCGCCTGGCGCGGTTCTCGAGGGTTTCCGGAATCGCCGGCCTCTCCCTGGCTCTCTTCTGGTTCGGCATCGCCTTCGCGTTCGACCGGACCCTGGAGAACCTGGCGTGGCCGGCGTTCTCGCTCCACGTGGCCGGAAGCCTGGTGTTTCTCGGCATGGCGGTCCTCGCGAGGCGTCCGTCGCGGGGTCTCTCCTACATCCACCGTCTGGAGACAACCGGGCTCCTGGGTGCCTGCGGGACGTTCGTCCTGTCGGGCATCTACCTCCCCGCCGATTCCCGGCCCGAGGAGCTCGTCCGGTACGTCCTCTTCTTCACCGTCATCGCGCGATCGATCTACGTCCCGAGCAGGGGACGCCGGACGTTCACTCTCGTCCTGATCATCGAGACGATCCACCTGACCTTCACGTACTTCTTCTACCCCCAGCGGGATCTCCACTGGTCGGGGAGCGGCGAGCGGCTGAGTCCCGAGGCCCAGGCCGCCGTTTCGCTCCTGACGCCCGCGATGGCCTGGTCGTTCGTGGTCTTTCTCGCGACGGCGGCGTCGCGGGTGATCTACGGCCTCAGGCGTGAGATCGAGGGGGCGAGGAGGCTCGGGCCGTACACCCTGGTCCGGAAGATCGGCGAGGGCGGGATGGGAGAGGTCTATGAGGCCAGGCACGCGATGCTCCGCCGGCCGACGGCCATCAAGCTCCTCTTGCCGAGCAAGGCGAGCGAGGAGGACATCCGGCGCTTCGAGCGGGAGGTCCAGCTGTCGGCGCGGCTCTGCCACCCGAACACGATCACGATCTACGACTACGGCCGGACGCGGGCGGGGGTCTTTTACTACGCGATGGAGCTGCTGGAAGGGGCCTCGCTCGAGCACCTCGTGGAGTTCGAGGGGCCGGTCCACCCGGGCCGGGTGGCCCGCATCCTGTACGGCGTGGCCGGGGCCCTGCAGGAAGCTCACGGTCTCGGCCTGATCCACCGGGACATCAAGCCCGCGAACATCCTGCTCTGCAGGAGCGGCGGAGAGACCGATGTCCCGAAGCTCGTCGATTTCGGGCTCGTCAAGTCGGTCAAGAAGGCCTCTCCGGATTCGCTGAAGACCGAGGACGACGTCATGCTCGGGACGCCGTACTACATGTCGCCCGAGGCGATCCGGACGCCGGCCCTGGTCGATGGCCGCAGCGACATCTACTCGCTCGGGGCGGTGGCGTTCTACCTGGCGACGGGGACGCACCTTTTCACCGGGGACACGAGCTTCGAGGTCTGCGAGCGGCACGTTCACCAGGCGCCCGACACCGCTTCCGGCCGTCTCGAAAGGCCCTTTCCGGCCGACTTCGAGAAGTTGATCGCGGACACCCTCGAGAAGAACCCGCTGAAGAGGCCCCAGTCGGCGGCGATCCTGCGGGCCCGGCTGCGGGCCCTCTCGTCCTTCGGGACCTTCGACGAGGACGACGCCGAGGACTGGTGGCACGCTCGCGGGGCCTCCTTCCTGGCGCGAAGGAGGCAGGATGACCGCAGCGGGCTCCTCGCCTGGGCCGACGAGGGGCTGGCCAGCTCGCAACTGCTCCGCACGTGAAGCCCCCGGAGGAAATATCGCCAATCCTGCCGTAGAGTACGGAGTCTCACTCGGTCAAAAGGAGGATTCAGGCCATGTCGAGCCCCTATCCGCCCCCGGGAGCCCCGCCGGCGCCCCCATCGGAGCCTTCCGCGCCGCAGGCGCCTCCATCCGGCAATCCCCAGTCGAACCGGACCATCATGCTGGTCCTTTCCTACCTGGGCCTCTTGGCCCTCATCCCGTTCCTGGTCGAGAAGAACGACACGGAAGTCCAGTGGCATGCCAAGAACGGCCTCGTCATCAGCGCGGCCTTCATCATTGCCCTGATCGGACTG
Organism: Thermoanaerobaculia bacterium; assembly: GCA_022071945.1. Taxonomy (GTDB): domain Bacteria; phylum Acidobacteriota; class Thermoanaerobaculia; order UBA5066; family UBA5066; genus JAJVIN01. The sequence goes on along the minus strand of JAJVIN010000022.1, from coordinate 16,224 downwards.
TCCATCCTGAGCATGATTCCCCTGCTGGGCCTGCTCTTCATGCTCGTCCTCTTCTTCGTGTGGCTCGCCTGGTTGGTCGTCTCGATTCTCGGGATCGTCAAGGCGCTCAACGGGCAGCGGTTCACGCTCCCCGGTCTGGCGGGCTTCATCGACAAGTTCTGAACGGGTCTACGCCAGTTCCGGGGGCCGTCCGGCGGGGAGATCCGACCGGGCTTCCGTGAGCTGGCGCAGGACGAGCGCTCGGGCCTCCGCTTCGGGCAGGGGCCGGGCAAAGAGGAAGCCTTGCGCGTGCTCGCAGCCGAGGGCCTCGAGGGCGACGAGCTGTTCGGGAGTCTCGACACCCTCGGCCACGAGTTCCTTCCTCAGGTCATGCGCGAGGGCGACGATCGCCCGGACGATGCCGAGGCCGGAGGTGTCGGAGCCGATCCTGGAGACGAACGTCCGGTCGATCTTGATCTTGTCGAACGGGAGGCGGCTCAGGTAGGCGAGCGAGGAGTAGCCCGTCCCGAAGTCATCGACGCTCGTCTCGACGCCCATGGCCCTGAGGGCCTCGAGCTGCCGTTCCGCGACATCGGGGTTCTCCATCAGCGCGCTCTCGGTGACCTCGATCCCGAGGCGGCGGCCCGCCCGGACCGGCTCGCCAACCGCCTGCTTGATCTCGTCCACGATGTTGGAGAGAGCGAAGTGAACAGCCGAGATGTTCACCGACATCACGAGCGGGGCGGATGCGGGAAGGTCCGCTGTCCAGGAGTCGAGGGCGCTCGAGGCCGCCTTCAGGACCCACCGCGTCAACGGAACGATGAGCCTCGTCTCCTCGAGCATCGGGATGAACTGAGCGGGGGAGATCACGCCCCGTTCGGGATGCCGCCAGCGCAGGAGGGCCTCGAAACCCGTCAGGCGCGCGCCGTAGAGGGCGAAGATGGGCTGGTACTGGAGGAAGAACTGCCCCTGCTCGATGGCCGAGTGAAGCTCGGTTTCCAGGCGCATCCGGCCCACGACCTCCTCGTGCATCGCTTCGTCGTAGATCGAGTAGCCGGAGCCGCGCCTCTTGGCGGCGTACATCGCGACGTCGGCCCGTCTGATGAGCTCTTCCGGCCTGTCGGACTGTGAGTCGCCGGGAGCGATGCCGATGCTCGGACGGGTGTGGATCTCGGTGCCGCCGATCAGGAACGGCCGGCTCAGCTCCGCCTCGATCCTCTGGGCGACCGAGATGAGGCGCGAGAGCGAATCGAGATCCTCCAGCAGGATGGCGAACTCGTCTCCGCCCAGCCGCGCGGCCGTGTCGGAGGCGCGCACGACCTCCGAGAGCCTCTTTCCGATCTCTCGCAGGAGCCGGTCGCCGACGTCGTGCCCCATGCTGTCGTTGATGACCTTGAACCGGTCGAGGTCGAGGTAGAGGACGGCGAAGTTCGGCGGCTGGCTCTCGTGCCGCCGGCGCAAGACGTGACCCAGCCTGTCCATGAAGAGAAGGCGGTTCGGGAGGCCGGTGAGCGAGTCGTGCAGGGCGTCGTGAACGAGCCGGGCCTCGGCTCGCTTCCGGTCCGTGATGTCCGACATCGAGCCGGCGAGCCGGATCGCCTTGCCCTCCTCGTAAACGGCCATCCCGCGGCAGAGTACCCACCGGTACTCCCCGTTCCTGTGCAAGATCCTGTGCTCGCTTTCCAGGCAGCTCGTCAGCCCGTTGACGTGGGCCTGGATCGTGGACGCGAAATCCGGGGCGTCGGAGGGATGCACGCGGTCGAGCCAGGAGGCCGGAACCTCGGAGACCTCGTCGTCCGACAGCCCGACGATCTCCTTCCAGCGAGGGGAAAGCTGGAGGGTTCCCGTCACGAGATCCCAGTCCCACAGGCCGTCATTCGACGCGCGGGCGGCGAGCGCATAGCGCTCCTCGCTCCGCCTGAGGGCCAAGATCGCGCGGTGCTCCTCCGTGATGTCGCGATTGAGGCTGAGGATGGCGGGCTCTCCCCGGTAGTGGATTGCCGAGGCGATGACATCCAGGATGAGCTCCTCTCCGTCCTTCTTGAACTGAGTGCTCTGGAACCGGACAGCACTTCCGGATGTGAAGACCTCCGTCGCCAGGGACCGTCCCCTGGCCGGTCCTTTCGATCTCGCGAGGATGGAGGAACCGATGAACTCCGAGCGGGTCATGCCGTAAAGCTCGCACGCCCGGTCGTTGGCCTCGAGAACGACCCGGTTTTCCACGTCGAGAATGACGATGGCGTCGTGGGCGTTCTCGAAGAGTCCGCGGTAGTCGCGCTCGGACTGCCGCAGCGCCTCCGAAGTCCTCACGCGCTCCTCGATCTCGAGCCTGAGGGCTGAGTCGCGGCGCTCGATCTCCGCCAGCATCCTGTTGAAGCTCGCGACGAGGCGGCCGATCTCGTCGCGGTTTCCGGGTTCGACGCGAAGAGAGAAATCCTGTCCGGCGGTGATGGCGTCCGCCGTCCGGACGAGATCCGCGACGGGCTCCGAGATGGAGCGCTGGAGCCGGGTCGAGAAGGCGAATGCGACGAGCAGGACCACGAGCAAAACCGCGGCGGAATGGCCGAGAAACGTCACGAGCTGCTCGTTGACGCGGGAGTAGTCGGCCCACAGGACGATGACGCCGAGCTGCTGCCCGTCCTCGGTCACGGGATTCGAAACCTCGATCCAGTCCGGAGCGAACACGGTCGATGCCGAAGAGCGGGGAGGCAGCTCGAAGGACTGCCCCGGCCTTACGTAACTCGCGAAGGGGCGGTCGTCCTGTGTGAAGACGGCAGCCGCGATCAGGTCCCTTTGCAGCTCGAGAGACTGGAGGGTCTCCGAAGCATCGGCCGGACGCTCGAAGGCAATGGCCGCGGCGCAGGCCGAGCCCGCGATGTGGGCGGACATGTGAAGCTGGTCCGCCAGCATCTGCCGGGTCACGACGACCTGGTAAGAGACGAATACCGTCCCGGCCAAGAGCAGGGCGATGAAGCAGCCGGAAGTGATGATGAGGATCAGCTTCCAGCGGATCGGAAGGTCCCGAAACCAGGAGATCACGGGAGTCCTCCCGGGGTCCTGGCGCAACAAGGCGGGGAGAATCCACAGGGAGCGCGGCGTCTTTCAACGCTTCCGGTTGATGAGAGCACCCGGCAAGGCCTCGCAAGTGAAGTCCCGGCAGCCGACACGATGGAACCTTGACGCTGATGATCGGCACCGCGGGGGGCCCGGTCAACAGGAAGATGGCGTCAGCCCCGCGCGGGCCTCAGTTCTCGATGCCGAAGAACCTCTGAATGCGTAAGAAGAGGGGAACCTGCTCGGCGGCGGCGACATCGGCGAGACGCTGTTGCTCCAGGGCGGTCCGGGCGAGCTGGCGGGACCGCCGCTCGAGGGTGTCGGAGAGCGACTTGACGAGCTTCTGATCCTGCGAGAGGACGGCCGCGACCCCGCTCTTGTCGACGACGACGACCTCGACCTCGCTCATCGACACGACGGTTGCCGACCGCGGTTCGCCGGTCAATAGGCTCATCTCCCCGAAGAAGTCGCCCGCCCGAAGCGTCGCCATGCGCTGCGAGGAACCGGCCTCGCCGGCCCGCTCGACCGAGACGGTGCCACTGCGGATGACGAAGAGCGAACGCCCTTCCTCACCCTGCCGGACCAGGATCTCCCCGGTGGCATAACGCTCGAAGCGTGCCGTCCCGGTGAGTATCTGGATCTGTGAATCGCTCAGCGACTGGAAGGTCGTGACCTGGCGCAGCACCCGGAAGACGTCTTCCCGCCCCCTCGCCTTCTCCCGCTCCTCCCGCTCTTCCGAGATCGTCCGCAGGTGGACGTCTCGCTGGGGGAACGGAATGGCCATCCCGGCCCTGTCGAGGGCATACCAGACGCGCGTCTGGACCGAGTCGGAAATGGCGTTGAGCCGCTCGAAATCCTCGATCCAGAACCGCAGGTCGTACTCCACGGCGGATTCGGCGAATCGCTTGACGAAGACCTGCACGGCGGGGGTGGGCGCGACCCCGTCCGCGTCGGCAATGGCCCGGGAGATGACGCCCTTCACGAGTCCGGGGGGGGTCGCGTAACTCACCCCGACCGTCACGTGAACGAGCTGCAGCTTCTGCGGGCGGGAGAAGTTGGAGATGTCCTGCTTGGCGATGATCGAGTTCGGGATGATGACGTTGTTGTTGTCACGCGATCGGAGGGTGATCGAGCGCCAGTTCATCTGGGTCACCTCGCCCTCCTTGTCGCCGACGCGAATCCAGTCCCGGACCTGGAAGGGACTCTCGATCTGGAGCGCGATCCCGGCCATGAGGCTCGTCAGGAGATCCTGCAGCGACAGGCCCAGAATCGCCGAGAGGACCGTCGAGGTGACGAGAAAGCCCGTGAGATTGACGTCGAAGAGCGTCTTGAGAAGCGCGAGCCCGACGCCCACCAGGACGACGAAGTTGAAGACGTCGAAGAGGAGCCTCGGCACGGAGATGTGCTTGGGCTTCAAAACGTGTTCCCAGATCAGCTCGTCGAGAACCTGGAGGACGATGTAGACGCCGATCAGGACCAGGATGCCGAGGTCGAAGGTGAAGACGCGCTCCTGCCCGGGGAAGTGGACGAGGCGCGAGACGAGGAGGATGGCGAGCAGGACGGTGGCGATGACGAGGGCCCCGCGAACCCGTTTGAGGACGCCCAGTTTCTTCGAGAAGTAGAGGACGGCGAGGATGAAGACGGTGAGGCCGGCTCCCTGGAGAAGCTGGAGCACGATCGGCGGCATGGGAGGGATTCTCGCCTTCTCGGGCGTCCGTGCGTAGCAAGAAGAGCCCCCCGGCCCTCGTCACAGGGCTGACAGAGCCCCCAGAAGTGCTTTCCTGGCCGAGTCGATGGCCTCGCTCGCCGGGTCCTTGGCGATGAAGGCGAAGAGGCACCGGGCGACGCTCTTCTGATTCTGAACAGAGGCGTAGCGAGGGAGATCGAGCCGTGGGGTGGCGAAGAGCGCGCGCTGGGCCTTCGGAAGGCCTTCGAGCCACCGGTCCAGGAGTCCCGGGGTGGCGTCCTTCCTTCGCAGGAGCGAGACGAAGACGCGGGCGATCCGCTCGTCCTCTCCGAAGGCGAAGACCGTGGTCGACGACTCGACCTTCGAGAGAAGCCCCCGGGCAATCGCTTCCTGGTCTCCGGGCTTCAGCCTGGGGCTTCGGGCCAGGAACTTGAGGAGATCTGCGGTGTGGGCGGTCGGGTGAATCCAGCCCTTGACGGGGTCGTAGCCGCGCGTGTCCTTTTCCGCGGCGAGGTAGGCGAGGGCCGCGGAATGCAGGGAGTCGAACTCCTCCTGAGAAAGGAAGGGGGCCGCGTTGTCGAGCGCCGCCAGGACAGACAGGTTCAGGGCAGAGAACGACCGCAGGAACACGGCGTCCGTGCCCGTCTGCCCCACGCCAGCTTCCAGGTTCTTCTGCCACGAGGCGAGAAGGCCGCGGAGCACCTCGGGGCCCAGGCTCCTGTCGCGGTAGATCCAGGCCGCGGAGATCTCGTAGCCGAAGGAGTCCCGAAGTTCCGGGTCCGGCGAACCGAGGTAAGACGAGAGTTCCTGGATGAGGACGGCGGCGGACTCGCCCTCGGGGAGCTTCGCGTCGTTCTTCGCGATCTCGCGCCAGAACTCGCGGGAGTGAGACGCCGCCTTCTGCGGCTCTGCCGGGGCGGTCGCGGACAGGAGAAGACAGAGGGAAGCGAGGAACCGAGCTCTCACGAGAGCCTCCATGTGGTGACGGTGTCCTTGATACGCGCGGGGGCCGGCCCGGTTTCGAGAAGAGGTCAACCGGCGGGGGAACGCCTCAGCCGGGGAGATCGCGTGCGGAAGAGAAGGACGAGAACCACGGCGCCCGCGAGGCTCGACAGGAGGCCCACGAGGAAAGAGCGGGGCCGGTACGAGACGATGACCGAGCTCTGGCCCGCCGGGACCGGGACCGCGAAGAAGGGCCCGGACGCACGGACCACGGCGGTCTTCGTGCCGTTGACGGTGGCGGTCCACCCGGGCATGTAGCCCTCCGAGAAGAAGAGCCAGCCCGCGCCAGCGGCCTCGCAGGTCACCTCGATCGTGCCCAGACGTCTCCGGACGCTCGACACACGGCCGGGCCGGCCCTCTCCCGAAGGGGCGGCAGCCGAGTCGATGTAGGGAATGGAGGCGATCTCGGGGCTGCCTGTACGCAACAGATCCTGGAACTTCCCAAACCCCGGGTCTGGCCGAGTGGTCCCCGCGAACCAGACGCGCGGGCGGGCCCGTTGGAGCCGGTAAACCCTCCCGTCGGGCTGGTCATAAACACGCTCGAGCACGAGGCCGGACCGGGCAGCGAACTCGGGAGTGTCCAGCCGTGGCGCGAGGGGGTCGTCCAGAAAGAACTCGAAGCTCGCCAGTTCCGCGATGACGGCGTTCCCGAGTTTCTCTGGAAAGACGGTGAAGTAGATCCCCGTCGCCGGGAATCCCTTGAGGTGTCTGAGAAAGAGAGCCTGGTCAAGGGAATCCATGGCGTCGAACGACAGAGGGGTCGAGAAGCGGTAGACGAGATTCGTGTTCGGCGGGAGCGCGTATCGCAGCGGCAGGACTCTCGGGCGGTCAGGCTGACGCGCGAGGAACTCCGTCACTCCAGTGGGAAAGAACACGAGAGAGCGTGGGACGGCGCCGTGGTAGTTGAAGATCGCATGCCAGAGATCGAACACGACGAGGCTCGTGGCGAGAACCTTCTGCAAGAGGCCGGGTGCGGTGGTGGCGGCCAGGAGCGGCGCCGCAAAGGCGAACAGAATGGCCCGGCCGGCCGCCGGGAGGATGGTTCCGTCGAAGTGACCGGGAGCCATCGCGGTTCGCCAGCACCAGACGACCACGAGCACCGTGACGGCGGCGATGGCGGCCGGGGCCCGGAGACCCAGCCGCAGGGCTGCCGATCGTCCCCTCCCGCGCCGGATCGCGCGGAGGGCATCCCAGCCGAACGCCGCCAGGACGGACAGGAAGAGAGCGGCGATGTGAAGCGACCGGGGAACCATGGTGCGGTCGAAGGGTGGAACGTGCCGGAGCCACGAGACCGGCGGGATGCCGTAGGCGAAGGCCATCACGGCGACGAAAGGGATGACGAAGATCCAGAGACGTCTCGCCCTGCGGACGAGGAGCCCGGTCAGGGCCAAACCGAGGACCGCGGTCCCGGCGAAGGCCGCGAACTCGATGAAGGCCAGACCGCCCGCCCAGTTGTTCCGGTCCATGGGCCGGCCGAAGAAGAGGGGGGCAATCCATGTGAAGACCTTCTGCGGCTCAACGGTGACCTGAGATCTCGTCGAGAGCTCGAGCCATCCCCGGCTCCGCGCCAGGTACTCGAGAAACGGGAGGATCTGGACGCCGGCCGCGATTGTCCCGGCCGTACCGCCGGCGAGGAGCCAGCCGGTGGCGGGGAGGACCGCCGGCCTTGCCATCAGAAGCGACCGAATCAGGACGACTGTGGTGGCGGCGCCCGCGTTGAAGAACGTGTACTCCGGATTCCCGGCCAGGTGCATCGCGAGGAGGGCGGCGCCGAATCCAGCGGCGGAACGGGGTCCGGGCCGCTCGGACACGTGAAGAGCGGTCAGCACGAGAAACGGCAGGAGGGCGTTGACGCTGGTCAGGGGCCCCGGAAGCCAAAGAGCGAACGGCAGGGAATAGGTGTACGCGATCGACCCCAGCAGCGAGGCGAGGGACGACCGTCCGGCCTTGCGGAGGAGCATGTGTGTCCCGAGCCCCGCGAGCACAAGGCGAAGAAGGAGCATCAGGTTCCATCCCGCCGTGCCCAGCAACGAGAGGAAGGTCAGCGGGAAGTAGCACGCCGACTGTGCGTTGGCGGCGAAGGGCAGGCCGAGTCCCGAGTCGGGGTTCCACAGGGGCCACTCTCCGGACAGGACAGCGTCCTTCCAGCGGGTGAAGAAGGGATAGAAGACGAGGATCGCGTCGGTGATCTCGCTGTTGTGATTCGTGTGGGTCTGGAAATACGACCCCCAGGGATAGATCGAGTGGAGGAGCTCGGCCGGCAGGATGACTCCGCCGGAGAGGAGGGCGGGAGACAGGAAGAGGGCGGCCAGCGCGAAGTGGATGGCCGCCGCCGAGAGAACACTCCGGGCCCGCGGTGTCAGCCGAGACGAGAAGTCCAGGCGCCTAGCCCTCCCGGGCCGAGAGGGTAGCACGCGCGGGTCTCGCCTGAACGGAGGGAGTGAAGGGACGCGGGCCGGGAAAAAGAACAGGGCGCCGGCTGGATGCCGGCGCCCTGTTGCCCCATGGAGAGACGAAAGGTTCAGACGCGGGCGAGGTGCTCCCGCAGCATCTGGCGCTGGAGCTCGAGTTCCTTCGGAACGGTCTCGCCGAGCTGCTCGAAGTACTTACCAGCGTCGTCCAGCTCGCGCTTCCACGCCTCGAAGTCGATGGACTGAGCTTCGTCGACGTCCTCGAGGGGAACGGAGACGCCGGAGAGGTCGAAGTCCTGGTGCTTCGGGACCCAGCCGAGCGGGGTTTCCCAGGCGCCGGCGCGGCCGTGCGCGCGGTCGACGATCCACTTGAGGACCCGCATGTTCTCGCCGAAGCCTGGCCACAGGAAGCGCCCGTCGTTCCCCTTCCGGAACCAGTTCACCTGGAAGATCTTCGGCGGGAACTTGATCAGGTTCTGCATGTTGAGCCAGTGCTTGAAGTAGGTCCCCATGTCGTAGCCGCAGAAGGGGAGCATCGCCATCGGGTCGCGGCGGACGACGCCGACCTTGCCGGTCGCGGCGGCCGTGGTCTCGGACCCCATCGTGGCACCCAGGTAGACGCCGTGGACCCAGTTGAACGCCTGCAGGACGAGAGGGACCGTGTCGCTGCGCCGGCCGCCGAAGATCATGGCGGAGATCGGAACTCCCTGCGGGCTGTTGGCCATCGGGGAGAGCACCGGGTTGTTGGACATCGGAGCGGTGAAGCGCGAGTTGGGGTGAGCGGCCTTCTCGGTGGAGCCCTTCTTCCAGGGGCGGCCCTGCCAGTCGATGAGTTCTTCCGGAACCTCGCCGTCCTTGCCTTCCCACCAGACGTCACCGTCCGGGGTCATGGCGACGTTGGTGTAAATGGTGTCGCGGGCGATCGACTTCATCGCGCTCGGGTTGGAGACGTAGTTCGTACCGGGCACGACGCCGAAATAGCCGGCCTCGGGGTTGATGGCGTAGAGGCGGCCATCCGGACCGGGTTTCATCCAGGCGATGTCGTCGCCGACGGTCCAGACCTTCCAGCCCTCGAACCGCTTGGGCGGGATCAGCATCGCGAAGTTGGTCTTGCCGCAGGCGCTCGGGAAGGCCGCGGCTACGTAGGTGGTCTCACCCTTCGGGTCCTCGACACCCAGGATGAGCATGTGCTCGGCCATCCAGCCTTCCTGGCGGCCGAGGTAGGAGCCGATCCTGAGGGCCAGGCACTTCTTTCCGAGCAGGACGTTGCCGCCGTAGCCGGATCCGATCGACCAGATCGTGTTGTCCTGGGGGAAGTGGCAGATGAAGCGGCGATCGGGGTTGACGTCGAGCGTGGAGTGGAGCCCGCGATTGAAGTCGTTGGAGTCGCCGAGCATCTCGAGAGCGGGCTTGCCCATCCGGGTCATGATGCCCATGTTGAGCACGACGTAGATGCTGTCGGTGATCTCGACGCCGATCTTGGACATGGGGGACCCAACGGGACCCATGGAGTAGGGAACGACGTACATCGTGCGGCCCTTCATCGAGCCGTCAAAGAGCTGGCCGAGCTTCTTGTAGGCGTCTTCCGGGGCCATCCAGTTGTTGGTCGGACCGGCCTCGGCCTTCGTCGGCGTGCAGATGAAGGTCAGGTGCTCGACGCGCGCGACGTCATTCGGGTTGGAGCGGTGGTAGTAGCAGCCGGGCAGCTTTTCCTGGTTGAGAGGTTTGAGGATGCCCTCCTGCACGGCCTGGGCGGTCAGGCGCTCTTTCTCTTCCTGCGAGCCGTCGCACCAGAGCACCTTGTCGGGCTTGGTGAGAGTTGCGCATTCCTCGATCCAGGCGAGGAGGTGAGGGTTCTTGCTGAGGGGTTTTTCGAGAACAGGCCGTACTTCAATCGTACTCATCGGCGTCTCTCCTTGAGGGGTCTCCTGCACCTCGGCGGAGGCCCCGGGGCAGTTAAATATGATACGCCGGATGTCGGATCCGGCTCCTCCCCTTTCTCTGCGCCTGCTCGCCCTGTACCCGAAGAAGATCGGCTCCTCGATTGTGGGGGCCGGAGCCCGGATGAAGCTGCCCGTGAGCCTCCGCAAGAGCCTGCTCGGCGGGTTCGCGGCACAGTACGGAGTGAACCTGGAGGAGGCCGGGCGGCCTCTCGAGAGCTACGAGAGCTTTCTCGACTTCTTCACGCGGCGCCTGAGGCCGGGACTCAGACCGCAGGATCCGCTCGTCCCCGGGGCGGTGAACTCGCCCGTCGACGGAGCCCTCATCGCGGCGGGCCGCATCGAGGACGAGACGTTGATCCAGGCGAAGGGGCTGCCCTACAGCCTCGAGGAGCTGCTGGGGGGTGATCCTCTCGCCCCGTGGTTCCGGGGGGGGCATTACGCGACGCTCTACCTGTCTCCCAGGGACTACCACCGGATTCATGTCCCCGTCGAGGGAGTTGTGAGGGCCGTGGGCCGGATCGAGGGTGAGTTGTGGCCGGTGAACGAGGCCTCGACGGCCTTCACGCCAGGTCTCTACGTCAGGAACCGCCGGTCCTACTGGATCGCGGAGGGAACGGGACCGTGCGAGGGGCTGAGGGTGGGAGCGGTCCTGGTGGCGGCCACGCACGTCGGCGGCGTCGTGATCGACGAGAGGTGGCTCTCGGGGCGCGGACTGCCGGTGCGGGGCCGGTTAGAAGTCGAACGTTTGCCCTGCCAGCCGGGCGATGACCTTGGAGTCTTCGAGCTCGGATCGACGGTCGTCCTCCTCATCGGGGGAGAGACGGCCGGTACCTGGCGCCTGGCGAGGGAACTGGGCCCTGTCCGGGTCGGCCAGAGGCTGGGGCAGGCCGCGGGCTGATGCCAAAACGGGTCGGCTGCTTGATTTGACGGGCCAGGCGGCGACCTCTATGATCCCGGTTTCTCGTTCTTTCACACGCCTTTTGGGTCCCCATCCTCCGGGGGCGAAGCCGTAAACACTCGGCCAAGAGGGAAGCGGGTGCAACTCCCGCGCGGTCCCCGCCACTGTAACCGGGGACGCGACGGACAGATACCCACTGGCTGCCGGTCATCACGAAGAGGATGCCGCGGCTGGGAAGGGGTCCGGTCGCGGACGATCCGGAAGTCAGGAGACCTGCTCAGAAGGCAATGGAAATGGCCCGCACTCTCCGGGGCTCGGGAATCCGGTGCCGTCCTTTCACAAGGCGGAATGCCGGTTTTCAGTGGGATGGCGGGTCTTCGAACAGGAGGCTCTCTTGAAGCCATCTCGTCTCTCCTTGCTTGCCCTTCTCACCCTCGGCGCGGCCGCGGCGAATGCGCAGTCCGCCTCTCCGGTTCCTTTCAAGGCGGACGTCGTCGTCTCGGCCGAGGCCGCCCCCGCTGAGGCCAGCTCGCTCGGCGTGGCGGTCACCGTGATCGGGCAGGAGGAGATCGAGAGATCGAAGGCCTCCGGCGTGCTCGAGCTGCTGCGGACGGTTGCCGGCGTCGACATCGTCCAGTCGGGCGGCCCGGGCGCCGTGACATCGGCCTTCATCCGAGGCGCGAACTCCAACCAGCTCCTGCTCCTCGTGGATGGGGTGAAGTGGAACAGCCCGTACTTCGGGAGCGTCGACCTCTCGTCCCTGCCGGTTGCCAACATCGAGAAGATCGAAGTCGTCCGCGGTCCGTTCTCGGCGCTGTACGGTTCGGACGCGGTCGGAGGGGTGATCCAGGTCTTCACGAAGCGCGGCCCATCTTCCCCGGGCTACGAGGTGAACGGCTCGCTCTCCGGGGGGAATGCGGCGACGCGTGAGGGAACGCTGTCCGCGGGCTACTCGACTCCGACCCTCTCGATCTCGGGGGCCTACAGGCGGATGCGGACCGACGGCGATCTCGACAACGACGACTACTCCGTGACGAACAGCTCCGCGACGATCGAAGCCCAGGCGGGCGAGAGGTTGCGAATCGGTGCGACGTTCCGGCGGGAGAAGTCGGAGTCGGGCATTCCGTTTTCCGGGCCGGCGGTCACGCCGAACCGCAAGACGACTGTCGACATGACGACGGTTTCTCTGCCCGTCACGGTGAATCTCGGGAAGTCCGCGACTCTCGAGGGCGCGCTCTTGTACGGGCTCGACAAGCCCACCTATCGGGACCCCGATGATCCCTGGGGCTACACGTGGTCCGACACGCGGTCGGAGCGAACGGGGGGGCGGGCCGTCCTGACGAGCCGGTCACAGTGGAACAGGTTCGCGATCGGCGCGGACTACGAGCGCTCGGTGGTCCGGAACGAGGACTCGTACGGACTGGCGCTCGACGATCAGAGGGTCTCGAACTGGTCGGTCTTCATCGAGGACCGTGCGGAGTTCTTCAGTGGAAAGCTGACGGTGACGGCCGGCCTCAGGCGCGACGACCACTCGACGTTCGGCGACTCCTGGAACCCGCGAGCCACGATCTCGTACCGTCTCTCGGAGACTCTTCGCCTGAGGGCGGCGGGCGGGACGGCGTTCAGGGCGCCCACGACGGGCGAGCTCTATTACCCGTTCTCCGGGAATCCCGCGCTTCAGGCCGAGCGGTCGGAGAGCGTCGAGGGCGGGTTCGAGTGGCGGCTCGGAGCCGGCGCCACTCTCGAGACCACGGCCTTTTTCAACGATGTGGAAGACCTCATCCAGTACGACTTTGCCTCGCAGAAGAACATGAACGTGGGGCACGCCCGCATGCAAGGCCTGGAAGTCCTGCTGCGCGGGTCGTTCAGCCAGACCTTCTCCGGGAGGGTTTCCTACACCTATCTCGATGCAAAGGACCGGGACACGGGGCTGCCCCTCCTGAGGCGGCCGAAGACGCGGGTGACGGGAGTGATCGGCGCGAGTCTGGGGAAGGGTTCGAGCCTGGAGGTCACGGGAATGTACGTTGGCGAGCGCGACGACGTGGACGCGGTGACGTTCGCCAGGGTGACGAGCCCTTCCTATGTGCGATTCGACGCCGGCATCACGGGGCCGGTTCTCTTCAACGCGTTCTCGCCCTTCGCGCGAGTGAACAACGTCTTCGACAGACAGTATTCGGAGGTGGCGGGCTATCCGTCGCCAGGGAGGCGGTACCTCGTGGGGCTGGAGCTTCGCCTGAGGTAGGCAGAAGAGCCGCGGACAGCCTGGCCGTGCGACCGGCCGGGGGCGCAGCCTCGTAGAACCTCGGTGAAGGTTCCGGGCCTCCGGCTGCGCCTGAAGGAGTTGGGGAGACACAGAACATGCGAAACCCGACTCTCACCGTCCTCCTGCTGGCATCGTCGGCTCTTGGCGTGAGCGCGGTGGATGCTGGAGAGCCTCGAGACGCTCAGAGGCGGGCTCTGGCGAGCTACGCGGAGGACGTCCAGATCGCTCTCGACGAGAAGGGCGTTCCCTCGTATCTGATGGGCAGGCTGTCCGCTCGGGTCCCGGCCGATGCCCGCGAAGCCGCCGAGGCGGCGCTGGAGAGGCACGGAGCGGCCTTTCGCCGGGGACGGGACGACGGCTTCACGTTCCGTCAAGAGGAGCGGGACCAGCTCGGGATGACCCACGTCCGGATGACCCAGACCTACAAGGGTTTGCCGGTCGTCGGGGGCGAGTTGATCGTCCACCTCACGACCGGAGACGTGGCCGGGGTCAACGGACGGTTCCTCGCCGGGATCGATCTCGATACCCGGGTTTCGATATCCGGAGGGGAGGCAGCCGCGGCGGCTGTGAGCTTTGTCGAGAGCCAGGGTGGACGGTCTCCGTCTGTCTCGAGCATCGGCGGTCCGGTGGTTCTCGTCCGAGAAAGTGGGTCGAGCCTTGCCATCCCGGTGCTGGTTTCCTACACGGGGCGCCGGGGCTTCGAAATGGACATCGTCTACGTGGACGGCCAATCCGGGTTCCCGCTGGAGCGCCGCGCGCGCGTTTACCGCGCCAAATCCCGGAGGATCTACGACGCCAACCAGGTCTGCGTGAGCACCGGGGACGAGCTCCCGGGAACGCTGATGTTCCGGGAGGGCGGCTCCTCTTCGGACGCGGCGGCGATAGGCGCCTACGACGGCACGGGAATCACCTACGACTACTACAAAACCATCTTCAATCGAGACTCCTACGACAACGCGGGCGCCGGCCTCGTGTCCTCCGTCCACGCACGGTTCTCCGATGGCTTTGGCTGCGACGAGAGCAACGCCGCCTGGATCGATGCACCGCTGGACCAGATGGCCTACGGGGACGGCGATGGCATCACATTCGGGAATCTGGCCAACGGGCTCGACGTGACGGCGCACGAACTCACCCACGGCGTCTGCTCACGCACCGCGAACCTCGACTACGAGAGGGAGTCGGGCGCGCTGAACGAGGCCACCTCCGACATCCTGGGCCGCGCGGCGGCATTCTGGTCGGGACAGGGAAATCCCGCGACGCGAACAGACTGGACGCTCGGGGCCGACGTCTACACACCGGGCAAGCCCGGAGATGCCCTTCGTTACATGTACGACCCGGCAGAGGACGGCTACTCGAAGGACCACTACTCATCCCGCCTCTACCCGGGCGCGTGCAACCCGTCCGGCGCCAACGACGAGTGCGGGGTCCACGGCAACAGTGGCATCGCGAACTTGTTCTTCTATCTGCTCTCGCAGGGTGGAACGCATCCGCGCGACGCGACGGCGGTGAACGTGGCGGGAGTGGGGCTGGTGACGGCCGAGCAGATCTGGTATCGGGCGCTCACTGTCTACATGACGTCCACGACCAACTTCCAGGGAGCTCGTGCCGCAACGGCTGCCGCCGCGGCGGACCTCTACGGCGGAAGATGCTCGGAGACCTGGCAGTCGGTGCAGAAGGCGTGGGATGCCGTCGGCGTTTTGGGCACATGGTCCTGCGGGGGAGCGGATGACTCCGCGGGCGGAGCGCTCCCGGAGTCGGTTCACCCGTACGCCGACGGCTTTGACCACACCTGGACCTACACGCTCCCAGGAGCTCCTTCCTCGATAAGCGTGACGTTCGACCCAGAGACGAGGGTCGAGGCGAACTACGACCGGATCTATGTCATGGACAAGAATGGTGTGAACATCAAGGGATCGCCGTTCACGCACAAGGCGCTCGCTGGCGCCACGAAGACCGTCCCAATGGACACGGTCAAGATCCGCCTTACCTCGGACAGTTCGGTGACGCATTACGGGTTCAAGGTGACCGCCGTGACCGCTGTGACGGGCGGTTCGAACGCGGACACGGTCCCGCCCATGGTGTCGATCACGGCCCCCGAAGGCGGGGCCACAGTGGCGGCGGCCTCGACTGTCGCGACCACGGCGACTGACAACGTCGGGGTGATCAAGGTCGAGTTCTACCTCGACGGCGTGCTTCATGCCGCCGACACGAGCGCTCCATACACCTGGAATTGGTCTCCCACGGCAGCCCAGAACGGCACGCGCTCTCTGACCGCCAAGGCGTACGACTCGGCAGGCAACAGCAAGGTATCGGATGCGGTAGTGGTCACCGTCGACGTGTCCGCGTCCTGCGAGCCGCGGCAGCTCGTCGTCAACGGCGGCTTCGAATCGGGCGAAGTCGGGTGGGTCGCTTCCAACGGCGTGATCGGCGACATGCCTGGCCAGGCGGCTCACGGCGGGAGTTCGTTCGCCTGGATGAACGGCTACGGTTTCTCGCACACGGACACGATGTATCAGGAGGTCACCATCCCGGTGTGCGCGGCAACGGCAACGCTCTCGTTCTGGCTTCACATCGACACGGCGGAGGAGACGGCGAGTTCGGAGCACGACGCGATGGCCGTCGAGGTGCGGAGTCCCATGGGCTCGGTCCTTTCGACGCTCGCGACCTACTCGAATCTCGACGGGAACATGGGCTACGTCCAGAAGACCTTGGACGTTTCGGCCTACAAGGGTCAGACGATCCGGATCTTCTTCGAAGGTGTCGAGGACTCGTCTCGGGAGACCTCTTTCGTCATTGACGACGTCTCCCTTCTCGTCGAATAGGGCTCCGGTTGACTCCGGGGCGGCGTGCGCTATACTCCCTCCCCCTGGCCCACCGGGCCAGCGGTTCTTTGTGAGAGTGGGGCTGTAGCTCAGCTGGGAGAGCGCTTGAATGGCATTCAAGAGGTCGACGGTTCGATCCCGTTCAGCTCCACCATTGATTTAGAA
>JAJVIN010000003.1 GCA_022071945.1 Thermoanaerobaculia bacterium | reverse complement strand
TTCCGCAACAGATAACCTCCGCCGCTTCGGTTATCCCCGCCCAGACTGGCATCCTGAAGACCCCTCGGGCAAACAACCGCCTCTGCATCAAAGATTTGCGACCGGTGGAAAAGAGCCGCTCCCTTCTCGAATCGGGGGGAGTTCCAGGTTCGGGCCTTCCGGTAGCGTGACGACCACCCCTCGATCTGCCGTCTCGCGTATCCGGGCCCCTTCCCGAGGCTCGACAGTCCCGCCTTTTCGACATCCACCTTGTGCAGCTCGACGAGCTTGTCGATCACGTTTCCGCACAGCCGCGCGGTTCCGCCGGCGTCCAGCTCCACTCCCCGGGGCATGCTGGCCCTCGGGATGAAGCCCGGGATCCGGAGCATGACGTAGAACTCGGCTCCGATCACCGACTCGTCCTGACAGTGGGCGAGCATCTCGGGGACGTAAGGGAAGACCGGGCGGAGCTTCTTCTGGACGAGGAACTCGCGTGCCATGTCGTGGGCCGACTTCGCCTTGGTCCCGGCCGGCGGCCGTCTGAGGACGAGGTCTGCCTCGGGGTACTCGAGACGGTACGTCCAGTTCGAGGCGCCGCCCGCGTACTGAGTCACCCGCGGAATTCCAACGAGACCCGGGATCCGCTCCTTCAGCCAGGGATCGAGCCTTGTGACGTCGAGCTCTTCTCCCGCCCTCTCGGGGCCCGCGATGTCGACATTCGGGTCTGCGGTCATCCCGGCTCCTCGGAGCTGCCAGCCTTTGGGGTCCGGCTCATCATCCGGGCGGTTCCCCGCGCCAGAAACCACGAGTAAGCAGAGTATGGCAGCAGGCGCTTCATCATCCAGAGGGCCTCCCCCTCGGGATGCGTCAGGATGAGGTAATCGCCGGCCGCGACTCCCCGAAAGACGATGTCTGCGATCTCTTCGGCCGAGTGGCGCGACTTCGTCACGAGCCTTCTCGTCGTCTCTTCCACCTCCGGGCCGGCGGCCCTGAGATTCTCGGCGAGGTTCGTCCGGAAGAAGGCCGGGCAGACCAGCGAGACCTGGATGTTGTCGCGGGCGAGTTCGAGGCTCAGCGTTTCGGACAGGGCGACGACCGCCGCCTTTGCCGCGTTGTAGGCAGACATCATCGGCGCGTGAACGAGGCCCGCCATCGAGGCGATGTTCACGAACCTGCCGCCCCCGAGCCTCTGGAACAGCGGAGTGAAGACGCGGCACCCCCGAACGACCCCCAGGAGATTGATGTCGAGGATCCACTCCCAATCGCGGAGTGGGACCTGGGTGATGCTGCCTCCGACCGCGACTCCGGCATTGTTCACGACGATATCCACTCCGCCCCAGTGGTTCTCCAGCCAGATGCGGGCCGCCTCGAGGTCCGCCAGCCGGGACACGTCGCACCGAAGGAACCGCCCTTCGCCGCCGAGAGCCGGGAGGGCCGCGGCCGTTTCCCTCCCCCGGCTCTCGTTCACGTCGCCGATGAGGACCTTCCAGCCGTCACGCGCATACCGCTCGGAAAGCGCCCGGCCGAGACCAGAGGCGCCGCCCGTTATGAAGATCCTCCGTGCGGTCATGCCCGGGTGCCACGAGCCGGCTGAAGGTCGCGGTACTTGCGGAACTCGGCCTTCGCGATGACGCCGCGATGCACGGCGTCCGGGCCGTCGGCGATCCTGAGGGCCCGGCCCTGGGCGAAGAGCGCCGTGAGGGGAAGATCGAGCGTGACACCGGCGCCACCGTGGATCTGAATGGCGGCATCCGCGACCTCTTGAAGGACACGGGGCGCCACCACTTTGATCATCGAGATCTCCGCGATGGCGGCGCGCGCCCCCACCTCGTCGAGGCGCCACGCCGCGTAAAGAGTCAAGAGCCGCGCCTGATCGATCGCGATTCGCAAATCGGCGATTCTCTCGGCGTTGCCCCCGAGGGCGAGAAGGGGCTTGCCAAAAGCCACGCGCCGGGCTCCCCGCTCCACGAGGAGGGCAAGCGCCCGCTCCGCCGCGCCGATGCAGCGCATGCAGTGGTGGATGCGCCCCGGGCCGAGCCGGCCTTGCGCGATCTCGAAGCCCTTTCCCTCTCCCGCGATGATGTTCGACTTGGGAACCCGGACGTTCTCGAACCAGACCTCTCCGTGCCCGTACGGCTCTTCCCACTCGGAGAACGTCGGGAGCATCCGCTTGATCGTCACACCCGGGGTGGCGAGCGGCACGAGCACCATGCTGTGTTGATGGTGACGGTCCGCACCCGGGTCCGTCAGCCCCATGTAGACGAGGATCTTGCACTCGGGGTGCCCGATCCCCGTGGCCCACCACTTCTTGCCATTGAGGACGACTTCGTCACCCTCGAGAACGGCCGTGGCCTTCATGTTGGCTGCGTCCGACGAGGCCACATCGGGCTCCGTCATGCAGAACGCCGAGCGGATCGTCCCCGAAAGGAGGGGCTCGAGCCACTCCCGCTTCTGCTCCGGCGTTCCGTACTTCGCGAGAACTTCCATGTTGCCGGTGTCGGGGGCATTGCAGTTGAAGATCTCGGGTGCCAGGAAGAGCTTGCCCATCTCCTCGGCGATCGGGGCGTACTCGAGCGTCGAGAGTCCCGGCGAGTGATCGGCATCCGGCAAGAACAGGTTCCAGAGCCCCTCCGACCGGGCCCGGGCCTTGAGCTCCTCCACTTCTGGCACCAGCTTCCAGCGCCGCCAGTCGCCTCCGTTGTTCCGCGCCCTGACCTCGGCGAAAAACCGCGCCTCCACGGGTGCGATGAGTTCGTCCATGAAACGCCGGACACGCTCGCGAATTTCCCGGGATCGGGGAGTGGGGGTGAAGTCCATTCCGCAAATCTAGGGACGGATCTATGATGAAGCAAGTGAAGAGTTTGCATCCAGAATCATGAACGACGCTCATGCCAGGTTGCTGGACCAGCTCGATCTGAATCTCTTCCGGGTCTTCGACGTCGTCTATCGCGAGCGGAGCCTCGCCAGGGCCGCCGGCGTTCTGTCCCTGACGCAGTCCGCGATCAGCCATGCTCTCGCCCGCCTGCGGAGAAAGCTCGGAGATCCCCTGTTCTTCCGTCAGGGACGTGGTGTCGAGCCGACTCCGCGGGCCATTCAGCTCGCGTCCCCGGTGCGGCAGGCTCTCGAGACGCTCGAGAGGGCGGTGGTGAGGGACCTGGGATTCGATCCCGCCAGGGATCTGAAGAGGGTCGCTGTCGGGATTCCCGACGAGCTGGAGCCGGCCGTCATCCCGGAACTCTACGAACGCCTGAGCCGGGTGGCTCCCGGATCGCGCCTGGTGGCGTCTCGCCTCGATCGGGCGAGACTGAGGGCGGATCTTGCTTCCGGCCGGATCGACGCGGCCCTGGATGTCGCGCACATCGCTCCCGAGGACGTGTCTCACGCCCGGCTCTTCACCGATTCCTACTGTGTCGTGACTGGTCCGGAACACAGGCAAATGGACCGGGACACTTACTTCTCCCTCGGACACGTGGCGGTGTCGTCGCGCCGGACGGGGCCCGTCCTGGAGGACTTCGGCCTCGTGATGGAGGGGTTGGAACGGCGGGTTGCGGTGAGGTGTCAGAGGTACGCGACGGCGTTTCGGATCGTGGCGAACTCGGACCTCGTGTTGACGATTCCGCGGTCGTTCGCGCCGAGGTCCGGGAACCGTCCTCCGCTCTCCGTCTTCGACCTGCCCGTCGCCATCGCGGGAGTCGAGGTCCATCTCTTCTGGCACGCGAGCCGGGACGGGGATCCGGCCATCCTGTGGCTCCGGGAGGAGATCCGGAGAAGTCTCGCCCGAAGCGAGTTCCGGCAAGGAGAGGAGGACCGGGGGGATCCCCAGGGGAAGGCGCCCTGATACGATTCTGACAGTTGTCACGCACGACGGCTTCCAAGGCTTCCGCTCGCAAAGGAGCGGCTGGCACCGCCCGAGTGTGCGGGGCGCTGCCCCCTTCCCGACAGGACGAGAACCGAACGCGCTCGCGCCTTTGGATCTGCCTCGTGGGAGTCCTTCTTCTCGTCTCTGCCGCTGCCGGATTCCCCCGGCACGCCGCGCAGGCGGCCTCGAAAGGGACCGTTTCCGTCCAGCTGAAGTGGAGGCATCAGTTTCAGTTCGCTGGGTACTACGCCGCGATCGAGAAGGGCTTCTACCGCGAAGCCGGTCTCGAGGTGAAGCTCCTGGAGGGCGGGCCCGGGATGTACTTCGCCGAGGAAGTGGTTTCGGGGCGGGCCCTGTACGGCGTGGCGGACCCGAGCCTTCTGATCGAACGGGCGAATGGGAAACCGGTGGTGGTGCTGGCGGCCGTCTTCCAGCATTCTCCGGAAGTCCTCGTCGTCAGGCGTGACTCCGGCGTCGAAGCCTTATCGGACCTCGCTGGCAAGCCCGTTTCGCTTTCCACTCCGGGTGTTCTGACGGTCCGGGCGATGCTGCGCAAGGCCGGTGTCGGGCTCGACAAGATCGAGATCCGGCAGGCCGATGCGAACATGAGCGACCTCGTCGAGGGGCGCGTCGTGGCGAGGGCCTGCTACTTGACGGACGCGCCCTTCATCCTGGCGCAGAAGGACATCTCCTACGCGCTCTTCAAGCCCGTCAACCACGGGATCGACTTCTACGGGGACTGCCTTTTCACCGTGGAAGAGGAAATCCGGACGCACCCGGAGCGCGTGGAGGCCTTTCGCGAGGCGAGCCTGCGGGGATGGCGATACGCCATGGCGCACCCGGAAGAGCTGATCGACCTCATCGTGGAGCGGTTTCCGGGCCGTTTGACGCGAGATCAGCTCACCTACGAGGCCGAGGTGATGCGGTCGCTGATGCTTCCCGAGTTCGTGGAGATCGGCCACATGAATCCGGACCGGTGGAGCCAGATCTCGGATGCGTTCGTTCAGCTCGGGCTCCTGCGAGCGAACGTCCCGCTCGAGGGGTTCCTCTACCGAAACAAGGAAGAACGGAGCACCGGCTGGTTTCGCCGTGCGGGCTTTCTGGCCGGCCTCGTCATCCTGCTGGCGGCGTCGGGCGCCGCCGTGCTCGGGTTCTTCAACCGCAAGCTGCGGCAGACCGTCCGCCACCAGACGGCAGAACTTCACGCCGTCAATCAGCAGCTCCGCGCGATCTTCGACAACACCTTCCAGTTTCTGGGTCTGCTTCGGCCCGATGGAACCCTCATCGAGGCCAATAGGTCGGCCCTCGATTTCATCGGTGCGACTCTTCCGCAGGTCGCGGGGAAGCTCTTCTGGAACACGCCCTGGTGGAATCACTCGCCCGAAATGCAGGAGCGGGTGAAGAAAGCGGTGGAGGGAGCCCGCGAAGGCCAGATCGTCCGCTCGGAAGCGATCCACCTGGATGCCGCTGGCCAGCCCCACATGGTCGAGTTCTCGATCCTGCCGATCCGGGACGAATCGGGCCGCGTCGTCCTTCTCCTTCCGGAGGGCCGGGACACGACGGACCGAAAGAGAGCGGAAGAAGCTGTCTTGGCCGAGCGCCGGCTCTTCGTGGGCGGCCCGGTCGTCGTTTTTCACTGGCGGGCCGAGGAGGGATGGCCCGTCGTCTACGCGTCGCCGAACTCGCTCGGCCAGCTGGGACACCGTGCCGAGGACTTCATGAGCGGCCGGGTGTCGTACGCGAGCCTCTTGCATCCCGATGACCTCTCGCGGGTTGCCGGCGAGGTGGCCGCTCACTCGCTCTCGGGAGTCCCCTTCTTCGAGCAGGAGTACAGGTTGAGGCGAGGGGATGGTCAGTACCGGTGGATCCACGACTTCACGGTGATCGAGCGGGCGGAGGGGGGAACGATCACGCACTACCGCGGGTACGTGCAGGACATCACCGAGAGAAAGCGGACAGAGCAGGAACTCGAGCGGTCCGCCATCGAGTGGGAGCGGACCTTCGATGCCGTCCCGGACCTTGTCTGTCTTCTCGACGGCGAACGCCGGATCCGGCGGATCAACCGCGCGATGTGCGAAAGGCTCGGCATCGCACCCGAGCAGGCGATCGGGAAGTTGTGCTTGCCGAAGCGAGACGGGGAAATCCCGCCCGACCCGTGTCCGGGCGCGGTTTTGCTCGTCGAGAACTTCGAGCACGCGGTCGAGGTCGAGCTCCCGGAACTCGGAGGGTGGTTCATCCTGAGTGCGTCGCCCCTCAGGGACGAAAAAGGCGCGGTGACCGGATCCGTTCACATGGCTCGTGATGTCACCGAGCTGAAGAAGGCCGAGCGGACCCGTACCGAGCTCGAGAAGCGGCTCGCCCAGGCGCAGCGCATGGAGGCCATTGGCCGCCTGGCCGGAGGCATTGCCCACGACTTCAACAACATCCTGACCGTCATCATCGGCGGGACGGCCCTGATCAAGCGATCCCTCGTCCGCGAAGACCCGCTCTACCGCTACGTGTTGGAAATTGAAGGGGCCGCGGAACGTTCCCGCCACATCACGAGGCAGCTCCTCGCCTTCTCGCGCCAGCAGACGACGACCCCGAGGGTGCTGGACCTGAACCGTTCAGTTCGGGGCCTCGAAACAACGCTTCTGAGACTGGTGGGGGAGGACGTGAAGCTCGTCTTCGAGCTCGCTCCGGACCTCTCGCCCATCCGGTGTGACCCGGGCCAGATCGACCAGATCATCCTGAACCTGGCCGTCAATTCCCGGGAGGCGATGCCCAGGGGAGGGACTCTCTGGATGCGGACTTCGAACGTGGCGGTTGCAACGATCCCGCCGGGATCCCCGGCCGGGGCGGAACCCGGCGACTTCGTCGTGCTGGCCGTGTCGGATGACGGGGCCGGGATCGATGCCGAGACGCTGCCGCGGATCTTCGAGCCCTTCTTCACAACGAAACGGCTGGGACAGGGAACGGGCCTTGGATTGGCGACGGTCTACGGCGTCGTCGAACAGGCTCGCGGGTTCATCGAGGTGGAGAGTCAGCCTGGCCTCGGAGCGACCTTCAAGATCTACTTTCCGCGGTCGACGGAGGCCGCCGAGGACATTTCCGGCGCGGGCGAGGCCGAGACAGACGTCCGGCGCGCGACCGTGCTCCTCGTGGAAGACGAGGCCGGCGTGAGAAACGTGGCGGCCTCGATGCTGAAGGCCCTGGGCTATTCGGTCCTGGTCGCGGCCGGACCAGAGGAAGCCCTGGAGCACTGCGGGAAGTTGGACCAGCCGATCGACCTTGTGCTCTCGGACGTCGTCATGCCCGGCATGAGCGGGCCAGTCCTGAAAACCCGCATTGCAGAGATGCGTCCGGGCCTTCCCGTTCTCCTGATGTCCGGGTACCCGTCGGACCTCATGGAAGAGGGGAGCGAAGAAGGGTCCGACGCGGAGTTCATCCAGAAACCGTTCTCGCTCGGAGGTCTGTCCGCCAAGATCCACAGGCTGATGGCCCCGGGCCCCTCTCGAAGCTGACGGGCGAGAGCCTGGAAGAGCAATCGTATTTGTTCCTGACTGCCGTACGGCAAGCAGCCCGGCGATGATTCGCCGGGCTGCTTAACCGCGCCCCCTGAAGGGGACTTCCCGCCCGAGGCCCGAAGGGCCGCCGCTTCGTAGCCCCGAGAATCGTCTTCGGCCGTGTCTGCCGCGCTTATTCGGAATCGCTGTCGTAGAGAAACCTCCGGGACTCTTTGGATCCCGGCGGATCTCGCGGCTCACGCGCTCGTGGCAGGCGTGCGGCGAGCTTCGGTGCCGCCCCCGGTCCCCGGTGCCTCCCCTTTCGAAGGGGAGGCGGCGCTTCAGCGCCGGAGGGGTCCACCGGGGTTTTTCGAACGCTCCGGCCCCTCCAACCAGAACCGGCGTTAACCCCTCCCGGGCCTGCGGGCCCGGCCTCCCCTTCGCAAGGGGAGGCAACAGGGGAACAAGGGACAGGCGTTTCTGCTTCTACGAGAGGGTCGTGCCCCCCTTGTCGTTTCTCTCGCCGGTGATGCCGTCGCCTTTGGGGACGGCCCGATCGAGGCAGGCGAGGGCTTCCCGGTAGGCAGACTCGATCCCTGGCAGGAGAGCCACGGCGAGCGCGACGGTATCGGCAGTGGCGCCGTACTCGACCTGACGGCAGAGCGCCGCCAGGTTCTTGGCGCCGAGCGTGGCGCTCGCGCCCGCGATCTTGTGGCAGACGAACTTGAGCCGGGCGATGTCCTCGCGCCGGGCGGCCGGGCCGATCTCGCCCACCATCGATCCGGTGTCCGACACGAAGGAGCGGACCAGGATGCCGGTCACCTCGGGGGGAAGGCCCGCGACTGCCGAACGGATCTCTGCCAGCAGGTGCCCGGAACCGGTCCTTTCGCGCTCCCGCTCCCGCTGCGCGAGCCTCTCTCCGGCTTCCTTCAAAACCGAGGTGACCCGAGCGGCCGTGAAGGGAGGCTCGAGCCAGCCATCCACGCGCGCGGCTTCTCCTCGTTCGAAGTCCTCTTCGGAGGCCGGCCGGCGCGTGACCAGGATGACGACGGGGAGATCGTCACGGCGCGAACGCGTGAGGTCTCTTACGGCGTCGAAGTGTGAGGGCTGCGGGGCGGCGCCTCCGACAAAGACGGCCTCGTGGTTTTCTGCGAGGCCCGGCGCGGGAGCGAAGCCGTCTGGATCGGCGACTTCCGTCTCGAACCCCAGGGAGTGAACTTGTTGTTCGAGCAGGGACTCGAGCGCGGGATCGTCAAGAACGAAAAGAACTCTCACTCGATACCCTCATGCCGGTCCTGCGGCTCCGGCGGACGAGGCGTGCAGGGGGAGCCTGAGCCCGCGAAAGCTCAGGACCCGCTCGATCGTCTCGAGAAGCCTCGGGATGTCCAGGGGTTTGGGGAGGAACTCGGTCGCGCCGCACTGGATCGCGAAGGCGAGCCGGCTCCGGTCCCGGATGATGGACATGATGATGATCGGAAGGGCCGCCGCCTCGGGTCGCGTCTTGATGATGCGCGTTGCGTCCAGACCGTCCATCCGGGGCATCTTGATGTCCATGAGAACCAGGTCCGGGCCGCTCTCGGTGGCCTCGACCGCCTCGATGCCGTCGTTTGCCTCGAAGACGAGGCACCCGGCTGCTTCCAGGTGGTGCCGGAGGAGGGTTCGCACCACCGGGTCGTCGTCGGCGACGAGGACGCTGGGGACCTGGACGGGAAGAACCTCGGTGATGACGGCGTGGCGAGGTCTGTCTTCCTGGCGGGGCTTCTCCCGGGGATGGTCTTCGAACACGGAGAGGAGATCATCGTCGTCGACGGGGTGTACGGGTAGAGTCTCGACGCCGCGTACGGTGGGGTGAGGCAGCGGAAGGAGGGCGAGGGCGCTCTCCAGCTGATTCGCGGTCTCGTAGCGCTCCGCCGGGTCTTTTCTCAGGCATCGCAGCAAGATCTCGACGAGGGGAGGAGGGACTCCGGAACGCTCGAGGGGGGCCTCGGGAACGGGATCCGTGATGACGGCGGTTGCGATGGCGAGCGGGTGGGGGCCCGTGAAGGGAAGGGAGCCCGTCAAGACCATGTAGCCGAGGGTCCCGAGGGAGAAGACGTCGCTCGAAGGGCCGACCTCCTGGCCGGATGCCTGTTCCGGAGAGAGGAATGCGGGGGTCCCCATCACGATCCCGGGTCCCGTTCTTCTGCGGCCCGAGAGGGCCCTGGCCACCCCGAAGTCCAGGACGGTCGCCACTCCGGCGCGGTCGACCATGATGTTGGAGGGCTTGAGGTCCCGGTGGACGAACCCGAGCTTGTGGGCGGCCCCGACGCCGAGAGCAATCTGGCGAAGGATGGGAACGGCCTCCCGGGCGGGGAGGGAGCCCCGCGACTCCAGGATGCGCGCGAGATCCTCGCCCGGGATGTACTCCATCGTCAGGTACGAGAAGTCTCCGGCCCGCCCGAGGTCGAAGACGCGCGCGACGTTGGGGTGGCGGATCTTCCAGTTGATCTTGGTCTCGAGCTTCAGCCGTTCGAGGGTGTCCCCCCAAGCGATCTCGTCGCGCGCCAGGAGGACCTTGATGGCGACCTCGGAGGAGAGCTCGACGTCCTCCGCGTGAAAGACGACGCTCATCCCGCCCCGCCCGAGGGTTCCGATGAACCGGTATCGGGGCGCCGCTCCGAAGAAATCGGCCCGGATGTCTTCCATCAATCAACTATACGGCTCTGGTGGAAATCTGGACGGGGTGCGGACGCTGATTTTGAAAGAAGCCACCGTTTCCGCAGCCGCCGCGACCAGCGCGGGGCCGGCATCCGGAAGGTGCGTTCTGCCTTGTATCTCCAGTGCGCCGGGTCGCCCCCTTCGGCGCGTGTGTGCATGTCCATCGTGCGGATTTGGACCTCGAAGATGATGCCGTCCGCTGAACGGATGCACGTGTGCAGGCTCTGATAGCCGTTCGGCTTCGGCTCGGCGATGTAGTCCTTGAACCTCAGCAGGACGGGTTCGAACTCCTTGTGGAGAGCGGCGAGAGCGGTGTAGCACTCGTGTTCGGTCGCGAAGATGACCCGGAAAGCGAAGATGTCGTGGATCTGTTCGAGGGACAGGCCCTTCGACTGCATCTTTCGCCAGACGCTGGCGGCGTGTTTGGCGCGGCTCTGGAGGAGGCGGGGTTTGAGGCCGGCTTTCCGCAGGACCGCCTTCAGCTCGGATTCGCGATGGCGGAGCCACTTCTTCCGCGACGCACCCAGGCTCTGCAGGCCGGCCTGGACGGTCTCGAAGGCGGCGGGATCGAGGATCCGGAATGCGGCGTCGTCCAGACGGATCTTCAGCGCGTTGTCGCCCAGCCGTTCGGCTGCCGGCACGTCGTCCTTCCAGACCTCCTCGGCGAGGGCAGCAGCGGCGGTGCCCGACGGCTTGCGGGATTCCAGGCTTCTGAGCCGGGAAAGGAGATACCGCCTGAGGGTCTTCTTCCGGAAAGCCTCTTCCGAGCGATGGACCACGGCGGTCCCGGGATGAGGTGCCGGGCCGTTCTGCGCCGGGGCCTGTGAGCCGGCGGTGAGGGTGGCACGCCGCTCCGCGTCGAGAAGGCGCCGGACGGTTTCCTCGAGCTGGCCCCCGAGATTCCGGAACCGGTAGGCGAGCCAGCGCATTTCCCAGGCTCCGCGAGGAATGGCCATGCCGGACCAGTAACCCTGCTCCATCTGGGTGACCCCATCCAGAAGCCGCCTGAGGGGCCTGCCGACGAGGAGATGGTGAACCGCATAGAGGGAGAGGACGATCGAGATGGCGGCGACGGCGAGGGAGAGGGCCCAGCCCCGCCAGCGGCGTTTCTGCAGGTCCTGCCAGTCGCAGTGCGTCTGCCAAACTTCCAGGACGCCGAGCCCGCCCGCGAGAAGCGGGGACCGGACGCTCATCTTGGCATAGAGGGCGCCATCGGGGCGCTCCTCGGGCCTCTGGTCGCCCGGGTTGGCGACGACATGACCGGAGGCGTCGCGGAGGAGAATCTGCAGGCCTCCAGACGGCCGCCCGACGTAGGCACGCTCGTACGAGGCCATTCGCTCCTCGATCCGCTCGAACAGCGAGGCCGACTCGATATCGAGGGCGAGCGGGGCGAGTGCCTCGGCCAGGAGCTGTTCGCGAGCCTCGCGGCTCCGCTCGAGGTCGCGTTTTTGAAGAATCGCCGTCAGCGAGCCGAAGACCAGCGTGACGATGACGGCCGTGGTCAGGCCAAGCCGCCATCCGAGAGGTATCCCCCGGGCCGGAACGCCGGATCGACGCATTAGGGCCAAGCGGGGCATTCTTCGTGCCAGTATTCAGCGGATCCTGATGCCCGGTCCGTGGCGATCGGTTCCTGGGAAGGCTGGAGAAGCAAGGTGAGAGAGCTGGTAAAGAGGCTGTTGCGGAATACGTCCCTGTTTCATCCCATCAGGAACTGGATGAGGCGGAGGCGCCAGAAGACCGAAGTCGCTGCCTGGAAAGACAGCGGTTGTCCCGTTCCTCCCCCTCATGCGGTCAAGCAGGATGTCCTTCGAAGCCACGCGAGGCAGTTCGGGCTGAGGATCCTCGTGGAGACGGGGACCTATCTGGGAGACATGGTCGAGGCCCTAAAGGCCGAATTCGAAAGGGTCTACTCGATCGAGCTCGACGGAGCGCTCCACGAAAAGGCCAGGGACCGCTTCCGCCGAGACCGGAACGTGAAGCTCTTGAAGGGCGACAGCGCCGACGTGCTCCCGGGGATTCTGGCCGAGCTGGATCAGCCCGCCCTTTTCTGGCTCGACGGGCATTACTCCGGGGGGATCACGGGGAGGGGCGAGTCGGACACTCCCGTCCTCTCCGAGCTTGATTCGATCCTGAGGTCGCCCGAGAAAGGGCACGTGATCGTGATCGACGACGCTCGCTGTTTCGGGACAGATCCCGGGTACCCGGATCTGGATGCCCTGACCAGCATGGTCGCGAGGCTCAGACCCGACCTCCACGTGAAGGTCGCCGGCGATTCCATCCGGATCACCCCGCGGGAAGGGTAGGGGTGAGGCGAAAGGGGGTCTCATTCCAAGTAGCTCTCGAGATGAGCCGATCTCTCTTTTCCCTGCCCTCGCCCCGCCGCAGCGGGGAGAGGGTGGCCGTGAGGCCGGGTGAGGGGCCTCTCGTAGACCTCCCTTCGCCCGATTCGTCTCGACTTGAAAGCGAATTGGAATCAGAAAGGAGCCCCCACGAGTTCCCGCTGGATCGCGTCACGGAGGCGCGGATCGTCTTCCGTCCGGCGCGTCACGAGCCGAAGCTCTGGGTGGATGGCCGCTGCCGCTAGCAGGCTGTCCGTGGCGGGCACGGGCCTTCCGGCCGCGAAAAGCAGCGCGCATGACGTAGTCTTGGTGGGCGGGTGGCGAGCGCTTCGTCCACGCGAGAAGCCGCGAGGGAGGGAATCGTGTCTGGCTGTGGCTGCGAAATGGAGGCCCGGAACTCTCGAGAGCGCAAGACTCTCTCGATCGTCCTCGGCATCAACGCCTTCATGTTCGTCTTCGAGCTGGTGCTCGGCCTCGTTGCGGAATCCACCGGCCTGATCGCGGACTCTCTCGACATGTTCGCGGATGCCTCCGTTTACACGATCAGCCTGCTGGCGGTCGGGAAGTCGAGCGGTGAGAAGGCCGGAGCCGCCCGGCTGAGCGGAATCATCCAGATCGTGCTGGCACTCCTGGTCGTCGGCGACGTCATCCGGAGGTCCCTCCTCGGAAGCGAGCCTGTCAGCAGTCTCATGATGGGTGTCGGATTCGTCGCCCTGATCGCCAACGCCATCTGTCTTTCGCTCATATCCAGGCACCGGGACGGCGGAGTCCACATGAGGGCATCTTTGATCTTCTCGAAGTCGGACGTCATCGCAAACGCAGGCGTCATTCTCTCGGGTGCCCTGGTCTTGGCCCTCGATAGCAGGTTCCCGGACCTTCTCATCGGGCTCGCCATCGCCGCCATCGTGCTGCGCGGGGGAGTCCAGATTCTCAGAGACGTCGCTCGCGAGCGAGATGGGGCCGTCTGCACGGCCGCCACCAGTCCTGGGTAGAAGACCGTCCCGGGGCTTGGGATAGAGGGCGATGTCAGGGCGTGAGCCGCTCCTGATTCCTCGAGACGGCCGCCAAGGTGGTGATGACCCAGGAGTCGTCATCCGAGTTCCCCAAAATGATCCCCCGGATCCCCCTGAACTCGGGCGTGGCCGTGGTCTCCAATGCTGTTCGAAGGCCGGGGAGGAGGCCCACGATCGGAAAACGCCGCCTTGAGCAGTTTCGTGAGGAGTCCGAGCCCCAAAACGGCACCGCCCGGGAATCGCCCGGGCGGAACAACCTGAACCTGAAGGGTTTATTTGGTGGAGCTGAGGAGGATCGAACTCCCGACCTCTAGAGTGCGATTCTAGCGCTCTCCCAGCTGAGCTACAGCCCCACGCAAGGGACCGAGAGAGTAACCGCACTCGGCGCCCTCGTCAATCCCAGTCCTCCCGGTCCGATTCGTAGAGGTCTCTGAGGCTCACGCCCTGCAGGACGGCGCGCTCCTCGCGGTCGGCCCTTCGATACAGCCTTCGCAGCATCTTGGCCACCGGGTCTCCGCCCGAAGGCAGGGGTCGCGGAAACGAGAGCCCCACCGCCCTCTCGGCGGCATAAAGAGAGATCTCGTCCGGGGGGCGCGTCAGCCTGAAGCCCTCGTCTCCGGCCTTCTCGACGAGGCCGGCCCGGATCAGGCCCTGCAGGCGCGTCCAGATCTCGGGCTCCGAGAGCTCGGCCTCCGCCGCCAGGCGAGACAGGCCCCACGGGGCATCCTTGCGGATCCAGGCCGCGGTCAGACTCCTGAGGATCGCCACCGCCTTGTCCAGAGGGGTGTTGCCCAGAGACGTCCGGACCTCGTCGTCATGCGCCAGGGCCTCCTTGCGGAACTGGATCGCATGCGCGAGCGACACGCCATACAGAAGGATCGTCCAGACGAAGCCGTTCGCGATGACGAAGATGAGGATGAAGGAGATGGATCCATACACCCTGTCGAGGTTCCGGACCCAGACGACGCTGTTGGCGAAGATGCTGCGCAGGATCCAGAGCGACGATCCGGCCACGGCGCCCGCAATTGCCGCGGGCATCCAGCCGACATGGCTGCGCGGGATCTTCTTGTAGAGGATCGTCAGGGCCAGAGACGAGACGATGATGCCCGTGACCCTCAGCCGCGTGAACGGCACGCCGCCCCCGGCCAGGAGTGTCGTGATGAGGCCGGAGGCGATCGGCCCGAGCAGGATGACGATGACGGCCAGGACGAGCTGCCGCCAGAAGGACCTCTTCTGGACGGTTCCCCACAATCCGTTGACCGCGGAGTCCACCTCCCAGAACACCCTCAGCGACGAGATGAAAAACAGGACGGTCGAGACGATCGAGATGTCCTGGGCCCGCGCGGCGAAGTGCTCGATCTTGGCGATCAGGTCCGGCGAGGCTCCGGGCAGGAAGGCGGAGATGAACCGGTAGAACTCCGGTCTGCCGACCGTGCTCAGGGGAGCGGTCAAGACCGTGATCGAGACGGCGAGCGGGACGAACGACAGGAGCGAGGTATAGGCCAGCCCTGACGCGAGGGCCAGCCCGTTCCCCTCGAGAAAGCTCGTGACGCTGCGGGTGACGACCAGCCGGAAGAGCCCGCTTCTGGGCTCTCCGGCCGGCGTCAGGGCCCTCAGAGTTCCAGAGTTTCGCCGTGTTCCGGTATCAGCACCGGCCATCCGAGCTCCCGGGAGACGAGCTCCTTGAAGGCTTCCTGCGCGCCCGGCTCTCCGTGAGTCAGGATGAGGGCCCGGGGCGGCTTGGGCGCCGTCTTCAACCAGTCGATCAGCTCGTCGCAGTCCGCGTGGGCCGAAAGGGCCGGGATCTGGCGGATCGCGGCCTCGACCTTGACAAACTCGCCGAGCACCTTGACCTCTTCTTCGCCGTCGAGAAGCTGCCGTCCGAGCGTGCCTTCCGCCTGGTACCCGACGAAGAGAACGGTCGTCCTCGGATCCCCCAGCCGGCGGACGAGGTGGTGGAGAATCCGGCCGCCGGTCGCCATGCCAGAGGCCGAGATCACGATGGCGGGTCCCCGTTCGTCGTTCAGCCTCTTCGATTCGTCACGCGAGCGGCAAACCGTGAAGTAGCGGGAGTGGAGCGGGTCACCCGCCTTGTCCTCCAGCAGTTGCATCTCGGCGTCGTGCTCGGAGTGGTACCGGCAGTAGAGGTCGACGACGGAATTGGCCATGGGGGAGTCGACGAAGACGGGAACCCGCTCGAGCATTCCGGACTCGAACATCTCGAAGAGGTGGTAGAGGATCTCCTGCGTCCGGCCCACGGCAAAGGCCGGAATCAGGATGAAGCCCCCGCGAGTCAGTCCCTCCACGATCGCGCTCTTGAGCTGATCCTTGACGTCGACCCGTTCGTGCCGGCGGTCGCCGTAGGTTGTCTCGACGATGATGTAGTCCGCCCCCGGAATCGATTCCGGGTCGTGCAGGATGGGAACGCCCCGCCGCCCCATGTCACCCGAGAACAGAATGTCGATGTGCTTGCCATCCCGGTTCTTGGCCCGAATCGATAGAAAAGCGGCGCCGAGGATGTGCCCGGCCCGGTGAAGCGTGGCCTGCACGCCGGGATGAAGCTCCGTCGGGGTGTTGAAGTCGATGCGCGTCAGCTGCCGCAGCGAGTGGATCGCATCCGACTCCGTGTAGAGGGGCAGCGCGGGGCTGTGCCTGGAGATCCCCTTCTTGTTGACGAAGCGCGCTTCTTCTTCCTGCAGGCTGCCCGAGTCGGGAAGCAAGACGCCGAGGAGGCCCTTGGTCGGGGCGGAGGCGAGGCCCCTCCCGGAGAACCCCTGGTTCACGAACCGCGGGAAGAGCCCCGTGTGGTCGATGTGCGCATGGGTGAACAGGACGTCGTCGACCGAGGAGGGCTCGAAGGCCAGGGGCTTCCAGTTTCGCTGGTGCTGTTCGAACCCGCCCTGGAAGAGCCCGCAGTCCACCATCAGACGGTAGCGGCCGGTGTCGAGGAGGTACTTGGAGCCCGTCACCGTACGGGCGGCACCGTGAAATCCGAGCTTCATCCGTCACTCCTTTACGGGAAATGGTACGCCAGCGGTGGATGCCCCTGGCGGCTTTGTGCGAACATTGAGTCAGAACCCTTGACGAGAGGAGGATGAAACCATGGCGCAGAACGAAACGCCCAACGAGAGCGCGCGGGTGGTGGAAGAGAAGATCAACACCGCCAGGGAGACCATGGGAGACCGGATGGGGAGGTTCAAGGAACGGATGGACACGGTTTCCGAGTCTGTCAAGGCGAAGGCCTCCGAACTCCGCGACAAGATCAAGGAAACCGACATGGACGACGTCGTGACGGGAGTCAAGGACTACGTTCGAGACAACCCGGGCAAGTCCGTGGCCATTGCCCTCGGAGTCGGGTTCGCCCTGGGCCTCCTCCTGCGGCGGAGAGGAGACGACTAAGTGACCGAACAAGAAGACGTCCGGCCGCCGGCACCGCACGGAGCTTCTCCCGACGGGCCCGTCGGCGGAGCCAACGGCCCGTTCGACTTCCGTCTCGGCTCCCACGACATCAAGGAGGCCGCCCTGGACTTGGTCCGGCAACACCCGGTGCCCAGCCTGCTCCTGGCCGCGACCGCGGGGTTCCTGATCGGACGCTACCGCGGGAAGGCCATCGGGGCAGCCCTGGCGGGCCTCGCGACCCGAGCCGCCCTCAAGCAGTTGCAGGCAGTCTTCGACCAGTCCGAGATCTAGAGTCCCATCGCGGACCGGGCCCGAATCTTCAGGGTCCCCTCTGCCGAATCGCCACAACGCCGGGGAATTTCTCCCCGGCGTTCCTGTCTACGGCCGGGGATCGGCCGGCGATCCCTTCGGGTAGCTGCCCAGGACCTTCAGAGAGGCCGCAAACGCCCGGATGTCGTCCATCGCCTTGATGACCTTCTCTTCGGATTCGTGCCCGTCGAGGTCGAGGAAGAAGGCGTACTCCCACACCTTGCGCCGCGTGGGCCGGCTCTCGATCTTCGTGAGATTGACGCCGTGCTCGGCAAAGGGCTGCAGAAGCCTGAAGAGCGTGCCCGGACCATCCGGGATGACCGCCAGAAGACTCGTCTTGTCGTTCCCGGTCTTCTTCGCGACCTCGCGGCCGATCACGAGAAACCGGGTGGCGTTCTCCGCCATGTCCTCGAGATTGCGCTTCACGAGGTGAAGGTCGTAGAGCTTGGCCGCGAGATCGGAGGCAATCGCCGCCCCGTTGACGTCTTCGCGAGCCATCCGGGCCGCCTCCGCCGTCGAACTGGCCTCCACGCGCGCGGCTCCCGGCATGTTCGCCGTCAGCCATCCCCGGCACTGGGCCAGAGCCTGCGGGTGGCTGTAGACACGGAAGATATTCGCGAAATCGAGCCCCGCCCGGGCCAGGAGGCAGTGGGTGATCTTCAGGACCACCTCGGCGCAGATCCTCAGCGGGCTCTCCATGAACATGTCGAGCGTGTGGTTGACGACTCCCTCCGTGGCGTTTTCCACCGGGACGACCCCGAAGTCCGCCTCGCCGCGCTCCACCTCTTGAAAGACCCCGGCGATCGAGCCCATCGGCACGGCCCTGGCGGAAAGACCGAACTGGAACTTCACGGCCGCATGCGTGAATGTCGCCTCGGGCCCGAGGTATGCCACCCGGATGCCCTTCTCCAGGGACAGGCACGCCGAGAAGATCTCCTGGAAGACCGGCTTGATCCCCTCTGACGGGAACGGACCTTGGTTCAGCCCCAGAAGCCTCTCTATGATCGAGCGCTCCCGCCCTGGAACGTAGAAGGGCCGCTGGAGTTGCTGCTTGATCAGACCGACCTCCTCCACGAGCCGCGCCCGCTCGTTGAGGAGGTTCAGGAGCTCGTCATCCACGGCGTCGATCCGGGCCCTCAGTTCGTCGATGTCCATCTCAGTTCTCCAGAAAGCGGCCCGAGTCTAGCGCCGTCCCTCTTCTTGCGCTTCGATTGACCCGAGGGCGGGCTGGTGACAGTCTCTCCTCGCCATCTTCCCCAACAAGAGGAGAGCCCCATGCCCAAGCCAAAGGCGGCGGCAAGCCGAAAGATCTCCCTTTCCCGAGCTCGAAAAGAGTGGATCTTTCGCCAGCACCTCGCCTCCCCGGCCGATGCTCCCGCCGAGACCATCGTTTCAGAGACGGGCTGGATAAGGACTCTCGGCGGCGCCGATGTCTACGTCGCCTGCTGGGCCCGGCAAAAGAAGTTCGACTTCGAGGCGCTCAACGGAGCCGTCGAGAGGCGGGAGCTCCAGGTGCTCCCATCCGTCAGGAACTGCATCTACCTCGTTCCTCGCCGGGACGCGGCCCTTGCCCTGAGCGTCGCGGAAGAACAGTGGCGGCCCCGGACGGCCCGTGACCTCGAGAGGGCCGGGAGTGACTGGAAGGAAGTCGAGGCGGTGGCGGCGGCTGCCCTCGAGGTCCTCGGGAAGGCGCGGCAGACGCCCGACGGCCTCAGAAAGGCCCTCCCGCCCAACTCGGTACGGTCCCTTGGCGAGAAAGGCAAGAAGGCGGGGCTGTCATCCGTCTTGCCCGTGGCCCTCAGGCTCCTCGAGTTCAACGGAAAGGCACGCCGCGCGCTGCCAGGGGGGAGGCTCGATTCGGAGAAGTACGTCTGGGAGGCCGGGGACACGCTGCGAATGGGGGATCTCCCGTCCGGGACAGAGGCACGACAGGCCCTCCTGGCCCGGCGCTTCTTCGAGTTCGCCTCGCCGGCGTCGGCCGCTCACTTCTCGGACTGGGCCGGGATCGGAAAGAAGGCGGCCGCCCTGGCGATCGAGTCCGCGAGCCTCGAGCCCCTTTCGATCGAGGGGAGGGACGAGATCTTCTTCGGCCTGCCCGAGACCGCAGAACTGGACGGGGCGAGCGGGGGAGTCGCCCTTCTCCCGTTCGAGGACAACTTGCCCGCCCTTCACGGAGGGCCTGGACTCCTGACCGACCCGGAACATCACAACGTGCCCGTCCCCGCCTGGGGATCCTCCGGCATGTCCACGCTCAAGGACGGAGCGCACATGGCTCTCCGCCCCATCATCGCCGAGGGGAGGATCGCGGGCTTCTGGGAGTTCGATCCGGACTCCTCGCGGGTCGTCACGAAGCTCCTGAGGCCCGGTATCCCCGCCTCCCGACTGGCGCAGCTATGCGGCCCGCTCGAGGCTCTCCTCGCCCAAGACTTGGGCCACGGACACAGCTTCTCGCTCGACACGGACGAGAAGCTGCGGGAGCGCGTGGAGTTCCTCCGCGCCCTGTGAGAGGACCCGGCGCGAGGCCGCGGTTGCCTGTCGGGCCCCGCGCCCCGGGTTTGACGCCAGGCTCAGCGCGCCCTTTCCCTGAAGTACGCGATCGTGCTGTCGAGACCTTCCCTGAGCGGGACCTTCGGCTCCCAGCCGAGGCGGGTCTTCGCGACCGTGATGTCCGGCCGGCGCTGTTTCGGGTCATCCACGGGCAGGGGTTTGTGGATGATGGTCGAGACGGCGCCCGTCAGCTCGTGAATCGTCTCGGCGAACTCCATCACGCTCATCTCGTGCGGGTTGCCGATGTTGACGGGATCGGGGATGTCGGAGAGGAAGAGCCGGTAGATTCCCTCGATGAGGTCGGAGACGTAGCAGAACGAGCGGGTCTGCTGGCCGTCCCCAAACACCGTGAGCGGCTCCTGACGGATCGCCTGGTTGATCAAGGAGGGGACGATCCTTCCGTCGTTCGGCCGCATCCGGGGACCGTAGGTATTGAAGATCCTCACGATCCGCGTGTCGACCCCGTGGAAATTCCTGTAGGCGATCGTCATCGCCTCGGCGAACCGTTTCGCCTCGTCGTAGCACCCGCGGGGTCCCACGGGATTGACGTTGCCCCAGTACGTCTCGGGCTGCGGGTGGACGGTGGGGTCGCCGTAGACCTCGGACGTCGAGGCGAGGAGAAAGCGGGACTTCTTGGCCTTCGCCAGGCCGAGGGCCTTGTGCGTGCCGAGGGCCCCCACTTTCAGGGTCTGGATGGGGATCTGGAGGTAGTCGATCGGGGAGGCTGGAGAGGCGAAATGGAGGATCCCGTCGAGCGAGCCATCGATGAAGATGTACTCGGTGACGTCGTGATGGATGAACTTGAAGCGCCGGTTTCCGGCGAGGTGGGCGATGTTCCTCACGTCGCCCGTGATCAGGTTGTCCATCCCGATGACTTCGTGACCCTCGGCAATCAGACGGTCGGAGAGGTGGCTGCCCAGAAAGCCCGCCGCTCCCGTAACGAGAATTCGCATGACGGGACCGATTCTAGGGGAACGGCGGCGAGACCCCGGGGCCGGGCGCTCACGGGAGATGGGCGGGAACGGCCGTTTCGGCAGAGAGAGCGGTATCCTTCGCAGGTTTCAGCGGGGATGGACGGGAGGACGGGGCCGTCCGGCGAGGAGTAGAGATGCAAGCGGACAGAGTGACCATCAGGGCCGGCGAAGCGGCGAGGGAACGATGACGGAGTCGAACGACGTCTTCCACCCTTCCCGCCCGCTTTACCGCTACGTCGTCCTCGCCGTCGCGGGGCTCCTCACCTTTGGCTCGTACTTCGCCTACGACTCGATCGGGGCGATCTCGACGCTTCTCATCGCCGCCCTGAAGACCGACCGTGAGTCGATCAGCACCCTCTACTCGATGTACTCGATCGCCGCGATCGCATCGGTCCTCGCCGGCGGAATCCTGATCGACAGGATCGGGACGCGGAGAGCGAGCCTCGTCTTCTCGGCGCTCCTCACGTTCGGAGCGGTGATCGTTGCCTTTGCGCCGAACATCTATGTCGCGTACTTCGGCCGCCTCGTCTTCGGCGCGGGCTCCGAATCGCTCATCGTCGCGCAGAACGCGATCCTGGCTCGCTGGTTTCGGGGCAAGGAACTCGCCATGTCGTTTGGCGTGACCCTGATGATCAGCCGGCTGGGCACCCTCTTCAGCTTCAACATCGAGGCCCTCATCGGCAACCGCTACGGCTATCTCTCGGCGCTCTGGGTGGCCGCGGCCCTCTGCGTGGTTTCGCTCCTGGGAAATCTCGTCTACTTCGTTCTCGACAAGCGGGGCGAGAGGGCTCTGGGACTGAAAGAGGTCGAAGCCGGCGACAAGATCGTCTTTTCCGACATCAAGAAGTTCCACGCCTCGTTCTGGTACGTGGCGCTCCTGTGCGTGACCTTCTACTCGGCCATCTTCCCGTTCACGGCGCTCTCGACCGATTTTTTCAACGAGAAGTGGAAGCTGCCGCTCTCCTCGGCGCCTGAGGGAGCGGGCCTTCTCTACGCCGCCGTGTACGACTTCCTGCACATGTTCACGACGGCCCCGGGCACGACGTCGATCATCATCTTCGCCTCGATGTGTCTCGCCCCGTTCGCGGGCCGGGTCGTCGACAAGGTGGGAAGGCGGGCTTCCCTGATGATGGCCGGATCCCTCCTCATGATTCCGGCCTACCTGACGATGGCGTTCACGACCGTGCCGCCCTACCTGCCGATGATCGTCCTGGGCGCGGCTTTCGTGCTCGTTCCGGCGGCGATGTGGCCCGCGGTGCCTCTCGTCGTGGAGAAGGACAGGGTGGGGACCGCCTTCGGCCTGATGACGATGATCCAGAACATCGGGCTCGCCCTCTTTCCCTGGCTGAACGGAAAACTCAGGGACGCGACGCACGACTATCAGGCGAGCCTCGTCATGTTCGCGACGCTCGGAGCCTGCGGCCTTCTCTTCGCGGTCCTGCTGTGGAAGTCGGACCGTACGGCAGGCCGCGTACTCGAGAAACCCGGTGAAGAAGCGGCAGCCTGAGAAGATGCACGAAGTCGGGATCGCGACCGAGATCTACCGGATGAGCCGTGCGATTGCCGAGGAGCACGGCGGCGGACCTCTCGAGGATGTCTTCGTCCGTGTCGGCGAGCTGACGGCCGTGGAGCCGGACCTTCTGGAGTTCGCCTGGCAGGCGCTCACGATGGAGACTCCCGACGCGCGTTCGAAGCTCCACGTCGAGTACTGCCCGGCCGTGCAGATGTGTCAATCGTGCGGGCAGACGCCGGAACGGGCTCGTGGCCGGTGGTTGCCCCTGTGCCCCAATTGCGGGACGCTCCTCAAGGTCGAGGGCGGCCAGGAGCTCGATCTCGAGCGGGTCTCGTTTCTCGAGAAGGAGTGAGTGATGGCGGAAGTGGATGTCAAGCAGAAGATCCTCGCGGCCAACCAGGCGGCGGCCGCCTCCATCCGCGAGGGGTACCAATCGTCGGGAACCCTGGTCCTCAACCTGATCTCGTCACCAGGCTCGGGCAAGACCACCCTTCTCGAGGCGACCGTCAAGACTCTGAGAGACCGCCACAGACTGGCGGCGATCGAAGGCGACATCGCCACCGAAAAGGACGCGGACCGGCTTCGCGCATTTGGCGTTCCGGCTCATCAGATCTTGACGGGCGGTGCCTGTCATCTCGATGCCCGCCAGGTGAACCAGGCCCTGGAAACCGTCGGGGACCCTCTCGTCGCCTGCGACATCCTCTTCATCGAGAACGTCGGGAACCTGATCTGTCCCACGTCGTACGACCTCGGCGAGGATTTCAAGGTCGCGCTTCTATCGGTCGTCGAGGGGGATGACAAGCCCTTCAAGTACCCGGCCATCTTCTCCCGGGCCGCCGTCGCGGTCCTCACCAAGATGGACCTCCTTCCCCACGTCTCCTTCGACCTCGCGGCCGTGCGAAACCAGATCCGGACTCTCAACCCAGAAGGCCGGCTCCTCGAGGTCTCCGCGAAGACCGGCGAGGGGATGGACCAGTGGTACCGGCTTCTCGAAGAGGCGCTCGAGCGGAAGAAGTCCGGGCGTTCAGCGCTCGCCGGGTAGGGGGCCCTCGATCACGCATCGGAACCCCGTGTGGTCGTTGCGCATCGAAGGACGGAGATGGAACCGGGAGGAAGCCCGGAGTGAACCCAGGAGACTGACGAAGGATCCGCCGCGGACGACTCTGTCGGCGCCATCCGCCGGCCCGACGGGGTCCGTGCCCTCTGACGCGCGGTAGAAACCCGCGGAGTACCTGTCCAGGCACCATTCGGCCGCGTTTCCGGCCATTCCGTACAGTCCGAAGGCATTCGGCGGGAACGCCTTCACCGGCGAGGTGTAGGCGAATCCGTCGTCGTAGCCTCCGACG
The DNA here is from genome assembly GCA_022071945.1 of Thermoanaerobaculia bacterium. Classification (GTDB taxonomy): domain Bacteria; phylum Acidobacteriota; class Thermoanaerobaculia; order UBA5066; family UBA5066; genus JAJVIN01. The sequence continues at coordinate 90,867 of JAJVIN010000003.1, read as the reverse complement.
ATGGGCGCAAGGCTGGCCTTTTTCTTCGCCGACTCGTCCGCCGCATTCGCGAGCGGCTGGCCGTCCAGGAGCAAAGCCTCCGCCTGGCCCCAGGGGAAGACCCGCCCCTCCTGGCCCGCCCGCGCCGCGACCTCCCATTCCGCCTCCGTCGGAAGGCGCCCGCCTGCCCACTTGCAAAAGGCGGCCGCGTCGTTCCAGCTCACGTTCACGACCGGGTGCTCCGGCGTCTGGGTGAACCCGGGCTTTCCCCACGAAACACCAGGCTTCCTCTCGAGGGCCCCCGCGTGGAAAACGTGACTGAAGCCCTCACGGTCCGCCTCCGTGACGTACCGGGTCGCAAGGGCGAACCGGCTGAATGCCAGCACGGTCACCTCGGTCCTGCCGATCCGGAACCCCCGCTGAATCACAACCTTGTGCCGGGGCCTTTCATCCGCTCCGCACTGCGCGTCCGTCGGAAGACACCCCATCTGAAAGCTCCTGGCCGTGACCGGAACGTACTCGAGCGCGTCCGCCGGATTGGTCCAGACCGGCACAGGCTTTTCCGGTTCGCCGGAAGCCGTCCAGGGGTACCTGCCGCCGTGACGGGTCACGAGCGAGAGCGCGGCCGCGATGACGATCGAGAGGATGGCCAGGCTCATGATCGTGAGGGCGCGGCTGGTGCGAGGGCGGCTGCTCGGCTGGGTGTTGGTTCGCTGCTGGGGCGGAGCCGGAACGGCCGGCATGGCCATGCCCGTCATGGCCGTGCCTGTCCCTCTCCCCGGTTCAGGGGGAAGAGGAGGGCGCCGGGCGATCGGCGGCGGGACCGGCGGGCGATTGGCGGGCGGGCTCTCGACCCCGGGCGTTGTTGACGGGGGGACACTCGCTTGCGCTGCTGGCGGGGCGCCTATCGCCCCTTTGCTCTGCAGGCATCCCTCGCAGATTCCTCCGCCCTCGCCAACGCTGGCCGTGCGGCAGCTGGCACAGATGAACCCGCGCCAGCCGCAATCGGGATTCGAACACTCCCGGATCCCGCTCTCGACTTCGACGAGCCCGTACCCGTCCTTCGGGCAGCGATTGAATCGGGGACCGGTCACGGCGTCGCCGAAGGCGGGCTCGCCTTCGCCAGAACGTTCCGTGCCCGCTCCAGCCGGCGAAGCGACCGAGTCAGCTCGGTTGCCGCCCTCAGATCGCCGGGCCAGGAATTCGAGTACTCCTCCCAGAGCCTTCGGATCCCGCCTTCGTCGAGATCCAGGACAGCCTGATCCGCCCGGGCCCGGGTCTCCACGAGATCCCGCTCCTGAAAGGCCCGGGCCGGGAGGTCGTTCGGCACCATGTCGAGGATCTGCCGCGCGTAGGTTCGCGCCGCGGAGAAGTCACCGCCGTCCTCCGCCCTCTTGAGGGAGCCTCGCAGGCCTTGCAGGCGGGTGTCCCATTCACGCCGGAGCGCGAGGGCCTCGGCCGACCGGCGTAGAAGCTCCTGGTCCGAGAGGGCGCGGCGGGCGTTGTTTAGCGCCTCTTCGATCTGTCTGTCCCCTGGTGAGAGGGCCTGTGCCCTCTCGTAGAGCACCAGAGCTTCCTTCCAGCGCTTCTCCCGGGCAGCGGCGTTGCCCTCGGCCAGAAGCGCCCGCGGGTCTTCGGGCGCGGGGGTCGGAACGGGCTCGGGGGCGGGCAGCCGGAACGGGGGCTCGGCGTTACCCGTTGCCTCCGGCGGGGCAGGCCGGACGGGTGCGGAGCCCTCGTCTGAGGCCAAGAAGAAATAGGTGACAGCCGCGACGGCGACGACGACGAGTCCGAAGACGGCGGGAAAGAGCACGTTGCGCTCTTTCCTCGCGGGCCGGTAAGGAAGGGCCTCTGCCGGGCGCGTGGACGGTCTGACTCCTCTGGGAAATGGAGGGGGAATCCGGGAGAGCCGGATCGGCGCTCCCCGAGGCCCGCGGCCCCGCGGCCACGGCGGGGGCGGCGGTGGCGGGGATTGTGCCGCGCAGGACTGACAGAGGTCGCCCGGGCGGGCCACGAGCTCTTTCCTGCAGCCCGGGCACGCGGCCATGCCCCAGCCGCAGTCGGGGTTGGAGCAGATCCTGAGCCCGTCGGCCTCGATGCGGAGACCAAACCCGTCTCGCGGACAGCGAAGCGGGGTCGGCTGCCTGGAGGCTGCGGGCGCGAGCGCCTCTCGCCTTTCCACCGAACTCTCGAGCTCTTTCAGCCGGTCGCCACCTCACCGATCCTCTCGACGCGGATCCGGTCTTCGGCAACGAGGACGCCCTCTCCGGGAATCCGGGTGCGGCACATGACGTCCGTGCCCAGCGGCTCGGGCTCGCGGAAGGCGACGACCAGGTATTCGCTGAACTTCCGGAACCCGTTGACGAGGATCCAATAAGAGGGGTTGACCGGTGTGGAGTCTTCTCTCTCGATGACGATGAGGGGAAGGTTGCGGACCTGGTCCCACTCGACGGCCACTTCCGCTGCGCGCCCGTAGCCGTAGGCATTGCCGCGTCCGGCTCCCCATCGACGGTGTGCCTGCCGGGCCGACTCGAGAAGGGCTTCGACCCCGATGCTCCCGGCGCAGTAGCTCTCGATGGCGGCCCTGAGGTTGGCTCCGGGCACGGCGATGCCCGCGGCGGAAGGCACCCGCCCCAGACGGGCGGAGGTGCCGGGCAGGGTCTCCTGGATGGTTGGTTGGGATTCGGAGCTTTCCAGCCGGGCCTCGAGGGCCTGTAGGGCGTTCTGGACGGCCCCGACCTCGTTTTTCAACTCGACAAGTTGCCGCGAGATCTCCCGGAAGCTGTGGTCGAACCCCGCCAGCCGCTCCACTTTCTGGGGAACCGCGGGTTCGGGCGGCGAGACCGGCCTCTTCACCTGGGTGATGAGGTACGCCACGCCCGCAAGGGCGAAGGTCGCGACCACGGCGGTCAGGAGTTGGAGGACCAGAAAGATCCCCCCGCTCCCGCGCTCTGGGGCGTTCTCTGCCGCCATCAGGAGGGCGGCCGGGAGGAATAGGAACACCCACCCGGTCCATCGGACGAGGCGCTTTTCGCTCATGTCGAGCCTCCCCGTTCTGGGTCTTCGATCAGCTTGCAGACCTGATCCTTCAAGACGTCCGTGACGATCCGGACGGGATGCCGGGGCTTCGTCTTTTGCTGGGTCCGGATGGCGTTCCAGCCGCGCCGGTACGCGTCGTCCGAAAGGCTCAGCGACTCGGCGAGATCCTCCCGGTTGGCTCTCCACCCGTCGAAGGTGTGCCGGCCCGAGACGAGCACGGCCTGCTCGAAGCAGCGGTAAAGCTCGATCGTGCTCGAGGCCTCGCGCACGGAATCGGGCAGGTCCAGGGCCGCGTCCTCCGAAAAGGGGTCTCTCCACGTGATGGCCGATCCCTCGCCCTCCACCTTGGCGTCGCTCCACCAGAGCGTGTGAACATCGAGCGCCGCTGGCAGCCCCTCGTCCTCGGGGAACTCCGAGAGGGCCCCGCACGAGACCGTTTCCTTGCCGTAGTCCCGCTTGAAATCGAAGCTCGCTCCCTCGGATTCCGGGAAGGCGGAGACGACTTCTTTCAAGATCTGCTTGGCGGCCTGCCAGCGGCTTCCCGCGAGCTTCCCCCTGGGGCTCATGTCGAAAAGCCGGGAGCCCATCCCGACATAGTGGACGATGACCTTGGTCACCTTCTTCTCGCCGCTCTGCGGCAGGAGCGCCATGCGGATAGCGTACGCCGAGGCGAACGCGAGGAGGGCGGTGAACTCACCGAGCAGATCCTGCAGGTTGTACTTCCGGAACTCCTCGGCCAGTTTCTCGATCGTTCCCGAGGGGCCCAAGTCCTGGTCGCGCTCCTTCATGCGCCCGATCAAGAGGAGCTGGATCGTCTCGGCCCAAGCCGCGTCCTCGCGGTCTTTCGGCCGTGACCGGTCGTCTCCCCCAACGGCCCGGGCGATGTCGTCGCTTCGCCGCTGCACGGCCGCGGCGTAAGAGAGGAGCGTTCGCGCCAGGTCCTTTCCCCCGATGTAGAGGGAGTCGAGGTAGAGCGGCTTGCCGAAACCGTCGAAGATGCTGATGTCGGTCGTCCCGCCGCCCACGTCCATCACGACGTGGCGTTCGCCCCGGATCTGCCCCCCGGCCTTGGCGCGTTCCCTCACGTAATAGAAGTTCGCGAGACTCTCGGAGAGCGGGCCCTCGAGACTGACTTGCGTCAGGCCGCCCGCCCTCAGGGCCGAGGCAAACGCCGAGACGGCGTCCGACAGGGCGTCGTTTTGCTTGATCGAGAAGGAGAGCGGGCAGGTGTAGACGACCTTCAGGGAACTCTTGACCTGGTCAAACAGCGAGGTTCGCAGCTCCCATGCCGTCATGATCCCGAGCTGTTCCAGGAAGGCCTTCCTGAGCCGGTCTCCACTGACGCCGTCCGCCCACTTGAAGTCCTGCTTGAGTTGCCGGTCGCGCGCGAGGAACCCGATCACACGGGGGTGAACGATCTCCAGGCCCGGGATGCTGAAGGCCGGATAGAACTCCGAGATGTCGAAAGTCGAGTCGTCTTCCTTGTCGGCGAGAAGAACGGTCGCGATCGGGTTCCCGTAGGGCTTGGCGAGCGGAAAGAAGCGCCGGGCCCAGCGCTCCGAGAGTCTCTTGGCCTCGCGGTTTCCCTGCGCGGTCAGATCGACGCCCACCGACTCGGGCGTGAACTCGAGAAGACGTCCCGAGGAACCGTCCGGACACGCGATGGCCGTGTTGCTCGTCCCGAAGTCGAGAGCGATCCGGGTCTCGCCATGGACGGGCGGCCGTCTCGGGACCGGGCTGAGGGCGGCGAACCGGAATCCCGGCCGGGCCTCCTCGGTCAGCCGCGAGACCGGACGATTCGGCGGCGCCTGAAGCGGCAGGAGCCCGAGGCACTCCGGGCCCTTCGCCTCGGCAAAGCCGATCCAGCGCGGGGGAACCTCGATCTCCGCGAAGGCGGCCGCGCGCGCGTCGACGAGCCGCGTCCGGCCCCGAACGACCCGGTTGGGAGTTCCCGCCACGAGCCCGAAGATCCGAGGCTCGCAGCCCGCGAAAACCGGCGGCCCCTCCTCTTCTCCCTCCCTCGGCCCGAACGCCATGAAGAACCGCCGCCAGTCCTCGAGAATTCGTGAGGGCCAGAGCGCGACCGAGGCCTCCACCCGCGTGAGGTGAAAGACCTTCCGGATCTCGATGCCGTTCCAGTTGATGCGCGCCTCGAGCCTCCTCCCGTCACTGTCGAGGTGCAGGTTCGCCAGGACCGTGTCGACGAGTTCCAGGGGGAGTTCCAGGAATTCCGGGGAGAAGGGGAGGACCTCCCAGCCTGTGATCGACAGGAGCTTCGTGGATGGAACCCAGACGTTCTCCTCGGGAACCGCGACGGTGTTTTCCAGGGGGCTGCCGAGGCGGTCGAAGAGGACCGGTCCTTCGCGGCGCGGGTTTCTGAGCGGAGGCCCCGCCGGAAAGTAGTCGTCGGCGATGTCCCGCGTCTCCGCCGTGACGATGCAGTACCTCGTGGAGCCGATTTCGAAGAATCCCGGCATCTTTCCTCCTCAGGACCGGTAAAGGAAGCGGATCCAGGACGACACGCTCGTGACGGGGATCGAGGTCAGGGGAAGCGAGGAGTAGGCCTCCTGGTCCGTGACAGGCCGTCCTTGACCCGCCGGGAACTCGCCCAGTATGCGCAGAAGGTGAGGACCCGCGACGTCCCAGGTGGGGACCAAGGCTTTCTTCAACTCGGCCGGCCACTCGCCAAGCCGTTTCGTGAGCCACGCGGGGAACGACCGCTGCGTCGCGGCCCGCCCGACCTCGGCCAGCCACTTCTCCTTTTCGCCATCCAGGGAGGCAGCCGGAACGACGATGGTCTCGGGGAACAGGAAGCCCGCGAGGTCCTCGGCGGCGGGCGGGCTCTCCCTTGCCACCATCCGGCCCGAGTGAAGAACGAGCACTCCCTCCTCGCACACGAGGTTGCCCAGGCTCCCGAGCGGAAAGGTGTCGACGAGGGCGTTGCGAAACGCGCCGGAGAGCGACGCGTCGAGGCGGAAGAGGTGAAGCGGGGGAGACGTCCGGCCATCGAGCTTCATGAGGGCCAGCCACACGAGGCCCAGGTACTGATCGCGCACGGGGGTGCCCGGGCGAGAGCCCCAGAGCCTCTCCGCGAAGGTCAGGGCTGGCGCCCAGATCGTCGGGTACTCGCTCGGCTTGCGCTCCCCGGCCGCCGGATCGGACTTCCAGGCCGCTTTCGTCAGGGCATGGAGCGTGTCCCTGGCCGGAACCGAAAGGAACGCGTCGTCAGAGGGAACGGGGAGGCCCAGGGGTTTGTTGTCGGTGCGGGGACTGTCCGTTTGCTTGACGAGTTGTAGGCGCCCCGGGTGCTGTCCGGTGGACCCCGGCGGGAGCTTGCGAACCGCTTCCCCGGCCCAGCGAAAGAGCGCCCGAGAGGGCAGCAGGGCGTCCTCCCCCTCCCGAGCGTAGCTCTCGAAAACGGACGACGGGTCCGCATGAGTCAGCTCGTTTCTCAGATCGAGGAGCGAGGCCGGCGTTGCGAAGCCGGACGGGAAGGATTTCTGCGTTCGCTCGGTCCAGGTGGTGTCGAACGCCTGGCCCCTGGCGGAAGAACGGGGCGCGAGTCCGGCATGCTCGAGAACCCGGGCGAGGAGGTTCCGAGCCGCCGAGAGATGTTGCATAAGGGCTTGCCCCGTCAACCCCGAGGCGCGAAGGACGTCGTGAACCCAGGGATGCCCGGGAACGGCGTCGCTTCCTCCCCGCTGCGTCAGGATCGGAAGGACCACGCGGTCGAGAAAGACGAGCGAAGCCGTCGCCGACTGCAAGAGCCGGCGCATCGCAAGGAGAGGCTCCTTGAAGTCTCCCGAGGGTTCCCGCCGGTAGCGGACCACCGTCTCCGCTCTGCTCCCCGGGTTGTGAACGAAGTCCGAGGCGGCAAGGGCCGCGAGGTATTCGACGAAGTGGGACGGGTTGTCCTGCTGGTCCTTCTTGAACCACTCGGGTCCCGGAGGCAAGACGACGGGTTCGGAGGCGCCGAGAAGGTAGAGAGCCTGGAAAGGCAGGGCCGCGGAGCCGAGCTGGTGGAGGAACCGGTAGGCGGTCTCGGTCCGGCGTTCGTAGGTTTCGGGCATGTTCGTCATGCCGGCCATCGAGGCGCCCGAGGGGTCCGGGTAGAAATACGGCTCGAGCTGAGCGAGCGCCACGGAGGGATTCCCCGTCCGGATCTGCGGATCCTTCGCCAGGACGGTGGCCACGTGGACGGCTCCGGCGGCGCCCGTGCCGCCGAAGGCGCTTCCGAAGATGACGGCGGTCGAGTTGCCGCCCGTGAAGTACTGGCGAAGCCTGACGAGGAACTGCTCCTCGCCCTCGGGGTCGGCGAAAAAGCAGACTCCGGCGTTGGCGCGGCCGTAGAAACCGAGCTCGAACTCGGTGCTGTCGGGCCGCCCGAGCTCGTCCGAGGCAAAGAAGAGCGGAGCGAGTGAGCGCGCCTGGCTCGAGGTCAGACCGAGGAGCTGGAAGAGGTTTCTCTTGGCGGCGGGCTTGAGGGGACCCGCGGCGACGACGGGGGTGATCCGGCAGCCGAGGAAGCCCGGGGCCGACAGATTCGTGGCGTTCCCGGCTTCCCGGAGCTTCCTGTAGTCGTCCAGAAAGCCCTGAAAGCCGATCGTGCGCGAGTGGCCGGAATCGGGATCGACGACCAGCGGGACGACCTCGCAATCCGGCGGGAAGAGCCCCAGGGCCGCCATGTGGACCGCGGCCTCGACGCAGGCCGCGCCGGATCCGCCGACTCCGATCAGGACGAGTCTTCTCATCACTTCCCCCGGTAGAGGCGCCGGCTCCGCCGGATGCCGAAGACGGTCGCGAGGTAGAACATCCCGCCCAGGATCGCCGTCGCCAGGGCCAGAATCGAGAGCGTCAGGACACCCTCGGAGTGGAGAGGCGAGAAGATCTCGACGAGGATCGCGATGACGACTCCCGAAACGAGCGTCCAGAGAAGCCACAGGCCGAAGAGTCCCCGAAAGCCGAGGCTCTTAGCCGAGTCGAACTCGTAGAGCCGCTTCTTCCAGCCGTTGACGAGCCCAAACCAGCAAGCGATCGCCGCGATGAAGGCGCCGGCCATCATCGCTCCGCCCGTGAACCTCACGTTTGAGGCGAACTCGGCCAGCTGGTCATCGGGCTTCTCGGACAGGCGCGCGAGACCTTCCGTGAAGTAACCCTCGGAGTACTCCCCGCCGGCCGGGTACAGGAGCGCGATCGCGAGCGCGACGGGCACGAGGAGGAGCAGCCACCAGCCTCCCGGACCCTCTTTCTTCCTTGTTTCCATCGAGTCTCTCCGCTGCGGTTGCCGTTCTAGTAGTCGACGTGGAGGAGGAAACGGACGACAGGAGAGGTACGACCAGCGAGCTGGAGTTGTTCCTCAAGGCTCGCGAGCTTGATGCACTCGCTTGGTGCCTTTCCGATCAGGGGAGAGTCCTTCCAGAGGTTCGCCACGAGAGGGGTCGAGTCCGCCACGAGCTCGATCAGGAACGCCTCGCTCCCGTGCTTGCCGGGGGTGCGCTTCACGATGAAGGAGGCCCGCGGGAGCTTGTCCGTGGTCTGGTCGCCGGGAAGAACGGTGGCGCGTCCCTGAAAGCGGCCGGTCCGGCGCGTCACCTGATCCCCGTCCTTCGCGGCCTCCGTTTGAAGCAGGATCTCGACTCCCCCCGCTCCAGACAGCGGGACAAAGCCGGTCTTCTTCTTGCCGCGTTCGAGGACGAAGCGCGTGGAAACCTCTCTCCAGGTGAAGCGGGCCTTGCTCCAGTCGAGCCGCGCGAAGCCCGGGCTCGACCGTGCCTCCGGCCGTTCGAATCCGGCTTTCTTCACCTGCACGGCGACGAGAGCCTTGTCGTCCTTCATCTCGATTGGAAAGACCGGCAGGCTCGACAGCCGCGGCTCCTGGAGGCTTTTCGGGTAGGCCGTCGGGAAGAGGGCCGGCTTTTTCTTCCCCTCGTACGGCAGGCTCACCTCGACGTCGAATTCCGAGGCGGGCCGGGGGACCAGCGGAAGGTACGACAGGGCATCCGGGCTCCCTTTCCACGAGCGCGCGAGGAGGGCGTGGATCTTCTCCGCGGTCTCGGGGCCCGGCGTGAGGATGTAGGCGAACAGGAGCCTCTCGCCGCAACCGCAGTAGCGCTTTCCGGCTGCCTTCGCTTCCCAGGGCAGGTAGCCGATGCGGAAGGCCACGACGGCGGCGAACCGGCGCTTCACGCGGATCCACTCGTCGATGCGCGCCTGGATCGTGCCGGCGCTGCGCGCGGCGGGACACCGTTCCGAGCCCTCGGGGGCGAGCTGTTCGGCATCGGTCAGGATCACGAAAGCCCGCTTCCCTGCCTCGCCGGCAGCGACCTCGCCGGCAGCGACCTCGCTGGCAGCGACTTCGTCAAAGACCTGGTTGAGGCAGGTTGAGGTTTCGGAGAAGAACGAGTCGATGGCAAGCCGGGTCTCGGCGGAGCCTCCCCACTTCGCCGAGCAGTCCTTCGAGACCCACTCGGGCGGAAGATCCCTTCCGCCGGCGGGCCTGACACTCGCCCGGCCGAGGGGAGCGGAGACGAGAGAGACACCCGGGGGGAGAGGCTCGAGAAGAGACCCGAATCGGTGGATCTCTTGTTTGGCCGGCAGAGGTCCCATCCTCTCCGAGCCCTTCTCTTGCTTTGGAGAGTCCGCTGTCCGGGCGGCGACCTCGTCGCCGATCGAGTCGAGACCCGCCAGCAAGGACTGGAACGGGGCCGAGGTGCCCGCCTCGTTTCGAGAGGCCGCCAGGGCGAATCCCCTCATGCTCGCGGAAGCGTCCAGGTAGATCCGGACCGAGTCGATTTCCTCCGGAGCGCTGCCGAGCGACGTGGCGATCGCCTGAAAGGCCTCCAGAGGTACGCCTTTCTTCCGGCAAGAGGGCGCTGCGAGAAGGAGCAGAGCGGCCAGCGAAGCCCCCGCGAACAGGTGTCCGCGGCGGGGGCCGAGCCAGGAGTCGCGACGGGCCGGCATCCTCATTCCTGGTACCTCACAAACCGGCACGCTTGCCGATGAGAGGAGTTTACGGGATCGAGGATATCGATCCTTCGGGATCGAGGATATCGATCCTCCGGGATCGACGGAATCGATCCTCACATGATGTCCCTTTCTCGACATCACGCGAGACCTGATCGTCCCTTCGACGGGAAGCGTGTCGAGGAGGAAGCGGGGAGCGGGCGAGGCCCCTCAGCCCGCCCTGCTCCAGCCTTTCAGGACGTTCTCCGCCACAAACTGCTGGAAGAACGCCTCGGCCTGCTCGAGGGAGCTTGTCACCCGCATGTCCCTCTCGAGAGGGGTCTTCCGGTTGGGAGAGAAGTCGGTGTAGTAGACGACGTAGGGGGGATGCGTTCCGTCGAGCTCCTTGTTGGTCTTCCACAAGAGGAACTTCCTCACCATGGTCTGCCCCTTCTGGACCTTCGTGTAGACCTCGCGCTTGAGGACCTCGCTCTTCTGCGTCACGAGCTGACGGGCGTCCCGCTCGATCAGCGGGATCTCGACGAGATCGGAGACCTGCCGGGCGGGGACGTCCTCGGGCCGGACCTTCTTGTCGTCGCGGCGCCTCACGAAGCTCGGCGAGATGGCGCTGACGAAGGGGAGCCGTCTCACGCCCTTCCAGCTCGACGTCTCCGGGTCCCAGTCGAGGACCATTCGGTTGATGGGCTCCGCGCGCGTCGTCTGCGTGATGAAGTCGAGGCACTTGACCTCGATGACCCAGTCCGGGCGGACCATCTGGTAAGCAAGGTGGTCGGGGTTGACCTCCGCATAGTCGCTCGGCGCGGCCATCGCCGAGAGCTCCTCCAGAAACGAACGCCTCTCGTCGTCCGAGTACCCGCCGCCAACCCGAGCAAAGACCTGGAAGGTCCCGTCGGGCCGAAAGAGGGCGGCGAGAAGGTCGTGGAGCATCCCCCTCCTCTCGTCGACTCCTTCCGTGAAACCCACGACCACGGCGTCTATGGAGAAGGCCGGCTTCGTCTTGAACTGGCCCGCCACGTCACTCCTGATGACGAGCCCCTCGTGGCCTTCCTTCTCGACCCATTCCTCGAAGAGCGCGTGGATCTCGTCCCCGTTTCTCAGGGTCCGTGCCGGCACGGGGCGGATCCTCGACCCCGAATCGAATGTCTCGGCGATCCGCTTCCAGGTGCCCGCGAAGACCGGCGAGGGGGGATTCCCCTCCCAGTCGATGACATCGAAGACCGCCAGAGATAGCCTCTCCAGGTCTTCCTGCGAGTCGGGCTGGCGGGCGGCTCGGCTGACATCGTGGACACGGGGCCGGCGGCCGTCCGGACGATCGTAGAAAAGCTCCACGGCCAGGATCGCGCGCTTCACACCGCCGGACGCAAGGATCTTCTGGGCCTCGAGAAGGACGGGCAGACCCGCCCGGACGGTGCCGCCCGGATTGACGAGGAACGCCTCAGCCCCCTCGAAGACGAGCGCGTTGAACTCGCCATCAATCTTTTTCGAGACGAAGTACTCGTTCGGACCGAGGCGCTTCTTCAGGTCGCGGCGGTCGAGGGCGATCATCCGGTTTCCCGCGAGCCTTCGGTATTCCTGGACGCGATTGAGGATTCCTTGATCCGACAGGGCCGTCGCGGTTCCAGAGCGGTAGGCCCCGAGCTTGATCTCGAGCTTGGCGGGATCGAGGAGGAGGCTCATGCGCCCTCCTTCTTCGCGCTCTCGACGGCGGGCGGCTTCAACTCCATGTTGGAGAGGTGCAGGATCAGGCAGTAGTCCTTGCCCCGCGTGCGCCCCTCGAGGAATCCGCGGTAGGGAGTTCCCCCTCGCTGGAAGATCAGGGGCTGGTTGGACTTCGGTCCCGCCCCGACGAGAAGAAGGCTGTCCTTTTCCTCGAGCTCCCTCGCGATGCCATGGAGGAACTCGTAAGTGAGCCCGTTCACATGGACGAGCTGCAGCTTTCCCGAGAAGACGAACCTGTTGAAGACGTCCTTCTTCTTGAGGAGCTTTCCGGTCCATTTCAGGGGGATCTCGGTGGCGACATTCGCCGTTGCGATCTTCTTCGGTCTCCTCTCCCGCTCCGTGCCATCCGGGTTTCTGAGGATCTCCCACTCCTGGACCCGATGGACCATGTTCTGGCCAGGGTCGATGTAGACCCGTGAAACGTCCCGGAGGTAGCTCCCAAATCGCTCGAGGTCGATGTCCGGGTCGGAAGCCACGAGGAGGTCCCCGACCTTCTCGAGGCCGCCCGCGGCCTTCACGAGGGCGTCCGTGTCTTTCTCGAGCGTCGACTTCAGGAGCCTCTGCGGGGAGATCTGACGGAACGCAGAATCGACCCAGCGGACCCGCACCGCGCCCGAGACGCTCCGGGTGCCGACCGTCGAATCGTGTCCCTTGCTGTTGCAAATATTGATCGTGCCCATGGCTCACATCATCCCGAAGTCCATGCCGTCATCCTCGGCGGCCTCTTCCGTGGTCTCGGGGGCCGCCGCGGCGGTCTCGGAGAACCCGACGAACTCGAGCTTGGCTGGCTCGCCCGTAAGGAGAAACGGACTCCCCTCGAAGCTCATCAGGAGGAAGGCCGTGTCGGCCTCGAATCCTCCCCGGAAGCTGTAGGGGAACGTGAAGATGGTCCCCTTCTTCAACTCGTCGATCAGGCCCGGATCGGTGGCCTCCGGCGAGATCCGGTAGACGGACTTGATGTTGTGGGAGAGGAGGTCCTCGATGCTCGCGACCTCCTCCAGGAGGACGGGGGCGGCATAGCTCGAGTTGACGGGTTCGAGGGGCGTCCCGGCAGCGTCCACGGGTGTGAGCTCGGACCGGTCCAGCCAGCGTCCCTCGGGCGAGAGGAGAGCGGAGGCCGTTCCTCCCTTCCCGATGATCGTCCGGCCGTCGCCGGCGAGTGTCGCGAGCTGGCACCGCCGGCCCGACTCGTCGAGCACTTCCGTTTCGATGTAGCCGTAGAGATCGGAACGCTCCACCTTCTCGAGCGCGAAGGGGACCTCGACCCCGTTGAATCGAAAGACCAGAGGTTTGCCCATCGGATTGTTCCTTTGCGGGGCGAAACGATAGCAGTTTTCATCCCCGCCGTGACCGGGCCTTCTGCCGGTATCTCTTCCCGCGGGCGGGCGGGTGGCCCCCAATGCCGGGCTTTCGTCTCAAAATCGGCGTCATGAGCCGAGCATCGATCCTGGTCGTGGCCCCTCTCTTTCTTGCCATCGGGTTCCCGCTCCTCGCCGAGGATGTCCTTGCCCAGGACGCCCGGAAGCTGCTCGAGGAAGCCGAGTCGCGGCACCGAACGAAATCACAGGAGTACGCGGGCGAGCTGACGGTGACCTCGAAGGAGGGCAAGGTCCGCAGGAAGGGATGGAAGAGCTACCGGGACGGATACGCCGGGGATTCCAAGCTCCTGATCCGGTTCCTCGACCCACCCGAGGTCCGGGGCGTCTCGTTCCTGTCCCTCGCGAAACCGGGAAAGAACCCTGATCAGTGGCTCTATTTGCCGTCGATGAAGCGGGAGCGGCGGATTGCCTCCCAGGACCGGGACTCTTCCTTCGTCGGCACGGACTTCAACTACGAGGACATGGAAGAGTTCGACCACAAGAAGTACCGGGTCGATCTGGACGGCGAGGAGACCCTCGACGGACAGCCTGTCTGGCGAATTCTCGCCAGGCCGGACGAGGCCGCCGGGAAGTCGCTCTACGAAAAGAAGATCCTGTTCCTCAGGAAAGACCTCCTGATCCTCGTGCGCGTGGAGAGTTTCAAGAAGGGCGAGAAGGAGCCCGCAAAGAGGCTCCTGCTCTCCGACATCCAGAAGACCGACGGCCACTGGGTCGCAAGAAGGCTCGAGATGACCGACCTGAAGAAGGGGAGCCGGACCGTCGTCCTCCTGAAAGAGCTCGCCTTCGACCGGCAGCAGGCCGAGGGGCGCTTCACCCTGCAGAACCTGACGCGCGAGGGGGCGGAAGACTGAACCCAGAAACGGCAATCGAACGAAAAGGCCGTCTGGTACTCCTTCTCCCGCCGGAACCCGTGGGTAGACGCATCGTCACCAGACAGGCAATCCCCTCCCCCGCGGGGCGGAGGAGGGCCAAGGAGGGGGTGCCCCCACCGTCCCCTCCCCGGCCCCGCGGGGGAGGAGACGGCGAAGGTCGAGCGAGTGCTGGATGGGGAAAGGGTTTCGGAGTGCTCCTCGCTTTCTTACTCTTGGGCCCTCATGCGGCGGTCCAGGCACAGAAACTGAGCGGGTTTGTCGAGGGCAAGGGCTACTGGTACGTGAACCGCTCCACCGAGCGGGACCCCTGGCTCATCGGGTGGCACACGGCGTATCTGAAGGCCGAGGGGAAGACCGGTGACTTCCGCTGGCTCGCTTCCCTTCGCCTCGAGGCGATCTCGTCTCACGAGCGCGGCCCTCTCGTTTTCGACCTTGCGAGCCGCGGCCTGCGCCGCAGCCCCGTCGTCCTCCACGAGCTGTGGGCACGCCTTCCCTTGAGCCCGTCAATGGATCTCTCGGCTGGCCGCTTCGAGCTCGGATGGGGGAAGACCGACGGCTATTCCCCGGCCGACGCGTTCTTGCCCCGGGACCTCTCCGACCCGTTCGCGGACGAGAAGATCCCCGTCTGGGGCGTCCGCCTGAATGGCCAGCTGGGCGCGCTGAGATTCGATGGCGTCTTTTCCCCGGTGTTGACGCCCTCCCGGCTGCCCGTGCTCTCTGGTCGCAACGCGCCCGTGGCATCGCCCGATACGCGCGTGGAGATCTACCTCGTGGACGGCGAGTCCAGCCCGCCGCTCACGGGATTCGGTGCCCTCCGGCTCATGCTGACCGAGGGTGACTGGGACATCGGGCTCTGGGGCAGGACCGGCTCGCGTCCCTCGCCTCTTCTCGACATCCGTCGGGACCAGGCCGAGATCCGGCCCGACGGGGTCGCCGTACCGGCCCGGAGGTACTGGGCGAGGGAAGACGCCGCCGGTTTCGAGGTCTCGAGGGTGGTCGGCGGAATCGTTCTTCGGGCGGAGCTCGCCGCGCTCTTTTCGGACGACGCGTCCCTTCAGGACGCTCTCATCTGGACGGTGGGAGGCGAAAAGGCCTTTGGCGACGGGAACCTCCTCGTCACGGTCGCGGCCAATGCCCGCCCAACACCGATCGATCCTCTCCTCCTCTTCGACCGCGCGATTCTCCCGGCGTTGATCGGCATCTGGAGCCGGACGGAGGAGTGGGGGAGCTGGCGACTCGTCTGGATGCAAGGCCTCTCTCACGGCGACGGTCTCGTCAAGGCCGAGCTCACCTACAACGTGACGGACGTCTTGCAGGCAACGTGCGGCACGGAGATCCCGTACGGCTCGCGGCACGGACCCTTCGGATCGCGCCCCGACACGGGACGAATGAGGCTCGGTATCCGTCACAGCTGGTGACGGCGGCCTCTTGGCGCGCCATACTGGGGCCCTTCGATGTCGCATCGCGCTCCTGGGGACCGTCTCTGGCAATGGAGAAGTGCCGTGGCCTTCTGCGGGCTCCTTCTCCTGGCGGCTCCCGCATCCGGGCTTTCCCCCTCGCGGGCTCCGTGGCAGTACTCGCAGGAGTCCTGGGGCGTGGAGCAGGGTCTGCCGAACGAGAGCGTCAATGCGCTCGCCCAGACGCCGGACGGCTATCTGTGGCTCGGGACGTTCGATGGTCTCGCCCGGTTCGACGGCAACCGGTTCGAGATCCTGCGGCCCACGGGGGAGAGCGGCCTCAAGAACGGGAGCATCCGGTGCCTGACCGTCGACTCGGCGGGGTCGCTCTGGATCGGGACAAACGGGGGCGGGGTGAGTGTCTATCACGAGGGCCAGTTCACCTTGCTCCCCGAAACTTCGGGATTCAGGGTGACGGCGCTCCACAGGGGCACCGAGGGCGTCTGGATCGGAACCACGGGTCAGGGGGTCTTCCTGGCTCGCGGGGTGAAGGCTCCCGAGCCCGTTTCGCTGCCTATCCCGTCCCCGAGGGTGACCTCGATCGCGGAGGACGAGCGGGGAAACGTCTGGATCGGGACGCGCGACTCCGGGCTGTGGTACCGCTCGAGGCGGGGCGACTGGACCTCGCTCATGAGCGGCGCGCGCTGGAACGTGGAGGCGCTCTTCCCGGGCAGATCGGGGGGAGTCTGGGTGGCGGCTGCCGGGGCGGGTGTGTTCCAGGTCCGGGAATCCGGGCCGGCCCAAGCCTTGGCGGCGGATCAGGAACAGCTCAGGCGGGCGGTGGCGCTTTTTGAGGATGGACACGGCGCGCTCTGGGTCGGGACGTCCGGAGAGGGCCTCATCCGCCGGGTCAACGGCCGCCTCGAACGCCACGGCGGATCCACGGGGGCGCCCCTCGATTTCATTTCGACCATCCTCGAGGACCTGCAAGGGAATCTCTGGGCCGGAGGCCCCGGTTCGGTCTACTGCTTGAGAGACGGCGATTTTTTCCCCATCACCCAGAACGACGGTCTCGCTGCCCGGTACGTCTACTCGGTCGTCGAGTCATCCCCGGGCGACATGTGGGTCGCGACCCTCGGGGGGCTTTCCCGGGGCGACGGGAAGACGTTCACGACGGTCCCCGTTCCGGGACAGGCGGGGCCGACGGGTTACCGCGCCGTCGCCGCCGCCCGCGACGGGACGATCTGGATCGCCTCGGCGGGAGGCGGAGTCCTGGCGTTCACGGGAAAGGGATTCAGGAGGTTCACCACCGAGGACGGGCTCCCTCACCTCGTGGTCCGTTCCCTCTTCATCGATTCCTCTCAGACCGTCTGGGCGGGTACCTCGGACGGCCTGGCCCGGCTGGTCGAGGGGACCTCGTCGAGGTTCGTGCGGGACGCCAGGGTTCCGGCCGTTTCAGTGTTGGCGCTGGCCGAGGGTGCGGATGGGGCTCTCCTCGCTGGGACCGAAGGGAGCGGGCTTTTCTTCCTCCGGGAAGGCGGGGGTGTCGAGCGGCTCACCGGTGCGGATGGACTCCCGAGCGATGTGGTCCTCTCCCTTCACCAGGGCAGGAAATCGCTCTGGATCGGGACAAACGGGGGCCTGTCGCGGCGCGCGGAAAAGCGCGTCGTCTCCTGGACGGCGAAAAGCGGTCTCCCCACCGAGAACATCGCCCAGCTTCACGAGGATGCGGACGGGCTTCTCTGGATCGGGACGGCGATCGGCGTTCTGAGGCTGCCCGTCGGGCTGCTTGAGGCGGAGAACGGGGCGATGCCCTCGTTCTTGCGCCGGTTCGGCCGGGAGGAAGGCCTCCCGAGCCCCCAGTGCTCGGCTCCTTCCAATGGTCCCTACAAGAGCCGGGATGGGAGGCTGTGGTTCTCGACGAGTCGTGGCCTGGCGGTCGTCGATCCGAAGCAGATCAAGAGCGCGGGAGTTCCTCCATTCGTTCACATCGAAAGAGCGGTTGCCGATGGAGTTGCGGTCGACATCAGAGCCGGAGGCGTGGAGTTGCCTCGTGGAACCGACAGGCTCGAGATCCACTACTCGGGGATCTGCCTGCGGTCTCCTCGCGCCGTGCGATACGGCTACCAGCTCGAGGGGCTGGACTCAGGCTGGGTGAACGCCGGGGCCAGGAGGGTCGCCTACTACAACTCGGTTCCCCCGGGGCGTCTCACCTTCCGGGTCGAAGCGACGAACGGCGAGGGGACCTCCTCGTCCGCTTCTCTCGTCCTCACCCTGTCTCCGGTGCTGTGGAAGACCTGGGAGTTCCGGGGCGGGATCGTCCTGGCCATCCTGGTCTTGGCCGGCGGGGCCGTTCAGCGGCGCCTGGCCAGGGAACGTCGCACCCAGGAGGAGCTGACCCGGCAAGTCGAGCTTCGGACCAGAGAGCTCGATGCCGCCCGCACGCGTGCCGAGCTCGCGAGCCAGGAGAAGAGTCAGTTCGTCGCCCGGATGAGCCACGAGATTCGCACCCCGCTCAACGGCGTTCTGGGAATGGCCGAGCTCTTGATGGGAACGCCCCTGACGGCCGAGCAGCGAGAGTATCTCGAGGCCCTCCAGACCTCCGCTCATGCGCAGCTCGATGTCATCAGCGACGTTCTCGACTTCTCGAAAATCGAAGCGGGACTCATCGAAACCGAGGAGCGGGAAGTTGATCTCGAGGAGCTCGTGCACGAGTGCCTCGATGTGGTCGCCGCGGCGGCGGAAGAGAAAGAGCTCGACCTGCTTCACGAGATCGATCCCGCGCTCCCGGCTCGCGTCACGATTGACGGCCGGCACCTGCGGCAGATCCTGGTCAACCTCCTTGGGAATGCCGTGAAGTTCACGAACGCCGGAACGGTCACGCTCTGGGCCGGAGAGGCCAAGGATGGGTCCGCGATCAGGTTCTCGGTCGCCGACAGCGGGATCGGGATCGAGCCGTCTCAGACCGAGCGCATATTCGAGCCATTCGTCCAGGCCGATTCATCGATCTCCCGGAGATTCGGAGGCACGGGGCTCGGATTGCCGATCTCGAGGCGCCTTGCGGTGATCTTGGGCGGCAGCCTCGGCGCGGAGAGCGCGCCGGGGAGAGGGTCCACGTTCACTCTCGAGCTCCCGATGAAAGCCCCGGGAGAGAAGCGAGAGTTTCCCCCTCTTGGCGGCTCCGTCCTCCTGCTGACGTCACCGCGGCGCCGGGAACCGCTCTCCCGGCTCCTTTCCGCGTGGGGAATTTCCGTTCGCGAGGACCCCGGGGAGGACGCCCAGATCGTTCTCGTCGAGACCGGGTTTTCCTGGAGCGTCCGACTGGATGAGGTCGAGCGCCTCTCGCATCTGGGACGGCCCGTGGTGCTTCTGCGCCCGCGAAAGCTCGAGGACCCCTTCCCGGCGCGGGCCGTTCTGCGCAAGCCCGTCCGTGAGCGTCAGCTTTACGAGTGCCTCGGGTCGTACCTCGCCGGCAAGACCTGGACTCCCGAAGGGGCTCTGCACTCTCAGCTGCGGCTCCGGGAAGGGACGAGGATCCTGGTCGCGGAGGACAACCCCATCAACCAGAAGCTCATCGAGCGGCTCCTGAATAAGAGGGGAGCCACTGTCGAGGTCGTCGCCAACGGGCAGGAGGCCGTGGAGGCGATCGCGAAGGCGAGGTTCGATCTCGTGCTCATGGATATCCAGATGCCAGGGATGGATGGCCTGGCCGCGACTCGCGCCATCCGCTCGCGAAATCTCGAGGGGAAAAAGACCCCCATCGTCGCCCTGACGGCCCACGCCTCCCGCGAGGACCGCGAACAGTGTCTGGCGGCTGGCATGGACGAGTATCTCGGGAAGCCCCTTCGGTTCGAAGAGCTGGACCGGGTCCTCGCCACATGGCTCGATGTGGACATGAGTTCGAAGACTCCGAGCTCGGAACGCGACGCGAAGGCGGCAGAGCCGGCGGAACCGGCCACGGGGCGGGAAGCGGGTCCAAAGGTCTTCGACGAGGGAGCTGTCACGCGGCTCGTGGATTCGTTCGGACCTTCCGAGACGGAGACCGCGATTGCGCTCCTCGAAGCGTTTCTGGCCGAACTCCCGGCCCGGGTCCAGTCGCTCTCGACGGCTCTGTCGAAGGGAGATGCCCAGGCCGCCTCTCGCGCGGCTCACCAGCTCAGGGGCACCGCGGGGACCTTTGGAGCGGAGAGGATCGCGAGCCTGTCGCTCGCAATCGAACGAGAGTGCAAGAGCGGGAACGTGGAAGGGGCCAGGGGGCTCCTGTTGAAGCTCGCGAGCGAGGAGGCGCCTTTTCAGAAGGCCGCCACCCGCGCGGTTCAGGCTCTCCGTGCCTCCGGAGAGGACAGGGAACAACCGGCACGGGCTGCCCCCGAGGCCGCGCGCTCTCGTCTCGGACCCGGTTGAGTCAGCTCGGAAGCTAGGCGAGCCACTGCTCGATCACCCGCTTCACCTTGGGCAGATCGAGGGGTTTCTCGAGGAATCCGTTCGCTCCGATGTTCTTTCCGAACGCCCGGTTCTGCCGGTCGTCATGGGCCGAGACGAGCACGACAGGCGTCCGCGAGACCCTGGGCATCGATCTCAGGACGCAGAGCGTGTCGAAGCCGTCCATGGCGGGCATGACGAGGTCGAGCAGGATCAGGTCCGGAACGGTCTCGCCCAAAACCGAGAGGGCATCCTCGCCGTTCTCAGATTGAATGACTTCGGCGCCCAGCCTGCCGACGAGGGTCGAAAGAACGCCGCGGATGAGGGGGTCGTCGTCCACGATCAGCACCCGGCGGCGGCGCTTGACGGGTTCCTCGACCTCGATGGCCTCGGGCAAATCCAGCTTCGAGAGAAAGTCCCCCGCGTTCACGGGACGCCTCTCTGGGGACTTCTCGAGACACCTTCCAATGAGGTCGATGATCGAAGCGGAAGCCCCGCGATCCGAAAGGAGAGAGAGGTCCGGCGGCGCGTGCATGTGCTGGAAGGCGATATCGGCCACCTTGCCGGTGGAAAAGGGCGGCCTGCCGGTCAAGAGCTCGAAGAAGACGACGCCCAGCGCGTAGACGTCTGTCCTGGCGTCCGTGGGTTCGCCCTTCAGCTGTTCTGGCGACATGTAGACGGGGGTCCCAACCGCGATCCCGCGCGGCGTGACCCTGCCCTGCTCGGCGGAAAAGGCGAGCCCGAAGTCGAGGACAGCCACGCGGCCGTCGGGCTGGACCATGACGTTTTCTGGCTTGATGTCGCGGTGGACGACGCCGGCCGCATGAGCGGCGGCGCACGCTTCCGCTACCTGCCGGATCATCGCGAGCGCCTCGGCGACGCTGAGGGGAGCCCCTCCCAGGAGCCGCTTCAGGTCCGTGCCGTGAATCAGCTCCATCGTGATGTAGGGGAGTCCCGAGGCCTCTCCGTAATCGAACGTGCGCGCGATTGCCTGATGCTTGAGGCGGCGGTTGATGAGGACCTCGTTCTTCAGCCTCCTGAGGACCTCGGCTCTCTCTTCCGGACGCGTGCTCAGCTCGGAAACGACCTTGATCGCCACCTCCGAGTCGAGGTCGAGATCCCAGGCTTCGAAGACCGTCCCCATCCCGCCGGAACCGAGAACGCCTCGAAACTCGAAGCGGGGAACCGCCAAGAAGAAGAGGCGAGTCAGCTCGGTGGGATTCGGGGCCATGCCATCAGCAATCTAGCACTCCTGGCCCGGCGTGCCCATCAGGTGAATGGCCCGGTGTTTCACCTGCCGGGGCGAGCCGGGTCTTTTCGGTCTTTCGAGAGGCGGTTCTCTTCCAGAACGGCCTCGGCCCTGACTCGTGCCGCTTGCCAGCCTCCGGTCGTGCCGCTGAGCTCCTGACAGATGACCAGGACTTGCCGGATCAGGTTCTCGGCTAGGCCGTGCTGCCGGAGCCGCCCGAGACAGCGGGCCTTTCCGAGGAGACTCGACGCCACGATGAGCTTCGCCTCTGTGGCCCTGCTCTTTCTTGCCGCGGACTCGAAGAGATCGAGCGCCCGGTCACAGTCTCCGGACGCTTCGGCGATGGCGGCCTCGGCGAGGTCGATCCGCGGGTCACCCGAGGCCGGTGGAGGAAGCGCCCGCAAGAGCGAGGTGGTTCTTCTGGCGCTTTCCATGTCCCCACCCAGAGTCTGCGCGCGGGCCAGGCGGAGCCCGTGATCGACGTCATCCGGGAAGAACCCGAAAAGCACCTGATAGGGCTCGATGGCTTGGTCCCACCGGCCCGACGACTCGTGGACGCTCGCCTCGATCAAGAGCTGGTCCACGCGCGACAGGGGCCGAGCGGACGCGAGGGCCCGGTGGGTCTCGAGCTCAGCCTCGCCCGGCAGGCCGAGGGCGGCCAGAGTCTGGGCAAGGGCCGCGTGCGTTCGTGCGTGAGAGGGATCGAGGACGAGGCTCTTCTGAAAGAGCTCTCGAGCCCGATCGAGCGCGAAGCTCCGGAGGCAAAGGAGCCCCTCCGAGTAGAGGCGGGCGGCTCGCGGCGTCGTGGGGAGTGCGGCCCTGAGGGCCTTCCAGCCTCCCTCCGGTTCGCCGCTCACTCCCAAGTGCGTGCGCAGCCGGCTGGAAACATCATGGCCGAGGCTCACGAGCGACGCGATGCTCCTGTTCTCGGTCAGCGTGAGAAGAGTCTCTCCCGACGCTGTGTCCTGGAGGCTGATGTCCACACGCAGCGGGCTCGCCGGTCCATCGCCCAAGACCAGGTACGAACCCAGGACGACGAGATCAGCTGACAGGTTCGCTCGGACCCGGCTGAGAGTTGCCCGGCTGAGGGTCTCCGATTCGCCAAGACCCAGCTCTGCTTTCATCCTGTGGACGTTTTCCAGCGGGATCGTCCGGAAAGTCCGGCCGTCCGAAAGGGCCGCCCGGAGGAGCTCGTCGAGCGCCGGCGACAGCCAGCCTGTCTCCTCCCTGCCGGCCAGGTTCCTGAAGCCGAGAACGGCGATCGAGCGCCGTCCGGCGTGTGTCTCGGGTCCGCTTCCGGAATCGAGGCGAGCGAAGGCAGCCACCAGGATCGCGAGGGCCACTGCTCCCGTCCCGGCCAGAGCCAGCCACCGGCGCCGTGAAAGGCCCTTTTCGAGGTCTGGATCCGCTCCTGGCGCATGTTCCTCGAGCCCGTCGAGGGGTCTTGCGCCCGAGGCCTCCTCCAGCGCCTGGGCGACGTCGCGAGCCGACGCGAATCGATCCTGGGGCTCACGCGAGAGGCACCGGAGGATCACCGCCTCGCAGGCGACAGGGAGGTCGGGGTTCACCTGTCTCGGGGCGATGGGCGGGGCGCTCACGCTGTTCACCATGAACTCGATGGGCGTCTCTCCAGCGTGCGGACGCGCTCCGGTGAGCATCTCGTAGATGACGACTCCGAGGGAGTAGACATCCGACGAGGGGCTGGCTGGCCCTCCGGACAGACGTTCGGGGGCGACGTAGGCGGCCGTTCCCACCACATCGCTGCTCGAATAGAGGCCGGGCAGGTGGTCGGGATCCTCGAGGCTGCCGGCCAGGCCGAAATCCGTCACGACGGCGCGCCAGCCTTCGGTGGCGCGCCAGCCTTTGGTGGCGCGCCACCCTCCCGTGGCGCTCCAGCCTCCGCTGGCGCGCGGACCGTCCTTTCCCGAAACGAGTAGGACGTTCGAAGCCTTGAAGTCCCGGTGAATGACCCCCGCCGCATGAGCGGCTCCGAGTCCCTCGGCCATCTGACGGATGAGCGGAAGGGCCTCCGTGACGGGCATCCGGCCCTCCCGCACGAGCTTCTGTTCGAGGGTCTCGCCCGGCAAGAGCTCCATCGTCAAGAAGGTCACGTCCCGCTCCTCGTCCTGGTGGCGGCCGAGGTCGAAGATCCGGCAGACGTTGGGGTGAGTGACTCGCCGGGAAAGCTGAATCTCCCTGCGGAAGCGCTCCATCATCACCCAGTCGCTGGCGAGGGCGGGCCTGACGACCTTCAAGGCCACGTCCCCCTCCAGATCGTGATCAAGCGCCTGGTAGACCTCCCCCATCCCGCCGCGCCCGAGGTACCGAACGATCTGGTAACGGCCGGCGAGAACGAGGCCCGCCTGGAGGGTCCCGGCGGGAGAACCGTCTCGGGGTTCGGCCGGGCCCCTCGGCTGAGTCCGGCGCGCGGGAGGCGGAGACTCGCGAGGCATACGTCTCTCCTCTCAGGATACGAGTCCCCGGGGCAGCCGGGCAATCTCCCGGAGAAGTTCAACTCCTGATTGTTTGGCCTCTCGGCGATCGGGCAAACCCTTATCATTCCTGTTCAGGAGCCTTCACGAACCCATGAGAGTCGCGCTGGTCGTGATGCCCTTCGCATCCGCGAACCGCCCGAGCCTGGCGGTGAGCCTGTTGAAGGGGACGGTCGAGGAGCGGGGGATCCCCTGCGACGTTCTCTACCCGTCGATCGAGTTCGCCGGGGAGATCGGGTTCGAGAAGTACCAGCGCATGGCCGAGGGAATACGCGACACGGCACTCGGCGCGGAGTGGGTCTTCTCCCAGGCGTACTTCGGCTCATCCGTCTCGACCTGGGAGGGTTACCGTGACGAGGTCCTCACTCACCCGGAGTGGGGTATGAGGACCGAGGACTGGCCCCTCATCAGGAGTGTCGCGGGGCTCGTGCCGGCCTTTCTCGCACGAACGCTGGAGGCGACGGACTGGGGCCGCTACGGCCTCGTGGGATTCACGTCGACCTTCCAGCAGACCCTCGCGAGCCTGTTTCTTGCCAGGGCCATCCGGGAGCGGTACCCGGGCGTCCTGCTCGCGGCTGGCGGCGCCAACTTCGAGGCTCCAATGGGACGCGCCTACATGGAGCGCTTTCCGTTCCTCGACTTCGTCGCGAACGGGGAAGCGGACGTCTCGTTTCCAGACTTGTGCGTGGCCCTCTCGGAGGGATCGGGGGATGTGCCTGCCGGCATCCTCCACCGCTCGGGAAATCGCGTCTTGCCCGAGAGGGAGGAACGTGCCGCCTTCACGAGACTCGACGGCCTGCCGCAACCGGACTTCTCGGACTACTTCGAAGCCTTCAATCGGGTGTTTCCCCCCCCGAGGCCCCGGGTTTATGTGTCCCTCGAGGCTTCCAGGGGTTGTTGGTGGGGGCAGACCTCACATTGCACGTTCTGCGGCCTCAACGGCGAAAGCCTGACCTATCGGAGGAAGAGCGCCGGGCGAGTGGCCGCGGAGGTCGACGAGGTCGGCCGGAGGTACCCGGGCGTCCACGTGATGTTCGCGGACAACATCCTGGACATGCTCGCGTTTCGGGACCTGATCCCGCGGTGGGCCGCCTCCGGTGATGAGGTCCCGAAGTTCTTTGAAGTCAAACCGGCTCTGCGGCGTGCCCAGCTCGCCTTGCTTGTGGCGGCGGGGGTGACCGAGGTCCAGGCCGGAATCGAGAGCCTTTCGGACGGCTCTCTTTCGGTGATGCGGAAAGGTGTGAGCGCGGCTGAGAATGTGGCCTTCCTGCGGTGGTGCGCCGAGCTCGGGATCACCGTGCACTGGAACCTGATTCACGGCTCACCGAAAGAGACCTCGGACAACTACGCGGAGAGCCTGGCCGTCGCTGGCAAGATCACGCACCTGGAGCCTCCGTACGGGATCTTTCGGGTCCGGCTCGACCGGTACAGCCCGAATCACTCCCGGTGGCGTGAGGAGGGCTTTTCCGCTCTGAGGCTCCTTCCGGCCTACCGCCACGTCTTCCCGTTCCCCGATGTGGATCTGGAGAGGCTCGCCTCCTTCTTCGACTACGAGGTCCCGCAAAACGAGGCCGCCCGGGAGGCCAGCGAGTCCCTAGTGGCCTTCGTCCGGAAGTGGTGCGCGGACGGGCATGGTGAGCGCCGGGGGGAGTTCGCGGTGAGAGAGCACCTGGATGGCGGGTGGGTGCTCGTCGATACGCGGATGGGGCGCCCATCCACCGTTCACAGGCTCGACATCCTCCACCTCGCGCTTCTCCTGGCGGCTGATGCGCCGTCGAGCGCGGTCCACGCGCGTAGCCGGGTGGAGAAGGCCTTCCCGTCCGTAGCACAGGCAGACCTCGACGCCGCCTCGAGCTTCCTTCTCGAACGGGAAGCCATCGCGCAAGTGGGGTCTTCCCTCGTCACGCTTCCCCTTCTTCCGTCCGGCTTGCGGGTGGGAGAGATGACCCGATACCAGAGCGAAAGGATGGTCGACCATGGCCGAAGGAGAACTGCGTTTCTTGTTAGTTGTTGATGCCGCGACAGGGCTCGTCAAGTCGGTTCAGGAAATCGACGAGGCGGGAGGGAGAAAGGCGGACCTTGAAGGGAAGTGGGTCAGCGTGACCCCGGCGGGTGGTTTCGCAACGACGCTCGTTTTCATTTCCAGAAAGGACGAGACCGGAGCCTTCCCGAAGGGACCGATCATCCGGGGCTGAGCTCTTCAACCCGGGAGGAGGGCAGAGGCCCTTCGCGCCACGAGAACGAAACCCTTCTCGCGAGCGGTTCTTTCGACTTCCTCGACGCGCCGCCGGGCGGCGACATCGTCTCCGGCGGCGTGTTCGGCCTCGGCCAGAACGAGACGGGCTTCGAGCTTGATGAGCGCGAGCTGGGTGGAATCCGCTTCTTCAACGAGTGTGAGGAGCCGGTCTTTCGCCTCGGAGGCCTTTCCGCGCGCGATGGCCACGCGCAGGGCGGTGGTCTCGATGGACAGGCGAACGATGGGGCGCGTGTCGCGCGATAGGAGGGCAAGGGCCGCCGAGATGTCTTCCTCGGCCTTGGGGGGCCGGCCGAGGGCGAGCCTGACGCGAGCGAGAACGTTCAGGGCCATGGCCTCCTTCTCACGGGCTCCGGAGGCCTTGAAGGAGTCCCGCGCCTCCTGGGCAAGGCGTTCCGCCTCGGTGCGGTTCCCTTCCTCCAGGGCGACCTCGGCGAGCGCGAGCTGGCTTTGCGCGATCCCGAGCTTTTCCTTCGCCCGGGTCCGCATCTCGAGCGATTCCAGGAGCCTTTTCCGCGCGGCGCGCAGGTCGCCCTCGATGAGCGCCAGCTCTCCGAGGCTTTCGAGCGTCCAGGCCTTGTAGTAGCCGTCGCCTCTGTCCTTCAGACCGTCGAGGGCGAGCTCATAGTTCGCTCGAGCCGACGCCAGGTCACCCAGTTCACGCTCCAGGTCCCCGAGGTGGGCGGTGACCGCGGCCGCCCTCCAGTGGTCTCCGATTTCCTCGAAGAGCTGCCGGCACGTCACGTACTTCCCTCGTGCCGAGGCGAGGTCCCCTCGTTGCTTGAGGATCTTCGCCAGGTTGCCCGACGCCACCGCGATCATGTAGCGATTCCCGATGGCGGTCGAGATCGTCAGCGTCTCCTGGTAGTTGCGCTCGGCGGCGGCGAAGTCGCCTGTCTCGACTTGGACTTCCCCGAGGCCGGCCAGGTTGGTGATCTCGTGATACCGGCTCGAGAGCTGCCGGGCCTTCCAGAGGCCGTCCTCATAGAGCGCGAGCGCTTCGTCGAACTTGCCGAACGCGTAGAGGGAGATCCCGTAAGCCTGACGGGCATCCAGGACGCCGATCGGGTGATCGAGCTCCTGGAAGATGGCCTGAGCTCCCAGGGCGGCCTCGCCCGACCGTTGATAGAAGCCGAGGTGCATCTGGGCCCGTGCCTGCTTGAGGAGCGCCTCGGCGACGATCAGCTTTGCTCCTCGAGACTTGCCCTTCCGGTTGGCCTCGCCCGCGGCCACGAGCGCCCGCTGGAAGTCGGCCCTGCGGTTGGCGATACTGGCTTCGGCAAGATCGACTCGAGGGTCGTCCGTGATGAGGTGAGGAGGCCGCCGAAGGACAGCGAGCGTTTCCATGGCGCCCTTCGTGTCTTCCAGACGCGTCTGGGCCCTTATGAGGCGGAGCCCGTGGTCCACGTCGTCGGGGAAGTAACCAAAGAGAACGCGGTAGGTCTCGACCGCCTTTTCCCACTGGAAGGAAGCCTCGTGAAACCGTCCCTCGATCAGGAGCCGGTCCTGCCGCTCGAGGGGAGCCGAGGTTTCGAGAGCTTTCCGCGCCTCGGAGGCGGCTTCCTTCTCCAGGCCGAGAGCGGAGAGGGTCTCGGCGAGAGCCGAGTGGGCCAGGGCATGTCCGTCGTCGAGCTCGACGCTCTGCCGGAAGAGGTCGCGGGCTCGCATGAGATCGAATCGGGCGAGAGCCACGAGTCCCTCGGAGTAGAGCCGTGCCGCCTTCGGATCGGCCGGCAGGGCGGCGCGGACGGCTTCGTGCTGCTCTTCCGAGATGCGGCTGGTGCCGAGCCGGTCCCGCAGCTGGGCCCCTGTGTTGAGGACGATGTCGAAGATCGTACCGACGCTCCGATTCTCCGTGACCGTCGCCAGCGTTTCTCCCGAGGCCGTGTCCTGCAGCCTCACGTCGACGCGGAGGGGACTCGATGCGTTGGCGTCCAGGGCGAGGTACGAGCCCAGGACGACGACGTCCGCGCCGAGGTTCGCTCGAATCCGCGCCAGGGTCTCCCTGCCGTAAGTCTCCGAGTCTGGCAGACCGAGTTCAGCCTTCACTCGATTGACGGTCTCGGAAGGGATCGTCCTGAGTGCCTCCCCGGCCGAAAGCTCGGCGCTGAGCATCTGGGTGAGAGCTGGGGAGAGCCAGCCCGTGTCCATCTTGCCCGCGAGGTCCTTGAAGCCCAGCACGGCGACGGAACGGCGCGAGGGAAGAGACGCTCCCTTGAACCCCCATCCGAGGATCCTGCTCCCGAGGGTGCCCGCCAGGAAGAGCACCGCCAGGAAAACCGCGCCCCATCGGCGTCTGGCGACAGACAGCCGGAGCCGGGGCAGAACTCTCGTCCTCTGGCGGTCCGCCGGCGAGGAGGCGCCGCTCTGGCTCGTGAGGGCGCGGGCGACGTCTCGGGCCGAGGCAAACCGGTCTGCCGGGTCCCGCTCGAGACACCGCAAGATCACGCTGTCCCAGCGCGCCGGGAGCTCGGGGTTCCTGAGCCTGGGGGCGATGGGAGGCTCGCTGAGGCGATTGACGAGAAGCTCGATGGGGCTCTCGCCCGGATGCGGGCGAGCCCCGGTCACCATCTCGTAGAGGACGACGCCCAGCGAGTAGACGTCCGAGGCCCGGGTGGCTTCGGCTCCGCCCACTTGCTCGGGGGCCATGTACGCCGCGGTGCCGATCATGACCCCGCTCGAAGAGAGCGCGGGCGCGTCCGCTCGCTCTTCCAGGCTCCGCGCCAGGCCGAAGTCCGTCACGACGGCGCGCGTCGCGCCGTCCTTCGTCTTCACCAGGATGACGTTCGAGGTCTTGAAATCGCGGTGTACGACGCCGACCTCATGCGCCGCCTCGAGGGCCTCCGTCATCTGCAGGACGAGAGGCTCGGCCTCGGAAACCGCCATCTTGCCCCCGCGACGGATCCTTGCCTCCAGTGTTTCGCCGGCCAGAAGCTCCATCGTCAGGAAGGTCACGTCCCGCCGCTCGTCCCGGTGGCGGCCGAGATCGAAGATCCGGCAGACGTTGGGGTGCGTGACCCTGCGCGAAAGCTGGATCTCGCGGCGGAAGCGCTCCATCATGTTTCGGTCCGAAGCCAGGACCGGCCGGACCACCTTCAGCGCGATGTGCACCCTGAGGTCCAGATCGAGCGCCTCGTACACCTCTCCCATGCCGCCCCGGCCGATGTAATCGAGGATCTGGTAGCGGCCGGCCAGGAGCAGGCCGGGGGAGAGCGACGTCTCCGGGGCCTCGTCCTTCTCGGGGCGCAGCCACAGCGGATCCGGCAGGGGTGGGTACGATGGCCAGTCCCGTTCCCGGTGGTCCCTCCCGCCCGGCGCCTTCGCCCCTCCAGAAGCCTGCGTCCGCCCATCCGCGATCGGGGCGCCACCGGCTCCCGGACCGGCTGCCGGAACGCCAGCGCCGTCCCCGGAATCCGTTTCGGGGTCAGGGACGAGAGGGACTCGCAACATGCTTTAGCTTCCGCGAGCATACGAGTGTCGCCTCCGCGGAGCAAACGGGACAGGGGGGCGAGCCCTTTCCCGGGTCCTTCAAGGGTCGAGCGGCTTTCCCGGACAGTCTCTTGGCCTCGTCGTCGCGACGCCTTCCAACCGGTAGCTGCCGTCACGAAGACCCACGTCCACGAAGACGGAGGCCGTCCCTCCGCTCGGCTCGGACGCGTCTTCCCGACCCTCGATCCTGAGCTCGAGAAGCCACCGTTCCCTCTCACCCGTGCACTTCAAGCACTCTCCGAAACTCGTGAACACCCGGTCTCGCCTTTCGCTCAGATCTCGGTGGAATTCCTGGGCGGCCTGCGCCGCTTCTGGGAGAGTCCACTTCTCGGATTCGGTCCAGGGGAACGCCAGCCACTCGTCCAAAAACCCCCTGGGGTCCGCAGCGAATGGAGGAACCCGCGTCACTTCGGTGCCGTCGATCCTATAGGTGAGAAGTCTCTCCCGGCTGTGAAGCTCGGCATCCAGGGACTGGGCGACCGTGCAGCTGAGCCTGAATCCTGAGGCGGTGGCGACGAGGCCGTTCTCGTGGTCGTAGGCGCCGAAGACGAAGTCCTCCCTGTCGAGGATCACCCTCGGCGAGAGCGGGTCCGGACCGGGAATGAAGACGCGGGTGTTGAGTCCCGACCAGTTGGAGCTGCACCAGGGCGTCCAGTTCGTGGTGACGACGAAGCGGGTGCCGTCAGGACGGGGAGGCGAGATCGCGTACTCGAGCCCCTCGATCGCCTCCGAGATACGGGTATAGCCGTCGTTTGACACGACGAGGGAGAGCGTCCACCCCTGGTGCCGTTTCTCGAAAAGAAGCAGAGACGTATCGCGCCCGCATTCGATCGCGAGGTCGAGGGTGACGGCGAGAAAGTCCGGATTGCCCGGAACCAGACCGGCAGACAGGCCCTGGAGCTCTCCGTAATGCCGGGCCTGCTCGCCAAAGGGCCACAGACCCACGGACTGGAGTTGTGTCTCGATGAGGGCCTGGAGGAGCTCGGGCCGTGATGTGAGGTGGGGAGAGAGAGCGATCGTCTTCGTGACCAGGCCTCGCACGCCGGCCTTCGTTTCGGAGATGAGCGGGATCGCCCGCGCCGGCACGTCGGTTGACGCGTCTCCTTCGACCCCTACCGGGAAGGCCGAAAGAGAGTGCGAAAGCCGCGCGAGCTTCTCGAGATCCTCACGCGGAGAGGCCCTCCGTCCGTCCGCGCGTGCCATCTTGACCGCGCGTCCGAAGAGAAGGAGGGTGGCGGCGATGAGGGCCACGAAGACGATCCGCGCGACCCATCGGTCCTTCATGCTGACTGTTTGCGCTTCCACGTACTCTCTTTCCTGAGTTGCTGAAACGGAGGCCTCACAGGGCCCTCCACGCGTAGCCGTCGCCATCTCTGGTGAACCCCAGCGAGGCGAGGATCACGGCAAGAGGTGTTCCGACGATGCCTCTCTCGCCCGCTGTTTCGACCCGGATGCGGCGGGGACGGCCGAACGGATCGCGGCCCCTCTTCAGAATGCCCTGTAGCTCGGTGAAGGCTGCCTTCAGAAGCGTATCCGAAGGGGTTCCAAAGATCTCGATGCGGCCGGCCTCCGACAGCTCGAAGACCCTCTCCCCGCAATCGAGGGCCACCCAGGAACCAGGACTGGCGTTGAGCGAGAAAAGCACGGGATCGGCACCGCACACGACCACCGGAACGGGAGTCTCCCCTGGTGGCGGGCGAAGGTCGCGCCGCTGCCTGAGAGACTCCACCGTGTCGGGCGCGGCGTACTGAATGGGGCCGTGCCCCTCCAGGAACTCTCCCCTCCGGACATCCCCTGACAGTTCCATGCGGGCGAAAACGGGAGCGACATCCGCCCACCTCATTCCAGATTCCCATTCGAGGGTCTCCCTGCAGACGACACCCCACCTGACGAGGAGGAGCCGTGCCCAGGTTTCCTCTCGCTCACCCGGGCCGGCCTCGGGTCCGAGAACGGAAGGCGAAACGACCAGCGACCACCTTCCCTCGAGGGTGGAAGCGCCTGCCAGGCGAGCACGTGAGCGGGAGGCGAGGCCGAAACGGTTCGCGACCCTCTCTTCCGCCGACCGGAGGACCGCCCGGCCCGGGTGCCTTCCCAGCTGGGCCACCGGGGTGGAAAGCCCCTCCACCGCGGACCTTCCCGGGCCCTTTTTCGAAAGGACGAGCTGCCGCAGACCCAGGAGACCATCGCCGGTGACGAGTCCTCGCCTCACGAGATCCAGGAGCGCTTCACGGAGCCTTTCCGGTGCGAGTCCAGAGGGGCCGAGGATGTCGGGGACGAAGGAGGCGCCCGAGAGCGCCAGCGTCTCGTAGAGCTTGCGCGACTCGGCGGGGAGGTCATCCAGGGCCGCCAGCGGCGCGCCAGCCGCGGTTGGCGCGCCAGCCGCAGTTGGCGCGTCGAGGAAGATGTGACCCTCACCCCTGAAGAAGAGCTGGAGCCGGGCGGCCTTCATGTCCTTCACGGCCGAGGCCCGCCACACCAGAAGTCCTCGCGCGGAGAGAAGGTCGAGCGCGCCGGGTTCCGGGTCCGAGAGCCGCGCGGGCAGGAGGGCGGTTTCCCAGGAGGACAGCGGAAGAAAGAGCCCTCTCAGAATCGCGACGGCGTGCTCGGAAGCGGCCGGGCCGGTGAACCTGTGACCGGGAGCGACCCCCTGCCTCTCGCACAGAAAGCCCCGGTAGACGGAGACGGGTACAGGCCGGATCTCGTTTCTGAGAAGAGCGAGCGACTTTCTTCTGATGATTTCGGCGACGCGCGAGCTCGCCCAGAGGCGCTCGCCTCCGCTCGTGCCGAACCGGCCCGCGACGGCGCGGCCCTCGAGGCGCAGCCGCTCGAGGATCTCGAGCACCCGCGGTTCGGCGAGCCCGTAGCGCGAAGCGATGCCGCTCGCCGGCAGGGGACCGCGAGTCGAGAGGAACCTCTGGATCCGCTCTTCCGCAATCTCCGGGCTCCAGGCGCTCCACGACGCGGCCTCTTCCGTCACGACGAGGCGCGTTTCGCCGCCGATGGGGACTTTCGTGAGAGAGCCGGTTCCGAGCAGGTCCTCGAGCCACGCCCGCCCGTTTCCCGTGGAGCGCTCCACGGCTTCTTCCGCGGTCAGATCTCCCATCTCCTGAAAGACGAGAAGGAGCTCGTCTCGCGTTCGCGCCCTGCGGTGATCGGCCAGTCGCGTGATTTCGCGCCGCGCGGCGTCGACGGCCTCGGGACGGAGCCCGTCGTCGAAGTCCTGTCCCAGGATCTCTCCGAGCAGGGCCCGGTTGGCCGCCAGGGCGTGGAGGCTCTTTTCGGCCTTCGGAGCATCCCACTCGTACATGTAGACGGCGATGAACTTGAAGAGGAGAGACGCCGAGGCCGGCGAGGGGGTCTTTCGCGCCACCAGGGGAGCGGTGACCGCGCCGTTCTCGATCTTGCCCAGGAGGTCGAGGAGCCTTTCCACTTCCCAGATGTCGCGCCAGCAGTCCCGGTAGGTTTCGGCCACGATCGGGAAATCGGGGAACGACCGGGTCGTCTCGAGGAGATCCCTCGCCTTCAGCCTCTGAAGCCAGAAGGGCGTGCGCCGTCCCCCGCGGCGTCTCGGCAGGAGGAGAGCCCGCTGGGCGTTCTCGCGGAATCTCGCGCCGAACATCGGTGAGTTCGGAAGGATGGCGACCAGGCGCTCTCGCGCCTCCTGGGGACTGATCCGCGACAGGCGCGCGACCGGCAGCTCCCGGTCCGCGCCCGGCAGCCGCAGGAGGATTCCGTCGTCCGACGCGACCGTCTCGACCTCGACCCCTGTCTCGTCCCGGAGAATGCTCGAGAGGACGAGAGACCAGGGGAGGTTGACGCCGCGTCCGAAGAGCGAACGGACCGTGATGCACGGATCGCCGATGTCGTTGGGAAACGTCTCGAAGACGACGGCCGTGTCACAGGAGAGTCCGCCGGAATCCAGAACCTCGCGGCGAACGGCCCCCGCAAGGGCGGCCGCGGCGTCTGGCGTGGCGCCGCACCGCCGCAGAAGGTCAGCCGCAAGTTCGGGGTCGTCCAGGTGCTCGGCGATGAAACGCTTCAGGCGTCCGATCCTCTCGCCCAGGGCGCCTGTGCGACCGAGTCCTTCTCCCCGCCAGAACGGCATGCGGGCGGGCTGTCCGGTGGCGTCCTCGACGACGACGCGGCTGTGGGTGATCTCGATCGCTCGCCACGCGCGGGATCCGAGGAGAAAGACATCGCCGGTTCTCGTTTCGTAGACGAATTCCTCGTCGAGCTCGCCGACCGTGGTCCGCCGGTCCGGCAGAACGGCCGAGAAGGTGCCGCGGTCCCCGATCGTCCCGCCGTCGACGACGGCCGAGAGGCGAGCTCCCGGCAGCGGCGTGACGCGATCGGTGGCCCTGTCCCACACCAGCTTCGGCGCCAGCTCGGAGAAGCGTTCCCTGGGGTACTTCCCGCTCAGCATCGCGAGAGTCTCGGAGAAGAGCGTTCTCGTCAGATTCCGGTACGGAAAGGCCCGCCTCACGAGGCGGTAGAGCTCCTCGGATCCCGCCGGGTTCCCGTCCGAGGCTCGCGAGACCGCCTCGGCGACGAGCTGCTGGGCCAGGACATCGAGAGGGAACTCGGGCGGGACCGTCGATTCGACGGCCCCTTCCCGCATCGCTTCCACGGTCGCGGCGCTTTCGAAGAGATCGTCCTGATAGAGCGGCACGAAGAGCCCCCGGGCCTCTTCCCCGACGAGGTGTCCCGACCGGCCGACTCTCTGCAAGCCGCGGGCGATCCCCTTGGGGCTCTCCACCTGGATGACCGAGTCGACGTGCCCGATGTCGATCCCGAGCTCGAGGGATCCGGTCGCGACGAGAACCGCCAGCGAGCCGGCTTTCAGGCTGGTCTCGATTCCTTCCCGGACCTCGCGGGCGATCGACCCATGGTGCGTGGGGACGTCGATCTCGAGAGCTTCTCCGAGTTTCCTCGACACGCGCTCGGCGAGCCGGCGGTTGTTGCAGAAGACGAGCGTGGTCTGGCGTTGCCGGATCTCGTGAACCATCGTGGCGACCGCCGGTCCCCAGGCCGAGCTGTCCGGCAGGTCTCGGAAGTCCGGAGCGGGCGATGTCACCGTCAGGTCGAGGCGCTTTCTGGCCGTTGCGACGACGGCCTCCATCTCGCGTCCCGTGCCCGCGGCGAAGGCCGCGACTGTCTTCACGGGTGAAACGGTGGCCGACAGGGCGATCCGCTGCGGCGACCGGCCCCCGCGCGACGCGATGAGGTCCTCGAGCCGCTCCATCGAGACCGCCAGGTGAACACCTCGCTTGTTCCCGGCAACCGAGTGAATCTCGTCGAGGATCACCGTGTCCACAGTGGCGAGGACCTGTCGGGCCGCGCTCGTGAGCATCAGGTAGAGAGACTCGGGCGTCGTGATGAGGATGTCGGGCGGCCGCCTCAGCTGGGCCGCCCGCGCCGCCGGACTCGTGTCGCCCGTGCGGACTTCCGCGGCCAGGAGACCTTCCCACGCGGACCCCTCCGGCCGAGGGCCCCCGCCCTCGGCGAAGTCAGCGGTCAGGGCACGCCGGATGCCATCTCTGGGCCGCTCGAGATTCCTGTGGATGTCATTGTCGAGAGCCTTCAGGGGAGAGATGTAGAGGGTGGAGAGCCGGTGGTCCTTCTCCCCAGCGAGCCGCCGTCTGACGATCCTGTCGAGCGAGACGAGAAACGCAGCCAGGGTCTTGCCTGTTCCTGTCGGCGAAACGAGCAGGAGGCTCTCGCCTCGGGCGAGGCGAGGCCAGGCCAGACGCTGGGCCTCGGTCGGCCCAGAGGGGAATTCGCCCGAGAAGAACCGGCTGACGGCTGGGTGGAAGAGAGACGCGAGGTCGAGCGGGGCCGGGGACTTTTCAGGGCTCTTCACGGCTCAGGGTGCCGGCACGGCAAAGCGCCGGATCTCGCCGAGAAGCTCGATTTTCGAGATCACCTCTTCCGGCGCGGCCGTCTCTTCCGCGGCGAGGCGTCTCGCGAGCCGTGCGCGCTCGCGGGCCCGAATCTCGAGCTCCTCGACGGCCCGCGCTCCCTGTTCCCAGCTGTCCCCCTCGAACTGGACAGAGACCCAGGCGCTCCCGCCAAAAGGCTCCTCGACGTGAATGCGGGAGGAAGGGGTGTTCTCTTGGCCGGGAAGGAGCGCGAGGACGAGGTGGTCTTCCTCTGTCTCGGCAGGGCGGGAGAACCATTCCTCGCGCGCGGTCACGGCGGCGAGTATAGCGATGCGGGAATCCGCGACGGCTCTATGATTCGCCTCGTGCCGAAAGAAGCTGCCGCGGCAAGCGCACCGTGCTTGCCTTGCAACACCGAGCTCGGCCACCACCACGACTTCGGGCAGGAGGCAGCCCGCCGGGGAGAGGCGCGCACGCGTGTCGTCGTTCTTCTGACCGTCGTGATGATGCTCGCGGAGGTCTCCGGGGGCCTTCTCTTCGGTTCGATGGCGCTCCTGGCGGACGGCATCCACATGGCCTCGCACTCCGTGGCGCTCGGGATTTCCCTCTGGGCCTATGCGTACGCTCGCCGGCACGCTCACGACGAGCGGTTCGCCTTCGGCACGGGCAAGGTTCATTCCCTGGCGGGCTTCGCGGGTGCGGTCTTGCTCGGTCTCTTCGCCCTGATGATGGCTGTCGAGAGCGTGGAGCGGTTCCTGAACCCGGTTCCGGTCTCGTTCACACAGGCCATCATCATCGCGGTGGTCGGGCTCGCCGTGAACGCCGTCAGCGCCCTCCTTCTGGATGAAGACGAGGAAGAAGGGCACCACCACGATCACAATGCCCGCTCGGCCTACCTGCACGTTCTGGCCGACGCCCTCACGTCGGTCCTCGCGATTGCGGCGCTCCTTTTCGGCCGGCTCCTCGGCTGGTGGTTCCTCGATCCGGCGATGGGCATCGTCGGGGCCGTGCTCGTGACGCGCTGGTCCCTGGGGCTCTTGCGAGAGACGAGCGCGGTTCTCCTCGATCACCAGGAGAGCGACGGGATCCGAGGGGCGCTCAGGCAAGCGGTCGAGCGGCGTCCCGAAGACAGGATCGCCGATCTGCATGTCTGGAGAGTCGCCCCGGAGGGCTATGCGGCGGTCCTCTCGATCGTCTCGAAGAGTCCGCTTTCGCCCGGCGACTACCGGAGGCTCGTCCCGGATGGCCTGCCGCTCATGCACATCAACATCGAGGTCCACCCGTGCCGCCACGGAACGGACCCCGATGGGTAGAACTCTCCCCGGCGACGGGGGCGAGTAGGTATGATTCCAGATCGATGGTGCTGGCTTCATCGATCTTCGAGATCCGAACGCTTCTGGACGCGTTTCCGCTGATTCTGGCAGGCGTTCTCCTCCTGATCCTCGTCGTGTCCTTTCGTTCGAGAGCGACGGTCTTCTGTCAGTACCTCGAGTCGATGACGGGGATCAAGCTCAGCCCCTCGGATGTCAAGCGGGTCTTTGCCGCCAAGGGCAAGGACGGCGTCCGCGAGCTGTTTCTGGATCTGATCATCCGGGAGGACTTGAAGGCCGGACCGCTCCAGATTCCCGGAGGGAAGAAGGCTCCGGGAGGCAACAAGGCCTGACCGGTTCGTGAGGATCGGAGTCGATCTCGGAGGCACGAAGATCGAGGCGATCGCGATCGGCGATAGGGGTGAGGAATTGCTCCGGCGCCGCATCCTCACCCCGAGAGACGACTACGAGGCCACCCTTCACGCGATCCGGAAACTGGTCGAGGACCTCGAAGAGACACTGGCCCGCACGGGAACAGTGGGAGTCGGGACCCCGGGCGCTCTTTCTGGCGCGACGGGCCTTCTGAAGAACTCGAATTCGACGTGCCTGAATGGGAGACCCCTGAAAGACGATCTCTCGCGAGTTCTGAAGCGGCCGGTTCGGATGACGAACGACGCAAACTGCTTTGCACTCTCAGAAGCGGTGGATGGCGCTGCCGCGGGGGCCGCCGTTGTCTTCGGCGTGATCATCGGCACCGGCACCGGCGGCGGAGTCGTCGTCTCAGGCCAGGTGTTGACCGGTCCCAATGCGATTGCCGGAGAGTGGGGTCACAACCCCCTGCCCTGGCCGGAAGCGGACGAACTCCCGGGTCCTCCGTGCTACTGCGGAAAGGCGGGATGCATCGAGACCTTCCTGTCGGGACCTGGCCTCTCTGGTGACTATCTTCGAACGGCGGGCGACAGGCGCGATGCTTCAGAGGTTGTCTCCCTCGCGGAGAAAGGCGACCCTCAGGCCGAAAGCTGTCTTTCCCGGTACGAGCGGCGCATGGCCCGCTCCCTGGCCTCGATCATCAATGTCCTCGACCCGGATGTGATCGTCCTGGGAGGCGGGATGTCGAACATCGACCAGCTCTACGAGTCGATCCCCAGGCTCTGGGGCGCCTGGGTCTTCTCGGACACGGTCGAGACGCGCCTGGTCCGGGCCCGGCACGGCGACTCGAGCGGAGTGCGCGGGGCGGCCTGGCTCTGGGAAGCCCCGTCCGTTCCTTAGAATCGAGATTCGGACGGCTGGGTTTGAAGGAGGCCTCATGGCGCGAAGTGTTCTGGTGACGGGCGGCGGAACGGGACTCGGACGGGCAACGGCGATCCGGTTCGCTCGCGAGGGGGACCGCGTCGCGATCTGCGGAAGAAGGGAAGAGATCCTGAAGGCAACCGCGGAGGAGATCCGCGCGGCGGGGGCTCTGGAGGTCAGGGCCGTCGCGTGTGACGTGCGCTACGACGACGATGTGGCGAAGATGGTCACCTCCCTTCACGAGGCATGGGGCCCTCTCGACATCCTCGTCAACAACGCCGCCGGCAATTTCGTCTGCCCGGCCGAGAAGCTCTCGCCCAACGGCTGGCGGGCCGTCATCGAGATCGTGCTCAATGGCACCTTCTTCGTGTCCTCGGCGGTGGGACGACGAATGATCGACGCCTTTGCCTCCGATGCCAGGCAAAGGTCGATCGTCAACGTCGTCGCGGACTATGCGTGGGGCGCGGGTCCCGGAGTCATCCACTCGGCCTCCGCCAAGGCGGGAGTCCTGGCGATGACGCGAACCCTGGCCGTGGAGTGGGCGCGATACGGAATCCGGTGCAACTGCGTCTCTCCGGGCCCGTTCAAGTCCGAGGGCACCGACCGCAACCTCTGGCTCGACCAGGAGCTCGAGAAGGAAGTCCTGCACTCGATCCCGATGCACCGCTTCACCACGGCGGCCGAAGTGGCCGAGTCGATCGCCTTTCTCGCTGACGAGTCGAAGTCGGCCTACATCACCGGCGGGTGCCTGCCCGTGGATGGCGGTCACTGGCTCGCCGGGACGAACCTCGGATTCCTTTCCGCGGTAAAACGCGGCCTCCCCATGGGACCGAAAAGTCAGAAGAAGTAAGGAGACAGAATGGCCACGAAAACTCCGGGACCCGTCGTTTTGCAACGCTACCTCGATGCTCTCGGCGGCGATGACCCCATCGACGCGATGAAGAAGGCCCCCGCGCGGCTGGCGAAACTGGTGGAAGGCCTCACTGAGAAACAGCTCTCGAAGAAGCCCGCGCCCGGCAAGTGGTCGATCAAGGAGATCGTCGCGCATCTGACGGATGGAGAGGTGGTTCTCGGGTTCCGCTACCGCTTCGTGGCGGCCCACGACAGGCCGGCCGTGCCGGGCTACGACCAGGACGCCTTCGTCGAGCGCCTGGGCGTCGATGCGGCCCGGACGAAGGAACTGGTCGAGGACTTCGAACGCCTCCGGAAGGCGAATCTGAACCTCTTGAAGCGGCTACCGGAAGGGGCCTTCGACCGGGTGGGAGTCCACGCGGAACGGGGAGACGAGTCGATCCGGACGATGGTGACCCTCTACGCCGGCCACGATCGCATCCACCTTCAGCAGATCGAGACGATTCGCGTCGGGCTCTTCGGCGGAAAGCAGAAGGCACCGGCGAAGAAGAAGGCTGCTGCGAAAGTGAAGACGGCTCCCGTGGCGAAGGGAGTGAAGGCCGCCAGGAAAGGCGCCCGGTAAGAACCCGGGGCGGGGCCGAAGGGTCCCCGCTTTTCCGTCAGAGAGGACCCACCCGGGTCAGGCGGACGGCCAGCGCGGCGAGGGGCGAGGCGAGAGGGTGCAGAAGCCTCGCCGCGAAGCGGGAGACGAACACGGGACGAAAGAGCCGGCTGAAGAGGAACCGGTTCTTCATCACCCTGTCGTACTCGGAAGCCCAGAGACCGGGAAGGGTCTCACGCGGGATCTCGCCCGAGAGGTGCCGGGCGAGTCTCGCGCCGGCCGCCTCACCCGTGACGAGAGCGGCGGACATGCCGGCACCGGTGTAGGGATCGAGAACTCCCGCGGCGTCTCCCGCGAGCAGGACGTCGCCGGCCAGCGCGCCTCTCGGTCCGAGATGCACGGGCTCGCTCACGAGAACGGGACCGGGAAGCGGCCGGAGCTTCTCCAGCTGCCGGTCGAGAACCGCGCTCTCGGACCGGAGCCTCGCAAGGAGGCGATCGAAGTCGTGGTGCGCCTCGCGAGCCACATCCGGGACGGTGAGCGCCGCGAGATTGACGAGGCCGTTCTCGATCCTCGAAAGGCCCAGATACCCGCGATCGAACACGTGGAGAAGGACGCGGCCCTGAAGGAAGCTGCTCTCGCCCTCGAGGTGCTTTTTGAATCCGAAGAGGGCCGGTATCTCCTCGAGGCTCCCGTTCCGGATCCGAGGGTCGAGGGGACTGAACCGACCCCACGCGCCGATCAGGAACCGGGAATGGTGGAGACGCTTGGAAGTCTGCACCTCGAAGCCGCGAGAGAGGCTCCCCGAGAAAGACATGACCGTTTCTCCGAACGCCACGGCCGCGCCTGCTCCCTCGGCCGCACGCAGGACGGTGTGGTCCAGAACATCTCGCGAGATCGACAGGACCGGCGCGGGGAGCTCTCCCTTCACGCTCGAGCCGGAAGGCGAGTAAGCCTCGAATCTCTCGATCGTCTCCGCGCCGCTCTCCCTCAACGAGTCGAGGACGCCCATGCGGGCCAGGACGGGGAAGCTCTCGGGAGACAGGAACTCGCCACAGATCTTCGGCCGGGGGAACCGCGCCTTTTCGAGGATCCGGACGCGGACGCCCTGCCGGGCGAGCGGGAAAGCCGCGGCCGCGCCGGCCAGGCTCCCCCCGATGATGAGGATGTCTACTCGCTCGCCGTTTTGCGCCACAGGAGTCTCAGGGCGAGCGGCCCGGCGGAGTCGACCCGGCACCCCGGAAGGGCTTGCGCCGCGACGGACTGGAGCTCGCTTGCGAGATAGGCCTGCCGGACGGAGGCCTTGCCGTCCAGAAGCGAGATCTTGCTCTTGAAGAACAGCGACCCGGCGGCCGTCACCAGGCCGAGGGCTGCGTAGCTTC
Organism: Thermoanaerobaculia bacterium; assembly: GCA_022071945.1. Lineage (GTDB taxonomy): Bacteria > Acidobacteriota > Thermoanaerobaculia > UBA5066 > UBA5066 > JAJVIN01. Next base: position 50,299 of record JAJVIN010000003.1, on the reverse strand, counting down.
TCTTCACGTCGAACGCGGCAACCGCGAGGCGCGCGACACGGGCGGATTCCGAAAGGAGCGAAGAGACTTCTTCCGGGGAGAAGTGGTGGAGGAAGAGGGTCGAGTAGAGGACGTCAAACGAGCCGTCCGCGAAGGGCAGCCGGAAGGCATCCGCGGCGACCGAGGTCTCGCGCGGGGCGAGTCGGATGTGGGCGATGAGACGGTCGAGGCCCACGACGCGCGCTTCGATTCCGCGCCTTCTGAGCTGCGATTCCAGATCCAGGCCCGTGTGTCCGGTGCCGGAACCGAGGTCCAGGATTCGAAGACGGGGAAGACCCAGGCTCATGAGAAACCGCAGGAACCCGAGCCTGAGAACGAGCCGCCCACCGAGGAAGCGGTGAACCCACTCGATGTCGCGCAGGCTTTCTTCCGCGTCGGCCGCCGAGACCCCCGCGTCGAGGATCTCGACAGACGGGGTGCGCGGGGGTACCGGGAACATCAGAGCGCCCTGCCGTTCCGGATGATGAGGGCGGAATTCTTCGAGCCGAACGCGATGCCGTTGACAAGAGCATGCTCGACCTCGGCCGGCCGCGGTCCCTCCCGGACGTAGTCGAGGTCGCACTCGGGACCGGGAACGTCGAGATTGATCGTGGCGGGGAGGAACCCGTTCCACAGGCCCAGAATCGTGGCCGCAAGCCCGGCCGCCCCCGACGCGCCCTGGGGGTGGCCGATCTGGCTCTTGATGCTGCTGCCGGGGATCCGGTCCGCATGGGGCCCGAGAGCTTTCCGGGTCGCGCGGGTCTCGATCCTGTCGTTGAGCTCCGTGCCCGTGCCGTGATACTGGATGTAGCCGATGTCTCCAGCTGCGAGGCCGGCGTCCGTCAGGGCTTCTTCCATGGCGCGCGCGGGCTCGTCGCCGGACTCGTCGAGCCTCACGCGGTGATACGCGTCGCAGGTCGCGCCGTACCCGAGAATCTCGGCCCAGACCCGGGCGCCGCGGGACCGTGCCCGGTCGAGGTCCTCGAGGACGAAGAACCAGGCACCCTCGCCGAGAACGAAGCCGTCCCGGCCCGCGTCGAAGGGCCGGCTCGCGGTTTCGGGACGGTCCTGCCGCGAGGAGGCGAGGATCTGCATCAGCGAAAAGCCGGTCATGATTCCGGGAGTGATGACGGCATCCGCGCCTCCGGTCAGGACCGTCTCCCTTTCGCCATACGCAATCATGCGGGCCGCGTACGAGATCGCGTCCGCGGAGGAGGTGCAGCCGGTCGTCACGACGTGGGAGGGCCCCTTCAGGCCGAAACGCATGGAGATCTCCGAGGAGAGAGTGCCGGTGGTGCCCGTCGGGATCGAGTAGACGGAGGCCTTCTTCAGGTCGCCCCGATAGAAGTGGCCGTACATCTTCTCGAAGAACTCGACCGGCCCGCCTCCGGTCCCGAGGACGACGGCTATCCGGCGCCGCTCGGCAAGGGACAGGCTCTCGGGGGGATTTCCGGAGTCGTCGAAGGCCTCGGCCGCCGCGGCCAGGCAGAGGGGAACGACGCGGGCGACGTGGCGCAGGTCCTTGGCCGGCAAGTACTTCGAGGGGTCGAGATCCGGGACCTCGGCGGCGATCTGGACCGGGAGGCCCGACGGGTCGAAGAGCGAGATCCTTCTGACGCCCGAGGTTCCCCGCGAAAGACCCTCTTCGAAATCCGTCCGCGTCTGGCCGAGCGGGGTGATGCACCCGACCCCCGTCACGGCTACTCTCCGTCGTCGCATAGCTTCCTTCCCGGCCCGCCACGGGCGTTTCGTGGCCTTTTGGATCCTACCAGCCAGAGATTTTCGGATCGCTGGCACGTAGAATCAGCGATGTGTCCGAGTCGCGATTCGAATTCCGCGGCGATCTGGCCACCATGCCGATCGCGGAGGTGCTCCAGACAGTCCACCGGTACAGGGTGCCCGGTGTGGTCTCCGCCCTCAGAGACGGCATTGAAAAAAAGATCTTCATCTGGAATGGCGATGTGATCTTCGCGAGCTCGGGGGACCGCGAGGATTCGCTCGGGCACTACCTCCTGCGAATGGGCAGACTGACCCAGCAGGAATTCGACCGCTCGGTCGAGGTTCTTCTCGAAAGCTCGGGGAAGAAGCGTCACGGGGATGTCTTGGTCGAGCTGGGGATCCTGACCGAGGAAGAGCTCTATCTGCTGGTCAAAAAGCAGGTGAAGGAGATCATCTTCTCGACCTTTGACTGGGACGACGGGACGGTCACCTTCTCCGTTGGACAGTACAAGACCGATGAGCTGATCAAGCTCGAGATGCCGACGCGCCAGATGATCTTCGAGGGGGTCAAGTCCATCGAGGATGCCCACGTCAAGAGGCTGGTGTCGATCATCGGTCCCTCGGTCACGGTGTTTCACCCGAGCTTCAGGGAAGAAGACCTGGAGGATCTGGAGCTGGAAAAGCGAGAGAGGCGGTATCTGGAGCTCGTGGACGGGGTTCGAACGTTCCGGGAGCTCATCGCGCTCGGACCGGGGAACTCGTTCTTCAACGCCCGCCTCATCTATGCGTTCTTCGTCTTGCGGCTGATCTCCAAGAAGGAGCAGTCGAAGGCCATCAAGAAGATCCAGTGGAAGACGTCCGGGGGCGACTACACCCCCGAGACCTGAGAATCCCTGAAGTGAGGAGTTCTTTCGATGCCCCTTTATGAGTACGAGTGTGAATCGTGTCGCCTCAGAACCGAGGTCCTTCAGAGTGTGGCGGACGAGCCCCTGAGCGTCTGCGCGGAGTGCGGCGGTACGCTCAAACGGCTCATCTCGGCTCCAGGAATCCAGTTCAAGGGCTCGGGCTGGTACGTGAGCGACTACTCCCGGAAGGGGACGGCCCCGGCGGGCTCTTCGGCGGAGCCCGCGGCCGAATCGAAGACCGAGACCAAGCCCGAGACAAAGGCGGGGAGCTCTGGCTCCGGGGCGGCCGAGAAGAAAGGGGAATGACCATCCGTCTCGCTCGTGCCCTGTCCCTGGCCTTGGGCCTCCTCGCCTTGCTGAGCTCTTCTGCCGGGGAATCGAGCGGCGTGTGGCAGCGATTCGCGCTGCCGGGAGCCGAGGTCCGGTCTCTGGTGACGGATCCGGCCAACGGGACGTTTTACGCCGGGACGGCCCAGGGGAGCCTCTACCGTTCGACGGACGGAGGGCAGACGTGGCGGCTCCGCAGGGGCGGCACGCCATTCCCCGGGTATGCGGTGACGGCGATCGTTCCCGACCCGATCCAGCGGGGTTCCGTATGGGTCGGACTGACCGGGATCGTGAGGGGCGGACTCCTGGTCAGGACGGATGACGGCGGCGAGACCTTCCAGATGATCCGCCGGTTCGAGGACCGCCCAGGCGCCCGGTCCGTGTCGGTCTTTCAACTGAATGGAAGAAGAATCCTGGCGATTGGGGGAGGGCGTCTCATCGAGGTCTCCGAGGACGGAGGCTCGACGTGGCGTCAGACGGCCCCCATGCTCGAGCCGGGGGCCACGATCTCGTTCGTGGCGTTTCATCCGGGACAGCCGGGAATCTTGATTTCCGGGTCCTCCCGGCACCCGTTCCGGTCGGCGGACCTTGGGAAAACCTGGCAACGGATCGCCGGCGGCATGGTGGAGGACACCGAGGTCTTCTCCGTCGACTTCTCGGTCGCGGCTCCGGAGGACATGTGGGCGTCGACGTGCGGGTGGGTCTACCACTCCACGGATGGAGGAAGGCTCTGGACCCGCTTCCGGGATGGGCTTCTCGACCGCCGGGCCCATGTCGTGAGACGGGACCCGAAGGACCCGAACCGGGTGCTCGTTGGGACGACCGGGGGTCTGTTCGAATCTCGCGATCTCGGCCGCACCTTCGTGAGGCTCGTCCCCGAGGTCGTCGTGAACGCGATCGTCTTCGACCCGAGAACTCCCCAGAACGTCCTGATCGCGACAGAGGCGGACGGAATCCTGAGGAGTACAGATGGCGGGTCGACCTTCCGGGATTCCAGCGCGGGGCTCTCGGAGGCCCGTGTCTCGGCTGTCGTGAGGACTCCCAGGGGGAGGATCGTCCTGGCAAGGGCCGCTGATGGCAAGAGCGGCGGTTTGTGGGAGCTGAACTCGGAGACCGGGGTGGCGTCGAGGATCCCCAGTCAGACTCCGGCTTCGGTGGTCGCGCTGGCCGCGAAGGGAGACCGCCTCTACGCCGGAACTCCCGACGGTCTCTTCGTTTCCAGCGGGGAAGGGGCGCCCTTCACGCTGGTGCTGCCCCACGCGGTGCGGGGCCTCGTGACCACCTCGGCCGGCCTCGTCGTGGCGGCGACGGCATCAGGCGTCTTTTCCTCGCGAGATGGAGCCGGCTTCTCACGCATGGGGACCCTGACCCAGCGGGTCGATTCGATTCAGGAGGCCTACCTTCTCGAGTCGAATCAACTCAGTCTCGCCGCGGAGGCGGGAGGATACGTGCAGATCTGGGATGGGGTCGACTGGCGCATCAAGGGCAACATCGTCAAGGGGGACCAGAAGCTCGCCGGGGGATTCGGGAAGAGACCTGCCTCCGTCCTGGTGCCCCGGTTCCTGCCCGTCGGCCTCTCGATCGACCAAGGGAATGGCTTCCTCGTTTTCAGGCCCAGACAGAACCCGCCGGACGCGGTCTTTCTCGCTCCGCCCGAAGGCGGCCTGTCGATCTCGGGGTGGAGTGGGGATCCAGCCTCCCGCGAGGGCCTCTTCGTCTCGACGATCGGTCGAGGCCTGTTCCGGTATCTCCCGCCGTCTCCCGCGCGGCTGGAAGCCGCTCCCTGAAGGGTTCTGCCGTGTTCCGGATGGTCACCCGGACAGCCGCCTATCTCTGGGCGAGCCCGGTGACACTGGCTGGACTGTTCTTGGCCGGGATCGCCGTCGCCAGCCGGGGCCAGGCGCGCTCCGTCGAGGGTGTCCTCGAGGTCCACGGAGGGCTCGTCGGCAGGCTTCTCGGACAGGCGGGCGGCGAGCGCCTCGTCATCTACGCGATCACATTCGGGCACGTCGTCCTCGGCGAGAGCGCCCTCAGCCTGGAGAGAACACGCCGGCACGAGCGGGTGCACGTGAGGCAATACGAGCGGCTGGGGCTCTTCTTCCCGTTTTTCTACTTTGCCTCGAGTGCCTGGGCGTGGCTTTCGGGGAAGGACCCGTACTTCGAGAACACGTTCGAGAAGGAGGCCTTCGAGGCGGAGAGGAAGCCAGACGGCGGCGTATAATTCGCGATCGATATCGAATGGCTTCGATTCGGGGATGAAGGCTGATGCCAGAACTGTCGACGCAGGAACGAGACATCATGAGGACCGCGTTTTTCGACGGGACCATCAAGGTCCACAATGGCTCGATCATCGCGGTGAAGACGAACGTGGCGTTCAGCGGCCTGGATTATGTGCGGGCTTTTCGATCGCTCAGGGCCCAGGCGTGGTTTTCCTGGTCGGGACATGACCCCGCTGGCGGCGAGACCTACGACCTGACGGAGACCGGCCGCCAAGAGGCGGAGAAAATCGCCCGGCCGCCCAAGCCCGCTTCGCCGCGCTGAGGACGAAGAACTGGGGCCGGTCGGGACGGCCGGGCCTCACCCTGACTCGTCAGGGGCCTTTGCTAGGGAATCCTGAGCTTCTGACCCGGGTGGATCACATCGGGATTCTTGAGGATGTCCTTGTTCGCCTCGAAGATCTTCATGTACGCGTTCGCGTTCCCGTAGTACTTCTTCGAGATCGCGCTCAAGGACTCACCGGCTGCCACGACGTGGATGCGCTCCTCAGCCGCGGGAGCGGAGACGGGGACGGCTGCCGCGGAGGGCTCCGACACAACAGCCGCGGCCGGGGCCACCGGAGCCGGGGCCGCCGCTGGAGCGCCTGCTGGCGCGGCGACCGTCATCTTGTTGAAGGTGTTCTCGGTCTCGACACGGGCGTTGAAGGCCTTCATGACCTCGGCCTTCACCTCCGGCGAGGGCGCCACACCCGACAGCGTGACAGTCTTGTCCTGGACTTCGGCATGCAGCCCCTTGACCGGAAACTGGGTGCGCAGTGCCTGGACTGCTTCCTCGACCTTTTCCTCGAAGGACTTTCCGAACAGACCCATTTCGCTGCTCCTCTCGTTTTGGAGAACGCTCCGGGCGTTCCGTTGGGTATGGTGTCAGCCTAGCACGCCTTTCTTTTTGGAGCTCAAACGACGGCGGGAACGAAGTCGAACTTCGAGACGTCGACGAGGCCCCTGTCCGTCAGCTTCAGTTCCGGGATCACCGGCAGCGCGAGAAAGGCCAGGGTCATGAAGGGATGGTTCACCGTCGTCCCGAGCGAGAGAGCCGCCTCGTTTGCCCGTCTTTCGAGGTGATCAATGTCGGCGATCGGCTCGTTGGACATCAGGCCGGCCACCGGCAGCGGGATCTCGGCCAGGACACTTCCGCCGTTGGCGATCACGATTCCGCCTCCGATCGCCGCGGTTCTCCGGATCGCCGTTTCCATCGACTGATCGTCGCATCCCAGAGCGACGATGTTGTGTGAGTCGTGCGCCACCGAGGAAGAGATCGCCCCGCGCCTGAGGCCGAAGCCCGAGGCAAAAGCCACGCCGACGTTTCCCGTTCCCTTGTGCCGCTCGACCACGGCGAGCTTGGCGAGATCACGGTCGGGATCCGCCACCGCCGCGCCGTCGTGAATGAGGGCAGGCAGGGTCCTCGCTCCGGTGGTCAGGTTCCCGGGAATGATGTCGATGACCCGGACACTGGCCCCGGCACCCGCCGGGACCCTCAGGCGCGTCCGGTCGAATCCGTCGATGTCGAAGGCCGGGCCCTCGGTCATGAGGCGGGAGGGAATCGGTTCGAGCAGGTGCCCGGAGCGCGCGACGAGCTGTCCCTTCAGATAGACGAGATCGGGCTCGAAGCTCGCGAGATCCTCGAAGACGATGAGATCGGCCCGATACCCCGGCGCGATGGCCCCGCGATCGCGGAATCCGTAGTGCCGGGCACAGGACAGCGAGGCCAGCCGCAGGGCCAGGACGGGGTCGAGACCGGACGAAATCGCCCGCCTCACATGGTGGTCGACGTGCCCGTGCGACAGGAGATCCCAGGGATGGCGGTCGTCCGTCGCGAAGGCGAAACAAGGCGAGTTCTGAGCGGTCACGAGCGGGAGGAGCTCTTCCAGGTTCTTCGCCGCCGTCCCCTCCCGGATCCAGATCGACATCCCGCGCCGGGCTTTTTCGCGGGCTTCGGACGCCGAGAGACACTCGTGGTCGGACCGGATCCCGGCACCAATGTAAGCGTTGAGATCGAGACCGGAGAGGAGGGGGGAATGGCCGTCTATCGGTACTCCCGCCGATCGGGCACTCTCCACCTTCGCCCTCACTCCCGGGTCGCCAAAGAGAAAGCCCGGCACGTTCATCATCTCGGCGAGACCAAGGACGTTCGAACGGCCGAGAAACGGCGCCAGGTCGGCCGCCTCCAGGCGAGCTCCCGCTGTCTCGAGATGCGTGGCCGGTACGCAGGAGGGCAGCATCACATGGATGTCGATCGGGAGACCCGACGCGTCGGCGAGGAAGTCCTCGAGGCCCGCCGTCCCCCTCACGTTGGCGATCTCATGGGGGTCGGTGACGACGGCCGCGGTGCCCCGGGGGATCGCCAGCCGGGAGAACTCCCGCGGGGTCGTCATCGTCGACTCGATGTGCAGGTGGGCATCCCACAGGGCCGGGGCGAGGTACCGGCCGCCCAGGTCGATCTCCTCACGGCCCGCGTAGGGACCAAACCCCAGGATCGTTCCGCCCCGAACGCCGACCGTTTCCTTGTGGATCTCGCCGGTCAGGACATTGACGACCCGCGCATTCCGGAACACCACGTCGGCGGGAGTCAGACCCCGGGCCGCGTCGACGAACTCCGAGAGGGAGAGACGCTGGTTGTTCATGCCCCTATTCTCGCCCCGGCAGGCTCGGGCAGGGGAGCCCATCAGGGCGAGAATGGAGAGGGACCGCCGGTCAGTGGATACCCTGGGAAGCCAGCCAGCGCTCGGCGTCGATGGCGGCCTTGCACCCTTCCCCGGCGGCCGAGACCGCTTGCCTGTAGCTCGGGTCCGCGACGTCGCCGGCCGCAAAGACCCCTTCCACGTTCGTACGCGTCGACGGGTGCTGGATCTTCAGGTAGCCGACATCGTCCATCTCGAGCTGGCCAACGAAGAGCGCCGTGTTCGGCTGGTGGCCGATCGCCGAGAAGTAGCCCTTGACCGAAAGCTCGCTCTTCTCGCCGCTTTTCACGTTCCTCAGGATCACCCCGCTCACACCGGTCTCGGGTGCTCCCAGGATGTCGTCGACCACGCTGTTCCAGATCACGTTGATCTTCGGGTTCGAAAGCGTTCTCTGGGCCATGATCTTCGAGGCCCGGAACTCGTCACGCCGGTGGACCACGTGAACTCTCGAGCAGAACTTCGTGAGGAAGTTCGCCTCCTCCATCGCCGTGTCGCCGCCGCCCACGATGACGACCTCCTTGCCCCGGAAGAAGAACCCATCGCACGTCGCGCAGGCTGAAACCCCGTACCCCAGGAGGCGCTTCTCGGCCGGAAGTCCCAGGTACTTGGCGGATGCGCCCGTCGCGACGATCAGGGCGTCGGCCGTCAGCAGGGTTCCCGACTCCAGGGCGATCTCGAACGGACGTTTCGACAGGGTGACCGACACGACCGTCTCCGCCGCGATTTCGCTGCCGAAACGCCGGGCCTGTGCCCGGGTGTTCTCGATGAACTCGGGACCCTGAACCCCGTGCTCGAAGCCCGGGTAGTTCTCGACTTCCGTCGTTGTCGTCAGCTGTCCGCCGGGCTGGCTTCCCTCGAGGACGAGGGGCTCCAGGTTGGCTCGAGAAGCGTAAATGGCGGCCGTGAGTCCGGCGGGACCCGTGCCCAGGATCACGACTTTGTAGTGGTTCTTGGAAGGCAAGGCTCGTCTCCCCAGGGTCAGCGGGGATTTCCGGAAACTCCCCGGGTACCGGAGACGCATCCTGGTTTCGCCGTCGCTCGACCCTTGCTTTTGATATTAGGCTAGATCCAGGAGCCGGGGAATCTCGTAGCCTGTGATGGATTTCTATTTTATACTCGGTCTAAAGAAGAACCCCGGACAAAGGAGACATGGAAATGGCTGAACTCAAAGGCACGAAGACCCACGAGAACCTCAAGCACGCGTTTGCTGGCGAGAGTCAGGCGAATCGCCGCTATCTCTACTTCGCCGACAAGGCCGACATCGAGGGCTACCCCGAGATCGCCGGCAACTTCCGCGACACGGCCGAGGGTGAGACGGGGCACGCGCATGGGCACATGGACTACCTGAAGGCCGCGGGCGACCCGGCGACGGACCTGCCGTTCGGTTCCACCGAGGCGAACCTGAAGTGCGCGGTCGAGGGTGAGACGTACGAGTACACGCAGATGTACCCGGGCTTCGCCCGCACGGCTCGCGAGGAGGGCTTCTCCGAGATCGCCGACTGGTTCGAGACGCTGGCGCGCGCCGAGAAGTCGCACGCGAATCGCTTCGGCAAGCTCCTGACCGAGCTCCAGAAGGCGAACGCCTAAGTCCTGGATCTCCACGATGCCGGGGCGGCGGGGGTTCCCGCGCCGCCCCGGCCGCTCCCCGGTCGGGAACCGGGGATTCCCCCCTGAATAAAGGTCAGAAGAAAGGCGGATCGCCCCATGGCTGTGAAGGGTCCCGTCGCGGTCACCGACAAGGCCACTCTGACGCAGGAGCTCGTACGGATCGCCGACATCTGTCACGGCTGCCGTCGCTGCTTCTCGCTGTGTCCCTCCTTCGACATCCTCTTCAAGGCCCTCGATGTTCCGGAAGTGGACGGCGAGGCCGACAAGCTTCCCGGGAAGGTCCTGGAGGATTTCGTCGACCTTTGCTACGAGTGCAAGCTCTGTATTCCGCACTGTCCGTACATTCCGCCTCACCGCTGGAGTGTCGACATCCCGCACCTCGTCCTGGACGCGCGGCGCGTTCGGGTGGAGGAGAAGGGGCTCCCGCTGCGGGAGAAGATGCTCTCTCGGCCCGACAAGCTCGGCGCTCTCTCCCGGCCCGTGGCGCCCGTCGCGAACTTCGTCAACTCGCTCCCGGTGGCCCGTTGGGCGATGGAGAAGGCAGTGGGCATCTCCGCGAAGAAGCACCTGCCCACCTTCGTCTGGCAGACGTTCACGAAGTGGTTCGAAAAGCGGGGGGGAACGAAGGTGGCCACTCCCGTCGCCAAGGTCGTCCTCTTCCCGACCTGCTCGGTGGAATGGAACCGTCCCGATATCGGGAAGGCCGCAGTCCAAGTCCTGGAAAAGAACAATGTCGAGGTCGCCGTCGAGTATCCGCAGTGCTGCGGGATGCCCTTCTACGATGTCGGCGATGTCAAGGGCGCCAACGAGGCGCGAACGGCCCTCGTCTCCGCGCTGAGGTCGTGGGTAGCCAAGGGCTACACGATCGTCACGCCGGGTCCCTCGTGCTCCCTGATGATCAAGAAGGAGTATCCCTGGCTCGCCAAGGACGAGGACACCCTCGCGGTGGCGAAGGGGACGCGGGACCTGTGCGAGTTCCTGATGGAGCTGAAGGGGAAAGGGCTCCTGTCTCTCGACTTCCCGAAGGCGCCGGCCTCGGTGGCCTACCACCTGCCGTGCCATCTGAAGGTCCAGAACATCGGTTACAAGTCCCGCGATCTCCTTGCCGCGACCGGCGCGAAGGTGACGATGGTGGAGAAATGCTCGGGACACGACGGCACGTGGGCGATGAAGGCCGAGTACTTCGAGGAGTCGATGAAGGTGGGGCAGAAGCTCTTCGACGGGCTCGCCGCCGCCAAGGCCGAAATCCTGGCGTCCGACTGCGCCCTCGCCGGCGTACAGATACGGCAAGGCATGGGCACATCCGTGTGGCACCCCATCGAGGTCATTCGGAACGCCTACGGCCTGGAGGCACCATGAGGAAACTGGTCCTTTCGGACATCAAGAACCTGCACGAGTACGAGCTCATCCGTCCCGACTGGCGAAAGAGCGTCATCGAGGAGAAGGCCCGCCGGCGTGTCTTTCTGGGCCCCAAGATGACACTCGTCTTCGAGAACAGGATCACGGTTCTCAACCAAGTCCAAGAGATGTGCCGGGCCGAACGCATCGTCAGGCCCGAGGCCGTCCAGCACGAGATCGACACGTACAACGAGCTTCTTCCGGACGCGGGCGAGGTTTCCGGCACCCTGATGATCGAGATCACCCAGCAAGACCGGATCCAGCCCGAGCTTGATCAGCTCATCGGACTCGGTTCGGGCAAGCACATCTGGCTCGAGGTTTCCGGGCAGAAAGTGCCCGCGAAGTTCCTCTCGGGCCAGGAGCGGGAAGACAGGATCTCAGCGGTGCAGTACCTGCGATTCCCGCTGGGGCTCGACGCGGGGCTCCGCGCCGCCCTGGAAACCGGTGGGATCCCCGTCCGGGTCGTCGTCGACCATCCCCACTACAAGGCTGTCGCCGAGCTTTCGACGGAGACAAAGCGCGAGCTGGCACGAGACCTGACGCCTGACTGAGACCGGGGCCATTCGACAGGACGGGGTGAGCGGGGCCAACGGCCGGCTCACCCCGCCGTCCTTTCTGGATCTCGCGTGAGCCCGGAGAGAGAATCCAGGATCATGTTGATCTGTCTTCTCCGGCATGCCGAGGCGGAAGCGGTCTCGTCCTCAGGTCTCGACGCGGACCGGTGCCTGACGCGGGACGGCCACAAGCGGATGCAGGCGGTTTCCCGGGGGATTGCCAGGCTCGGACTCTCCTTCGACGAGATCCTCATTTCGCCTCTCGTGAGGGCGCGCCAGACCGCGGAGCCCGTCGCCTCGGCCCTCTCTCACCCAAGGCCGCTCCTCGTAACCCACAACCTCGATCCCGGGGCGGATCCAGAGGAGGTCCTGGGCGAGATCGCGCGATTCAAGAAGGCGAGCTCGGTCCTTCTCGTCGGGCACATGCCGCACCTGGGCGAAACGTTCGGCCGGCTCCTGACGGGCAGGGGCGGTCTCGGGGTGCCCGTGAAGAAGGCCAGCCTCGCGGCCTTCGACGGGATTCCGCCGGGGCAGGGCGAGCTTCGCTTCTACCTGCCGGCCCGGATTCTCGAGTCGATCGGCTGAGCTCCTCCGCCGGCCGGGGCGAGGAGCCGGCGCCAGCCCTGCAGGAGCCGGAGCGAGGCTGGCGAGAACGTGTCGGACGAGGTGTTCACGAAGAACCGGGCCCCATCCCGGGACGGCGCAAAGTGCGACCTTTCGGCCAGGGGCTCGGCGACCGGCAGGCCGAAAAGGGGGCTCGTGGCCGTGACGGCGAGCTTTCCGTTTCGCTCCTCGACCCGGGCCGCGGCAAGCCGGCCGTCGGCGGTGAAGTAGAAGACTTCGGAGCCCCTGGAACCGAAATGGGGATCCGTGCCGCCATCCCTGGAGATCAGGACCGTCTCGCGAAACTCGGGGAACGAGCGGGCGTAGATCTGCCACCGTCCCGACTCGTCGCTTGCGTAGACGATGAAGCGGCCATCCGGAGAAAAGCGGGCCTGAGCCTCGTTCGCGGGTCCCGTCAGAAGCGGCCTGGGAGTGGGACGGGGGGAGAGCGGATCCGCGAGGATCCACAAATCGGAGAAACTCTTGGGGTCCCGCGTCTCCACGAGCAGGAACCGGCCGTCGGGGGAGAAGCCGCTGGGATACTTCGAGACCGGTGATTCCCACAGGAGCCTCGGAGGCTCGGTTCCTCCCAGCGCTGAGAGAAAGAGATCCCGGCTTCCATTCCGGTCCCAGGTGAAGACGATCGATTGGCTGTCGGGCGTGATCAAAGGGCTGATACCTGCCCCGGATCCCCTGGGAACGCCGGTTTCCTCCACCCGCCCGTTCCGGAAGAGGACGATCCGCCGTTCGCCCGTGGCCGGCTCCACCTTTTCCGCGGCCGAGAAGGAACCATCGGGGGCGAGCGCCACGTTGCGAAAGAGGCCCGGAGGATAGCTCTCGAGGATCCTCCCCGAGCGGTCGAGCCATGCGGGCCGGCTGGAGGAGTTCGAGTCGGTGACCAGGGTCATGAGGCCGTTGCGAGAGACCGAGAAGCTCCCGTATCCCGCCCTCAGAATCGTCTGGAGCCCCGAGGCAATGACGGCCGGCGCCGCTCCGAGCCGGCCCGTTGCCGGGTCGAACGGAGCCGCCATCAGGTCGTTTCCGGCTGTCCAGAACAGGGCTCTCTCGGTCTTTCCGTCTCCCGAGTCTTCCGCGTAGACGGCGCGAGACCGGGTCGAAAGAATCCGCACGGGCGGCGTGCCATCCAGAGAACCGGCGTAGGTGCCCTCGATCCGAGGATCCTCGCTCTTGACGAAGAAGATGAACCGGCTCCCGCCCGGTAGGAACTGCGGGAACCGGTGAGACTCGTGGCCAGAAGATGCCGCCACCGACGTGATCGCGCGGAGGGAACGCGTCCCAAGATCGAGGAGCGTCAGCCCCGATGCGAAGTCGCGCGAAAAGAGGATCTGGTCCTTGTCGTTCCAGGTTCCCCCGAGCCCGCGAGGAGCGTCCGCGACGGCTTCCGGAACTCCCGGCGAGAGCCTCGAGATCTTCAGCTTTCCCGATGAAAAGAAACCAAAGGCCTCGCCCGAGGGAGCCCAGAACGGAAAGAACCCGCTCTCCGTGCCGAACAGGGGCGCGGAAGCAGGGGATTCGAGCTTTCTGAGCCAGAGGAGATACTGGCCGCGCTCGAGGGTTGCGGCTTCGAAGAGGAGCCTCTGGCCGTTCTCGGAGAGCGCGAGGGCCGGCCCGAGCCAGGTGCCGGAGGGCGTCTCGATCGTCACGTCCAACACTGGCCTCTCTGGGATCGGTGTTCGCAGAAAGCCCCGGGCGAAGAATCCGGCGGCGAGAACGGCCACCACCCCCGTGATCGCCAGGCCTCTCTGGAACCTGGCGGGTGAGGGTTTGTGCGGGGGCGGGAGCGCTGGGATCTCGAGCGACTTCGTCTCCGCCACGGTCAGGAGAGGGTCGGAAAGACCCGCCTCGATACAGCTGATGGCGAAGGCAACGTCGCCTGCCGAGGCGAACCTCTCTTCTCTCTCCTGCGCGTGGCACCGGTCGAGAAGACCCTGCACGGTCTCGGGAGCCACGACTCCGGAGGCGGCAAGCCGTGGCGGACGCCGCCTCAGAATGGCGTGGAACGTCTCCACGATGCTCGATCCCGAGAAGCAGGGGCGGCCGGTCAGAGACTCGTGGAGGACAGAGGCGAGAGCGAAGAGGTCGGAACGCGCGTCGGCCGCAAGACCCTGGATCTGCTCCGGCGACATGTAGGCCGGAGTCCCGACGACCTCCCCCGGAGCCGTCTTGTCGGGCTCGGCAGGGCCGGGCCCGAGGTCTTTGGCCAGTCCGAAATCGAGGAGCTTCGTGACGCCTGATGCGGTGAGGAAGATGTTCTCCGGCTTCAGGTCGCGGTGGATGATTCCGCGCGCGTGCACGGCGGAAAGGCCCTCTGCGACCTCGCGGCTCACCCTCAGGGCCTCGGCGAGCGGAAGGCCGCCTTTCTGGAGGCGTTGCCTGAGCGTCTGGCCCTCCAGGAACTCGGTGACGATGTAGGGGAGCCCCTCGTGCTCGCCGGCCGTGTGCACGACGACGATGTTGGGATGGTTGATGCTCCCGATCGATCGTGCCTCGAGAGCGAAACGGCGGAAGCTCTCGCGGTCCCACGCGTGGCCGGGGAGAAGGATCTTCAGGGCCACGCGCCTTCCGAGCCGGGTGTCCAGGCTTTCGTAGACCTCTCCCATGCCTCCGGAGCCGGCGAGGCGCAGGATCTCGAACGGGCCGGCCCGGGTGCCAGGAGAGAGATGGGGGGTCACGGGGAAGCAATCATAGCGGGATCACACAAGGGGATTGAGACTCTGTTTCAATTGAGGTACGATGACCTCGTGTTCGAAGCAAGCGCCTCTACTCGAACCCATCGCTATCTCGGCCCCAAGAGACCTCTCCGCCGGATGACGCGCTGCGAGTGTGCCGGGTTGGATTTCGCCGACATCGGCGCGGCCCTCTCCCCTGACGGGTGCCTGGAAGACGAGATTCCCTCGCGGATGGGTTGTGGCCAGATCTGCACGGCCTGCCTTCCCGACCTGAGGTCTTATCTCGCGGAACGCGCGGAGAAGCGAATCACGGGATAAGATATTCATTTTGGCGGTCCGAAGGACCGTCAGGAGAGGGGAATGAAGGGAAACGAAGCGGTCATCGAGGTCCTCAACGAGGTCCTTTGCGCGGAGCTCACGGGGATCAACCAGTACTTCATTCACGCCATGATGTGCAAGAACTGGGGCTACAAGCCCCTCGCCGAGCATTCACGCAAGGAATCGATCGAGGAAATGCAGCACGCCCAGGAGGTCATCGAGCGGATCCTGTACCTCGAGGGCGTCCCGAACATGCAGAAGTACATGAAGATCTCGGTCGGACAGAACGTGGAAGAGCAGCACCAGTTCGATCTGGCGCTCGAGTACGGGGCGGTCGACAGGCTCAACAAGGGCATCGCGGTCTGCGTGGAGAAGGGGGATAGCGGTTCCCGGGCGCTTCTGGAGAAGATCCTGGTTGACGAGGAGGAGCACGTCGACTGGCTCGAAGCCCAGCTGCACCAGATCCACGAGATCGGTCTGGCGAACTACCTGGCTCAGCAGCTGAACGCCTGAATCTCGAAGGCAAGAAACGAGAACGGCCCGGTCCTCCCGCGGGAGGAGCCGGGCCGTCCTGCTTTTCCGGAGAGGTTATTCCTGTTTCTTGGTTCCGAGGACGACGAGGACGACGAGGAGGAGCAGGACGATGATCCCGATGACGATCGTCGTCGACCGGGAGGCGCCCTCCGGGGCGGGAGCCGTCTTCGCGTGGCCGGTTTGATCCTCGGATGAGGCGCTCTTGGCGGCCTCCGCGTGGGCGGCGGGGGCTTCGGGCGCGGCCGGGGAGGCGGCCGCGGGAGGGGCGGGCGCCGGTTCCGCGGCCGCGGTGGCCGGTGCGGAAGGCTGAGGGGCGTCGCTCTGGGCCAAGGCGAGGGGAGAGAGGACCAAGGTCGAGACGAGGAAGAGGGCGGCGAGGTTCTTTCTCATGTGTTCTCCTGACGTGGAATCGGATGGCGCTCCCGGCCTCAGGCCGGGGAGGAAGGGTCGAGCTGGCGGCGATGTCTGAGGATCGTGATTTCCGCCTCGAGGGTCCCGATCTCCGAGAGCAGATCCTCGACATCTTTGGGGGGGACGGAACGGATCGACAGGGAATTCGAGAGGGCGGAGCGCAGGCTTTCCAGACAGGTCTCGGCTCGGTCCAGGGCGGTCTGCGGGTCGAGGTTGCCGACGTCGACGAAGGCATCCTCGATGGCGGATGGAACCATCAGGGCGCAGCGGCGGATCCGGGTGCCATCGGGCGTCTTTCCGAGGCCCGCCTCTTCCAGAAGGGCGTAGACCGCATGTGCCAGGGTCATCCCCCGCTTCCAGACCGGAATCCCTGTCATGACCCGGGAGATTATCCGATCGAATCGATGCCGGGGACCCGTTTTCCGGGGGAATAGCGCTTCACCGGGAACCGGCTGGCTGGTAGGCTCATCTCTCAGAGTGCGCGGGCCTTGGGCCTTGCGGCGCCAATTCTGAAAGATAGGGGTTGATGGAATGCGGCGAAAAGTGACAGTCATCGGGGCGGGCAATGTCGGCGCCACGGCGGCGCAGCGAATTGTCGAAAAAGAGCTTGCGGATGTCGTTCTCGTGGACGTCGTGGACGGGGTCCCTCAGGGCAAGGGCTTGGACATGTTCCAGTCCGGGGCCGTCGAGGGTTTCGACATGAGAATCGTCGGCTCCAACGGGTACGAGGAGACCGCCGGATCGGACATCTGCGTGATGACGGCGGGCCTGGCGAGGAAGCCTGGCATGTCGCGTGACGATCTTCTGAAGAAGAACGAGGAGATCGTCCGGGAGTGCATCGCGCAGGTGACGCGCCACTCGCGGGATCTGACGATCATCGTCGTCACGAACCCGCTCGATGCCATGTGCGAGGTCGCCCGCAGGGTCTCGGGCCTTCCGAAGAACAAGGTCATCGGGATGGCGGGGATCCTCGATTCGGCCCGCATGAGGGCCTTCATTTCGATGGAGATGAACATCGCGATGTCGAACATCCACGCGACGGTTCTGGGCGGCCACGGGGACACGATGGTCCCGCTTCCGCGCTACTCCACCGTCGCCGGGGTTCCCATCACCGAGCTCCTGACCCCCGAGCGGGTCGAGGCGATCGTGAAGCGGACGGCCAACGGGGGCGCCGAGATCGTCAACTTCCTCAAGACGGGTTCGGCCTACTACGCCCCGTCCGCGGCCGCGATCGAGATGGTCGACGCGATCCTCTGCGACAAGAGGAAGATCCTGCCCTGCGCCGCCTATCTCGAGGGTGAATACGGGATCAACGGACTCTACGTCGGCGTGCCGGTCGTCATCGGCAAGAACGGAGTCGAGAGGGTCATCGAGCTCAACCTGACCCCCGAGGAATCCGCCGCCCTGAAGAAGTCCGCTGACTCGGTCGCCGAGCTCTTCACGAAGCTGACCTGCTAGTTCGCCGCCAACCGGGCCGGAGGCTCCCGGCGTCCCGGTGTCCGGGAGTCATCCGGCCCATGAAGAAGGCCGGATGATCCAATTTCCTAGACAATCGACATCGAATCGTTTGGAGGCTGCCTGGTGAGCGCTGTTGCCACTGTCTCTCCACTGTCCTCGTCCGTCGCAAAAAAGGTGGTGGTCGCCTTGACGGGCCTGGTTCTCTACGGGTTCGTCTTCGTGCACATGATGGGGAACCTTCAGCTCTACGCGGGGCCCGAGAAGATAAATGCCTACGCCAAGCTGCTGAAGGCGAATCCCCCCATCCTGTGGGGAGCGCGGCTCTTTCTCCTGGCCGCCGCCTCGATCCACATCATCCTGACGATCCAGCTGGCTCTGAAAAACAGGGCCGCGCGCCCTGTCGGCTATGCCGGCCAGGCCTTTCAGGCGGCCTCGTTCGCCTCCCGCACGATGATCTGGAGCGGCCCCATCATCGGGTTCTTCATCCTCTTCCACCTGCTCCACCTCACAGTGGGCTCCGTTCACCCGGACTTCTCCCACACGGACGTCTACGCGAACGTGGTGAGGGGATTCCAGTCGGCCCCGGTGGCCGGCTTTTACATTCTGGCCATGGTCCTTCTGGGCTTCCATCTCCAGCACGGAGCCTTCAGCCTCCTGCAGACCCTGGGGCTGAGGTTCCCGAAGTACGAAAAGCAGGCGAAGCTCCTCCTGGGCGCCATCACGTTCGTCATTGTCGCGATGAACATCTCCTTCCCGGTTGCCGTCCTGGCGGGCATCGTGAAGTAGTGAGAAGGGAAGGAAGACGATGGAACTGAAATCCAAGTGCCCCACCGGACCGATCGAGCAGCAGTGGCAGAAGCACAAGGCCGAGATGAAGCTCGTCAATCCGGCCAACAAGAGGAAGTACCACATCATCATCGTCGGTTCGGGGCTGGCGGGAGGCTCCGCCGCGGCCACGCTCGGCGAACTGGGCTACAACGTCAGCTGCTTCTGCTACCAGGACAGTGCGCGCCGGGCCCACTCCATCGCGGCCCAGGGCGGCATCAATGCCTCGAAGAACTACCAGAACGACGGCGACAGCACCTATCGCCTCTTCTACGACACCGTCAAGGGCGGTGACTTCAGGGCCCGCGAGTCGAACGTCTACCGGCTCGCCGAGGTCTCGACGAACATCATCGACCAGTGCGTGGCGCAGGGCGTCCCCTTCGCGCGCGAGTACGGCGGAACGCTCTCGAACCGCTCGTTCGGAGGAGCGCAAGTCTCCCGGACCTTCTACGCCCGGGGCCAGACGGGGCAGCAGCTCCTGCTCGGGGCCTACCAGGCCCTCCAGCGCCAGGTTGGTCTGGGACAGGTCAAGATGTACCCGCGGTCGGAGATGATCGACCTCGTCGTCGTCGACGGCCGGGCTCGCGGCATCATCACCCGGGACATGGTCACGGGGAAGATCGAGAGCCACGTCGGGGACGCCGTCATCCTCGCAACGGGCGGTTACGGGAACGTCTTCTACCTCTCGACCAACGCAAAGGGCTGCAACGCGACAGCCATCTGGCGGGCCTACCGCAAGGGGGCCGGCTTTGCCAACCCGTGCTACACGCAGATCCACCCGACGTGCATCCCGGTCTCCGGCGACCACCAGTCCAAGCTGACCCTGATGTCCGAGTCGCTCCGCAACGACGGCCGCATCTGGGTGCCGAAGAAGAAGGGCGACACGCGCAAGCCCGACCAGATCCCCGAGGACGAGCGCGATTACTACCTCGAGAGGAAGTACCCCAGCTACGGGAACCTCGCCCCGAGAGACATCTCCTCGCGAGCCGCCAAGCAGGCCTGCGACGATGGGCGCGGCGTCGGGCCGGGCGGCCTCGGCGTCTATCTCGACTTCGCCGACTCCATCAAGCGGCTCGGAAAGAAGGTCATCGAGGAGCGCTACGGGAACCTCTTCGAAATGTACGAGCGCATCACGGACGAGGACCCCTACAAGGTTCCGATGCGCATCTATCCGGCGATCCACTACACCATGGGCGGCCTCTGGGTCGACTACAACCTGATGAGCACGATTCCGGGGCTGCACGTGCTCGGCGAGGCCAACTTCTCCGATCACGGGGCCAACCGCCTCGGTGCCAGCGCCCTGATGCAGGGGCTCGCCGACGGCTACTTCGTCATCCCGTACACCATCGCCGACTACCTCGCCCAGCTGAAGGGACCGAAGATCGACACTTCACACGCCGAGTTCAAGAAGGCGGAGGCCGAGGCGAACGAACGGATCAAGCGGCTCCTCTCCATCAAGGGCAAGCGGACGGTCGATTCCTTCCACAAGCAGCTGGGCAAGGTGATGTGGGACAAGTGCGGCATGGCCCGGACCGACGCGGGCTTGAGGGAGGCCCTGGCGCTGATCCCCCAGATCCGCGAGGAGTTCTGGAAAAACGTCACGGTTCTCGGGAGCGGTGACGAGCTGAACCAGTCGCTGGAAAAGGCCGGAAGGGTCGCGGACTTCCTCGAACTCGGCGAGCTCCTTTGCCGGGATGCCCTGGAGCGCGACGAGTCGTGCGGCGGCCACTTCCGCGAGGAACACCAGACCGAGGACGGCGAGGCTCTCAGAAACGACGAGAAGTTCTGCCACGCGGCGGTCTGGGAGTTCCAGGGAGATGGAAAGCCTCCGAAGCGGAATGTCGAACCTCTCGAGTTCGAGTTCGTTCACCTGCAGCAGAGGAGTTACAAGTAAATGAACCTGACACTCAGAGTCTGGCGGCAGAAGAACCGCAACGACGCGGGCCGCTTCGTGACGTACGAGGCCCCGGGTATCAGTCCGGACATGTCGTTCCTCGAGATGCTGGATATCGTCAACGAAAGACTGATCGAGAAAGGCGAAGAGCCCATCGCCTTTGACCACGACTGCCGGGAAGGCATCTGCGGGATGTGCGGGCTCGTCATCAACGGAGTGGCTCACGGACAGCGCAGGGCCACGACGACGTGTCAGCTCCACATGCGCAGCTTCTCGGACGGCAACACGATCGTCATCGAACCGTGGCGCGCCACGGCCTTTCCGATCATCAAGGATCTGGTCGTCGACAGGAGCGCCTTCGACCGCATCGTCTCCGCGGGCGGTTTCATCTCCGCGCCGACGGGCAGCGCCGTCGACGGAAACGCCATCCTCGTCCCGAAGGACGATGCCGAGATGGCGATGGACGCCGCCGCGTGCATCGGGTGCGCGGCCTGCGTCGCGGCCTGTCCGAACGCGTCGGCCATGCTCTTCGTCTCGGCGAAGGTCTCCCACCTCGGGCATTTGCCTCAGGGCCAGCCGGAGCGCTACGACCGCGTCCAGAAGATGATCGCCCAGATGGATGCGGAGGGCTTTGGCGCCTGCACCAACATCGGTGAGTGCGAGGCCGCGTGTCCCAAGGAGATCAAGCTCCTCAACATCGGCCGCATGAACCGCGACTTCATTCGCGCCTCGACGGCCGCCAAGGGCTGAGGCGTCTCGCCTCTCTTCCAGGATCTGCCTCCGGGGCTCGAGGGTCCCGGAGGCTTCTTGTTTCGGGCGGCTACTTCTTCTCCGGCTGGTTCTGGGCTCGGGCGTGCCGCGCCGCTCCTAGGCTCCCCAGGAGGTCCTGCCGCCCCGGGTCGAGCCTCAGCCCTTCCTCCGAGAGCCGAATCGCCTCGTCGAATCTTCCTGTCCTGAAGGCTGCGACCGCGCCCACCGCCCGGGCGTCGACGGGTGGACCGTCGAACCCGATGGAGAGCTCACAGAACGTCAGCGCCCGGTCCGGATCGACGGGCAGAGTCACCATCGCTTCCTCGAGGAGCACGCGCCCCGAGCACGAGTCGAAGGGGAGCTCACGCCCGAGGAGCAGCCGGAAGAACGCCGAGTCGTTTCGGGGCCCCGCGCCGGGCGGAGCCTGCCCGATGGCGGGACTGTCTCCTTCGAAAACGAGCTTCCACAGGACCTTCTGTCCCGCGAAGACAGGGGCCAGCCCCGGGATGTAGTGAACCCGCTGGAGGTCATAGATGCCTTCGGGGCTCCTGTCGTCGCGGTGAACCGGGACGATGGGTCCCCAGACTTTGTGGCCGGTAGGGAGCCGCGAGGCGTACTCGTATAGCCGGTCACTGTCGATGACGTAGCCGGGCAAGTTCAGGGCGATCCCGGCGGCCGCAAGGAACGCGACCGCCCGGCGATTCCTCTCGAGCGCCGGTCCGAGAGTCAGGGCGAACAGAGCGAAGGCGGGCGCCGTGTACCGCGGTCCCCAGCTCATTCCACCGTCCCAGAGCCAGTAGGAAACGTTGACCGAAAGGAAACCCAGAAGGCCCATGACGGCCGCCACCGCCTGCGGCCGCCGGCTCTGTTTTCGCAAGAGCTCGATCGTTCCCCAGCACATCAAGACGATGAGAGGCGCAAACCACAGGAGCCCGCGGTTGGGGAGGAGAGTCAGGCGCAGCACGGTCCAGGGAGGTGACACCGCCTGGGAGAAAGGCTGATCGAAGTACCCGAACTCCAGGAGCCGGCCCGTCCGCCAGAGGCTGAGGCCCATGAACACGAGCGTGGAAAGAAGAACGCCGCCCGCCGCCGGCAGGACCCGCGCAAGGCTCAGCCGTTTTGCCGACCTTGGCGCCAAGAGGACGAGGAGCCCGATTGCGGGGAAGGCCGCGACGGCGGCTGGCTTCACCAGCATCGCGGCCACGCCTCCCAGACCGGCCAGGAAAGCCTCCCGGAGTCGCCGCGAGCCCCGGAACAGGACGTGCGAGAGACGAGCCCTGTCCAGGGACCAGACCAGGATCCACACGAAGGCCGGCTCGTTGAAGTCGGTCGTGCCGAGAGGACCCAGGAAGCTCCCGAGAAGGACCGCCGCCGCGCCGGCGGGGGCATGCCGGGCGCTCGCCCCCCCCGCGCGAAGAAGCCGGGACAGGGGAAACACCGTCAGCGCCGCGAGAAGAACCGGCACGAGGGAGAGACCGAAGTCGGCGAAGAGTCCCCGCGCGGGGCCCGCTGGAAGAAGGAGCGCCGTCCGGAAGACGGCGGCGCGCCACAGGGCGCCAAACGGCTGGTAGACCTGAACCATCCCCTTGCCATCGGGCGACGGGCGAAAGAAGTAGGGGATCACGGAAGCACCGGGCGGCACGGGAGGCAGCGAGAAGGTCCCCGTGAACGCGAGAGAAGCGGATGTCCGCAGGACCAGAAGCCCGTCGGACGACGTCGGGACCCGCCAGGAGGAAGCGAGCGAAAGGCAGAACAGAACGGCCAGGAACGCCCGCTTCTCGCGCGATGGGCGGGATCTCATTCTCAAGAGCGCTCGCCCGGTTTTCCGCCTACTTCGGCGTGCCGGCCAGGACTCGCCTCACCTGTTCGGCCATGTTCTCGATTTCCGAGGAGAGCATGACGCCCCACTTCCCGCCGTTCTTCTTCAGCGAGATCACGCTGACCTTCGTGATGTTCATTCCGGCATTGCTGTTGGTGATCCGGCAGACCACGTGGAGGACTCCGTCGCCTTCTGGCACGGTTCCGATCACTTTCGCCGTCATCGACGTAAGCGTCTCCTTGAACACCGAGTTCAGCTTTGTCACCCCGCCGAAGAAGGCCGCCACGAACTCCTCGGGCGAGAGCTTCTCGAGGCCCTCGACGGTCTCGATTCCATCGAAGAGCTTCAACAAGCCGGCCTCCGGGTTTGCCGTGTGCGATTCCTTGATGACGGGAACGAGCTGAGACTGGAGCCGCTTGCACCCCTCGACGTCCAGGAGCCTGCCGACTTCGTCATACCGGCCGGCCCTGAGGCTGCCGACGTACGCCTGCACGATTTCCTCGGGACGGGCGGGTGCCGGGGTGACCTTGGATGCCGGCGTGGCCTTCGGCTCCTTCTTCGCGGCCCCCGTGGCCGGAGTGATGAGGGCGGCGGCGAGGAGGGCCGCCGTGAAGAGGCGAGTCATCATGGCCGCCGATCCTCTCACGAGACGGGCCCGGGGGAGACCTGGAAAGACACTCCGGCCAGACCAGGGCTCTGCGTGGATCGTCCGCAACTCGATGTCTCGAGCGAAGGCCCCCCGCTACTCCTCGGCCCGGGCCCGCGCGATGCCTTCGTCGATTGGCACGCGCGCGAGCATCAGTCCACCGGTGACGAAAAAGACGATGACGAGCAGGAGGGCATGACGCCTGGAGCCGATCAGGTCGGATACGGGACCGAACGTCATCCCGAGGATCGCGGCGAGCCTCATGAAGAGACCCCAGAAGCCGAACATCTCGGCGGACCTCTTCGCGGGGGAGAGGAGCCCCACGATGGCGCGGCTGGAGCTCTGGGTCGCCCCGATTCCGGATCCGGCAACGATCGTGATGCCAAAGAAGAGCTGCTTGGACCCGAGCCCGGTCAAGGACGACAGGCCGTCGAGAAAGAAGATCGACAGGATGCCCGCCACCCACCAGGCGAGCGTCAGAAGCACCGTGTTCTTTGGTCCGAGCTTCGATTCGAGCGCTCCAAAGCCCAGGGCGCCCGCCGCTCCGCTGATCTGCAGGATCAGGAAGAGGACCGCCATGTCACCCGCTGAGAACCCCAGCTCGTCGCTCGTGTAGATCCCGACGAACTTGATGACGACCTCGATTCCGGCCATGTAGACGGTGAAGGCCAGGAGGAATTGGAGAAGGACCTTGAACCTCCTCGCGGTCTCCAGGGTGTGGCGGAACTCATCCCACGTCATCTTCACGAGCTGAACGATTCCCGCATGCTCGAACCCGGGCTTGGGGCGCGTCCGGTTCTTGACGAGAATCAGAGTCGGCGTCGCCGCGAGGAGAAAGAACAGCCCCGTCACGACCATCGCGAGCTGGTTTCTCCCGATCAGCTCCTCCGCCGTCTTCGCCCCCGTCAATACGAGCTGGACGAGATACAGGCTCGCGAGCCCGCCGAAGTAGCCGAGGCCCCACCCGAGTCCCGAGACCTTCGCCATGTTCTCCTGGGTGGCGAGCTCGGGCAGAAAGCTCCCGCACAGGGTCTCGCTGACCATGAAGGCCGTGTTGGAGAAGATGATCAAGATGACGGCCGCCAGCACGGATCCGGGACCCACGAAGTAGAGAAGCATGGTGGCGATCGAGCAGAGGATGGCCGACTGCATCAGGTAGCGCTTCTTGCGCGCAGTGGCGTCGCTCATCGACCCGATGAGGGGCGACAGCAGGAGCGCGGCCGCCGACGAGAGGACGATGGCGAGCGCCCACCACGTGTCACGCACCTTTGAACTGGATGGGACGATGTGCTCGGTGAAAAAGCCCGAGTAGATGGCCGTGATGACGACCGTCGTGTAGCTCGAGTTGGCGAAGTCGAACATCGCCCACCCGAAGATCTCCCTCTTCTGGACGGGGGGCAGGCCTGGGGAGGAGCTCATCCTCGGCCCGCTCCCACCATCGTTCTCTCCGGGAGGGAGAGTGCAGGGGGCCGGTGAGCCTCGGCCGCGCGCACGAACGCGCGAAACAGCCGCCCGAAATTGTGCTCGCTGTCCTTCCAGAAAGCCTCCGGGTGCCACTGGACTCCGACGATGAACCGCTCGCCGGGCTTCTCGATCGCCTCGATGATGCCGTCAGGCGCGAACGCGGTGGCCACGAGCCCCTCGCCGAGGCGATCGACCGCCTGGTGATGAAAGCTGTTCACCGGGACCTCCTCGTCGTCCAGGATGTCGTCGAGCCGGGAACCGGCCTCGATGAGGACGGAGTGCGCGATGGAAGCGCGGGGCCTGTCGAGATCCAGGTGATTGAGACGGCTTCCCGTCTCGCTCGGGATGTCCTGGATGAGGGTTCCGCCGAACTCCACGTTCAGGACCTGCATTCCGCGGCAAATCCCGAGAACCGGAATCTCCCGGTCCAGACCTTCCCGGATCAGGATCAACTCGAACTCGTCGCGTTCCGGGCTCGTCTGTTTGACCTTGGGGTGCGGCTCCTTGCCGTAGACGTGAGGGTCGATGTCGACGCCACCCGTTACGACCAGGCCGTCGAGCCTGTCGACGAGCGCGGGATGCAGGGCGGGGCCGCTCGGTGCCAGGACGAGGGGAATCCCCCCGGCGAGCTCGATCGATCTGAGGTAGTCCCAGCGCAGGACGTAGTAGTCGGGGCTCTCCGGATTGACCCCGGCGGTGATGCCGATGAGGGAGGGTGTCGCCACCCGCGCATGTTGCCGACTTGTCAAAGGCGCGTCAAACCAGAAGAGGGGGGCTGCGGAACGGTGCCCGTCGTCGAGCGATTCCGAATCGCTCGACGCGAACACTCCTGGAGGTGATTCTCCGGGCTGCGAAGAGTCGGCCCCTCGCGGCCGGGCGGGGAAGCCCTATTCCGGGGGGCGCAGTCCCGTGGCCCGGCGAATGACCGCCGGGCCACTTGCTGGTCTCGGGCCCCGGATTCGGAAGGGACCGATCCACCCGTGTTCTGGAGCTTCAGTTCTTCTTTTCGTCTTTCCGGACTTCGACCCGGACGTTGTCTCCCTTCAGGGAGTCGATCCAGATGCCGGGCGCGATGACGGTCCCCTTGTCGATGAGCTCCTGCACGACCTCATCGACCGCCGAGCGCGTCTTAGGGTCGAGCCGGTCGTAGCTCTTCAACTGCGCGTTCTGAAGGAGCTTCGGCGCCGACACTGGTTCTCCCGGGCCGACGTTGTGGTCCTTCATGATGATGACCTTCTTGGTCACCTCGCCCGGCTTTCCTGCCTCCTCGTGGGCCTTGACGACGACCATCTTCTGGCCCGTGGCGGAGATCGCTGCGTTCTCATCGGGCAGGACGACCTTGATGTCCTTTTCACCGGTGTTGACCGTCAGCTCCTTCCCCTTGCGCGTCACCTTCAACTGGCGTCCATCCTCGGCGGCGATGATGCGCGTCTCGCCGTCCTTGAGGTCCGGAACCTTCAGGACGATCGGCTGCGCCCCGTCGGCGCTGCGAAGGAGGATCGTCCGTTCCACGGTCGTCACCTTCGTGACGTCGTCCCCCGACTGCGGGTAGGGGGCCGCGCTGAGGGTGAGGGCCGCGGCGCCGAAAACGGCGGCGCCGAACACGGTGATGGCGAGGTTCGTGGCGAGTGTCTTCTTCATGTCGTGGTTGCCTCCTGATCTCTCGAACCGCCCTCGGGCGGTGTCCCTTCAATCGCAAGCGCCGGGCCAGCCTTTCGTCCGCGGCGCGGCGAACCGGAGCTCCCGAGATCGGGATTTCCTCCCCATTTCGGGAAACTCAATCCTCTTTCCCGCCCGCGGCCAGGCCGAACTTCTCGAGCCGGTAGAGGAACGCCTTGTAAGGAAGGTCGAGAAGCCGCGCTGCCCGTGTCCGGTTTCCCGATGCCAGCTCGAGAGCCTGTTTCAGGCAGTCCTTCTCGTGGTCCTCCCACGAGATTCCGCCAGGAGGAAGTCTAAAGCCGGAAGGCCCGGCGGGCCTCGCCGCGAGGGCGTCGGGGACATCCTCGTCTCTCACCACGCCGTCTTCCGAGAGCAGGACGAGCCGTTCCACGGCGTGGGCGAGCTCGCGGACGTTCCCCGGCCAGGCGTAATCGACGAGACGGCGCATGAGGGCGGGAGGGAACGGACGGACCCGGAGTCCGTGCCGCCTCTCGGAGCGGGCCACGAAGTGAGTGACCAGCTCGGGGATGTCCTCGCGTCTGTCTCGCAGCGGCGGCATCGCGACCGGGACGACGTTGAGGCGGTAATAGAGGTCCCCGCGGAAGCGCCCGAGCGCGACCTCTTCTCTCAGATCGCGGTTCGTCGCGGCCACGATCCTCACGTCGGTTCGGATCTCGGCCGTGCCGCCGACGCGAGAAAAGGCCCCTTCCTGGATCGCCCGGAGGAGCTTGGGCTGAAGCGAGAGGGGCAGCTCGCCGATCTCGTCGAGAAAGAGCGTCCCCCCATCCGCGGCCTCGAACTTCCCGCCTCTCGTCTTGTCGGCCCCGGTGAAGGCGCCCTTCTCGGCCCCGAAGAACTCCGACTCGACGAGAGATTCCGGGATGGCGGCGCAATTGACGGGAACGAAAGGGCCCGCCGAACGCCTCGAGAGGGCGTGAAGGGCCCGGGCGGCGAGCTCCTTTCCGGTCCCGCTCTCGCCCGTGATGAGAACCGTCGCGCTCGTCTGGGCCAGCTTCTCCACGCGTCTGAAGACGAGCTGCATGGAGGGCGAGCTCCCCACCAGGTCGACGAGACGGTCTCTTTCCGAGAGCGCCTCGGCGAGCTTGCGATTCTCGCGAATGAGGCCCCGGGACCGCAGGGTCCGTTCGATTGACAGCAGGAGAGTCTGCTTGTCGAAAGGCTTCGTCAGGTAGTCATCGGCGCCCTGTCGCACGGCGCGCACGGCGTTCCCGATGGTTCCGTAGGCCGTCACCATGATGAACGCGACCTCCGGGTAGCGCGTTGTGAGGTCCTCGAGGAGCTCGATCCCGTCCCTGCCGGGGAGCTTCCAATCGGAGAGGACCAAATCGACGGGAGAGCGGGCGAGCTCCGAGAGGGCCGCGTCCACGCTGCCGGCTTCCGCGGTCGTGAATCCCTCGGAACGCAGGAGACTGGCGACGAGACGCCGCTGGTCGAGATCGTCCTCGACGACGAGGATCCTGCCCTCAGCCACGCGGCCCTCCCATCCTGTCGCAGACCACGAGAACCGCGACGGTTCCGCCCCCGTCCCTCTCCTCGAGGGTGAGCGATCCCGCGTACCGGGTCACGGCCAGGCGGTGTGTCAAGAAGAGGCCCATCCCCGAGCCGTGCGCCTTTGTCGTCAGGTGCGGCGTGAAGAGCCGGGCGCGGACCTCGAGCGGAACTCCGGATCCCCTATCGCTCACCGCGTAGCGAACACGGCCCTCATCGAGCCGTCGAACCGACACCTCGACGGCCGAACCATCCGGGCTCGCGTCGAGGGCATTGTCGACCAGGGCTTGCAGGGCCGCCCTGAGCTCGGCCGAGACCGCTTTCAGTCTCGGTCTCTCGGCGGGTGCCTCGACGTTCAGAGAGATCCGCCCCCGGGTATCCTGGAGTGCCGAGAGGGCCACGTCCTCGGCGATGCTGGCCGCGTCGATCTCCTCCTCGGCCGTGGAATCCGCGGTCGCGAAGGCCAGGAAGGACCGGATCGAGGTGTCGAGGTTCCGGATCTGACGGCGCGCGGTTTCGCGCAGGTCCTCGCCCTCCCTCTCCTCCGCCGCCTGCGACGCGAGCTGGTCGACAGAGAGCCCCAGGGCGTGGAGCGGGTTTCGCAACGCGTGAGCGAGCCCCCGGGCCACTTCGCCGAGCTCGCTCATGTGCTCTCGCTCTCTCATCGCGAGGGCCTGCTCTTCGAGCTCGGACAGACGCGCCGACATCTTGTTGAAGGCGTCCACGGCCTCGCGAGCCTCTCCGGTGGCCTTGACGTCGATCTGGTGGCCGATCTGCCCGGATTCAACGGTCCTTGCCGCCCGGGCGAGGGCGCGCATCGGCGAGGCCATTCGATCCGCGACGATGGCGGAGACCACGAATCCGAGCCCGAGGATGAAGACGGATCCCATCAGGAGACGCGTCTGAAAAGTCTTGACCGCGCGGTTGATTCCTTCCTGATCGATCGGGATCCAGGTCGCGGTCCGGGGTCCCGACAGGAAGAGGACCCGGCCATCCTTGTGTCCCGGCGGGGGCACCCTCGCCGGGTCGCCCGGCTCGAACTTCAGGCTCTTGACGATGATCTTCGCGGGGTGCGGGCCGGCGGCTGTCTTCTCGGCGGTGACGTGAATCTCCTCACGCACCCCGGGGGGCGGCGGTGAGTCAGAAAGGATCCTGTCCTTCAGGTCCTTCGGGAGGGAGCTTCCTTCGATCATCTTCCGGACCTCCTCCGGCGGCTCCGCCGAGGAGCCAGCGTCCTTCTGAATCTCCAGAGCGGCTCCCGCGACATCGTTTCCGACCTTGGAGGCGACCGAGGCGAGCTCGTCGCCGAGGTCCGCCGTCAGCGACCGGACGAGCCACCACTGCGCGATCCCGAGAAGAACCAAGATCGAGCCGAGAACCAGAAAAAGCCGAGAGCGGAGTGACACGCCAATTTCCTCCCGTGAAGGGAACTCCGAAGCAAAAGCCAGGCCCCGAAGGACCTTGACCTTGTCAGCCCGGGGAAATAATGTGCGACTGACCGATTCGTTACTGAGATTAACCTGGCTCATCTTCGGATGGAGCCACGGAGCCGCTCTCGCGGCTGGAGGGAACGAAGATGAAGCTTGATCTGAAGGCTCTCTCGCTCGGTTTCACGGCCGCCGCCAAGGGGCGCGGACGTTCCCTCGCAGGTCTTGCGATCCTTGCCGGGGCGCTCCTCTTCATGGGGCATCGGGCGGCCCTGGCGCAATGTCCCCCGAATCCCACCATCTTCGAGGGGCCGGGGCTCGACAACTGGTCCTGCGGAACCTCGGCGTGCACGGGCGACATCGTCTGGACGCCGCTCTCCGGGTATCCCGGGCTCCGGTACACCGTCTGGCTGGCGACGCTCAGCGGTGACGGCTACTGCGGGACCGAGGGAACCGCACAGAACATGGGGACGACGACGGGCGGCCGGCTGACGGTGTCGAACCTGCCGCGCGAGAGGGTCTTCTCGGTCTTCGTCTATGCGGCCGACTGCGCGGGTGTCTACTCGAGGTACCGGGTCTTTTTCAACACTTTCAGCTCGCGGCCGAGTGTCGTGAGTCTCTCCGCGAAAGTCTCGGGCACGAGCGTCACGCTCTCCTTCACTCCTCCGGACACGCGAACGTTCGGCCACATCCTGTACCGTTCGACGGACCAGTCGAACTGGACGCTCGTGAAGGACTTCAGCTGGACGGCCGTGACGACTCAGGGCCAGACGGCCCCCTATTGCCCGGCAGGACAAGAGAAATCACACGTCGACCAGCCCGGAACCGGAGTCTTCTATTACCGGGTGGCGACCTATGGCGCCGGTACGGGCAGCGACAGCATCGGCTACTCCAACACCGTCACGGTGAACACGGGAGGGTGCACGGCCCCCTCGGTGCCGGCCTTCTCCTCCGTGCCGGAGCTGGTCACGGCGGGTAGCTCGTTCACTGCCGCGTGGACGGCCACTCTGGGCGCTGACACGGCGGGGCACTACGAGGTCGATGTTGCCAACAACAGCTCGTTCACGAACGCGCAGACGACTTCGACCCAGAATGCGTGGCTGACCATCTCGACGGAAAAGGGCCGGGACGCCGTCTATTACGTGCGGGTTCGGGCCGTCGGAAGCGCCGGCTGCAAGAGTGCGAACTCGAGCACGGGAACGACCACGGTCGTGGCGCCTCCCGCGGTTTTTTCCGTCGTCGGGGCCGCGCCCATCATGACGGTCGACCGGAATGCGTCGCCGCCCGCCAACGTGGATGTCGTCATCCGGAACATCGGGAGCGCGCAGGGCACCCTCTCTCTTTCTTCGGACGGGACCCTCTTTTCTCCCTCTCCAGCCTCATTCAGCAACGTCCAGCCGGGTCAGGACGTGCGCGTCCGGATCAACTTCGGGAGCCTCGTGACCGGCTCGGCCGGGCTGAAGACAAGCAACCTGATTGGATCCTGGGTTGCGAATGGCCAGACCCGTTCCTTCTCCACGCCCGTTTCGCTGACCGTGCTCGAGGGGTCCTCCACGGACAGCAAGGGGTCGCGTCTGCAGTTCTCGGGGACGAACGAGTTCTACTTCCGCCTCTCGGGAGGGGGGAACCCGCCCTCGCAACAGGTTTCCGTCATCAACACGGGAACGAAGCCCGTACGCCTTGCCTCCCAGATCGGGCCGGGAGGGTCCTGGCTCTCGGTCTCGGGGGATTTCGCGAGTGTCTTGCAGCCCGGAGCCCGGCGGACCTTCACACTGGCCGTGAATCGCGCCAAGCGGACGGCGGATGACGGCAGGCCCCCCCTGGTGACGGGGCTCGTCATCGTCAACGTGGACGGCAACCCAGAGGACTCGGCCTACGGCCAGGTGATCGACGAAGAGCCCGCCGACCCGGTGGCCGGCTCGGGCCGGACGCTCCTGACGACCAACCAGTATTCGCTGATCGTCGGATCGGTGGTCGCGGCGACGGGGGCCAACGAGACGAAGTACCTCTCTGACGGGTGGATCCGGAACCAGGGCGCGACGGAAGTGAGCGCCGAGCTCTTCTGCACGCCGAACGGCGTGGACGGACTGACCGGGTCGAGCGTTCTGAAGAACACGGTCACGCTGGGCCCGTACACCACATACCGGCTCGCGAACCTCGTCAACGGCCTCTTCAAGGCGAACGAGGTGAGCGGGCAGATCGAGATCCGCTCGAACCAACTCTCGCAGCTCTCGGTCCGGACGACGGCCGACGCGATCACGACGAAGGACAACGTCATCGCCCGCTACGGGGCCGAGATCCCGATCGTCGTCTCGGGCCAGGGCGTCAGAAAGCCCACCACCCCGGCCCGAAAGACGGCGAAGGGTGTGCTGGCGTCCGGCGATGCCTTCGCGGTCCTTCTGGGGATGAGGGACCCGGAGGCCGGATTCCGCTCGAACCTCATCTTCGCCGAGACGACCGGAAAGCAGGCCCGCGTCACCGCGAAGCTCTTCAACAAGGACGGCGTTCTCGTCGGCCAGAAGAGTGTCGACGTCGGGCCCTACTCGAAGTCCCAGGTCAACTACGACGACACGAGTCTGTTCCCTCGCGGAGTCCGGTTCGATGGCGGAACCGTGGAGGTCTATCCGGAGTCGGGCAACGGCGCCGTCGCGGTCTTCGCCACAGTTATCGACAACAAGTCGTCGAGCTATTCCACGAGGGGGGGCGAGATCTTCCGGACGAGCGACGTCGGAGCCGTCATCTCGAAGGCCGACTGGAAGGCCACGGGCGAGGCAGCCTACCTGCCCGCGGCCGTTCGTTCGATCGCCGCCAACAACTCTTACTACACGACACGGCTCGTGATCGCGAACCTCGGAAGAACGGCCCAGCAGATGACGCTGACGTACATTGCCGACAAGCGGTACGGCGGCGGCACTGTTGTCAGGCAATTCTCTGTCCCGGCACGGGCGGAGGGGCCGAAGGCCATCGTTTATGGCGATGTCCTCTACGACCTCTTCAATATCTCCGAGGACTCCGCCGGCATGATCAAGTTCGAGGGGAATCTCGCCCCGATCAGCATCGGATCCGAGACGACGACGCCCATCGATCTGCTCGACCCCGCGAAGGGCCGTTCTCTATCGGCCGTGAACCCGGCCCCGGGCAAGCCCGAGGAGCAAGAGTACGGAGTCTGGACGAAGAGCGCCTCCGAAGTCGTCGGAACGGCGGCTTCCGGGGCCTCACAGAGCGTCGTGACGCACCCCGCCATCGAGGAGGGTTTCGCCTTCCGGACGAACCTCATCATGGCCGAGCTCGCGGGAGAGACGGCCGAGGTGCGGGTCCGGATCGCGAAGTCGGGTTCCGCGGGGGCGGCCCTCGGAGAGAAGACCTATAACCTCGACAAGAACGAGCGGCTCCAGATCAACCGGGTCGTGCGGGATGTCCTCGCGGTTGATTCTCCCAGCGCGGAGTTCAAGGACATAGAAATCCAGATCGAGGCCGTGGGCGGGAATGGACGCGTCCTCTCGCTCGTTACCAAGATCGACAACAACCCAGCGTCGAAGAGAGCCGACATTTTCACGCTGGGTGGTGCCATCGCGGGGTCTCCGATCGGCTTCGGAAACTAGACGGATCCGGACCCCGCCCGTCACGGAGGTAGAAATGAACCCTGTCCGGTCCCTGGCCGCCCTCGCGGTCCTCCTGTTGCTGTCTCCTGCCCTTCACGCGCAGACGGTGACGAATGTCAGAGCCCAACAGGTCACTTCCGGCGCGGATGCTGGCAAGGTCGAAGTCCTCTACGACCTGTCGGGATTCCAGTCGGGTGCCGTGGTCTCGATCGCGTTCTCGAGTAATGGCGGCGAGTCCTACGCCATCATCCCGGCTTCTTCGACCCTCACCGGGAACGTCGGAGCGGGGGTCGCGGACGGTCAGAACCGCCGAATTGTGTGGGACGCGGCGCAGACTCTCGGGACCAGCTTCGTCAACACCCAGATGAGGGCGGCCGTCTCGGCGATCTCGGCCGGAACCGGAGACCTTGCGTTCCGCCTGAGCTGGGGAAGCTGCGCGGACCTGGATCTGGCGGTCGTCGAGCCGAATGGTGAGGCCATCTTCTTCGAGCACCGCACCTCGGCCACGGGCGGACAGCTCGACATCGATGCCAACGCCTATTGCCAGAGCTGTGTGTCCAACCCCGTGGAGAACATCTATTGGCCTTCGGGCCGAGCGCCCCTTGGCACATACGCGATCTTTGCCCTCAACAGCCTTCTCTGCCAGGCCTCGGCCCCCGTCTCGTTCTCCCTTCAGATCCTGAGGGGCGGAAGCGTCATTCAGACTTATACCGGGTCGCTCGCGGCTGACTCGCACGCGCAATACGAATTCACGAACGGTACCGGTGCCCGCGCCGAGAGCCGGCCCTTCGCCGCGGGCAGCGGCGCGCCGCCGGTCACGCTGAAGGGCCGATCCGTTCCCATCCCCGAGCCCACCGCCACGGTGACCGGCTACTCGAACATCTTCTCTCTCGACACCCGGGCCTGCCCGTCGACGCCGGCGACTCCGGCCTTTCTTTCCGTTCCCTCCGTGATCTCGGCGGGGAGTCCGTTCACGGTCTCCTGGTCGGCGACTCTCGGAACCGATACCACCGGGCGGTATGAGGTCGATGTCGCCGCAAACGACGCCTGCACGAATCCGGCGGTGATCGCGACGGGCAACTCCTGGATAACGGTAGCCACGGATGCCGGTCGCAACGCGACCTACTGCATCCGTGTTCGGGCGGTGAGCGGCCAGGGATGCCGGAGCGAAACCTCTCAACCCGCCAAGGTCAGTGTCACGGCGCCGCCCGCCGTCTTCGCCGTCATCTCTCCGGCTCCCGCGCTGACCGTGGACAGGAACGCGACTCCTCCCTCGGATGTCGATGTGGTCCTTCGAAACATCGGGAGCGCCCCGGGAGGCCTCTCCCTCGCAACTGACGGGAGCCTCTTCACCCCGTCTCCCGGTTCCTTCAGCAGCGTCTCGCCGGGCCAGGACGTCAAGGTGCGGCTCCAGTTCCAGGGTGGTGTCACGAGCCAGGCCGGTCTGAAGAAATCCAACCTGATCGCCTCGTGGCAGGAATCGGGGGCGACGAAGTCGCTCTCCACGCCCGTCAGCTTGACCGTTCTCGAAGGCACGTCGACCGGAAGCCAGGGCTCGAGACTCCAGTATCTCGGGACCAACGAGATCTACTTCCGTTCCTCCGGTTCCGGCAATCCGCCGTCGCAGAGGGTGACCCTCATCAACACGGGCACCGCACCCGTGCGCCTCGCGAGCCGGATCGGGCCGGGAGGCGGCTGGCTGTCGGTCACGGGAGACTTCACGTCTTCTCTCGCTCCGGGCGCCACGCGGGAGTTCACGCTCCAGGTCGACCGGACGAAGCGGACGGCCGACGACGGGCGTCCGCCCCTCGTGACGGGCCTCGTCTTCGTGAACGTGGACGGCAATTCGGAGGATTCCGCGTACGGACAGGTCGTCGACGACGAGCCTCCTGTCGCGACCGGAGGCTCCGGCCGGCCTCTCCTCACGTCGAACCAGTTCTCCCTGATCATCGGCTCGGCCGTGGCCGCGGGTGGCCTGGGGAATGCCAGGTTCCTCTCCGACGGCTGGATCCGCAACCAGGGCGGCACCGAGGTCGTGGCGGATCTCTACTTCACCCCCAACAACGCGGACGGCCTCGCTGGCGGTGACGTCAAGAAGAGCACGGTTCGCCTCGCCCCCTACCAGACGTACCGCCTCGCCGACCTCGTCAACAGCCTCTTCCAGGTCAACGAGCTGAGCGGACAGGTCGAGATCCGATCGAGCCAGCTCGGCCAGCTCTCGATCCGTTCGACGGCCGACTCGATCACGACCAAGGACAACGTCATCGCCCGGTACGGATCCGAGATTCCCGTCATGGTCTCGGGCCAGGGCGTCAAGCGGGCCGGTGTGATTCCGGCTGTCAAGGACTCCGCGGGGCTTTTCGCGTCCGGCGACGAGTTCGCCGTTCTGGCGGGAATCCGTGATCCCGGCGCCGGTTTCCGGACGAACCTGATCCTCGCGGAGACGTCTGGCAAGCCCGCCACCGTCAGTCTCCGGCTTTACGACAAGGACGGGAAAGAGCTCGCTCGCAAGAGCCTCGAGGTGAAGGCCTACTCCAAGGCCCAGGTCAACTCGAACGACACGACGTTCTTTCCGTCGAATGCCCGGTACGACGGCGGCAGCGTCGAGGTCTATCCCGAGTCTGGGGACGGGGCCGTGGCCGTCTTTGCCACGATCATCGACAACGCTTCCCAGAGCTACGCCTCGCGAGCGGGTGAGCTTTTCCGAACGAGCGAGACCGGCTCGATCATCTCCAGGGCTTCTTCCAGGGCGGCCGGGCAGCCGGCCTATCTCCCGGCGGCCGTCCGGTCTTATGCCGCCAACAGCTCCTTCTACACTTCGAGATTGAGCATTGCGAATCTCAGCCGCCAGGACGTGACCCTGACCCTCACCTACATTCCTGACAAGAGGTTCGGAGCGCCGAGCATCGTCAAGCCGGTGACGGTCCCCGCCCGGGCCCAGGGGCCAAAGGCCGTGGTCTACCAGGACACGCTCGCCGACCTCTTCCTCCTCAACCAGGATTCGGCCGGGATGATCAAGTTCGAGGGAAATCTCTCGCCCCTGTCGATCTCCTCGGAGACCTCGACGCCCATCGACCTGAACGACGTGAGCAAGGGGAAGTCGATCTCGGCCGTCAACCCGGCTCCCGGAAAGCCCGAAGGACAGGAATTCGGAGTCTGGACGGTCAGCTCTCAGGAAGTCATCGGGACCACCGCCTCCGGTGCTTCTCAGAGCATCATCAACCACCCCGCCATCGAGGAGGGCTTCGCCTTCCGGACGAACCTGATCCTGGCCGAGCTCTCGGGCCAGCCCGTCGAGGTGAAAGCCCGGCTCGCGAAGTCCGGGTCCTCGGGAGCAGCTCTCGGCGAGAAGACCTACAACCTCGACAGTAACGAGCGGCTCCAGATCAACAGGGTCGTGAGGGACATCCTGCAGGTCGACACCAGCGCGACCGAGTTCAAGGACCTCGAGCTCCAGATCCAGGCGACGGGTGGGAACGGCCGGGTCCTCGCCCTCGTGACCAAGATCGACAACAACCCGGCCTCCAAGCGAGCGGATATCTTTACCCTCGGGACCGCCATCGCGGGGGCTCCCGTGGGGTTTGGCAACTGAGGGCCCTTCTCGTCGCGCCCCGGTTCCCGTTCTCCGGCCACACCGGGGACCGGCTCCGGGCCGAGATTCACCTCGAGGCACTCCTCCTGGCGGGCTTCAACGTCGTCCTTCTGGGCGGCGGAAGCCCGCCGCCTCCTCGGCCCGGGGTCACGCCTCTCGCCGTGCCCCTTCATCCTCTCCGTGCCGCCCTCACCTTGCCACGGCTCGCCCTGAGCAAGGACCCCCTTCAGGCCGCCCTCTTCTCGGGCCCATGGGCCAGGCAGATCGGGCGCGCGGGACCGGTCGAGCTCTGCGTCGTCGTGTTGACCCGACTCCTTCCGTACCTCCGGAACGCCCTCCCGTCCTGTCCGATCGTGGTGGACTACGTGGACGCTCTCGGGGCGGCGGCGGAACTCTCCGTCCGGGGGGACCCCGCCATCTGGCGGCGCCTCTACTGGAGGCTCGAGGCCCCGAGACTCCGCCGGGCCGAAAGGGAACTCCGGGCGCGCGCGTCGGCGACCCTGGCGACGACCCCGCGAGATGTGTCCGCGCTGCCCGAGGGGACGGTCGCAATTCCCAACGGCGTCGAGCTGCGCCCGCTCTCGGCCTCCGGGTCTCGCGCGCCGCTCGTGGCTTTCACGGGAAGGCTGGCCTACCGGCCCAACGAGATTGCCTGCCGCCTTCTTGTCGATGAGGTCTGGCCCAGGGTCCGGGCCTCTCGGCCGGACGCCGGGCTCCTCCTGGCGGGAGCGGATGCTCCTGGGTGGCTGCGCCCTTACGATGGGCGAAACGGAATCCGGCTCGAGAGCCCGGCGGCCGACATCGGCGAGTCGCTGCGGTCCGCCCTGATCGCGGTGGCGCCGCTGCCCCCCGGCATGGGGACTCCGAACAAGGTCTTCGAGGCGTTCGAGGCGGGCTGTGCCGTCGTCGGGACGCCCGACCTTCTGGAACGATGCCGGACGGACGGGGTGGACGCCCCCATCCGAGTGGCCTCCACCCCGACGGAGATCGCCGACGCCGTACTCGCCCTTCTCTCCGATCCCGGAGAGGCCGCTCGGACCGGGCGCGAGGGACGCGCCTTCGTCGAGCGCTTCGCCTCTCGCACGCGCGTGCTCGCCGAGCTCGGGCAGTTGTACTCTTCGGTCCTGACCCAGCCTCGGCATCCGGCGAAGTTGGGCTGAAACGGGGATGAAGCCGCGAGGAGAACGATCCGGCCGGACAATCGTCCTGGTTCTCGGCGATGCCGTCGCCGGGATCGCGACGTTCGTGGCGGCCGTCTGGTTCCGCCGGGTCGTGCCGATCCCGGGGACACTGGGGCTTCTGCCGCAAGAGAACGTCTCCCTCGATTTCTTCCCCTGGCTCCTTCTGGTCGGACTCTTGACCCTCTTTGCTCTCTACCTGACCGGGGTCTATGAGCAGTCGACGGAGGAGATCCGCGAACGGGGCGGGTTTCTGGTTGCCGTCCTCTTGAACGCGGCCCTTCTCATCGCGCTCTTCTTTCTGGCCGGCCGTCCGGTCCCCCGGACCGTCATCCTCTTGCAGGTGCCCGTCTTCTTCGTCACCCTCGAGCTCTGGCGATGGGCCGGGGACCGGCTCGTCCCGATCGGGATCAGGCCCGTTCTCGTCCTGGGTGCGAGCGAGGATGCCGGGCGGGCCGCCCGAGCTTTGGCCGGCGGCGCGATCGCCGGGCACACGCTCCTGGAATGGCGTCAACAGCTCGAGACGGGTCCCGCCAGCCCGGACCTCGTTCCGCCCGAAGCTCAGGACGTGGTTTTCGCCTCGCAACGGAGCGAGGATAGGGAGTACCTGATCGAGCTTCTCGAGAAGAGCGTCGACGGCGAGTTCTCGCTCTGGGTCCTGCCAGGACTGACGGACATCCTGACTGCCGGAATCACCTCCCGGACGCTCGGGGACCTGCCCGTCCAGCTCGTCGAGCCGCGAGGTGCCGGTCTCCCCGCAAGGGCATTGCGGCGTCTCCTCGACATCCTGGCCGGTCCCGTGCTCCTCGTTCTCGCCGGGCCGGTGATCGGGCTGGCGGCGCTTCTGGTTCGCCTCGAGTCTTCTGGCGGGGCGTTCTTGAAGCAGGCGCGGGTGGGTAAGGGCGGACAGGTCTTCTACATCTGGAAGCTCCGCACCATGGTCGCGAACGCGGAGGAGGGGTCAGGACCGCAGCTGGCCGAAAAGAGCGATCCCAGGCTGACGCGGATC
Organism: Thermoanaerobaculia bacterium; assembly: GCA_022071945.1. Lineage (GTDB taxonomy): Bacteria > Acidobacteriota > Thermoanaerobaculia > UBA5066 > UBA5066 > JAJVIN01. The sequence goes on along the minus strand of JAJVIN010000003.1, from coordinate 11,428 downwards.
GGGAAGTGGCTCAGGAAGACGCGGATCGACGAGCTCCCGCAGCTTCTCCTCGTGGTTCAGGGCGCGATGAGCCTGATTGGACCGAGGCCCGAGCGGCCGGAGTTCGTCGAGGGGTTCTTGAGGGAGATCCCGGCCTACCGGCTCCGCCATCTGATCAAGCCCGGTCTCACGGGCCTCGCGCAGGTCATGGGGGCCTATGCGACGAAGCCGGACGTGAAGCTCCGATACGATCTTGGCTACATCCTGCACTGGAATCCGGCCCTCGACATCTTCATCCTGATCCGGACCGTCTCCACGATCCTCCGCGTTTCCGGGGTCTAGAAGGCTCAGAGGTCCGGGAGGGATGGGGGATCGGCCGCGGCTTCCCGGCGGGTGATCTCGGCAAGGAGCTTTTCCCGGTCCACCGAGGACGGGGCGGATTCGGCGAGCCTCGGGAGGATCCAGACGGCCCGAAGAGAAAGCTGTTCCGCAAGGTCGAGGTCCCCCCTGGCCGAGGCGAGCCGGGACAGGTTCATCACGATCTCGGCCCGTTCTTCCAGGGCAAGAGCCCTCTTGTAGGACTCCCACGCCTTGGCGGGGTCGCCCTCGAGGCTGTGAACGGCTCCGAGGGTCAGCCATGTGACGGCCCGGCGCGGCTCGATCCCCACGGAGGACTGGAGCTGAAGACGCGCCTCGGCGAGTGCGATCGGCCTGATTGCTGGCGGGGCGCTGCCGATGTCCCGGACGACCCCCTCGGCCTCGGCGAAGCGAGAGAAGGCCGTCCACCGCAGACCCGCGGAGAGGCACAGGAGGACCGCGAAGGCGGCAAGGGGCCAGCGGGGGAAGGGGCGCGGACTCTCGCTGAATCTGACCTCGCTGATTCTTCGGACGGCGATCCCGAGGAGGAACGAGAAGGGCCCAGCCGTCACTGCCAGCCTCAAGGGAAAGCTGGCCGCACAGAGGACTCCGAACCCGAGGAGGCAGGCAGAGAGCGTCCATGCCGAGACCAACGGCCGCTCTTTCGGTCCCTCCTCCTTCCTGATCAGCGCGACCAGGACCCACCCGAGACCCGCGAGCCCAGCCAAAGCCACCCCCACGCCACACTCGGCGGCGACGGTGAGGGGTTCCGAGTGAGCATTCTCGAAGTGGGCCGACCCGCTCCGGTGAACGAGCCTCCTGCCCGTCCTCGCCTCGGCCGCGAGCCGGGCCGCAACGAACTCGTTCGAGAACGTCCCCGGGCCGGTGCCCAAAAGGGGGTGCTCACGGACCATCTCGGAGGCAGCCAGAAAGCCGATGTCCCGCTGGGTGAAGACCGCATCCCACTGTCCGGCCCGCAGCTGAGCCACCTTTTGAAGCGCCCGCCGTCCCGCCCCGCTCATCGGAACGAGGATGGCGAGAACGAGAGCGAGGCCCAGGATCGAGAGACGCCCGGCACGTGACCGGGCCAGGAGAACGAGGGATCCCGCGGCAAGGGCCAGGAGCGCCGTCATGGTCTCGGTGACAGCGACGACGGCGATTCCGCCTAGAAGACACACAAGCGGTCCCATCAGCTTGCCTGGCGCAGAACCCCGTCCCAAGACGATGCCGAGGGCGATGAGAGTTGGGATCACGATGGCGGCCGCGGTGTCGCCCGGGTTTCCGACCAGGGCCGTCGCGAAAAAGCGCGGCTCGGGAGCCTCGAAGGGGAGTCTGAAGAGACCCGCGTGACGCTGGAGGACGGCCAGGACTCCGGTCAGCCCGGCCATCCCGGCGAGCCAGGGTGTCAGGACTTCGAGGACGGCTTCTCCCGTGCGATGGAATCCCAAGAGAAAGAGCCCGGCCCCGGCCAGAAGCGGGACGAGCGTGAAGGGATCGGTCCTGCCGAAGAGACCAGAGATCGTGGAGAAGAGGAGGAGCCCTGCTGCCGCGACTGCCGTGATGAGGAGGCCGCGCGGGGGAACGTGCCGGTCATGGTGACCGTCGGCCCGAAACCGCCAGAGAGAGAAGAGAGCCAGGCCGGTCGCCAGGGCCTGAGCGAAGGTCTTGACCTCGCGAATCGACTCGTCCGAGGTCAGGGAAATGACCAGGAACGGAAGGAGAAGCGCCGCGCCGGTGAAGAAACGCAGGCCGAAGGGAAGGGCGCTCTCCCGGTGTGCCGTTTCCGCCGGCCGCTTCCTCTTCAAGCCAGGCTCCGCCCTTTCTGGATCAGCTCGGCGAGAGCCTTGGCGACCTCCTCGGGCGCCTCGAGAGGCGCCAGATGGCCGACCGCGGGAAGGGTGAGGAGCCTCGAGTACGGGGCATAGGCCGCCGCTTCCATCATGGCTTCGAGCTCGGTCGCCGGAATGAGGGGATCGGATTCTCCGCCGATCACGAGGAAGGGCACGCGGAGAGCCTCGAGCGTGTCGAAATGCTCGCGCCTGACAGCCATTCCTCGCTGATCCGCCGCGGCCGTCGGGGGCGGAGTGTCGAGGATCATCTTTCGCGTGATGTCAGCCTCGTTCGAGTTCTGGCGCCGTGCTGGCAAGAGGCGGGGCATCATCGTCTCGAGGGCCGCGGCGATCCCTCTGCTTTCGATGTCCCGGGCTGCCTCCTCACGGCCGTTCCTCCCGGCCTCGGTGTCGGCGCTGGCCCGGCTGCCTGACAGACAGACTCCCGCAAGCCGGGAGCCGAAGGCCCGCGCCTCCGAAGCGAGGAACTCCAGGACGATGTAGCCCCCCATCGAGAGGCCCATCAGGACGAAGGGTTCCGATTCTGGAAGGGCCGCCCGGATGTCCTCCGCGAGGTCCTTCGCAAAAAGCGGCATGGGGTGGATGGACTCCGCCTTGCGAGGGGAGTTCCCCCGGCCCCGAAGGTCCGGTGCGAAAACCTCGACGCCGGACCCGAGCCTGCCCTCCCGGGCGAGGGACGCGAGAGGTCCATACAGGCGGTGGTCGAGGGGGTAGCCGTGAACCGCAACGACGTACATGGCTGGATGTTACCCGCGGTCAAGACCTGCTAACCTCCGAATTGTGCCGATACTGAAGCCCGAGGCGGACTTCTATCCCGAGCACCTTTTCGACACACCGCTCGACGAACAACCCTGGTGGGTCGTTCACCTCCGTTCGCGGCAGGAGAAGCTGGCGGCGCGAGAGGCGCTCTTGCGGAAGGTCCCGTACTACCTGCCTCAGCGGGAGCAGCGAATGATGAGCGGCGGGAGGAACAGGATCTCCTACCTTCCGCTGTTTCCGGGGTATCTCTTTTTCAGGGGCGGGATCGAGGAGCGTCTGGAGATGCTCAAGACGAACCTCTGTGTGAGGCTTCTCGAAGTCTTGGATCAGGCTGCGATCCACGAGGACCTGCTCCAGATCAGGAAGCTGCAGGAGACGAAACTCCCTCTCATTCCGCATCCGGAGCTGACCGAGGGCGACCCGGTCCGGATCATGGAGGGACCCTTCAAGGGGTACCTCGGGGTCATCGAGAAGCGACGGGGTCACTTCCGCCTCATCGTGGCGGTCCGGTTCATCCACCGCTTCGTATCGGTCGAGCTTCCCTGGGATCTGATCAGCCCGGTGAAGGACCCAGCCGAGGCGAACCGGCTGCTCGAGAAGATGCCGAAACCGGCGTCTGACTGAGGAGGCGAAGGACCTTCCGGAGGAATCCGCCGTGGGCGATCTGCTCGACGGCTTGGCTGTCCAGCCAGCGTCCGGGGGGACCGCCGGACGTCCTTTCGACCTCCTGAAGGAAGAGGACGGCCTCGTAGCGCCGGTTCAACACGGTGTGGCGCACGGTGCCGAGGAGCCGGACCGGTTCCTTCCCGGCCGGATCGAACCTCGAGACGAGCTGCCGAAGGGCTTCCTCGGCGAGGCGGCCGTCTCCGATCCGCAGGGAAGGGATGGACCAATGTCCGGCGACGAACTCGTCATCGGGAACGAGGAAGAGGCGGCCGCCGCTCAGCCTTGCCAGGCCTGCCAGGGGGATCCGGAGGGTCTTCGCGCGCTTGGCGGGGAGGGGGAAGGCCTCTGGGGTTCCCGCTGCTCTCGCGCGGCAGAAGCTCGCAAGGGGGCACGTCGCGCACCGAGGCGCGCGAGGGAGGCACGTCGTGGCTCCCAGCTCCATCACGGCCTGGTTGTGATCCCCCGGGTGCGCCGGGTCGAGAAGGTGCGTGGCGAGCGCCCGGATGGAAGTCTCCCGGGCGGCCCTGTGGGCCTCGATGGGGAGGCCGGCGAGACGGCACAGGACGCGGATGACATTGCCGTCGATGGCGGCCACCGGCTCCGAGAAGGCTATCGACGCGACGGCGGCGGCCGTGTAGGGGCCGATTCCGGGAAGCCGGGAGAGCTCCGCGGCAGTTTCTGGGAATCTCCCCGATTTGGCGATGGCCTCGGCCGCCCGCTGGAGGTTTCTGGCGCGGGCGTAGTAGCCGAGGCCGCTCCAGAGGGCCTGAATGGAGTCGCCGGTTGCCGAGGCCAGGGTGACGACATCGGGGAAGCGATCGAGAAACGGTCCGTAGCGGGGAAGGACGGCCGCCACCGTCGTCTGCTGGAGCATGAGCTCGGAGACGAGGATCCGGTAGGGATCGACGGTTCTTCGCCACGGGAGGTCTCGCCGGTGAATCCGGAACCACTCCCCCAAGGCCTCGCGGACCGGGAGAGGGTCAGCGAGCCGTTCCGGAAAGGACGACTTCTTCCGTGGCAACGTCGAGGAGGGTGATGGCCGAGATGGACTCGACGCCCGATGGAACCTCGATGAAGGGCAGCTCACCGTCTCCTTCCGGGTCGCGATTCAGAAAGCCGGCCCGGAAGTGCTGATTGCCCGAGTGAATCCAGAGGGCGTAGGAGCGGGCGGACGGGAGGTGCCAGCAGAAGAACGACCCCCTGTGACGCTCGCGGTCCCAGAAGAACCGGCCCAGCGGGGCTTCGCCACGGGCACGGTTGCCCTCGGGGGGCTTGAGGTCGAGGACGGAGACGACGTCGGCGGGCCGGCTGACGATGCGAAAGACCCACTCGGACTCGTGCTGGGAGTTTTCCATCCGTTCTTTGAGCCGTCTCCCCAGGGACTCTGGCGCCGGCTTGGCGGGTGCCGAGAGCGACAGGAGGACGATGACGTCGTCGAAATCGGGTTCCTCGTCGAGAGAGAGCGTCCGGGTCATCTGCGGTCCTAGTCGAGCTGCTTGCGCAAACGGATCAGGCCCTGGCGGATCCGAGTCTTGATCGTGCCGAGGGGCTGACCGAGCTTCTCGGCGATCTCGACGTGCGTGAGACCCTGAAAGAAGGCCAGCTCGACAGCCTCTCGCTGGACGGGTGAGAGCGTCGTCATCGCCTTCCTGACGGCGTCCCGGGTCTGCCTGAAGGACGCGACCTGGTCGGGCGACGCGTTCTCGTCCAGAGGGTCGATGTGGATTTCGGGGTCGTCGATGGAGATCGTTCGATCTTCCCGCCGCTGCCGGGCCCGGAGGCGGTCGATGGCGCGGGAACGGGCGAGGGTGAAAATCCAGGCGGGTGGAGCCCCCCGGGAGATGTCGTAGCGCTCCGCCTGTCGCCAGATCTGCCAGAACACGTCGAGTGAGACGTCCTCGGCCTCCTCCGAGTTCTGAAGGATCTTCCAGACGAGAGAGAAAACCGGCGAGGAGTAGCGCCGGTAGAGCTCGTCGAGAGCGGAGGAGTCGCCTTGCTTGATCCGGTCGATCAGCGCGAGATCGACGTTGGCCCCTTCCGCGTCCATGATCCCGGCCACCTGCGGCCCTGACTTGAGCGATCGGTTCATCTGCGCGAAGGTTACAGGAGATCGATCAGAGCGAAACGCGCAAAACGGCCGGGAACGTGAAAATCCGGTGGAGAGCTCCGGCCGGTCGGAGAGAGGGCCTCGAACCTCATCGTCCGCCCTCGGGCGATCCGATACAGGTTCCCCGGGAGGGGCCCAGCCGGGAGCTGGGAGGGGAATCCCGGTTCCAGAAGGGACCACGGAAGTCGAAGCGAAGAGCGCCATCGGATCCATTCCGTCACGGGCGCCCCTTCTGGATCTCCGAGAATGCCCGTGACGATGTCAAACAGAAACGTGACGGCCGTCACCCGGCGGTCGAGAACTGAATCATCGGGTTCATGCGGAATCAACCTTTTGCCTCATGCGGGGGGGGGGGATTCCAGGTAGCTTCAGGCGAGCCCGAGGATGCCGCCGGTAGCCGGTGGCCGCGGGTGGAACGAACCGAGGAGACACCTCATGAGGAAGACACTGTCGCGCACGCGGGGCCTGGCCGTGGCCTTGGTCACTGCCGGGGCAATCGCTCGTTCCAGTAACGCCACCGAGTCGATCTACCAGCCGGCCGAGACGCTTCCGGCGCAGAAGCACGACAAGGTGTTCGACGTGTCGGGATTCGACCGGGTGAACCTGTTCTCGGGAGACCTTCAGCTGACGATACCGATCGGGCCGGAGTACCCGGTGACGGCGGGGTTCACGTTCCAGCTGTCGGCGAACTACTCGTCGAAGTTCTGGCACATGGTGAGGCCGGAGTGCGGGCCATCGGAGCTGGGATGCGGGAACGAGTGGGCGGGGCGGGCGAACGTGATTGGGGACCCGGCGCTGGGCGTGGGGTGGAGCATCGGAGGGGGGTACGTGGAGGAGTGGATTCCGCCGGGTGAGGGCCTGCCGCACCGGTGGCTCCAGACACCGAACGGAACTCGGCAGGACTTCGGGGTAGCCATGGAAGCAAGCGACGGGAGCGACGTCAGACTGATCGAGCTCGCCAACGGGTACGTGGTGAGGACACCAGACGGGACCCAGTGGCACTACGCGACGCCGCAGACACCACCAGCGTCGAGCAACGAGTACGACTTCCGGAACGTGAATCCGGGCGAGGGAGGGGTGCTCACCCGGTGGGGTCTGACGTCGGTGACGGACCGGTACGGGAACGAGAACGTGCTGACGGTCGAGTACATGGCGGGCGGGGACTGGCGGGTCAAGGAAATCGTGCTGGCAGGGGATCGGAAGATCACGTTCTCGTGGGGGACGTGGAACGGGGCGTCGGGCGAGATCTGGCCAGTTCTTTCGAGCGTGAGCCTCCCGAAGGTGGGGGGCGGGACTCTGACCGCGAGCTTCAGCCAGACCGCGGCGGCTCCGATCATGCGAGTGTTCGAGGGGGGAGTCGTACAGGGCTGTACCGTAATGGGACCGTCCTATCCGGTGCTGCCGATGCTGGGAACGGTGAGCATCTCGGACCAGAACTGGACGTTCGCATACGACCAGGGGGTGAGCGGGAAGGGGACGCTGAGGAGGGTGACGATTCCGACGGGGGGGACGGTGGACTACGAGTACGGGACGACCCCGGGATACCCGTGCGTGCGGAATGATTCGACCTGTCTGGATCCCGAGGAGCTCGTCGTGCCGCTTCCGCCGCTTACGCCGCCTCCGGCCGAGCCTGAATCGAACCAGCCGATGTGCGAGAAGGTCTGGCGGGCGCAGTTCGTCGAGATTTCCCCTGCCGTGGAGAAGCGGACGGAGAGCGACGGGACGGTGGTTTCCGAGAGGGTCTACAAGCGGCGTTCCATGGCGGAGAAGGAAGACGGGCACCCGGCCAACGAGCCGCCTCGGCCGGATTTTCTGCGGGCGGTGAGGGTGGTTGTTGTCGGGGAGCCGGACGGGAACGGGGGGCGGCGGTCGCGGCGGCATGTGTTCCGGGTGGATGGCGGGCAGGAAGTGCTCCAGCGGATCTACGCGAACGGTGAAGGCACGGGGACGCCGGAGCGGACGATCGTGTCGTGCTGGGGGATGTGGACCGACACGTTCGGGACATGCGGGACGTTCGAGAGGGTCGAGGGAACGAAGAAGATCTCGGAGTGGAGCGGCGGCGTGGGGCGGCTGATGAGGACGGTGACGTGGTACGGGGCGAACCCGAGCTACGAGCAGAGCACCGAGCCGACGGCGCCGATGACGTTCACGGCGGGAGCGTCGTGCACGGACTTCCTGGGGAGGGTGTGCCTGCAGAAGACGGCGTCAGGATGGAACGAACCGGCGAGGGAGTACTCGATCTGGACGACGGAGAAGCAGGCGAATTCGGGGTCTCTGTTTCCGACGGACTTCGTGAAGCGCGTCGAGACGACGGAGTGGAACGCGGACGAGGCCCGGTGGGACCTCAAGCGGCCTGGGTCCAAGAGCGTGAAGGACGAATACAACGACGGGGGAACCACCTGCCCGGAGCGTCATGCGCCGTGCGAGACGAAGACGTCGTACGAGTACGCGGTGAACGGGTTTCTGACGAAGGCGACGCTGGGAGATGTGGACAGCGGGGTGTGGAAGCTCGAGACGGTGTACGAGCAAGACGGGACGAGCGGGAACGTCAAGATAGAGAGGAAGACGGTCAAGAAGAACGGGACCGCGCAGCTTGATCTGGGGTATGCGATCGGGCGGTCGTACCAGTACGGGCAGGTGGTCCAGTCGCGGTGGCTGAAGGCGGACGACACAGAGCTGCTGAAGCGGTTCGACGTGACGCGGGACGGGAACACGGGATGGATCACGATCTCGCGGGATCCCGCGGGGCTTGAAACGACGTACGAGTACGACGGCCTGGGGCGGCTGACGTCGGTTACGGCACCGGGAGAGACGGACACGGAGACGTACTGCCACGCGGTGAACCCGCCGGGATTGAAGCCGTACGTGCTGGTGAAGAAAGGGAGCACGAATGCCTGCGGGCTGACGGAGAGCGGCACGGGGCCATACGAGGCGTACCAGTACGACCGGCTGGGAAGACTGGAGAGGAAGATCCGGCGATACCCGGATGCGGCGGTCTCGGGGACGGGTATGAAGTTCGGGGTGCAACAGACGCGGTACGCGCTGAGCGGCGACGTGACGTTCGTGTCGGAGTGGACGGACTGCGGAACAGGGACGGAAACGACGCCGGGCGGGACGGACGCATCGGCCTGCTTCACGACGACTCCCACATCTGGAACGAGCTACTCGGAGTTCGATGCGCTGGGGAGGGTACGCCGGGAGGTCACGGCCGACGGATACAGGGTGAAGAGGGAGTACGGTCCGACGGCGGCGATCAGCGAGTCGGACATGCTCGAGTGGCGGGAACGAAGCGCGACAGCGGGGCCGCAGCGATACACGGTGAGCGCGAGGAGGGTGAACGCGCTCGGGCAACTGACGATCGTGGTCGAGCCGGCATTCGTGGCGGGGGAGGAAACGGTAGTGCTGGGGCCGCATTCCTTCCTGTACTACAACGCGCTCGGGAAGCTGTCGCAGGCGCAGGACGACGGGAAGGCGAGTTCGGCGCCGGCGACGTCGATGCCGGAGGCGGCCGATGCCTACATCCAGAAGCGGACATGGCTCTACGACGCCTCCGGGCTCCTGAGGCGGGAGACGCACCCGGAGAAGACGGGGGCGGTGGAGTACCTGTCCTATGACGCCATGGGGAACGTGAGGGAGAAGACGGACGGGGGAATCTGGAGCGGGTACGAGTACGACCGGGCGGGGAGGCTGACGAGGGAGAAGGCCAGCACCGGCGGAACGGCGGCGGGAGCGGTGCCCGTGGTTGCGAACGGCTGGGACACGGCGATGACGGGAAGGCTCGCGGAGCGGCGGGGGTGGAACCCGTCGGGAGAAGCGCGATACGAGCAGAGCGCGGCGTACTGGCCGGCGGATCCCGCGATGGCGCCGCCCGGACTGACGATGGTGGAGCGGTTCACGTACGGGGCAACGAGCGGGAAGCTTTCGAGCCGAACGGTGTCGCCTCAGATGGAGGCGGGAACGAGCTACCGGGAGAATGGGATCGGGGTGACGGAAACGTTCACGTACGACGGGAGCGGGAACCTGACGGAGTACCGGCACCCGGCGAACGGGTCGTGGATGGGACTGACCCAGACGCGGAGCTACAAGGCTGGGATGCAGACGGAAGCGTCTGTGAAGACGACGGAGATGGCGAGCCCGGTCCCGTCGGTGACGAGCGTTTCGTACGGGCCGTCGGGAGCGTTGAAGTCGTACACGCTGGGGAACGGGAGCGTGGTCCAGATCTCGATGGATGCGCGGAGCCGTCCGGCCCTGATATCGGGGGGCGAGTTCAATAGCGGGGTGATGACGTACGACGGGGACGGGAACATCTCGAAGGCGGGGACGCGGACGTACGGGTACGATGAGGGTTCGCGGCTGACGAGCGTGAAGGACCCGGGACCGAGGGGGACGACTCTGATCCGGGAGGAGATGACGTACGACCGGTGGGGGAACCTGAAGACGCGGAAAAACGGGTGGACAGGGGTCACGGAGTCGTTTGGGGTCACCGACGCGACGAACCAGCTGACGGCGGGGACGTACGATGCGAGGGGAAACCTGCTGGCAATCGGGACCGAGGTGTTTGAATACGACGTGAAGGGGAGGAAGCACACGTACGAGGCGCCGGGGACGAAGATGAGGTACCTGTACGACGGGGCGGACGAGCGGGTGGTGAAGGCGGTGCCGGAGGTGGGGAGCCCGTCGGTGACGAGGCGGCAGATGGCGCGGATCGTCATCGAGGCCCTGGGGCTGGCGCCGAGGACGTCGTGCCAGACACCGTCGTTCGGGGACGTGCCGTGCACGGACCCGGACTGGGGATACGTGGAGAAGCTATACGAGACCGGGATCACGAGCGGGTGCGGATCGGGGAACTACTGTCCGGAGAACACGGTGACGCGGCAGGAGATGGCGGTCTTCGTGATGAGGACGAAGTACTACGCCGATGTGACGCCGATCGTAGTTCCCCCTCCGACGGTGCAACCGGCGTGGACCGACAACCCGCCGGCGGAGCCTTGGGCGATTCCGTACATCAACCGCGCGTATCAGGACGGGATCACGAGCGGGTGTTCGCAGACGCCGCTGATGTTCTGCCCCACGCAGGTGACGTCGGGGTGGGAGATGGAGCTCTTCGTCACGAGGGCGAGACCGAGGACGGTGGTGTTGAAGCCGTCGGCGTCGTACACGCTGAGGGACCCTGGGAACAGGGTGGTGACGGAGTACCAGGACACGGTGAGGAAGCGGGACAACGTCTACCTCGGGAGCCAGCTGGTGTCGTCCCTGACGTACACGTGGAACACGTCGAGCAGGACATGGACGACGGGGTTCGAGTACTACGCGTCGGACCATCTGGGGACGCCGCGAGCGATGACGAACCAGTACGGGACGTTGATGGAGACGAAGGAGTACCTGGCGTACGGAGAGCTCAGGACCGGACTTCCCTCCACTCAGAGGAAGAGCTTCGCGCTGATGGAGCGGGACGACGAGGGATTTGGGAAGAGCTTCTTCGACCACGCCCGCGACTACCACTCGCGCCTGGGCCGCTTCACCGCCCCCGACCAGCTGCAAGGCAGACCCGAGGATCCCCAGAGCTGGAACCGGTACGCCTATGCCAGAAATAACCCGCTCAAGTATGTGGATCCGGATGGACGAGAGATCGTTCTCGCCTCAGGGCTAAGTGCTGGTTCTCGCCGGTTCATATCCAATGCGCTTACGGAGATGGTCAGGAGGCCCCAGG